>JBCBCY010000013.1:0-106364 GCA_038530285.1 Pseudomonadota bacterium
CTGAACCGCGCCAGCAATCCCGATCAGCGCGGCACCGCCGGAATTGACCTCGGCATTGCCCTTGCTACCCTTGGGGAGCGCGAAGCCGGCACTAGTCGCCTGGAAGAGGCGGTGACTGCAAATCGCGCGGCCCTTGAAGAATTCACCCGTGACCGCGTACCGCTGGAATGGGCCATGACCCAGATGAATCTTGGTAATGCCCTTCTAAGCCTTGGCGTCCGTGAACCGGGCACCGACCGCCTCGAAGAGGCCGTGACCGCCTACCGTGACGCTCTCGAAGAACGCACCCGCGACCGCGTCCCGCTTCAGTGGGCCAGGACCCATATGAACCTCGGCAACGCCCTTCAAACCCTCGGGGACCGCGAACCCGGCACCGACCGCCTCGAAGAGGCCGTGACTGCCCATCGCGACGCCCTGAAAGAATACACCCGCGACCGCGCCCCGCTCGACTGGGCCATGACCCAGATGAACCTCGGCAATGCCCTTAAGGCCCTCGGGGACCGCGAACCCGGCAACGAGCGCTTGGAAGAAGCCGTGACCGCCTACCGCGACGCCCTGAAAGAACGCACCCGCGACCGAGTTCCGCTCGACTGGGCCATGACCCAGTTGAACCTCGGCAATGCCCTTCAAACCCTCGGAACCCGCGATTCCAGCACCGAGCGCCTGGAGGAGGCCGTGAATGCCTACCGCGCCGCCCTCGAAGAAAACACCCGCGACAGAGTCCCGCTTCAATGGGCAGGATCAACCATGGCAATGACCCGCGCGATGGGATTTATAGCAGAGCGTTCGGATGACGTTGGGCTGGCGCGCTCTGCGCTTACCCAGGCCAATGACGCGCGCGCTGTCTTGGTCGATGGCGGTCATGAGGTCTGAGCGGGCTATGCCGCAAATGACATTGCGCAACTCGAAGCCCTCGTCGAAAAACTCCTCTCCCCCACCAAAACGTAACCAAACCCTTAACTGTTCCCCCTGTGGAAACAGCGCCGCACCCGGCGAAAACCCACCCATCCGCGCTGCCAAAACCTTGCCCCAGGCGCCCCGTTCGGCCATGGTCTGACCCCAACCAAGGGGGAAAACGCCGTGCCAGGCTTTGAGTATAAAATCGTGCCAGCACCCGAGCGTGCGAAGAAAATCAAGGGCGCCAAGGGACCCGAAGCGCGCTTTGCCGCGACGCTGGAAGAGGCGCTCAATACCCTGGGCGCGGACGGGTGGGAATTCGTGCGCACCGAGATGTTTAAAACCTCAGAACGTGCTGGTTTGACAGGGAAAAAATCGGTTGACCGCCAGGTCATGGTGTTCCGCAAAGCGCTGCCCGAACCCGTCCACGTCGCCCCGGCCCCTGCCCCGGAACCGGCCCCCGTGCACACCCCGGAGCCCGCCCCGGACGCCGCCGCCGAAGACCCGCCGGTCTTTGCATCCGACGCCCGCGGCCCCCGCATTCTGGGTCGTCCCGTCCCGCCCCTGTCGCGGTCGCCGGAACCGGCATCCGAGGCCGACTAAAGCCACGGTTTCGCCGACCCCTCACCACATTCCTGCCCTGATTGCGCCACATTTTCCTTGCCAGGCGGCCCAGCACCTTGGCATCACCATTCCAGTTGTAACGAGTATTGGAGTGGGACCAATGACCAAATATGAGTTCCGTGCCGTGCCATGCCCCCAGCGTGCGCAGCGTCATCAGAACATGCCAAAGGGGGCTGACGCATTCAGCGACACCCTGACCGCGGCCATCAACGAACTTGCCGGCGCGGGGTGGGATTATGTCCGCACCGATTCCGCCACAGTGAAAACGCGCGGATTTTTCCGCCAGCGCAGCGAAGAGCGGACATTCCTGGTCTTTCGCCGCGAAATCCGGCCCCTGATCGCGCCGCGTCCGGTCATGGACCAGGGCGCCGAGATCCAAAAGGTGCGCGCGCGCCGCGTCAAAGCCCGGCCGGCGGTCGAATTTGTCCGCTCCGGCGGGCGCCGCATCACCGTGTCCGATATGGACGCGCCGGCCAATCTGGATGCTGCGGCACCAGCAATGCCTGTCACGGCGGCCGAATAAGCCACCGTACATGACAAGCGAGGGCGATGCGGCATGTCCGCATCGCCCCGATGGGCCTAAACCTCGATCTCGATGGCCAGGGCGTGAATGCGCCCGATCAGGTCCGCCCCGAGGGCGGCATGCACCGCGCGGTGGCGCGCCAGCCGGCTCATCGGGCCGAAGACCTCCGCCTTAAGGCGCACCCGAAAGTGGCTTTGCCCACCCGGCTGGTAGCCTGCGTGGCCCACATGTTGATCACTTTCATCCACCACATCCAGCGCATCGGGGCGAAATGCCTCACGCAGTTTGTCGCGGATTTCGCGGGCGACTTTGCCATCCTCGGTCAATTTTCACCTCTTTGCCCTTCACACCGACTTGGGAACATCTAAACTTTCATGTCCCGAGTCGGAAAGGTGCCTTACGATGGCGAACGATGATCCCTTTGGTTTCGATATCCGCGTGTCTTCGGACAAAAAGAAGCGGCAGAAGGGCCGTCGTGGCATGTCGGGGGCGTTTGAAACCTCCACCCGGCGGTGTGATCACAAAGGATGCGACCAGGTCGGCCAGTACCGGGCGCCGAAATCGCCTGATGACCTCGATGAGTTCTTCTGGTTCTGCAAGGACCATGTGCGTGAGTACAATTTGAAGTGGAACTTCTTTGAAGGCGCGACCGAAGCGGAACTGGCCGAGCAATTCGACAAAGACCGAGTCTGGGAACGGCCGACCAAGCCGTTCGGCAAGCCGGGCGAAGAACAACGGGCCTGGTCGCGGCTAGGCGTGGAAGATGCCCATCAAATTTTAGGCGAAAACGCGACGCTGAACCCGGGAAAGTCCGTGACCGGCACCCGAAAACTGCCGCCGAAGGAACGCAAGGCCATCGATATTCTGGAAGCGAAAGACCATTGGACAAAAGCGGAAATTCGCAAACAATACAAAAGCTTGGTCAAAGACTTGCATCCCGACATGAACGGCGGCAACCGCGCGGACGAGGACCGGTTGCAAGAAGTTGTCTGGGCGTGGGACCAGATCAAGGACAGCCGGCATTTTCAGGGGTGAAATTCGCTGGGTGTTAAGCGTTTAGCAGTCGGTTTGGCATATTGAGGCTCCGTCATTCATATATCGGAGCGCGGCATGTACCGTTGGAGTTTTGCGAAACAAATCAGTTTTCTGGCTGCGACGATGGTCGTGGCGATCTTGTCTGTGGGCGTTCTGAGTATTTGGGCCACCTTCAGCCTGACGGGCGCTATCGCGTCTTACCAAGTGATTAATCAAAAGGGTATCTGGGCGGCTGAAATCATCGAAGATGTTGCCGAAGCCCGCATCGCCAACTTGGGGTACCGCGCCACCGGCGCACAAGACAAGGTGGACGAGGTTCGTGAAAACCTCACCGAGATTCAAGAGGTTGGGCAACAACTGCTTGAGCTCTTTCCGCAAGAAGATGAGCTTTACCCCGCAATGGACGAGGCTGTGCGGGCGTCCACTCGGTATGAAGCACTGTTTGACGAAGATCTCGCCTTGATGGCGGTGCGAAACAGTGAAGTTGAGCGCTTGCAAGAGGCTGGCCAATCGACCCGGGTCGCGCTGAGCGAAATCATGAGCGCTGCCTCTCGCACAGGTGACGCCACACTTGCCTTCCAAGCCGCTCAGGTTCAACAGCACTTGATGCTTGCCCGCCTTTACGGGGAACGCTTTCTTCTGACCAACGACTTGGCACCGCTGAACCGGGCGACATCCGAACTGGCCACCGCCCAGGCCTTGGTTTCGGAATTGGAAAGCCTTCCGATACCCCGCGCAGCACAAGGCCAGCTCGAACGCGTGACGGCCGGCCTTGCGACCTACCAAACCGCCCTTGCTGCAGCAAGCACCGCGATCACCGAACGCAACACCAAGCGGGTCGAAATGGACGCGATCGGTCCGGAACTCTTGGATCAAATCAGTGCGGCGATGGCGGCACTTAATAACCGCGTCATCACCCTTCGAGAACGCGCGAGCTTCCTTGCGATTGTCAGCAAACTTGCCGTCGCACTCGTGACTTTGGCAGCCATTGTCAGCGCCACTGCGATCGCCTTGCGCATTCGCAAAATCATCGGCGAACAGATCACCAAACTCATCCAGCATATGGAAAAAGTGGCCAGTGGTGAGGTTGAAATGGAACTGAAGCACCAGGAGACAAAAAAGGAAATCGGGCGGATCTACAACGCGCTGAAGATCTTCCGAGATCAAGCCGCTGAGGCGAAAACCCAGGCAAAGCGCGAGGCACAATTGCGTGCAGAGCAGGAGACAGCCGCTGCAGAGGCAGAAGCGCAAGCGCAAAAAGTGGCCGAGGAAAGAGATCGACGCCGCAAGGAAGACGAGGCGCGGCTTGCCACCTTGAACGAACTTGCAAAGTCGATCTCTGACGTTGTTGCCCGCGCAGCAGATGGTGACTTTTCCCTGCGGATCGAAAGCAGTTTCGATGAGCCCGAACTCGATGCAATGGCGCAGGGTGTCAACGCCCTCGTGACCAATGTTGAAGCCGGTGTTGAAGAGACAGCGCGCGTTCTGCGTGAGATGTCGAACGGCAAGTTCAACACATCGATGTCTGGCGATTTCAAAGGCGCGTTTGAGGAACTTGCACATAGTGCGAACAATACAATTGCCGCACTGGCCGAGCTTGTGATTGATATCATGTCTGCAAGCAACGACGTGGCCGTTCAATCCACCAAAATGACGGATGTTTCAGAGAACCTTGCACGACGCGCCGAACACCAGGCGGCGTCATTGGAAGAAACCTCCGCAGCGATGCGAGAAATTTCGGACAACGCCAAGAAGGGTGCCGAAGAAGCCGGAGCTGCGCGGTCGCGTGCGGATCAGGCCGTAGAGCAGGTCGATGAAGCAGGCCGCGTCGTGTCAAATGCCATTTCTGCCATGGAAGACATCAAAACCGCATCGCATGAGATCGAAGAAATCGTCTCGGTCATTGAAGGCATAGCGTTCCAGACCAACCTGCTGGCACTCAACGCGTCCGTCGAAGCGGCCCGCGCCGGCTCCGCAGGCAAAGGGTTTGCGGTGGTCGCGACAGAAGTTCGTGATCTTGCCCAAAGGTCTGCTGACGCGAGCCAGAACATCAAAGCCCTTATCGAAAAGAGCTCGTCTAAGATCGAAACCGGCGTCAGCCTGGTTGAAAGCACGGGCGGTACGCTTGGCAGTGTTGTGAAACTGGTGCGCGAGATGTCATCGGCGATGTCCGAAATTGCAAACGCAAGCCGCGATCAGGCAGCGGGCGTGTCTGAAATCCAGGCTGCCATCGCAACTCTCGATGATCTCACACAGAAGAACGCGCAGATCTCGGATCAAACTCGCGAGGATGCCAAGATTTTGAACTCCGCTTCGATGGGGATGCGCGACAAGATTGGAAGGTTTGAGACGGCGGCGTCACAATCAGCGGCTTAGTACATACTGAGAGGAGGCGGCGCTCATCGTGTTTGATGTGCGCCGCCTCGACCTTGGGCCCTACTGAGGTTTCGCCGACACCGTGTTTGTAGAACCCCGGCCGAAACAGCAGACGAACCTAGGCGGATTTGAAAACCAGGCTCACTCCATTCAAGCAGTGGCGTTTGCCCGTCGGGGCCGGCCCGTCGTCAAAGATATGTCCAAGATGGCTGCCACATCGTCTACAATGAACTTCCGTACGCACACGCAAAAGCTTGCGATCCGGCTTGGTCCCGACCGCGTTCGGCAGCGCGTCCCAAAACGAGGGCCAACCTGTGCGACTATCGTACTTTGTACTGGACGGATAAACCGCCAAATCACAACCACGGCAGTGGTACGTCCCCGCGGCGTAGTTTTTGTCCAGCGGGCTGGATCCTGCACGCTCGGTCCCTTCGCGGCGCATGACCTTGTATTGGATATCCGTAAGCATCGCGCGCCATTCGGCATCCGTACGCGTCACTTCGAATGCCTGAACCTGCGCCGTCGTGGCAAGCAGCACCGAGGCGGATGTCGCAAGAAGAAAATCGCGGCGTTTCATAATCAAACCTTTTCCTTTGGTTCACCAAACGAACATAAGACAATCCCAAGGAGACTGCGCAGAATTTCGCACGTTCTGACAAAGTGTTGAATACGACGTGAGCTTCCAATCGTCGCGATTACCCGTCGGCTGCGGCAAGCGCGCCCTTGCACCTGCGGCGGATATATAGAAAAGAGGCTTCGTTCAGCGACAGGACCCGCGACATGGCAGACGGCCGACCAGACACAACTGCAAAACCCAGCGAAGAGATTTCGGTCCGCGAGGTCTTCGGCATAGAGTCCGAGATCAGCGTCAAAGGCTTTGCCGAGCCGTCAGACCGTGTCCCCGAGGTTGACCCAACCTACAAGTTCGACCCGGACACAACGCTGGCCATCCTTGCGGGTTTCGCCCACAATCGCCGCGTCATGATCCAGGGCTATCACGGCACGGGAAAATCGACGCATATTGAACAGGTCGCGGCGCGGCTGAATTGGCCAACCGTGCGCGTCAATCTCGACAGCCACATCAGCCGAATTGACCTGATCGGCAAGGACGCCATCAAGCTGCGCGACGGCAAACAGGTCACCGAATTCCAGGAAGGCATCCTGCCCTGGGCGCTTCGCAATTCATGCGCGATTGTCTTTGATGAATACGATGCGGGCCGCGCCGACGTCATGTTCGTCATCCAAAGGGTCCTGGAAACCGATGGCAAACTGACGCTTCTGGACCAAAACGAAATCATTAACCCGCATCCGAATTTCCGGCTGTTCGCCACGGCCAACACGGTCGGTCTTGGGGATACAACCGGCCTGTACCACGGCACCCAGCAGATCAACCAAGGCCAAATGGACCGCTGGTCGCTGGTCGCAACGCTGAATTACCTCAGCCATGACGCAGAAGCCGCGATCGTTCTGGCAAAGAGCCCGCATTACAACACCGAAAAAGGACGCGCACAGATCGGCCACATGGTGACCGTAGCCGAGATGACCCGCACCGCCTTTATGGCGGGCGATCTCTCAACGGTCATGTCGCCCAGGACGGTTATCGCCTGGGCGCAAAACGCCGAGATTTTCCGCGACGTTGGCTATGCCTTCCGGCTGACGTTCCTTAACAAATGCGACGAACTTGAACGCGAAACCGTGGCCGAGTTCTATCAGCGCTGTTTTGATGAAGAATTGCCGGAAAGTGCCGCAGCGGTCAGCTTGGGCTAAATCATGGCCCGTCTTCCGCTTACTCTGGAAGATCCCAAATACCACGACCTGTTGGAACAGTTTGCATATGATGCAGGTGCAGCAGTGGCAGACACCGTGTTGCAAAACAGCCGTCAGGTTAATCCCGTCGCGGCAGGCGCGCATTATTCAATCCGGAACCTCGCATCCGCTAAGGTTCGCGCACGGCGCCAGGCCGTCCAGTCTTCGTGGGTATCGATCAGCCCCATATCGCGCGCAATCAAGTAGGCGCCTGGCCAACTGACTGCCGCAAAGGCAGGCCTGACATAGCGCCGCGCGTTGCCGGATGGCGCGCGGGCCGCCGGATCGCGCATCCGCTCAGTCATCAGCGCGGCAATGACATGGCGATATTGCTCAAGCAGGTCCAAATAGGCCTCTGCCCGAATTTTGACCACAAGGTTCTCAGACCGCGCGTAAATCCTCGCATCCACGCAATCTTGGGCCAATTCCATGCGGAAGGTCGTCGCCGTTCCCTTGTGTCGGTCCTGAAAGGCCTGGTTTGAGAAATACTGGCAGGTCGACTGGTAATCCGCCGCCCAAGCCGCTGAATTCACGGACAAAAGCGAAAATGCCAATGCCGCTGCGACCCACCCATTTTTTGTTCTCAATCGGGTCATAAAAGTGAGTCTAGCACAGCTTGGTCGTAAAACTGTTACTTTTTGCGGTTTTCGCCCGCTGCCACCTGCCCCCTTGCCCTTGGCGCGGCCCGATGCTTAACCGTTGAGCATGACCAAACCCACCGACAACCCGGCCGATCCGTTCAAAAAGGCCCTTGCGGAAACGACCCGCGTGATCGCGGAAGATGCCGAGTTGGGTGTCAGCTATTCGGTTGATCCCCCCGGCATGTCGGGCGATCAATTGCGGCTGCCGCAAATCTCGCGGCGGATGACCCGCGATGAGGTGCTTCTGGCGCGCGGGACGGCGGATGCCTATGCCCTGCGCCACAAGTTTCACGACGCTGAAACTTATGAGAAATATGCCCCCACCGGCCAGATGGCGCGGGACTTGTTTGATGCGATGGAAACCGCGCGGTGTGAGGCTGTCGGCGCGCGGGCCATGCCGGGCACGGCGGGCAATATTGACGCCAAGATCCAGGCCGACGCCCTGCGCCGTGGCTATGATCAGATCACCGACAATACCGAAGCCCCCCTGGCAGTCGCGGCGGGCTACCTGATCCGCAACCTGGCCACGGGCCGTGATCTGCCACGCGGGGCGGACAACGTGCTGTCACTTTGGCGCGAATTCCTTGAAGGACAGGCAGGCGGCACGCTTGATGGATTGGAAGACGCGCTGTCCGATCAGTCGCGTTTTGCGCGCCTGGCCCGCAAGATGATCGATGATCTGGGATACGGCGACCAGTTGGGCGATGACCCCGACGAAGACGGCGAAGACGACGAGGCCGAACCCCAGGACGATCCTGAAGATGAGCCTGACAGCACCGGCGATCAGGACGACGGCGACGACAGCGAAGCCGCACCCGATCAGTCCCAGGAGGCGCAGCAAGACGCGATGGAATCCACCGTGTCGATGGAAGATGCATCCGATCAGGACTTGGGCGACGAAGCCGAAATGCCCGAAGGCGAAGCGCCGCTGGAACCGCCGCCACCGGCCCCGATTTCGGATGCCGACCCCACCTATGAGGTCTATTGCAACGAATACGACGAAGAGATCTTTGCCGAAGACTTGGCCGAACCGGCAGAACTCGAACGCCTGCGTGCCTATCTTGACCAGCAGCTCGAACCGCTGAAAGGCGCTGTGTCGCGGCTGGCCAACAAACTGCAGCGGCGCCTTCAGGCCCAGCAGAACCGGTCGTGGGAATTCGACCTCGAAGAGGGGATATTGGACGCGGGGCGGCTGGCCCGGGTGGTGGCAAATCCCACGACACCGCTGTCGTTCAAGGTCGAAAAAGACACCGAATTTCGCGACACGGTCGTCACGCTGTTGCTGGACAATTCCGGGTCCATGCGGGGCCGCCCGATCTCAATCGCGGCGATCTCGGCTGATGTTCTGGCGCGCACGCTCGAACGCTGCCAGGTGAAGGTCGAAATCCTGGGGTTCACGACCCGGGCCTGGAAGGGCGGTCAGGCGCGCGAACTATGGCTGCAGGACGGGCGCCCGCAAATGCCGGGGCGACTGAACGATCTCAGACATATCATCTATAAATCCGCCGATGCCCCCTGGCGCCGGGCGCGCGAAAACCTTGGCCTGATGATGAAAGAGGGCTTGTTGAAGGAAAACATCGACGGCGAAGCGCTGGAATGGGCGCATCGGCGCATTGCAGCACGGCCTGAGGCGCGCAAGATCCTGATGGTGATCTCTGACGGTGCGCCGGTGGACGATTCCACCTTGTCGGTGAACCCGGCCAACTACCTTGAAAAGCACCTGCGCGACGTGATTGCGATGGTCGAACGCCGCCGCGCGGTCGAACTTCTGGCCATTGGCATCGGGCACGACGTCACGCGGTATTACGACCGGGCCGTCACGATCACGGATGTCGACCAATTGGCAGGCGCCATGACCGAACAGCTGGCCGCCCTGTTTGACAGCGACCCGCGCGCGCGCGCCCGGGTGATGGGGATACGCCGGGCGTCCTGACCCACTTGCCCTGTTACATCGCCGGTGTAGGCTTTCCCCATTTAGGGAGGACACCATGAAATTCCGGCTTTGCACATTCAACGTTGAAAACCTGTTCACGCGGCTCGATTTTTCGGCCTTCACGGATGATTATGCGGCGAATTATCTGCCGCCCGCGGTTCAATTCTTCGGCCAATTCGGCACTGGCGATCTGTCAAGTTTCGACGATTTCAAACGCGTGCTGGAAACGGCGACAATTTCGCAAGAAGACGACCGGCGCCAGCAAACAGCGCTCGCGATGCGGGCGGCTGACGCGCATGTCTATTGCCTGCAAGAGGTCGATAGTTTTGACGCCATGACCCGGTTCCTGGACGCCTATGTGAAAAAGACCATGGGCGAGATGTTCCACAACCGCGTCCTGCACGAAGGCAACGATATGCGCGGCATCGATGTGGCCGCGATTTCGGAAAAGAAATTCCCGTTCTACAGCCGGTCGCACGCGGCCCTCACAGGAAGCGTGATTGACGACACCCCCACCGGCCAAGCGCTTCTGGATGCATTCCCCATCGCCAAGACGCGTGCCAACAGCCTGAAATCGCAGCGCTTGTTCCGCCGCGACTGTCTGGAACTGGAATTTCCCATTGGCGACGAACGGGTCACCGTCCTGAACTGTCATTTCAAGTCGATGGGCGGGCGCGACGCGGAAAAATCGCTTGGCACCCGGCAGGCCGAAACGATCATGGCGCGCGAGATCATCACCCGGAAATTCGCCGACCCCGCAACCGCCCTCTGGGCGATTGTCGGTGATCTGAACGATGCCGAAGGGTTTCGCTTTGTCTCAAAGGTCGAAAACGCGGACGGGTCGTTCAATGAGACGCAGAAGGATCAGAACGCGTCCGGCTTTGACACCGCGGGGGTGACGCCCCTTCTGTTTGACGGGTTTGGCGTGAACCTTCTGGCCGCGCTGCCTGAAGAAGACCGCTGGACGCATTATTATTCATCAGGGCGTCACAAGACGCAGCTGGATTACATCATCACCTCGCCCGCGCTGGCCGACCGGTTGCGCGGCACGCCAGAGGTCATCCGCGACGGCATGCCCCACCGGGTGCCAAATCTGGATGTCTCGCGCTATCCGCGTATTGGCTGGGACAGGCCGAAAGCCTCCGACCATTGCCCCGTGGTTGCCGAATTCGATATCTAAAGGCTCAATCGGCAACGTGCGACCCGGGTCCTGGGATCCAAGTGCGCGCAAGATTAAAGGTATCGACGGGCTTGCTGAAGGGCGCCAAAAAACCGATGACGTGGTGGAAACAGCCAAGGGGCCGCGATGTACCAGAGTTTTGACGCCACCACGCGCCCCGAAGATGGCCCCCCCCGGCTGGCCGCCTTGCGGGCCGAAATGGCGCGCCAGGGCGTCGACGCCTTTGTGGTGCCGCGCGCTGATGCCCATCGCGGTGAATACGTCGCGGCCTGCGACGACCGGCTGGCCTGGCTGACAGGGTTTACCGGCTCGGCCGGTTTTGCCGTGATCACAGCCGATGAGGCGGCGGTCTTTGTCGATGGCCGCTATACCGTGCAGGTGCGCGCGCAGGTCGACACCGATCATTTCACGCCCGTCGGTTGGCCCAAGGTCAAACTGACCGACTGGCTGGATGCCAACACCGGCCGTGGCGACACAATCGCGCTCGACCCATGGCTGCATTCTAAAAAGGAAGTGGAAGAGTTGGAAAAGGCGGGGCTCACCCTGGCGTTCACACCCAACCTCGTTGACGCGATCTGGAAGGATCGCCCTGCCCCGCCGCGCGGCAAGGTCACGGTGTACCATGCCGACCTTGCCGGCAAGTCCCACGATGTGAAACGGTCTGAGCTTGGCGCGCTGCTGGAAAAGACCGGGCCGCACAACGCCATCCTGACGTTGCCTGACAGCATCGCTTGGCTGTTGAACATCCGTGGCAGCGACCTGCACCGCATCCCGACTTTGCGGGCCTTTGCGATCCTGAACTGGACCGATCAGGTGCAGTTGTTCACCGATGCCGATATTGACGATGAGGTCCGCGCGCATCTGGGGGCAGAGGTTGAAATCCTGCCCTACGACGGACTGTTGACCCATCTTGAAGCCTGCGAGCGCACCACATTCCTGATCGATGACGCGTCGGCCCCCCATGCCATTGAAGCCGCGCTGCGGTCGATTGGCGACACCCGGGCCATCAAGGTCGCCTACGGGCGCGACCCCTGCGTCCTGCCCAAGGCCCGCAAAACCGACGCCGAGATTGCCGCCACGACCCAGGCGCATCTGCGCGATGGGGCCGCCATGGCCGAATTTCTGTGCTGGCTCGATGGGCAGGCGGCAACACTGGTGCAAGACCCCGCCCAGGCCCTGACCGAAATCGACATCGTCCGACAGCTTGAAACCTGCCGGCGCGACACTGGCGCGCTGTTGGATATTTCATTCGATACCATATCAGGCGCGGGGCCCAACGGCGCGATCGTGCATTACCGGGTGACCGAAGACACCAACCGCGCGCTCAGCCCGGGCGAGTTGCTTTTGGTGGATTCAGGCGGCCAGTACCGCGACGGGACCACCGATATCACTCGCACCATCGCAATCGGCACGCCGGGCGCGGATGAAATCGCGGCCTTCACGCGCGTGCTGGAAGGGATGATCGCGGTGAGCCGCGCGCGCTGGCCCAAAGGGCTTGCGGGGCGTGATCTTGATGCGCTGGCGCGGGCCCCGTTGTGGATGGCGGGGCAAGACTATGACCACGGCACGGGCCACGGTGTCGGGGTCTATCTGTCGGTTCACGAAGGCCCGCAAGGGTTGTCGCGGCGGTCGCACGTGCCGCTGGAGCCGGGCATGATTGTCTCGAACGAGCCGGGCTATTACCGCGAAGGGGCCTTTGGCATCCGCATTGAAAACCTTGTCGTCGTTGAACCTGCCCCAGCCCTGGGCGACAACCGCGACCACTTGGCGTTTCGCACCCTGACCTATGCGCCCATCGACCGGCGCCTGATCGATGTGGCAGCCCTGAGCCCTGACGCGCGCGATTGGCTGAATGCTTACCACGCCCGCGTTAACCAATTGATTTCTCCGCGCGTTACCGATACCACGCGAGCCTGGCTCGAACTGGCAACCCAACCCGTGTGACATACATCTGTCACACACCCCGGATTAGGGTCGCACCGCGAACGGGAGACGCAACATGGCCGATCATATCAAAATTCGCCCAGCCGGGGGCACCTGGTCGATCCGCGCGGGCGGCGCTGTTCTGGGCGAAACATCGGCCGCACTGGAACTGATCGAAGGCAGCCACGCGCCAGTGATCTACATTCCGCGGGACGATATCGCGATGGCCTTTCTGGACGTGACCGACAAACGCACCACCTGCCCGCACAAGGGCGAGGCGACGCATTATTCCATTGTGACAAAAAGCACGGTGCTGAAGGACGCGGCCTGGTCTTACGAAGACCCCAAAGAGAGTGTCGCGGAGATCAAAGGCCACCTGGCCTTTTACCCGTCAGATACAGTGGCCGTCGAGAAAATCTAAAGCGCAACGCAGCGATTTCTTTGCAAAGAAATCGGCCCGGAATTTTGCAAAATTCCGGCGCGCCCCCTGGGTCAGGAATGCTCTTCCGCCGCGGTGGCGGCCAGCGCCCTGTTGTAGGCCTTCAATGCATCAACGTGAAACAGCGCGCCGTAAATCTTCGGGGTCTCGCCCGCCTTGCCCATTTCGGCGACCGCCAGAAACGTCCGGCCCGATGTTTCGAACACCGGCAAGGCATCTTCCAAGGTAGCGTCCGGGCCGATGATGGCGCCCGCCTCAATCGCTTTCCAGACCGTCTCGTCATCGGGCCCGAGCGGGTCGCCCGCAACCCGCATCACGTTCTTGACCCGGAACATCGACAGCAAATAGGCCTGTGGCCCGGCGGCCAGATGCACGCCGCGCTGTTCAAGCTGTGTCAGGAAAAACGACCGGTCCACCATCCGCGAGGCAAGTGCCGTGGACGTCGAAACGCTGACCATCACCGCAAGGCCTGTTTGCCAGTCCCCGGTCAGTTCGAAAACGATCAAGGTTGTGGAAATCGGCGCACCAAGGACGGCCGCGGCAACCGCCCCCATGCCCGCAAGCGCGTAAAGCGTTTCAGACCCCGATACGTCCGGCAAAAGCCCCGTCGCCACCAGCCCGAATGCAAGCCCCGTCATCGCGCCCACCATCAACGCGGGCGAGAACACCCCGCCCCCCATCCGGCCAGCCATGGTGATGGCCACCGCAATCGTCTTGATGATCGTGAACACAATCACCTCGTGCAGCACCATCGACCCGGTCAAGGCGCGCGATGTCGTTTCATACCCCACACCAATGATATGGGGAAAAAAGATGGCGATGGCGCCCAACAGCGCTCCGGCGATGGCAGGCCGTAGAACACTGTGCACCCCGAACCTGGTCTGGAACCGACTGGCAACCCCGTCGGACCAGAAGATCGCTTTCATGAACGCCACCGCCACCAATCCTGCGACCAGCCCAAGGATCAAAAACGCCGGCAGTTCGACGTAGAATTGCAAGGAGCCTTGCGTGTTCAGACTGAACTCTGTCACGTCACCGAATTCCAACCGGTTGATCACGGTGCCTGCGGCAGCGGCGATGGCGATCGGGGCAAAGGCGTGGACTGCGAAGTGACGCAAGACCACCTCAAGGGCGAAAATCGTCCCCGCGATGGGGGCGTTGAACGATGCTGACACAGCCGCGGCCACCGCACAGCCCAGAAGATCGCGGCCCGTGATCCCGTCGGCCTTCAGCCAGATCGAGATCTTCGTGGAGATCACACCGGCAAGGTGCACCACAGGGCCTTCCCGGCCGGTCGACCCGCCCGAGGACAGCGTGATCAACGAGGCCGCAGCAGAGGCCAGTCCCGCTTTCACCTCAACCCGGCCATCGTGCATTGCGGCCCCTTCGATCACGTCCGCAACCGAGCGCACGCGCCCGTCGGGTGTGAACCAGTGGAAAATGAACCCCACCGCCAGACCGCCAAGGATCGGGATCACCAGCACCACATACCACGGCAGCGTTTCGGCCAGCGAATGGATCGCGCGGATGTCTTCGGCGCCATACAACGTCGATTGCAGCCAGATGATGCCTTTGCGGAAAAACAGGGCGGCATAGCCCGCCGCGATCCCCACGATCAGGGCGATGAACCAGAACTGCAGCTTTGAGGGCCCGCGATGTTTCAACACACGCCAACCGTCGCGGCAGGCCGCGACAACCTCGTCGAGTTGGCCCCCAATCAGCGAGTTCTTCGGCTCTTTCACCGCGCTGGCCTCTGGCGGGCAAACGCAAACAAAGCCAAGGACGCGGCCCGCGCTGGCGTCCCTTGGGGCAGGCTACGCGCGACTTTGCACAGGTGAAAGCGCTTTCACGCGGAAATCACCGGAGCGTGTCGGTTTTACTGCGTTTGAAGGGGGCGCGCGCCCGGGCCGCCTGACATGATCGACCGGTGGGACCGCCCCGGGGGGGATGGATTTGCGTATTTATAAAAGCAAAGAAGACCCCAGGGTGGCACGCCCCGAGACAGTCCCGGGGGCCTCAGCCCGCCAGCAACGCCCGCGCGGCACCGCGCGCTTCATCAGTGATGGCCTCGCCTGACAGCATGCGCGCAATTTCATCCACGCGCGCCGGCGCGTCGAGGGGCACCACCCGGCTCAGCGTCGCCTCGCCCCGGATTTCCTTTTCGACCCGCCAGTGATGGCGCCCAAGGGCTGCGACCTGCGGGCTGTGGGTGACGACCAGAACCTGCGCATCGGCGGACAATTCTGCCAGACGCCGGCCGACCGCATCCGCCGTCGCCCCGCCCACGCCCCGGTCAATTTCGTCGAAAATCAGGGTCTTACCCGCCTCACCTGAGGTCAGGCAGACTTTCAAAGCCAGCAAAAACCGTGACAATTCCCCGCCCGAGGCGATCTTGTTCAACGCCCCTGCCGGTGCGCCGGGGTTGGTGGCCACCTTGAACGCAACGCCATCTTGACCGGTCGGGCCCGGCTCGGCGCGCTTGACGGTGGTGGTGAAAACCGCGCGTTCCATTTTCAAAGGGGCAAGCTCGGCGGCCATGGCTTTATCAAGCCCCGCTGCCGCCTTGGCGCGCGCCGCCGTCAGCGCGTCGGCGGCGTCGTGGTAAGCCGCCTCTGCCGCCGCCCGCGCCTGTGTCAGGGCAGCCAGATCACCACTGCCCGCATCAAGCCGCGCCAGCCGGTCCCGCAAGGTGCCGGCAAACCCGCCCAAATCATCGGGCAGGACATCGTGTTTGCGCGCCAGCGCCCGGATCGCAAAAAGGCGTTCTTCGATCCGTTCCAGCTCTGCAGGGTCATGGTCGAGGGCCGCCAGAGCCCCCGCGACGCCCTGTTCGGCCTCCCCCAAGGCGTCCACGGCGCGCGACAGGGCCGCGATTGGCCCATCAAGGCGGCCTTCCGCCGGGCCCGCCGCACCTTGCAGCCAGCGCATGGCATCAGACAGCATCGCTTCGGCCCCCTGCCCGCCCAGGGCGCCGTGGGCGCGAATGATGTCTTCGCGGATCCGGTCAGCCGCCTGCATCAGACGCCGCTTGGAATCGAGTGCGGCATCCTCGCCCGGCTCGGGGTCAAGATCATCCAACTCGCCCACCGCATGGCGCAGAAACTCTTCTTCAGCGCGCAGCGCGTCGAGCCCGGCGCGCGCCTCGGCCTCGGCCTTGGCGGCGGTGCGCCACGCAGCCCAGGCCGCCCGGGTTGCCGCAAGCTTTGGTTGGTAGGCGCCAAAAGCATCCAGAAGGTCGCGGTGCCCCGATGGGTTCAATAGCCCCCGGTCATCATGCTGGCCATGCAGTTCCACCAGCGTCTCTGACAGCGCGCGCAGCACCTCGCCTGACACGCGCCGGTCATTGACCCAGGCCGTCTTCCGCCCTTCGGCGGTGTTCACCCGCCGCAGGATCAACTCATCATCCACCGGCAATCCCGCCTCTGCCAGCACGGCCCGGGCGGGATGATCGGGGCCAAGATCAAAGATCGCTGTCACTTCGCCGTCGACAGCCCCCTGGCGCACCAATTCAGCCCGGCCCCGCCAGCCCAGCACAAACCCCAGCGCATCCAGCAAAATGGATTTCCCCGCCCCGGTCTCGCCGGTCAACACGTTGAGACCCGCCTGAAACGAAAGCTCCAGACGGTCGATGATCAACATGTCCCGGATATCAAGCCCGGTCAGCACCGCGTGCCTCCGATCAGAGCCATTCGCCCCGGATCACTTGCGCATAGACATCGCGCAACCATCCGCGACTTTCAGCAGACGGGCGCAAGCCGCGCCCGGTGAGCAACACAAAGCCGTCCTGGTACCAATCGCTGGCCTGATAGTTGAAGCCCAGGATCGCACCTGCGGTTTGCGCTTCGGCATCAAGGCCCAGCGACAGATAAGCCTCAATCAGGCGGTAGAGCGCTTCGGGCGTATGGGTGGTGCCCTGGAAATCCTGCACCACGACCCGAAACCGATTGATCGCGGCGGTAAAGTGCCCCCGTTTAAGGTAGTAGCGCCCTACCTCCATCTCTTTGCCGGCCAGATGGTCAAAGGCAAGATCGAACTTCAGCCGGGCCGACCGCGCATAAGGGCTTTCGGGGTAAACCTCGAACGTCGCGCGCAGGGCCTGGGCGGCCTGAAAGGCAAGACCGGAATCCCGGCCCACATCATCGATCCGGTCGTAGTATCCCAAAGCCAGAAGATATTGCGCGTAAGCGGCGTCTTCATCGGCCGGATAGAATTCCAGGAACCGCTGCGCCGAGGCTTGGCTGGCGTCGTAGTCGCGGCCTTCGTGGTAGGCAAAGGCCTGCATGATCAGCGCGCGTTTGGCGAATTCCGAAAACGGGTAAAGACGCTCAACCTCGCCAAAAAATGCAGCCGCGTCATCAGGATTGTTGCGCTCAAGTTCCAACTCGCCGCGCAGGAAGATCTGCTCGGGCGAAAAATCCTCAAGCGGGATGTTGCGGGTCGGATCAACGCCCGGGCCACCGCATGCCACAAGCGTGAGCAGTGCCAGCACGCTCAAGCCCTTTGAAAGCCCATGTCCCCCGAAGGTCATCGTGATCCCTTCACTCGATCAATCCACACCAGATTTCGGTCTAACACGATTAGATCGCGCGTGAAAATACGGCTTGATCAGGCCGCTTTGGGAAGGTCGGACGGTTTCAGCCCCGCCCCCGGCAAAAGGGCGGCCTGGGATGGTGTGCAATCGACCATCTCATAAGCATCAGGCGCATTCAGAAGCGCTTCCAGCAGCGCGCGCGTGGTCGCATGGCCCGCCTTGTGGCCGGTGTAGCGGCCCAGGATCGGGGCGCCCGCCAAGGCCAGATCCCCCACCGCGTCGAGCATCTTGTGGCGCACCGCCTCGTCGCAGTGACGCAGACCCTCGGGGTTCATCACCTCGTCGCCGTCAATCACCACAGCATTGTCCAGCGACCCGCCAAGGGCCAGCCCACGGGCGCGCATCGCGTCCACTTCTTCTTTCAGGCAGAAGGTCCGGCTGTCGCACAGATCGTGGACAAAGGCGCCGTTGGCCATATCAAGCGTCAGCCGTTGCTGACCGATTGCGCGGGCGTCAAAGTCGATCGCAAAGGCGATTTGCAGACCGTCGCTGGGGTCGAGGGCCGCTGTTGCGGCACCGCGTTCAATCTCGATCGGGCGCTTGACCCGGATTGCCCGCACCGGGGCCGCCAGGCGCCGAAGTCCGCGCGCCATGATCGCGCGCACAAAACCCGCAGACGACCCGTCAAGGATTGGCACTTCGGGCCCGTCAATTTCGACCAGCACATTATGAAGCCCCGTGCCCGCAATCGCAGCCATCAGATGTTCAATCGTTGAAACCGACACACCCGCATCGTTCATCACCATCGTGCACAGTTCAGACGGGACAACAGATGTCCAATGGGCCGAGATCATGTCTTCGCCAGGTGCAGCATCCAGCCGCCGGAACCAGATGCCGTAATCCGCCGCCGCCGGGGTCAGCCGGATCCGCACGGGTTTGCCTGTATGAAGCCCGATCCCATCAAGTGCGACAGGAGATTTCAAAGTCGTCTGCACGTGTCGTCCCTTTCCCGGATTGATCCCGGTTGTTCGGACGTCTTGCTAGAAAGCCACGGGCTTTGGCACAACTCACATGTTGCAACGGGCTGAAACACCTGACAGCTGAAATGGCGGGTTCCCGCCGCAACTCTGTGGATAAGTCAGGAAGTCTTTGTTTTAGTTATAAAAAAGGCCCGCCGAAGCGGACCTTTCCATCGTGACACACTCACGAAAAATCAGTTGGCCTGACGCCGAAGGAAGGCTGGAATCTCAATCCGCTCCTGATCGGCGGACGCTTCAGGCTCGTCGGGTGCCACGCGCGGGTCGCTGGCAGACCGCTGCAGCGGCGGCTGGGTCGACACCCGGCGAAGGCCTGTGTCGGCCGCGCCGGTCATGCGCCCGATCAGGGAATTGATCCCGAAACGTGCCTTGTCCTCGTCCGTGTCGGCCTGGGGGGCCGCCGCTGGCACGGGCCGGGCCGGGGCGCCGCCCGAAGGCATCTTGGCCACGGCCGCATCGCGCCGGGCGATGATGTCCGCACTTGGTGTGCCTGCCATGGGTTGCGCAGGCTTGGGCTGCGGCTGATAGGCCGGCGGCGGCAGACCGTCATCGCTGACAGGCTCAAACGCCGGACGCTGCGGGGTCTCATCGAACAGCGACGGCATATCGTCTTCAACCGCCGGATCCACGATGGTCTCAATCGCAGGCTCGGCGGCAGCGGCCGCAACCGCTGGCATCTCGTCAGGCTCTGCAGCCTCTTGCCGGCGCGGCAAGGCGGCTTCAGCTTCACGGCGGGGCAAAGCCTCACCTTCGGCGGCGGCCACAACATCAATGCCCGTGGCAACAACGCTGACGCGCATTTCGCCTTCAAGGCCGGTGTCCAAGGTCGAGCCGACGATGATATTGGCGTCGGGGTCCACTTCCTCGCGGATGCGGTTGGCCGCCTCATCCAATTCGAACAACGTCAGATCGTGCCCGCCGGTGATGTTGATCAACACACCCTTGGCGCCACGCAGGCTGATTTCGTCCAGAAGCGGGTTGGCAATGGCTTTCTCAGCCGCCTGGATCGCGCGATCTTCGCCTTCGGCTTCGCCGGTGCCCATCATCGCTTTGCCCATCTCGTCCATCACGGCGCGCACATCCGCAAAGTCGAGGTTGATCAGACCCGGCCGCACCATCAGGTCGGTCACGCCTTTCACGCCCTGGTACAGCACGTCATCGGCCATCGCGAAGGCTTCGGTGAACGTGGTTTTCTCATTAGCCAGCCGGAACAGGTTCTGGTTGGGGATGATGATCAGCGTGTCGACCATCTTTTGCAGCTGGTCCACGCCCTCTTCGGCCTGGCGCATTCGCTTGGCGCCTTCGAACTGAAAGGGTTTGGTGACAACACCCACCGTCAGAACGCCCAGTTCGCGGGCGGCCTGCGCGATGATCGGTGCAGCACCCGTGCCCGTGCCCCCGCCCATCCCGGCGGTGATAAAGCACATATGCGCACCCGCCAGATGGTCGATGATCACTTCGATGGTTTCTTCGGCGGCCGCAGCCCCGACTGATGGCCGCGCCCCTGCGCCCAACCCTTCGGTGACTTTCACACCCATTTGCACCTTCGCGGGTGCCTTGTTTTGCTGCAACGCCTGCGCGTCGGTATTGGCAACGACGAACTCCACCCCCTGAAGCTCTTTCTCGATCATGTTGTCGACGGCATTGCCGCCCGCGCCACCGACACCGAAAACGGTGATGCGTGGTTTGAGTTCCTCATGCTGAGGGATCGAAAGATTTAAAGTCATAATGCAAGTCCGCCTGTCTTTAGTGGCCGTCTCGAAAGGAACCGGGCTGTCCCATCCGACTGGCTCTTCCTCCATTTGTTGGCCGGAAACCTACGCGGTTTTCCCGCCGCCGTCACGCAAATTCCACAAAAATGCCACAAAATGTGGGGTTTGGCCCAAGCTCATCATCAGGATTTATGCGATGCGTGAACATCTTGTGGTTACCAGTTGTCTTTAAACCATTTTACCGCGCGACGGAGCGACCGCGCAGGGTAGCGATCCGCCGCAATCTCAAAATCCCACCATTCGTCCTGCGGGTGGGCTGCAAAAAGGGCCAGGCCAACAGCGCTGGCAAAGGCGGCACCCGTCGCCGCCTGTGGCAGCCCCTGGATGCGCAAGGGGCGTCCGATTCGAACCTGCTGGCCAAGAATGCGGGGCGCGAGCGTATCAAGCCCCGGGGTCTGGCTGGCGCCCCCGGTCAGCACGATCTGCTGGGATGGCAGATGTTCGAACCCGGCTGCATCAAGGCTTGCGCGGACGTCTTCCAAAATCTCTTCGACGCGCGGACGCATGATGCCGATCAGTTCGGCCCGCGTGACCGTGCGGCGGTCTTTTTCCCAGTCACCGCTGTCACCGCCGATCTCGATCAATTCGCGGTCATCCATGCCCGTGGCCACCACGCCGCCATGAAACGTCTTGATGCGTTCGGCCACCGTGATCGGCACCTGCAGGCCCTTGGCGATGTCCTGGGTGATATGATCGCCACCCAGGCGCACGCTGTCGGCATAGATCATGTGCTTTTTCATGAAGATCGAAATGCCCGTGGCTCCGCCCCCCATGTCGATGGCGGCAGCACCCAGCTCCTGTTCGTCTTCGACCAGCGCCGAAATCCCGGCCACGTAAGCCGAGGATGCCAGGCCTGCCAGTTCCAGATCACACCGTTTGATGCAGTAGATCAGGTTCTGCAGCACAGTGCGGTCCGCGGTCAGCATATGCATGTCACAGGCCAGCTTGTTGCCGATCTGGCCGCGCGGGTCGATCAGGCCCGAGCGATGATCGACCGCGAAATTCACCGGCTGCGCATGCAGGATCTCACGCTCATGGCCATAGTCAGGCACATCACAGGCCGACAAGGCCCGCGCGATATCGGCTTCTGACACCTGTTCGGCTTCCAGTTCCACCGCGCCTGCCAGCCCGTAAGATCGCGGCTGACCGCCCGCGATACAGGCAATGCAATGGTCCACGCGCACATTGGCCATTTTTTGCGCGGCCTGCACAGCAGTGCGGATCGCGCGTTCGGTTTCGGCCATCGCGCAGCTTTCACCCAGTTCGACCCCGCGCGACCGGGTCGTGGCCGCGCCAATCACCCGAAACCGCGATTGGCCCAGAAGCCCGCCGATCCCTTCGGACCGATCCACTTCGTCGCCATCAAACTTCAGCACCAGGCAGGCGATCTTTGACGTTCCGACATCCAAAATTGCAATGACACCCCGCTGGATCGCGGCCTGGCGCATGCCGCGCATGGCCCGCTGTGTGTCATAGAGGTCGGTCATCATCATTCGGTGGTGCCTCCGGTATGGGTTGCGCCGGTTTCGATCCTGCGAATGGCCCGAAGCGCTTCGACAGCACCCGACGCCAGACGCAAAGTGGCCCGGTCCGTGTTTCGAAAATCGATCACCGCGATGTCGCGGGCCAGAATGCTTTGCGCGGCATTCAGCGCGATCACACGCTCGACTGCCTGAACGGGGTCCGCACTTGGCAATTGGATCACCTGGCCCCGGTCCAGCACGATATCCCAGCGCCGCTCGCCCACGCGCTGCAAACCGCGGATCCGGGCGCCAAAGGGGGCCGCTGCAGTCAGGACGGCCAGCGCTTCGGGCACATCCGCGTCCGCCCCGACCCCGGCCAACAGGGGCAAATCGGCACGACCCGCGCGCCGGTCAATCTGGCCAAGGGCCGTCCCATCCCGGCTGAGAACCACCAACCCATCGCCGTTGCGCCACAGGGCAACGGGCACATGTTCGCGCACCAGAACCTCAAGCACACCACCAGAGCGGATGCGCACATCGGCTGACGCCACGGCGGGGATGCGCGCGACCTCGGCCTGGAGCGCTTCAAGATCAATATCAAACGAACTTGTGGGCAGATGGATCGGCAGGGTTTCGCGAATTTCGCTGGCCACCGGGTCACTGGCGCCATCGACCGCCAGAAGGGTGACCATAAACTCGGGGCGCTCTTCGATCTGGCGCTTGATGTCGTGCCCCCAGGCATAAAGCCCGGCCCGGCGGTCTTCATTGGCAAAGGTCCAGACCATAAGCGAAGCGACCCCCAGAAGCGGCAGACCAAACCGCAGGCACCACCAGAACGCCGGCGTCAGCCAGACCCGGTGCATCCGGTATTGCAGGCGCGATGGCGCGGGATCTGCGATGCGCCTTATCTGTCGCATGAGGCATCCTCCACCATCCAGGCGCAAAGCGCGCCAAAGCTGAAACCGGCGGCTTCGGCCTGTTCGGGCACCAATGACGTGGGCGTCATGCCGGGCTGGGTGTTGGTTTCCAGAAGGATCAACCCGTCGAGACCTTTCGCTTCATCCCAGCGAAAATCGGTGCGGGTCACACCCCGGCACCCCAAGGCGCGGTGCGCCCTGAGCGCATAGTCGTGGCAGGCTTGCGTGATATCGCGCGGCACATCGGCCGGGATCACATGATGGGACCCGCCGTCTTTGTATTTCGCGTCGTAATCATACCAGCCGTCAGTGACGATATCCGTCACACCCAGGGCACGGTCGCCCATGACGGTCGTGGTCAACTCACGGCCCGGCACGTAAGCCTCAACCATCAAAACGTCCGGCAAATCGGCCGCGATCTTGGGCGGCCCGTTTGCCCCTTCGCGCACGATATATATGCCCACCGACGAGCCTTCGTTGTTGGGCTTGACCACATAGGGCGGCGCGATCACATGGGCGGCCTCAATCTCGGCGCGGGCGGCCAACTGGCTTTCCACAACCGGCAGGCCCGCAACACCGAAGGCGCGCTTTGAGCGATCCTTGTCCATCGCCAGAGCCGAAGCCAGAACACCCGAATGCGTGTAAGGAATGCGCAGCCATTCCAGGATGCCTTGGATGCAGCCGTCTTCGCCCCAGCGACCATGCAGCGCGTTGAACACCACGTCGGGACCAAGTCCTGCAAGCTGCGCGACCACGTCCGGGCCCGCATCCACTTCGGTGACTTCGTATCCTTCGCCCCGCAGTGCGATGGCGCATTCACGCCCAGACGACAGCGACACCTCGCGCTCGGCCGAGGGTCCGCCCATCAGTACCGCCACTTTGGGGAGTGCCCTGCTCGACATTCCGCCATCTCTGTCTCGGAGCTTTGCGCTCCGCGTTTCTGCCCGGGGCTATTTTGCCCCATTTTGTAAAAGAGCCGGTTTGAACCTGCTCCATTTTGTACATTTTAGCGTTTTGCGGGCTCTGCCTCACCGACCCGCATAATCTCCCATTCTAACCGAATTCCAGCGTGTTGGAAGACCTTTTCGCGCACCTCTTCGCCCAAACCTTCAAGATCCGCCGCCGTCGCCCCGCCCGCGTTAATCAGGAAGTTCGGATGCATCTCAGACATCTGCGCGCCGCCACGTGTCGCCCCCCTGAGACCGGCGTCCTCAATGACCTTCCAGGCCTTTAATTCGTGGGTGTCATCGGCCCGGCCGGTCGACGAAAACCCGGCCGGATTGCGGAACGTCGACCCGGCTGAACGGTCCTTGGTGGGCTGGGCTGCATCGCGCTTGGCCAGTTGGTCGTCCATGCGTGCGGCCAGCGTTTTGGGGTCGCCGTTTGCGCCCTTCAGGACGGCTTTGGTGATCACCAGATCAGGCGCAAGGCCGGTGCGGCGATAGGCAAACCCCATGTCATCGGGGGTCAGAGTGATGATTTTCCCATCCCGCGTCACGGCTTGGGCACTTTGAAAAACATCAGCGATATAAGACCCATAGCAGCCAGCGTTCATGCGAACGGCCCCACCGATGGACCCCGGGATCGTCCTGAGAAACGTCAGATCGACACCGGCCTCCGCCGCGCGGCGCGCGACATGGGCATCAAGGGCGGCGGCCCCGGCAGTGACCTCAGCGCCGTTGATGGAAATCTCGTTGAACCCGCGCCCCAGCCGGATCACCACCGCGCGCAACCCCCCATCGCGCACGATAAGGTTGGACCCCACGCCCATCGGAAAGACCGGTATACTCGGTGGCAAGGCGGCCAGAAAGGCGGCAAGGTCATCGGTGTCGGCGGGTTGAAACAACCAGTCGGCCGGGCCACCGACGCGCAGCCAGGTCAGGCTGGCAAGATCCCGCTCGGGGGTCAAAACCCCGCGCGGTTCATAGTCAAAAGGTGCCCCATCCATGGGCCGCGACCCTGCCCCAGATCACCCGTCAGCGCCAGCCCGTTTCAGGAGCCCGCGCAGCCAGCGCATCGCGACGCCCAAAGGCCAGGCCACAAAAACAGCGATGAAGGCGATCGGCGCAACGGTCAGCATGGTCTGGGCCAGTTCGGCGCCATGGCCCGCATTGGTTGAAAACACGACGTAGCCTGCGCCCATCGCCATCAACACCGACAGGCCCACCGCCATCATGAAGTTGGGCACGAAATACATCAAAACCCACCCGGCAAGAACAACGTAAGTCAAGGCATCCATTGGCTTTTCCTTTCGTTCAAGTCCCAAGTTCGCACTCAAATCACTGGAAAAATCGGGCAAAATTGAGGCCCTCAGGCCCGCCCAAACCCTTTCGGCATCAGTCTTCCAACGGTCGCCGCAACACGACCCGCCGGATCCAGCGCAGCAAAAACCGCACCGGCCACCGCAGGATCGAGGCCGCCGCAATCAAAAACACCGCACCCGCCCACCAGCCATCTGCCCGAACCAGCCAAACGAGCAGGGGCGCGCCGATGCTCATCAGTACATAAGCCGCAGGCCAATGCTTGCGCTTGGGCGAGGGGAACATCCCGATCACATTGGCCGTCACCAGCCAGGCCAGCGCAAGGGTCATCGGAAGGCTGACGTCTGGGATCATGAGGCCTCACGCTTATCCTCAAGCCGCGCGGGCAAACCGTTGGCCCAAGCGGAAATGGTGCCTGCCCCAAGGCAGACGACGATATCGCCTGCGCGCGCCTGTGCCCGCACGAGCGCTTCAAGGTCATCTTCGGAAACTATGGCGCGAGCATGGCGATGCCCGTGGCGGGTCAACCCTGCGACCAGGTCATCGCGGCTGGCCCCCTTGATGGGGTCTTCGCCCGCGGCAAAAACCTCAGCAATTCCAACAACATCAGCCTCATTGAAACAGGCGCAGAAATCTTCAAAAAGTGTCGACAATCGTGAGTATCGGTGGGGTTGGTGAACCGCGATGACGCGGCCGCCCTCTTCGACCGACTGGCGCGCGGCTTTCAGGACGGCAGCGATTTCCACCGGGTGGTGGCCGTAATCGTCGATGATGGTCACGCCGTCCACTTCGCCGACTTTGGTGAAGCGGCGGTTGACGCCGGCGAACCCGGCCAAAGCCTCGCGGATTTCGGCCGATTTCATGCCCAGATGCCGCGCCACGGCCACGGCGGCCAGGGCATTGGACACGTTGTGATCGCCGGGCATGGGCAATTTGCAATCCTCGATCACGCGCCCATCCGAATAGGCGATGTCGAAATGCGCCACGCCGCGTTTGTAGGTCAGGTTCACCGCGCGCACGTCCGCCTGGGCGTTAAAGCCAAAGGTCACGACGCGCCGGTCGGTGACCCGACCCACCAGCGCCTGGACTTCGGGGTGATCGGTGCACAGGACCGCCAGGCCATAAAACGGAATGTTCGACACGAAATCGTCAAACCCCTGGCGCAGGTTTTCGATCGTGCCCCAGTGTTCCATATGCTCAGGGTCGATGTTGGTCACGATCGCCACGGTCGCGGGCAACCTGTTGAAGGTCCCGTCTGACTCGTCGGCTTCGACAACCATCCAGTCGCTGGTGCCGACCCGTGCGTTGGACCCGTAGGCATGGATCACACCGCCATTGATAACCGTGGGGTCGATGCCGCCGTGATCCAGCAAAGTCGCAACCAGTGTCGTTGTCGTGGTTTTGCCATGCGTGCCCGCCACCGCGATGTTCGACCGCAGGCGCATCAGTTCGGCCAGCATCTCCGCCCGGCGCACCACGGGCAGGCCCATCGCGCGGGCCGCATCCAACTCAGGATTGCCGGGCTTGATCGCGGATGAGATCACGACGACTTCCGCCCCCTCAAGGTTTTCAGCCCGCTGACCCAGCATCACGCGCGCGCCCTTCAGCGCCAGCCGGTCGGTGATCTTGGATGACTTCAGGTCAGAGCCCTGCACCTGGTAGCCGTGGTTCAACAAAACCTCAGCGATGCCTGACATCCCGATCCCGCCGATGCCCACAAAGTGGATCGGCCCCATTTCCATCGGAAGCTTGGTGGCTGCTGCTGCGTTCATGTCACTGCCTTTTTTCTTTGTTCTACGGCGCCTGCCAGTCCTTCGACAAGCCCCACAAGCCGGTTGGTTGCATCGGGCACACCTTGCGCGGCACTTGCCCCGGCCATGGACTGGGCAATATCCGCCCCGCCCAGAATGCGCGCGATTTCATCCGCCAGCACGGTCGGCGAAAGGTCAGCCTCAGGTATTACCCGCGCGGCCCCGGCCTGCTGCAGACCCTGCGCATTTGCCGTTTGGTGATCACCTGCGGCGGCGGCAAAAGGGACAAGGATCGCCGGGCGCCCAATGACCGAGATATCGGCCACGGACGATGCCCCTGCCCGGCTGATCACAAGCTGGGCTTCGGTGATCCGCCGGGGGATATCATCGAAAAACGGCTGCACTTCGGCGGTGATCCCGGCGTTTGCGTAGGTTTCGGTGACCCGGGCCAGGTCTTCGGGCCGCGCCTGATGGGCCACGCGCACGTGGCGCCGCAGCCCCTGGGGCAGCTCTGCAAGCGCGGTGGGCACCATGTCAGACAGGATACGCGCGCCCTGGCTGCCGCCCATGGCCAGAACGGACATCGGGTAATCGCCGGGCGGGATATATTGCGCGCCGGCACGCTCAAGCACGCTGGCGCGCACCGGGTTGCCGGTGTGGGTCGCCTCGACCGCCTCGGGCAAGGTCGTCGGCCAGGTGCCGCAGGCCACCGCCGTCACGCGCCTGGCAAAAATTCGGTTCACCCGGCCCAAAACCCCGTTTTGTTCGTGGATCATGCGCGGCACCCTGAAGGTCCAGGCCGCCGTCAGCGCCGGGATCGTCGGATAGCCGCCAAAGCCCACCACCACATCGGGGCGATCCGTGACCATTCTGATCTTGGCCGCCGCAATCCCGCCTGCAATCCGAAACGGTACGGCGAGTTTTGCAACGAGCCCACCGCGCGCAAAGGTGGCAGACGCGACTTTCACGATTTCAACCGCGTCGGGAAAGCCACCTGCGTAGCGCGCACCGCGCGCGTCGGTCGACAGTTTCACCCGCCAGCCTTTGGCCAAAAGCGCCTCGGCCAGGGCCTGGGCAGGGAACATGTGCCCGCCCGTACCCCCGGCGGCAATCAGGCAATAGGGTTGGTCGCCCCTCACCGCGCGCGCCGCTGAAACAGGTCTTCGATCTGGCCCTGGGGCCGGGTGCGGGTCAGCGCCAGAAGCATCCCCACCATCAAGCCACCTGCAATCAGTGATGAGCCACCATAGGACACAAACGGCAAGGTCATGCCCTTAGCGGGCATCAGCCGCACAGCGACCCCCATGTTGATCATCGCTTGCACGGCAAACATCGCCGCCAGCCCGGTGCCGGCCAAACGGATGAAGGGATCACGTTCGCGCATCAGGCGGAAAAACGAGCGCGCCGCGATCGCTGCATAAAGTCCGATCAGCACCAGGACCAGCAGCAGGCCGTATTCTTCGGCCGCAACAGCCACGATGAAGTCGGTATGGGCATCGGGCAGCGACCATTTCACCTGGCCTTCGCCGACGCCGACGCCGAAAAATCCACCCTCGCGGATCGCATTGGCGGCATAGCCAAGCTGAGTGGTGGGGTCTAATTCAGCGGACAAAAACCCATCAATCCGGCGTGCGAAGTGTTCGGAATTGTTGTAGAAAAACGCCCCCGCCACCACGACACCGCCCGCCAGGCCCAACAAAAGCATCATCGGCGCGCCGCCGACAAAATACATCACGCCCCAGGCAAACAGGATCAGCGCGGCTTGCCCGAAATCGGGCTGCAACGCCAGAAAGCCCACGATGATCAGCGCTAAAACAAGCGAATAGGCCCGCCCCGGGGGACCTGCCACATCACTGGCGGCCGCAATCATCCAGGCGGACACCACCACAAAGAAGGGCTTTACGAACTCCGACGGCTGCAGCGACCCGAAGCCCAGCGAATACCACCGCGTCGCGCCTTTGCCAAAGTCGGTTCCAAACAGCGGCAGCAACATCAGCGCCACCACCGCCACGCCAAAGCCCAATGTCGCAATGCGGCGCACGCTTTGCGGGGTCATCATCGACATCACCACCATGACGCCCATCGCCACCGACCCGAACAGGATCTGGCGTTCAACATAGTGGAACGGCTGGAACCCATTGCGCTCAGCCAAGGGGGGCGAGGCGGCAAACCCCAGCAAAAGGCCGATGCCGAACAGCAAAAGCACCGCCCCGAGCGACCATTTGTCGATTGTGCGCCACCATTTGGGAAGGATGGGATCGCCGCGCCCTCGGGGCACGGATCCATAGACCATCTCAGTCATCAAACCGCCTCGTATTGCTCGTTGCGCCCGTTTTCCGGGTCTGACGCCAAGTGTACCGAAATTGCGCCATTGAGGCTAGCAAAAGCTGAATTTTCTTGACCGATCTGACGCGGCAAGGTCCGATCGCGGGCGAACCTTTGGAAAAGCGCCCGCCATGCCCGACGATCATCGCCCTGCCGCCCCGTTGGCCCCTGATTTCGCGCCGCATCATGCGAAGGTCGCGCTGGTGCGGGCCGTTCCCGCCGACGATTGGCTTACCCTATCGTGGGACGACGGGCTGACCTGGCGGGTCTATGGGATGTTTCTGCGCGAAAACGAGGTCACGCCGGGCGTTGTCAGCCCCGTCACGCGCGAACGTGAGGTGGAACTTGACGCGATGCCCGTCGCGGCCCTGCCCGCCAAAGCGGACATCACGCCAGCCGGTAATCTGGCCGTGATATGGCAAGACGGCGCGATCAGCCAGTTTTCCGCCGCATGGCTGCGCGACATGGCCGTCGGGCTTTGGCGGCCCGAGGCGCATTTGCCAGACACCGCCCCCTGGACCACGGCCGATCTGCCCGCACCGCCCAGCTTTGATGGCCCGGCCTTTTTGAACAGCGCAGACGGGCTGGTCGCGCCCCTAACAGCCCTTTGGCGCTACGGGTTGGCGCGCCTGCGCGGATTGCCGACAGATGCCGGAACCGTTCAACGGGTCGCAGAACGCATCGGCACGGTGCGCAATTCAAACTTCGGCTTCCTGTTTTCGGTCGAAACCAAGCCCGATCCGGACAGCAATGCCTACCGTGCGGTGCCGCTTGATGCCCATACCGATCTGGCCACGCGCGAGTTGCAGCCGGGCTTCCAGCTTTTGCATTGCCGTGAAAACTCTGCCACCGGGGGCGAAAGCACCATGGTTGACGGGTTTGCTGTTGCGGACGCCATCCGTGCCGACGATCCGGAGGCCTACCGCGCGTTGACGACCCTGGGCTGGGTGTTCACCAATCGGCACCGCGACACGGATTATCGCTGGTCGGGGCCAATCATTGAAACGGATACGACAGGCGCGCCGGTGGAAATCCGCAACACCGGGTTTCTGCGGTTTTTCCCGGATATGGACGAGGCGGACATCCCCCGGGCCTATGACGCCTTGCGCCACTTCACGGCACTTTGCCGAACACCGCGTTTTCAGATGGCCACAGCATTCGCACCGGGCGATCTGGTGATTTTTGACAATCGCCGTGTGCTCCATGGGCGCGCAGCGTTCGATCCGCAATCGGGGGTGCGGCGGCTGGAAGGCTGCTATCTGGACCGCGATGAGGTTGCGTCGCGGCTGCGCGTTCTCGCCCGGGGCCGAGCGTGAAAGTCGCCGTCATAGGGGCCGGTGCCGTCGGATCAGCTGCCGCCAATGCAATGGTGCTGGACGGTGTCGCCCGAGAGATCGTGCTGATCGACCTTGACGCCGCGCGCGCAGGCGCCGAAGCCGCCGATATCGCCCATGCCGCACCCTTTGGGTCCGCCGCCCGGGTGACAAGCGGCGATTGGTCCGCCCTTGCAGGGTCGGCTGCGGTGGTCCTGACCGCAGGTGTGGCCCAGGCGCCCGGCGAAACCCGGCTTGATCTTTTGGGCCGCAATGCCGCGGTGTTCCGCACCGTCCTCGGCCATGTGATGGCCCATGCGCCCGGCGCCATCCTGGTGGTGGCGACCAATCCGGTTGATGTGATGACAGCGATCGCGACGCATCTGTCGGGCAAACCGCCCGGCGAGGTGATCGGCACCGGCACCATCCTTGATACCGCCCGGTTTCGAACGCTTTTGTCGGATCATTTGGGCATCACGCCCCGGTCGCTTCATGCCTATGTGCTGGGCGAACACGGCGACAGCGAGGTTTTGGCCTGGTCTTCGGCCCGGGCGGGAAATGTCGATATGAAAGAATTTGCCGCGCAGATCGGCGCACCCCTGACCGAAGATGTCATGGCGCGGATCGATCAGGGTGTGCGCCGCGCGGCCTATGAAATCATCGCCGGCAAAGGCTACACGAACTACGGGATCGGGGCGGGCATCGCGCGCATCCTTCGTGCGGTTTTGACCGATGAACAGGCGGTCTTGTCGGTGTCGTGTCTGACCGGCGATGTGGCCGGTGTGGCGGATGTCGCCGTATCGCTTCCACGCGTTGTGGGCGCGTCGGGCGTTTCGGCGGATCTGATGCCGCAGCTTGATACCGAAGAGGCCAAAGCCCTTGCCGCAAGTGCCAAATTGATCCGCGATCTGACCGAGGCCGTCGTCCTTTAGGCGACACGCGCCATCTGTTGAAAAATCACCGAAGGAGGGGGGGGCAGCGCGCCTTGTGCCTCGCCCGAAGGCTGACACCAGGGGCGCGCCTGCAACCTTTGCCTCGACCCTGCTGTCCTACGCTTTGAGTGCGCGCGGTTTCGGGGGCTTTGAGCCTAGCTAGCCCAGCGCCTTTTCAACCTCTGCGATGAAGTCCGCGCCGCGCTCTTCAAAGTTGTCGTAGTGATCAAAACTTGCGCCACCTGGCGCCAGAAGAACCGTGTCACCGGAGGCGGCATCGGCCGCGGCCCGCGCCACGGCGCTGGCCATATCGCCTGCCACCTCGTGGGGGATATCCCCCAGCATCAGCGCGGTCTCAGCCGCATCGCGCCCGATGACATAGGCTTTGGTGATATGGCCCTTTACGGACGCCAGATCACCCAACCCGCCATCTTTCATCTGACCGCCCACAATCCAGCGCACGGATGCGAACGCGGCCAGCGCGCGCAGCGCGGAGGCCGCGTTTGTCGCCTTGGAATCGTTGACAAAAACCACGCCGTCACGGTCTGCAACGACCTGACTGCGATGTGGCAATCCCTTGAAATCGTGAAATGCGGCTTCGATGTCGCGCGGCGCAAGACCCAATGTCCGCAAAGCCCCATAGGCCGCCGCCGCGTTCTGGTGGTTGTGTACGCCCGGCAGACCCCGCACGCCGCGCAGATCAATCGACCCGACCTGACGGGCCTTTCGAAACTCCGACAAGAACCCCTTCTTGACACCGACGGTCCAGCCCGGCCCTTTGGCAAGCCCGATCACCGAAACCTTGATCACCCGGTCATCGCCGGGTCCTTCGGCCAGTTGGTTGGCCAGAAAGCGCCCTTCAGGTTCATCAATCCCGATCACAGCCCTGTCGGGCCCGCCTTCGGAAAACAAGCGCCGCTTGGCCGCGAAATACCCGCCATAGCCGCCGTGCCGGTCCAGATGATCGGGGCTTAGATTGGTGAAGACCGCCACATCCGGCGTCAGCGCGCGCGCCAGCTCGGTCTGGTAAGATGACAATTCTAGCACCACGACCCCGCCATCGCCCGGCGGGTCGATATCAAGGACCCCGCGCCCGATGTTGCCCGCCAACTGGCTGTCGCGTCCCACCGCGTGCAGGCAATGGTGGATCAGGGCCGCGGTGGTCGATTTGCCGTTCGACCCGGTGATCGCGACCACGCGAGGGGCCGCATCGAAGCGGTCCCAGCTGCGATCGCCAAGCGATTGGAAAAAGAGCCCGATATCGTTGTCGACAGCCACACCTTCACCCATGGCGCGCGCGATAACCGGATGCGGTGCCGGATAAAGATGCGCAATACCGGGCGACACGATCAGGGCCGCGACACCGTCGAACCCATCACGGCGGGACAGATCATGAAGCGTCAGACCTTCAGCGGCTGCGCGGTCACGTGCTGCCTGCCCGTCATCCCAACACAAGGCCTCGGCGCCGCCTGCCGCCAGCGCGCGTGCTGCCGCCAGACCCGAACGACCCAGACCCAGCACCGCAACGCGGGCCCCTTCATATCCTTTGACGGCGATCATTGGGACGGCTTACGCGTCACGGATGACGCCTTCAAGCCACTCAACCCGTGCCACCAGGGTGCCTTGCGGCAAATCCAAAGGGGTATAGCCCAACTCGGGCAAGCGGTGTGCAATGTGATCAAATTCGGCCTGCGCGTCGATCAAACCCTGTCGGCGCTCTTCATCTCGGTCAAACAGGTCGGGCCAGGGGGCGGCGAGGATCACGACATCATAGCGGTAGGTCTGCAAGGCAGCCTCGGCTTCGGCTTCAAACCCGGCCCGTTCAAGCGCCAACGCCGCGTCGAGCACACCGCGGTCAAACACGACTTTGCCTACACGGGCTTCTTCCCAATCGGCCGCGGCCATCTTCAGGCACAGCCGTGCGAACCGCTCTTCATCCTGCCAGGGCAAACCGGTGCCGCCCATGCGCGTTTCCGCCCGGATCACCCGGCGCCCGGGCTCGCGGCGCACTTCATAGCCACGCTCGGCCATGCCTGCGACCAGCGTGCTTTTGTCCGCGCCCGAGCACCCCGTGATCAGGATGCGCGTGACGCTCATCCTTCATCCTCATCGACTTCAAGCTGGCCTGAGATGCGGCGCCAAAAAATCCCCCAATACATGCCAAGCGCCAGCACCAGTGACAGCGCGGCAATCACCACCCATGTGACCGCGCCCGGCGCGTCGAGGTCGACCCAGCCGAAATCCACCAGCACCCAGACAAAGGCTGCAATCACCCCAAGCACCAAAATCACGCCGAAGGCCCCGATCCCACGCAGAACAGCGGTGACGAAAATGACGTATCCCACCGCCAACACCAGACCGGCGAGCACGATCAACGGCATCGCCTCGGCCCAGTTTGCGCGCGCCCAGGCGACATAGCTCAAACCGGTCGGGTTGAACGTCGCGGCCAGCAACACAAAGGCGGCGATCCAACGCAGTAGAAATCCCATCAGGTCACCTTCCTCTTGCCGAAAATACCTCGGGGGTCTTGGGGGCAGCGCCCCCAATGATAAGATCGAATGCGCGTCAGCGCACCTTCAGAGTGGCCAAGCCGATCAACGCGAGGATCAGCGAAATGATCCAAAACCGGATCACGATCTGCGGTTCGGCCCAGCCCTGTTTTTCAAAATGGTGATGAATGGGCGCCATCAAGAACACCCTGTTGCCGGTCAGTTTGAAATAGCCAACCTGAATAATGACGCTCAGCGCCTCTACCACGAACAACCCGCCGACGATGGCCAGAACGATCTCGTGTTTGGTGGCCACGGCAATGGCACCCAGCGCGCCGCCCAGGGCCAGCGAGCCGGTGTCGCCCATGAACACCGCCGCCGGCGGGGCGTTGTACCACAAAAACCCCAACCCACCGCCGATCAGAGCGGCCGAGAACACCAGGATTTCGCCGGTGCCGGGCACGTAATGGATGCCCAGTTCGCCCGACCAGTCGACCCGGCCCACAACATAGGCGATGACACCCAGCGTGCCGGCAGCAATCATCACCGGCATGATCGCGAGCCCGTCCAGACCGTCTGTCAGGTTCACAGCATTGGCCGCGCCCACAATGACGACCATTGCAAAGGGCACGAACACGAACCCAAAGTTCAACAACACATCCTTGAACACCGGCACGGCCAATTGAAACGACAGCTCGTCGGGGTGCAGCATCGACGCCCAATAGGCCGCCACACCCGCGACGACAAAGCCCATGGCCAGGCGGAACCGCGCTGAAAGCCCGGAGTAATTGTCGTTCTTGGTCACCTTCGAATAATCGTCGGCAAAGCCAATCAGCCCGAACGCAGCCGTGACAAACAACACGATCCAGACAAACCCCGTGTCCCAGCGCGCCCATAAAAGCGTGGCCACCGTCAGGGCTGACAGGATCAACAGCCCGCCCATGGTCGGGGTCCCGGCCTTGGCGATGATATGGCCTTCGGGGCCGTCTTCGCGGATCGGCTGGCCGTGTTTCTGGCGCCGCCGCAACATCTCGATCAGAGGGCGCCCGAATATGAAACCGAAGACAAGCGCGGTAAAGAACGCCCCGCCTGCCCGAAAGGTGATGTAGCGGAAAAGGTTGAAGACATCCCCGCCGTCCGAAAAATTCGTCAGATAATATAACATGTTACCCCTGCCCCTTCACACGGCCTTGTCCAAGATTGCGCATCGCGGTGACGACACGTGACACCTGAGAGCCTTTTGATCCTTTCACCAACACCACATCGCCGGCATCCACAAGCGTATGGGCCTTGGCGGCCAAGGCGTCGGCCGTTTCCTCCCATGCGCCCCGCTTGTCGGTCGGCAATGCCTCCCACAAGGATTTCATGCGCGGGCCGACACAATCCACGCGGTCAATCTTTGCCATTGCGGGGTGGTCCGCCAAGGCCGCATGCAGCGCGGCTTCTTCGGGGCCCAGTTCCAGCATATCCCCAAGGATCGCGATCCGGCGGCCTTTGGCGACCCGGCCCACATTGTCATGAGGTTCGGTCAGGGCCAGCACATCGAAGGCGGCCGCCATCGAGGCGGGATTGGCGTTGAACGCATCATCGATAAGCTTGGCCCACCAATCTTCCACCGGATCAAGTGCGAGCCGTTCGGCTGTGCCGCGTCCTGCAGGCGGGGCCCAGCCGCCAAGGCCCTGAATGGTGCGGGCCAAATCCGCCCCCATCGCCTGCGCGGCAGCCAAGACCGCCACACCGTTCAGGGCAAAATGCGCCCCCGGCGTGGCCAGTTTGAACAGCACCGATTGCCCGTCGATTTCTGCTTCGGCGACGGTTGTGCGTTCAGACGGATGGATCTGGATCAGGCGAGCGCTGGCGGCCTTGGCTTCACCAAACGCGATGAACTCAGCCGCTTTTGAAGCATGTGCCGCAGCGTCCAGCAGATCGGCGGTCCCCACATCCGCGTTCCACAAGGCGGTGCCGCCTTTTTGCAGGCCTTCGAAGATCGCGCCTTTCTCGCGGGCGATCCCTGACAGATCATCGAAGGCTTCAAGATGGGCCGCCGCGATTGTGGTCACCATGGCGACATGGGGTTTTGCGAGCCTGGCCAGCGGGGCGATTTCGCCCGGTGCCGACATGCCAATCTCGATCACAGCGAAATCCGTGTCCTGGGGCATTCGCGCCAGGGTTAGCGGCACGCCCCAATGGTTGTTGTAGCTGGCTTCGGCGGCATGGGTGCGCCCCTGGGGCGCCAACGCCGCGCGCAGCATTTCCTTGGTTGAGGTCTTGCCGACCGATCCGGTCACTGCGACGACCCGCGCCCGGGTCCGCTTGCGTGCCGCTTTGGCCAGGTCGCGCAACCCGCCCAGCACATCGGGGACTTTCAGCTGCTTGTCGTCGGGCACGCCGGGCATGTACCGGCTGACCAAAGCCGCCGCGGCGCCTTTCTTGATCGCCACATCTACAAAATCATGCCCGTCGCGCTGGTCGGTCAGGGCCACGAAAAGATCGCCAGGCTGGATCGTGCGGGTGTCAATCGACACGCCTGTGGCTTGCCAATCGCCCGTGGTCCCGCCGGTGGCGGCGGCGGCGTCGGTTGAGGTCCACAGCGGGGTCATAGACTGCCCCCGTCCAATGCCGCGACCGACACGCTGGCCTGTTCGGCATCATCAAACGGCAGGACATCATCGCCCACGATCTGGCCTGTCTCATGGCCCTTCCCGGCAATCAGCAGCGCATCACCCGGCCCCAGGGCATCGACACCGCGCAAAATCGCTTCGGCGCGGTCTGGAACCTCTGTCACGCGGGTGGGATCGGGGGGCATGGCTTGCAGAATTGCTGCACGGATCGCACCTGGATCTTCGGATCTGGGGTTATCATCTGTCACAAATGCAACATCCGCGCCCTCAGCCGCCGCCTGGCCCATCAGCGGGCGTTTGCCCCGGTCGCGGTCGCCGCCCGCGCCAAACACCACCGCAATCCGGCCCATGACATGGGGTCGCAATGCCGCCAGGGCCGTGCGGATCGCATCCGGTGTATGGGCATAATCGACATAGACCGCAGCGCCATTGGCGCGGGTTGCGGCCAATTGCATCCGGCCCCGAACTGTGTGCAACCGCTCAAGGGCGGCAAAGACAGCCCCTGGATCATCGCCGCAGGCAATCGCCAAACCGGCTGCGGCCAGCGCATTATGCGCCTGAAAGTCCCCCAACAGCGCCATGCGCACCTGACGGGGTTTACCGGCCCATTCAAAGCGCAACGTTTGGCCGGTGGGCTCGAAGCTCTGGCGCATCAATCGCAGCGCGGCCCCCTCAGCGGTGCCAACCGTCAGCACGTCCTGGCCCCTGTTTTCGGCCATTTGCACAAGGCGCGGCCCGGCGGGATCATCGATGTTGATCACAGCCGTGCCATCTTCGGACAAGACCCGATCGAAAAGCGCCGCCTTGGCCTGAAAATACTCTTCGAAACTGGCGTGATAATCGAGGTGGTCTTGCGTGATATTTGTAAACGCCGCCGCTTTCAGCCCGACCCCGTCAAGCCGGCGTTGCGCCAGCCCGTGCGAGGACGCTTCCATCGCGGCATGGCTCACGCCTTCTGCGGCAACCTCAGCCAGGGTCCGGTGCAGGGTGATCGGCTCGGGTGTGGTATGGGCAAGCGGCTTTGACAGCGCCCCTTCCACGCCAGTGGTCCCGAGATTGACCGCTGAATGGCCCAGGGTTTCCCAAATCTGGCGGGTGAAGCTCGCGACGCTGGTTTTGCCGTTGGTGCCCGTGACCGCGACCATTGTTGGCGGCTGGGCGGAAAACCAAAGCGCGGCGGCAAAAGCCAGTGCCTGGCGCGGGTCTTCGGCCACGACAAGCGCGGCCTGACCTCCATCGAGGTCTGCCTTTGCCAGTTTCGCGCCGGCCCGGTCCGTCAGGATCGCGGCGGCCCCCATCCGCAGCGCATAAGGAATAAATTCGGCCCCATGCATGTTCGTGCCGGGCAAGGCGGCAAATAGCCCGCCCTTTGTCACGTCGCGGCTGTCCACGGCCAGCCCGGTGACGCGGACCGATCCCATGCCCGCCGCAGCGAGCCCGAGATCGGCCAAAGATTTGGTGCCTGCTCGCTCGGCCATCTGTGTTCGCCTTAGTTTGCGGCGAGTGTTACCCCAACCCGGCCACCCTCTTCAATCTCTGGGGCCAATCCCAGCAAGGGGGCCGCGCGGCGAATGATCTCAGCGGCCACGGGCACGGCCGTCCAGCCTGCGGTGCGGCGTGGTTCCTCGCCGCTGGTTTCTTCGGGTTCATCGAGTGTGACGACCAGCACATACTTTGGGTCTTTGGCCGGAAAGATGCTGGCAAATGTCGCGATCACCTTGTCGTCGTAATACCCGCCGGTCGGGTCGGGCTTGTCGGCCGTTCCCGTCTTACCGCCCACGCCGTAACCGGGCACTTCGCCAAAGCTTGCCGTGCCCCGCACCACGACCTGGCGCAGAAAATCGCGCATAACCCGGCTGGTCTGTTCGGATATGATCCGTTCGCCCGGCACGTAAGCGTCGCGTTGCACCAGCGTCGGGGTCACTTTGGTGCCGCCACCGGCGATCGTGGCATAGGCCGCTGCCAAATGCATCGGGCTGGCCGACAAGCCGTGGCCATAGCTGACGGTCATTGTCACGATTTCCGACCAGCGTTTCGGCAACAGGGGATCGGCCAGTTGGGCTTCGGGCATCTGCAGGGTGGTGGTTTCGAAAAAGCCAAGCGATTTCAGGAAGTTTTGCTGGCGGTCGGCGCCAATCATCATCGCCATCCGCGCCGTCCCGATGTTTGAAGATTTCACGATCACATCTTCCACCGACAATTCATCGCCATAGTCGCGGAAATCGCGGATCGTGTGGCGGCCCCACTTCATCGGCCCATCGGTGTCAAGCATCGTTGCGGGGTTCACCAAGCGCTCTTCAATCGCCTGTGCGGCGGTGAAAATCTTGAATGTCGACCCCAGTTCATAAACGCCCTGGACCGCATGATTGAACAGAGGCGATCGTTCGCCCTTGGGCCCCGTGGTCGGCCGATTGTTGGGGTCAAAATCCGGCAAGCTGACGAGCGAGACAACCTCGCCGGTCTTGATGTCCATCAACACCGCAGACGCCGCCTTGGCGTTCATCAGACGCATGCCGCCGGCCAGCACCCGTTCCACCGCCGCCTGCACGGTCAGATCAAGGGTCAGGCGCAAGGGCTCGCGCGCGCGTCCGGGATCGCGCAGGGTCGCATCGAATGCCTTTTCAACGCCTGCGCGCCCTACAACTTCGGCAGACCGCACGCCCTCGCGGCCAAACTTGGCCCCGCCCAGCACATGAGACGCGAGCCGCCCGTTGGGATAAAGGCGCATCTCACGGGGGCCAAACAAAAGCCCCGGGTCGCCGATATCATGCACGGCTTGCTGCTGTTCTGGGCTGATCCGCCGTTTGATCCACAGAAACTTCCGCGGCCCGGTGAAATCAGCCAGAAGCTTTTCTTCGTCCAGATCAGGGAAAATCTTTACCAATTCGGCCGCTGCCTTGGCCTTGTCGAACATCAAGGGCGGCTGGGCATAAAGGCTATGGGTCGTCAGGTTCGTCGCCAATATGCGGCCTTTGCGGTCGACAATATCGGCCCGGGCGGCCAGGATTTTCGCCGTTGAGGCCGCCGCGCGCGGCTCGACAGGTTCAGACCCCGCCAAAGCGCCCATCTTCAGGCCAATCACACCGAAGCCAGCTAGAAAAAACACCGCCAGAACCAAAAGCCGCCCCTCGGCCTGGGCGCGTTGGCGATCACGCTCGCGTTCGTTGCGCAGGGCGAGGTTTTCAGCTTCGATCTTGTCGGGGTTTTCGCCCTTGGCGCGCGCTTGAAGGATACGCGCCAGCGGTCTGAGGGGGGTGCGCATCACTGGGCGGCCTCCTCTTGCAACGCCCCTGCGACGTCCCAGGCCCGGGTCACGGGAAGCTGTTCGGGGGCTGGACGGCTGATCTGGTCGATCCGGCCAAAGTGATCGGGGCGCAGGGGCAATAGCCCGAGACGGTCGAAGTTCATATCCGCCAGTTCGCGCAGGCGTTCTGGCCGGTTAAGGTAAGACCATTCGGCGTTGAGCACCGCGAGCGTCTGGCGCAAATCGCCGATTTCCACAGACAGGCGTTCAACTTCACGCAAGGACGCCTGGGTGCGGTAGTTTTCCTGGTAGGCCCAGATGGCCAACCCCATAACCCCCAACAGAGAGGTGATGTAAAATAACGCTCTCACCGCGTATCTCCCTGAGAAATAACAATTTTTGGCAAACCAAGCTGCGTGCGATCGACCGGACCGGCGGGCCTGTCGGTGCGCCGGGCCACCCGCAGCCGGGCCGAGCGGGCGCGCGGGTTTGCGGCCAATTCGCTTGCGTCCGCGCCTGCGGGTTTGCCCACGGCTTTGAACCTTGGCGCGTCTTCCACCGCCTCGGGCGCATAACGGTTGGCCCGGCCAAACCCGCCCGAGCGGGCCTGGATGAAGCGTTTGACCACCCGGTCTTCCAGCGAATGAAAGGTCACGACGGCCAGCAAACCACCGGGCTGAAGCGCGCGCTCAGCCGCTTCCAATCCAGCGACAAGGGCGCCAAACTCGTCGTTCACCGCGATGCGGATCGCCTGAAAGCTGCGTGTTGCGGGATGCGACTGACCGGGCTTTGCACGCGGCAGGCAGGATCCCACGATGTCGGCCAGTTTCGCAGTCGTCTTGATCGGTGCAGCGGCCCGCGCTGCGACAATGGCCTTGGCGATCCGGCGCGACGCACGCTCTTCGCCGTAGTGATAAAGAACATCCGCAAGCTCTTGTTCGGGCGCGGAATTCACCAGATCAGCCGCAGTGGGGCCAGACTGGCTCATGCGCATGTCCAACGGTCCATCGCCCATGAAGGAAAACCCGCGCGCGCGGTCATCCAACTGCATCGAGGACAGCCCGAGATCAAGCGTCACCCCGTCCACAGGACCTTCCACCAGCCGGTCCAGATCTGCGAAATTGCCGGCCGCACCCTGAAACCGCGCGCCGTAGACGGCCGCCCAATCCTTGGCCATGTCCAGCGCCAGCGGGTCGCGGTCGATGCCCGTAACCCGGCCCGCGCCGGCGTCCAACAGCCCGCGCGCGTAACCGCCTGCCCCCAGCGTGCCATCGACCCAATGGCCCGACACCGGGGCAACCGCGCGCAACAGCGGGCCAAGCAAAACGGGGATATGAGGCGCGTCGTCGGTCAACACCGCCGCCGCTGCCATCACTGCACACCAGTCCGGCGCGATTTCGCCAAGAGAGACAAGGGGTTGAACCCTTCGCCCTGTTCGGCGAGCCAGGCCTGCCGACGTGCCTTTTTGACTTTCTGGTAGGTGTCCGGGTGCCACATCTGGAAGGTTCGTCCGGTCGCGATCATGAACACTTCTTCGCCAGCGTCGACGCCCAGTTTTTCGCGCAATTTCTGGGGCAGGACGATCCGGCCGGTGGTATCAATAGTGGTCGACAGGGATTGGCCATTGAACAATTCAACGAGCATTTCGTGCTCGACCGACCCGAAGTCCATCTCTTCGATCATCGCGTCGACCTCATTGGCCGCATCGACGGTGTAGCATTCCAGGTAAGGCTGGGTCTCATCGCCAAAAACGATAATCACTTCAGGTTCGGTCTTGGGCTGCCAGTCGGGGTCGCCGGCTTCGAGGACACGGCGAAACGGGGCTGGAATTGACATCCGCCCCTTACCGTCGACCTTTTGGTCGAATTGGCCTCTGAACCTCCGAACCAAGTCCCCGCGGTCCCTTCATCTGCCCCCAAGTCCTGCGCCAGCTGCCTGCCATGCGCTTTGCATCGTTTTGCCGTCGCCCGTTTCAGACCCCGGCTTTGAAAGTGAAAACGGCGGATTGAGCTGCTGCCGTTGCTCAATCCGCCGCCCTCGTCCCGTTTCCGGGTAGGTCCGACTGCGCGCGCCACCTGGGGGGATGTCTGCTCGCCCGCGCGCCGGATCTCATCGTTCACGGAATGTGGGTGCCTGTAGAAACCTGCCTTAAGTGGTTTTGGGGTCTTGGTGCCCCCTGCCTCACTTCCGATGACAAAAGGGATAGCTTGGGAAACCGTGGTTATCAAGGGAAAATGTGGGATTACGTGTGCTTGACTGGGTTTTGAACACTTCCTGCAGGCGCGACTCTGAACGGGATGCGCGCCCCAAACACAATATGTTGACAAAGAGGCCAAAAAGCCTGCCACATGTGGTTAAGATGCTGCCCAATTCGACGGGCCCACCAATTCCCAAGAAAATTTGCGATTTTTGGCCCCGAAGGCCCGTTTTCAGCCCGTTTGGGCTGAAATTCAGCGGTCAGACCGGGGTCATTCCGCGCTTGATTCGTGCCTGACCATCAATTCCCAGTAGGTGCCTTTGGGGGTGTCAGGCCATGCCTCCGCCCACCAGACGCCGCGCCAGATGGCCGTAAGAGTCAGCCACCTGACTGTCGCCCAGGGCAATCGGCGTGCCCGCATCGCCAGCAAGGCGCACATCGAGGTGCAACGGAATTTGACCCAGAAGTGGTACGCCAAGACGATCCGCCTCCGCGCGCACCCCGCCTTCCCCGAAGATATGTTCTTCATGGCCGCATTTGGGGCAGATATAGCCCGACATATTCTCGATCAGCCCCAAAATCGGGGTGTTGAGCGTCTGGAACATGTCGATCGCCTTGCGCGCGTCCAGAAGGGCGACGTCCTGGGGGGTTGAGACGACAATTGCGCCGGTGACTTCGGACTTTTGGCACAAAGTCAGCGCCACATCGCCGGTCCCGGGCGGCAGATCGACCAAAAGAACATCCAACGCGCCCCATTCCACCTGGGTCAGCATCTGTTGCAGGGCGCCCATCAGCATGGGCCCACGCCAGACCACGGCCTTGTCTTCGGCCAGCATGAAGCCGATCGACATGAGCGTCACGCCATGGGACTGCAGCGGAATGATGGTTTTACCATCCGGGCTTGCGGGGCGTTTGTTCACCCCCATCATGCGCGGCTGGGACGGCCCATAGACATCCGCGTCCAAAAGCCCGACCTTGCGGCCCTCTTTGGCCAGCGCCACCGCAAGGTTCGACGATACGGTTGATTTGCCCACCCCGCCCTTGCCCGAGCCAATCGCCAGGATCCGGTCGATCTGGCCAACTTTCGAGGGGCCTGCAGGTTCCGCCGTGGGGTGACGGCCGATTTTGAGGTTGGGCGGGGCCGCTGCGGGCTTGGCCGCGGGGGCGGTCAAAACGGCCGTTACGCGGGCCACACCGTCCAGCGCGGCGACGGCGGCTTCTGCAGCCGTGCGCGCAGGCTCCAGCGCTCGGGCCGCGTCCGCATCGGCGGCTTCAATCACAAAACGCACCGAATCGTCATTGATTTCCAGGGCACGCACCAGATCGCGCGAGACGATGTCGCGCCCATCGCCGCTGTCGACGGTGCGCAGCCTGTCAAGGATATCGTTGCGTGAAACAGACATGTTGATCCCGATTTGCCGCGAACTTGTGCAGTGCTGCATCTAAGTGCTGCGCCCCGCAAGCCCAATGACGTATATTTAGACGTTAACTGAATATGGACCACAAATAATCAATCTCTGTCATGCACTTGCTGCATAGCAGCATTGCAAAGGCTGGGGTTTTTGCGCCCGCAGCAAAGCCCTATTCTTGTCTCAACCGGGGCGATCATCGACCCGAACAAGTTCAGGCGACCCCTCCTCCTCCCTGGGTCCCTGTATAAGGCGGCGGCACCTTCCTCCTCCCTGGTGCCGCCGCACCTTTTTTAAAGCGCAGTTAACCCGGCCATACATATAGCTATGTGCACATGATTTTGGTGGCCGTCTGGCGACGCAGACGCCCGACCCCGCGAAGGTCAAAACGGAACGTCAGAGGCCCCGTCAGCAGAGCGGATGAACTTGGCGACGACCTTTTTGGACCCCGCCTTGTCAAACTCGATATCGAGCTTGTCACCTTCGACGCCCATCACTTCGCCATAGCCGAATTTGTCATGAAAGACGCGGTCACCCTCGGCAAAGGACGACACGGCATTCGTGTCAATCACCATGTTTCGGCTTTCGCGCGGCTGGCCTAGCCCGTGCCCCTGGCGGGCCTGCAGGCGTTTCCAGCCCGGCGAGTTATAAACGTCCGCCCGGGCCGCCTTTTCGGTCAGATCAGACTGGCCGAACCCGCCGCCGGCGGGCATCCCACCGTGCATTCCAGGCGGTGACAGGACATCCACATGGGCTTGCGGCAATTCATCGATAAAGCGCGATGCCATCTGCGACTGCCATTGCCCGTAGACCTGCCGGTTTTGCGCGAATGAGATCGTGCAAATCTCTTCGGCCCGCGTAATCCCGACGTACGCCAGCCTGCGCTCTTCTTCGAGGCCTTTCAGGCCGGTCTCATCCATCGACCGCTGCGAAGGGAATAACCCGTCTTCCCACCCCGGTAGGAAGACGGCCGGAAACTCCAGCCCCTTGGCGGCATGCAACGTCATGATCGAGATCTTTTCTTCGTCATCCTCGGAATTGTTGTCCATCACCAGGCTGACATGTTCCAAAAACCCTTGCAGGTTTTCAAACCCTTCCAGCGCGCGCACCAGTTCTTTCAGGTTTTCCAACCGGCCCGGCGCTTCGGGGGTTTTGTCGTTTTGCCAATGGGTGGTGTAGCCGCTTTCATCCAGCACGATCTCGGCAATCTCGATATGGCTGATCTTGGCGTCGCGGACCATTGCGTGCCAGCGCGCCAGCCCATCGACCAGCTTTTGCAGCTCGACCGCGCCCTTGCCGCCGAGACCCTTGGCCGCCAGCAACAGCCGTGCGCCTTCGGCCAGGGGCACACCGTTCGAACGCGCCATCATCTGGATTTTCTGCTGGGCCTTGTCGCCGAGGCCGCGTTTGGGTGTGTTGACCACACGTTCAAACGCCAGATCGTCTTCGGGGCTGACCGACAACCGGAAATAAGCCATCGCATCACGGATCTCCATGCGTTCGTAAAACCGCGGGCCGCCAATCACGCGGTAGGGCAAACCGATCGTCAAGAACCGGTCTTCAAAGGCGCGCATCTGGTGGGACGCGCGCACAAGGATCGCCATGTCATCCAGGCTCAGGGGGTCCATCCCCCGGGTGCCGCCCTGCATCGCTTCGACTTCTTCGCCGATCCAGCGGGCTTCTTCCTCGCCGTCCCAATGGCCGATCAGGCGGACTTTCTCGCCGTCGTTCTTGTCGGTGAACAGCGTCTTGCCCAGCCGGTCCTTGTTACCATCGATGATACCGGACGCGGCCGCAAGGATATGCGGGGTCGAGCGGTAGTTCTGTTCCAGCCTTATGACTTTCGCGCCTGGAAAATCGGTTTCAAACCGCAGGATGTTGCCCACTTCCGCACCGCGCCAGCCATAGATCGACTGATCGTCATCGCCCACACAGCAGACATTCTTGTGGGCCTGCCCCAGCAGCCGCAGCCAAAGGTATTGGGCCACGTTGGTGTCTTGATACTCGTCGACCAGAATGTATCGGAACCAACGCTGGTACTGCGCCAGCACGTCGTCGTGGTCGCGGAAGATCGTCAGAACGTGCAACAAAAGATCACCGAAATCGACCGCATTGAGCGTTTTCAGCCGCTCTTGATAGGCCGCGTAAAGCTCGACCCCGCGCTGATTGAAGGCCGCTGCTTCGGCGGTGGGCACCTTGTCGGGCGTCCATGCGCGGTTCTTCCAGCCATCAATGATGTGGGCCAGTTGACGCGCGGGCCAGCGCTTTTCGTCAATATCAGCCGCAACCACCAGCTGCTTTAGAAGCCGCACCTGGTCATCGGTGTCCAAAATCGTGAAGTTTGACTTCAGCCCCACAAGTTCGGCGTGCCGGCGCAACAGTTTCACACAGATCGCGTGGAATGTGCCCAACCAGGGCATTCCCTCGACCGCTTGACCCAAAAGCCCGGCCACTCGGTTTTTCATCTCGCGCGCGGCCTTGTTGGTGAAGGTCACCGCCAAAACCTCATTCGGGCGGGCCGTGCCCGTGCCCAGCAAATGCGCGATCCGCGTCGTCAACGCCTTGGTTTTGCCGGTGCCAGCGCCCGCCAGCATCAGCACAGGGCCTTCTAGCGCCTCGACCGCTTCGCGCTGGGGCGGATTGAGCCCATCCATGTAGGGGGCAACCCGGGCGGCCACGGCACGCTGGGACAACGGAACGGAGGCTTCGAACGCCTCTTCTTCAGAAAAGCTCGACATGACTTGCAATCTAGCCCGGGGTTTGCCGGATGGAAAGGTTTCGTTCGCGCTCTGTTCTATCGCGTCACCGGAAGGCTTGCGACTGGGTGAGCCCCCTTTCATAAGGTGTTGATGACGCTTGATATGACCCATCCGTCGCTCAGCGACTTGGCCCGGCGCGCGAAACGGCGTTTGCCGTGGTTTGTGTGGGAATATCTCGACAGTGGCACAGGTGAGGACACCGCGCGTGATCTAAACCGGATCGCTCTCGACGCCGTGCGGCTGCGCCCCGATGTCCTGAAAGGCCCGCGTGAGACTGATCTGGCGACCCCCTTTCTGGGCGACACCTGGGCGATGCCGGTGGGTGTGGCGCCTGTGGGCATGTCGGGGCTGATCTGGCCACAGGGCGAGAGGACCATCGCCAAAGCGGCGACAGCGGCCGGGGTGCCTTACTGTTTGTCCACCGTCGCGTCGATGACCCCAGAGGAAGTCGGCCCCCACACCGACGGGCGCGGTTGGTATCAGCTTTATCCGCCCGGTGACCCGGACATTCGCCGTGATATGCTGGCCCGCGCCTGGGGGGCGGGGTTTCGAACGCTGGTCTTGACGGCGGATGTGGCCGTGGCCAGTCGGCGTGAGCGGCTGCGACGCGCGGGCATTTCCAACCCAATGAAGATGACACCGAAAGTGGTGATAGATGCCGCCCTGCATCCTGCCTGGGCTTTGGCTACGGCCAGCCACGGGATTCCGCGCCTGAAAACACTGGAAAAATACGCCGAAATCGCGACCTCGCGGCCAGGGACATCGCACATTGGCTATCTGCTGCGCTGCGTGCCCGACATCGATTACGTCAAGGCGCTGCGCGACGAATGGCAGGGCAACCTTGTGGTCAAAGGGGTGCTGGACGCTGAAGCAGCTGCCGCCCTGCCCGGTCTGGGCGTCGACGCGGTCTGGGTGTCAAACCATGGCGGACGACAGTTTGACGGCGCGCCTGCCGGTTTGGATGTGCTGCCCAGCCTGCGCGCTGCCCTGCCCGACACACCGCTGATCTATGACGGTGGGATCGCCTCGGGCACCGACATCCTGCGCGCCCTCGCGCTGGGGGCCGATTTCACCTTTGTGGGCCGCGCCCCGCATTATGGGTTGGCGGCGTTTGGGCCGCGCGGCGTGGCGCATGTGTTCGAAATTCTCAAAGCCTCGATCGAGGCCGATCTTGGCCAGATGGCGCTGACCCGCCCGGTGGAAACGCGCGGCCGGACCATCGGTTAGGGCGCCTCAAATCTGCCGCAAACACCCGGCAGTTTGGCACCAAAGATTGCTGCCAGGGATTGATCAGATGAGCAACGAACCGGACCTTTCGCCCCAAGAAGGGGCGGATGCATTGTTTTCATTGATAAATGACGTGACCAAGGCGACCGAAGACGGCGACCTGGGCCGCCTTGAAGACCTCATCGACCAAATGCAGATGATCGCCAACCAGACCGGGGTGGATGTTCCGGGTATGGCTGGCCAGATTGAGCGACTGAAACGTCAATCCAGGCAAGCCAAGACGCATTTTGCAAACACCGATGCCGCGCTCTGGGCCGGTGATCTTCAGCGCGCGGAGCACTTGGCGCTGTCAGGCCCGCCCTTCGACCTTGCGACGTTGAACATGGTGGATGAAGCGCGATCGCAAGACGCGGGGTATGACGAAGACCCCGAGTTGGACGCCATGGGGCTGACCTTCGATCTGGCGGATTTTGCCGCCGATCTTGGGGTGGAATTCGAACCCGGCGGCTTGATCGATCCGCCTGATCTTTTTGCCGACCTTGCTGCGGGCTTGCCTGGCGCGCTGGATATGCTGATTGATACAGATGCCGACCTCAACACGCCGTCTGGCCCGGCCCGCCACACGGCTCTTTTGGCTGCCCTGGATGCGCCCGGGCGCACCGCCCAAACACTGGAACGGCTCATCGCGGCCGGAGCTGACCCAAAGGTCATTCATGCCGAGGGCGATAATACGATTTCCTGGGCGATGGGGTATCACCATCCCGAAACGGTCAACGAAAAGAGCGAAGCGGACCTGATTGCCTGCCTTGTGGCCCATGGCGCCAATGTGAACCACTCGGTCGCGGGTCAGATCACGGCACTTCAACGTGGCATTTTGCAAGCCGGCGCGCCGCAAGTGGCCGCGCTGCTCGCGGTGGGTGCCGACCAAACGGTCGACATGGCAAGCGACTTTCATCCCGAAATTCTGGCTTCGGTCACGACCGTGATGCTGGCGGCGGCCAAACCCGACGTGCTGCGGTTGCTGTTGGACTACGGCGCTGACGCGGCGCGTCCGGATGCGACGGGCCGCATACCGCTTGATTTCGTCAAGCAACAGGCCGAGGCCGCGCGCGACCGGGTTGATCTTGACGACGACTGGACTGTTGACCACGCCGAGGCGCTGGAAATCTCGCTGGGCATACTTGAACGCCACCTCAACCAGGCCGGTTAGCCCCTGCCACCTTGTGCCCCGGCCACGCGAGCGCTAACCATGCTGCAATTGCGAAATGCGGGACAATGTGATGGCCGAGTTCAAGAAAATCCTCATTGCCAACCGGGGCGAGATTGCCATCCGCGTGATGCGCGCGGCCAACGAGATGGGCAAAGCGACCGTCGCGGTCTACGCCGAGGAAGACAAGCTGTCGCTGCACCGGTTCAAGGCCGACGAAGCCTATAAGATCGGGGACGGCCTTGGCCCCGTTGAAGCCTATCTGTCCATCGAAGAGATCATTCGCGTCGCCAAACTGTCCGGCGCGGATGCGGTGCACCCCGGCTATGGGTTGTTGTCGGAAAACCCCGGGCTGGTGGATGCCTGCGACGCCGCCGGTATCACCTTCATTGGGCCCAAGGCCGAAACCATGCGGGCACTGGGGGACAAAGCATCGGCCCGCGAAGTCGCGATCAAGGCCGGCGTGCCGGTGATCCCGGCGACTGAGGTTCTGGGCGACGACATGAAGAAGGTCGCCGAACAAGCCAAAGAGGTCGGCTATCCTTTGATGCTCAAAGCGTCCTGGGGGGGCGGTGGGCGCGGGATGCGGCCCATCCATGGCCCCGACGAGCTGGAAGAGAAAGTGCTGGAAGGCCGCCGCGAGGCCGAAGCCGCATTCGGCAACGGCGAGGGGTATCTTGAAAAGATGATCCAGCGCGCGCGCCATGTCGAAGTGCAGATCCTTGGGGATGCACATGGCAACATCTACCACCTGTGGGAGCGTGATTGTTCGGTTCAGCGGCGCAACCAGAAGGTCGTGGAACGCGCCCCTGCTCCCTATCTGTCAGGCGCCCAGCGTGAGAAAATCTGCAATCTTGGCAAGAAGATCGCCGAGGAAGTGAATTACGAATGCGCCGGCACCATCGAGTTCCTGATGGATATGGACACCGGCGAGTTCTACTTCATCGAAGTGAACCCCCGCGTGCAGGTCGAACATACCGTGACCGAGGAAGTCACCGGGATTGATATTGTCCAGGCCCAGATCAAGATTGCCGAAGGCAAATCCCTGACCGAAGCCACCGGCACCGCCAGCCAGTATGACGTGCAGCTCAATGGGCACGCGATCCAGTGCCGCGTGACGACCGAAGACCCCACCAACAATTTCATCCCGGATTATGGCCGGATCACCACGTACCGCTCGGCCACCGGCATGGGCATCCGGCTGGATGGGGGGACGGCCTATTCGGGTGCGGTGATCACGCGCTACTACGACAGCTTGCTGGAAAAGGTGACAGCCTGGGCGCCCACACCCGAAGCTGCGATTTCGCGGATTGACCGGGCCTTGCGCGAATTCCGCATTCGCGGCGTGGCCACCAACATCACCTTCGTCGAAAACCTTCTAAAGCACCCGATGTTTCTGTCGAACGAATACCATACCAAGTTCATCGACGAAACGCCGGAGCTGTTCGAATTCAAGGCGCGCCGCGACCGGGCCACGAAAATCCTGACATATATCGCCGACATCACGATCAACGGGCACCCCGAAGTGATCGGCCGGGCCGAGCCGCGCGAAGATGCGCGCGACCCCAAGCCCCCGGCCCTGCGTCAGGCCACACCGCCTTCGGGCACGAAAAACCTGCTGGATGATCTGGGGCCCAAGGCCTTTTCTGAATGGATGAAGGACCAGCCCCAGGTCCTGATGACCGACACGACCATGCGCGATGGGCACCAATCGCTTTTGGCAACGCGGATGCGGTCAATCGACATGATCAAGGTGGCCCCCACGTATGCGGCGAACCTGCCGCAGATGTTCTCGATGGAATGTTGGGGCGGCGCGACCTTCGATGTGGCCTATCGCTTCTTGCAGGAATGCCCCTGGCAGCGGTTGCGTGAAATCCGCGCCGCGATGCCCAATATCCTGACACAGATGCTTCTGCGCGGCGCCAACGGCGTGGGCTATACGAACTACCCCGACAATGTCGTCAAAGCCTTTGTGCCTCAGGCCGCCGACACGGGCATCGACATTTTCCGCGTGTTCGACAGCCTCAACTGGGTCGAAAACATGCGCGTCGCGATGGAAGCGGTGCTGGAAACCAACCGGCTGTGCGAGGGCACGATCTGTTATACCGGCGATCTTGGGAACCCTGATCGGTCAAAGTATGACCTGAAGTACTACGTCTCGATGGCCAAGGAACTGGAAGCCGCAGGCGCCCATATTCTGGGGCTCAAAGACATGGCGGGGCTGTTGAAACCCGCCGCCGCGCGCGTCTTGGTGCGCGCCTTGAAAGATGAAGTCGGCCTGCCCATTCACTTTCACACCCATGACACCGCGGGCATCGCGTCAGGCACCATTCTGGCCGCCGCCGAAGCCGGGGTCGACGCGGTCGACTGCGCGATGGACGCGCTGTCGGGCAACACGTCGCAGGCGACGCTGGGCACGGTCGTCGAAGCGCTGGCGGGCGGGGAACGCGACACGGGGCTGAATATCGGGGCGATCCGCGAGATTTCCAACTATTGGGAAAACGTCCGCGAATTCTATGCGGCCTTCGAATCCGGCATGCAGTCCCCCGCGTCCGAGGTCTACTTGCACGAAATGCCCGGCGGGCAGTTCACCAACCTAAAAGCCCAGGCCCGTTCGCTGGGCCTGGAGGAACGTTGGCACGAAGTGGCCGAGATGTACGCCGAAGTGAACCGGATGTTCGGGGATATCGTGAAGGTCACACCGTCATCCAAAGTTGTCGGTGACATGGCGCTGATGATGGTCAGTCAGGGTTTGACGCGCGCCGACGTGGAAGACCCCAAGCGCGAAGTGAGCTTCCCCGACAGTGTGGTCGACATGCTGAAAGGCAACCTCGGCCAACCCCCGGGCGGCTGGCCCAAACCGATCCAGAAAAAAGCGCTGAAGGGCGACAAACCCTTCACCAACCGGCCGGGCGAACATGCAGACCCGGTTGATCTGGAACAGGCGCGCGCCGAAGTGTCCGAAAAGCTCGGCGGGGCGGAAATCGACCAGGAAGACCTGATGGGATATCTGATGTATCCCAAGGTTTTCACCGATTACCGCGCGCGCCACGACACCTATGGCCCCGTGCGCACCCTGCCCACCAAGACGTTCTTTTACGGCATGGAAGCTGGCGACGAGATCGCCGCTGAGATCGATCCGGGCGTGACGCTCGAAATCCGGATGCAGGCCATCGGCGAGACCCACGAAGACGGGCTTGCGCGGGTGTTTTTCGAATTGAACGGTCAGCCGCGCGTGATCCGTGTGCCCGACCGGGCCGCGGCCGTGTCAACGGAAATCCGTCCCAAGGCCGAACTTGGCAACGACAAACACCTCGGCGCGCCGATGCCGGGTGTCATTGCGTCTGTGGGGGCCGTCGCGGGGGCTGAGATCAAGGCCGGCGATCTCTTGTTGACCATCGAAGCGATGAAAATGGAAACCGGGCTTCATGCGGAAGCCGACGGTGTGATCAAGGCGGTTCACGTCACGCCGGGCGCGCAAATCGACGCCAAGGACCTGCTGATCGAGTTCGAATAGCCCAAGTTTCGCCACAGTTCAGGGCAGATTTCGCCAAGGCTGTCGAGTTCCCTACGCAAAACATGGTGAATGGGACGAAAGACATGAACGCGAAATTGATCCGCCTGGTGGTGATCGCTGGCGTCGCTGGTGCGGCCTGGCTTTGGGGCGATGCCGATACCTCCGCCCGGTCCGGCGACCCCGTCGTAGAATTTGCACCAGGCGATCAGGTGATGGGGGCCGCACAAGCCGCTGCACAAAGCCACCTGCCCAAGTTCTTAGAGGCCGCGTTGAGTGACACCGGTCAAAGCAAGCCTGACACATTGGTCAAGGTGGCCTTCCCGGTGGACGATCCCAACGGCTCGGACATGGGCGTGGAAGTGATATGGGTCGGCCCGTTTGCGCGGACCGTCGATGGATTTAGCGGTCTTCTGGCCAACGAGCCTGTGGCGATGCCAGGCTACCATGCCGGATCCAGCGTCACTTTTGACGAAGACATGATCCGCGACTGGATCCTTCCTGGACCCGACGGGCGCGCCTGGGGCCACTACACCACCCGAGTGATTGCGGCCCAAAGCCAGGATGAAAACTTCCAGGCGATGATTTCACAAATCCTCATGCCAGACCCCGCACCGAAGGAATGGTGAGAAATGAGTGCGGCGGCGTCCGCATTTTTCGCTTGCGGTAGCACGCGGAGATTACTATCTCCCATGCACCCAATGGATGCGGGCGTAGCTCAGGGGTAGAGCATTACCTTGCCAAGGTAAGGGTCGTGAGTTCGAATCTCATCGCCCGCTCCAATTTAAGAAAGCCTTATAGTCAGTTAGCCTAGCCACCTCGCCGAGGGGGGGGGCGGGCACCTTCAGACCGGGGTTTTGTCGGAAGGCTTAGAGCTAAAACCCCTTCGATTCTGCCGTCGCACCACGCTCAGGCGCTGCTAAAGAACTTGGCAGGCGCCGTGCCTGTCAGGGTGCCTTTCGTCTGAACCAGGCCTGCGCGGCACCAGCGAAATCGCAGTCTGGCTGCTGCATGACGTGTGGCCCTTTACCAGCATGACCCAATATTCCGCGAAGGTGCGAACGTCTTTCGGGTGGGGCCGACTTTGGAAGGAACTTTTGAACGAATGGGCGATAGGAGTTGCCGCGGGCAGGGTTTGCCTTATCAAGTCCGTCAAAACCTGAAAAAGAAGTCTCATGTTCGATCAGCCGGCACCGTCACAAGGTCATCCAGAAGTGCGAGCCGCGCATGAATGGGTCAAACTGCTTTCAAAATACCGCGACCCCAGTGCGTTGCGCAGTTGGATGGAACTTGCCGCGACCTTGGGTCCTTTCCTTTTGCTATGGGGTTTGGCGTGGTGGGCGTTGTCTATAAGCCCCTGGCTGACACTCGCGATTTCGGTTTTCAACGCGGCCTTCGTGTTGCGCCTGTTCGCCATTTTGCATGATTGCGGGCATGGCGCGTTTTTCAAGAACCGGACGGTCGGGGATTGGCTGGGGCGCGCAATCGGCGTCGTGACGTTGACGCCGTACGATGTGTGGCGGCGGTCACATTCGATGCACCACAGTACGTCAGGCAACCTCGGGCGACGCGGCATGGGCGACGTCCATACCCTAACGGTTGCCGAGTTCGGCGCGCTGACGCCGTTGAACCGGCTGAAATACCGGCTATATCGCAACCCCTTTGTCCTGTTTGGCTTGGGGCCGGCGTACTTGTTTTTCCTGCAAAACCGGTTGCCGATCGGGTTGATGGAAAGCACGCGGTTTTGGATCAGCGCGATGTCCACGAATGTGGCGATCCTCGTTGTCTTGTCGCTGATTTTGTATTTCGGGGGCGTGATGGCGCTGCTGCTGATCTTTCTGCCGTCGACCCTTCTTGCCGCAACGGCCGGGGTCTGGCTGTTTTACGTACAGCATCAGTTCGAGACCACGCATTGGGAGACCGAGGAAGACTGGCACTTGCACGACGCCGCCTTGCATGGAAGTTCGCACTATGTCTTGCCGTCGGTTTTGCAATGGGTCAGCGCCAACATCGGCATTCACCACGTGCATCACCTTTACAGTCGCATCCCTTTTTACCGCTTGCCTGAGGTTCTTCGCGATCACGCGCAACTTTCCCAAAGCAACCGCATGACGATCCGCGAAAGTCTTGCCAATGCCCGCCTGCATCTTTGGGATGAGCAGACCAAGCGGCTGCTTTCGTTTTCCGAGGCCCGCGCCCTCGCGCGGTAAGCGTGCAAGGTCAGCCTTTCAAAGGCGGCGCTGGCCTACAGCCCTCCCGCCCTTGGTGCCAAGTGCCGGGCGGTTGCCGGGGTGTTCGCCCCCGGCGCACCAAAGGGCCGGTGCCGGGCACCACTGAACGGGTAAATCCGGGGGAACTATTGCCGGCCTATACGACACCGGTCTCTATCGCGGGTGTCCATGCGCACTTGACCCCCGTCGGCAGGACAGATGACGCACCATCGGTCATCGGCTGTGACTGCTGCAAAAGGTAGTCGTCAGCCCCTCCCGAGCGCTTCGGACTGCAATTGCTTGTATGCATAGACCTCGGTTTCGCGCATAATTGTGTGCAAGGAGAGGATCGACATGAAAACCGACGAACCAAAACAAGTTCTAAGCCACACGATTGCAGCTAATCTTGAGGAACAGGTTTTGCTTGGCGAAATTGCGGCTGGGACCCGCCTGGATGAAGCCAGTCTTGCGCGGAGTTTTGGTGTGTCGCGTACCCCCATACGGGAGGCACTGCAGGTGGTTGTCTTGCGGGGTATCGCGACGCGGCTGCCCTACAAAGGGGTGATTGTCAGCGATATCTCACCAGAGCGGATCGACCAGTTGTTCGAGGCGATGGGCGAGATCGAGGCGCTGTGTGGCAGGTTCGCCGCCCAGCGCATGACGATGGAAGAACGCGCGGCGGTCCTCAATCAACACGAGGCGATGTCGAAGCTGGTCCGGCGCGGCGATGCCGTGGCCTATGAGGCGGCCAACACCGAGTTTCACCAGTTGATCTACACTGGCAGCCACAACGAGAGCTTCGTGGAAATGGCCGAAGCGATGCGCCTCAAGCTGGCCCCGTTTCGGCGCTCTCAACTTGCGGATGCCGCGCGGATGGAACGATCGGACGCCGAGCATGCCGAGATCGTCGAGGCCCTTGTCGAACGTGACGGACCGGCTGCCGAAAAGGCATTGCGTCGCCATCTTTTAAGCGCGGCCCGCACCATGCAGGACAAGTGGCAGGCAAACCGAAATTTGGTCAAACGAGAGCAGTCCAAAGCATCCTGAGGGACGTCGCTGCAAGGAACACCGCAAAAGCGCGCCGGACCCATTTGGCGTCAATTGCGTGGGCAAGCCGCGCACCCAAAGGCGCCATCGAGCTCGAAATCGGCAGGATCAATGCCGCGGCGATCAGGTTGACATATCCGACCGAAAGCGGTGGGCGACCCGCAACGTTCAGCCCGCTGATGACAAGAGCCACAACCGCGGGCACCGCGATGATGACGCCAAAGGTTGAGGCCGTGCCAACCGCGCGGTGAACCGGCACGGAAAAAGCCACAAGCACGGGCACGCCCAACGTTCCGCCACCGATCCCCATAAGCGCTGAGATACCCCCGATGGACGTCGCAAGGCCGGCTTGCGCCCCCCGTGCGGTGGGCAGGGCCGATCCGACAATCAGGGCCTTGGGCGCCAGAAAGTTGATGGCCACAGCGATGCCGACCAGGCCGAACACCAGCATTAATGCGCCCGTGTTCAACCCGCCCGCCAATGCGCCACCGCCGAGCGCGCCCAGTCCCAGCCACGGCGCCCACCTGCGCACGATCACCAGATCGACGGCGCCGCGCCGGTGGTGTGCGCGCGCCGACGAGAGTGAGGTCGCGACAATCGTCGTAAGTGAGGTCGCCACCGCCATATGCATCGAAAGGGCTGGATCGAACTGCGTGAACATGAAGACCCAGAACAAGGCAGGGACAATCACGATCCCCCCGCCGACGCCCAAAAGGCCCGCCAGAAGCCCCCCCAGGCCCGCCGCGACCATGACGCCGAGAACGAGCAGGACGATATCGGTTGATGAAAGGGCGTCCATGATGGGGTCCGCTTACGCCGCAATGGCCGCGCCGTCGGCACGCGGGTCACAGGCGGTTTCCATCAAACCGGAGGGATATCCCACGACAGCGCCGGCATGCCCCGTAAGATCGGAAAACGGGTCGATCATTTCGACGTTGTGACCCGCCGCGGCGAGGGCGCGGACAAGATCGGGGTCAAACCGGTCTTCCAGTTTTAACGTCGTGCTCGCGTCCCCCCAGGTCCGGCCCAGCAGCCAGCGCGGCGCGGTGATTGCGGCCTGCAGGGGTTGGCCGAACAGGACATGGCGGGTGAAAATCGCGGCCTGGGTCTGGGGCTGACCCTCTCCGCCCATGGTGCCGTAAGCCATCACGCGGCCATCGGCGAGATGTGCAAGGGCGGGGTTCAAGGTATGGAATGGGCGGCGATAGGGGCCAAGTGTATTGGGGCCGTCGCGCAGCGAAAAGCCCGCACCGCGGTTCTGGAAGTAAACACCGGTTTCACCGCAGGTCAGCGCCGATCCGAATTCCCAAAAAACCGATTGGATGAAGCTGACGACGGTCCCGTCGCGGTCGGCGGCCCCCATCCAGATCGTGTCGCCCGGCTTGGCCTCATGCGGCCAGGGCTGTGCCACGTTCGGATCAATCTGCTTTGCAAGCGAATCCAGATGCGTGGCCGTCAGCCAGTCTTGCGCGGGCGTGGCCATCCGCTCGGGATCGCCCAGCTCGGCATTGCGTTGCGCGAACGCGACTTTCGTCGCTTCGATCAGCCCGTGCAGATGCGCAAAGCTTTCGCCCGTATTGACGCCAAGGCGTTCGAAAAGGGCAAGGATCATCAGCGAAGACACCCCCTGTGTCGGCGCGGTCATATTGTAAAGCTGGCCGGCACGGGTCTTCAACGTCAGCGGTGTCACTTCGTCCGCCCCAAAGCGGTGAAAATCGTCCAGGCGAAGGGGGCTGCCCGCCGCTTTGAGAAAGCGCGCATGGGTGGTCGCGATATCGCCGCGATAAAAGTCGTCCAGCCCGGCTTCGGACAGGCGAATAAAGGTATCGGCAAGTGCTGTCTGGCGCAGTTTGTATCCCGGTTCAGGCGGCGCCCCGTCCACGAGGAATGCCTCGTCAAACCCTGTCACGCCCTTCAAACCATCAAGCTTTGCCGTCGTGGTGGCAACCTGATTAAGCGTTGTGGCCACCCCGTCCCGGGCCAGTTCAACCGCCGGCTCAAGAAGCCGCGACACGGGCAATCGCCGCGCGGCCGGGACCAGGGAAAGCGCCTTCGCCCATCCGTCAATCGTGCCGGGCACCGTCAGTGCTGCCAGTGCACCGCGGCTTGGCAAGACATCTTTGGCGCCGCGTTCAGCATACCAGGCCGGCGTTGCAAGGCCCGCCGCCCGGCCACACCCCGATATGCCCACCGGCGCCCGACCCGACCGATGGATCAACCAGAACCCGTCACCGCCGATCCCGTTCATATGCGGATAGGCCACCGCGATTGCCGCCGCGGCGGCCACCATCGCCTCAATGGCGGTGCCGCCCGCCACAAGCACGTCGCGCCCCGCCAGGGCGGCGGCGTGATGCGGCGCGCTGAAGGCGCCGGAATATCCCATGGCCGATGTCAGCATGTCACCAGCCGATTGCTGCTGGCAGCCACAGCGCCAGAGCCGGGAAGGCGAACACCAGCATCAACGCGACGGCCTGCAGCCCGATGAACGGCAATGCACCTTTGTAGATGTCGAGGGTGCTGACCTCCGGTGGGGCCACGCCTTTGAGAAAGAACAGCGCCCATCCGAATGGCGGTGTCAGGAAGGACGTCTGCAGGTTCAGGCAAATCAGAATGCCAAGCCAGACAAGATCGACCCCCTCGGCCACGAAAAACGGCAAGAACAAGGGCAGCGCGATGTACGAGATTTCGATCCATTCCAGAAAAAAGCCAAGGACGAACACGATCAGAAGCATGAACAACAGCGCCCCGTTCACGCCCCCCGGCACCCATTCGAACATCCCTTCGACAAGCCCCTCGCCGCCCAGCCCCCGAAAGGCCAGCGCAAAGACCTGTGCGCAGATCAGGATGAAAAACACCATAGAGGTGATCAGAAGGGTCGAACGCGCCACCGCGCCCAGCAACGCCAGCGTGAGCCGGCCCGACAGCGCCACGAAGACCAACGCGCCAACCGCCCCCATCGAGGCCGCTTCGGTCGGCGCCGCCAGCCCGCCGATGATCGAGCCTAAAACGGCAACCACAAGCCCGATGGGCGGGCCAACGACGAGCACCACCTTCTTGAACAGCATCCTTCCGCTCATGGCATCACGCTCGATCTGGGGGATCGGTGGCATCAAGCCGGGCTTCCACGCCGCCAGGGCCAGGATCGCCACAATATAGACACCCGCCAGCGTCAGCCCCGGGATCATCGCGGCGGCGAACATCGTGCCCACCGATTCACCCAGGATCTCTGCCAGCAGGATCAGCACAAGGCTCGGCGGGATGATCTGGCCCAGTGTCCCCGACGCGCAGATCATGCCGGTCGCCATGGCCTTGGGATAGCCCCGCCGAAGCAAGGTGGGCAGCGTCAAAAGCCCCAGCGTGACAATGGTCGCCCCAACGATGCCCGTGGCAGCACCCAGGAGCACGCCCACCACGATGATCGCCACGCCCATTCCCCCTGCCACCTTGCCAAACAGGTGGCCAATGATGTCGATCAGTTCTTCAGCCAGCCGCGACTTTTCCAGCATCACGCCCATGAACACAAACAGTGGGATCGCCATGAAAGTATAGTTCGTCACCACCCCGTAGATGCGCGACGGCAGCAGATTGAACAGCGCCGGCCCGAAGCCGATATAGCCGAACACGAACCCCGAGGTTGCGATGGCAATGCCAACCGGGATGCCGACAATCAGCAAGACAAAGAAACAACCGATCATACCGATCGCGAGAAGTTCGGTGGGTGACATGGTGACGTCCTTGCAGTCGCGCGTGGCCCGAAGGCTCAGTGCGGGGGCTTGGGCGCAGGCGCGTCGGGCGCGCTGCGCGGCAGATCAAAGAAGTGGCGCAACGCATGGGCCAGACCCTGCAATGCCAAAAGGGCAAAGCCCAGTGGGATCAATCCCTTGAGCAGCCATCGCATCGGCAAGCCACCGGGGTTCGGCGAGGCCTCGTTGCGCAGAAAGCTCTGATGCACCCAGGGCAGTGACAACACCAGCACGTAGATCGCGATCAGCATCAGCATTAGCCCGCCCAGCACCTCGATGCTGCGGCACAGCCATGGCGGGAACCGCTCAAAAAGGAAGTCCACACGCACCTGCTCGCCCGAGTAAAGCGCGTAGGACATGCCGAACAGTGCAATCGGCGAGATCAGGTGCCATTGCAGTTCCTGAAACCACACCGTCCCGGTGCGGAACAGGTAGCGGACGAAGACATCGCCCGCCACCAACAGCACCAGAGCCACGCAGGTCCATGCCGCGATCCAGCCAAACAGCCGGACCGCACTTTCAACTGCCTGCACAAAGCGTGACACCGTTGTCATCCCTTACACCTTGAGGATGTCGCCGAGCCACGGACCTTCGCTGACGCCGGCCCAACGGTCATGGTTCGCCTTGAAGGCCATATAGCTGTCATGGACCTCCTGCGTGATCGGATCGGCCGCAGCACGGGTCGACAACGTGTCGGCCGTGGCCTCGCGCAGCGCCTCGACCACGTCTTCGGGCAGAACGGCCGCCGTGACGCCGAAGTTTTCCACCAGATCGGTCAGCGCTTCGCCGTTCACGGCTTCCGACCAGGTCACGCTTTCCAGGCAGGACGCCATGCAGGCGGATTGCACGATCATTTTCAGGTCATCGGGCAGGCTGTCCCATGCCGTTTTGGAAATCAGCAGTTCGCCCGTTGTGGCAGGCTCGTGCCAGCCGGTGGTGTGGTAATAGCTCGCCGCGTTCTGCAGACCAAGACGGCGGTCCTGATAGGGCCCGACGAATTCGGCCGCGTCGATCACGCCACGTTCCAGCGCAGGGAAAATCTCGCCCCCTGGCAGAACCCGCGCATCCACGCCAAGGCTGGCATACACCTGACCGGCAAGGCCCGGAATACGCATACGCAAGCCTTGCAACTGCGAAATATCTTCGATCGGTTCGCGGAACCACCCGGTCATCTGGACGCCGGTGTTGTTCATCGGGAAGGCCACCAGCCCGAACGGCTCGTACACCTTGTGCCACAGTTCCAGCCCGCCGCCGTGGAACAGCCACGACATATGGCCCATAAAGCTCATCCCGAAGGGCACGGTGGTAAAGTACTGCGCCGCCGCTGTCGTGCCCGACCAGAAATAGCTGTTGGCCGCATTCATCTCGATCACGCCCTGCTGGACGGCATCAAAACCTTCCAGCGCCGGAATGAGCTCACCCGCCGCGAAATGTTGGATGTTCAGGCGCCCGCCCGACATCGTGGCGATCTTCTCGATCATGGCGGTCGGGCTGCCGGGGCCCACAGTATAAAACGGCGATCCCGGCCCGTAGGCATTCGTCATGCGCCAGTTGAAGGTCTCTTGCGCCTGGGCAATCCGCGGTGCGGCCAGCGGAGCGGCGGCTGCCGCCACGGCTGTGGCTGTCAGAAATTTGCGTCGCTGCATTTTACGCGTCCTTTTCGTTTCGATTGACCGCTCGCCCCAACGTCCGAAGGTTTCGGCGACGGGCGAACTTCACTGACGGCTCAATGGAAGGCGCAGTTGGGGGAAGACCAGCACACGCCGACATCATAGGCAGTCTGGGCACAAACTTTGTATACAAAGTGTGCAATTTTAGTATTTTTGTATACTAACCCAGCGGCCGACGAATTGTAGCGCACCCCGTGCCGCTGAACCTTGAGCAACCCCGTCACATCACAATCGGTCCCCTAGAGAAGAGCTACGGCCAGACGACGCGGCACCACCGTGTCCCGAAAACGGGTCCACGCATTGCTGGGGATTGGTTTTTTGGTCGACGCGGCAGACGTGCAATGCCAAACGACGTCGCGGTTCTATGCGCCTATCTGGCCAGAATGTCAGTCAGGACGCGCGCCAGATCAGCGGCAGGATCAACAACCATTTCAGCGGCACGCCAGCACACATGCTGATCAGGGCGCACAAGCACGCAGCCCGTATCGCCTATTTCAGACACGCGCGCCCAATCGCCCACATGATCGACAAAGGCCTGCCGGGGCCCGATGACATGGGCCGCAATGTCCAGACCCATATCACCCGCGACCTTTGCCGCCGCGGTGAACCAGGCCTCGCCGCCGATCCCGGTCAGAAGCGTGAACCGCCCCTTCCCGCACAGATCAAGGGTTGAGACCTTGGCCCCGCTGTCACGGTCGAACACCCAGACATGGGGCACCCGGGCGCCGGGCCAGGTGGTGGGCTGATAGTGAAGCTCGGCATCAAGCTCGAACGCGGGTTCCATCTGCCCGTCGGTTACAATAGCGGACGATTTGTAGCGTTGGTTCATCTCAACCCCGTGGGCGTCGAATTCGTACTTTTTGAACGCAATCGCCTGACGCAACGCTTCGCGCTGGGTCTCGCCGGCCGCGCCCGCATCGGTGCGGGCATCCATGCTGGCCTGGATGGTTTCAATGTCTCCGCCTCCCGTCATCCCGAGGGCTTCGAAAATCGGGCCGAACTCGCCAATGGATTGGTTCGCCCGCGTCACGATCTGTTTTGCGATGGGGGCGCGTTCGACCGAATAGCTGTCGAGGAGTGCGGCACCCGCATGCCCTTTCAGGACGGCGGCCAGTTTCCACGCCAGGTTGAAGCTGTCCTGGATCGAGGTGTTCGACCCAAGCCCGTTTGACGGCGGGTGGCGGTGGGCGGCATCGCCCATAATGAACACGCGGTCTTTCTGCATATGGGTGGCGTAGGCGTCGTTCACGGTCCAGACACTGGCGGACAAAAGCTCAATCTCAAGATCGGGGTCGCCCACCAATTGACGCGCCACATTCGTTGCGAACGCCTCGTCGACATCGGGCGCAGGCTGCGTAATGTCATAGCCCCAGACGATCAGCCATTCGTTCCAGGGCCGGATCATCCGCACCAGCCCCATGCCGATCCCGCCGACATCGGCGCCTGGCTGCATGACCCAGTACAGCACCGATGGGCGGTGGGCGACGTATTGCGACAGGTCGGCCCGAAAGAGGATGTTCATCGACCCGCCAACGCCCATTTTGCCCTCAATCGGCGTGTCGATGTGATCGGCCACCAGCGAATTGCCGCCATCAGCCCCAACAAGAAATTTCGACCGGACCTCGAATTCGCGGCCCGACAGACGGTCAAGCAAAGTCGTGGTCACCCCGTCGGCGTCTTGCACGTGGGACAAGTATTCAGTCGACATCCGCCCTTGGGTGCCGCGTTTACAGGCGGTCGTGAACAACAGCGGCTCCATAAAGGTCTGCGGCAGATCGTTCATGTGCGAAGGTGACGACAGCGCATGTTCGGCCCGCGACAGCGGATGGGTGCCCCAGCTTTTCATCCGCCCGATTTCTTCGCCCGCAAGGCTTTCGCAGAACACGTTTTCGCCCATCAGGTCCTGCTCGGTCGCATGCATATAGGCTTCGGCTTCAACCCCTTGGCCCAGATCGCGCAAAACCTCCATTGTGCGCTGGTTGGTGATATGCGCGCGCGGTGTATTGGCCAGCCAGCGATAGCGGTTCACGGCCATGTTTTCGATCCCATAGGTCGACAGCAAGGCCGCCATAGATGACCCCGCAGGTCCGGTGCCAATGATCAAAACGTCGGTCGCTATCTCAGCCATGTGGTGTCCTTTGGTCGTATGTTGGGGCGTGTCCCGCCCAAGCGTTTTGCAACAGATCGCGCAAGCCGCGCGGCGTCACCTCACGCGGGTTCCAATAGGGGTTTTCAAGGGCAATCTCGACCGCGCGGTCCAGATCCGCTTCCCCAAGCCCGAGGTCTTTGAGCGCCCGGGGTGCGCCGATGGACCCCGCAAAAGCCCAAAGTGCCGTGCCCGTCTTGTCGGTCCCCAACATCTTGGCAACCGGGGCCAATTGGTCGGGGACCGCGGCCTCATTGAAGGCCGTCGCATGGGGTAGGATGATTGCATGGGTCGGTGCATGGGGCAGATTGAACGCGCCCCCCAGCGCGTGACACAGCTTGTGATGAAGCGCCATGCCCACCCTGCCCAAAACCGCACCGCAAGCCCAGGCGCCGCGCAGGGTCGCCTCACGGGCGGGCAGATCGGCCGGGTCCGCCAGCACCGTCGGCAGGGTGGCGATGAAATGCTCAAGCCCGGCCAGGGCCAGCGCGTCGGTCTCATCGCTGCGATCGCGCGCATAAAGCGCTTCGATCGCATGGGCCATCGCATTGAGTGCGGATGTGGCCGACAACGCGCGGGGCAACGTGACCACCAGTTCGGGGTCATAAAGAACCACCTGGGGCAGGACAGCCGGATCGCTGAGCGTGGATTTCATACCGTTTTCGGTCTGCCCGAGGATCGGCGTCGCCTCGCTGCCTGCATAGGTGGTGGGGATGATGATCTGGGGATGCCCGGTGCGGTAGGAAAGCGCCTTGGACAAGCCCGTTGTCGACCCGCCGCCGATGGCCACATAGCAGTCAGCCCCCACCGACCGCCCATGGGCCAGAACATCTTCGGTCACGTCCACCGGTGTGTGCATGGTCGCGCGCGAACAGATCCCTGCCGCGCGCGCGCCTAGGCCCGCTGCCAGGTCCAACGCGGCACCCGATTGATCAGGCGTAGACAAGACCAGGGCGCGTTTGGCACCCAGCGCATCCATTTCGCGGGCCACCTCATGGCGCAGGCCTGTGCCGAAGCGCACACGCTGATGGCGCGTTGCTGTGTCTTGGTCGGGCAAAGTCCCTCACCTGTTTTGGAGAAGTCTAGCGCGCCAAAGATGCATCTTGATCGAATCCAACTGCCGCAACATAACTGATTGGTATGAAGATCGACCCAAGACATCTCGAAATCCTGGCCGCCGTGGTCGATTGCGGCGGGCTGACCGAAGGCGCGATGGCGCTCGGCAAATCGCAGCCCAGCTTGTCGCGGTCGTTGGCGATGCTGGAAAGCCGGTTGGGCACGCGCCTGTTTGAGCCCAACAAGCGCCCGCTGCGCCCGACGCCGCTGTGTCTGGCGCTGGCCGCCGAAGGCCGCAGGGTGATCAACGCGGGCACTGCGGCTTCTGATCTGGTGTCGCAGTTCAAGCGCGGGACATCAGGCGCGGTACAACTGGCCGGCCCCCCCATTTTCATGGAAGGCGTCGTGTCGGGCATGCTGGCGACGTTTCAAAGCGAATATCCCGATATTCGGATCGATCAAAGCTACGGCTACGCCCAAGACGTGCTGGGCCAGGTGGCAACTGGCACACTCGATATGGGGATTGTTCCGGTGCGCCAGGTAGATGTGCCCGATGGTGTGACCGCCACACAAATCCTGAAGGGCCGCAATGTGATCGCGGGGCGCGTGGGCCATCCGATCATGCGCCAGCCGGCTATCAAGCCGGGCGATATTGCAAAATATCCCTGGATCGCACCGCCTGCTGACAGCCCGCTTTATCATGACCTGCGCGGGGTTCTTGAAAGTATCGGAGCGACGGATTTCAAGGTCGGGTTCACGGGCGCGTCGCTCAGTGCGATTGTGAATATCCTAGAAGGGTCGGACGCGCTGACGGTCCTGCCCTATTCCGTAGTCTTCATGCTGCGCCGGAATAAAACGCTTGAGGCGCTCTCGATCCGGATTGGCGACCCCGAGCGTCACCTGTGCGTGGCGCTTCGCGATGACGGCGCCGACCGGCCCGCGACACGGCGCTTGGCCAACTTCATCCTGGCAGAGTTTGCGTCACTTGAACAACTGGTCAGCCGGCATGAGCAAAACCAACTCTGGCGGACTTGACAAGGGGCTGGCCCCGGGCATGCACCTTGAACATGGCGGGCCCGTTTGGGCGGCGCGTTACAGACCCGCCGCAGTGCGGTGCCGATTGATGGTGGCCGACAACGCCTCTTCGACGCGCGCAAAGCGGAAGGTGGGCACGGGCACGGAAATGGCGAAGATTTCACCATTGAGGTTGCGAACCCCGTAGCCCAGCGCGCTGACGCCTTCGGTATGTTCGTTTTCATCCCGCGCCAGGGCACCGTTGCGGATCAGCTCAAGCTCGGCGAAGACCGCGGTGATCGGGCGTTCGGTTTCGGGGCGGCGGTCAAATTCCGCGATGATCAAACGCGTGGCTTCGGTGGTGTCCATCAAAGCCAAGGCGGCCTTGCCGTTGGCCGTGGTTGTCAGGGGAAAGGTCTCCCCGATACTGGACACCGTCCGAAGCCGCTGACTGCCAACGATCTGATCGACAAACCGCATCCGGTCACCTTCGAACACGGCCAGATCGACGGTTTCACCCGAGGCGACCGAGATCTTCTGCATCACGGCGTGCAGCCGCTCGCGCATCGACATCGCGGAGGCCTGTGCCAGCCGCTGAATTTCAGGACCTAGCCTGATTCCCCGGTTGCCCGCTTCAATCCAGATCAACCCCTCATGCGACAGGGCTGAAACGATGCGCTGTACCGTAGAGCGGGGCAGTTCAGCGCGCTTGGCTATTTGCCCAAGGCTGAGCCCACCGCTTTCATCCGCCAAAACCCGCAGCACGTCAGCCGCTCGTGAAATGACTTGAACACCTTGATTTTTATTATTTTTCTGATCATCCAAACCGAATCTCCAAGCGAGAGGCACGCCAATATGGGGCGCGGCCCACTCTAAATCAACGATTTCGTTCCCACAACACTTGACCGAATGACAATACACTTGCACCATAATGTGGACCATAACGCCAGAAGCAGGGAGGAGCCGATGAGCGTCAAGATCCGTGGCATTGAGTTTCAAGCCAACGACAACAACGCCATGGGAATGGAGTTTGTGAACCTGAGCCATCGCTATGGGTTCCAATGCCCGAATTGGCCGTATTTCAAAGACGTCCAGATCGACCGCAAGCACTACATGGCCAAATCCGGCGTGCTCAGTCAGACCATTACGACGACGATGCATGTCACAACGCACATTGACGCACCGGCCCATGTGGTTGCCGGCACCCCGTTTATTGATGAAGTGCCCCTGCCCCATTTCTTCGGCTCCGGCCTGGTGATTTCAGTCCCGAAGAAAAAGTGGGAACAGATCACGGCGGATGACCTCGAAAAGGCCTGCGGTCACGCGATCCGCCCCCATGACGTGCTGATCATCAACACCGGTTGGCACAAGCAATATGAAGACGGCGATTATTTCGCCTATTGCCCCGGGCTTGTGCCGTCGGCCGCCGATTGGATGGTCGACAAACAGATCAAGGTCGTCGGCCATGACACCCAGGCCAATGACCACCCGCTGGCCACGGCGATTGGGCCCCAGCGCAACGGGCCGATCTTGCCGCATCTGGAAGCCGAATACCTCGAATGGTCCGGCGGTACGCCCTGGGATGTTGACTTCCCGGAATGGGAACCGGTCCACAACAAGCTCTTTTCAAACGGTATTTTGGGGATTGAGAATGTCGGCGGCGACCTTGACCGGGTGACCGGCAAAAGGGTGACGTTCGCCTTCTTCCCCTGGAACTGGGACCGCGGCGACGGTTGTATCATCCGCCTTGTGGCGATGATGGACCCAAGCCAGAACTACCGGATCGAGGCCGGAGCGGACTTCTGATGCGGATCAAGCGGTTCAAAGATGCCGCGCCTTACGACGCGCCAAACCACTGGGGCGTGACGGGGCTGCGGCTTCAGGGCTTCGAAGACGGGGGCCCCGAAAACCAATGGGTGGGCCTGTCGCAGTTCCTGCCCGGCGGCGGGGCCGGGCCGGACGCGACCCCGTTTGAAAAGGTCTATGTCGTGCTCGAGGGTGAGATGACCATCGAATGGGACGGCCGCGAAGACGTGATTGGCCCGATGGACAGCTGCACCGTGCCCGCCGGACAGGTGCGCCGGATCGAGAACAAGTCGAACCATGTCTGCAAGATGCTCGTCGTGATCCCCTACCCTGAGGGAGGGCGCCCGAAATGAGCCTGTCTGATCCGCTTTCCGTCTTTGATGTCTCTGGCAAGGTCGCTCTGATCACCGGGGCGTCCGGCGCCTTTGGTGCCGTTGCGGCCGAATGTCTATCGGGGGCGGGCTGCAAGGTCGCGCTGGCTGCAGGCAACGCAGATGCGGTTGCCGAAGTGGCCGGGCGCTGCTCTGGCGAGACCACCAGCCTGAACGCACGCCCAGATAGCGAAGCGGCTTGCGACGGTCTGGTGGCCGACACGGTCGCGGCATTTGGACGGCTCGATATCCTGGTCGTCGCGTCAGGCATGAACAAGGTCGCCAAAATCGATGAGATGGAACCCGAAACCTTTGCGTCCGTGATGGACGCCAACGTCACCCAAAGCTGGATGATGTCGCGGGCGGCCACCCGGCAGATGAAAGTGCAAGGGGATGGGGGCAAGATCGTTTTGATGTCTTCGGCGCGGGGTTTGCTGGGCCATCCGGCGGGATATACTGCCTATTGCGCGTCAAAAGCTGCCGTTGACGGGATTACCAAGGCCTTGGGCTGCGAATTGGGCCCCACGGGCATCACCGTGAATGCCATCGCGCCGACGGTGTTTCGCTCCCCCCTGACGGCATGGATGTTCGAAAACACGCCCGAGGCGGAAACCGTGCGCAACGGCTTTTTGACCCGGGTGCCGAAAGGTCGGTTGGGCGAGCCCGAAGACCTTGTCGGGCCATTGCTGTTTCTGGCGTCGAAGGCGTCAGATTTCTACACCGGACATATCTTGTATGCCGACGGCGGATACACCGCGGGATGAGTTGGGACGGCACATATCCCGGGCGCGGTTGGGGGCTCTGCCCCCCGGCCTACGGCCGCCCCCCGAGGTATTTTCGGCAAGAGGAAAGCAAATTTGACTTAAATTGTTCGGGTTACACGCCGTGAAGATGGCGGTGATCGGGGCAGGCCTGATGGGCCACGGCATTGCGTTAACCTGCGCGCGCGCGGGCAACGCGGTCGCTGTGCAAGATCCCTCAGATGAGATGCGCGACAGCCTTGCGAGCCGGATCGCAGCCAGCGCCGCCCTTTTGGGGCTCGGCGACGCCGATATCACCGGATGTCTTGACCGTATTGCCACCCACGCGGCGCTCGAGGAGGCGGTTTCAGATGCTGATATCGTGTTTGAAGCAGCCCCCGAGAAGCTTGAGTTGAAGAAAGCGATTTTCACCGAGCTTGAGGCCCATGCACCAAAGGATGCGATCCTTGCGTCCAACACATCGGTCATTCAGATCACCAAGATCGTTGAACACCTCGACCGGCGTGACCGCGCGCTTGGCACCCATTGGTGGAACCCGCCGCATCTGATCCCGCTGGTGGAGGTCGTCAAAACCGAATGGACCGATCCGGCGAAAGCGGAGGTAACCTTTAAGATCCTGAAAGATTGCGAAAAAACGCCTGTGATGGTCGAAAAGGACATCCCCGGGTTTATCGGCAACCGGCTGCAGCATGCGCTATGGCGCGAAGCGATCTCGCTTGTGGAGAACGGCGTCTGCACGGCCGAAGCCGTGGACGATGTGGTCAAATCCAGCTTTGGGCGCCGCCTTGCGGTCCTTGGGCCTTTGGAAAACGCTGATCTCGTCGGGATCGAGTTGACCCAGGACATACATCGTCAGGTCTTGTTTGATCTTGAGGCGTCGCCCGACCCGTCCCCCTATCTGCAGAAACTGCGCGATGACGGCCGCGACGGCATGGCGTCGGGCGCTGGCTTTCGCGATTGGGCGCCGGGTGATCTTGAGGCAACGAAGGCCCGGATTTCTTCGCATCTGACCGGGCTTGAGACCCTGTTGGCAAAGGCCGATCCATGACGGCACAGCACGAAAACAAGATAACCAAAAGCTATATAGGTGCTAAGATATCCGATATTGTGCCGCAAAGGTGGCATTAGACTTGAAACAAAGGCCGGAGGAGCGGCCTGAGCGACATGAAAACGGGAGGAAAACATGACACTTAAGACCAATCGGCGGGTGCTGCTTGGCGGGCTTGCCGCCTCGGTGGCCACCCCGGCCATCCTGAGATCAACTCGCGCCTACGCGCAGAACCCCACCATCAAGGTCGGTTTTGTCACACCAACCACGGGGCCCCTTGCGGGCTTTGCCGAGCCAGACGACTACGTGATCGAGGGTTTGCAAGCCGCGCTGTCTGGCGTTGAAAACAACGGCAAGACATATGCGATCGAGATCATCAAGAAAGACAGCCAGTCAAACCCGAACCGGGCCGCGGAAGTCGCAGCCGAGCTGATCTTGGATGATGAGGTCGACTTTATCACCGCAGCCGGCACGCCTGACACGACAAACCCGGTCGCTGATCAGGCCGAGATCAACGAAGTGCCCTGCGTGACATCCGATGCGCCCTGGCAGCCCTACTTCTTCGGACGCGGTGGCAACCCGGCGGAAGGGTTCCAGTACACTTACCATTTCTTCTGGGGTCTCGAAGACGTCATCGCGAACTTCACCAACATCTGGAACGACGCGGGCGTGGCCAAGAAGGTCGGCGGGCTGTTCCCCAATGATGCAGATGGCAATGCCTGGGGTCATCCGGAATTGGGCCTGCCCACACCGCTGGCTGCCCAAGGCTTCGAACTGACCGATCCGGGCCGCTACCAGCCCCTGAACGATGACTTTTCAAACTACATCGCGGCGTTCAAGGAAGCGGGCTGTGAAATCATTACCGGCGTGATGATCCCGCCCGATTTCGGCACCTTCTGGAGCCAGGCCGCCCAGCAAGGCTTCCAACCGAAGGTTGCCACCGTCGGCAAGGCCTTGTTGTTCCCGTCGGTGGTTGAATCGCTCGGCCCCCGTGGGGTCGGCCTGACGACCGAGATCTGGTGGTCGGCGAGCCATCCATTTGTATCCTCGCTGACCGGTGAAAGCGCTGGCGATTTGGCCAACGGGTATACTGATGCCACCGGGCGGCCCTGGACCCAGCCCATCGGGTTCAAGCACGCGCTGTCTGAGGTGATTGCGGATGTGGTGCGCCGGTCTGAGGATGTCGAAGACCCTGAAGCCAATGTCGCCGCGATCCGCGCGACCAACATGTCCACCATTGTGGGCGATGTGAACTGGGCGACGGGCCCGGTGCCGAACGTGTCGAAGACCCCGCTTGTCAGCGGCCAGTGGCAAGACAACGGCAATGGATTGGAATTGGTGATCACCAATAACGCCCATGCGCCGCAAATCCCCACCGGTGGCGAAACCTTCCTGTTGGGGTAGCATCGTCATGTCCGCACTGCTTGAGGTCACCGGCCTGAGCAAGTCTTTTGGCGCCGTCGTGGTCGCCAATGAGACAAGCTTTGAGGTCCCCCAAGGTGCCGCTATCGGCATCCTCGGGCCCAATGGTGCGGGCAAGACATCGTTGTTCAACCTGATCACCGGCGCGCTGTCTGCCGATCAAGGCAGCATCCGGTTTGACGGCCAGGACATCACCCGGGTCGGTGCCGCATCGCGGTGCCGGCTTGGGATCGCGCGAAGTTTCCAGGTGCCACACCCCTTCGTGGGCATGACCGTGTTTGAAAACGCTTTGGTCGGTGCGACCGAAGGGGCGGGCCTGCGTGGGCCTGCGGCTGAAGCCCATGTTCTTGACGTTTTGGAACAGACGGGTCTTTTGCCCAAAGCAAATGTGCGCGCTGGCACGCTGACGCTTCTGGAACGCAAACGGCTGGAAATGGCCCGCGCTCTGGCTGCAAAACCCAAGCTATTGCTGCTCGATGAAATTGCGGGCGGGCTGACGGAAGCCGAATGCACATCCCTGATTGAAACCATTCAGACGGTCCACAAGGCCGGCACCACAATTGTCTGGATCGAACATGTGGTCCATGCGCTCCTGGCCGTGGTTGACCGGCTGATCGTGATCGATTTCGGCAAGAAGATCGCGGAAGGCGACCCCAAAGCGATCATGAATTCAGCCGAGGTCAAAGAGATTTACCTGGGGGTCGACCCGGATGTCTGAGCCTGTGTTGTCGGTCCAAAATCTGGATGCCCACTACGGGGATTTTCAGGCGCTTTACGGGGTTGATCTGACCCTCGACCTCGGTGAGGTCATCGCCATCATCGGCGCCAATGGCGCAGGCAAAACGACGCTGATGCGGTCGATCTCGGGTCTATTGAAAAATGCCGCCGACCAGGTGCGCTTCAAAGGCACACCGATTGGGGCCTTGCGCGCCGATCAGGTGGCCTATCACGGGATTGCGCTGGTGCCCGAAGGCCGCCAGTTGTTTCCCTCGCTTTCGGTCGAAGAGAACCTTTTGTTGGGGGCAACGGTCAAACGGAGCGGGCCTTGGGATCTGGCCAAGGTCTTCGACCTGTTTCCAATCCTGAAAGAACGCCGCGGACAGCCGTCGACGTCTTTGTCGGGCGGCCAGCAACAGATGGTGGCGATCGGGCGTGCGCTGATGTCGAACCCCGAGGTGATCTTGTTTGACGAAATCAGCCTTGGCCTTGCGCCGATCATCATCAAAGACATCTACGACGCGCTGCCGTCCATCGTGGGCGAAGGCATGACGGCGATGATCGTCGAGCAGGATATTTCCAAAGCGCTGCAAGTCTCGGCCCGGGTCTATTGCCTGCAAGAAGGCCGGGTGTCGCTAACGGGCCGGGTTGCAGACGTCAGCCGCGAGGCCATAACAGACGCCTATTTCGGGGTTTCGGCATGATCGAATGGATCAACTCCATCGTCCAAGGCATTCTGCTGGGCGGGCTTTACGCGCTTTTTGCCGCCGGTCTCAGCCTGATATTCGGGGTGATGCGGCTGGTGAACATTGCCCACGGCGATCTGATTGTGCTGGCCGCCTACATGGGGCTGTCGACGACGCTTTTGCTGGGCATCCACCCGTTTGTCGCCCTGCTGATCGTGATCCCGCTGATGGCGGGCTTCGGCTATGTGTTGCAGCGGGGGCTTTTGAACCAGACGCTGGGTGATGACATTCTGCCGCCTTTGCTGGTGACCTTCGGGCTGTCGGTGATCATTCAAAACGCGCTATTGGAACTTTACACAGCGGACCCCCAAAAACTGAACGGTGGGGCGATTGAAACCGCGTCCATCCCTGTGGGCGGCCTTGCCCTGGGGGTTCTGCCGCTGGTGACGTTCGCAATTGCCGTGGCCGTGATCGCGGGTCTGCAATGGGTGTTTTATGCCACCGCCATGGGCCGGGCCTTCCGCGCGGTGTCCGACAACCAGGACATCGCGCAGATCATGGGGCTGAACAAGGCCCATGTCTACGGGCTGGCCATGGCGCTTGCGATGGGCGTGGTGGCCATTGCGGGCATCCTATTGGGCATGCGCACCAGCTTTGATCCTGCCATTGGCGCGGGCCGCCTGATCTTCGGGTTTGAAGCCGTCATCATCGGCGGGCTCGGCAACATCTGGGGCACACTTGTGGGGGGCGTGATCCTCGGTGTGGCGCAAACCGTCGGGGCCAAGATCGACCCCGGCTGGCAACTCTTGGCAGGTCATGTGGCGTTTCTGATCGTGCTGGCCGTCCGGCCCAACGGCCTGTTCCCGAGGGTCGATCATTGAGCGCGCCGACCGTCACCCGCGCGACACAGACGTCAAAAGTCGCGATGGCTCTGGGTCTTGTGATCCTTGTTGTGCTCGCCCTTGGACCCTATTGGGCGGGCCGGGCTGACATGCGCCTGATGTCAGAGATCTTTCTTTATCTCGCCCTTGCCAGCCTGTGGAACCTGATGGCGGGCTATGCCGGTTTGGTCAGCGTCGGCCAGCAGGCCTTCGTGGGCTTTGGCGGCTATATGCTGTTTGCACTCACGGTATTTGGCGGTCTCCATCCGGTGGTGGCCATCGTCCTTGGCGGGCTTCTGGCCGCCGTCCTGTCGGCGCCGATTGCCACGCTGATCTTCCGGCTGAAGGGCGCCTATTTCGCCATCGGCACCTGGGTCGTGGCGGAGGTTTTCCGGCTGTCGTTTGCGCAAATCCAGGCCCTGGGTGGCGGGTCAGGGTCATCCTTGCCGGTGGCCATCGTGAAAGAGATCGGCGAACGCAAGGCCACGCGCGAGGCCAATGCCTATTGGCTGGCGTTGGGGGCGGCGGTCGTGGTGATCCTGGCGGTCTATTTCTTTTTGCGCTCGCGCCGGGGCCTTGCACTGACGGCCATCCGCGACAATGAAACCGCAGCCTCTGGTCTGGGGATCGATATCTGGCGCACCAAGCTTGAGGTTTATGTGGTGACGTCCGCCCTGACGGCGATGATCGGCGGGATCATATTCCTTCAAAAGCTGCGTATCTCGCCCGATGCGGCCTTCAGCGTCAACGACTGGACGGCTTTTGTGATCTTCATTGTCGTCATCGGCGGGATCGGCACGCTGGAAGGCCCGATCATTGGCACGCTGATCTTTTTCGCCCTGCGCGAAACGCTCGCTGACTTCGGCACGATCTATCTTCTGGTGCTGGGGCTGGTGGCAATCGTGGTGATGCTGAAAGCGCCCAACGGCGTCTGGGGTCTGATCCGCGACCGCTTCGATCTGGAGCTTTTCCCCCTCTCCTACCGGGTGCGAAGCCCCGACACCAAAAAGGACGGATAATTGGCCCGCCAGCAAAAGACGATCATCACCTGTGCCGTGACAGGTGCGATTCACACACCCACCATGTCGGACGCCCTGCCCTATACCTATGATGCGATAGCGTCCCAGGCGATTGAGGCCGCCGAAGCAGGCGCGTCGATCCTGCACCTGCATGCACGCAACCCTCAGACCGGCGCGCCGTCGGTGGACCCGGCCGATTTCACGCCCTTTCTGGGCCGGATCAAACAGGCCAGCGATGCGGTCGTGAACATCTCAACCGGCGGGTCGCTCACTTTGTCGATCCAGGACCGGATCAAGCCGGCGGCGACCTTCAGCGCTGAAATGTGTTCGATGAACATGGGGTCGATGAACTTCTCGTTTCATCCCTTGGCCAAACGCTACGACAGCTGGAAATACGACTGGGAAAAGGATTACGTCGAAGGCTCAGACGGGAATATCTTCCGCAACACCTTCCGCGACATCGAAGAGGCCGCCAAGACACTTGCGCCCCATGACATCAAGTTCGAACATGAATGCTACGATGTCGGCCATCTGTATAACCTGAAATTCTGCATGGACATCGGCCTGTTCAAAGCGCCGGTGTTCATCCAGTTCGTGATGGGAATTTTGGGCGGGATCGGCGCGGATATCGACAATCTGGTCTTCATGAAAAAGACCGCCGACAAGCTTTTTGGGGACAGCTACCGCTGGTCAGTCCTGGCCGCGGGGGCGTCGCAAATCCCCATGGCCACCACCGCCAGCCAGATGGGCGGGAATGTCCGCGTCGGGTTGGAAGACAGCCTGTTCATCAACCGTGGCGTCCTGGCAAAGTCAAACGCCCAACAGGTCGCCAAGATCCGCCGCATCGTCGAAGACCTTGGCACGGCGGTCGCCACACCTGATGAGGCGCGCGAGATCCTCGACCTCAAAGGCGGCGACCGGGTCGCGTTCTAGCCCGCGCGCCGCGCGCGCGCCCGGGTCACAGCCAGAAGCCGTCACGCACCGTGCCGGTTTCCAACCCGTCTTGAGTTTCGATCTGCAGCTGGTTTCCGGGCGTCCAATGGCCGATGCGCACCATACCAATGGCAACGGTGCAATCGAAATCAGGCGACCAGGCTGCGGAGGTCACACGTCCGACAGGCTGGTCATTGTCATAAATCCGCCAATCCCGGTCGCAGGGTGACACGCGGCCCTTGATCTCAATCGGGCGGATCTGCCGGATCGGGCCATCCTTTGCGACCCGCAACAGCGCATCGCGCCCGATGCACGAAAACGCGGTTTGCGTGTTGCAGAACCGGTCGAGCCCGCATTCGTAGGGCGTGTTTTCGCGCGTCATGTCGTTGCCGTAGCTCAGCAAACCGCCCTCGATCCGCTCGATCGCGTTGGGGCAGCCTGCGCGCACGTTCAAATCCTGACCCGCCATGAAAAGCGCATCCCAGATCGGCGGGCCACGTTCACGGCCCTCGACATAAATCTCAAACCCGCCCTGTTTGGAAAAGCCCGACCGCGCGATCAGCACCTGACGGCCTTCAAAGTCGAACCAGCCGAAGCGGAAGAACCGCAGCTTAAGGACGCTTTCGCCGAAGACCCGGGCGATCAGCTCTTCGGCCTTCGGCCCCTGCACGGCCAGCGGGTTGACATCGGGCTCATCGACCAGCACCTCATACCGATAGGCACTGGCCAGACCCTTGACCCACAACAACAAATCGCTGTCGGCGATGGAAATCCAGAAGCGTTCTTCACTGAGTTTCACAGCCACCGGATCGTTCAGCATTCCGCCGGTTTCGTCGACGATGGGCACATAGAGACACTGGCCCGGCAGCATACCCCGAAGATCGCGCGGCGATAGGGTCTGCATCAGGCGCGACGCATCGGGCCCGCGCAATTCGACCTGGCGCTGGACGGACACATCCCACAATTGAACATGGGTTTTCAGGTGCCGGTAATCGGCTTCGAGGCTTTCAAAAAACGTCGGCAACAGCATATGGTTGTAAACGGTGTAGCCCCCCACCCCGGCGGCTTCGACCGCGTCGGAATAGGGCGTGCGCCGCAAGCGGCGGGACGGCGAAATCATTGCCATGGGCGCTTATCCTTCTGTGCGGGCCAGTTGGCGCAATTCAAATTTCTTGATCTTGCCGGTGGCCGTCTTGGGAAGGACCCCGAAGACCACCGATTTCGGTGTTTTAAAGCCCGCGATATGCTCGCGGCAGAACGCTATAATCTCTTCACCTGTTGGCGCCGCCTCGTCACGCAATTCGACGAAGGCGCAGGGCACTTCTCCCCATTTTTTGTCCGGTTTGGCAACAACGGCCGCCGCCTGCACATCTGGGTGGCGATAAAGCACCGCTTCGACCTCCACCGAAGAGATGTTTTCGCCGCCCGAGATGATCACATCCTTCAACCGGTCGCGGACCTGCATGTAGCCGTTGGGATGAACGACCGCCGCATCGCCAGACCAGAACCAGCCATCTGCAAAGGCCTCGGCACTGGCGGCGGGGTCCTTGTAGTAGCCCTTCATCACGGTGTTGGAACGGATCGCAATCTCGCCTTGGGTTTCACCGTCATCGGGCACGGGCGCGCCGGTGGTCCGGTCGATCACGGCGACCTCATCGACCATGGGGAAGGCGATGCCCTGATGGGCCTGCAGTTCGGCCTGTTCGCCGGGTGACAGGGCCGCCCAATCATCCTGCCAGAGACATTGTGAGATATGGCCGTAGGTTTCGGTCAGCCCGTAGACCTGCATCACATCAAGGCCCATCGCGCCGGTCTTTTCCAAAATCGCGGGCGGCGGCGGCGCGCCGGCGGTCATCACCTTCAGGCGCGGATCATAGGGAATGGCGGGGGCATCGTCGCTTTCGGCCAGCATCTGCAAGACGATGGGGGCAGCGCCGAAATGCGTGACACGTTCGGACTTGATGGCCGCGAAAATCTTCGCGGGCACCGGGTCACGGGTGAACACCATCTGCCCGCCGACCAAAGGAAGCATCCACGGATGGCACCAGCCATTGCAGTGAAACATCGGCACAATCGAAAGATAGGAAATGAAATGCGGGATCATCCAGGCATTGACCGTGCCCATCGCCATCAGGGCCGCGCCCCGGTGGTGGTATAAAACCCCCTTGGGCCGTCCTGACGTGCCAGAGGTGTAGTTCAGTGCCAGCGCCTGCCATTCATCATCTGGCAGACCACTGCCGGCAAAAGGTGCGGCATCCAAAAGATCGTCGTAAGCAGTCTCGACCGTTTTGCCCGCATCAGGGCCTTCGGCATCGACGATGGTGATCACTGGGCGCGTATCGCTCAGATGCTGAAACGCGGCGTCCACCACCCCTGCGTAGGCGCTGTCGGCAATCACCAATTTGGTATCGGCATGATCGAAGATATAACCGACGGTTTCAGGCTCAAGCCGGGTGTTGATCGTGTTCAGCACCGCCCCGATCATCGGCACGGCATAGTGCAATTCGTATAACTCGGGGATGTTGGGGCACAGGACCGAGACAGTGTCGCCCTGCCCGACCCCGCGCGCTTGCAGGCCCGACGCCACCCGCCGAACCCGGTCCGCGAAGGTTGCATAATCGCGCCGGATGGACCCATAGACGACCGCAGGGCGGGTGCCATGAACCCGCGCGGCGCGGTTCAGATGCGACACCGGCGACAGCGCGACGAAATTCGCCGTGCCGGGTCGGTCGCTGGTCATATGCGTGTGCATGTCGCTCTCTCCTCCCAAAAAGAACGCGCGCCGCCGTCAGGACGGCCCGTGCCAGGCGATCTGGCAGATCTCGGCCGAACGACCTTCGAAATCCCAGACCCGGCCGAAGGCGCGCAAACGCCCCTGGTTGGCTGTGGCGACGGTGATGTCGGCCCCCATCCAATACTGCGTATTTGTGATGACAAGGTCCTGTTCGGGATCTTTGCCCGCGACCGGGACAACTTCCCCTTTGATCTTCTTGCCCACGACCAGACGGCGCGTCTTGCCTTCGTTTTCGTAGGTGACGGGCTGGCGCTCATGGCCAATCAACTCGGAAACCAGAACGCCGAACAGGCCTGTTGTGCCCCGCGCCTTGCCCGACATGATCGTGACAAGCGCGTCATAGGCTTCCGCACTGGCGCGGTCATCGATGAACAATGCCACCTTCCAATTGCCGCGCGCCATGCGTTCGGGAATTTCGATCATCAGCCCCAGGTTCAGGCCCGACAGATCCACGTCGCCGTACTGGCCTTTGTCAATGCGGATGCCACCCCAGGTCTGACAATGCCCCTCGGTCGGGGGGTGCTGACCCAAGGAGACCACGCAGGGGCAAAAGACCGTGCAATTGCAGTTCAGGATCAGTTCGCCTGAAAGTGTCCACGGGATTGTTCCGACTTGTCCATCAAGTGCCATCTATTGCCCTTTCTTCAAATTGCGGTGGCCAGAAAAGCGGCGCTGGCAGCCAACAGGGCGTAGCCCAGCGGTTTGTCCACCCAACGCCCGATGTCCGGCAGTTTTTCCAAAGTCATGATCACGGTGGCGAGCCCCATGAACGCAAGGCTCATCATCCCGCCCACAAAGGCCAGCAGCATCAGCGCCCAGCAACAGCCCACGCAAGTTATCCCCAGACGCTGGCCCATCGCAAAGGGCGACAGATGCCAATGGCCAATAAAGAACGACACCGGTGCGCGGCAGGCGGTCAGGCAGGCGGCTTTAAGCGGGGTAAACTGATAGGCGCCGGCTACGGCCAAAAGCAGTGCCGACAACAGGCCCGACCGGCTGTCACCAAATCCGCTGACCAGATCGGCCTGAAAAAGCCCCATCTGCAGGGTCGCCGCAATCAGCGAAAACCCGATCCAGACCGACAGAAACCCAGCCGCGAGGCCAGCAAGGTTCACCTCGCCCCCGGTGCGGCCCAGATCGTGGTAAGCCATAAAGGCCGGCACGGCGGTGGGCAGCATCATCGCCGCCGACATCAACACCCACATCAGCGCGACCCGACCAAAACCTGCCAAATCCGGGGATACGGTGCACAAGGCCACCCAGAAATCGCGCCCGAAAACGCGCGACGCCTCGCGCAGATCGTCGGGGATCGACATGCCCAAAAGCGCGCCCCAAGCCCCAAGGATAATGCCAAACAGCATCACCCAGTTCAGACCTGACCACGACATTGCCGCACGTCTTTCCAGAGGCACCTCCCGTCACCCAGTTGCAATTTAAATGTCAGACTTTTAAATGTCTGACAAATGAAAACTGACAGGGACAACTCAGCCGACCTTTCGGCGCAGATCGCAGATGCAATCCGGGATTCGATTGTGTCGGGCGCCTTGATCGTCGATCAGCGCTTGCCGTCGGAAGCCGAACTGGCCGATGCCTATGATGTGTCGCGCCCGACCATTCGCGAAGCGCTAAAGCGCCTGGCCGCACAATCGCTGATCCGCACGCAACGCGGCGCCTTCGGCGGGGCCTTTGTGAACCGGTTGAGCTTTGACGAGGCGCGCGCGCAACTGGCCACGACGACGACGCTGTTGATTTCGATGAATGACGTGAGTTTTGACCGGGCCTGCGAGGCGCGCTTTTCGCTTGAACGCGCCTGTGCCCCCTTGGCGGCAGACCGGCGCGGCGAGGACCATCTGGCCGCGATGGCCGCCGAGATTGCCCGGCAAGGGCGCGCCGATCTGTCCGATGAGGCGTTTTGCGCCTCTGACGTGGCATTTCACCTCGCGTTGACCGAAGCGGCCGGCAATCCGGTTTTGACCTATCATCTGGCTGGCGCGATTGAAGCGATGCAGCCCTTGATGAACATGATCACTTATACAGCCCGCTCGCGTGCCGCGATCATTGCCCGGCACCGGGCGATCCTCGACAGCGCAGCCGCGCGGGACGGCGACGGCATCAACGCCGCCCTGGATGACCTTGAAACCTATACCAAAAGCCTTGCCCATATGGTGATGGCCGAGCGCGCGGCCCGGGCCAAGCAGCGCGCGGCGGAACGGGCCGACCACAACACTGCGGCGGCCCTGTTTGGGTTCGAGCAATCATGAGCGTCACTTTGGACCCCGCAGATTTTCAGAACCTGCACATTGAAGCGCGCGGCACGGGTGTCTGGACGGTCACGCTTGACCGGGAAGACAAACGCAACGCGCTTGACCTCGCAACCATCGAAGAACTGGTGACGTTCTTTTCCTCCGCCCCGCGCGCGGGTGTGCGGGCGGTGGTGCTGGCTGGCAAAGGCGACCATTTCTGCGCCGGTCTCGACCTGATCGAACACCATGATGCCGACCGCAGCCCGGCCGATTTCATGCATGTCTGCCTGCGCTGGCATGAAGCCTTCAACAAGATGGAATATGGCGGCGTGCCGGTGATTGCCGCCCTTCAGGGCGCGGTTGTGGGCGGTGGGCTGGAATTGGCCAGTGCCGCCCATATCCGGGTGATGGACCAGACGGCTTATGTCGCCCTGCCCGAAGGTCAGCGCGGGCTGTTCACCGGCGGCGGCGCCACGATCCGGGTCAGCGATCTGGTGGGCAAGGCGCGGATGATCGACATGATGCTGACGGGTCGCGTCTACAAAGCTGATGAGGCTGTGGCCCTCGGGTTTGCCCAGTACCTCACCGAAGGCCCCGCGATCGTAAAAGCCACCGAACTGGCAGGTCGCGCGGCCGAAAACCTACCCCTGTCCAATTTCGCAATCTGCTCGGCCGTCAGCCATATGACCAATATGTCACCCCTGGATGCCGCCTATGCCGAGGCTGTCGTGGCCGGGGTTGTGAACACCCAACCTGATGCGCGGGCGCGTCTTGCGGCCTTTGCGGACAAATCCGCCGATCGTATCCGACCCAAAGACTAGGCCGCGATGGCTCGGTCAATTGCGCCGGCGAGCTTTTCAACCAGTTCGCCGATCTGGTCGTCATCGATAATGAACGGGGGCGCCAGCAACACGTGATCGCCGATCTGGCCATCGCGCGTGCCTGACATCGGGTAACAAATCAGCCCTGCGTCGAACGCCTCGGCCTTGATCCGCGCAGCCAGTTTGCGCCCGGGGTCAAACGGCGTCTTTGCGGCGCGATCTGCAACCAGTTCCAGCCCCAAGAACATGCCCCGCCCCCGGATGTCACCGACATGGGCGTGCTGGCCGAACGCCCGGGTCAACTCGGCCAGCAAAGCGTGACCCTTTTGGCGTGCCCGCTCGACCAGAGCGTCGCCTTTCAGCTTCTTCAAAACCGCGCAGCCTGCCGCTGTCGCCACAGGATGGCCAATGTAGGTGTGCCCATGCTGAAAGAACCCGCTGCCCGCCTCGATCGCATCGTAAATCGTCGACGTGCAAAGCATCGCCCCAATGGGTTGATAGCCAGCCCCCAATCCCTTGGCGATGCACAGAATATCAGGTGCGATGCCATCGCCGTCGCAGGCATAAAGATGCCCGGTCCGGCCCATCCCGCACATCACTTCATCAAGGATCAAAAGCACGCCATAGCGGTCGCAAATGTCACGGATCTGGCGGAAATACCCTTCAACGGCGGGCACCGCGCCCATGGTTGCGCCGACCACCGGCTCGGCCATGAACGCCAGAACCGTGTCGGGGCCCAGACGAAGGATCTCGGCCTCAAGCTCTGCCGCGGCGCGCTGGCCGTAAGCTGCAGCCGTTTCGCTGTCATCGCGCAACATGTAGTCGTAGCACGGCGCGATGTGACTGACGGGGATCAACAACGGATCAAATTGCGCGCGCCGCCACGCGTTCCCGCCTGCGGCCAGGGCACCCAGCGTGTTGCCGTGATAGCTCTGGCGCCGGGCGATCAAATGCCTGCGCTTCGGCTGACCGATTTCCACAAAGTACTGCCGGGCGAGCTTCATCGCAGCTTCGGCCGCTTCGGACCCGCCGGAGACGAAATAGACACGGTCGAGGTCCCCTGGTGCATCCTCAATCAGCAGGTCGGCAAGCTCTTCTGCAGGCTCAGACGTGAAAAACCCGGTGTGCGCAAATGACAAGGTTGCCGCCTGGCTCTGGACGGCCGTAATCACATCGCGGTCGCCATGCCCAAGGCAGGACACCGCCGCCCCGCCCGACCCGTCGAGATAGGCTTTGCCGTCCGCATCATACAGATAGCAGCCCTGCCCCCGCACTGCTCTGGGCGGTGTCACTTTGGTGTGGCGCGGAAAGACATGAGACATTGGCAGCTCCAAGGTGACGTGTACGGAAGCGAAGTCCGACGCGACTTGACAACAGCCTATGCAATTGGAACGCTAGCTTCCAGCCTGTTGGAGGGACCGTGACCAAGCCTGCCAAAGCCCAGCCACAACACTTCGAGCCCGATCAGTGACGCGTGCAAACTCGTTTCGTAGATCCTTCGAATTGTCATTAAAGGCAATGGCTTACGCGGAAACCGGCGCCTTCTGACAGACGAATAAAATGTCACGAATCGGGATAAACCCGAGCAGCGTGATGCACACTCAAGCCAATCATCCAGGGAGTTTGTAATGCTTGATAAACTGAAACTGACCGTGGCAGCGGTAGCCGTCGCGACTGCAGGCGGCGCTGCCTACGCTGAAGAATTCATCACCATCGGCACCGGTGGTGTCACGGGGGTTTACTACCCCACAGGCGGCGCGATCTGTCGTTTGGTCAACAAAGGCCGCCGCGACCATGGCATCCGCTGCTCGGTCGAATCGACCGGTGGGTCGGTTTACAACATCAACACGATCCGCGAAGGCGAGCTGGAATTCGGCGTCGCGCAATCTGATTGGCAGTACCACGCCTACAATGGCTCGTCCCGCTTTGAAGACGCCGGCGCATTTGAAGACCTTCGCGCGGTCTTTTCGGTGCATCCCGAACCTTTCACCGTTGTTGCCCGGGCCGATTCCGGGATCACCAGCATCGATGATCTGGCCGGCAAGCGCGTGAATATCGGCAACCCCGGTTCAGGCCAGCGCGGCACCATGGAAGTGCTGATGGAAGCCAAAGGCTGGACCACCGGTGACTTCGCTCTGGCGACCGAGTTGAAAGCCGCCGAACAATCCGCCGCGCTCTGTGACAACCAGATCGACGCCATGGTCTATACCGTTGGCCATCCTTCGGGGTCGATCCAGGAAGCCACAACGGCCTGCGATTCGGTTTTGGTTGAGGTAGCCGGCGACGCGGTCATGGGCCTTGTCGACGAAAACTCGTTCTACCGGACAGCCACCATTCCCGGCGGGATGTACCGCGGGAATGACGCCGACACGAAAACCTTCGGTGTGGGCGCGACCTTTGTGACCTCGGCCACAGTGTCAGAAGATGTCGTGTATACGCTGGTCAGCTCGGTCTTTGAAAACTTCGATGATTTCAAAGGTCTGCATCCCGCGTTTGCAAACCTTGTGCCCGAGGAAATGGCCTCGGCCGGTTTGTCGGCACCGCTCCACCCAGGTGCGGCGAAGTACTACAAAGAGCAGGGCTGGATCGAATAATCCGCTCCGCATGATGAGAATAGCGCGGGGGCGGCGCGACCGCCCCCACGTTTCAAAACAATAAAATCAAAAAATTCAAACCGTCAGGGGGACCGATGGCCAAGGCAGACAATCGCGCGCTCAGCGAAGAAGAGCTTCAGGAACTTGTTGCCGCCTCTGACAGTGGTGCGCGTTCTCCGGTTGGTGCCGTGGGCATCTTCGTGGCCGTTGTGGCCCTGACCTGGTCGATTTTTCAGGTGCTTCTGGCCTCGCCCGTGTCGCCCTACATTCTGCCGGGCGATCTGATCAACAACTCGCGCCAGATCCATCTGGCCTTTGCGGTGTTTCTTGCTGCAATGGCCTATCCGCTCTTTAAATCCAGCCCGCGCGACTACATCCCGTGGTACGACTGGGCGCTTGGCATCGGCGGGGCGTTCCTTGCGATGTACGGGTTCTTTTTCTACGACAAGATCGTTGCCGCCGGCGGATTGGCCGACACCACGGATGCCTATTTCGCCCTTGCTGGGCTGACACTTCTGTTCATCGCCGCCTACCGGGTGCTTGGCCCGGTGATGGTGATCCTTGCGCTTGTCTTTCTGTTTTACGTCTTTTTTGGCTCGTCTGAGGCTGTCCCCGACCAGATCCGCTGGGCCGGTGCCAGCCTGCGAAAAGCCATGAGCCATATGTGGATCACGTCAGAGGGCGTGTTCGGCATCGCCCTTGGCGTGTCGACCAAGTTTGTCTTCCTCTTCGTTCTGTTCGGTGCGCTGCTCGATAAGGCGGGGGCGGGCAACTACTTCATCAAGATGGCCTTCGGGGCCCTGGGCCACCTGCGCGGCGGGCCGGCCAAGGCCGCCGTTGTGGGGTCTGCAGCCACCGGGCTGATTTCAGGTTCATCGATCGCCAACGTGGTCACCACCGGGACCTTCACGATCCCCTTGATGAAACGCGTGGGCTTTTCGGCGGAAAAGGCGGGCTCGGTTGAAGTCGCCTCATCCGTGAATGGCCAGATCATGCCGCCGGTGATGGGGGCTGCGGCCTTCCTGATGGTCGAATATGTGGGCATTTCCTACGTTGAGGTGATCACCCACGCCTTCCTGCCTGCGGTGATTTCCTACATCGCACTTGTTTACATCGTTCACCTTGAGGCGGTGAAAAACAACATGCCCACGATCGGCAACAAGGTCGTGTCCATGGGCCGCACGATCGGCGGCATGTTCGCGTTTTTCGCAGGCTTCGCAATCTTGTGCTATGCCACGCAATACCCGGTGGGTCTGATCGTCTCGCTGTTTCCCGAAGGCTCCGGGCTGGTGCTGTCGGCGCTGTTGTTTCTGGTCTATCTCGGCCTGATCTACCTTGCCGCACAGACCGAAGACCTTGAACCCGATGATCCGAATTCCGAGGTGGTGGAGCTTCCCGACCTCTCCAAGATCTACAAGTCGGGGCTGTATTATCTGCTGCCGATCATCGTGCTGGTCTATTTTCTGATGATCGAGCGGAAATCGCCGGGCCTGTCGGCCTTCTGGGCGACGTTCCTCTTGTTCGGGATCCTTTTGACCCAAAAGACACTGAAAGCGATGTTCCGCGGCGAAGCGAATGCCATCAGCCGGTTGCGCGACGGAGCGGTCGATCTGATCGAAGGCATGATTGATGGGGCCCGCAACATGATCGGTATCGGTCTGGCCACGGCCACGGCGGGTATCATCGTGGGCACCGTGTCGCTGACCGGTATCGGTCAGGTCATGGCCGATTTCGTTGAGTTCCTGTCAGGTGGCAATCTGATCTTGATGCTGGTCTTCGTGGCGATCTTGTCGCTGATCTTGGGCATGGGGTTGCCAACCACGGCCAACTACATCGTGGTCTCGTCTCTCATGGTTGCGGTCGTCGTCGAACTTGGCGCGCAATCGGGTCTGGTGGTGCCGCTGATTGCGGTGCACTTGTTCGTCTTCTACTTCGGGATCATGGCGGATGTGACGCCCCCTGTGGGGCTGGCCAGTTTCGCCGCCGCCGCCGTGTCGGGCGGCGATGCGATCCGCACCGGGTTTACGGCGTTCTTCTACAGCCTGCGCACCGTCGCCCTGCCCTTTGTCTTCATCTTCAACACCGATCTGTTGTTGATCGACGTCACGTGGGTCCAAGGCATCATCGTCTTCATTGTCGCAACCGTGGGGATCTTGATCTTCACTGCCGCGACCATGGGCTGGTTTTTGACCCGCAACCGCATCTGGGAAACAGCCGCCATGCTGCTGATCGCCTTTGCGCTGTTCCGGCCGGGCTTTTTCATGAACCAGATCCAGGCGCCCTTCGATGATATCGCCCCGGCGGCCTTCTCGGAAGCCTTGGGCAATGCCGCACCTGGCGAACAATTGCAGGTGGTGATCGCTGGCCCCGACTTCGACACGCTTGAGATGAAGAACGTCACCGTGCCACTGACCGTGCCGGACGCCGAAGGCGGTCAAGCGCGTCTTGATGCCCTTGGGTTCGTCGTGATCCCCGATGGCGAAACGCAAGTCCTTGATGAGCCGATGTTCGGCACCGATCTGGCAGATGCGCTCGACTCGTTTGATTTCTATGGCGACGAGCCTGTGTCGATCAGCAGCGTCAAAGCAACGGCGGACCAATTGCCCAAAGAACTGATCTTCATTCCAGCGCTGTTGCTTTTGGGGTTCATCGCGATGCTGCAGATGCGACGCGCCGAGCCGGCACCCGCCCGGAACGCTGCAGAGGGAGAGCTGGCATGAGTGGCACAATTTTGTGTGCGATTGACATCAACCGCCCCGAAGAAGAGCGCCAGGTGTTGGAACGGGCCGCCCAAATGGCGACCTTGGATGACGCTCAGCTCGACGTGATCACGGTCGTCCCGGATTTCGGGGCCAGCATGGTCGGCGCCTACTTTCAGGACCATGACGTCAAAACAGCCAGGGACACCGCCGCAAAGACCCTGGCGACGGTGGTCGAAGACGCGTTGGGGACACAAGCCAACGCCAAAGTGCGCCACGTAACGGCAGTCGGCTCGGTTTATGAAGAAGTGTTGAAGGTCGCCAAGGTCTCGCAAGCGACGTTGATCGTGATTGGCGCGCATCGGCCAGACCTGAAGGACTATCTGCTGGGGCCGAATGCGGCGCGGGTCGTGCGCCATGCGGCGTGTTCGGTCTTTGTGGTGCGCGCACCCTGAGGCGTTCGCGCCGCAGTCATCTGCTGCACGCCCCCGCACGTCTTTCCAATGCCAAGGCGCGCGCCTATAAGCGCCCCGCAGCCTGGAGAGAGCCATGCGAACCGGCAAGATTGAACGCAAGACCACCGAAACCACCATCAGCGTCAGCCTGGCGCTGGATGGGACGGGTGTCAGCGACATCACGACCGGGGTGGGGTTCTTCGACCATATGCTCGAACAATTGGCGCGCCATAGCCTGATTGACATGACCATCACGGCCAAGGGCGACACCCATATTGATGACCACCACACCGTTGAAGACACTGGCATTGCGATTGGTCAGGCGCTGTCGGACGCCGTCGGCGACAAGCGCGGCATCCGCCGCTATGGCGAATGCCACCTGCCAATGGACGACACGCTGGTGCGCGCGGCCCTTGATCTGTCGGGCCGACCCTGGCTCGGCTGGGGCGTCGACATGACCGCCCCCAAGATCGGCACATTCGACACCGAATTGGTGCGCGAATTCTTTCAGGCGCTGTCGACCCATGGCGGCATCACGCTGCATGTCGATCTTTTGCGCGGGATCAACAGCCACCACATCGCCGAAGCCAGCTTCAAGGCGGTGGCAAGGGCGCTGCGTCTCGCGGTTGAAGCCGATCCGCGCCAGGCCGGTGCCGTGCCCTCGACCAAGGGCACGCTTTAGCGCCATGGCCACCGTTATCATCGATGCGACGCCGGGCAATCTGCACTCGGCCGAAAAGGCGTTCCAGAAAATGGCGTCCGAAGTTGGTGCGGGCGCAATCGTGGTCACTTCTGACCCTGAGACCGTCGCGGTCGCTGACCGGATTGTCCTGCCCGGCGACGGGGCCTTTCCGGCTGTCATGGCAGCACTGACCGCGCGTCCTGCCCTGGTCGACGCCCTGCACACCGCTGTGATCACACGCGCGGTGCCGTTTTTCGGCATCTGCGTCGGCATGCAGCTTCTGGCGACACTGGGCGAGGAATTCCGCGAAACGCCGGGTCTTGATTGGGTGCCGGGCCGGGTGGTGCCCATTGACCCAGGCGATGCGACGCTCAAGGTGCCCCATATGGGCTGGAACGATCTGGTGATCGACGCCGCGCATCCGGTGCTGAATAGGGTGACCACGGGCGATCACGCCTACTTTGTTCACTCCTACCGGATGGAGGTCACGGACCCTTCCCATCTGATCGCGCATGTCGATTATGGCGGGCCCGTCACCGCCATTGTCGGGCGCGACACCATGATCGGCACGCAATTTCACCCCGAAAAATCCCAATCCGCCGGGCTGAAGATGATCGCAAACTTTCTGACCTGGCGGCCCTAGTGGGCTTCATCCTGGCAAAAATACTCCGGGGGGGGCCGCAGGCCGGGGGCAGAGCCCCCACAAGACGTGTCGTGCGGGCGTCAGCCCGCCCCGCTTGGTCAGCCTAGTTGACGCGCTTCCAGGTGTTGCCCCGGCAAATGCCCAGGACACAGCCTTCGACCTTCAGGAATTCGCCGTTCAACGACATCTTCGAATTATAGGTCTTGTCGCGGTCGGGCGCATAGACTTTGCCGTTTGCATAGGCGCCCCCGCCCTTGGCGACCATATCCCAGACAATGCGCTGGCCGACGCGGTCGGATTGAACCTGTTTGCCAGCCCCATCATAGGCCCGCACCAGCACACCGCAAAGTGCGGCCCCGCAGGCCGACATTTCGATGTGTCCGAAGTTGCCGTTGTCATCTGGTGCCGTCTGCCAGGTGCCATGGGCCGGATCGGCCGCCGCGCCGGTCGCCGCGAGGGCAAAGGCTGCCGCGATTGCAAAGTCTCTCATGTCTCTCTCCCCGTTTGAGGGAATGTCGTCCCTCAAACGCACCGCCCGCGTCCAGTCCGACGTCGCGTCAAACCCTCTTGTGCCCCAACGTCACGCCGGGCAGAAGGCACCCGCGACCAAGGGGGCGACCATGATCCTGTATCCGGCGATTGATCTCAAAGACGGCCAATGCGTGCGCCTGTTGAAGGGCGATATGGAGGCCGCGACCGTGTTTGGCGATGACCCCGCCGCCCAGGCCCGCGCATTCGCCAGCGCTGGTGCACAATGGTTGCATCTGGTGGACCTCAACGGCGCATTTGCAGGCCAGCCGGTGAACGGTGATGCGGTGAATGGCATCCTCGCGGCGGTGGATATTCCCGTTCAGCTTGGTGGCGGGATCCGTGACATGGCGACGATCGAACGTTGGCTTGACGCCGGGGTGGCCCGGGTGATCCTTGGCACAGTAGCGGTGGAAGACCCCGGTCTGGTCAGGGCTGCCGCGCAGGCCCACCCCGGCAAGGTCGCCGTTGGCATTGATGCGCGCGCGGGCAAGGTCGCCACGCGCGGCTGGGCCGAAGAAACCGACGTTTTGGTTACGGACCTGGCACGCCAGTTCGAAGACGCGGGCGTGGCGGCGATCATCTACACCGACATTGACCGCGACGGGGCCATGGGGGGACCCAACGTGGCCGCGACCGAAGCCCTGGCGCGGGCAGTGTCCATCCCAGTGATCGCGTCGGGTGGCGTGTCGCGCATGGCAGACCTTACGGCCCTTCAAGCCACAGGGGTCATCGCCGGCGCCATCTCGGGCCGCGCACTTTATGATGGGGCAATTGATCTGGCTGAGGCGCTTTCGACATTGGGAAGCTAACCTGCCACGTTTTGCCACGGGTCAGGCGTCTTGAACACGCTCCCCTTGATGCCAAAATGATCATCGAAGGAGACATTTATGGCAAGTGTTCACACCGCCCCGCTGCCGGACAAAAGCGCACTTCACGACCAGAGAAACACGGGCGATTTCCTTGACACCTATGCTGTCGCATCCAACCTGTCGACACGGGTCGCTGCTGATGAGATCGGTGCCTTCCCAGGCTGGGTTCAGGCGCTCGTCAAACTTCGCGGGGTCATCGTGCGCCCCTTTGGGCTAATTGCGGACCCACCCCAAACGAGTGGTGAAAGCGTGGGACTTTTCCCGCTTGTTTCTGAACGTGAGGACGAAGTGCTCGCCGGGTTCGATGACAAGCACCTGAACTTTCTGGTGTCGGTCTGCCGCTACGACGGCAAGATCCACTTGTCAACCTGGGTCAGGCCGCACAACTTCGGCGGCCGCGCATACCTGGCCCTGATCATGCCGTTTCACATCGCCGTGGTGCGGAATGCCTTGCAAAGGGTTGCACGGGCGGGCTGACTAGCCGCCTGCCGCCTTTGACGTAAGCATCCCCAGGGCCCCGGTTATGCGGCCTAGGGCGTCAAGATCGCCGGGCACGGCAAAGTCCGACAGCATGGCACTGGGGGTTTCATAGACGAACACCGTCTGGCCGGCGTCGTCATGGACCAAAACGCGCAGCGGCAGCACGAGACCTGTGGTGATATCGGCCTGCAACACGGGCGTGCCGAGCATTGGGTTGCCGAAGATCAACAGTTCCGCATCAGCAAGCTCCATATCCACCGATGCCGCCCCCGCGCCGTGATTGACCCGTGCAAAGACCGTCGCACCTGCCCCTTCGACAACGCTGACCAGACGGTCGGCGGCCTCGGACACGGTGCCAGCGGCTTCGACGCGCTGCATATGTCCCTCTGCCATGGCAGTGGTGGCGGTCAGCAAGGACGCGGCGACAAGTGTGCTAAGTTTGTGCATGATCTTCTCCCGGGGGTTGGTACGGCAAGCTTACAGCCTTCCATCCGGCGCGCTCATCACAGCTTCGCGACGTGGCAGGTTCCAGCCACCCTAGCCCCCGGCCCCAAACCCGTTTAGGACAACGCTCATGTTGAAGGTGCGTGTCATACCCTGCCTTGATGTGGCCGACGCCCGCGTGGTGAAGGGTGTCAATTTCGTTGATCTGATCGATGCGGGCGACCCGGTTGAAGCCGCCATCGCCTACAACGAAGCCGGCGCGGATGAGCTGTGTTTTCTCGACATCAAAGCCACCCATGAAAACCGGGGCACGATGTATGATCTGGCCACCCGCACGGCCGAGCAATGCTTCATGCCCCTGACCATCGGCGGCGGGGTGCGCACGGTGGAAGACGTCGACGCGCTGTTGAACGCGGGCGCCGACAAGGTCAGCTTCAATTCGGCCGCCGTGGCCGATCCGGACGTGGTCGCACGCGCCGCTGACCGGTTCGGGGCGCAATGCATCGTCGTTGCCATCGATGCCAAGACCGTGGAACCTGGGCGGTGGGAGATCTTCACCCACGGCGGGCGACGTCCAACGGGCATTGACGCGGTGGAATTTGCCCAAACCGTTGCCGAAAAGGGCGCGGGCGAAATCCTGTTGACGTCGATGGACCGCGACGGGACCCGCGCAGGCTTCAACCTGCCCCTGACCCGCGCGATTTCAGATGCGGTGAATGTGCCGGTGATCGCCTCTGGCGGGGTGGGCACGCTTGATCACCTCGTCGAAGGGGTGACGCAAGGCGGCGCATCTGCGGTTCTGGCCGCCTCGATCTTCCACTTTGGCGACCATACGATTGGCGAGGCGAAGGCGCATATGGCCGCCGCTGGCATCCCGATGAGGCTGACATGAGCGATACCCTGAGCCGGCTGGCGGCCACGATTGAGGCGCGCAAGGGCGCGGACCCCGACACATCCTGGACAGCCAAGCTTTTGTCGAAAGGCACCGACAAAACTGCGGAAAAATTCGGCGAAGAAGCGATCGAGGCGATCGTTGCCGCCACCAAGGGCGACCGCGCGGGCCTGATCGGCGAAGCCGCAGACGTGCTTTATCATCTGCAAGTGATGCTAAGCGCATCCGGCGTGGCCTGGGCCGATGTACTGGCAGAGCTTGAAGCCCGCGAAGGCACGTCTGGATTAGACGAGAAAGCCGCGCGAAACCCCTGACATCGAAAAGAAAAAGCGCCCGGAGGGGATGCCACCGGGCGCAAGTCACGGAACGAGGGACAGTGATAAAAAGTCTGAAGGTTCCGGCTTCAGACTTAGGTTCTAGATAGGCATGGGGACATGCCTGTTAAGAGCGTGTAATAGACTTGTGAACACTTCGTTAACGCTGAGCCCTATGCAGAGAGCACATCCGGCCAGTTGGCATCTGCCGCTTCGATGTTCGCGCGTTTGTTCAGCGCCCAGCGGGCCCGGACAGACCGCGAGAAGTTCAAATAGAGCTTCCCATCATGGATCGACCAGGCTTCGGGCACGGTCGAGGCGGTGTAGCCCTTGCTGACAGCAAAAGCGCAGTAGCCACCATATTGCGGAGCGTAAGCCTCGGGGTCGGCTTCGAACTTGGCCATGTTTTCGGCCGTGGCAAAGTGCCAGGTCGCCCCGTTCCAGTCGACAGCGAACTCTGGCGAGCCCGGCACAGGGCCGTTTTCGTCAAAATAGGCGACCGTATCAGACCCATCGATGGCGATCCCGCCCTCGGCATAGGTTTTGGGCGTCATTGCGAACGCCGGGACGGCGAGCGAGGCAAAGGGGGCGGCGGCGGCAAGGGCCAGGATTTGGCGACGGTTGGGCATGGTGTTCTCCTTTCAAGATCGCGTTGTCCAGAACATGCGCAACGCGGGGCAAACTCGAAAGGGCCCCCACGAAACCGTGACGGCTTGTTAGAAGTGTTACATCAATCGAAGATGTCTTCGAGCGCGTCCAACGCCTCTTCGAACATCCAGGACCCAAAGGATTTTTTCTTCTTTTTCATGCGCTTGGGCGATTTTGCCGCCATTTCGGGCCGCTTTTTGGGCCGCCCGGCGCGCGATTTGTCGATCACGTGATCGGGAGAGAGGTGTTTCAGATTATGCAGCGGCGCGCCACAGGCCGAACAGGCCAGCTCATGCCGGGTCTCACCTTTCAGGACCAAAGCCGCCCGGGTGCCGCAATAACAACAGGTGGCGATTTTCGGGGATTGGCGCATCAGGTCTCCGCAGTTTGTCTCACTGCATATAGGGAGACCGCGGCCGCGTTCGAGACATTAAGCGAGCGTAGGGCCCCGGTCGCGTCAATCCGGGCCAATCGGTCGCAGGCGGCTGCAACCCCTTCGCGCAGCCCTGCCCCTTCTGCGCCGAGAACCAGCGCAATGGGCCCGCGTGCATCAGCGGCCGCGGCACCGATTTCAACATCGGCGTCGCCATCCAGACCAATGGCCGTGAACCCGCGCGACTTTAGGTCTTCGATCGACCGGGTCAGGTTGGTAACGCGCAGATAGGGCTGGCGTTCCACCGCCCCCGAGGCCGCTTTGACCAGCACGCCCGTCTCGGGGGCCGAATGGCGGGCCGGGGCGATGACGGCGGCGGCGCCAAACACTTCGGCTGAGCGCAGGATCGCGCCCACATTGTGGGGGTCCGTCACCCGGTCGAGGCAGACCACGATCAATCGACCCTCGCCCGCGCGTTCGATACAGCCGTCAAGACCACCCCAGGTCAGTTCGCGAGTTTCTAAGGCGGCCCCTTGATGAACCGCGTCCTTGGGCAAAGGCACCGGGAACTTGCGGGCATCGGCGATCTCAGGTGTCACCTCGGCGGGAATGTCGCCCAGCCGGTTCATGGCATTTTTCGTCACCACCAGCCGGAGTTTCTCGCGCGCCGGGTTCGCCAAGGCCTCACGCACCGAATGGAGCCCGTAAAGCCACATCGTTTGGCGGTCGGTCACGCGCTTGTCACGTTCTTTTTCAACAACCCAAGCTGGTTTCTTCATGTCTCGCCTCCGATCCCCCGCGCCTGCCACAGATCGTTTCGGCGCGAAAGGCCCGGCCGCGATTTTCAGTTGACGCCCCGGGGGGGCGTGAGTATCCAACGCGTCGCGCTGGGGCTCAGGCCTGCGGCGCAGTGGGCGACAGGCCGCAAGGTGTGGCAGGGGACTGTAACTCCCTCGCGGAGACGCACGCCTGGTTCGATTCCAGGGTCGCCCACCACCTTACTCAAAAGCCACACCGGTGCGTCAGGGGCCGCCTGCGGCTCCCTCGCGGAGACGCACGCCTGGTTCGATTCCAGGGTCGCCCACCATCTTACTCAAAAGCCACACCGGTGCGTCAGGGCCCGCCCTCGGCTCCCTCGCGGGATCAAATCCTAGCCGTCGGCGAGCGATTTCAGGATCGGGCAATCAGGCCGGTCGTCGCCTGCACAGGATGCAACCAGGTCTGAAAGCGTCTCATGCATCTCGCGCAGGTCTTCGATTTTCTGCTCGATATCGGCCAAATGGGATGCCGCAATCGACCGCACATCGGAGCTGGCGCGCGCCCCATCGTCATAAAGGTCAAGAAGTGCGCGACAATCCCCGATCGCGAAGCCAAGCGCGCGCGCGCGACCCAAAAAGCCCAGCTTGTGGGTGTCTGACGCCGAATAGTCGCGGTAGCCATTGGCCGCACGCGCGGGAATGACCAGGGCAATGTCTTCGTAGTAACGGATGGTTTTTGCCGGCAGCCCGGACCTGCGCGCGGCTTCACCGATGTTCATGGCTGGCGCCCCTGTCCCGCCCAGCGAAGCCGCTGAGAGTTGAAGACAACAAAGAGCGACGACAGCGCCATCGCGGCTGAAGCAGCCACCGGGCTAAGAAGCCCCAGCGCAGCAACAGGGATCAAGGTGACGTTGTAGGCAAAGGCCCAGAACAGGTTCTGGCGGATGTTGGCCATGGTGGCCCGGCTGATGGCGCGGGCGCGCGCAACACTGTCGAGATTGCCGGACATCAGCACCACATCGGCGGCCTCAATCGCGACATCCGTGCCGGTCCCGATGGCAAGGCCCACGTCGGCGGCGGCCAACGCGGGGGCATCGTTGATCCCGTCGCCTGTGAACGCCACAGGGCCATGCCCGGCGATGCGGCGCACATGGTCCGCTTTTTCACCTGGCAGAACCCCTGCAATCACCTCATCGAGGCCAAGTGATTTGCCGATCGCCTGCGCCGGCCCGTCGCGGTCGCCAGAGATCAGCACCGTACGGACACCGTCGCCTTTCAGTGCTGCGATGGCGCGCGCGGCCTCGGGCTTTGCGGGGTCGGTCAGGTGGAACACCGCCACAACGGCGTCATCAACCGCGCCGTAGACAAGGCTGGCGTCGTCTTGCGCCGTGCCCGGAACGGCCAGATCAGCCGCGTCCATAAACGCCGCAGAGCCAAGCCGAAGCATCTGCCCGCCTGAGGACCCCGCCACGCCAAGGCCGGGGGTGTTTTCCACATTTGTCACTGCAGCCTTCCCATCGAGGTAGGCCGCAATGGCCTGGGCCAACGGATGGGTAGACGTTGCCGCCAGCGCCCCCAGCGGGGCCAGATCAGCCGGCGCGGCATTGCCGGGCTGGTCGACCAGCGTGACCGCAGGGCGTCCCATCGTGAGGGTGCCCGTTTTATCGAAGGCGGCGACTTTGACCCCGGCGAGCCGCTGCAAAGCGGTGCCATTGCGAAACAGGACACCCAGCCGGGCCGCCCGCCCCGCCCCCGTCACAATCGACATCGGCGTTGCAAGACCCATCGCGCAGGGACAAGCAATGATCAACACCGATACCGCTGCCGTCATTGCGCGCGCAAGATCGCCCGTGACCAGGAGCCATCCCAAAAGAGTTGCCAGGCCAAGCCCCATGACAATCGGCACAAACACCGACGCAACCTTGTCGATCAGCGACTGGATGGGCAGTTTACTGGACTGCGCCCTGCGGACCATGGCGGCAATCTCGGCCAGGACGGTGTCCGCCCCGGTTGCGGTCGCCTGAATGCGAAGAAGGCCCGTCGTGTTCAGCGTGCCCCCCACCACGTCTGATCCGGGTGCGACATCCACGGGCAGCGCTTCACCTGTCAGCACGGCCGCGTCGATGGAGCTTGCGCCTGTCAGGACGGTCCCATCGACGGGCAGGCGCTCTCCGGGTTTGACCTGCACCACGTCGCCCGGGGCGATCTGGTCGATGGCGACCTCTTCGATGGTTCCATGTGCCTCTCGCTGGGCGGTGCGCGGTTGCAGGCCGACAAGGGCTTCTATCGCGCGCCCCGCCTGGCCCTTCGCGCGCGCCTCAATGCGGCGGCCCAGAAGAATAAATGTCGCAATCACCGCGGCAGATTCGAAATAGAGAACCGCCTGACCCGCAGGAAACAGACCCGGCAGAAACAGCGCTGCGGTCGAATAGGCCCAGGCCGCTCCGGTGCCCAACGCGACCAGCGTGTCCATATCGGGGGCCCCGCGCGCAAGCGCCCCGACGCCGCGGGTAAAGAATGCGCGTCCGGGCCAGGCCAGAAGCACCGTCACAAGCACAAACTGCAACACCCCGGCCGTGCCATGGCCGATCGTTGCGCCAATGGCATGGTGCAGGGCCGGCACCAGATGCGCGCCCATGTCCAACGCCACAACCGGCAGAGCCAAAAGCGCGGCCCAAAGCACCGGCGGTATTTGCTCGGTTCTTTTATGTTCGGGCCCTATGTCGGTCGGGCGTGCGGCCTCAAACCCGGTCTTCTCAATCGCCTTGATGGCCGCTGACACGACCGCGGGATCTGAGATATGGGTCAGCCGCGCCTCAGACGTCGCAAGGTTCACCTCAGCCGACAGCACCCCGGGCACGCCTTCCAAGGCGCGCTCGACCTTGCCCACGCAAGACGCGCAATGAAGCCCGCCCAGGACCAACCGCGTGCTGCGCGTTTCGGCCTGGTAGCCCGCCGCCCCGGTCGCCTGTGTCGCAGCACGCACAGCATCGGCATCTGCCGCTTCCAGCGTCAGCGTCCCGCCTGCAAGATTGATCGCGGCATGCGCGATGCCGGCCGGACCAGACGCCGCGGTCTCTGCCCGATGCAGGCAAGAGGCGCAACTGAGCCCCTGGACCCGAAATGTCAGCGAATGCGTCATGAACGTCCTTTCCAGATCACTGATAAAGGTTCTAGTCGCTGGAAGGTCAAGCACTTTGCCCTTCTGTTCCCCGCCGAGCGCTCTTAGGTTCCGGCCCATGGGGACGCCTTTGAACATCCTGATCGTCGCAGCGGCCGGAAGATTGACCTATGAAGCCGTTCTTTTTGCCGCGTCCTTGCGCCATTCGGACCCCGATTTTGCCGGCCGCCTGATCGTGGCAGACCCTGCGCCCGGGCCGCTCTGGCCGAAACCGGCCAATATGACGGACCGCGACGCTTTGGATCTGCTCGACACCCTCGGGGCTGAGGTCAAACCCTTCGAGGCCAAGCATTTTGGCACCGCCTATCCGCAAGGCAACAAGGTCGAAGCGCTGCATTTGCTGCCCAAGGGAGAACCGTTCTTGTTTTTCGACAGCGACACGATCATCACGGGCGCGTTAAGCGGGCTTGATCTTTCAAACTCGAAACCCTCTGCGTCCATGCGGCGCGAAGGCACCTGGCCAAAGCCCGAACTTTACGGGCCGGGCATCGAAGACATCTGGAAGGCGCTTTATGACCGGCTGGGCCTTGATTTCGCCGCAAGCCTGGACCCCGGCCAGCCGGACGGCCATTGGGAACGCTACCTTTATTTCAACGCCAGTTGGTTTTTCGGCCCCTGCCCGCACGCGTTCCAGGCCCGGATGCTGGACGCGATGGTGATGATCCGCGACGACCCGCCAGCAGAATTGACCTGTCAGCCGATTTACCCCTGGCTGGACCAGATTGCGCTGCCGCTTGTGATCCATCAGGCCGGCGGCGGGCGCCCGGGGCCGGATCTGGCTCCGCTTGACGGCGGCGTGGCCTGCCATTGGCGGGTGTTGCCCTTGGCCTATGCGCGCGAGCCCGACGCGGTGATCAACACGCTTGAAGCGGTGGCCGCCCCCAACCGGATCAAGCGCGTGCTTAAATCCCATGACCCGATGAAGCGTATGATCTTCCAGGGGCGTGGCCGCAAAGTGCGCGCCTTGTTCGATCAGGAAAATCTTCCTCCCAAAGAGCAGGTCATCCGGAACAAAATCAAGCGCGAAGGCTTCTGGATGCGCTAGGCAAGGTTTCCGCTTGAAGACCATGTGAAAGCGTCGCAGGTATAGCGCCTGCGAAGAAAGACTGCCGAAAATCGGCAAAGACGGGGACGTGATGGCGACCGACCAATCACCAGACACAAGGCAATCCGGCGCGCCGTATTTCGCCGTGCAGTCGATCGCCGAGGACCTTGCCCGGAATGATCTGACGTCTGTGCGCAGTTACTTCGCAGCACATGGGATACCTGATCCCCGGACCGTCTGGTCCCCTAAGGTGGACGCCATGGGCTCGCCGGTGTTGCGCAGTTTTGCCGAAGTCTGTGACGTTTTGGGTCAACCTGAAGGCCCTATCCCGCAAACATCCTTCCGGTTGGATGCGTTTGACGGGCTCGAACGCTGGATGATGGTGCTGACCCGCGATGGCGACCACTTCAGATACGCCCACTACGGCGCCGAGATCCGCGACCACTATGGCCACGATATGACCGGCAAGACCACGGCCGATTTTGGCGGATACATCAGTGTCTTCTTCGATGCGCTTTATCTTGCCGCCACCCGGCGCGGCGCGCGGGTGTTGTCAGAACATGAGCCCCCGCAACGGGTCTTTGTGCGGGCCTGGCGCCGGTTGATCGTGCCATTGGTGGACTGCCAAGGTGCGGTCACGGGCTTTGTGGGCGCCAATGTGCCCGACAATGAATTGCGCGCGGGTCTGGAGATGATCACCGATCCGGTCATCGTGACCGACCGTGGCGCACAGGTCCTTTATGCCAACGCCGCCGCCCTTCAGTTCTTCCATGCCGGCCCCGGGCCGTTGCCGCACCTTCGGTCCATGGCTGGGCTTGATCTGGGCGGGCTGAAACCGCCCGAAGTGCTTCTGGCACGCCGCGAAGTGGTCGAGCGGCTGGAACTGACCCAGGACAAGACCGGCCTGATGGAAACGGTCGCGCTGTCCATCAGCGCCGCCGAGCATCGCGGCCACGCCTATTATGTTTTGCATGTCCGGCCGCTGGATCGCGGCTGACCAAGCGACCTTGAGGGAGAGAGAAGATGACCGACCATAGCTTTGAAACACTACAGGTACATGCAGGTACCGAACCCGATCCGACCACAGGGGCCATTCAGACGCCGATCTACCAGACCACGGCTTTTGCGTTTCGCGATGCCGATCATGCGGCGGCTTTGTTCAACCTTGCAGAGGTTGGCTATATCTACTCGCGCCTGACCAACCCGACGATCGGAGCGCTGCAAAACCGGATTGCGGCCCTTGAAGGGGGCGCGGGGGCTGTTGCGTGTTCGTCAGGACATGCCGCCCAGATCATGGCGCTGTTCCCCTTGATGGGGCCGGGCTTGAACATCGTTGCATCGACCCGGCTTTACGGCGGCACGGTTCAGCAGTTTTCCAACATGATCAAGAAGTTCGGCTGGTCGTGTACGTTTGTGGATTTCGACGATCTGGATGCTTTGGCGTCGGCCATCGATGACGACACCCGCGCGGTCTTCTGCGAAAGCATCGCGAACCCGGGCGGCTATATCACCGACCTCGATGCCGTGGCGGCTGTGGCCGACAAGGCGGGTGTGCCGCTGATCGTCGACAACACCTCGGCCACGCCGTACCTGTGTCGCCCGATCGACCACGGCGCGACGCTGGTGGTGCATTCCACCACCAAGTATCTGACGGGCAACGGCACCGTCACCGGCGGTGTTGTCGTGGATTCCGGCAAATTCGACTGGTCGGCCTCCGATAAATTCCCGTCGCTGTCGGCACCCGAACCGGCCTATCACGGCATTAAGTTCCACGAGGCTTTGGGGCCGATGGCCTTCACCTTCTACGGCATTGCCGTGGGCCTGCGCGATCTGGGCATGACCATGAACCCCCAAGGTGCGCATTACACGCTTGTCGGGATCGAAACCCTGTCGCTGCGCATGGACAAGCACGTTGCCAACGCCAAAAAAGTGGCCGCCTGGCTGGAAGGCGATGACCGGATTGGCAAGGTCACTTACGCCGGGCTGGAAAGCTCGCCCTATTACCACAGGGTCGCCAAGATTTGCCCCAAGGGGGCCGGCGCATTGTTCACGTTCCAGGTGAAAGGCGGCTACGAGGCCTGCAAGACGCTGATCGATAGTCTTGAGCTGTTCAGCCACGTGGCCAACCTCGGCGATGCACGCTCGCTGATTATCCACTCGGCCTCAACCACGCACCGCCAGCTGACACCAGAGCAGCAAAAGGCCGCCGGGGCGGACCCCGATGTGGTCCGCGTGTCGATTGGCATTGAAGATCCAAACGACATTATCGCCGATCTTGATCAAGCCTTGGCCAAAGCGACAGCCTGACCTTGCGGGCGGGGGGAAATCTCTTTGAAGAGATTTGAAAGGATTTTCTAAAATCCTTCCCCCGCCTAGTTTCCGATCGCGTAAATCATTGAAACCGACGCACTGATGGTGACCTCGCCTTCGGCGACGGGCATTGCGTCGGAGCGCAATGCCATTTCCGCCATCATCGGCCCCGCCCCGGGCACGACAGCGCCTGCATCGGCGATTGCGATCACATCGCCCAAGGCCACACCGGCCGTATCGGCATAAAGCGCGGCCTTTTCCATCGCCTCCAGCACCGCCAGGCGCCTTGCTTCGCGTTCCAAAGGCGCCGGATCGGCCACCACGAAGGCCAGACCGGACAACATGTTTGCCCCATCGCCGACCGTGTCGGTGATCAGCCCGCCCAACATATCCAGATCGCGCACCCGGATTGTCACCCTGTTGGACGCCACATAGCCCGTGATGCGCGGGGCCGCCGTGCTGGACGCCCGGTCCCAGCGGGGCTGCAGCGACACAGAAGCGGTGCGCCGGTCTTTCGGATCGATCCCGGCCGCGTCGAGCACCGAAAACAGCCCCGCAACACCGTCCGCCACCGCGCCAAGCGCGACATCGGCGCGGCGCGCCTCATGCGTGACCCCGATGGTCAGCTCTGCCATGTCCGGGGTCGCTGCCACCTGCCCTTCACCCGTCACGGAAATCCTTGGCGGGAGTTCGTCGGCAAAAGCCGAAGATGCAAAAAGTATAAAGACAATCAAAACGAGTCGCATGATAAGAGATTCCTCGTGTGGTGCGGCGAGCCTCGTCAATCTGGCGTGTTTTCGCAACCTGTGGATGAAGAGTACCGAAATTTTCGTCGAATCCCGCCCGGAATATCGTCTACATACTGATGACCCTACCGGTCCAACATGCTAAATGTGCCTCAATGTCTGCTCAACTTGCTCTAGACCTCGATCATGACGCCATCCGTCTGCTGTCGCGACAAAGCGACGGTTGGGTGGTCGAAGGCGTGGCCGCACTGAGTGCAGAGAACATTACCGAACGCATCACAAATCTGCGCCAGCGCGCCGAAGATTTGGTTGGGCCGGACCCGGCCATCACACTTGTTTTGCCGCGCAGCCAGGTGCTCTACACCCGGTTTGAAGGGGCCGGTTCCGTCGATGTGGGCGCCGAGCTTGAGCATCTGACCCCCTATGACCTTGCGGATATCACTTGGGATACGGTCGAAACCGACACCGAAGTCCTGGTCGCTGCGGTGGCCTACGAAACGCTGGACGAGGCGGTTGCTTTTGCCACGTCAAGCCGGTTCCGGATCGTCGGGTTGACCAGCGAACCGCCTGAGGGTTTGTTCCCGCGCCTGCCGGTCTTCGCGCAGCGCAAGAGCGCTGATGCGGCGACGGCTCCTATTGTGCTGGAGCCTGCCACCCCCCCCGCGCGACAGGATGTGGCGTTTTCAAGCCAACGCACGCGCAGCTATGCGCCCAAAGGGGTGCGCCCGCCGGGACGGCTGCATCTTCGCCCCGCAGCCGCCGCGGCCGCACGCGCAAAACCGGCCGCCTTTCTAGCCGCGCTTAGTGCCGTCCCAACCCCCGCGCGCGCCGCCATCGGCGTTGTGGCTTTACTTGGCTTGGGATTTTTCCTTTGGCCCGAGCGGGACCCTGACCCCTTCGCACAGCGTGATTTTGTGGCGGATTTTGCGCGCATTCCCACGGCTGAGACCCAAGGGATTGTGGCGCCGCGTGTTGATTCGCGGCCGGAGTTTGCTGCCTTTGAAGCGGCAACGCTTCTGCGGGATCCGCCCGTCATCACGATCCCGGTTGTGATCGGATCAAGTGGGATTGACCTTGATGCGGTGGCTGGTGTGGCCCCCGAACAGGTCTTTGCTGCACGCGCGGCCAAGCCGGTCTCGCCCGAAAGCGGCATGACATTGGGGACCGCATCCGCACGCCCCAATCTGCCACAGCTTTCGACTTTGCCCGTACCGGACGGGTTTCTGTCAGGAACCGTTGCGCGGGCAGAACCGCCATTGGCACTGGCCACCCTCCCCCGCCCAGACGGGGCGCCAACGGTGCCCGCGATCCGCGTGGCCGGGCCCCGGATTGCCGAAACATCCCCTCTGGGCCAGGTCGCCCTCCCCCTTTCACCCCGCATTGAAGTCGAGCCTCTGGCCAAGCCGGTTGAACCCCAGATCCTTCTGGCGGCCTTGCCCGCTGAACCTGCAGCGTCTCAATCCGTCACGCTGTCCGCATTGCCCGCAGAGCAATTGGAAACCACGCTTGCCCCGCGTCTGCCCGACGGCACGCTGACCGAGCCTTTGCCCAACGCTGCCATGGCCCTGCCGCCGTCCGCGCCCGGTCAGGCCTTCGCGCTGGCCGAGGACGGGTTCGTTGAAGCAACACCAGAAGGGACGCGCTCGCCTGATGGGATTTTGGTCTTTGCAGGGCGCCCGGATCTGATTGCACCGCCGCGGCCGGTGGCCCCACCACCTGAGGTGAACGTGGGCGACCCTGCTCTTGCGGCCGTCCAGCCCCGGCCCCGGCCCGCCGTCGCCCGGTCCGCCGACACCCCGGCCGCCCTTGCCAGCACGGTGGTGCTTGATGATGATCCTGCCAGCGCACGAAGCCTGCTGAGCGCACCTGAGGTGCCCGAGGACCTGATTGCCGAGGCCCTTGCGGCTGAACCCGAACCCGAAGTCGAGACGGTCGAAGAACCCGCGCGGACGATCCTGACAGCCTCGCTGGTGCCGCGCCCACGTCCGACGCGACCGGCTGCGCCGACGACCGCCGCCCCGACAGCACCGACCCAGGCCAGTGCCACGCGCGCTGCCGTGCCTGCGCCGCAAATCCCGTCGTCGGCCAATGTGGCCCGCGAAGCGACGATCGAAAACGGGATCCGATTCCAGCGGATCAACCTGATTGGCGTTTACGGCGCTGCCAGCGACCGCCGCGCTTTGGTGCGGCTGCCCTCGGGCAAATTCATCAAGCTGCAGGTGGGGGACCGCCTCGATGGTGGCCGGGTGGCTCAGATCGGACCGGACACGCTGGTCTACCAAAAGGGCGGACGCAGTTTGGCCCTGTCGATGCCTAGCACTTAAGCGCTCGCGCTTTGGTTTGACCTATGGGTTCAGCGAAAACTGGACGGGGCCCGATGCGCAGACCATTGTTGGATCAAAGACGCGCTTCCCTCATCCATAGCCGACCCGAAAGGACGCCCGACTTTGCAGGACTTTCTGCTCCAAGCGACGATATATCTGGCCGCAGCCGTGGTTGCGGTCCCGATTGCCGTGCGCTTCGGTTTGGGGTCGGTGCTGGGCTATTTGCTTGCGGGGATCTTTCTGGGTCAAATGCTTGGACTGGGACAGGAAACCCAGGACCTGCAGCATTTTGCAGAATTCGGCGTTGTGATGATGCTGTTTCTCATCGGGTTGGAGCTTGAACCCAAGGCCCTGTGGGACATGCGCCACCGATTGTTGGGCCTTGGCGGTGCGCAGGTAATCTTGACCATGGCGGCGGTGTTCGGCCTGGTGACGCTGATGGGTCTCGCCTGGCAGACGGCACTTGCGGTCTCGATGGTGCTGGCGCTGTCGTCAACCGCGATCGTGCTGCAAACCTTGAACGAAAAGGGGCTGATGCAAACGCCGGGCGGGCGGTCATCGTTTTCGGTGCTTTTGACCCAGGACATCGCCGTTATCCCCATGCTTGCGGTTCTGCCGCTTTTGGCGGTCGCGGCCCCTTTGCAGTTGAACCAGGACGGGTCGATGGCCCGGGTCGCCGATCTGGACGATGCCCACCACCACGTCAGCCTTGTGGCCGATCTGCCCGCATGGGGCGTGACAATGGTGACCCTGGGCGCGGTCGCAGCCGTGATCCTGTTTGGTGTTTTCCTGGTCCACCCCCTCTTTCGGTTTGTCCACGCCGCGCGCCTGCGTGAGCTTTACACCGCCTTTGCATTGCTGATTGTCGTGGGCATCTCGGTTGTGATGGGGTTGGTGGGTCTCTCACCTGCACTTGGTGCATTTCTGGCCGGCGTGGTTCTGGCGAACTCAGAGTTCCGCCATCAGCTGGAATCCGACATCGCGCCTTTCAAGGGCCTGCTCTTGGGCCTGTTTTTCATCACGGTTGGGGCGGGCATCAACTTCACCGTGTTCTTTTCGCGGCCCTTCGAAATTCTGGGCATGACCCTTGCGCTGATGCTGGTCAAAGGGGTGGTTCTGTACGGATTGGCACTGGCGTTCCGACTGCGCGGACGCGACCGCTGGCTATTCACGCTTGGTCTTGCGCAAGCCGGTGAGTTTGGTTTTGTGCTGGTGGCGTTTTCGCTGCAAACACAAGTCTTGACCCCGGGCCAGGGTCAAACGCTGTTGCTGATCGTGGCCCTGTCCATGCTGCTGACGCCGCTGGTGTTCATCGGGTATGAACAATTGTCCAAGCGCCTGACCGATCATGGCCCTGATGACACCCACGATGAGATTGACGAACCCAGTGATGTGATCGTGGCGGGCATTGGTCGGTTCGGGCAGGTCGTCAACCGACTGATCCAGCTTGGCGGCCACAAGACCACCGTGCTCGACAACAACCTTGAGACCATAAAGCTGATGCGCCAATTCGGCTTTAAGGGTTTTTTCGGCGATCCAACTCAGCCCGATATGCTCCACGCTGCGGGGCTTGCGACCGCCAAAGTGCTGGTCGTGGCCGTTGATAACAAGGCAGACGCCATCCGCCTGGTGACCTATGCGCGCAGCCAGCGGCCCGATCTGCACATCGTTGCGCGTGCCCATGACCGGGTTCACACCTATGAGCTTTATCAAGCGGGTGCCGACAAGATCGTACGCGAGATGTTCGATGCCTCCCTCAGGGCGGGTCGCTACGCGCTTGAAGGGTTGGGCATGACCGATTTCGAGGCGGGCGATCTGGAACATTTCCTGTTCCGCAAAGACCGTGAAAACCTGCGCGAACTGGCCGCCCTCTGGGACCCGGACCGCCCCATGTCTGAAAATGAAGCGTTTATCACCCGCTCGCGGGAATTGAATGCCGAACTGGAAGCTGCCCTTGTGCGCGCCTTGCACGAAGATGACGACCCCAAAACCAACGCCGGTTAGGGGCGCAAGAAAAGGGCCGCCGCGTCTGTGCGACGGCCCCATGTGGAGTGTTTGAAATCAGGCCGCGCGACTGATCAAAACGCTGTCGACCTGCTTTTGTGCTTCGGTTTCATCTGACCCGGCAACAGCGGCCACTTCGCGGGTCAACCGCTCAAGTGCAGCTTCGTAAAGCTGGCGTTCCGAATAGCTTTGCTCGCGCTGGTCATCGGCGCGGTGAAGGTCGCGCACAACTTCGGCAATCGCGATGAGATCGCCCGAATTGATCTTCTGTTCGTATTCTTGCGCACGGCGCGACCACATCGCCCGTTTGACCTTGGCTTTGCCTTTCAGCGTCGTCATCGCCTTTGACACGACGTCAGGCGAGGACAGCGACCGCATCCCGACCTCGGTTGCCTTGTTCGTTGGCACGCGCAGGGTCATCTTGTCTTTCTCAAACGAGATGACAAAAAGCTCCAGTTCAAACCCGGCCACTTCCTGCTTTTCAATCGAAACAATCTTGCCCACGCCGTGGGCCGGATAGACCACGAAGTCATTGGGACGAAACTCGGATTTAGCGGTCTTGCTCATATTCTGTGTTGTCCTTTTCGACCATTCCACCGGCGACAAAAATTCCGCCGGGAGCATCGAAATCCTCCCGCCGGTGCACATTGTTCGCCAAGCCCAATGCCTGCTGCACTGCGGCTATTCAAGGACCATTGTAACAGATTCTCGACCCTTTTCCAAGACGAGCGGGTTGGACCCGCTTTTCGGCCTGGGGTGCGGCTCAGCCGCCTTCGCCGGCGGCTTCGGACAAAAGCTCCATCTTGTCCGGTTTGCCGTCCATATCGTCAGCCGTAGGCAAGGGGTCTTTTTTGGTGATGATCACCGGCCAAGCTTCTGAGTACTTGCGATTGAACTCGACCCACTTTTCCATGTCCGGTTCCGTATCGGGCCGGATCGCGTCCGCCGGACATTCCGGCTCACACACGCCGCAATCGATGCATTCATCGGGGTGGATCACCAACATGTTCTCGCCTTCGTAGAAGCAGTCCACGGGGCAGACTTCCACGCAATCGGTGTATTTGCAGGCGATGCAGTTTTCCGTAACGACGTACGTCATTGATCCATCCGGGATGTTGTCCGAAAGTCTAGCTAGACCATGTCAGGGGCTCATTCAAGCGGGCGGTCTTTGAGAAATTCCGCATCGCGGCGTTCTTTCTTCCTGGGGCGCGGCCCCACGCGAGGAGGCGGTTTTTCCACCGGTGGCGAATGGTCCACATAAAGCCCTTGTGCTTCAGCTGCCGGGCCCCGTCGGTGCCCAAGTGCTGCAATCTCAACCACGCGGATTTGGCGGGCCTGTGCGAAGGTCAGCGTATCGCCGACCACCACCGCGCTTGCGGGTTTCGACACCTTGACGCCGTTGATCCGCAGATGGCCCGCGCTCACCACCTCGCTCGCCTTGGCGCGGGATTTGAAAAACCGCGCCTGATACAGCCATTTGTCGACCCGGATGCGCGCGGGCGCGGTCAGGTCTTGTCCTTCAGCCCCATCAGGGCGGCGGCAAACGGGTTGTTCGGGTCGATCTGCTTTTCTTTCTTGGGCGGGGCAGAAGAGAATTTCTTCGGCCCAGCTTCCCGTGGTTTGCCTTTGCCCTTGCCT
>JBCBCY010000014.1:0-98492 GCA_038530285.1 Pseudomonadota bacterium
CGAGCGTGACGGACAGGTCGATGTCATAGAGCATCGGGCCGGTGTCCTTGAGGTGGTCGAGCAAGTCGAATTCGCGTTCGGGTGTGGGCGCGCGGAACGGCGTACTGTTTTCGTTTCGGGGGTGCGATCCTCCCGGCTGGGGGGATTTCATCCCCCCAGACCCCCCTGAGAGTATTTTTGCCAGGATGAAGAACCGGTGTGCCGCACCGGGGGAGGAGACGACATGTGGGTGATCCCTGAAGCCGCGATTGGCGATCTGATGAGCGAAGAGGCCGCCTTTGGCGCGGTCGAAGCCGTGTTCGGCGCGATGGCGTCAGAGGACGCTTACAACTTTCCGGTGATCCGCGAGGCAATTGGCCATGCCGAGGCGCTTTACGGGTTCAAATCGGGCTTTGACCGCAAGGGGCTGAACCTTGGCTTGAAGTCGGGCGGGTATTGGCCGGGCAATGAAGCCAAGGGCCTGCCGAACCATCAATCGACGGTGTTTCTGTTTGACCCTGACACGGGCCGGCTGAAGGCGGTTGTGGGCGGCAATTTGTTGACGGCGCTTCGGACCGCGGCGGCTTCGGCGGTGTCGATCAAGCATCTGGCTCGGGCCGATGCAAAGGTTCTGGGCATGGTCGGGGCCGGGCACCAATCGGCGTTCCAGATGCGCGCGGCGGTGGCCCAGCGGGATTTTGAGAAGGTGGTGGGCTGGAACCTGCACCCCGAGATGTTGTCGCGGCTGGAGACCGCGGCGGGCGAACTTGGCCTGCCCTTTGAAGCGGTGGATTTGGACGCGCTTGGGGCTCAGGCGGATGTGATCATCACCATCACATCGAGCTTTGACGCGATCCTGAGCGACGCGCAGATCACGCCGGGCACCCATCTGGCCTGTATGGGCACTGACACTGTGGGCAAACAGGAAGTGGACCCGGCGATACTGGCGCGGGCAAATGTTTTCACCGACGAAGTGGCGCAATCGGTCACCTTAGGCGAGGCCCAGCATGCAGTGGGCGCGGGCCTTATTGCCGAAACCGCCGTCACGCCCATTGGCCGGGTGATCAACGGCGATCACCCCGGGCGCAAAGCAGCCGATGAGATCACGCTGTTTGATGGCACCGGCGTGGGGCTGCAAGACCTTGCGGTTGCGGCAGCGGTCGTCGAGGCGGGGATCAAGGCGGGTATCGCGGTCGAGGTGGATTTTTAGGCGCCCTTCCCCCTTCATCTCCCTGAAAATATCCCGGGGTGAGCCCGCAGGGCGAGGGGCAGCGCCCCTATGGCCGCAGCGCGCCAATCTCGATCAGGCGGTCGTACTTTTCCTGTTCGAACCACCAGAATTCATCGCCCCGGTCAAAGGGCGGCTTGATGTCTGGAAAGCCGAAGACATCCCAATAGGCGATCCAGTGTGACCCCTTGGTCCATTGCGGCACCCAGATGTGCTTGGCGCGCAAGACCCGGTCAAGCGCCTTGGCGGCGGTGGTCATGTCGGCCTGGGATTGGGCGGCGAGCATCGTATCGATCAGCGCGTCGACAACGGGGTCGGCCAGGCCGGTGAAGTTGAAACTGCCCTCGGTGACCGCCGCTTGAGACGAAAAGATCGACCGGATCGTGGCTGTGGGGACAAGCCCCATGCTGAACCGGCCCGACACGATGTCGAAATCGAACCGCTTGGAGCGTTCTTCATATTCGGCCGGTGTCACCTGGTTGAAGGTGGCCTTGATGCCCAACCGTTCGAGGTTGGACGCAAAGGGCAGAACGATGCGCTCAAACCCGGGGCCAGGGGCGAGGAATTCAAGCTCCATCGCGTCGCCGTCGCCATTGCGCAGCACACCGGCGTCATCGACGACCCAACCGGCGTCTTCCAACAAGGCGCGCGCCCGGCGCAGCGGGACATCCGACAAGGCCTCGCCAGAGATGGCAGGCACGAAGGCGGGGTCTTCGAACACCGAAGCCGGAAGCTGGTCGCGGAAGGGATCCAACAGCGCCAATTCGCCTTCGGTGATGGGGCCGCCGGCTTCCATTTCGGTGCCTTCCCAGAAACTGTCGGTGCGCCCGTAAAGGCCCGAAAAGAGCGTCAGGTTCGAGAACTCGAAGTTGAACCCCATGCCGATGGCTTCGCGCACCCGCGGGTCTGACAGGTGGTCGCGCCGGGTGTTGAAGAACCAGCCTTGGGTGCCGGCTGCGCGGCCATCTTCGATGGTGTCGCGGATCACGTGGCCGTCGCTGAGGGCCGGAAAGTCATAGGCCGTGCCCCAGAGCGCGGAAAAGAACTCCTCGTGAAAGAGGTATTCGCCGGATTTCAGCGCCTCGAAAGCGGCGGTGTTGTCGGCGAAATATTCGTAGGTTTCGCATCCGAAATTATAGGTGCCGACATTCACCGGAAGGTCCGCCCCCCAATAGTCTTCGTTCAGGCAATAGGTGACTGATTTGCCGGGCTGAACCTCGGACACGATGTAGGGGCCCGACCCGACGGGCGGCTCAAGCGTGGATTTCGTGAAATCGACGGTCTCATAGTAATGCTTGGGCAGGATTTGGACGGCGCCGACATTCTGTATGAGATCGCGGGTGGACACCCCTTCGGTGAAGGTCAGCTTGACGCGCGTGTCTGACAGGATTTCGGTGCTTTCGATATTGGCCACCAGCGAGCGGTATTGCGGCACGGCTTCGGTCTGCATCGTCTCGATTGTGAAGACCACGTCTTCGGCGGTGACCGCTTCGCCGTCCGAAAAGCGCGCTTCGGGGCGCAGGGTGAAGATGACCCAGGACCGGTCGGCGGGGTATTCGATGGTTTCGGCCAGCCGGCCATAGGCGGCGTCAGGTTCGTCCCAAGCGCGCTGCAACAGCGTGTCGTAAAGACGGTCGAGCCCCTGGGCTTCGTTCCCGTCGAGGATGAACAGGTTAAGGCTGTCGAAGGTTTGCGACGCCAAGGTGCCGCGAAAGCTGATGAAGCCGCCCTTGGGGGCGTCGGGGTTCACATAGTCGAAATGGGGAAAATCTGCGGGGTATTTGAGCTCGCCGAAGGCAGAAATCCCATGGCTGACCGTGATGTCGTGACTGTCGGACCAAAGGGGTGTGGCAAGCGACAGGGCGAGGGCGGTCATGGGGATGAGGCGCAAAGGGACACTCCGTTTCGTTTGTGTTGACATTAGCGGGCCCGGGCGCGGGGTCCAGTGCGGGGGCGATCACGAAGTCGGTTGGCCCGGCCTGACGGCTGTCCTAAGCTGGGGGTCCAGAAAAAATGCGTAAGGATTGAGCATGGGTCGGGTCGCAATCTTGGGCGTGTTTGTCGCCGATTGTACGTTTCGCGCCGACCGCGCGCCTTTGATCGGCGAAACGGTGCTGGGCAAGTCCTTTGCGCTGGGCCCGGGGGGCAAGGGGTCAAACCAGGCGGTGGCCGCCGCCCGCGCAGGCGCACAGGTCGCGTTCATCTCAAAACTGGGTGATGACGACTTTGCCGCGATGGCGCGGGGGATCTGGGCCGAGGCCGGCGTGACGCCTGAAATCGCGGTCGATCCGGCGGGCTATACAGGTGCCGCCTATATCTTTGTCGAAGACGCCACCGGAAACAATGCGATCATCATCAGCCCTGGCGTGGCCGCGGGGATCACGCCGGGCGATGTGGCGGCCAAGGCAGACCAGATCAAGGCGGCGGATGTCTTTATGACCCAGCTTGAGCAGCCCATTTCGGCGGCGATGGAAGGGTTGAACATCGCGCGGGATGCCGGGGTGCGCACCATTTTGAACCCCGCACCGGCTGCGACATTGCCGGGCGACATGCTGGCGCTTTGCGATCTGATGACACCCAATGAAAGTGAGGCCGAGGCCCTGACGGGGACCCCTGTGACCTCACCCCAGAGCGCAGAAGCGGCCGGGGCCGCACTTGTGGCGCTTGGCGCAAAGGCAGCCGTTCTGACCCTGGGCGAAAACGGCGCGCTTTATACCGACGGGACGCATGTGCATCACGAAGCGGCGATCCGGGCGGGCGATCTGGTGGAAACCACCGGGGCGGGTGATGCGTTCAATGGCGGGCTTGCGGTGGCCCTGTCAGAAGGCGCCGACCCGGTCGAGGCCTTGCGGTTTGGCACCGCGACCGCTGCAATCTCGGTGACGCGGCCTGGGACAGCGCCTTCGATGCCTGACCGTGGCGAAATCGACGCCCTGTTGGCTGAAACCTATGGGAGCACCCTGTGAGCCTGCCAGACACGATGTGCGCAATGGTGACAATGGGCCATGGCGGGATGGACAAACTTGTCTGGCACGACGATTGGCCGCGCCCCGAGCCCGGCCCGGGCGAAGTGTTGATCAAGGTGGGCGCTTGCGGGCTGAACAACACCGACATCAACACGCGGATCGGCTGGTATTCGAAGACTGTCACCGGGGCGACGGACGCCACCGGTGATCTGGCCGAAGACGACCCGTCCTGGGGCGGCGCGGCGATTGAATTTCCGCGCGTTCAGGGCGCCGACATCTGCGGCAAGATCGTTGGCCTGGGCCCTGGCGTTGCGGCAGACCGGCTGGGCGAGCGGGTGATCTCAGACTGTTGGCTGCGCGACCCCGGTGACCCCGACAACACCGAAAAATCCGGCTATATCGGGTCCGAACGCGATGGCGGCTTTGCGCAATACGTCGTTTTGCCGTCGGTCAATGCACTGGCGATCCGGTCAGACCTGACGGATGCGGAACTTGCGACCTTTTCGTGTTCGTATTCCACCGCCGAAGGGATGCTGACGCGGGTTGCACTGGGCCCGGACGATACGGTGCTGGTCACGGGCGCTTCAGGCGGTGTGGGGGGCGCTTTGGTGCAATTGGCCAAGCGGCGCGGAGCGCGGGTGATTGGCCTGGCGTCTGAGGTCAAACACGCCGATGTCGCGGCTTTGGGGGCCGACCGGGTCTTGCCGCGCGCGCCGCAGGACCTGCGCGCGGCATTGGGTGACGACCGGGTGTCGGTGCTGGCCGATATTGTCGGCGGTCCGGCCTGGCCAGAGCTGATCGAGATCCTGGACCGCGGCGGGCGCTATGTTTGTTCAGGCGCGATCGCGGGGCCGATCGTCGAGCTGGACCTGCGCACGCTTTATCTGCGCGATCTGACCTTTCATGGCTCCACGGTGCTGCCGGCTGAGGTGATGGCGGCCCTTGTGGGCTATATCGAAGCAGGCGAGGTGCGCCCGGCCCTGGCCGCGACCTATCCCTTGGCGGACCTTGCGGCTGCCCAGACCGCGTTCATGGCCAAATCGCACACCGGAAACATCGTTGTGACGCCCTGAAATGCCTGGAATTGGGACGTGACAGATCGATTTTCTCGTCTTAGGCTCAAAAAACCTTAACGGACGAAACGATCCGAGAGTTCTGGGAGGAACCACATGACTTCATTCGATCTGGGCCGTCGGGCCCTTGTTGCGGGTGCATTGGCACTCGGTTTTGCCGGTCAGGCCGTGGCCGGCGGCCACCAGGTGGTCGACAGCATCCACTTTTTGATCCCCGGCGGGGCCGGCGGCGGCTGGGATGGCACCGCGCGCGGCACGGGCGAAGCGCTGACAAAAGCGGGCCTGGTGGGCTCAGCTTCGTTTGAGAACATGTCCGGTGGCGGTGGCGGGAAGGCCATCGGCTATTTGATTGAGAATGCCGAATCCAACCACGGCACGCTGATGGTCAACTCGACCCCCATCGTGATCCGGTCGCTGACGGGCGTGTTCCCGCACAACTTCCGCGACCTGACATTGGTGGCCGGCACGATCGGTGACTACGCGGCCATGGTTGTCGGCAAAGACAGCCCCATCAATTCGATGGAAGACCTGATCGCGGCCTATGATGCAGATCCTTCCGCGACCGCAATTGGCGGTGGCTCGGTGCCCGGCGGTATGGACCATCTGGTCGCCGCGATGGTGATGGAAGCGGCCGGCAAGGATGCGCTTGGCGTGAAATACATCCCCTATGACGCAGGCGGGGCAGCGATGGCGGCCCTTTTGTCGGGTGAGATCGCGGCGCTGTCGACGGGCTTTTCCGAAGCGGTCGATCTGGCCAATGCCGGCGAAGTGAAGATCATCGGTGTGACATCGCCCGAACGCGTGCCCGCAGCCCCCGACGCGATGACCATGATGGAGCAGGGCATCGACACCGAATTCGTGAACTGGCGCGGTTTCTTCGGTGCACCTGGCCTGCCGGCTGACAAGGTGGCGATGTACCAAGACACGCTGATGAAAATGTATGACACGGCCGAATGGGAAGACGTCCGTGCCCGCAACGGCTGGGTCAACATCCACAACAGCGGCGATGACTTCCTGAGCTTTCTTGAAGATCAGGAACAGGTGATCGGCGACCTGATGAAGAAGCTCGGCTTCCTTTGATCCGGCTGTGATCCAAATGTGCGGCTGCGCCGCGCGTTATGAAAATGGGTGAGGGGGCGCTGCCCCCTCAAACTCCCCCGAGGTACTTTTAGCAAGAGGAAGGGGAGGCCCAGAAGACCTCCCGCGAGAGAAGGCGAGCCTTCCCCTTGCACGGTCATCGGCTCCTCAGCCTGTACCGTGTGACTGGTTTGGTCGCATTTGATTAAAATTTTCCTTCCTCTTGCCAAAAGTACCTCGGGGGTTCGGGGGCTGGCCCCCGGTCCGGGCACCAAACATGGGAGGGGACCTTGGCTTTAGACAGATGGATCGCTTTGGTCTTGCTGGGCATATGCGCCGCCTACGGTTATGCGGCCTGGTTCACGATGGACGGAAATCTTCCGCCCTTCATGCAGCGCAACCCGATCTGGCCTTCGACCTTTCCCAAGGTGCTTTCCATTGGCGGGATCCTCTGCGCTTTGGTGATCGTTCTGGGCCTGGAAAAAGGGCCGGACAGCCGCGACGGCGACCCGTCCTACAGCGTTTATCGCCAGCTTAAGGACTTCAAACTTGTCCCGGCGGCCCTCTTGTTGTTCTTGATGATCTGCTACGCGCTGTTGCTGCGGCCCATCGGGTTCATCGCCGCCACCATCGGCTTTTTGATGATCGGCTCGGCCATCCTGGGCGAGCGCCGCTGGGTGATCATGTTCATCGTCGCCGCCCTTGCCACGGGCATCATCTGGTATCTGGTGCAGGTGGTTTTGGGGATTTTCCTGCGCCCGCTGCCAGCATTCATGGGGGTCTGAGCGATGTTGGAAGGGATCCTTCTGGGGCTGCAAACCGCCCTGTCTTTCCAGAACATTCTGATGGTCGTGGGCGGCTGTTTGATCGGGACCTTCATCGGCATGCTGCCGGGTTTGGGGCCCATGTCGATCATTGCGATCATGATCCCGGTGGCGATCTCATTGGGGGATGCGGCCGCCGCGCTGATCCTGCTGGCGGGTGTTTACTATGGCGCGATCTTCGGTGGCTCGACCTCGTCGATCCTGTTGAACGCGCCGGGGGTCGCGGGCACGGTGGCCACCAGTTTCGATGGCTACCCCATGGCGCGCGACGGCAAGGCCGGCAAGGCGCTGACGATTGCCGCCATCGCGTCGTTTGCCGGGGGTACGATCGGGGCGATCTTGTTGATGATCTTTGCGCCCGCCCTGTCTTCGGTCGCGCTTTTGTTCCATTCGTCCGAATATTTCGCGCTGATGATCGTCGGGTTGTCGGCGATTGCGGCCTTTGCCGGGTCGGGCCAGGTCGCCAAGGCGGTGATGATGACGCTTTTGGGCCTGATCATGGCCACTGTGGGCGAGGGGGCGCAGTTCAACATGCCGCGCTTCACGATGGGCATCATGGACCTGCAATCGGGCTTTGCCTTCATCACCCTGGCGATGGCGATGTTTGCCCTGCCTGAAGCGCTTTATCTGGTGTTTGACCCTTCCCGGTCGAAGTCCGGCGCGACAGGCGACATCAAGGATTTGCGCATCACCCGGGCCGAGGCGAAATCCATCGCCCCGGTCATTGGCCGCCAATCATTGCAAGGGTTCTTCATCGGTGTTTTGCCCGGTGCAGGGGCGACGATCGCGTCATTTCTGGGCTATGCGGTCGAACGCAATATCGCCACCAAAAAAGAGCAAGAGCAGTTCGGCAAAGGGTCAATCAAAGGGCTGGCCGCACCGGAAACAGCCAACAACGCGGCCTGCACGGGGTCTTTCGTGCCCTTGTTGACGCTGGGCATTCCAGGCTCTGGCACCACGGCGATCCTGCTGGGGGCGCTGATTGCGCTGAACGTCACGCCGGGCCCGCGCCTGATGGTGGATGATCCGCAGATTTTCTGGGCCGTCATCATTTCGATGTATATCGGCAATCTGGTGTTGCTGATCCTGAACCTGCCGTTGATCCCTTATATCGCGAAAATCCTTGCGGTGCCGCGCAACTACCTGATCCCGTTCATTTTGTTTTTCACGCTGATGGGCGCTTATATCGGGCAGAACAACGCGACCGAGTTGTTGATCCTGATCGGGTTCGGGGTTTGTGCGACGATTTTGCGGTTTGCGGACTATCCGCTGGCGCCCTTGCTGATCGGGTTCATTCTGGGCCGGATGCTGGAAGACAATTTCTCCCGCTCGATGCAGCTTTACGAAGGGGTGTCGTTCATCTGGGAGCGGCCGATGACGATGGGGCTTCTGGCGATTGCGGTAATCTTGATCTTCCTGCCGAGCTTTCGGGCACGCCGCGCGCGGGCCCGGGCCGAAGGTGTGGCCGACGGCGACTAGCATGCGGGCGCTATTGGGCTTGAAGTGGGCGCGGCAGACAGGTTCAATGCCGCGTCATTCTTCGGGAGTTTGAGCGCTGGAGACCGTCACGGATATCACAGGACCGGAAGCCGCTGGTCTGACAGGCTGGCTGGGGCAGGGTGGTCCGATCATCTGGATCATTGCGGCCCTGTCGGTGGTGGCTTTGACGTTGATCCTTTGGAAGGTGATGCGGTTGGCTGCCCTTGGGGCCTGGTCGGGCGGAGGTCGGACACAGGGCGCGGTGGACGCCTGGGCGGCAGGCGACACACATGGGGCGCTGCGCGCGGTGCAAGGGGCGTCTTCGATCCGCGCACGCGTGGCGGCCGCGGGGTTTGTCGCGGTCGAGACGCCGGAATTTTCCGCCCATGACGCCGAGGCCGAAATCACCCGGGTCGCGAAGGCCGAACTGGCTGAGGCGCGCCGGGGGCTAAAGGCGCTTGATATGATCGCGACGATCGCGCCGCTTCTGGGGCTGTTGGGCACGGTCGTGGGCATGATCGCGGCCTTTCAGGCGATGCAGGCGGCGGGCGCGCGCACCGATCCTGCAGCCCTTGCCGGCGGCATATGGGAGGCGTTGTTGACCACCGCGGCAGGCATGGCGGTGGCGATCCCGGCGACCATGGCGCTGGGCTGGTTTGAAAGCGTGATCGACCGGTTGCGCGGTGACCTTGAAGACATCGGCACATGTATTCTTTTGCCTCGCAAGGCCCCCACCCGGTCTGTTGCAGAGGCCGCAGAATGAGCCTTGATCTTGGCACGGCCCCCCTGCGGCGGCGGCTGAGCCTGACGCCGATGATCGATATCGTGTTTTTGCTGATCGTGTTTTTCATGCTGGCGGCCGGGTTCAGCCCCGACATGCGCCTGAATGTTTCGACAGGGGGCGCTGGGGTGGCGGGCTATTCCGGGCCACCGCGGTTGGTGGATATTCATGCCGACAAAATCCTATTAAATGGCATTGAGACGCCGCGCACCGAGCTGGCCGACGCCCTGAGCCGGCTGGTGGAGGGGCGCGAGGACGCCATTGTGCTGCGCGCCAACGCGCCTGCCCGTCTGGGTGACCTGACCCGCGTGATCGATCTGTTGACCGCCGCGGGGTTCACCAGTCTGGTCTTGGTGGAATGACGATGCTGGATCTTGGCACGCCACCCCCAGCGCGACCGCGCGAACGCATTTTGCCGATGATCAATGTCGCCTTCTTGTTGTTGATCATGGTTGTGATGTTGGCCGAATTCACGGCCCCAGCCCCGTTTGACGTCATACCGCCTGAGAGTGCGCGCGAAGATCGCGCAGGCCAAGAGATGGTGCTTTTCATCCGCGCAGACGGCGCGATGAATTTTCGCGGTACCGCAGGCGAAGAGGCTGTGTTCGCCGAACTGGCGGCCATCTGTGGCAGCGCGGGCTGCGGCCCGGATGCGGTCTTGTCGATCAAGGCAGATCAGGATGTGTCAGGGGTGGTGTTCGCGCAGGTTCTGGGCCGCCTGCAATCGGTCGGATTTGACCAGGTTGAAATCGTGACGGTCCTGCCATGACGGGACGTATGCATTTGGGGCTGGCCTTCGGGGCGGCGCTGGCTTTGCATGGCGGGGCCGTGGCGCTATGGGCGCCCACCGGCGAACGCGGCGAAGGCGGACCGGGGGGAACGGCGCGTGTGACGCTTGCAGCCTCTGCCGGGGCGGAGGCCATGGTCAACGCGTGGGAACGTGCACCCACCGCACAAAACCGCGCCGTTGTGCAGGCCTCTGCCCCGTTGGAAACAGAGGTTCCCAGTGCTGAGGTGTTGCAAGATCAGGGGCCGCGCTTGGTTGCGCCCCCGGCAAGGCCGCGCGCGGCCAGAGCGGACGCCCTGCCGATGGCCAGACCGGACGCGCCGAGACGGTCTGATGTGCCTATTGCGGCGGTGGCCGCAGCGCTGGCCCCGTTGCCCCAGGCCGATGAGAGCCTTGCCCCAGGGCTTGTCGCGCCAGATAGGCTTGCCGTCTTGCGCAGCGCCCCCGACAAGATCGACCAGCCCACCGTGGCGGCCTTGCCCCGGATTGCAGCCGAGGCCCCGGTCGACGTTCTGCGCCCGAGGGCTGCCGACACCCGGCCCAGACCACGCCCGTCGCCCGCCGCAGAAGCCCGGGCCGCAACGGTCGCGGCAGGGGATGGTGCGGCCCACCGCAGCGGGCAGGGTGGAACGCCGAGCACACAGGCCGACACCAGCCGCGCAAAGGCCAGTTTGATGGCGCGCTGGGGGGCTGAAATCCGCAACCGTGTGGAACGGCGCAAAAGCTACCCGGCCGCCGCAGGCGGGGCATCGGGCAAGACGGTTTTGCAGTTGTCGGTCAACGCTGGTGGCCGTTTGACGGCGGTCGGGGTGGTGCAAAGTTCAGGCGTGGCGGCGATTGACCGCGCAGCCGTTGGAGCCGTGCGCCGGGCAGGCCGGTTTCCTACCGCCCCCGACGGTTTGGGGGCCGGGCCCCATGCGTTCCGGCTGTCTTTGGCGTTTCGCGGCTAGGCGGGCGCCCCGGCCAGGGTCGCCACCCCGACGCTGGCCTCGGTCTGAGGCGCCTCAGACAAGGGCAACCCAAGGGCGCATTCGCGGATGGCGCGCCAAACGGGATTTTGGGCCCCGCCGCCTGCGCTGTAGACATGGGTCGGGAAAATCCCGCCCCGGTCCGCGATGGATTGGTAGGCGGCGCGTTCGATCCGGGCCATGGCTTCGAACATCGCTTTCAAAAAAACCTGGTCGTCTTCGGGGCGCGGGGCCAGACGCGGCGCGAGGGTGGGGTCGTTCACCGGGAACCGCTCGCCCGGTTGCAGCAGCGGGTAGTAATCAAGACCTGTGGGCGGATCGACGGCCATCCCCTGGGTCAGGCCGATCAGTTCATCTGTGGAAAAGTAATGGGCCAGCACCGCGCCGCCGGTGTTTGATGCCCCGCCCGCCAGCCAGACATCGCCCAACCGGTGCGAATAAAGACCCGTGGCGGGATCGTCGATGCGCGTGGGGCTGAGCAATTTCACCGCCAGCGTCGAGCCGAGCGAGGTCACCGCATGGCCTGCTTTCAACGGCGCGCTGGCCAGGAACGCAGCGGTGCTGTCGGTGGTGCCAGCGTGGATTTGCGCCTTGGCCGAGAGCCCGAACCGGGTCGCAATGTCGGCGGCCACGCGGCCAAGGGCTTCACCCACGGGCCGCACATCAGGCAAAAGGGCAGGATCGATCAGCGCGCCGATCCAATCGGGCCAGGCCTCAGCCCCCGGGTCGAACCCGGTCTTCAGGGCATTGTTGTGGTCTGACATCCCGCCCCGACCCATCAGGCGCGCGGCGATGAAATCGGCCTGGTGCAACAGATGCACAGGGCGCGCGTCGGCGGTGGCGACAAGGCGCATCGCACGCGCCAGCGCGGAATTGCTGCCCTGGGTGATGTGGGTTTCCGGGGCGATGGCGGCGATCCGGCTGGCTTCGGCGTCAAAGCCTTTGGAATTGTACATCAGCGCGGGCGACACTGGCGTCAGCGCCGCATCGGTCAGGACCATCGAGCCTGAGGTGCCATCAACGGCGATGCCCGTAATCTCGGTACCTGCGCGGCCGATGTCGGTCAGGGCCGTCATTTGGGCCGACAGGCAGGCCGCGACCGCGTCCCACCATTTGTCTGCATCGATCCGGTCGGGGTCTTGGGCAGGGTGGCTGGCGCGTGCGCTGGACACAACCGCGCCACCCGCGTCAATGACCGCGCTGCGCACGCCCGAGGTGCCGATGTCTATGCCAAGGCGCAGGCTCACGTGCGCGCCGCAAGCGCCTGGCGGTATTTCTCGGCGTCCCAGTTGAGAAGTTCGGCTTCCGCGTCTGGCCCGATGGGATCAAGCGACCAGTCTGCAGGCACCCGCGACAAGACGTCGGAGAGGCATTTCAGCATCGCCTGCTGGCTGGGGGTGGCCCCATGGCGCAGCGCAACCCCGGCGCCTTCCAGCACGATGGCGGGGGGGGCGCCGTCATGGTCGCGGGCGGGCAGTGCCGGGCCCAGAAAGACGACGTGGTCGGGATAATACGTGCCGGACAAGGCGCGTTTCGCCGCCACCGGATCAAGGGCAAGCCAGCTTTGATCGGCCCAGTCGAACCCGTCCGGCGCCAAGCCTTGCGGAGCCGCTGCGGTGTCGGCCACCACGGAAATGGAAAGGCGCGCTTCCACATCGGCCACAAGATCAGACACCGCTTCGACCGAGGGGCCGCAACAGATCAGCCCGTGGTTTTGCAGGATATAGACCTGTGTGTCAGGTGTGGTCCGCGCCAGGATCTGGCGCGTCAACGGCAGGCCCGGTTTGGCATAGGGCACCACCGCATAGGCCAGCCCAGCCAGTTTGTCGGCGAGCATCGCGCGCCCTTCCGGGCTGATCGCATGGGTGATGGTGGCCACCGAGTGCGAATGGGCGACGACGGCGTGATCAAGGGCGGCGTGAAACGTGGTTTCAATTGACGGGCGCAGGGTCACACCTGCGTCGATCACGGTGGTTTTGCAGGACCCATCGCCGGCCTCTTCGCGCGCTTCGGCTTGTGCTGCGGCGCGGTCGACCGGCACGAAGATCATGTCGCGTTCCGCGTTGGCCAGTTCGGTGCCCGAGGCTTTGATCCACATGACGGTGGCGTTCTTGATGGATGTGTTCCCGCCCGGCCCCTGCACTTGCAACGGGTCCTGGCCCAACCGGGCCGACAGGGCGCGAAAAGCGGGGGTGAGAAGTTCGGGCGCGGTGGTCATTGCAAAACCTCAATCGAATGGGTGGGCACGGCTGCACCTTCGGCCGCCACAAGCCGGGTCAGCGTCGCGGTCAGATCGGTGCCCGCAAAATCCGGCGCGTGGATGCCACCACGCACAAACAGGCTGTCCCATCCTGCCGCCTGGGCCCCGGCGATGTCATGTTCCAGACTGTCGCCGACCATCAGCAGATTGTCCGACCCAAGGGCGGTGACCAGTGCGTCATAGACCGGCCGGTGGGGCTTGCCATAAAACCGTACCGTGCCGCCTGCATCGGCGTAGTCGTGGGCCAGCGCCCCGGGCGAAGTGACATAGCCGCCGCCGCGCGGGCTTTTACGGTCGGGGTTCGAACAGTAAAGTGGCAGGTCCCGGGCGCGCGCGGTCTCAAGCACCGCCTTTGGACCACTGTGGTCGTCGCCATCGGGCAGGCCCATCAAAAGGACCGCGTCGGCGAGTTCCAGCGACGCAACCAGAACACCGGCCTGATCGCCCGCCCATTGGGCCGCATCACCAGGTGCCCCTTCGATCGGGTAGAGCCGCCGCTGGGGCACGACACCGGCGGCGATATCAAGATAAAGCGCCTCGCCCGAGGTCATCACAACCTCAAACAACGTCTCGGGAAAGCCTTTGGAGGCGATCCGCGCCGCGTTGAGGTCCGACCGCTTGCCGGAATTCGACAGGACCGCCAGCCGGGTGCCCGACCGGTGCAGGGCTTTCAGGGCCTCGACCGCGCCGGGATAAGGCGTTTGCCCGTCGTGCAGCACACCCCATTGGTCAAGGACCACGGCGTCGTAATCCGCTGCAACCTCAGCCAGCTTGTCGATAAACCGGGTCACGGGGGTCAGTATTCGGCCATGTCCTTGGGCGCCTTCAGCGACGCCAGATAGGCTTCGACGTCCTCGGGCTTCATCGCGGCTGCGGCCTTGTCGATGGTGCCATCGGGCATGTCGCCGAAGTAGAACTTGAAGCCGGGGATAAACTGGCGGCGCTTGCGGATGGGCATGCCTTCGTAAGGATAGACGTCCGACCGTGCATTGGCGTCTTCATCGTGGCAGGGCAGGACGTAATCGGCGCGTTTGTCGATTTCTTCGACCGATTTCCAACCTTCGTAGGAATTCACAAAGCGCGCAGGCACCCAATAGCGCCAGGCTTCGGCCGGGTTGGGTTCAAGATTGCGTTCGACAAAGATCGCGTCGCCCACGACGCAGATGTCGCCCATGGACGTGGCCACGGACACCGCCATATGGCCGACCGAATGGCCCGGCGTGTGGAACATGGTGATGCCCGGCAGGACTTCGCATTCGTCTTCGACGGCTTCGAACACACAGCCCGCATAGGCCTGTTCGACACCAATGTTGGCTTCATAGGTGCGGTAGTACAAAGGCAGCGGGTTATAGGCCATTTCGATCTCGGCCTTCGGCGCGATGTAGCGCGCATTCTTGAACATCTTCATGTTCTGGACGTGGTCCCAATGAAGGTGCGTGAACACGATGGCGTCGATCTCATCGGGGTGAACGCCGAGGTTTTGTTCCAGGTGTTCATGCACCTGCAAACAGCCGCGCTTTTCACATTTGTGGTGGTACTTGGTGGCGCGTTCTTCGTCGGGCAGGCCGGTGTCGATCAGGATCTTGTGGGTGCCGGTGTCGACGTAGTGGCAATAGACCGGGTTCCAGTACTTTTTACCCGCCGGACCTTTCCAGAAGATGTAAGTGCCAAGGTCGGCTTCCAGCCAGCCGGTATTGATGGGATAGATTTTTGTCTCGGCTACACCCATGGGTCCCTCCATACGCCACGATTCTATTTTGTATACAAAAAGAAGAAAGCGGACACCGGTGCAAGCGAAAAGTCGGGCCTGCGGCGATTAGTTCGCGCTGAGGGTCTTGAGGAAGGATTCGGTCATATGCGCGCGCATGCCCTTGGACGCGGCGGCGGAATCTTCCGAAAAGATGCTTTCGATCAGGCCCCGGTGGCTGTCGGCTGAGGCGACAAGATCGGCCTTGGTTTCGATCCGCTTGGCGCGGAACGGGCCCGTGCGGCGGCGAAACTCCGACGCGATCTCGGCCATGTAAGGGTTTCCGGTCGCGTCATAGATGGCCATGTGGAAGGCTTCATTGGCGTGCAGATAGGCCGAACGGTCGCCGCGTTCGGCAGCCTCAACACAGGCGGTTTGTGCTTCTATGATGCGGGTGCGGGTCAATAGATTCAGGCGTTGCGACGCGATCCGGGCGCAGGCGGCCTCGATTTCATGCATGGCTTCGAAGATCTGGCTGAGCTCTTCGCGAGTGTATTGCGCCACAAAGACACCGCGCCTTTCGCCTGCCACCAGAATGCCTTGGGCGGTCAGCCGCGACAGGGCTTCGCGCACCGGCGTGCGAGAGGCGCCAAACCGTGTCGCAAGGCCCACCTCATCGAGCCGCTGGCCCGGCGCCAACTCGCCCGCGCTGATCTCATCGCGCAGGGCCAGTTCAATCCGCTGTGCTGTAGACAGTTTGGCTTCGGGAATGGATTTATCGGTGTCTTTCGGCATATATCTTCTGGTTCCTTCCCCTCAACGCTAGCGCAAATTTGTCGCAAGCGCAATTTTGTATGTTTACTTTTAGTTTTGTATACAAAATAGTCGTCGAAACGGGAGGAAGGGGAATCGATGCCACAGATACGGCTCGACAAGTTGGTGAAGCGCTACGGCGATGTCGAAGTGCTTCACGAAATCGATCTTTCCATGGAGGACAATGAGTTTACAGTGCTCGTTGGCCCGTCGGGATGCGGAAAATCTACGACCTTGCGGATGATTGCAGGGCTCGAAAGCGTGTCCGAAGGCGAAATCTACGTCGACGATGCGCCGGTCAGCCATCTGGACCCCAAAGATCGCGGGCTTGCGATGGTGTTTCAGGACTACGCGCTTTACCCGCATATGGACGTCGCCAAGAACATCTCGTTCGCGCTGCGTTTGCAGAAGCGCCCGCAGGCGGAAATCAACGCGAAGGTCAAGGAAGTGGCCGAGATTGTCGGGCTGTCGGACTTCCTGCACCGCAAACCCGGCGCCTTGTCGGGCGGTCAGCGCCAACGGGTCGCGATGGCGCGCGCGCTGGCCAAAGACAGCGATATTTTCCTCTTTGATGAGCCTTTGTCGAACCTCGACGCCAAGCTGCGTGGACAGATGCGCGCGGAGCTTGCGATGATGTCCCAGCGGGTCGAAAAGAATATGATCTATGTGACCCACGACCAGATCGAGGCGATGACGCTGGCTGATCGGATCGTGGTGATGCATGGCGGATACATCCAGCAGCAGGGCACACCGGCGGAATTGTTCAAACGGCCCGCCAACAAGTTCGTGGCCGGTTTTCTGGGCTCCCCGCCGATGAACTTCCTTGAAGCCACATTGGTCACCGAGGGTGAGACGACCTTTGCGGTGGGCAATAGCTTCAAGATTGCCATCCCCGCGGACCGCTTGCCGAAATCAGGCGGGGCCAAGGGGGTGACGCTGGGCATCCGGCCGTCGGATCTGAATTACGACGCCAATGCAGCCGACGCCGAGGCCTTGGACCTCAGCGTCACTGTGTCTGAATACATCGGCGCGCAATCTGTGCTGTTGTGCGATTGCGGTGGGACAACGGTCACGGTCGAATTGAAGTCCGAGACCCCCATCGCACTAGGAGAAACCCTGAGGTTCGCGGTCAGGCCTGAGGGAATTCACTTATTTGACCAAAAGACGGAAGCGGCGCTGTAGCCGCCAAGCATAAACGGGAGGTAACTTTTATGCTTACAACACTGACGAAAGCCGCCATTGGCGCGGTGTCAGGGCTCGCGATTGCCACTGCGGCTTTCGCAAACCCTTACGCCGAGTACGAAGGCACGACCCTGATCGTGAACTTCCCTGCACACCCGCATTATGATGCGGTGATGCAGATCCTGCCGGAGTTCACCAAACAAACCGGCATCGAGGTCGAAGTTGACCAACTGCCATACTTGAAAATGCGGGAACGCCAGACCCTGGAACTGTCCCAGGACGAAGGTGAATACGATCTGATCGCTTATGTGGTCTTTTCCAAGGCCGACTACGTGTTCGCCGATCAGCTGGAAAACCTGGCGAAGTATTTCATGAACCCGAAACTGTCGGACCCGTCTTATGACGCGACCGACCTGATTGATGGGTATGTGGAAAACATTGGCGTGGCCGGTGGCGACAAAGGTTATCTGCCGGGCAAGACCGGGTCGCTGTTTGGTATTCCTTATGGGTCGGAAACCTCGATCCTGGGCTACCGCACGGACATCTTTGAAAAGCACGGTCTCGAAGTGCCCGAGACGTATGACGAGATGCTCGAAATCGCCTGCCAGATCCCTGAGCTGGAACCCGGCATGGGTGGTTTGTCGTCGCGTGCGGCCTCTGGCCACCATGCGTCGCATGCGTTCTTGCTGCACCTCGCCCCCCTTGGCGGTCGGGTGTTCGACGACGCCTGGAACCCGATCATCAACAACGAAGCGGGTATTCAGGCGGCCAATGCGCTGAAGCAGATCGTGGATTGCGGCCCTGAAGGTGCTGCAAGCTTCGGTTTCGGTGAAGCACTTGGCGCCTTCTTGCAGGGCGACACGGCGATGTTCCTCGACACAACTGTTGTTGCAGGTCAGGTCAGTGACCCGTCCAAGGCCGCACCCGAAGTGATCGGCAACGTTGGCTGGGCACTGCACCCGATGGGCACCCGTCGCGGGTCGCAAACCGGTGGGTTCGGCATCGGCATCCCGGCAAACGCCGAAAACAAGGAAGCTGCCTTCCTTCTGATGCAGTGGCTGACCTCGAAAGAGGGTGACAAGCTGGTGGCCCTTGCCGGTGGTAACCCATCGCGCTTCTCGACCCATGCGGATGCGGAAGTGAACGCGAAGTTCCCGCATATGGCGACCTTCGGTGAAGCGCTGCAGCATGCCGACCCCGACTGGCGCCCGATCATCCCCGTCTGGGGCAAGATCAACGCCGATATCGGCACGACGCTTTCGAAAGTGCTGACCGAGGACCTGGACATTCAGGAAGCCCTCGACGGTGTGGCCGAACGCACCAAGGTCGTGATGGAAGAGGCCGGGTACTACACCTGGAACTGATCCTCCCTTCGTGGTCCGGGGCATCCGCCTCGGGCCGCGATAACGTCTAAGAGGAGTGGGGCGCGTGAAAACCCAGAACATAAATCGGTTTACACCTTACATGTTCATGGCCCCTGCCGTGATCATCATGGTGATCGCGCTGATGTACCCCTTGGGCTATATGATCTGGGGCAGTTTCCGCGACTGGAACCCGGCACAGACCATCGGCGAGGCCGAGTTTGTCGGGCTTCGCAATTATATCTTCCTGTGGAGCGATCCGAATTTCCGCGAAAGCCTTGGGGTTACGCTGACCTTTGTGTTCTTCGTTGTGACCTTCGAGTTGTTCATCGGCGTCGGGCTGGCGCTGCTTCTGGACCGCAACATTCGCGGCATGTCGATCCTCAGGACCCTGTTTATCCTTCCGATGATGATCGCGCCGGTGGTCGTGGGTCTGATGTGGCGATACATGTATCACCCGACAGTGGGCACGTTTAACCGAACGCTCAAATCCTGGGGGTTCGAAGGTGTCGACTGGCTGGGCCAGCATGCGCTGATGTCTGTGATCATCGCCGACATCTGGCAGTGGACGCCGTTTATCTTCATTCTGGCGCTGGCCGCGTTGCAATCGCTGCCACGCTCCGCGCTGGAGGCCGCCAAAATCGATGGGGCGACCGCCTGGCAACAGATCATCCATATCAAGCTGCCGCTGATGATGCCGGTCTTGATCGTGACGGGGCTTTTGCGGGTGATTGATGCCTTCAAGGTGCTCGAAGTGATCCTGGTGATGACCGAAGGTGGCCCTGGCCTCTCGACGGAGATTGTGGCGCTCAGGATTTCGCGCACCGCGACCGAGTTCCGCGAGCTGGGCGTGGCGGCTGCGATGTCGAATTACCTGCTGATCCTGCTTCTTTTGATCACCGTGGCGATGTTCGTCTTCCAGCGGATCACCGAAGCCCGCGCGGCCCGATTGGCCCGACAAATCCAGGAAGAGGGCTGAGCCATGAATTACGAACGCCAAAACCCGGCCTTTTACGCCCTGCTTGTCGCGCTTATCTTCATGGCCGTGGGCCCGATCGTGTTGATGTTCATCAATTCGTTCAAGTTGGATGTGGACATCATTGGCGGCACCACCGGGCTGATCTTTCTGCCGACGATCCAGAACTATGAAACCGCTTTGTGCGATGTGCTGTGGTACGAACCCGATCACATCGATTTTTGTTCGCTGAAATTCGGCGGGGCTTTCATCAACTCGCTGATCATCGCGCTGGTCTCGACCGCGCTGACGCTGGTAATCGGTTGTATGGCGGCTTACGCTCTGGTGCGGTTTCGGTTCATGGGGCGCGATACGGTGTCGCTGACCACGCTGATGGTGCGGATGGTCCCACCTGCGGTGCTGTTGGTGCCGGTGTTTGGTCTTTGGAACAACGAATTCTGTCTGGACCGGGATGGGCTGGTGGGCGGCTGGATCCGCGATACGTTCGGAGGGCGCGGCGATGTCTGTCTGGCGGGGACGCATTCGGGCATCATCCTGATCTATGTGGCAATGAACCTGCCGTTTGTGATCTGGATCTTGCAGAGCTTTATCGTCCAGGTGCCCCGGTCGTTGGAGGAAAGTGCGCGGGTTGATGGGGCAGGGCCGTTTCAGGTGTTCTTCAAGATCGTTCTGCCCTTGATCCAACCCGGCCTTGCCGCGGCGGCGATCTTCACCTTCCGGATTGCCTGGAACGAGTACCTGCTGGCCTCGGCCCTGTCGGACCGCAACACCCAGACCGTGCCGATCCTGATTGTGAACAACATGAGCGAGTTCAATGTGGAATGGGGGGTGATCATGGCCACGGGGATGCTTTTGGCGATCCCACCGCTGATATTTACGCTGTTTGCGTCGCGTCAGATTATCTCGGGCATGACGGCGGGTGCGGTGAAAGGGTGACACAATGCCGACGGGTGAACCGCGATACCGGGCACTGATCCTTGCGACACTGTCGACCAAGGCCGACGAAGTGGCCTTTATGGCCAAACGGATGGAACGCCTTGACGTGGATGTCGAAGCGATTGACCTGTCGCTGAACGCGCACGGCAAAGTTCTGGGGGGGCCGGCCAAGGCGCTCGCGATTGATGAGGCTGCTGGCCGGGTGCTGGAACAGGTGACCCGCGCGATGGATGACGGCGTGAATGCCGTGATCGGATTGGGTGGTGGCACGGGTGCTGAGATTGCGCTGAAGGTCCTGCGGGCAATGCCGATCACCTTCCCCAAGATGCTGATCACCACGCTGCCGTTCGATCCGCGCTATGCTTTGGCGGACAATTCGGTGGTGCTGGTGCCGACGCTGGCTGATCTCAACGGGCTGAACGCGACCCTGCGCGAAATTCTGGAAAACGCCGCGGCGATGGCGGCGGGTCTGTGCCGGACACAGCGGCGCGCCAATGCCTGTGTGCTGACCCCGTCGATCGGGATCACGGGCCTCGGCGCGACGGATGCTGCTGTTTGCCCGCTGGTCGAACGACTACAGGCGCTCGGCGAAGAAACGACGGTGTTTCACGCCAACGGCTTTGGTGGCGCGGCGTTTGCGCGGTTTGCCAAGCGCGGCGCTTTCAGCACGCTGATTGACCTCACGCCGCATGAATTGACGCGGATCAACATTGCGGGCGCTCATGCGCCGATGCAGGGCCGGTTTACGGCCGCCCCAGAGCGGCCACGGATCGTTCTGCCGGGGGCGCTGAATTTCATCGGGCTGGGCGAGAAATCCCTTGTCCCGAAGCGGTTCTTGTCACGCCCGCACTACGAACACTCGGGCCTGTTCACCCATGTGAAGCTGACCAATGATGAGATGGCCAATATGGCGGGGCTTCTGGCGGGCGCGATGAACACCTGCACCGGCCCCAGCGCGTTGATCGTGCCGATGGGTGGGTTTTCGCACCACGACGCCCCCGGTGGTGCCATCGAAGACCCTGATTTGCGGGCCGTGTTCCTGGACACAATGCGCGACAAGCTGAAGCCCGAGGTCACCGTAACCGCGCTTGACGGCCATTTGTTCGACCCCGCCGTCACAGAGGCGATTTTGGACCAATTGGCGGCCTTTGCCGGCCCGAAAGAGAAAGTAATGTCATGATTGACCCCAGTGACCTGAACGACAAGAAAGACGCCCTGATTGCCGCAGCGCGGCGCTGCTTCGACCTTGGGCTACAGACCAATGCCGGGGGCAATTTGTCCGTGGCCCTCGACAGTGGCGAGGCCATTGTGATCAAGCCGTCGGGCGTGGGGTTCGCCGAATGCAGCCGCGACAACCTGCAGGTGGTGCACCTGGATGGCACGATTGAGCCGTCACCGCACAAACCGTCCAAGGATCTTGGGTTTCATCTGGATTTGTACCGCATCCGCGAGGATATTCGTGCGGTCGTGCATTGCCACAGCCCCTGGGCGACGGGCTATGCCAGTGCGGGCATCGAGATCCCGTGTCTGACGGTGCAGACCATCGAAAAGATCGGGCGGATGCCGCTGATCCCTCTATCCTCCCAAGGTGGGCCACAAACTGAGGTTGAGATCAGCCCGGTGTTTCGGGACGCATCCGTCAAGGCCGCTGTGTTGGCCAATCACGGCACCATCGGGGTCGGCAAAACGCTGATGGCGGCGCAGTATCTGGCCGAGATCATCGAGGAGACCGCACATATCGCTTACGTGCGCGACACGCTGATGGCTGCCCACGGCAAGTCCGCGGCTGATCTTCCGCAATACGGCACGGCGGCCGATGCGGCCCGGGCGGCCGAATAGGCTAGTCGGTCTCGGGCGCCTCATCATCGAGCAGGATGCGCGCGGCGCTGCCGTCGGGATCTTCGAATTGCTGGGATTTCAGCGACCAGACAAAGGCGACAAGGCCGAGGCCACCCAGAAACAGGGATGCCGGAATGAGATAGACAAGGACGTTCATTGGCTCACCTGACCCGCATTGCGTTGACAAGAACACAGATTGACGACGTCGACATTGCCAAGGCCGCCGCGATGGGCGTGGCGAAGCCCGCAACTGCGATGGGGATTGCGACGGCGTTGTAGGCAATGGCGATCCCGAAGTTCTGGCGACACATGCGCACGGCCGTTCTGGCGGTTTGAAACAGGGCGGGCAGATGGTCCAGTGTGTCGCCCGTTAAAACCACGTCGGCGGCATTGCGCGCGGCATCCAGGGCCGAGCCCGGGGCGACCGAGGCATGCGCGGCGGTCAGGGCCACGGTGTCATTGATACCGTCACCGACCATGACGGGGGTCGCACCGGCCTTGGCGAGATCACGGATGACCTGGTGCTTGCCCTCAGGCGTGACGCCTGCTGACCATGTGGTCACCCCCAGTCGGTTGGCCAGCCGTTCGGTCTTGGCGGCCGTGTCGCCCGACAGGATATGCACGTCAAGGCCCGCGGCTTGCAGTTTTGCGGCAAGCGTCGCAGCACCTGGCAGTTCGGTTTCGCGGTACGGCAAGGGGATATTGCGCTCACCGATGCGCAAGACCAGCCCGACCGTGCCGTCTGTCGCGCGTTCCAAGGCCACGGCCTTGCGGTTCCACAGCCCCGACACGCCCTGGCCCGCGCGTTCGTCCAAAGACGCGATCGCAGCCGGTGAGACGCCGGTCAGATATTGGTTCAGGGCCAGCGACACCGGGTGGGACGAGGCTTCAGACAGCCCCTTGGCGACGGATTTCGCATCGTCATCGAGAGTGTCCAGTTCAAAGTCGAACCCGGGCCGGGTCAGGGTGCCGGTCTTGTCAAGAACCACGGTCTTGATCTCGGCCAGGCGTTCAAGCGCGGTTCCGGATTTGACCAGAAAGCCCAAACGATACAGGCGCCCGACCGCAGCGGTCGACACCGCAGGCACCGCAAGCCCCAACGCACAAGGGCAGGTGATGATCAAAACGGCAATCGCGATATTGAGTGCATGGCGCGCGTCGCCCGTGGCGATGAACCAGCCCGCAAAGGTGGCCGCAGCCAGAATATGGACGACCGGGGCATAGATTTGTGCGGCTCGGTCGGCCAGCGAGGTGTAGCTGTTGCGCAGGTTTTCGGCCGTTTCCACCAGACGCGCCATTTGCCGAAGCTTGGTGTCTTCGCCGACCCGCAGGGTGGTCAGTTCGATGGGCGCGCCGATGTTGATCTCGCCGGCGCGCAATTCTGCCCCTGCGCGGTGCTGAACGGGGTCACTTTCGCCGGTCAGAAATGATCGGTCGGTGAAGCCCGTGTCCGACACCAAAAGCCCATCGGCAGGCACCCGGACACCTGCGGGCACCAGAATGCGGTCGCCCACGGCCAATGCGGTGGCGGCGATTTTCTCAACCCCGTTGGAGGTTTTCTTCAAGGCGTGCTGGACTTCCAGGGCCGACAACTCGCGCGCGGCGGACCGCGCCGAGGCGCGTGTGCGATGTTCGAGCACCCGGCCAATCAGCAGAAAGAAGGTCAGCGACAAGGCGGCGTCGAAATAGGCGTGCTCACCACTATTGAGGGCTTCAAACAGCGACATGCCCCCCGCAAGGATGATCGCCAGTGAAATCGGCACATCCATGTTCAGGCGGCGTCCGCGCAAGGCCCCGGCGGCCGAGCGGAAAAACGGTTGGGCGGAAAACAGGGCCGCAGGCAGGGCGATCGCGGCTGAGATCAGGTGGAACATATCGCGGGTCGCGTCGGTCGCGCCGGACCAAACGGCGACCGACAAGAGCATCACGTTCATCATCGCAAAGCCTGCCACGCCAACCCGCAGGATCAGGTCGCGGCCGACAGGGTCGGTGTCGGCCCCCAGCGCGTCCAAATCAAGGGGATAGGCGTCAAAGCCCGCTTTTGAGAGCGCCTGGACAAGCTTTTCGGGCGGAAGGTGCGTTTCGACATTCACCCGTTTGAGGGTGAAATTCACCCGCGCGTCCATCACATCAGGCAGCTTTCGCAGCGCGCGTTCAATGTCGCCGATACAGGCCGCGCAGCGCATTTTCGGAACCGATAGGGCGACGGTGGCGGCGGGCACCTCGATGTCGCTGGCGGTAGGCGCCGCCGCGCAGGCTGGGCAGGCGGCGGTCATCGCGCGCGCCTGACGATGACGCGTTGCGCGAACAATGTGCCGTCAGCTGCCCGGGCTTTCAGGCGCAGGTTCCAGTTGCCGGGGCCTGCATCGATCGGGGCGACAAAGGCGCGACCGTCAAAGGCAAAGACCGGGGTTTGGTCGGCGGCGACGGATGTGGCGCGCCCGAAGGTGGCGGCTTCGATCTGCGCCTTTATGGGCGCGCCGTCCTTTTCGATCGACAAGATCAGCTGACCGTTCTCAATCACCGCTGCCACGTCCCACCCGAGCGCTTCTTGCGCGGTCCGGTCGCGGTCAAACGACTGGCTGGCGACATAGGAATTCTTCACCTCGATGCCCGGAAAGGTGCGCACCGCGTTGAACGCCAGCGTCAGGTTCACCGAGATGATGATTGAAAAGCCGAAGACGAACACCGCCAGAACGTGCCAGCCGGTGATCTTGGTTCCAGTCTGTTGCATCATTGGGTTCCATTCCCGTTGAATATTGTATCTTTGTAAGCCCGCTCTCCATTGCCGAGGTCTTCGACCCAGAAGCGGAAATCGGTCCGGTCAAGCGTGGCCGGGTCGCTGCCCGGCGGTGCGGTGACATAGGCGCGCACAAGCTGTGTGGCGTTGGGGCCCACCTCAAGCGCCTGATACGGAGTCCCTTCGAGGGTCAGGCCCAATGACAGGTTTCCAGTCACCGAAAAGCCGTAGGTGCGCGCCTCACCGTGTTTGTTGCGCACCCGCAATTCGTAGGTGTTGCGCAGGGTTCCGTCCGACAACGTGACGTAGGTCGGGTTGCGCACCGGGGCGACGGTGACCTCAATCTCGGGGCGGATAAAGAGCGCATAGGTCATCGCCACGCCCACCAGCGCCCAGATCAGCGTGTAAAGAACCGTGCGCAGGCGCAAAACATGGTGCCAATAGGGCCGCGGCGGCTGACCGGCACGCTCACGCGGTTCGTCCGACAGCGCGAGGTAGTCGATGAGACCCCGGTCGCGGCCGATTTTCTCCATCACCTCGTCGCAGGCATCGATGCACAGCGCGCAGGTGATGCATTCCATCTGCTGGCCTTTGCGGATGTCGATGCCCACGGGGCAGACATTGACGCAGGCATTGCAGTCAATGCAGTCGCCCACGCCCTCAACCCGCTTTTTGCCGCGCGGTTCGCCGCGCCAGTCGCGGTAGGCCACGGTCAGGGTGTCATCGTCCATCATGGCGGCCTGGATGCGGGGCCAGGGGCACATGTAGATGCACACCTGTTCGCGCATGAAGCCACCGAAGATGAAGGTCGTCGCCGTCAGGATGGCGATCGTGGCATAGGCCACTGGCGGGGCGGAGAAGGTCAAAAGCTGGCCCAGAAGCGTGGGCGCATCGGCAAAGTAGAATACCCAAGCCCCACCCGTCGCGATGCCGATCAGCGCCCAGGTGGTCCATTTCGTGGCCCGCAGCCGGGCCTTTTTGAGCGACCAGGGGGCGGTGTGCAGGCGCACGCGGGCATTGCGGTCGCCTTCGATCCAGCGTTCGACCAGGATGAACAGATCGGTCCAGACGGTCTGAGGGCAGGAGTAGCCGCACCAGACCCGCCCCAAAGCGGAGGTGAACAAGAACAATCCCAGCCCGGCCATGATCAGAAGACCGGCCACGAAGTAAAATTCGTGCGGCCAGATCTCGATCCAGAAGAAGTAAAAGCGCCGGTTGGCAAGGTCCACGAGCACCGCCTGGTCAGGCAGGTTCGGGCCGCGGTCCCAGCGGATCCACGGGGTCAGGTAGTAGATGCCCAGCGTCACCGCCATGATCACCCACTTGAGATTGCGAAACTTGCCGGAGACGCGGCGCGGAAAGATCGGCACGCGGGCGGCATAAAGAGCTTCGGGGGCGTCGGACATGGAAAGAGCACCTTTGACAAGATGCTCTCACCCTAGGGTGGGGACCGCCCGCCTGCCTTGATCTGAGTCAAACCCCGGCGCGGCAAAATCTTTCAAAGATTTTGGATGCGAAAATTCAAATTTTCGCGCGCGCCGGGGGCAGGGTTATTCGCCGCCGCCCAAGCTGTGGACATAGATGGACACGGCGCGGACATCTGCTTCGGAAAGGCGCTGGCCCCAGGCGGGCATGACACCAAAGCGCGCGTTATAGATGCTTTCGGTGATGCTCTCGGTGTCGCCGCCGTAAAGCCAGATCGCATCGGCAAGGTTCGGCGCGCCGATCGATGTATCGCCAAGACCCGCATCGCCGTGACAGGCCGCGCAATTGTCGGCCCAGATACCCGCTGCAACAGGGTCTGGTTCGGCCCCGGTCGACAGCCCCTGCACATGGGCCACCATCAGGCTGATTTCCTCATCCGTCAGGATCTCATCGCGGCCGTAAGCCGGCATTTCCGACCAATGGGCGTCGAAGTCGGTCTCATTTCGGATGCCGTGGCGCACGGTATAGGCGATCTGTTCCAGTTCGCCGCCCCAAAGCCAGTCATTGTCCAGAAGGTTGGGATACCCGATAAAGCCCGCCGCGCCCGATCCGTGACATTGGCTGCATTGGGCACGAAACACCGCAGCCCCGCGCGCCGCACCATAGCGGTGGATGTCATCGCTGGGCAAAAGCGCGCCAAGGTCGGCACTGACCAATTGTTCGACCAGCCCGGCGTTCTGGGCTTCATGCACCTCAATCTGTTCGGCGACCTCGGCGCGGGTGGAATAGCCCAAAAGCCCTGCTGTGGCGCCCGAAATCAGGGGCCAGGCGGGAAAGGCGATGGTGTAGCCGATCCCCCAGACGATGGTGGCGTAAAAGGTCCAGAGCCACCAGCGCGGCAAAGGCGTGTTGAGTTCCTCGATGCCGTCATAGCTGTGGCCAACGGTGGTCTGGCCCGTGGCTTCGTCAAAGCGTTCTTCAGCCATGGTGCGTTCCTTTCGGATCGGTCGTTTCGGTGTCTTGAGTGTCGCGGAATGGAATGCCGGAGGCGTCTTTGCTGCCCTTTTTCTGGGCCGGCAGGCACAGCCAGAGGATCGTTCCGACAAAGAAGCTGAACATGGCCAGAAGGAACCAGCTGTCGGCGAATTCGCGCAGGATTGAATAGGTGTCCATCTGTCCCTCCTAGCGGCTGTCGTCCGGCACGAAGGTCGAAAAATCAACCATCGTTCCAAGGACTTGCATGTAAGCGATCAGGGCATCCATTTCGGTGAGCTCGGGCTGGCCATCGAAGTTGCCGACCGCGGCACCGGGGTAGCGGTCTTGCACCGCATCCCAGTCGCCGTCGGGATCGGCCTGCGCCCTGAGATCAGTACTGGCCGCTTCGATCTGGTCGTCGGTGTAGGGCACGCCGACGATCCGGTGGGTGCTCAAGAGCGCTTCAATCCCGTCATCATCGAGGGTGGCGTTCAGCAAAAAACCGTACTTCGGCATGATGCTTTCGGGCACGACCGATTGCGGATCGGTGAAGTGATCAAGATGCCAGGCGTCCGAATACCGCCCGCCCACGCGCGCCAGATCCGGTCCGGTGCGTTTGGACCCCCACAAGAACGGGTGATCGTATTTCGATTCCGCCGCCAGCGAGTAATGGCCGTAGCGTTCAACCTCGTCGCGCATGGGCCGGATCATCTGGCTGTGGCAGACATAGCAGCCTTCGCGCATGTAGATGTCGCGACCCGTAAGCTCCAGCGGCGAGTAGGGTCGCACGCCTTCCACATCCTCGATCGTGTTTTCGAGCCAGAAGAGCGGTGCGATTTCCACGATCCCGCCGATGGTGACCACCAGAAGCGAGCTGACCAGCAAAAGCGTGGGGCTGCGCTCAAGAATGGCGTGTTTGTCGATAAATGCCATTGTCTTGGCTCCTATTCAGCGGGCGTTGCGTGGGGTTCAACCTGGGTGATCTCGGCCACGCGCTGGGTGCGGGGGGCATGGCCGCGGATGGTCATGTACATGTTCCAGCACATGATCCCGGCACCCGACAGGAACAGGACCCCGCCCAGTCCACGCACTACATACATCGGGAACTTGGCGGACACGGTGTCGGCGAAGGAGTTCACCAAAAAGCCCTGGTCGTCGACCTCGCGCCACATCAGGCCTTCCATGATGCCGGTGACCCACATCGAGGCGGCGTAAAGAACGATGCCGATCATCGCGAGCCAGAAGTGCCAGTTCATCGCCGCGACCGAATACATCCGGGCCCGGCCCCAAAGGCGCGGTGTCAGGAAGTAGAGGCAGGCGAAGGTGATCATGCCGTTCCAGCCAAGGGCGCCGGAATGGACGTGGCCGATGGTCCAGTCGGTGTAGTGCGACAGCGAGTTCACCGCGCGGATCGACATCATCGGGCCTTCGAAGGTGGACATGCCGTAAAAGGCAAGGCTGGCCACGAAGAAGCGGATGATCGGGTCGGTGCGGATCTTGTCCCAGGCACCGTTCAAGGTCATCAGGCCGTTGATCATGCCGCCCCAGCTGGGCATCCACAGGATGATCGAAAACACCATGCCCAGGGTCGAGGCCCAATCGGGCAGCGCGGTGTAATGCAGGTGGTGCGGCCCGGCCCAGATATACAAGAAGATCAGTGCCCAGAAGTGAATGATCGACAACCGGTAGCTGTAGACCGGGCGGCCGGCCTGTTTCGGGACGAAGTAGTACATCATCCCCAGGAACCCGGCCGTCAGGAAGAAGCCCACCGCGTTGTGGCCGTACCACCACTGGGTCATCGCGTCTTGCACACCTGCGAACAGCTGCACCGACTTTGACCCCCAGATGCTGACCGGGACGGCCAGGTTATTGACGATATGCAACATCGCAACGGTCACGATGAAGGCCAGGAAGAACCAGTTGGCCACATAGATATGCCGCTCTTTGCGGGTCATGATCGTGCCGAGGAAGACCAGCAAGTAGGCCACCCAGACCACGGTCAGCCAAAGGTCCACGTACCATTCGGGTTCGGCGTATTCCTTCGACTGGGTGACACCCAGCAAATACCCTGTGGCCGCCAGCACGATAAAGAGCTGATAGCCCCAGAAGACAAACCAGGCCAGGTTGCCGCCGAACAGGCGCACCCGGCTGGTGCGCTGGACGATATAAAACGATGTGCACAACAGCGCGTTGCCGCCGAAGGCGAAGATCACCGCCGATGTGTGCAGCGGGCGAAGCCGTCCGAAGTTGGCATAGCCTTGCGCCCATTCGAAGTTGAGCTGTGGGAACGCCAGTTGGAAAGCGATGATCACGCCCACCAGAAAGCCCGCCATGCCCCAAAACGCGGTCGCGATGACGCCCGCGCGGATCACGTCGTCTTTGTACTCATCAACGGGTTGAAGAGTGGCGGGGGTATCGAACCGACGGAGCTGCCAGATGAACATGCCGGCTGCGACCAGCATGATGATCGCGGCATGAACACGGTAGGCCATGTCATTGCCTTGGTCGGCGGCAAAGGCCGCGACCAGTGCGATCACTCCCAGAAGGGTTAACTTGAAGACTTTCATTTGGCTCTCGGCTCCTTGGGATGTTCAGAGCGTATTCGTGCGATTTTCATGAAGCCTAGCGGTGTTCTGGACCCGCGACGTTGATCTGCATCAAGAATCTGGGGCTTAGCGCAGCACATGGACGGCGGCGTTGGCGTGGCGCACCACCCAGGCCGCAGTCGATCCAAGGATAATGTCGGACATGACCGGGCGGTGCGACGCCATCACGATGCAATCTGTTGCGTTCTGTTCGGCCCAGTCCACAATGCTGCGGCCCACGGCGCCTGACAAAAGGGAGGTGTTTTCAACCCCAAGCTCTTCAGCGGCGGCTTCGAGCCGTGCCTTGGCGTTCTTCTTTATCTGCTCGCCCACGCCGGCCTCGACGAAAGCCTCTGCCGCGTTGGGCAGGGGTTCAACAACATTCAGAAGTGTGAGCCGTCCACCGTCTGAAAGCAAAGCCTTGGCAACCTCGACGGCACGTTTGGTGTTGCCGGGGCCGCCGATTTCGACAGGCAGTAAGATGTGATTGTACATAGGACCCTCCATTTCCCGAATGGGTGGAGGATGAGCATCAAGATGCGGTTTTGTCCTTGATTCAGATCAACGGCCGGACGCGGTCAGAACAGGACGTCCCCGTCGGCATCATCGCCCGTGGCGTCCTGCAAGGCAGCCATATTGCTGATCGTAAAGTGCTTGCGATCTGAAAAACTGATGACACCCTCTTTTTTGAGGACCGTCAGTTGGCGGCTGACGGTTTCCAGGGTCAGGCCCAGAAAATCGGCAATTTCTTCGCGGGTGAGCGGCAGCGCATGAAGGGCGGCTTCCTGACCGGGGTTGGTGCTGCGCCGAATGACCATTTCAAGGAAGGTGGCGATCTTTTCGCGCGCGGTCTTGCGCCCCAAAAGCACCATCCATTCGCGTGCGGCGTTCAATTCATCAAGTGCCATTTCCAGCATGCGCTGGGCCACGTGGGGGACTTCTTCGACAAGCTTTTCGAAGGGCTTGCGTTCAAACCGGCAGACGGTCACCTCGGTCACGGCATTGACGTCAAACTCTATCTGTTCGCGGCCAGGCCGACCCAGAAAATCCGACGGCAACAAAAGGCCGACCATTTGCGTGCGGCCATCTTCCAGCGACCGCGACAGCGATGCGATGCCCGACACGATCGATGAAAAATGAGTAAGATCGTCGCCGCGCCAGCCGATGGGCTGGCCCGCATCGAAGGTCTTGTAGCTTTTGATCTGGCTCAGCAGGTCGAGTTCGGTCTCATCGCAGCGCGCGCAAATGGCCCGGTGCCGGATCGGGCATGAGCTGCATTGCATATGTTCGTTGAAAACGATGGACATCCGTTGATCTAGATCAAAGCCTCTTCACTGGAAACACTTTAGCCATGAATTATGGAATACGAAAGCACGCTCAGCGAGTACGGTCTTTTTGACGCGATGGTCCCGCGGTACACGAGCTTTCCGCCCGCCAATCGGTTCCAGCCAGAGATCGGCCGCCGCCGCCAGGTCCAGTGGCTTGAAACCCTGCCGCCAGACGATCCGGTCTCGGTTTACGTTCACATCCCGTTTTGTCGCCGACTCTGTTGGTTCTGCGCCTGCAGGACCCAAGGCACCAAGACGCGCAGGCCCATGTCAGAATACCTCGATGATGTGATCACCGAGATCGAGACGGTGAAAGCGCTTGCGCCGGACCGCCTGCCGATGGCGCGGTTGCATCTGGGCGGCGGGACGCCGACCTTCTTGTCGCCCCGTGACATGGAACGGCTGCTGGCGGCCCTTTTCAATGCTTTTCCAACCAGCGCGGACTTTGAGTTTTCCGTTGAGATCGACCCGACCGAGGCGCCCCAAACGGTGCTGGACGTTCTGTCAGAACACAATATGACGCGGGCCAGCATCGGCGTGCAGGACTTTGACGCGCGCGTCCAAGAGGCGATCGGACGCCGACAAACCTATAAGCAAACCGCCGAGGTGGTCGAACGTGTCAGATCCGGGGGGGTGAACAGCCTGAACATTGATCTGCTTTACGGGCTTCCCTACCAGACCCAAACGTCGCTTTTGGCGACCGTGGATATGGTGACGTCGCTCAAACCGGATCGGTTGGCGCTGTATGGCTATGCGCATGTGCCGCATATGTCCAAACGCCAGGTCATGATCCCCAGCGATGAACTGCCTGATGCGCGACAGCGGTACGCGAGCGCACGCCTGGCCCATGATCATCTGGTCGAAGGCGGCTATCTGCCCCTTGGGATCGATCACTTTGCCTTGCCGAGCGATACGCTCGCACAGGCCGCAAAAACCGGGTCGATGCGTCGGAACTTTCAGGGCTATTCGGCCGACCCTTGCGCGACGCTTTTGGGGTTCGGGGCGTCGGCCATTTCCACCTATCCGTCGGGATACAGCCAGAACGTGCCGTCAACGGCCGGTTACCGCCAACAGATCCAGACAACCGGGCGGGCTGCCCACAAAGGCTACGTGCTGTCCCACGATGATGCGATCCTGGCAGAACTCATCAATTCGATCATGTGCGACGGTAAAATCGCGACCTTAAAGGTCAAACGGCAGCATCCGCGCGACGGTGCCCGGATCGACGCGCTGGTTCAAAACCTTGCCCTGACGTTTCCCAAAGCTGTGGAACGCATCGGTGAAGATCTACGCATTTTGCCGCAATATCTGGCCCTTGCGCGGGTGATGGCCGCCCATCTTGATCAAGAGCTTTCGAAAGAACATCGCCACTCGCTGGCGATATGAGGGTGGGTCCGGGCTGCGTTCTTTGGCAAAAAGAACGCACCCCTCAAGAAACACATTTTTTCCAAAATGATACGCTGTGCCGCGATCTGGCCACATTCTCGACGAGAATTCCGCCAAATCTTTGCTGACACTGATCGTTACCAACCACTCTTTACCGCCCGGACCAATCTAGGACGACAAACCAAACACCGCTCGGTTCAACCGCCTTGATTGAAGGGGGGTCGCTTTAAAAAGGCGGCCCCCCATCTTTTTGGGTAATTGCTGCCGACCCTCAACTTCGGCAGCAACCCGACCCACCACATACAACAGACCAAAAACCGTCTTGGCACTCATCACTCGCAACTTTTGGTGGGTACGAATTACCCTTTGGTTGTCCCACACCGCGCGCTTTGTCTCAACGTACTCAAAAGTGCAGTTTGCACGCTTTTGAAGAGACAATAGGCGTAGATGTCGCGAAACTGTTCATGCAAAGCGCGCCAAACGGGCGGTTCCGCGCCCGGATTGGTCGTGTGGAGGTGTGTGCCTTCACCGCGCTGGTCCGCCAGTTGAACCCTGCGGGGTCGCCTTGCGGATCGGTTGAATAAGGTCAAATGGCCCTGCGATAGCCAAAATTTTGCCCCTCAGAAGCGATGAAATACCGGTGAGTTTCCGGAGATTTCATGCTCACATTTACCCAAGACTGGATCATGACAGACGCCGTCGTCATGGAACATGCGTGCTGCGGCGGGCTGGACGTTTTCGCCGAAGCGCGCGCGACCTGTGTTCTTGCGGCGGCGCTGTTGCGGCGTGGCTTTGACCCCGACACGAAGGTCGAATTGTTGCGTGCTGACCCCTGGCTTTTTCCCGCACCCCACCGGATCGGCGGCGTGTCTTTGGCCACAATCAGCGCAATCGACTTCTTTCAGACCTGCCCAAGCGGGCTAAGGCGCGATCTTGCACTATTTGAAGACGTCGAAAGAACCGGAATTTAAAGCGGCGTGACGCTGGCAAACGATCCCACGATCCGCTGCATCAGCACATCGTCCGGCGATCCAGGTTCGGTGTCCTTCGTCGCGGTATGCAGGTTCTCAAGTGCGGCGGTCAAATCTGCGATCGTGGCGTCATCGAATTCGCCAGTGGGCGAAGCGAAACTTCCAAGCGATCGCGACCCGTTGGGCGCAATGGCCACCGACACGCCAAACTTCAAACCAAAGGTCGCGGCGGCATCGATCACGCCCGCCTCGTCGCTGTTTTTCAGAACCGACCAGCGGATGAACCCGGTGTTTTCAAGGCCCCAACGCACGGTCGGATCGGCCAGCAGCAATCCACGTTTGGAATATTCCTCCATCCAGGGTTTGGGGTAGGTCTGGATGATGTATTTTGAGGTCGTAAAGGCCAGATGTAGCCCAATTGCGAACCCCGACGGACTCTGGTCTTGCATCCGGGCGAGGTTCGCCTCTACTTCTTCTTTGAATTCCATAGTGGATTTTAACCGTCTAGATTTTGATCTTCGACCGATTTTCCGGCCTCTCCCCAACATATGCGACGCTCTGAGCGTTCGGCAACGTGGACTTTAGTACTACCCCGAGTATGGACGAAAGAGAACAAAAGATACGTGACTATCAGTTTGACGAATTCGCCGAGGGCGGATTCTTCATCGCGTATCGTGTGCAGTTTTTACGTCCGGAGTATGAATTCAACAGCCTGCCGCGCGCATGGATCCTGAAGTACACCCAGCAGGGACTGATGATGCACGACCCGGTCATGCGCTGGATCTATGGCAATGATGGCGCGATCTTGTGGAGCGATGTGGCCGGCGACGATGGCTTTGGTGTTTTGCGCGACGCCGGCACACATGATCTGAATTACGGCTTTGCTGTTTCGATGATTGACCCGCTGGATCCCGGCATTCGCAGTTTTGGAAATTTTTGCAGGTCAGATCGCGAATTCCTGCCGTCCGAGACCAAGGAGCTTCAGCGCCGGCTTGAACTTTTGTTCGCTGATCTTGAGGCGCCCAAAGACATCACCGAGGCTGAGATGGAAGCCTTGCGGCTGCTGAAAAACGGGATGCTGATTAAGGAAGTGGCCCATGAGCTGGGGATTTCCGAAGGCGCCGTGAAGCAGCGGTTGAAAGGGGCGAAGCTCAAGCTGGAAGCCCGCACAACGGCACATGCTGTATCAATCGCCTCAAATTTCGGCTTGATCTGATCCAAGTGTGGGCATGTTGCCGCACAAATGGGGCCCGCTGAGCCCGGAACAGAAATTCGTCTGGTGCACTTATCCACACCCCGTGTATGGCTGTGGATAAAAATTGGGGCAGCACCTTGAAGAGCATTGTGTTCGACATGTCGACCATGCACCTGCATGGGGCGGCGTTCTATGACTTCCTGCGCCTGCGCAAGCGGTTCTTCATCGACAGTCTCGGCTGGACGATTCCCACCGACGGTATCGTTGAGATGGACCAATATGACACTCCCCTTGCGCGGTATTCCTTGGTGGAAGACGGCGGAAAAATCATTGGAGGTGCGCGTTGCCAACCCGTCGACAGCACCTGGGGGCCGTATTCGTGCATGATCAAAGACGCCGCGCGGGGGCTGCTTGAAGATATCCCCAGCGATCTCTTCAAGCCAAACATGTCGACACCAACGAACTGGGAAGGTACCCGGTTGGTGGTGTCTGATGACGTGACATCCGTGGCAGATCGGACGCGCTGCCTTGCCTTGATCATCGACGGGTTGATGCGGATCATTGAGGCCCGGGGTGGTACGTCGCTGATCACGTTGTCGCCGACCGCCCTTTACCGCACGACCAAGATCGTCGGGTTGAAGGCCACCCAGGTGAGCCGACCCTATGTGTCCGATGACGGTCGGGAATACGCGTTGTTTGCATCACGGGTCGAACGCGCGATCCCCCAATTGAAGCGGTTCGGGATCAACCCCGACACATACAGCGTCACGGGGTCTGAGCGTGACCGCGTTAAACCCACCGATGCCGAACCCGGCAACGACGGCCCAAGGTTGCGAACCCAAACAAGCAAACCCTGAGCCGCGCGACTAAGGCCCAAGGTAACGGTCTGAAAGGGGCAGGCTGGCGGCCCCCAGTGCACGGGCATCCGGGCCGATTGAACCGGCCTCAATTCGGGGGCGCTGCAAGCCGGTCAGGTTGAACTTTGAGACTTCCATTTCAATTTCTGCCACCAGGGTTTCGCGCAGCGTTTCAGGCAACCAGCCGTCGATCTTGACGCATTCGAAGTCTATGATGCTGCTGGCCGAAACCGCGGCATGGGCAATCGCGCGGGCCGCGTTGCGTTGCCAATGTGCGATATAGCGCGCGGGGATATCCCAGGCATGGGTTGTCTCCCACAGCACATCCGCGCCGTAGCCGTCTGCCACCAGTGCTTTTTCCAGCGTGACAAGACTGCCCGGCCCCAACAGCGGCTCGACGCGTCCGTTTGCACCCGTCACCGGCAGCGGTCCGAGCGCACCGGCATTGCCGCGCCCCGAGTAGATCTGCCCATCGAGGACCACGCCACCGCCTATGAAATAGCCGATGTAGAAATACAAAAAGTCGCGCGGGCCGCTTTGCGGTCCAAAAACAAGCTCTGCTCCGCAGGCGGCGGTCATGTCGTTTTGAACAAGGATGGGAAGGGAGTGCTTCTTTGAAAGCTCCGCCTGAAGGTCCGCTGTGCGCCAGACGTCCATTCTTTCTTGTGGCACATTCAGTGTCTGTGCCCAGTGCCAAAGAAAAAATGGCATCGCAATACCCAGGCCGGCAATGCGGTCCCTTTCCCCCGGCGCAAGCGAATTGATCAAACGATCAATTTCATCATTGGCAAACGACAGCGTCGCTTCCGGTGTCGGGTATGCGTAAGTCTTTAGGGAGCGTTTGCGCACTTTCCCCAAAAAATCGGTGAGCACCATTTCCGTGCTGCGCCGCCCCACCTTGAGGCCCAGAAAATAGGCGCCGTCTTCGTTCAGGCGCATCGGCACCGAAGGCTGGCCCACCTTGCCGCGCACCGGTTCACCGCGCAGCAACAGCCCTTCGGTTTCCAGCGCGCGCATGATGACCGAAACCGTTTGCGCCGACAGGCCGGTCATGCGCGCAATTTCCGACTTGGACAAAGCCCCATGTTGACGGACAAGCGACAGAACCAACTTTTCGTTCCCGACCCGCATGCCGCTTTGGTTGGTGCCACGGGTGGGCGCATGTTGGTCGCTCGCTATGTCCGCGTGCGGAACAGCATCTGCCACAAATTGATCCTCCCGCCGCGATGGTGGTTCGAAATTTGACGCGCGTCAATAATAAATAAGAGTGATTTATTTATTGACAGGTCCTGCGAATTTCTAAAACACTCGCCCAGGGCCGGGTCGGCGTTTGTCGCCCGGCGCACCCGTGCGCTTGAACGCGCGGACCACCAAGGGAGGATGACAATGAAACTGACGACACTTCTGGGGGCGACGGCCCTGGCCACCACGGCTATGGCGAGCACTGCATTCGCGGATGGCCATGCCACAACGGTTTGCCTGATCACGAAAACAGAAACCAACCCGTTCTTTGTGAAGATGAAAGAAGGGGCTGAAGCCAAAGCTGAAGAGCTTGGTATGGAGCTCAAGTCGTTCGCGGGCAAGATTGACGGCGACCATGAAACGCAGGTGCAGGCGATCGAAACCTGTATTCTTGACGGCGCCAAGGGCATTTTGATCACGGCATCGGACACGTCTTCGATCGTGCCGGCAGTGACCCAGGCGCGCGAAGCCGGGCTTGTGGTGATCGCGCTTGATACACCGCTGACCCCGATTGACGCGGCCGATGCGACCTTCGCCACCGACAACTTTCTTGCCGGTGAATTGATTGGCAAATGGGCCGCAGCACAGGTCGATACCGACAGCGCCAAGATCGGCATGATGAACATCAACGTGTCGCAGCCGACCGTGGGCGTCCTGCGCAACCAGGGGTTCCTGACGGGCTTCGGCGTTGGGCTGGAAGACCCGAACAAATGGGGCGATGAATCGGACCCGCGGATCATCGACAACGAAGTGACCAACGCCAACGAAGAAGGCGGCCGCAAGGCGATGGAAAACCTTCTGACGAAGGATGACGGCGTGAACGTGCTGTACACGATCAACGAACCGACCGCGGCGGGCGCGTATAAGACATTGGAAGACTTCGGAAAAACGGATGACGTGACCATCGTGTCGGTCGATGGCGGTTGCCCGGGCATTCAGGATGTGGCCGACGGCGTCATCGGTGCCACGTCCCAGCAGTATCCGTTGCTGATGGCGGCGTTGGGTGTCGAGGCGATCAAGAAATGGGCCGAAGAAGGCATCAAGCCTGAATTGACCCCGGGCAAGGACTTCTTTGACACCGGCGTCGCGCTTGTAACCGATAGCCCCGTCGACGGTGTGCCATCGATCACATCGGCAGAGGGCCTGGAGCTTTGCTGGGGCTGACCTGACCAAAGGGGAGGGGGCGGTGACGCCCCTTCTCACCTGGCCTGGGACATTTTGGGCAAAAACGGGCACACTTGACGTCATTGGGCGGTTCGGACGGACTGGGGGAGGACGGAATATGTCGAGCACCGACTACGAGGGGTCAGCGGATACCGCGCCGGAAGCGGTCGCCGAGTTTGACGATCACAATCGTGGGTTAGTCGGACGCATCCAGCATATTTTGCATGTAAACCCGGCTTTCGTGCCGCTGATTGTGCTGGTGGCGTCGATTGTTGTTTTTGGCATTCTCGTCGGTTCTCGCTTCTTTTCGCCCTTCGCCATGACGCTGATCCTGCAGCAGGTTCAGATCGTGGGCATCGTGGCGGCGGCCCAAAGTCTTGTCATCCTGACCGCAGGCATCGATTTGTCGGTAGGTGCGATCATGGTCTTGTCGTCGGTCGTGATGGGACAGTTCACATTCCGATATGGCTTGCCCGTTGAAGTGGCGATTTTCTGCGGGCTCGCCGTTGGGGCGGCCTGTGGGGCGCTAAACGGCTGGCTTGTGGCCTATATGAAGTTGCCGCCCTTCATCGTCACGTTGGGAACGTGGCAGATCATCCTAGCCACCAATTTTCTATACTCCGCAAATGAAACGATCCGAAGTCAGGACATTGAAGCGGAGGCGGCTTTGCTTCAGGTTTTCGGGACGAAATACCAGTTTGGCGGAGCCACATTTACCCTGGGCGTGATTTTCATGCTCGTATTGATATTCGTGCTGTCCTATGCGCTGAAACACACGGCCTGGGGTCGGCACGTCTACGCCGTGGGAGATGACCCTGAAGCCGCAGAATTGTCGGGCGTGAACGTCAAAAGGACCCTGGTCTCGGTGTATATCTTGTCTGGTATCATCTGCGCCTTTGCCGGCTGGGCGATGGTGGGCCGGATTGGATCAATATCGCCAACGGTCGGTCAGTTGGCCAATATCGAGTCCATCACCGCAGTTGTGATTGGTGGCATCTCGCTTTTCGGCGGTCGCGGGTCCATCCTGGGCAGCCTGTTCGGAGCATTGATCGTGGGCGTATTCACGCTGGGTCTTCGGCTTATGGGAGCGGACGCGCAATGGACCTTTCTTCTGATCGGTTTGCTCATCATTGCCGCCGTCGCGGTTGACCAATGGATCAGGAAGGTATCGGCATGAGCACCCAAGAGCCAATTTTGAAGGGCCGGAACCTGGTCAAACGATATGGAAAGGTGGTCGCGCTCGACCATTGCGATTTTGACCTCTATCCCGGCGAAATCCTGGCCGTCATCGGTGACAATGGCGCGGGCAAGTCCACCTTGATCAAGGCCGTGTCTGGGGCGGTCGTACCGGATGAAGGTGATGTTTGGCTCGAAGGCAAAAAGATCAATTTTACCTCCCCGATCGAGGCGCGGCATGCTGGTATTGAGACGGTGTATCAGACACTTGCAATGTCGCCGGCGCTTTCGATTGCCGACAATATGTTCATGGGGCGCGAGATTCGAAAACCGGGCATCTTGGGGTCGGTCTTTCGAAAGCTTGACCGAACCGCGATGGAGAAATTTGCGCGTGAAAAGCTGTCCGAGCTCGGATTGATGACCATTCAGAACATCAATCAGGCCGTCGAGACGCTATCGGGAGGCCAGCGGCAGGGTGTGGCAGTGGCGCGCGCGGCCGCGTTCGGGTCAAGGGTGATCATACTTGATGAGCCCACCGCGGCATTGGGCGTAAAAGAAAGCCGCAAGGTTCTGGAACTCATTCAGGACGTGCGATCTCGCGGCATTCCAATAATATTGATCAGCCATAACATGCCTCATGTTTTTGAAGTTGCCGATCGAATCCATGTGCATCGCTTGGGGCGCCGGCTTTGCGTGATTGATCCAAAAGACTACACCATGTCTGACGCGGTCGCCTTCATGACGGGTGCCAAAGAGCCGCCTGACGAAACTCTTGCGGCGTAAATTATATTGCGAGGCCCAGTTCGCGAAACCAAAAGAAAAACCTGCACGCTGCGAGGGTATGCGCGATAAGGGCTGTCTTTGTTGGGCGCGGCCTTGTTCGTCACCGTTGCTTTCAGACAGAGTGATCTGAAGGTAAAGACCCGCAATAAAACGATCCGCACTGAAAACCGTTACGAAGCTGCACCGCCCAAATGCCGGTTTGCAAAATGTGGGCCGTCCAAGAACGAGCCAGCCTGTGCGAATTGCAATACGAGTGCGGTACCTGAATCGGTCACGAGCCCCATCATCTGCGCCTTAGAATGCAAATTAAAAGCCGTCGCGCCCCGGTCTTATGGATGATTGAGAGTCATTGGTCAATATCTATGCTGCTGAGGATTGATTTTGAGGTTCCTCACCCAATCGATCATCTAGCAGACGTGTTTTTTCCCAGGCCAAAGCGTCAGCAACAATGTCGTCCAGGTTGTTGCGCTCCGGGAACCAGTCCAATTTTTCACGAAGTCGTTTGGGATCTGCGACGATTTCGGAGGCATCGCCTGCGCGCCTGGGTTCAAGTTTCACGTCAAACTCTTGTCCGGAAACGCGCTTCACACATTCAACGACGTCCAGTACGGAATTTCCCTTGCCGTAGCCGCAGTTGAAAACCTGCGACTCCCCACCGTTTTCAAGGTAACCAATCGTTGCCACATGGGCCCGGGCCAAATCCGAAACGTGTATAAAGTCTCTTATGGCCGTTCCATCCGGCGTGTCGTAATCGGTGCCAAACACAGAAATGGCATCCGTTTGACCTGTGGCTGCAAGAAGCGCTCGTTTTATAAGGTGTGTGGCGACGGGGCTGCGCTGGCCAGTGCGTCCGAATGGATCGGCGCCAGCCACGTTGAAGTAACGTAAGATTGCGTGGTTGAGCGGATGAGCCTTGCCAACGTCGGTCAGCATGCGTTCTGTCATGTATTTCGACGCGCCATAGGGGGAGATAGGATCTATAGGATGGGTTTCATCAATGGGTTCTGAACTCGCATGCCCATACACCGCTGCAGTTGAAGAGAATACAAAGTTCTCAACGCCTTGGGCGATTGCAGTTTCTATAAGATTCTTGCTGGCGCTGGTATTATTGCTATAATACTTGAGTGGGTTGGCGACAGATTCCGGTACAATTATTGAACCGGCAAAATGAACAATTGTCTTCACCTGATGTCGTTGAATAATCCTGCTGATACCGTCCCGATCGGCCACGTTCGTATGGTAGAATGGTATGTGATCTGGCACGGCGTTCCGAGCGCCCGTACTGAGATTGTCGACAACAACGAGCTGCTCTCGACCGGTATCGATTGCGGTGTGAATGAAATGACTGCCGATGTACCCGGCACCGCCCGTAACCAGAATACTCATGCGACCTGAACCTCACTCACTGGGTCTTGCCAAGCGGGAATTGAGAGTTGAGAGACGCTGGCTGCGAGTTGCTGAAAGTTGTCAAAGCCAAAGGAGCGGGCGATCTCCCACGGAGCAACGGCGGTTCCGGACCGTGAAATGAGCTCAGCGGCGATCTTGAATTCCTCAAATCCCTCTCTGCCTTCAGCGTACCCGTGACGTTTGTAGTGTTCCATTGCGTCGGGCAGGAGCCCCTTTACTTCAATAGCTTCATCTACTTCCGTATATATTTCGCGATACGCGCGCTCACTTTGACCATATCTATCGGCAATCTCTGCCAGAACAAGTGGCATGAGCTTGGCGGAGCCATTTGCAAAGGATGCTGCTTTGGCTATGATCGAGCCAGCATCGGTGTGCGACGGCTGGAGCGTTAGGAATAGCTGGCACAGCTTGTCAAACGCGGTGCCTTTTGCAGCGGTCAATGGTGCTGACAAAACGGCGAACCATTCCATGGCCACATCCGTTAGATATGGCAAGTCATCCAGCTTTTTTTCTAGATATGTGAGTGCGTCTTCAGGCCGATCAATAAGCGCAAGACTGAGTACTGTCGTTGCAACATCGTCGATCGTTTCTTCCGTTTGGACGGGGAGGTTGAGCAGCTTGGTTCTTTCGGTTCGGTGGGGCTCGGCCTGCTCTTTGCGCTCTCCAGGGGACGTTAACGAAGCCCAAGTTCGCTTCATTCGTCCAGCATCAATTCGATCCGCATAATCAGACAATAACTCGAATGCCAGGGAATGATTTGTACCAGATTGCAAAAGGCCGGAAAGAACATCCGAATTGGCACTGATCTTGGCCTCCCAGATTTGCCGATTTTCAAGGTCTTCGTTTGCTCTTTTCCCGGCCGTCACGCTCAAGAGATCACGAATTGCGCGATCGTTAGGCATAATATCACGGGCGCTCAGAATTCGACGATAATTCCGAAGTGGCGAAGTTTGTGAAATCATGCTTGGTCGATCAACCTCATAGAGATAGAGAGGTTCAGGGCAGATCTCAATTCGGCCGCCTGTTTGGGCGACTTTAAGCATAAATTCAAAGTCCTCATATCCGACCCCGCGCAGTTCGGTGTATCCGTCGATCCGATCGTAAGCGTCGCGCCGGATCAGCGCAGTGGCCGAACCAAAGACATTCTGCTGCGTTCCCAAGGACAATGGACCTCCGAGGGGAAAAAAGGATAGTTTCTGGTCAAACTCTTCGAGTGCCTCCACACCTTCGCGTCGACGGTGCTCTTCCATGAAGTAGTTCGGACAATTGATGACATCCGAACCTGTCAGAAGGGCCGCCCGGACCAAGGTTGAGACCAGATGTCCGAAGGCAAGATCGTCATCGTCTAGAAAAATCAGGAACTCGCCGGTGCCTGCGCGGGCTGCGGTATTTCGAGCAGCCCCGAGATATGCATTTTCCTGCCGGATCACGCGACCGCCGAAGCGGTCCAGGATGGTTTCAACGGTTTTGAGTGTCTTTTGAGCCTCTTCACTCTTTGACCCGTCATCGACAACGATGATCTCGAGGTTGGGATAATCCTGACGGATCGCGGTCCACACAGCATCGAGAAGTTTGCGGGGTCGTTCATAGTGCGTGATCCCGAATGTCACGCGCGGTGTTGGCAGATCGTCCGGAACAGGGTGGCGGTTTGACACCGTGCCGGGCCCATCGGGGCTGTGGAATTCGAGCCAGTCCTGCTCGAATTGTTCAGGAGGGCGTGCAAATCGTGTCGGCACCAAAGAAGCATTCAGATGGGTCCGCAACGTCTCGGCAATGCCCTCTGGGGTGGGATCAAAAAGATGGCTTTCATGCTGGTCTTGCGAGACCATCTCTGGTCCCCCCCCGTTTTTGGTCGATAGGGTCGGTTTCCCAAGCGCTATGGCCTCCATCACCGTATACGGCAGGTTTTCCACAGGGCTCGGGATAACGACAATCGAGCCATTTCGTTCGGCCAGATACTGCATCGCCTCTGATCGACCAAAGTTCGGGATGACGCGAACTTCGGCTGTCAGCGCTTTCATCATATCGGTGATGACCATGCCGGAATGGCGGCCGCCGACCTGACTGAAGCCGCCCAACAAGGTGATCCTCACCCCGTCAAGTTCCCTGTCTTTGTCCAGGATCTGGATTGCCTTGAGAAAGTTGATGAGGCCCTTGCGTTCTTCATGGCGGCCGAACATGATAATCTCGCTTGCGTATCCGGATGAAGCACTTTGCTGCGACAACATTCGGATGCGCTTGATCGAACCGGTTATGACATTGGGAATGACGTGGCGGTTTTCCTTTTCGGGCAAATCGAAGTCATTCTCTTCAAGCCAATCTAAAAGGTATTGACTGGGCGAAACCAATTGATCCGCCCATTCGATCGAGCAGCGTTCCATGTGATCGACGCGCAATTGGTCAGGGTGGGTGAAGAGCGTTTGATTTGCATCAATCGTCCAACTGGTTGGGCCATGCAACTGAACCACAATTGTGGTGGTTTCGAAATCCAAACCACAACGCTTCGCTTCTTGCGTCGCAAACCCAAGGCCTTTGAAATCGTGGAAATGGATCGTGTCGTAGGTCAGACCCAGATCCTGGATTGTTCGATATACGGTATAGGTCTTCTTTGAGTAATCCGCACCTTCATGGACGTATTTCTCAAAATCCGGGGTGACCAATCGAATACCCTGATCGGCAAAGTCAGCCATCTTTGATTGCGCAGTTTCCAAGGCGGCGTGATGGGCCGGTACATATAGCAGATCCACAGCATGGCCGGACCGTGCGAGGGCTTGCGCCAATTCAAGAAAGGCCGCGCCAATCCCGCCTGAGGGCGGAATGTTACTTAATTCTTCGGTGACCAGAAGGATGCGCATAGAGTTATTCATGTTTTGTTCTTCCGCTTTCTACTCTTAGTGGAACCGACAGATTCAATATCGATCCTCTGGTTACCGGGACAATTGCATGGTGCTGGGGGCTTCGAACGGTCGGCCCAAGACATCCCACACCTCTTCGAAAAGGGCGATGTAGCTCTGTGGAATTTCGAGATCCGCAAAGACGGACCAGTCGTCGCGGTGATGGGATTTGGGAGCGCGCCCTTCGACGGCTGCATGGTTTTTGGTCTTTGCCGTCAGCATGCCAGGCTCAAAATCACACCCGGCAGCCAGGCAAGCGCGCCGGATGGACGCTTCATAGTCGTCCGTCAGCTCTTCAAACGACAGCACCAGGTCGAAGTGATCGCGGCCATACAAAAAGATCTCCATGTATTTTGCGGCCGATTGAAGAACATCGACCGGTTTCCAATTCGTGTGCTGCATTCGCGAAACCGCAACATCAAACGGATTGCGCAGGATCGTCATGAAGGTCGCTTCCGGAAAGGTCTTGCGCAAGACCGTCCAATACCATTCAACCGGGATCTGGGTGACCGGCCCCCGCGCGCCCGGCAACTTGTGAAAATCCATATATGTAAACGGAATGCCTGCTGGTTTGTGGAACCAGCGCGGCTTATCCGACGGGCAGGTCGCTGCCAGGGTTTTCTGCACGTAAAAGGCCGCTTTTTCATCCGGCTTGTCGGCCAAATGCCAGTCTTCTACGTCCAGCGGCATGAATGTCTGCTTTGAACCTTCCCAAACGCCGAAGATGAGCCCGCCGGTTTCGTCGCAGCTTTGAAACTGGGAATGCCGGGCGAAGGTTTTCGACATCAGCGTGGTGCCAGAGCGGCCCAATCCAAGTAGGGTCACGGGTCGCGTCACGTTCCCGGGGTTTGGCATTGGCTTCTCCAACATTGCGAATGAGAAGGATCATTCGAGTTCCGTTGCCGCATCTCATATGATCATCTCAGTTAAATCGCGGTGAATCGAAGGGCACATTTCCAGACGGATCCGCCCTGGGGTCTCTGGGCCGATCTAACGTCCGGCCGGGCGGCAGTCGCTATTGGTGCAACCTGGCGTCCCTAGGGCACCATAGCCTTTGTGATTGCCGCAAACCGTCATTTCAATTCATAGTGCAGGACGTTCAACGCCGCCGGCTCAGGATATGACACCGATCATTCAATCGCTCTCAGACGCACTCCAACGCCGGGTCGCGGGCGACGTCATGTTCGATCGGTTCGCGCGCGGGCGCTATGCGACGGACGCCTCGCTTTATCAGATGATGCCATTGGGCGTGCTCTGTCCGAAGTCAGAGGAGGATATTCAGGCCGCCATCGAAACAGCGCGGGACCACGGCGTTCCGGTGCTGGCCCGTGGCAGCGGGACATCGCAATGTGGCCAAACGGTAAACACCGCGCTGGTTCTCGATAACACGCGATATTTCAATGATATTCTGGAACTGGACATCGAAGCCCGCCGCTGTGTCGTGCGCCCGGGCATTGTCCTTGATGAGTTGAACCGCGCGCTAAAGCCCCATGGTTTGTGGTTTCCTGTTGATGTCTCGACGGCGTCGCGCGCGACCATTGGCGGCATGACCGGGAACAACTCCTGCGGTGGCAAATCGATCCGCTACGGGATGATGCGCGACAACGTCTTGTCGATTGAGGGGATTTTGGCCGATGGCACACGACACCGGTTTGGACCCTTGGTCGGGGCGGCGTCGCCCGAGGTTCGCGCCTTGCAGGATGACCTTTTGGCACTTGGGGTACGTGAAGCGGCCGAGATTGAGGCGCGCTTTCCAAAGGTCATGCGCCGTGTTGGGGGCTACAACATCGACGCGCTTGTCCCCGGCGACGAGCCTGCGAACCTCGCACAGCTGCTGGTGGGGTCGGAAGGCACGCTGGCCTATTCCACGGCCATCGAACTGAAGCTTGCCCCGATCATGCGCGAAAAAGTTCTGGGGGTTTGTCATTTTCCGACCTTTCCCCAGGCCATGGACGCCGCGCAGCATCTGGTCACGCTGAACCCCCAGGGCGTGGAACTTGTGGACGCAACGATGATCGCGCTGGCCCGCGATATTCCGATTTTTCGCGACACGGTTGAGGCTTTCGTGACCGGCAAACCCGAAGCGCTGTTGCTGGTGGAGTTCGCGGAGGAAAACCCAAGCACGCACCCCCAAAAGCTGCGCGACCTCGAAGACATGATGGGCGATCTGGGATTTGCCTGGGACAAGACCGGCCCACACTGGGGCGGTGTGACGCCGGTGCCGGACCCCGCGACGCAGGCCCGGATCGCGGATTTGCGCAGCTCAGGTCTGAACATCATGATGTCAATGAAATCGGACGGCAAACCCGTCTCCTTCGTCGAAGATTGCGCGGTCGAGCTGCCCGATCTTGCCGCCTATACAACTGGCCTGACCGAAATTTTCGAAAAACACGGCACGCGCGGGACGTGGTATGCCCATGCCTCGGTCGGGTGTTTGCATGTGCGCCCGGTTCTGAACCTCAAGCTCGATCAGGACGTCGCGAGCATGCGCGCGATTGCGGAAGAATGCTTCGATCTGGTGGCGCGTTACAAAGGGTCCCATTCGGGCGAACATGGCGATGGGCTGGTACGCTCGGAGTTCCACGAAAGGATGTTCGGGCCCCGGATGGTGGCCAATTTTGCCGAAGTGAAGGCGCGGTTTGATCCCGGCGGGCTGTTCAATCCCGGCAAGATCGTCGATGCGCCGAAAATGGATGACCGCAGGCTATTTCGCTACGGGCCGGACTACGCGGTGCCTGAATTTGAGACCAGTCTGGACTGGTCCGACTGGACGGGCGGCGGTGGCGGATTTCAGGGCGCGGTTGAGATGTGCAACAACAACGGGGCCTGCCGGAAGCTGAAAGGCGGCGTGATGTGCCCGTCGTTCCGGGTGACCCGCAACGAGCAGGACGTGACGCGGGGCCGCGCCAATACGCTTCGCCTTGCGATTTCGGGCCAGCTTGGACCAAACGCGCTGAGTTCTGACGCGATGGCTGAGACGATGAAGCTGTGCGTGTCCTGCAAAGGCTGCAAGCGCGAGTGTCCAACCGGCGTCGACATGGCGCGCATGAAGATTGAGGTTCAAGCGGCCCGCAACGCCAAACATGGGCTGAGCTTGCACGACCGGCTGGTCGCCTTTCTGCCCCGCTACGCCCCCAAGGCGGCGCGACTGAGCTTTGTGATGAACCTGCGCGACCGTGTGCCGGGCCTTGCCAGGCTGACAGAAAGGCTCACCGGGTTCACCGCGAAACGCGCCTTACCCAGCTGGCACGGTGATCCCTTCAAAGACAGCGAAATTGATCACAGCGCGGCCCCCCAAGCGGTGCTTTTTGCCGATACGTTCAACCGCTACTTTGAGCCTGAGAACCTGCGCGCGGCCGTCAAGGTTCTGGGTGCGGCAAGGGTCCGGGTGGCACTGGCGCAAGCGCCTGAGGGCGAGCGGCCTTTGTGCTGTGGGCGCACGTTTTTGTCCGCCGGCCTGGTGGATGAGGCGCGCCAAGAGGCAACGCGCCTTGTGGCTGCACTTTTGCCCTTTGCCCGCCAGGGGATCCCCATCATCGGTCTTGAGCCCAGTTGCCTTTTGACCCTGCGCGATGAAATCCCCGCTTTGCTGCCTGGGCCGGACGCGGACCTCTTGGCCGGGCAGGCGAAAATGCTGGAAGAATTTATCGCCGACCAGGACGACAATCCCGATTTCGCGCTGCCGCTTTCGTCACCGGCCCCCAAGGTCCTGCTTCATGGCCATTGCCACCAAAAGGCCCTGGGCGTGATGTCGTCGATTGAAAAAACCCTCGCGCGGCTGCCGCACACAGACGTCGAACTGGTCGAGACAAGCTGTTGCGGCATGGCGGGTGCCTTTGGATACGGGACCAAAACACATGAGGTGTCGCGCAAGATGGCCGAACTGGACCTTGTCCCTGCCGTTCGGGCCTGCGCGGAAGACACCATCATCGTCGCCGATGGCACCTCGTGTCGCCACCAAATCGCAGACCTTACGGACCGAAAGCCGATGCATATCGCGCGCCTGTTGGAACGCGCGTTGCGCCCCTGAGGGACCGGTAGATTTTAAACCAATCGCTCTATTGGTTCAATTGAACTCTCCGGGGCCAGCCTTTATGCCGCGCCGAACACCCAACCCGGAGCTTGCCCATGTCTGACTATGTAATCCCCGCCCCATCGGTCACGTCGATCCCCGTTGCTTCGGGCGGGTCTTTCCCGGTGCGGCGCGTCTATTGCATTGGGCGCAACTACGCCGCACATGCCATTGAGATGGGCCATGATCCCGACCGCGAGCCGCCGTTTTTCTTTCAAAAGAACCCCAACAACCTCGATACGACGGGGGAGTTTCCCTATCCGCCGCATACCTCGGATGTGCATCACGAGGCGGAACTGACCGTGGTTTTGAAATCGGGTGGGACGAATATTTCGGTCGAAGACGCGATGGATCATGTCTACGGCTATGCGCTGTCGCTTGATATGACCCGGCGGGATCTGCAAGGCGAAATGAAGAAAGCGGGTCGCCCCTGGGAAATTGGCAAGGCGTTTGAACGCTCCGCCCCCATCGGTCCGATCCATACGGTCGAGGCTGTCGGGCACCTAAGCGAAGGAGCCGTGACGCTGAAAGTGAACGGCGAGCTGCGCCAGGAAGGTGATCTGAACCAGCTGATCTGGAAAACGCCTGAGATGATTTCCTACCTGTCGGAGTATTTCGAACTGGCCGCCGGCGACGTGATCATGACGGGAACGCCGTCTGGGGTGGGCCCGGTCGTCAAAGGCGATGTGATGGACGTGGAAATCGCCGCGCTCGGCACGCTAAGCGTCACCGTCACCTGACCGGCCGATCCTGCGCCGGGGCCGGCCCTAGGGTCGGTCCAGGGGGGCTTGGTCCATCGACATCAGGATGCGCCTATAGACCGAATGCAGGTGCTCTTTCATGGCATCTTCGGCCGCATCGCGGTCCTTGTCTTCGATCGCCTGGACGATCTGGGCGTGCTCAATAAAGCTTGAATAGTCCTTGGCCGGTTTGTCCGTCTTGCGGGGTTGGCCCCAAACCATGGATCGGCGGACCACGTTCAGCGTTTCGAAATAGTATAAAAACAGCTTGTTCTTGGCACTGCGCGCGATGGCAAAGTGCAATTTGTTGTCCCAGGCTTCATAGCTGCGCCAATCGCTGACCCCGCGGCAGCTCTCGGCGCAGGTGCGGATCTCTTCAAGGTCTGTGGACGTGCAATGCATCGCCGAAAGCCGCGCCAATTCCGGCTCGATGGTCAGGCGCACCGAGGCGACGTTGTGGGGGGTGAGCTGATCGCGCAGGTACAGCACGTCATCAAGGTTCAAAACCGGGCGTTCGCCCACGAAGGTGCCGCGCCCGACATGGCGCCAGATCAGCCCGCGCGCTTCGAGCCGCGCCAGGGCGGTGCGCAATTGATTGCGGCTGACCCCCAGCTTTTCGCACATCGCCCGTTCAGGCGGCAATCGGTCGTTGTGGCCATAGCCTTCGGCCGCGATCATCTGCCGGATCCGCTGCACTAGAAGCTCGTTTTTCGGCATGACATCCACCCAATTACGGAATTGGTTGGTTGATTTCGCGCGATACTGCGCTCTTTGTCAATGTGGGGAGACTGCCGCAGCCGCGCTTGCCAACGTGCAAACCTGGCGCGCAGAGCGTGAAAACAGCCGGACAATCGGCGGGTCACGCAAACACCCCGGGGGGAGACGAAATGAAACTTGCGACCCTATCCATCGCAGGCCAGCCGCGCGCTGCAGCTGCACTAAGGGATGGCCGATGGCTTGATATTTCTTCCGCTGGCGGAGGTTACGACAGCCTGCACGGCATCATATCGGGCGGCGACACAGCCCTTGCAGACCTCCGCGCGCTTGCATCCAAAGCGGAGGCGGGCGGTCACACCGATGGTGTGGTTGACGCCCCGAAATTTTTGTCGCCTGTGCCCCAGCCCCGCAAGAACGTTTTGTGCGTGGGCCGAAACTACGCCGAGCACATTGCCGAAGGCGACAGGGCGCAAAAACAGAACGTCGGCGTCACAGAACATCCGGTGTTCTTCACCAAGCCACCCACGGCGATTGTGCCGCCAGATGGTGATATTCTGGTGTTTCCCGAGGTGTCGACCGCCATCGACTATGAGGTTGAGTTGGCCGTGGTCATCGGCAAGCCGGGTCGTAACATCGCCCAATCGGCAGCAATGGACCACGTGTTCGGCTACACGATCCTGAACGATATCACGGCCCGCGATGTTCAACGCCGCCATGGTGGCCAGTACTTCAAAGGCAAGGGGTTCGACGGATCTTGCCCCGTTGGGCCGTGGATCGTGACGGCAGATGACATTTCCGATCCGCACAATTTGTCGATCGGGCTGAGCGTCAATGGCGAGCAGCGCCAGAACGGCAATACCGCCGATATGATTTTCGATATCCCAACACTCATTGCTTCGTTGTCCCAAGGGATGACGTTGGAACCCGGTGACATCATCGCGACCGGCACACCGTCTGGTGTGGGATATGCGATGGACCCACCCCGGTTTTTGACAGCAGGCGACACCGTTGTCTGCACCGTGTCGGACATCGGGGAGCTGAGGAATTCTGTCCGCGTCGCCTGAGGAGACCGACGCATCAGCAGACAGACACTTCGGCAAAATTTTCTAAGGGAGGAGACCCAGAAATGACAACCAGAAGAACATTTACAAAGCTTCTTGCAGCGATCCCGGTGGCTGGCCTTTTAAGCACCGGTGCCATGGCACAAGACATGCGCGACATCACTTTCGTGCAGCCCAGCCCGTCGGCGATCAACTCGTTCCCGGTCTTTGTGGCCATCGGCGAAGGCTTCTTTGCCGAAGAAGGTCTGAACGTCACGGTTGAGGCGATCAATGGCTCGGGCGCGGTGATCCAGGCGCTTTCGGCCGGTCAGGCCGAGTTTGGCCGTCCTGGCCCCGGTCCGATCCTGGCGGCGCGCTCGCGCGGCGTTGATGTGGTGCACATCTACAATGTAGCCGCCCGCAGCAACTTCGGGATTGCGGTGCAGGAAGGCTCCGACATCCAGTCGGTTGATGAACTCGCCGGCAAGGTGATTGGCACAGGCACAGCGGATGGGGCCGAAGTTGGCTTTGCGCGCAACGTCATGACCAGCGCGGGCCTGAGCGATGGCAAGGATTTCGAATTCCTGACCGTCGGCGACGGTGGTCCGGCCACAGCGGCGTTCCTGAACGGTGAAATCGAAGCCTATTCGGCCTCTACCGCGGACACCGCCATTCTGAACCAGCGCGGCATGGCTGTGCGTGACATCACACCTGCCGAGTTTGGCCGCTTTTTCGGCAACGGAATTGCGACCATGGGCGACACCATCGCCAACGACCGCGAACTCGTCGAAGCCTGGAGCCGCGCTTTCGCCAAGGGCCATGCCTTTGCACTCGATGACGCCAACCGCGAAGCCGTTCTGAAGCATCTCGCCGATGGCAACCCGCAAGAGGGCGAAGACAAAGAGTTTCAGTCCGCGCTCTTTGATGCGGTGCGTTCGAAAACCATTTCGACAAGCCCCGAAAACGGTCTGGGCTGGTACCCGGCCGAGGTGTGGGGGGAATGGCATGATGCCTTGGTGAAGGGCGGCGAAATCGAAGCTCCGCTCGATGATCTGAGCGCGGCCTGGACCAATGAGTTCGCCGCAATCGGAAACGCGGCCGCCACCGAATGACGACCGCTTTGGCAGAAACACACGCTGGCGCACCTTTGGGTGCGCCAGTTTATGAGCTGAACCGGGTCAGCAAGACCTATGCGCGCAATCTCGTGGTCGCTTTGGAAGACGTCGACCTGACCTTGCGCCAGGGCAGCTTTACGTCGGTCATCGGGTCAAGCGGATGTGGGAAATCCACGCTGCTGAAGATCATGGCCGGGCTGATCCCGCCGACCAAGGGCCGCGTGGTCTTGCAGGGCGAACCTGTGACGGGCCCGCGCCGCGACATCGGCATGATGTTCCAGCAAGCAACCCTTTTCCCTTGGAAAACAGCTGTTGAAAACATCGTACTGCCGATTGAAATCCGCGACGGGAAGGCGGCGGCCAAGGCGGCCCTCACGAAAGCCTATGAGCTTTTGGATATTGTCGGCCTCAAAGGATTTGAAAACGTCTATCCAAACGAATTGTCCGGCGGGATGGCGCAGCGCGCCTCGATCTGCCGGATGCTGATCACCGAACCTGCGGTGCTGCTGTTGGACGAGCCGTTCAGCGCGCTAGATGAATTGTCGCGCGACATGATGAACATGGAACTGCAGCGGATCTGCCGCGAGCAGGATGCGACGGCCTTTCTGGTGACCCACTCGATCCAGGAAGCCGTGATCTTGTCGGACGAAATAGTTGTGATGAAGCCGCGCCCGGGGCGGGTGGCGGAAGTCGTCAAGGTGGACCTGCCGCGCCCCCGGACGCTGGATATGATGACGACGCCGCAGTTCGGGGAAATCGTCGATTACATCCGCAGCCAACTCGACAAAGGAGAAGACCTGTGACCGATCTTTCGAGCATCCCGGCCTCTTCGAAAGGCAGCGACACCGGCGAAGACACCGTCTGGGTTCAGGAAATCGCCTTTATCGATTCCGTTCCCCGGTGGATCGCGATGACATTCGTTTTCCTGGTCTTTATCGGCACATGGCAGTTTGTAACCGCCTTTGGGTTCGTCTCGCCGATTATCTTGCCGACCCCGTGGGAAACCTTTGAAGACATGATCTTTGTGGGCAAGAACCTGATCACCGGCGGCTACATGGCCACGGCCCTTTGGATCACCATACTTGAGGTGATCTATGGCTTTGCCCTGGCCATCGCGATCGGCTTCACGCTGGGTGTGATCGTGGGCGAAACCGCTTTCGGCGAAAAGGCCCTGATGCCCTATCTGGTGGCGATCGATACCATGCCCAAAGTGGCCTTTGCGCCGCTGTTTGTCGCCTGGCTGGGCTTTGGCATCGAATCCAAGGTGGCTCTTGCGGCCTTCATCGCGACCTTCCCGATTGTGGTCGGTACGGCTGCCGGTCTGCATGCGGCGGATGAAAATGCCCGGATGCTCTTTAAAACCATGGGGGCCAGCCGGATGCAGACCTTGATCAAGATGAAGCTGCCCATGGGCTTGCCGCAAATCTTCACGGGCCTGAAAATCGGCGCAGTGGGTGTGATGGCCGGCGCCATTACGGGCGAGTTTCTGGGCGGCGGGAAGGGTTTTGGCGAGCTCATTCGCGTCGCGGCGTCGCAGTTGAACACGCCGCGCGTCTTTTCGCTGATCCTTTATCTCAGCCTGGTGGGGCTGGCACTTTACCTCTTTGTCCAGTTTGTGCAGCGCAAGGTCGTGTTCTGGCACAAGGAGCGTGTGGGCGCGATCGATGGCTGAGGCGGCCCCGATCAAGCCGGATGTCTTGCGCGGTTTTGTGGCCAAGGCACTGGCTTCACAGGGCGTGCCGGAAGGGGATGCCGCTACGGTGGCCTCGCTTATGGTCGAGGCTGATGTCTACGGATATGCCACACACGGCGTGTTTCGGTTGCGCCAGTATTTGGCGCGCCTTTCGGGGGGCGGGTGTAACCCGGCCCCGACGATCCGTGTCGCGCATGAGACCGCTGCAACCGCCGTGATCGATGGCGATGACGGTTTGGGTCACCTCGCAATGGCCGCCGCACGCAATCTTGCGATCCAAAAAGCGGGTGAGGCCGGGATCGGATGGGTGGGGGTGCGGCGTGGCAATCATGCCGGGCCCCTTGCCCTATATGTGCGACCGCAAGCCGAGGCGGGCTTGCTGGGCATGTCAGCATCTGTTGGCAGTGCCAACCATGTCCCCCCTTTCGGCGGCTCTGATCTTTTGTTGGGCACGAACCCCATTGCCTTTTCGGCCCCCGGCAACGGGGCTGATCCTTTTGTCTTCGACATGGCAACGACCGTCGCGGCGATGGGCAAGATCAAAACCCTTCTTCAACAGGGCGAACCGATGCCCGAAGGCTGGATGGTGGGCCGCGACGGAAAACCCCTGACTGACCCCGCCCGCAAGTCCGAAGGCTTTTTGTTGCCCATTGGCGGGCCCAAAGGCTTTGGGCTGTCGGTCGCGATTGGGCTGATGGCCGGTGTGCTGAATGGGGCTGCGTTTGGATCGGACGTGGTGGATTTCACCAACGACACCTCGTCTTCGACCAATACCGGACAATTCGTTGTGGCACTCGATCCCAAGGCCTATGGCATTGCGGACTTTGGCGTTGAGGCCGAACGGGTTTTTGATGAAATGCGCGCCTCTGCCCCGCTGCCCGGACATGACCCGGTCCGTCTGCCCGGTGAGGGTAAGACCGCCGCAGCCCAGGCCCGCCTTGACGGCGGGATCGCTTTGAAACCCGCGCTGCAAGCGGACCTTGAGAAACTGAAAGCCGAGTATGGCTTTGACGCCTCTCTTGGCTGAGCCCGGTCACTTCGATGAACGCACCCAAAGACATTGCACCCGCCTTGGCGATCCATGACAAAGCCCACGACTGGTCTGGACGCGCCCAATCAATAAGGGAGATTGCCCAATGGAAACCACGCTGAAGTCGCTGATGGCCTCTCATGCCGGCGACCTGCCGGCCATCGGTGCGCCCGGCCGGTCATGGCTCAGCTATGGTGGGTTGCGAGATTTGGCCGGTGAGGTTGCCGCACATCTTCATGCGATGGGCATAGACGCGCGCGACCGGGTGGCGATTGTGCTGCCCAACGGCCCGGAAATGGCGACCGCCTTTGTCACCGTGGCGCAATCCGCTACGACCGCGCCTTTGAATCCTGCATACCGCGAGGATGAATATGCGTTCTATCTCGAAGACCTGAAGGCGAAGGCCTTGCTGATCGCCGAAGGCGATGATGGCCCGGCCTACAGCGCTGCCGTCAAACTGGGGATGTCCGTCATTCAGCTGGCCGTGCCAGACGGCGCCCCTGCGGGCTATTTCACGCTGTCGTCCGACAGGGTGGGGGAGGCGTCGCGCGCGCCTGAGGCGGATGATTTCGCACTTATTCTTCACACGTCTGGCACCACGTCACGCCCCAAGATCGTGCCCTTGTTGCACTCAAACCTTGCCGCTTCGGCGCAGCATATCCGCGACAGTCTTGCCCTGACGTCAGATGACCGATGCCTCAACGTGATGCCGCTGTTTCACATCCACGGGCTGGTGGCGGCGGTCTCAGCCTCGCTCGCGGCAGGGGGGGCGATCTTTTGCACGGCCGGGTTCAACGCGTTGAACTTCTTTGCAATGATGGAGGAGGCCGCGCCCACCTGGTTTACCGCCGTGCCGACCATGCACCAGGCCATTCTGACCCGTTCGGGTCGCAATTCCGAGGTTATTGACAAGCATCCGTTGCGGTTCCTGCGATCATCATCCGCTTCACTGCCCGCTCAGGTTATGGTCGAATTGCGCCAGACCTTCGGCGCGCCCGTGATCGAAGCCTACGGAATGACCGAAGCGGCCCACCAGATGGCCAGCAATCCCCTGCCGCCACGCGATCAAAAGCCGGGTGCGGTCGGTGTTGCAGCGGGCCCGATGATCCGCGTGGCCCACGAGATCGAAAACCAACTGATCGACGGCACCGGCGAGATCGTGATCTCAGGCCCCAATGTGACACCGGGCTACGAAAGCAACCCGGACGCCAACGCAAAGAACTTTTTTGAAGCCGAGGGCGCGCGCTGGTTTCGCACGGGCGATCAGGGCGCGTTTGATGCCGATGGCTATCTGCATCTGACCGGCCGGCTGAAAGAGATCATCAACCGCGGGGGCGAAAAGATCAGCCCGTTGGAAGTCGACGGCGTGCTGTTGGACCACCCCGATGTCGCGCAGGTTGTGACCTTCGCCTTGCCGCATCCCAAACTGGGCGAGGAGGTCGCCGCAGCGGTCGTGTTGAAAGACGGCGCGGCAGCGACGGAGGCTGACATACGCGAGTTTGCATCAGGTGCGATGGCCGATTTCAAGGTGCCCCGAAAGGTGATCATCATGGATGAGATCCCCAAAGGCGCGACCGGCAAGATGCAACGCATCGGCCTTGCAGACAAGCTGGGCCTTACAGACGAAGCGCAACCGCGATGAAGATCTGCATCTTTGGTGCCGGGGCCATTGGTGGTTACATGGGCGTGAAGCTGGCTCAGGCCGGGGCGGATGTCAGCCTTGTGGCGCGCGGGCCCCATCTGGCCGCCATGCAGGACAAGGGCCTGACCCTGATTGAAGAGGGTGGGGCGCCCCAAACCGTGCATGTCACCGCCAGTGATACCCCAGCCGATCTGGGTCCGCAAGACTATGTCATCGTTACCCTGAAAGCCCATTCGGTGCCGGGGGTGGTCGACAAAATGCAGCCCTTGATCGGACCGGAAACAACAATCGTGTCGGGCGTGAACGGGGTGCCGTGGTGGTATTTTCACAAGCTTGGCGGCCCGTATGAGGGCACACGCCTTGCAACCGTCGACCCCGGCAACGCCCAATGGGATGGCTTTGGTCCAGACCGCGTGTTGGGCTGCGTGGTCTACCCGGCCGCTGAGGTCCCTGAACCCGGCGTGATCCGCCATATTGAAGGCAACCGGTTCTCACTGGGCGAACCTGACGGCACCAAATCCGACCGCGCACTCGCCTTGTCAAAGGCGCTGATGGCTGCGGGTCTGAAAGCGCCGGTGCGGCCGCGCCTGCGAGACGAGATCTGGGTCAAGCTTTGGGGGAACCTGTCGTTCAACCCGATCTCGGCGCTGACCCATGCCACGCTGGATGTTCTATGCACCGACGACGGGACCCGCGCCCTGGCCCGCGCGATGATGCTAGAAGCCCAGACGATTGCCGAAAAACTCGGTGTGAAGTTCCCCATTGATGTGGACCGCCGGATTGATGGCGGAGCGGCCGTCGGCGCGCACCGCACGTCGATGCTGCAAGACCTGGACCAGGGCCGCCCAATGGAGATCGACGCCCTCGTCGGGTCGGTTCAGGAACTGGGCCATGTGACGCAAACGCCAACCCCGACGATCGGTATCGTTTTGTCCCTGATCAAGCTTCGCGGGCGCATCGCAGGGCTTTATCCCTAAGGTCTGGGGATGCGCGGGTCGGTCCTTGGCGATGACGGCGCGATCGCTTGGTACAGGCTGCAAAAAAATCAGACTTTGCGCTCGTAGCCGATGATCGCCAAAAAAACGACAGGGAATGTCGTCAGTTTTTCGGGTCCATGCAGCAACATCGGATCGAAGAACAGGCTGTCACCGGCGCCAAGCGCGTAGGTTGCGTCTCCGATCCGGTAGGTCATCTCACCTTCGAGGATATGCAGAAATTCGACGCCCGAATGCTGGAACCACGGAAAGGTATCTGAACGGCTGTTCAATGTCACAAGATAGGGCTCAAGATCGATCTCACCGCGCACGCCGTGGCCCAAAAGTTGGTATTGGTGACCGGCCCGCGTCCCGCGGCGTTCGATCTCAAGACCTGTGCCAGCGGGAACATAAGACACGTCGCGATGTTCTTCGTATTGCACAAACAACGATGAGATCGATGTGCAAAGCGCCGCCGCGATCCGCTCCAGCGTGTTCAACGACGCCGACGTCTGACCGTTTTCAATCTTTGAAATCATTGCCAGTGACACCGACGAGGCCCGCGATAGATCGGCCACTGTCAGGTTCTTCGCGTGGCGCAGCTTGCGGATTTGGCGGCCCACGGCGTGCTGCAAGAGCTGATCGTTGCCGCCAGCAGACAGTTCATGAGCATCGCGGAGGTCACTGCTCATGGGCGGGCACGGGTGTCAAATATCAAGGGTGTTGTCCCGCTCCCAAGTGGAAAAATGCGCCGTATAGCTGTTCCATTCGGCGGTCTTCAGCTTGATGTAGGCGGCCGAGAATTCCGCGCCCAGGGCCGCTTTCAGCCCTGTGTCGGCGTCAAAGGCGCGCATCGCATCGAGCATGTTCAACGGCAGGCGGGGTGCATCCTGCACCGTATGGCCTTCGGCGTACATGTCGATGTCATAGCGGGGGCCGGGGTCGGCCTTGGTGGCCATCCCGTCGAGCCCGGCAGCGATGATGACCGCCTGCAACAGGTATGGATTGGCCGCCCCATCGGGCAGGCGCAATTCGAACCGGCCGGGGCCGGGAACGCGGACCATATGGGTGCGGTTGTTGCCGGTCCAGGTCACGGTGTTGGGCGCCCATGTGGCCCCCGACATGGTGCGTGGCGCATTGATGCGCTTGTAGCTGTTGACCGTGGGGTTGGTAATCGCGGCCATGGCGGTGGCATGGGTCACGATCCCGCCCAGGAAATGCTTGCCGCTGTCGGACAGGCCCAATTCGCCGGTCTGGCCGGTGCCGTCGTCTGCGAAGACGTTGACCTTGGCTGCGTCGCCGGGCGCATCCCAGACCGAGATATGCGCGTGACACCCGTTGCCCGTCAGCCCCTCAATGGGTTTGGGCATAAAGGTCGCGCGGAGCCCGTGTTTTTCGGCCACCGATTTGGTCATGAACTTGAAAAACGAATGCTTGTCGGCGGTCGCCAGGGTGTCGTCAAACTCCCAATTCATTTCGAACTGGCCGTTGGCGTCTTCATGGTCGTTCTGGTACGGCCCCCAGCCCAGATCGAGCATATAATCGCAAATCTCGCGCACCACATCATAGCGGCGCATCACCGCCTGCTGGTCGTAGCAGGGCTTTTCGGCGGTATCGAGCGGGTCGGAGATTTGGTCGCCTGCCGGCGTCAGCAGAAAATATTCCGCCTCAATCCCGGTTTTCACGTGCAGGCCAAGGGTGGCGGCGGCATCGATCTGGCGGCGCAGCACATTGCGCGGGGCCTGGGCGACCTCCGCATCTTCCATCACGGGGTTGGCCGCGACCCAGGCGACCTCGGGCTTCCAGGGCAGTTGGATGACCGACGCCGGGTCCGGCACCGCCAACATGTCGGGATGCGCAGGCGTCATATCCAGCCATGTGGCAAAGCCTGCAAAGCCCGCCCCTTCGAGCTGCATATCCGCAATGGCCTGGGCGGGGACGAGTTTCGCGCGCTGTCCCCCGAACAGATCGGTGAACGAGATCATGAAGTATTTCACGCCCTTTTCGGCGGCAAAGGCGGCGAGGTCTGTGGTCATCAATGCGTCCCCATCAGTGTGGTCTCAATACGTGGTGCCGGGTTTGCCGGGCCACCAATCGGTGCCGGACAGCGGCACTTGCGCCATGGCAGCCGCTTCCAGCGTCAGCGCGCACAAGTCTTCAGGTTCAAGGTTCAGCACATGGCTTTTGCCGCAGGCCCGCGCCAGCGTCTGCGCCTCCAGCGTCATGACTTTAAGGTAGTTGTTCAGCCGACGCCCCCCTTCGATGGGGTCGAGACGCGCGGCCAAGTCAGGGTCCTGCGTGGTGATCCCCGCCGGGTCCTGACCTTCGTGCCAATCGTCATAGGCGCCTGCCGTGGTGCCAAGGGCCTGATAGTCGGCTTCATACTTGGGGTCGTTGTCGCCAAGGGCGATCAGGGCGGCCGTGCCAATCGCTGTGGCATCGGCCCCCAGTGCCAGCGCCTTGGCGACATCGGCGCCGGTGCGAATGCCGCCTGAGACCACAAGCTGCACGTTACGGTGCATGCCCAGATCCTGCAGGGCCTGAACCGCTTGGCGGATACAGGCCAGGATCGGCTGGCCCACGTGTTCGATGAACACATCCTGGGTGGCCGCCGTGCCGCCCTGCATCCCGTCCAGAACGATCACATCCGCGCCCGCTTTCACCGCCAAAGCCGTGTCGTAATAAGGCCTTGCGCCCCCGATCTTGATGTAGATCGGCACGCGCCAGCCGGTGATCTCGCGCAGTTCAAGGATTTTGATTTCCAGATCGTCAGGGCCCGTCCAATCGGGGTGGCGACAGGCCGACCGCTGGTCGATGCCCTTGGGCAGGTTGCGCATCTCGGCCACCCGGTCAGAGATTTTCTGGCCCAGAAGCATGCCGCCACCACCGGGCTTGGCGCCTTGACCGACGACCACTTCAATCGCATCGGCCCGGCGCAGATCGTCAGGATTCATCCCATACCGCGAGGGGAGATACTGATAGACCAGCTTGTTGGAATGCCCGCGCTCTTCGGGTGTCATGCCGCCGTCGCCGGTGGTGGTCGACGTGCCTGCCAGTGTGGCCCCACGCCCCAAAGCCTCTTTCGCGGGCCCTGACAAGGCGCCAAAGCTCATGCCCGCAATGGTGATCGGGATGTCGAGCTCAATGGGGTGTTCGGCGTGTCGCGTGCCCAGGGTGACATGGGTGTCGCAGCGCTCGCGGTAGCCTTCGAGCGGGTAGCGCGACATCGACGCACCCAGAAACAACAGATCGTCAAAGTGGGGCACCCGGCGTTTGGCGCCACCGCCGCGAATGTCATAGATGCCGGTGGCGGCCGCGCGGCGGATTTCGGCGTTGATCTCAGGTGTGAAGGTGGCCGATTGGATGGGCCGTGTGCGGGGAGGGTGGTCTTCGGCCATGTCAGTACGCGTTGTCGATGTTGAAGGTGTAAAGCTTGCGGGCCGAACCATAGCGGCGAAATTCCTCAGGCTTGGCGTCGCAGCCGCCGCGTTCCAACAGGTCGCTCAGAAGGGCGAAATGTTCGGCGCGCATGTCCTTTTCTATGCAATCGGCCCCCAGCGATTTGACTGACCCGCGCACAAACAGGTGCGCCTCGTAAATGCTGTCGCCCAAGGCTTCGCCCGCGTCGCCACAGACCACCAGATTGCCCGATTGCGCCATGAAGGCCGACATATGACCCACGTTGCCATGCACGATAATGTCGATCCCCTTCATCGAGATCCCGCAGCGGCTGGACGCATTGCCCTTGATCACCAGCGTGCCGCCATGGCCCGTCGCCCCCGCATATTGCGAAGCGTCGCCTTCGATGGTGATCTGGCCCGACATCATGTTTTCGGCCACGCCGGGGCCAACGCTGCCCTCGACATGGATGGAGGCTTGCGCGTTCATGCCGCCGCAATAATACCCCGCCGAGCCTGAGACACGCACGTCAATCGGCGCATTCAAACCCACCGCAATCGCATGGGCCCCCTTGGGGTTGGTCACGTGCCAGGCGGTCTGATTGTCAGCCGCGCCCTGCAGGGTTGTGTTCAAGTTCCGCAGCCCCGTGGCTTCAAGATCGATGAGTTGCATGGGCTCAGGCCGCCTTCGCGCTGGGGGCCGGCGTGTGGGACCAGAAATACACCGTCGCGGGTTCGGGTTCCCAGACGCGCGCGGTCTCAATCCCCGGCAGGCCCACCAGCGCGCGGTATTCGCTGCCAAAGGCCACGTAAGCTTCGGTTTCGGCCAGAACGGCGGGCTTGCAGGCGATGGGGTCGCGCAACACGCCAAAGCCGTCCTTGGTGCCCACAACGAAGGTGAAAAACCCATCCAGGTCGTCGATCGCGGTTTTCAACGCCTCACCCAGGGTCGCGCCCGATTGCATCCGCCAGGTCAAATAGGCCGCGCCGACTTCAGTGTCGTTTTCAGTCTGAATGCGGATGCCTTCGCGCAACAGTTTGCGGCGTACCGCGTTGTGGTTCGACAGCGATCCGTTGTGCACCAGGCATTGGTCAGGGCCGGTGTTGAAAGGATGCGCGCCAAGCGTCGTCACAGCGCTTTCCGTGGCCATCCGCGTGTGGCCGATGCCGTGGCTGCCTGCCATTGCGGTGATGTCAAACTGGTCGGCCACTGTTTGGGGCAGGCCGACCTCCTTGTAGATCTCGATGCTGTCGCCGTAGCTCATTTCGCGCAAGTCGGGGTGCTCATGGGCCAGGAAGGTGCGCAAATCCGAAAGCTCGGCCCGCGCCACCGAGATCACCGCATGGGTAGACCGCTGCGTCACCTCGACCCCGTTGGGCACTTTTGGATTGAGCGCGGCCTCAAGCCCGGCGAAGTCTTCGTCCGGCCGGGGCGATTGCACGGTCAGCTTCGCGCGACCCGCCACCTCTCCGCGGTAAATGGCAACGCCAGCGCTATCAGGCCCACGGTCCGTCATCGTGGCCAGCATTTCGCTCAGAAGCCGCCCAAGCTTTGGTTCAAGTCCAGGGTCCTTCAAAAAAAGCCCGACAATCCCGCACATGCGCATCCCACCTTCACCATGTCGAAGCGGATGTTATCAGAGATTTTGGCGAACCAAAGCTATAATGAAAAAATTTTCACTTCAGGAAAAAGGCTTCTACGGGCCGTAGGGGCGTTCAATCTGCGCGATGGGCCGCGAAGGCCGCCGACCTGGTGCATGAGCGGCTTGGACGTCAGCGGAACCGTCAGGCGGACGCGACGTTGCATCGGCCAATCGGCAGGGTCTGGCAATGCGCTTTGGCGGCTTTGCGATCCAAAACTGACTTCTCGGCCCCTTTGCGGCAGTGAACAGGGCCCAAAACTAACCTGGTTCCCCTCGCAAGTCGGGTCGCACGGCCATCCACGACGCGTATCATGGTCGCAGTATTCAAGGTGCCCGGTGTCTGGCGAAGACGATCAAAAGAAATGAGTGGCGGAGACGAAGGGATTCGAACCCTCGAGACGGTTTCCCGCCTACTCCCTTAGCAGGGGAGCGCCTTCGACCACTCGGCCACGTCTCCGCCGACGGTCCTATCGTTTCGCCCTTGCCTAAGACAAGAAGAAAGTGGCCGCGCCCGGCAAAGTCCTCACTCGGCGGCGAGCGGGACGACGTCGCCGCTTTGCTCGCCGACAGTCTTTTGTGGTCGGGATTTGCGCGGGCGGACCAGCGCAAACATCTGCGGTGTGAAGTAAAAGCTCACAACAGTCGACAACAAGACCCCGCCGGCGATCGACATTGCGAATGGCGGCCAGAACCCACCGCCGGCCAGGATCAGGGGCAGAAAGCCGCCTGCCGTCGTGAGCGTCGTTGACGTGATGTGGCGCGACGAGCCCATCACCACGTCAGCCATGGCTTCGGGGTCGCCTTCGGCGGCACCTGGCGCGTTCTGCAAGCCGGTCAGGATGATGATCGCGGCATTGATGGACACGCCGATCGATCCGATCACCCCGATCACGGCTGTGATCCCAAACGGATATCCAAAGACCGCCAGCGACAGGATGGACAATCCCGCCGCCAATCCCGCGACGACGAAGGTCACCGCGGTCAGCCGGAACGAATTGAACGTCAGGGCCACTGCGCCAATCGACAAGGTCACGATCAGCCCGATAGGCGCCAGCAAGTTGGTGATCACATCATTTCGCGCATCACTGTCACCGCCGATTTCCAATCGCACTCCCGGCGGCAGGGCAAAGTCGGACCTATCGAGCGCGTTGCGCGCCTGGGCCAGGACCTCTTCTGGCAGTGCGGTGGGCGAGGTGAAGGCCTGCACGGTGTTCACCCGTTCGCCATTGCGGCGCACGATGGCCGCGTCCGATGGTTCCAACTTGATCTGGGCGATGGCGTTGAGCGGTACGGCGTCCCCCCGGGGGGTAATGATCTCCATGGTGGCAATCGCGCCGGTGTCACTGCGCACATCGTGAGGCAGCTGAACCCGCACGGGCAATTCTTCTCCGGCCTCAATCACGGACCCGCCGATGGCCCCCACAAGGCCCCCCTGCAATTGCCCCGCGACATCGCCCAAGGTCAGCCCCAACAAGCGGGCGGCATCCTCATCGACCGCAACCGACAGCTTTGGCGCGCCACCTTCGTAGTCCGCCCGAACAGAGGCCACATCATCGAGGCCCAAAAGCACATCGCGAATGGCGTCACCGCTGGTGCGCAGGGTTTCAAGGATCGCGCCCACCAGCCGGAACTCGACCGGGGCGTCCACCGGCGGGCCCTGCACCAGGCCGCGCACAAGAATGCGCGCTGCGGGGTAGGCGGCGTTCAATCGGTCCTGCAAAGGTGTCAACAGCTCTGCGGTGGCCGCCGGGCTGTCGGTGGTCACCAAGGCCTGGGCGAAAGCGGGTTCGTTCTGCCGGGTGCCAATGATGTTGTAATAAAACGGTGGAGCAGATTCACCGACCGTCCAGACGACCTGGGCAATGCCATCTGTGCCGCGCAGAGTGGTGTCGATCTGCCGTGTCAGTGCCAGCGTGGTGTCAAGTGATGTGCCCGATTGCAATTCGACCTCGATATGGAACTGGTCGCGGTCCACGCCCGGGAAGAACTGCGCGGTGAGGGTCGGGAAGCTGGCAAACCCCATCACCGGCAGGACGAGGGCGAGGGCAACTGACTTGACGGGGTTCTTGACGCTCCACACCAGGGTTGCGCGGAACACCCGGCCCATAAAGCCAGAGCCTATGCCACCGGCGCGGGTTGCCGATAAGGTCCAGCCCGCGATCGCTGGCGTGATTGTCAGGGCGATGATCAGTGACCAGGTCAGCATCAAGACAACGGCAATCGCAATTGCGCCAACGAAATCGCCCGCAGGGCCCGGCAGAAGGATCATCGGCACAAAAGACAAGGCCGTGGTGATGGTGGACGCCAACAAGGGCGCTGTCAGGCGCCGCACACCGTCGGCAACCGCGGTCTTGCGCGACATGCCGTGGGCGAGCCTTTGGCGAATTTCATCGGTCATCACGATGGCAGCGTCGACCAGAAGTCCAAGTGCCACAATGATCCCGGTGATCGACATCTGATGAAGCGGAAGGCCGATAAACTGCATCGACGCAATCGTCGCAAGGCTGACCAGTGGCAAAACGAGCCCGACAATCATCGCCGCGCGCGCCCCCAACGTCACGAACAGGACCGCCAGGACCAGCGCGATTCCCAGCGCCATATTCAGACCCACCTCGGCCAGACGTTCATCCGTGTATGTGCTTTGATCGAATACCTGGGTCAGCACCAAAGAGGCCGGCAGGTCCTGGCGGATCATGTCCAACTCACCTTGCAGGCTTGCCATCCATTGATCGATCCGGCGGCCTTCTTCGACCATCACAGCAAGGATCACCGCGGGTTGTCCGCCTGAAAGCGCATGCGCGCTGGCGGGGTCCTGCCTGGCACGGGTCAACGTGGCGATATCGCCGACGCGGGTGACGGTGCCAGCGCCGTTATCGGCAAGCACCACGCTTCGAACCCGACCAAGCGTGTCAAAGTCGCCCTCGACATCCAGAAGAACATCCTGACCCGCCCCAACAGCGCGGCCCGCGCGCACTTTGGCGTCCGCTTCGGCCAACCGCGCTGCAATTGCCCCCGGCGTCAGGCCAAGGGTGGCCATGGCGGCAGGATCCGGTTCAACGCGGATTTCCTCGGTCGGCTCGCCAAACACCTCGACCAGCTTGGCGCCAGGCAGATTGCGCAGGCGTTCGGCAATCTGGTCGCTGTAGCGCGCCATGATCGCAGCGTTCGGCACCTCTGCCGTGGCCGTCAAAGCAAGGATCGCGGCGTAGGCGGCCAGGCGGTCTGTCTCAACCTCAGGGTCCAACGCACCGGCGGGAAATTCGAGTGCTGCGGTCCCCACATTATCGCGGGTTTCGGCCCAGATTTGCTCAATCGTGGCGGGGTCGACGGTCTCTTGCAATTCGACGCGCACGATGGAAATCCCCTCGGTCGAAGTCGACCGGATCACGTTGATCTCGGGGATCTTGCGCAGGGATTCCTCAATCGGCCGGGTGACCAGGGATTCCACACGCGACGGTTCGGCACCAGGATAGGGGGTGGTGATCACCGCATTGATATTGGTGATTGTGGGGTCTTCTTGTCGCCCAAGCGTGAGAAAAGCCGACACACCCGCAGCGATCACGACCAACAAGAACAATGCAACGACGCGCGGCGTGCGAAATGTGAAGGTCTCCATGCGCTCAGCTCCCGGCCCGGACGACACTTTGGCCGGCGGCCACGCGGTGCGGCCCGGTCGCAACAATCTCGGCGCCGTCGGTCAGATGTCCGCGCACAAAGGCCTGGCCATCATCCATGTGGACAAGCTCAACCGCTTCGCGCCGGGTCACACCATCGTCGATCACAAACAATGTCCATAGACCGCGCGTGCCTTCCGATAGCGCTGTGGCCGGAACCCATGCGCCCGCACCATCGACCGTGAATTCCGCCGATAGTGTGCCCAGCGTGCCCTGGGCAAGTCCCATCGCCTCAGGCAACACCAACACCGCGTCGCGTGTTCGCGTCGCCGGATTGATGTCGCCGCGCACGCGCTCGACCACTGCAGCCAGGGGTTCTGAGTTGATTGTAACTTCGGCCGGCTCGCCTTTTTTCAGGGTCTCGGCGATATCCTGGGGAAGACCGACACGGAAGCGGGGCGCTGTTGCTTCGAACAAGGTGACAATGGTCTGGCCCGCGCCGGTCCGGGCCCCGTCGTCCACCGCACGGGTGCCGATTTCTGCGTCGAAAGGTGCGGTAAGGACGGATTTCTGCAATGTCACATCGGTTGCATCAATCGCGGCTTCTGCGCGGCGGAGTTCTGCAGTCAACTGTGCAAGCGTCAGTTCTGTTTCGTCCAGACGCTGGGTCGAGGCAAAGTCGCGGGCGTTGAGTTCCCGCGCCCGCTTTGCCGTACGTGCAGCCAGTTCAACCTGTGCGGCCAATGCGTCTCTTGCAGCAACCTCGGACGCGCGCTGGGCCTCCAGCACAGCCGTGTCGAGCCGCGCCAGAACGTCCCCTTTCAGGACTTTGTCGCCCTCATCAACAAGCACCTCCGCGACCGTGCCGCCCGCTTCGAACCCGATGTCCAGACGGCGGCCAGCCTCGATCCGGCCCCGGTATGTCATGCGCACGGTATACCTGTCTTGCAGGTCAATCGTGGCGGTTTCGACGGTGACCGGCGCGGTGGGTGCCGCCTTAGTTTCGGTGTTGGCGCGCTCGGCGATCACGCCCGATCCTGCCCCGACCAGCGCTGCTGCAAACCCCAGCGTTGCCAATGTGACAACGACAATTCCAGCACGTTTCAAAAGGCTTGGCTTGGCGGTTTGTTCGGTCTTGGCCATAGATCATCTCCGGAAGCGCGCGAAACATTGACGTGAGGCGTCTTGGATTGTTAGATATTCTAACTTAGTTAGAGAGACTAACTTTCCAGTCAAGAAAAAAATCGCTTATATTCGGGGCAGCATGGCCAAAGTGAAAACAAAAACAGCGTATCATCACGGGGATCTGCGCCAACAGCTGGTCGCCGCGACCCGCGCTTTGGTGGAAGCCAAGGGCCCGGATTTGTTTTCCGTATCCGAAGCGTGCCGGGCCGCGGGCGTGTCGACAGCAGCGCCTTACAAGCATTTTGCCGACCGCACAGAAATGTTGGTGGCCGTCGCAATGGAAGGGTTTGGCGAAATGGCCGAAGCCTCGGTCGCGGCCGTGTCAAAGCACCCGCCAGGGTCGGATGAGGCGATTTCGGCAATGGGCGTGGTCTATGTGGAATATGCCGACGCGAACCCCGGTGTGTTCAAGATGATGTTTGCCGGCGACCATCAAACCGACGATTTGGAAGAGGCCGGGCATGGCTGCTACGGTGTTGTTTTGCATCAGGTTGCGGCCCGTATGGGTAAAATCGAGATTGACGATGCCGTGATGCGGACCGCTTTCCCGCTTTGGACCTTTGTGCATGGTCTGGCGTTCTTGCGGATCGACGGAAAGGCGGAGTTTGCCAAGGTGGACACCGATCTTGAAGACCTCGTCGCCATGGCGACCCGGCAGCTGCTTGCCGTACCGTCCTAAACGGCAGCGTCGCGTCGCGCTTCGATGATTTCGGTCCAGGTGGCAATGGCGCGCGTGGTCACGATATCCACGACCTTGCTGTCAAAATCTTTGGCCAACCGGCTGGCGCGATAAGCGTCAAACCCCGCCGGATCGGAAAACACCTGGACGACCGTCACCTTGCCGGGTTTGGCAGGGTCGCCGTAGGCTTCGGCGCGTTGGCAGCCGGTGTCTTCGCTCACAACCTCGGCCAGATGCCCCTCAAGCGCCTTCATGAACCGCGCCTGCTCGCCCAGCCGGATGGAAAATGTGATCGTCACCGCAAACATCAGGGTCTCTCACTGTCGAGCCAGATCGTCACCGGACCATCATTGACCAGTTCGACCTTCATATCTGCGCCAAAGCGCCCGGTTGCAACTGCCACTCCGGCATCCTGCAACGCACCTGCGAAGGCGAGGTAGAGCGCTTCACCGTCATCCGGCGGCGCGGCAGATGAAAACCCCGGCCGGTTGCCGCGCGTCGTGTCAGCGGCCAGCGTGAACTGGCTGATCACCAGGGCCGCACCTGAGACGTCGAGAAGTGAGCGGTTCATCCGGCCCGCGTCATCCGCGAAAATTCGCAACTTGGCGGTCTTGGCGGCCAGCGCTTTGGCGGTGTCCACCGTGTCGCCGGACATCGCGCAGACCAGCACCATGATCCCTTCGCCGACCTCGCCCAGGACCGCGCCCGAGACGCTGACCTTGGCCCGGCTGACCCGCTGGATCAGCGCGCGCATCAGACCTCGTTCGCCCAGGGTGGGTTTGCCCCGGCACGGCTGACGGTCACGGCAGCGGCCTTGACGCCCAGCGTCAGCGCATCGATCAATTGCGCTTCTGACAACGCGGCGACCTGCGCCTTGGTCAGAAGGTCGGCCCGGTCGAGCGCGGACAGCACACCGGCATTGAACGTATCGCCCGCACCGACGGTGTCGATCACATCGACTTTAACGGCGGGCACAAACACGTTGTGGTCGCGCGTGATGGCGCGCGCGCCCCGCGCCCCTTCGGTGAAACAGACCAGCGACGTTCCATGTTCGATCAGCGTCTGCGCATAATCTTCCATGTCGCTGCCGGGCGACAACCAGGCCAGATCTTCGTCCGACAATTTGATGATATCGGACATGCCGATCATCCGCGTGATCCGAGCGCGGTAGCCTGCCTCATCAACAATAAAGGTCGGTCGGATATTGGGATCCAGCATGATGACATTGTCGGGGGCCGCCCGTGTCATCAAGGCTTCATTCGCATGGGCCCCAGGTTCCCCAATCAAAGAGATACATCCGAAAACAAGGGCCTGCGTTTCAGCCGGCAGGTCCGGCATGTCCGCCGGTTCCAGCATGCGAAGTGCTGTGCCTTCGTCATAAAACAGATAACTGGCTTGACCATCCACCAGGCGCACAAAGGCAAGTGTCGTGGGCCTGCCCGAGCGGATCGACAAATCGGTTTTCACATTTGCGGCTTTAAGGGTTTCGACCAGCATTTCCCCAAAGAAATCGGTCGATAATCCGCAAACGAAGGACGTGTCGCTTCCCAGGCGGCCCAATGCGATGGCCGTGTTGAAGACGGCGCCGCCGGGATAAGGGGCAAAAGCATCTTCGCCCGCAGCGCTTTGGCGTGGCAGCATGTCAATCAGGGCTTCGCCTGCGCAAACAATCATGAACCTGTCCCTCGTATCCCGTCCGCGCCTTGCTTACCGAGCGGGGCGACAGGCTGCAATGCAATGTGGCGGCGGCGTCAGATTTGCCCCTGGTTCAGCGCGACCGCGTAGCCGATGCCTGCGGCAAGGATCAGCGCTATGATCAGGGCAATCGCGATCTTCCAGGCCGACCAGGGCCGTTCGCCTGAAACGGCCCCTGTGCGCCCGTTGACGCAGAAGCGGTAGGCCTTGCCGCGGTAGCGATAGGCCGCAATCCAGACCGGCAAGAGAATATGCTTGAACGTCACATCCGACACATCGGTGTCGATCCGGTGGACCCGCTGGCGATCGCCCCCGATATCCATCTTCACATCGCGCAGGATCACGCGGTCCATCAACGCGCGCGCCTCGTCAAACCCCGCTTCCAGATCAACCGTATAGGCTTCGGCCCGGAAGCCTGCGAGGTACACCGGCTGGTAGGGTTCCAACTCGGCGAGATCCCATCGGCCAAGGGCAGGGCGGAACCTGTCGGGCAGGGCGGCAGAGGCCGCCACCAGCACATCATCAAAAAACCGCCCGACCCGGCCCGAGGCCGACCGCCACCGCACCTTGGTCACGCGAACCTGTTGTTTCTTGCCGTTGCGGGTGACAGTCTTGGTCTCGTGGTATTCAGTTCCGCGCTCGCCTTTGTAGCGCGATTTGGTGTCGGCATCGAAGGTCCAGTAGGGCATGTAAACCCCTGACATCTTGCGCCCTTTCCGGGCGTAATCCTGCAAGCCGTTGGGTGCGAACCACAATGACCCCAGCCAGTCGGTCATGGCCTTTCGAGCTTGATCCTCTGCAAGGTGGAAGGGCAGCAGCGCCTTGGGTTTGATATGCCGGTTCGCCCCGGTGTCTGTTACAACCGGCGTTGCACAAAACGGACATTCGGCGGCATGAACGGCAGGGTCAAACTCGACCGTTGCCCCGCAATTCCTGCAGGACAGAACGCGGGTCTCCTCCATCTCTTCATCGGCCAGAGACGCCCGCAAACCCTTCTGAAAGTCGATCTCTTGCGCGGCACCCGCGCGGGTCCAGGGTGAGCCGGAGATCGCTTCTTCATGCCCGCAATGGTCACAGACCAGCATATCGGTGCCGGGCTGAAACCTCAGGTCCGACCCGCAATTGTCGCAGGGAAACCGGTGCGCTTGTTCAACTGTGACGGGGTCGAGTTCGGACATGGGATCGGGCCAAAGCGCCTGTCTGCAAGGTGTATGCAAAACGTATGGCAGGCGTATGCCAGCGATACCAGACCCAGATGAGGTGCGCGCGTGCCCGCGCGGTTACAGCAGCGCGGGTTCCAGGTCGTCCTCGATGTCGATATCGTCAATGAATTCGTCCTCATCGACTGGCGGCAGCATGGGCAAGACGGCCTCGGCATCGGTGGGAGTTGCCACCAGCGTCGCGCTTGCAAGAGCGCCCGCCGGCCCGTCGTCTTCGATAATGTCGAGCTTCACGTTTTCAGTGCCGATGGTGACGCTCGCTTCCTGGGGCGCATCAAGTTCACCGCCTTCGAACACCACGCGATATGTGCCTGGCGGCAAGGCCAGCGTGTAGCCGCCCGCATCCCAGGTCGAGGTGGTGTAGACGTTGTCGGAATTGTCCTCGTCTATGGCTGTGACGCGCACACCGCCCTGACCTTCGCCCATGTCGTAAAAATCGTCGCCGTCGCCGTCGTCGATCACGACCCCGGTCAAATAGGTCTCGCCCGTATCGCCGAACTTGGTGGTCACGTAAGTGCCGCCCTGGTACCCGCCGTAGGACCCGTAATCGTAGCCCGCCCCGATCTCTGTCCAGTCATCGCGCAGCATATTGCGCTGGTGCCCGTCGGATTCCCAAAGTCCCGCATGCAGCGCCTCCACCCGGGCCTGTTCATCGAAATTGGTCGAAAACGACGAGATCACAGCGATGTTCTCGCCGACATATGTGTTGGCGTGCCCGGCATCTTCTGCCCGGTCCCAGGGCAAATCACCGGCTGGGTCCTCATGGTCGAAAAACTGCTGGTTATCCATGTTTTCGGAGTGATCGCGCGCTGCTTCCGACAAGGTCGGCACGACCGCAAGCGGTGTGTCATCCGCCGATGAAATCCCAGAGGCGAGGCCTTCGTCTTGCCGGTCAACCTCCGCCGAGACATCCATGCGCGCACGGTTGATCAACTCGACCATCATCTGCTCTTCGTCCGTCAACCCTCCCCAATCAAGCTGATAGGCGCTGTCAGGCTCGTCGGGCAAATCCTCGACTTCGTCGGGGGCCACGACAAAAGCTGCAGGCTGAGCAGGGGTCGGACCGTCGTCGTCGTCGGGCTCGTTCAGCGCATCTGAAGACGTTGATGTCCCGCCGCCGCCCAGGGCAAAAACGGCGCCACCAAACAGCAATGCGATAAGGGCTGCGAGCATGGGATCGGTCCTGTTCTTCGACCGATGTGCCCGCCGCCAACGACAACAGGACAAACATTGGCCACAACTTGGCCCCCGTGCCGGCGTACCAAGCCTGCGTTAACCATAGCAATTGAAGATCGCGAAACAGTTTGTTTTTGCCGGTCTTTGGCTCATGGCTGATGTCAGATCGGCGTAAACCCGCCTTAGCGGACAACAGGCCAACCGTCGATCCAGTAAAGCGGGGCTTGGCCCACCCAGCTGAGCCCGTCGCGGCCTGCGTCGTCATCGTGATGGCTCGGCCAATCTTAGCCCGCGCGCCAGGACCGCCCAAGCGGGATCATCCGGTGTGCACCAATTGCTCGAAACCGGCGTCAGGATGCCCGGGTCAAGGTCGGTCCTGTGGACCCAACCGCCCCGGATGCCAGAAGAATACCGGCCGAAAGCCAAAAGCTGCGGGCACCCACCGCCCTAGCCGCCAAACATCCCGAATGCGCCAAGTGCGACAACAGGCAGGAACAAAAACCCCTGGGGAACGGATGAAAATGGGTGTTTGAGGGCGTATGGCGCGAAAATCCCGGCCGCTGCCATCAACCCGGCAAGGATGGTGCCGGCGCCCAGCAACTCGCGCGACGCCGTAAGGCCAGCGGCTGCAAAAATCCCCGCCATGAACAAAAGGGTCACCGTGACCATGTGCCAGACCATCCAGGCCACGGTGCGCACCATCGGATCGAGCGTTGTGTCAGACCGGATCACCAACGCCACCTGCCGCCCCCCGACGAAGGTGTGAATGACAAACCATAGGGCCGAAAAAGCGGCGGCGGCATAAATCGCCCAAAAAACCACGCCGTCAGGCCCCCGGCGGTGGCGGCGGCAGGATGGTGAAAAGCTGCGCCAGTTCCTCGACCTCATCTGCTGTCAGCCATCCGTCCTGCCCGGGTGTCCAGACGTGGCTGTCGCGGGTCAGGCTGCCGTCGGCGACCATTTTGCCCATATCGGCTTTGGAAAACGGCCCTGTGGTCTGGCCGTTCTCGGCGATGTGCCACACATGTTCGACCGGCGGCGGTGGCGGGGCTGCAGCAGCGGGCGCTTGACCCCAGGGGCCCTGGTTCATCATCATGTTGCCCATCTGCATACCAAGCCCGGCCCCCATGCCCGCGCCCATCGCATCGGATGCCGCCCCGCCATTGGCCATGGCTTCGGCCGCCTTCCATTTCAAATGGTCATCAAGATTGCCCGCAATCCCGCGCGACGTGCGCTCGTCCAGGGCGGATTCCACTGCCGGCGGCAGGGAAATATTCTCGATGTAAAGTTCCGGCAGCATCAAGCCATACGCGGCGATCGTCGGGTTGATCGCGTCCGCCACCAGTTTGCCCACGTCGGCGGTGTTGGCGGCCATATCCAGGACCGGCAGGCCCGACTTGGCAATCGCGCGAGAAAATTCCTGCACGATGACATTGCGGATCTGAAAGGTGATCTCGTCTGACGTGAATTCGCCGTCGGTGCCCACGATCTCTGTCAGGAACTTCGCCGGATCGGCCACCTTGACGGTGTAGGTCCCAAAAGCGCGCAGGCGGACCGGGCCGAATTCGGGGTCGCGCATCATGATCGGGTTCTTCGTACCCCATTTGAGGTTTGTGAACCGGTTGGTGTTGATGAAGTAGATTTCCGACTTGAACGGGCTCTTGAACCCGTGATCCCAATGCATCAACGTCGTCAGGATTGGCATGTTGTTGGTTTCAAGCATGTACAGCCCGGGCGTGAAAACATCCGCCAATTGGCCTTCATGCACAAACACCGCCGCCTGACCTTCGCGCACCGTCAGCTTGGCCCCATACTTGATCTCATGGCCTTCGCGTTCGAACCGCCAGACCATCGTGTCGCGCGTGTCATCGGTCCAGTGAATGACGTCGATGAATTCACCGGTGAGAAAGTCGAGAATGCCCATGTCTGGCCCTTGTGGTACTGAAAACCCGAGCTGGATCAATACATCGGTTCAGGCGACGCGCCAAGGGGTGCGCTGCACGGCAGAGGCGCCGATGAACGGTCGGACAGGTTCGCAAAAGCCGTCCGCCGGGCCAATCTGGTCGAGAACTTGCCGGATACGGGGTGGCAGCCGGTCCCGGGCATAGGCGCCGGGGTAAAAGCTTTCGGCCGGGGCGCCTTCGGCAAACACCACCTGATGGGCGGCCAGGATCAGATGGACATAGCGCACCTGTCGGCGCCCGTTCATGCGCCGCACGCCCGGGCGGCCCAGAAGACCCTTGGCCGGACAAAGCCATTCGCTTCCGGCTGCATCCTGCACCACAACCCGGTGTTGGGGTGACACCGCCAAGGGGGCTGTTGGCATATTCGCCCCAAGGCTACCGGGTTGGAACAAGACCGGGCGCTCTTTTTCCAGCGCGGGCGGTCCGAACACCACATCGCGCGACATGACCGCTTTGACGGGCTGGTATCCTGCGTCTGCCGTGCGCACCAGATCGCCTGCTTCAAGGTCTTCGACCGGTTTTGCACCGCAGTCGGTTTCAATCCGGGTGCCTTCGAGAAAACATGGGATAAAGGCGTCGAAATAGGTGTAGCTGTCGGTTGCGGCGTTGTATTGATACGAAAAGCCCGCGCCCATGTCGGCTTGCACGGAATTGCCGTCTTCCTCGGCGATCATCGAAGACCCGGGGAAGGCTGAAAAGGCATTGCCGCCGCCCGATCCGCCGTTGTCGAAATTGGAAAAGACGCTGGCGTTGGGCGACATGTTGAACACAATGAAGTCCCCGCTTGCGGGGTCAACCAGCGCCACCGATTCCGCTGCACCGCCCCCGTTGCCTTCCGACAACAGGTTCGTGCTTTGCCCGCCATTGCCCGATTCCACCCCCCCTTCGGAGGCTTCCTGCGCAAAATTCAGCCCCGACCCCGAAATCTCATTGATGATCCAGAGCGTCTCGCCCGGGGCGAGCACAGTTCCAGGTGGAAAGGTATGATAAAGACCGTCCTGGGGCGGGTCCGGCGCGTTGGACCCCGACGAATCTGACCAGATTTGCCAGCCCGAGATATCGATCGGCGTCCCTGTCGTGTTCACGACCGAGACGAATTCGTCTTCCTGGGTTGCTGTTCCATCAAGGTCGGTGTCGAGTTCCGGTCCCCCGGAATTGTCGCCGTAGATTTGGTCAAAAACCACGCCGTTCAGTGACGCCACCATCTGTGCAACCCGCTACTTCGCTACCGCATCCTGATGTTAACGATTATTAACGCTGCTGCGAACCCCTGCCGTTTTAGTGGCAAAAGCGCGCCGATCCGTTGGGTGCTAGCCCGCCTCGGGCAGCGCCTTGCCCGCGGCAAAAATGGTGCTGCGTGGCAGGGTATGGGCATGGGCGGCCAAGAACACCGACAGGGCGGCCGGGTCATGGCGCCCAATTTCGTAAAGCGCGCGCGCCAGAGACGCTTGTGTTTTCTGATCTGTAACCGCGACCAGATCTTCAGCCGTCGCCAGCGCACCTGACAGGTCCCTCATCGCAACGCAACGGTTCAACATCGCCAGTGCGTCGGCCATAGTCAGAACGCGCTTGGCCCTTCGCCGGTCAATTCGCGCGCGATCTCAGCGACGATCGGCTCGGCCACGCCGCCGGTCATATTGGGTTTGAGCCTGTCGTCATAAAGGATTGCCAGCATCGCCTCGTCCTGATCGGTCAGAAGTGCAAACTCTTCGTCATCATTGAAGATCGAGGGCCGCGCGAGGGGGCTGTCATTGGACAGGCCAAGTCCTTGCGTAATCTCTTCGTGGATGCAGGCAAGACGCAAAAGGTCGGGGTGCTCGCCGCGGATCACGGCGATAGCTTGGGTGTAGATCCCGTCATTGGCCGGCGCGAGCGTCAGGACCAGACAATAGGTGGTGCGCGGCAGCGATACGACTGCGTCCACCGCGCTTTCCGCGATGCCGGGCACAATCTCGCGCAGGCGCGGGCCAAGATTGCGGCGTTCATCTTCGTTCACGACCAGAACCGTGAAATTGGGCGCCTCATCAACCACCCGGATCGGATGGCCTGTGGCTGTGGCCAGCCGCCGGGTCAGGCGACGCACGGCATCGGTGTCTTCAAGCTGTTTGACCGGCGACACGGTCGCGCCGAACTCAAGCTTCAGCCGCACAGGGCGTTCCCAGCGATGTATCCGGCTTTCGGTCTGGCGCTGCACAAGCACCGCGCCGCGCGTATCAAACTCTTCGAAAGTCGCGATCCGAATGAAATTCCGCGACAAGTCCTCGGCTCCCCAGGGGGTGTCTGGTCCGCCGCCATCGGTCCGCAGCAGGCCCTGCGACACAAGGCTGCTTTCAACCCGGGTGTAGAACCGTTCCAACGCCAATGAATCTGCCGACCGCGACGGCGGATCGGGCGCGGGCGCGGGTGCCGGGACCGGCTCTAGCCGTTCGGGCACAAAGAAGTCGCAGCCCGCGAGTGCAAAAAAGCCCAAAAGGCCGAAGAGTGCACCGCGGGCCGCCATGGATCAGCCGAGCGCCTCACCGACATTGGCGCCGGTTGCGTCGCCGCGTGCAGACGCCGACGCGAGCGTTTTCTTGAGTTCCGCTTCCATCTTTTGAAGCTCAACCTCGGCTGCGGCGCGTTTGGCTTTGCCGTCGTCGGCGATCTGAAGGCTTTCTTCGATCGTGGCGATCAATTCGGCATTGGCATTTTTCACCGCATCGATGTCAAAGACACCGCGTTCCATTTCTTCGCGGATGGTCTTGTTAGCCTCGCGCAGGTTCTTGGCGTTGGCTTCTAGAAGTTCATTGGTCAGGTCATTGGCGTCGCGGACAGCTTGCGCGGCTTCGGACGAGCGTTGGATCGTCACGGCCTGGGCCAGCTGGGTTTCCCACAAGGGCACGGTGTTCACCAGCGTCGAGTTGATCTTGGTCACCAGCGATTTGTCGTTTTCCTGCACCAGCCGGATTGACGGCAGCGATTGCATGGTGACCTGACGGGTGAGTTTCAGGTCGTGGACCCGGCGTTCAAGGTCATCGCGTGCCGAGCGCATATCGCGCAATTCCTGCGCTTTCATCACGCCTTGCTCTTCGGGGGCGTCGGCGACTTCCTTTTCCTTGGCAGGAATATCCACCTCATCCATCCGCTTGAGCTTTTCTTCGCCAGCGGCAATGTAAATCGCCAGTTCGTCATAAAACGCCAGCGTCTTTTCATACAGGATATCAAGCGATTTGATGTCCTTCAAAAGCGTGTGTTCATGGTGTAAAAGGTTGTCGGTGATCTTGTCGATCTGGCCCTGGACCTGTTCGAAACGGGCGACGAAATTCGCCATAGGTGCCGCGCGGCCCAAAAGCCGTTCCCACCAGGACCGTTTGCGGCGCACATCCAATTCAGACACCGAAAACCCGCGAATGGTGGTCACGATCGACCGGAGGCTGTCGCCGGCTGGGCCCACATCCTTGTTTTTCACGCCTTCAAGCATCGATTGCGAGATTTCCTGCAATTCGGCTTGCGCGGCGGACCCGAACGACACGATCGACCCGGTGTCGGTCATGTCAAGTTCACTGATGCGCTTTTCGATCTCGGCGGCCGCGGGTGCTTCGGCCTCAGCGTATGGGACCAGCGCGGTCGACGGCTCTGGCAAGAGTTTTGCGCTCACCTCCTCGACTTCGGCCAGTGCGGCCTGGGCTTGCTTTCGGGTTTCGACAACGGACATTGGGGGCCCCCCTTATGGTTTAACTATTGTGGCGCACGCCCTCGCGGGCGAGCCGTTCGCGCAGAACCTCGATTTCAATATCGAGGCCCGATTTATCATCTGACAGCAGTTTTTGCGTCCGGTCGGCAAAGGATGTTTGCAGATCGTCCAAAAGTGCAACGTAGTCGTCCCGGGCGTCTTGGTTCTTGGATTGCGCATAAAGGTCCGCAAACCGGACCGTCGCGTCCTTGGCGCCGAGCAAATAAACGCCAAGATAACGCTTGGCGGCAACCAGATCGCGCGGGTCGTTTTCCACGGTGCGGAACATTTTGCGGGCGGCGGACTGAAACGTCTCGACCCGGCGTTCAAGCCCGGGCTCGCGCGCGCGCTTGATTGCCTCAGACATGGCCGACAGATGCTTTTCGGCCTCATCCACGGCGCGCGCGACCCGGTCTGATTGCATCTGGTCGATGCCTTCCGCCCCCTTGTCGCGCATCGGATCAGGGCCGAAGGCGAAGAAATGCAGGCCAGCCCCGAACAGCGCGAAGATGGCTGCATCTGGCATACCGAAACCGGCAAACCCCGCCAGCCCCAAACCGGCGCCGGTCAAAACCGACCCGAAGGTCTTGCGGGGGATCGCGGGGCGTTTGGCGATCTTTCTGGCATCATAGGCTTCCTGCGCCTTGAGACCTTCCCGCGTCAGCCAGGCTGCCAGCATCAAGATTGCCCAGGCGCCAAGGTACTGGCCTAAGACCACAGGTTCCGAAAAGAAGGCTTTGACGATCAGAAGCGACGGGGCGGCGAACAACAGGTTTGCGCGGAAACCGGCCCTCGTCCGCGTTGCCGCGTCAAAGGTCGTGTCGCCTTGGGCCCCGCCGGGGCTGTGTTTGCCGCCAAACCGTTCGGCCATATCAGGCACCTGTCCCCATGACCGAGACATAAACGATCAGCGCAATAAGCACGAAATAGGCCACGCGTTGCATCAGACTTTGTCCATCACCCCTGTCACGACCCGCCGTCGTCTTGCGCAAATCCGCCGTCATATACCCAACCAACGCGATCAACGCGCCGACCAGTAAAACCGCAAGTGCAAGCCGCTGCATGGGCCGTGGGTTCCCTGTTGTTACGGGTATCATATGGGAAGCCCGACGGCCTTTCCATAGGATATCGCTACGTCATTTGGCGCGATTTCGCCGGCGTGTGACGTTCTTGGAACGCGGTTTTGCGGGCTTGTCGTGGGGATCAAGCCCAAGCTGCTCGCGCAAAATCTTCCCTTTAACTTCAGAGATTTCGCCTGATTTCAGCTCGCCCAGCCTGAACGGGCCATAAGACACACGGATCAGGCGGTTCACCGGCAGGCCGACCGCCTCCATCGCGCGCCGGATTTCGCGGTTTTTGCCCTCGCGCAGGCCGACAGTGACCCAGGCATTGCGACCCTGCTGGCGGTCAAGCGTGACGTCCATCGGCCGAAACCGCTCGCCGTCGATGGTCATTCCCTTGCGCAAAGGTTCAAAAGCGGCGTCGTCCGGCGCCCCATGGATGCGCACGCGGTACTTCCTGAGCCACCCGGTTGACGGCAGTTCCAGGCGCCGCTTGATCCCGCCGTCATTTGTCAAAAGCAAAAGACCTTCTGACCCGATGTCGAGCCGGCCCACCGACATCACGCGCGGCATGGTATCGGGCAGGGCATCAAACACAGTGTCGCGGCCTTTTTCGTCGCGCGCGGTGGTCACCAGGCCTTCGGGCTTGTGATAAAGCCACAGCCGAGGCGCTTCGGGCGGATCGACGGGTTTGCCATCAAACGTGATCTTGTCGGCCGGTGTCACGTTCAGCGCAGGGCTCGTGATGGTTGCCCCGTTGACGCCAATGCGGCCCGCCTCGATCAGGCGTTCGGCATCGCGGCGCGAGGCGACACCGGCGCGCGCAAGGACCTTGGCGATGCGTTCAGGTTTTGGCGGGGCGGGTTTGTCGGCCATGGGCGCGGCTTAGCCAGTGGCAGGCGTGAAGGGAAGGGCGTATCGTGCCAAGTATGGACGCAGGGTTTCATAGTTTCATGGACGCCGCCTTGGCCGAAGCCCGTGGTGCGGGTGCGCGCGGCGAAGTGCCCGTGGGTGCTCTGGTCGTGAAAGAAGGTGCGGTTCTTGCCGCCGCCGGCAATCGCACGCGCGAGCTGAACGATCCCACCGCCCATGCAGAACTTCTGGCGATCCGTGCCGCCACCGCCGCACTTGGGTCCGAACGGTTGGGCGATTGCGATCTTTACGTCACGCTGGAACCCTGCGCGATGTGCGCCGGTGCGATTGCTGCGGCCCGGATTGCACGGCTCTACTATGGCGCGGCTGATCCGAAATCCGGCGGGGTCGCCCATGGCGCGCGGGTGTTTGACCACCCCCAGGCCCATCACACACCTGAAGTCTATGACGGGATCGGCGAGAGTGAAGCCGCGGCTTTGTTGAAGGACTTTTTTGCAGCCAGACGGTAGGTGAGGGCGCGCGCACTCGGCCTTTTGCGGGCGTCGTCGAAGCAGGGTTGGATCGGCGCCCTTTGACTATGCGCGGCCGCGCGAGTTTTCCCAGGCAAAGACGCTGAGATCGCCGTGTTGGTCTTCTTCGCTTTTCAAATACGCAAAAATCCCAGCGCTCGCAGCCTGGCCAAACAGGAGCGTAGCGCGCCAGCGCGGCGCCGAAGGCGTCGCAACCCTTTTGCGCGTCAAAGCACGACGGCCTGATCGCCCTTGCACTTTATCAATATGCGCCGCAGCTTTGACCCATGGATTGGGCCGCCCAGATAGATATTTACTGCGAACGCACGGATTTCACCTATTGGTCCGAGCCGCTCAATGCGCTGACGAATTTCTTTTATCTGTTCGGTGCACTCTGGGCGTGGCACCGCAACCGCGAACCGGGCCTCGGCCTTGCGCGTCTTTTGGCATTCCTGCTGGGGTGCATCGCTGTGGGGTCGTATCTCTTTCACACCCATGCCACCGGCTGGGCGTCAACGGCAGATGTGACCCCAATTGGTCTTTTTATCCTGACCTATCTGTTTGCCGTGCACCGCGATGTCCTGGGTCTGCAGTGGTGGGTGGCGGCCGGCGCGACATTGTTGTTCCTGCCCTATGCGGCGGTGATGGTGCCGCTGATGGATCGGCTGCCGTTTTTTTCGATTTCCAACTTCTACTGGACCGTGCCGATCCTTCTGGTCGCCTATGCGCCCTTTGTAGCGCGCATCAACTGGTCAACCGCGCGGGGCATGCTGATCGGGGCGGCGATCCTGACGGTGTCGATCACGCTGCGTTCGTTTGACCTGATCTTGTGCGACATCTGGCCGATTGGCACGCATATCTTCTGGCATTCCCTCAACGCGGTCATGCTGCCCTTCATGATCGAAGTGTACCGCCGTCACCGGCTGGCCCATCCAGCGGCTTGAAGCCCGCGGGCCGGGGCGCTAAAGCCGTTCGGGTCAACCCCGGAGGCGTCATGTCCATCGATACCGAAACCGCGCGCAAAGTGGCGAAACTCGCCCGGATCGCCGTGGCAGACGAAGACCTGCCGGCGCTCGCCGGCGAGTTCAACGCGATCCTTGGCTTTATCGAAGAGCTGAACGAGGTGGACGTCGACGGGGTCGAGCCGATGGTGTCCGTCACGCCGATGCGGCTGAAACGGCGCGAAGATGTGGTCACCGACGGGGACCAAACCGACGCGGTCCTGGCCAATGCGCCCGATGCGCGCGAAGGGTTCTTTGCCGTCCCGAAGGTGGTCGAATGAGCGACCTGTCTGCCCTGACCATTGCCGAGGCGCGCCAAAAACTGCGCGCCGGTGAGATCACCGCCACTGAGTTGACCGAGGCCTGCCTTACACAGATCGAAGGTGCGGGTGCGCTGGGCGCCTTCGTGCATCACACGCCGGAAATTGCGCGCGCGCAAGCGGCGGCGGCGGATGCGCGGCTGGCAGCCGGGCAGGCGCCCGATCTTTGCGGTATCCCTTTGGGCATCAAGGATTTGTTCTGCACCAAAGGTGTGCCAAGTCAGGCGGCCAGTGCCATCTTGGACGGGTTCAAACCCGAATACGAATCCACCGTGACCACTCAGCTTTTCGCCGAGGGTGCGGTGATGCTGGGCAAGCTCAACATGGATGAGTTTGCGATGGGGTCGTCAAACGAGACATCGACCTATGGCAATGCGGTCAATCCGTGGCGCGCGGGCGATGAAGACACCGCATTGACGCCGGGGGGCTCGTCTGGCGGGTCGGCATCGGCCGTGGCTGCCGACCTGTGTCTGGGGGCGACGGGCACCGATACGGGCGGGTCCATTCGCCAGCCTGCGGCGTTCACTGGTATTACCGGGTTGAAGCCCACCTATGGGCGGGTGTCGCGCTGGGGGATCATTGCCTTTGCCTCATCGCTGGACCAAGCGGGGCCGATGGCCAAGACCGTGACCGATTGCGCGATCATGCTGAAATCCATGGCCGGCCATGACGCAAAGGATTCGACCTCTGCCGATCTGGCGGTGCCGGATTTTGAAGCCGCCCTGACCGGCGACATTCGCGGCAAAACCATCGGCATTCCAAAGGAATACCGGATGGAGGGGATGCCCGAAGAGATCGAAACCCTTTGGGCCGACGGTCGCGCGATGCTGGAAGATGCGGGTGCGAAAATCGTCGATATCTCGCTGCCGCACACGAAATACGCGCTGCCGGCTTATTATGTGATCGCGCCCGCGGAAGCGTCATCGAACCTGGCGCGCTATGACGGGGTGCGCTTTGGGCACCGTGCCAAGCTGGCCCAGGGCGATGGCATCACCGAGATGTACGAAAAGACCCGCGCCGAAGGCTTTGGCGCCGAGGTTCAGCGCCGGGTGATGGTCGGCACCTATGTTCTGTCGGCGGGTTTCTATGATGCTTATTACAACCGTGCCCGCCGGGTTCGCACGCTGATCAAGAAGGATTTTGAGGATGCGTTTGCCCAAGGTGTCGAAGCCATTCTGACACCCGCGACACCGTCTGCGGCCTTTGAATTGGGCAAAGAGTTTGATGATCCGGTGCAGATGTACCTCAACGATGTGTTCACAGTTACGGTGAACCTTGCTGGCCTGCCCGGCATTGCACTGCCCACCGGGCTGGATGCGACGGGTTTGCCACTGGGGCTGCAGCTGATCGGGCGGCCGTGGCAAGAGGCGGATCTTCTCAATACCGCTTACGCATTGGAGACCGCCGCAGGCTTTGTTTCCAAGCCCGCCAAATGGTGGTAGCTTTCAAAAAAAGCAAAACGCAGTTGAGGCCGATGAACCGTCTGATCCCCGTTGCCTTTCTGGCGCTGGCCGCCTGTCAGCCCAGTGTTCCCAACTCTGCAGCCCCGGTCGAAGCCGGTGTCGGGTTTGAGGATTACCAGAACTACGAATCCGAAGCCTTGGGTCAAACGCCCGGCGCGCCCAACATTTCGGACGAGCCGTCGGGACAGGCAGCGGCGGCATCGCCGACGCTGGACAACCCCGACATATCTGACGAGCAGGATTTCGACGCGGTCTCTAACCGGCAGACCATTGAAAGCGATGCAGCCCGCCTGGAACGGTTGCGCGCCGAATACACGGTCATCCAGCCAGAAGCGCTGCCATCGCGGCCTGGGTCTGTTGGCCCAAACGTGGTGGAATACGCGCTGTCGACAAGCCATCCCCTGGGCACGCAAATGCATCGCCGGACGGGTGCAAACCAATCCCAGGAGGCGCTGGCGCGACGTTGCGCGGCGTTTGTGTCAGCCGATGCGGCGCAGCGGGAGTTTCTGGGCCGAGGGGGTCCGCGGCGTGATCCGCGTGGGCTTGACCCCGACGGCGATGGGTATGCCTGCGCCTGGGATCCCGCACCCTTCCGAGCCGCGGCGCGGTGAGCGATCCTTACTTAAGGATCGCGTCCGATTTTTACAAAAATCGGTGCCTCCGGCGGGAGTATTTTTGCCAGGATGAAGGCCAGGTGTAGCCTTGGCGGGGCTCACACATCCCAGCCCCAATTTTGGCGTGCGCCGCGACGGGGCCAAGCCCAGCCTGATCGTGATCCATTACACCGCGATGGGCAGTGCCAAGACTGCTTGCGCGCGGCTGTGTGATCCTGCAGCGGAAGTGTCGGCCCATTATCTGATCGATTATGATGGGGCTTGCCTGTCGCTTGTGGCAGAAGACAAACGGGCCTGGCACGCCGGCGCGGGCGCTTGGCGCGACATCACGGATGTGAATTCGCATTCCATCGGGATCGAGTTGCAAAACGATGGCGCGGAGCCCTTTGGTGAGCCACAGATGGTGGCTCTTGAGCGACTTGTCAGAGAGATCATGGGGCGTTGGGGGATCGTGCCAGAGGGGGTGATCGGGCACCAGGATTGCGCGCCTGGCCGCAAGATCGACCCGGGCCCGCGATTTGACTGGGCGCGGTTCAATCGCTTGGGTCTTTCAGCACGAGGCTTGACCGGCAGCGTCGCATCAGGCTAGGCCCGCGCGGCGGAGGGCCGGGCGGCCGCGGGGAAACTCGAGGAAAGTCCGGACTTCAAGAAGCAACGGTGCCGGGTAACGCCCGGGCGGGGCAACCCGACAGACAGCGCCACAGAAAACAGACTTCCCCGCTTGCGGGGTAAAGGTGAAACGGTGGGGTAAGAGCCCACCGGGGACGGGGCAACCCGGACCGCATGGCAAGCCTCACCCGAAGCAATGCCGAATAGGGACCTCAATATGGGTGGCTTCAGCCCCGGGGTCCGGGTTGGCAGCTAGAGCCGCGCGGCAACGCCCGGCCCAGAGGAATGGTCGCCCATGGGGCTTCGGCCCTTGGACAGAATCCGGCTTACAGGCCCTCCGCAACGTAACCCCTGACATCTGTTACAAAAGCGCGTTAAGCTTTCGCAAAAGCATTTGGAGGGACCAAAATGAGTTTTGTGAAAACATTGGCCACGTTGGCGGCGGGATATGCTGCCGCAAAAGGCGCAGATAAATTCAAGGATATGGGCGGCATGAAAGGCCTCCAGGACATGATGTCTGGCGCCGGTGGAGCCGGTGGCGGTGAAAACCCTTTGGGTGACATGATGCAAAAGATGGGTCTGCCGGGCGGTGACGCGCTGCAGGGCATGCTCGGTCAATTGACCGGCGGGAGTGCTGCGGCAGGTGGCGCAGGGGCTGCGGGTCTTGGCGGTTTGATGGCCGCCCTTGGCGGTGCACAGGCGACAGGCCAGGAACAAGCCTCGTCCATGATGGATGCGCTGACCGGCACGACGGTGGCGACCGACACGCAGGAACAAGGCGCAAAGCTGATGATCCGCGCGATGATCCAGGCCGCCAAGGCCGATGGTGAGATCGACGAGGATGAAAAGGCGAAGATCCTTGAGCATATGGGCGATATGGGCCCTGAAGAACTGGCCTTCGTCAAAGCAGAGCTGGCCGCCCCGATTGATATCGAAGGGTTGGCCGCGGATACGTCCGATCAGATGAAAGCGCAGGTCTATGCCGTCAGTCTGATGGCGGTGAAGGTCGATCACGCCAGCGAGGCGCGCTACCTCAACGGTCTGGCCGACGCGATGGGCCTGTCGCCGGAGATTCGCGACCAGGTGCACCGTTCTATGGGGATTTCCTGACAAACCCCGCTTGACTTGATCGGCCCACTCGGTAAAAAGCGGCGTTCGAACATGACCTCGGGCGGCTGCGCCCGGGATGCAGGAGTGCCCCGATGGCCAAACCAACCACGATCAAGATCCGGCTAAACTCAACAGCCGACACAGGTCATTTCTATGTGACCAAGAAAAACGCCCGGACCATGACCGAAAAGATGGTGGTGCGGAAGTATGATCCTGTGGCGCGCAAGCATGTCGAGTACAAGGAAGGCAAGATCAAGTAAGCCCTTTCCTTTCTGACTGAGCTGAAGCCGCGCCGGATAACCGCCGCGGCTTTTTCTTTGTCCGCACCCTTTGAGGGACATGCCATGTCTGATGGTCCTGTCACAATCCACACCGCGACACCGGCCGATCTGGCGCGGGTGGATGCGCTTTTTGCGCGCGCATACCCGGTCCTTTTGAAGCCCGATTATCCGCCGTCTGTGCTGGTCACGGCCTTGCCGCTGATCTCGCGGGCGCAACCGAAGCTTCTGGCGTCTGGCACCTTTTATTGTGCGCAGATCGATGGACAGGTTGTTGGCGCCGGGGGCTGGACGCCGGGGGCGCCCGGCGGTGCACAGACGTCTGCGCGCGTGGGGCATGTTCGACATCTTGTCACCGATCAAAACCATACGCGCCGGGGCATTGGCCGCGCCTTGATGGGCCATGTGTTTGACCTGGCCGCGCAGGCCGGAATGACCGCGCTGCACTGCCAGTCCACGCGAACGGCCGTCCCGTTCTACCGCGCCGTGGGCTTTCAAGTCATCGGTGAGATCACTGTCCCCCTGCGCCCGGGCATCGACTTTCCCGCCGTCGCCATGACGCGCGATCTTTAACGCCCGCGGCTTTCCCTTGACGCCGCGCGCCCGGAGTGGTGGCTTGCGGTCATGGGCAGACAGGAGAGCAGAATGCGCGCCACACCAATCATCGCATGTCTCGGACTGGCACTTGGCGCCTGCAGCGCGCAGGGCACCGGGCAGGGGTTTGAGCTTTATGAGGTGGAACCATCAGGTGCCACCGGTCCGACGCGCACCGAATTGCAGATGCAAGGGTTGCCGGCCGTACCGCGCCATGTTGTTTCGGCCGCGCCGTCGGCCCGCGCGGCAGCTGCTGTGCGGCCCTATGGATCAGACCCTTCTGCCAGCGTGGCCGCGGTAAGCACCGAAAACACCTGGCTTCGCGTCGTGGATGACGGCGGCAATGTTTGGCTTGTGGCCGAAGCCGGCGCGGGCCGTGCCCCTGATGCGGGGCGGCTTTCGTCGGAGGCGGCTCAACGTTCGGGCTGCCTTGTAAGCTCAGGTGCAGGCACGGTCGGCCGCGCGACCGTCTTTGCGCTGGATTGTTCGTGATGGGGCGCCCTGCAAAACCGCCGATCGTCGCTTATCGTCCTGCAACCGATCGCTATGCGTCGATGCCCTATCGCCGCTGTGGCCGGTCGGGTTTGCGGCTTCCCGCGATCAGTCTGGGGCTGTGGCACAACTTTGGCGAGGACTCAACGCGCAACAACGCCCGGGCCATCTGCCGAACCGCGTTTGACGCCGGCATCACGCATTTTGATCTGGCAAACAACTACGGGCCGCCCCCAGGCAGCGCCGAAGTGGCCTTTGGCGACATCCTTGCGACGGACTTTCGCGGTTACCGTGATGAGCTGATCATTTCATCGAAGGCAGGCTACGACATGTGGCCGGGGCCCTACGGCGAATGGGGCAGCCGGAAGTACCTCATTGCGTCTTGCGATGCGTCGTTGAAGCGGATGGGGCTCGATTACGTCGACATCTTCTATTCCCATAGGTTCGACCCCGAGACGCCTTTGGAGGAAACCATGGGCGCGCTGGACCAGATCGTGAAATCCGGCAAAGCGCTTTATGCGGGGATTTCGTCGTACAATTCCAAACGCACGCGTGAGGCTGCCGCGATCCTGAAAGATCTTGGCACACCCTGCCTGATCCACCAGCCCAGCTACAACATGTTCAACCGCTGGGTCGAACGCGACGGGCTTCTCGGCACGCTGGATGATCTGGGCATCGGCTCGATTGCCTTTGTCCCGCTGGCCCAGGGGCTCTTGACGTCGAAATACCTAAAGGCGGTGCCCGATGGCAGCCGTGCGACCCAGGGCAAATCGCTTGATCAGGGGGCAATTGACGCAGATCTCCACGCCAAGCTGCAGGCCTTGAATGATATCGCATCCGCGCGCGGTCAAAGCCTTGCTCAGATGGCGCTGGCCTGGGTGCTGCGCGGCGGGCGCGTGACCACGGCCCTGATTGGTGCGTCACGACCTGAACAGGTGACCGATTGCGTCGGTGCGGCTCAAAACCTCGACTTTACGGATGGTGAACTGGCGCAGATCGATGAGATTGCCCAGGACCGGCCCGATATGAACCTTTGGGCACAATCGTCCGAACACGTCTGACGCGGCGCCCTTCATCCTTGCAAAAATACTCCGCAGGGGTCTGGGGGGCATTCTTGGACGTGCCATTGGTCCCAGCGACCATTGGACGGACGCCTTCTTAGTCTGTCGGCACGCGCGGGTGCCGCGAAATTCCTCGCCCCAAAAGAAAAGGGCCAGCCTATGGCCAGCCCTTCCGATGACACCGAGTGCAGGTGACCTTCTATTCGCGCGATCCCAAGAACTGCAGCAGGAACATAAACAGGTTGATGAAGTTGATATAGAGCGACAGCGCGCCCATGATCCCCGACTTATCAAGCCAGTCTTGGTCCGCATGCTGAGCATGAGCGACATATTCTGTTTTGATGCGCTGCGTATCGTAAGCCGTCAGGCCGGCGAAAATGAGAACGCCAAGGATCGAAATTGCGAACATCATTGCAGGCGACTGCAGGAAAATATTGATGACGCTTGCGACGATCAGTCCGATCACGCCCATCAGAAGGAAAGTGCCCCAGCCCGAGAGATCCTTTTTGGTCGTGTAGCCCCAAAGTGACAGCCCCGCGAAGGCAATCGACGTTACAAGGAATGTCTGCGCGATAGAGATGCCTGTGAAGGCTGCAAAGATCCACGAAATCGACAGGCCCATTGCTGCGGCAAAGGCATAAAAGAACGTCTGAGCGCCGGCCACCGACATCCGGTTGATCATCGCGCCGAACAAAAAGACCATGCCAAGCGGCAGGAACATTGCGATCCAGCCCAGAATGTTGGGTTGCAGCGTGATCGGATCACGGAAGATCGAAAGCAACGCATCCGACGTGCCCACAGCCCAAGCCACACCTGCCGTTACAAGCAAGCCGGCCGACATCAGGCCATAGACCTTGTTCATATGGGCGCGCAGGCCCGCGTCAATCTCAGCCGTCCGGACGCCAGCGCCCGACTGGACTGTTTGGAATTCCGCCATCAAACCCTCCAATTGTTGTCAAGAATGGCACGCCCCGGAGGGCGCACCATGTTCATGGTAGATATTGAAGGGGTTTGGGGCGTTTTCAAGACCAAAGCCTGAGTAAATTGGTGGATTTTCGCCAGAAACGGCGCTTAGGCCTGCCAGTGCGACGGGGAGTCCCAGATGGACCGGCGGGCTTCGGCCTCGGCCTCGCGGCGCGTGATCCCCAAATCGGCTAGCATATGATCAGGCATCGCGGCAAGGCGGCGGCGTTCACTGAACAGCGCCAGAAAGGCTGCGATCTTTTCAAGAAGGCCGGTTTGCCGACGCAAATTAAGGGTCGGACGGAGAAGCGTTGTGGTGCGGGTTGTCATCGGATCGTCCTTTCGTAAATGGAATGTAAATTCGTTGTTGCATCAGTGATGTTGATGTATATGGAGCATAGCTTCACTTTCGTAAAACGAATGTTTTTGACATTTAGCATCAGGATTTGTGATATGCCAAGAAACCTTGATCTCACTGCGCTTCGCTCCTTTGTGGCCGTGTCCGACACCGGCGGCGTGACCCGCGCGGCGGGCATGTTGAACCTGACGCAATCGGCGGTCTCGATGCAGCTGAAACGGCTTGAGCAAGCGGTTGGTGTGGGTCTGATCGATCGCTCGTCGCGCACGGTTGGCCTGACCACTGCCGGCGAACAACTTCTGGGCTATGCGCGCCGCATGCTTGATGCCAACGATGAGGCGATCAGCCGCCTGACCGGCAAGGAATACGAAGGCAAGATCGTTCTGGGGGTGCCACATGACATTATCTACCCCGCCATCCCCCATGTTTTGCGCCATTTCGCGGCCGAATACCCCCGGGTGCAGGTCCAGCTGTTGTCATCCTATACCAACAGTTTGAAGGCGAAGTTTTCTGACGGCGCCTGCGATTTGATCATGACGACTGAGGATTATACGCCGCCGGGTGCTGAAACCCTGACAGAGCAACCCTTGGTCTGGGTTGGGGCGATTGGTGGCGCGGCATGGCGAAACCGGCCCCTTCGCTTGTCGTTTGAAGATCGGTGCATATTCAGGCGCACAGCGCAGGACGCGCTGGATCGGGCGGGGCTGGCCTGGGACATTGTCGTCGAAGCGGGATCGGTCCGCACGATTGAGGCGACGGTGGCTGCGGATCTTGCGGTCACCGCCCAGGTCCTCGGCACGGAGGCGCCGCAGCTTGAGCCGGTGATGCACGGTGGGGCGTTGCCGGACCTTGGAACCACGCGCATCAATCTTTACGCGGCCGAGGATCGTCACCGGCCTGCGATTGCCGATATGGCTGAAATGGTGCGGGCGTCGTATCGCAATGCGGGACAAGGCGCCTGGGCCCCTGCGCATCGCGGAGCAGCATTTAACTATGATTCGAACCGCAAATCCGCTAGTGTTTAACACGTAAAGGGCGACTCAGCTGGGGCTGTAAACCATGTTGACCCAACGTTAGTCTCTGCGTGGCCCTTAACCTAAAGTTCAGAATTCAATGGTTTATTAATCGTAGCTTGATCTTGTATGTCTAAAAGTACAGGTTGTATTACCTGCGCGTCACGTACAGCATGATTAAGCTTGGGTTTGGCCTAGGCGAAACGATTTGAATGCCCGGTTTGGGCGAAATGATAATGATAAGGAGCAGCGGTAATGAAGCACCCCGTAGACGTACATGTGGGGAAGCGCGTCAGACACCGCCGCTGGATGGTGGGGATGACGCAACAGCAATTGGCTGAACGCGTCGGCATCAAGTTTCAGCAAATCCAGAAGTATGAAACCGGCATGAACCGGATCAGCGCCTCTCGCCTTTGGGACATTTCCGAAGCACTTGACGTGCCCGTGGGCTTTTTCTTCGACGGTCTGAGCGGCGCTGCCGAAGAGGCACGCGATGATCTGCCCGCCGATATTCTTGCGGACAAGGAAGCGCTTGAACTGGTTCGGTCCTACTATGCAATCCCTGAAACCCAGCGGAAGCGGTTGTTCGAATTGGCCCGGGTTCTGAGCGACGCGGCTTGACGCGGCCCTAGGCCAGATTAAACCGGCCCGATGATGGGTGATGACGACACGGCTGACGTCTGGTCTGTGGCAGAACGGCTCGCGGATGCAGCACGGGCCGCGATCCTTCCCCACTTCAGGTCCCGCAGCCTGTTGACGGAATCCAAAGGGGACGGGTTCGATCCTGTCACCACAGCAGATCGTGCGGGCGAACAGGCGATGCGCACCATCCTGGGTGACCTGCGCCCGGATGACGGCATCCTCGGCGAAGAGTTTCCCAGCGTCACAGGCACCTCGGGATTGACTTGGGTGCTCGATCCCATCGACGGGACACGCGGCTTTATCTCCGGCACGCCGACGTGGGGCGTGTTGATTGCATTGTCCGATGCCAGCGGGCCGAAGCTTGGCATCATCGATCAACCCTTCACCCAAGAACGCTTTGCAGGCGGGTTCGGACGCGCCACATATCAAGGACCATTGGGCGATGGCGCATTGGCGGTGCGCGCGGGCAAGTCACTGGCAGAAGCGACCTTGTTCACCACCTTCCCGGAGGTTGGCACGCCCGCAGAAGGGGCCGCATTCCGAAACGTCGCCAAGGATGTCCAGCTGGTCCGGTATGGCACCGATTGTTACGCCTATGCCCTGCTGGCGCTGGGCCAGATCGACCTTGTGATCGAAGCGGGGCTGAACCCTTACGACATATGCGCCCCCATCGCGGTAATTGAAGCCGCCGGCGGGATTGTCACCAACTGGGTCGGAGAGCCCGCCCACGGCGGTGGCCAGGTTCTTGCCGCGGCCACGCCTGAACTGCACACCGCAGCGCTTGAACGATTGCAAGGCGCGCCGTGACCCACCACCTTTTGAAAAACGCCGCCTGCGTGGTGCCGATGACCAGCCTCGACGCGACACTGGGCGATGTCGATATTCGCGTCCAAAACGGTGTGATCGCACAGATCGGGTCGGATCTGGCGCCAGGTTGCGCGGTGGTGACCAATGCCGCGCGCACCGTCATCACACCGGGTCTTGTGAACACCCATCATCATCTGTTCCAGACGCTAACCCGCGGGGTGCCGGCGGCACAGGATGCATTGCTGTTTGGTTGGTTGAAGGCACTTTATCCGATCTGGGCGCGTATGACGCCCGACGACATCAATCTGGCGGCACAGATCGGTCTGTCAGAACTGGCGCTGTCAGGCTGCACGACGTCATCGGATCACCTGTACCTTTTCCCCAATGGGGCCCGGCTTGATGACACCATTGAAGCGGCCGCCAACGTGGGCCTTCGGTTTCATCCCACGCGCGGGGCGATGTCGATTGGCGAAAGTCTTGGCGGATTGCCCCCTGACAGGCTGGTCGAAGATGAAGCCACGATCCTGAAAGATTGCGAGCGGGTCGTGGCGGCCTTTCACGATCCCGCCCCCGGGGCGATGGTGCGCGTCGGGATCGCGCCGTGTTCGCCCTTTTCCGTCAGCCGCGAGTTGATGCGCGATGCCGCAATCTTGGCGCGCGAACTTGGCGTGCGGCTTCATACCCACCTGGCTGAAAACGCCGAAGACATCGCCTATTCAGAAGCCAACTTTGGCTGCAGGCCAGGCCAGTATGCCGAAGACCTCGGCTGGGTGGGTGACGACGTCTGGCATGCCCATTGCGTTGCCCTGGACGCAGATGAGATTGACCTGTTTGCGCGCACCAAAACCGGTGTTGCCCATTGCCCCTGCTCAAATTGCCGCCTTGGCTCGGGGATCGCGCCGGTGCGGGCGATGCGCGATGCCGGCGTGCCGGTGGGGCTTGGCGTTGATGGCTCGGCCTCCAACGACCGGGCCAATCTGATCGATGAGGCCCGCCAGGCGATGCTGTTGCAGCGGGTCAGCCGGGGTGCTGATGCGATGTCGGCCCGCGAAGCGCTTTGGATGGCCACGCGCGGCGGCGCGGAGGTGTTGGGCCGCGATGACATCGGCCAGATCGCGGTCGGTTTCCGGGCCGATCTTGCCGTGTGGGATATGCAGGATCTGTCGGCGGCCGGGCTTTGGGACCCGGCCGCCCTTCTTCTGTCGGGCCCGCCCCGGGTGCGTGATCTGTTTGTTGAAGGCCGCCTGGTGGTCGAAAACGGTATGGTCACGACGGTCGACACCCCGGTGCTGGTCGAAAAGGCCAAGATTGCGGTGGCGCGCTTGGCGGGCCCCTAGGGCGCCCGTTCGCGCGAAATCCTGACGACTTAAGGGGCCGGTCACGTCCATTTTTGCCCCGCCAGATAAACTGCCGTGATCGCGCGGTCGTCTCCCATCATGATCGTCGGGAACAGGGCTTCCCAAATATCGTCTGCGCGCGCGTGACGCTGTGCGATCGCCGGGGTTGAGGCGAGATTTAGCACCACCAGATCGGCAAAACACCCCTTCGCCAGCCGCCCAATCCGGTCGCTCAGATCCAGTGCGCGCGCCGACCCGGTGGTTGCCAGCCATAGCAATTCTGCAGGATGAGCGGCCCGGCCCCGCAACTGCCCGACCTCATAGGCGGCCGCCATCGTCCGAAGCATCGAAAACGAGGACCCGCCGCCGGTATCCGTCGCCAGACCCACCCGGTGGCTGGCCGCCAGCGACAGATCAAACAGCCCCGATCCGATGAACGTGTTCGACGTTGGACAATGGATCAACGCGGCCTCGGCTTCGGCCAGCCGTTCAATCTCGCGCTGCGTCAGATGGATCGCGTGGCCAAAAAGCGCGCCCTTGCCCAGAAGTCCGGCCGCTTCATAGGTATCAAGGTAGTCGCGCGCGCCGGGATAAAGATCACGCACCCAGGCGACTTCGTCGACCTGTTCGGACAGATGGGTCTGCATCAGACAGGTCGGGTGCTCGGCCCAAAGGGCGCCCAAGGCGGCCAACTGTTCTGGCGTTGACGTGGGCGAGAACCGCGGCGTGATCGCATATGTGGCACGACCCTGCCCGTGCCAGCGCGCGATCAGGGCCTTGCTGTCGTCATAGGCCGATTGCGCGGTATCGCTCAGACCGTCCGGCGCATTGCGGTCCATTGCGGTTTTGCCTGCGACAACGGCCATCCCGCGCGCGGCGGCGGCATCAAACAGCGCATCCACGCTTGCCGGATGGATTGTACAGAAACTCGCGACCGACGTGGTGCCATGGGCCAAGACCAGATCAAGGTAGCGACCCGCCACGTCGCGCGCGACTGCCGGGTCGGAAAACCGCATCTCTTCTGGGAAGGTGTAGGTGTTCAGCCAGTCAATCAGCCGTTTGCCCCAGGACGCGATAATCCCTGTCTGCGGGTAGTGGACATGGGCGTCGACAAACCCCGGCAAGATCAGCCCGTCGCCGTAGTCTGTCACCGCGGCGCCGGGATGGGCGGCGCGCAGCGTATCGGCCTCGCCCACCGCTATGATCCGGCCCGCGCGCACCAGGACCGCACCGCGCCTTCGGTGCGCCATGGCACCTGGCCCGTCGACGAACGGGTTGCCATTGGCTTCTAGCGTCTGACCAAGAAGAAGGTGATCCATCGCGCCACGTTAAGCCCCCGGGCAGACCGGGTAAATCGCAGAAGCAGCCTTCTGTCCGGGGCGGTGATGTCCTAAGGTCGCCCAAACACCCGGAGGGCGCCATGACAGAGCAAAAGACCGCACCGGAAGACGAAGCCCCCGAAAAGGATTATGCCCTTGATGCCGATCTCGCGCCCGCCGTCCGGCTTGCGGTTGCGGCAGGCGATACTGCGCGCATCCACGACCTGTTCGAACCCCTGCACCCGGCGGATGTCGCCGACCTTCTAGAGCAGCTGCAACCGGGGCCTCGGCGCGAATTCCTGCTTTTGGCCGGCGATCTGATCGACGGCGAAACCCTGTCGGAAATCGACGAAGGTATTCGCGAAGAGGTGATCGCGTTTCTTCCGGAAACCGTGTTGGCCGATGCGGTGCGCGATCTGGAATCCGATGATGTGGTGGACATCGTCGAAGACCTGGCCGCCGACCAGCAAGAAGCAATCCTTGATGCGCTTGCCGATGCCGACCGGGTCGCGGTTGAGGCCGCCCTGTCGTTTCCCGAGTATTCCGCCGGGCGGCTTATGCAGACCGAGGTTGTCGCCGCGCCCGCCCATTGGAACGTCGGCCAGGCGATAGATTTCATGCGCGGCCGCGATGACCTGCCCGAACAGTTCTACCATGTGGTGCTGGTCGATCCGCGCCACCGGCCTGTGGGCTACGTCACGCTTGGCAAAATGATGTCCTCGCCCCGCGCCGTCGCCCTGACAGACGTCACCGAAGACAGCTTTCGCACGATCCCGGCGATCCAGGACGAGGGCGAAGTGGCTTACGCCTTCAACCAGTACCATCTGATTTCGGCCCCCGTGGTCGATGACGATGGCCGGTTGATCGGGGTGATCACCATCGACGACGCGATGGTGGTCCTGGATGAGGAACACGAAGAGGACATTCTGCGTCTGGCAGGTGTGGGCGATGAAAGCCTGTCAGACCGGTCACTGGCGATCGCGCGGCGCCGCTTTCCGTGGCTGTTTGTAAACCTTGTCACCTCGATCCTGGCGAGCCTTGTGATCGCGCAATTTGAAGACGTGATTGCCACGATTGTGGCGCTGGCTGTGCTGATGCCCATCGTCGCCTCGATGGGCGGGAATGCAGGCACCCAGACGCTGACGGTGGCGGTGCGGTCGCTGGCCACCAAAGACCTGACCCCGTCGAATGCGCTGCAGGTGATCGGCCGCGAGCTGGTGGCCGGGCTGGTGAATGGCGCGATCTTTGCGGTGGTGATGGGGATCGTGGGCGTCATCTGGTTCGGCACGCCGATGCTGGGTGTGGTGATCGGGGTGGCGATGGTGATCAACCTTGCGGTGGCGGGACTTGCGGGAATTTTGGTGCCGCTGACGCTGGACCGTGTGGGAATTGATCCCGCCCTTGCGTCGGGCGCGTTTGTGACCACCGTCACGGATGTGGTCGGGTTCTTCGCGTTTCTGGGTCTGGCCGCGGTGATGCTGCTGTGACCGACAAGACCGCCCTTCGCACAGCGGCCCGGGCTGCTCGGAAAACCGCGCATGAGACTGTTGATGCCGCGCCAGCCACCGCGCGCCTTCTGGATGTGCTGAACCAGCTTGCAGGACCGGTGGCGTTTTACTGGCCGATGCGTACCGAGATTGATCCGCGCCCCGCGATGGAGGCGATGGCCGCGCGCGATGCGGTTCTTTTGCCAGTCACCCATGGGCATGGACCGCTCACCTTTCGGCCCTGGCAGCCGGGACTTGTTTTGAAGAAAGACAGTTTTGGCACGCAGTTTCCACAAACCGGTCCAGATATCGACCCGGTGACGCTGGTCGTGCCGATGCTGGCGTTTGATCGGCGTGGTCACCGATTGGGTTACGGGGCAGGGCATTATGACCGAACCCTTGAAGGGCTGCGGGCCAAGGGGCCCATCACCGCGATCGGCCTGGCCTATGGGGCACAGGAAATCGACGCCGTACCTAATGAGGCGACCGACCAACCCCTGGACCTTATCGTCACCGAGATTGAAGCTTTTGCCCCGGCGTGATCTGCCGGCCTTTATGTTCGGGTCATCCTGCACTAGCGTTTGGATCATGAAGCTGGGTAAGACACGATGGTGACAACGTATTTTCGCAGCGCGCTGGCCGCCATTCTGTTTTCGATGCTGCTTTACGGGTTCTTCCCGGTCGCCTTCGCGGGCATTCAGGCCGCGGGTGTTCTGACCGGACCATTTCTGATCTCAATCCATGTCTTCGGCTTTGCGCTTATCGGTGCGCTGTTTTTGGTGTTTCACCGCCCCCTGGGCCTGACATTTGCAGATCTGGCACGGCCTTTCGGGACTTGGCAGCGCGCGGCCTGTCTGTTCGCAGGCATGGCGTTCAACACCCTGAGCGAACTGTGCCTGTTCACCGCCGTGGCCACCGACCGGCGCATTCAGGCGAGTGTCCTTTATGAGCTTTGGCCGGTGGTTTTCCTGATCCTGACCGCCTTTCTGCGGCGGCAAGACGAAGGCGGGGTCAAGTTCCTCCATGACAAATTATCAAGCGTTCTTCTGTTTTCCATAGGTGCGGCGGGCCTGGTGTTTGTGTCGATCTCCTCGGTCGCGCTGACGGACTTCCGCGACCTGTTCCTGACCGAGGTCAGTACGCTGTTTGGCGTGCTTGCGGCCCTGTCGATGGGGTTTTCGGCCTTTTTCACCACGACCTCGATCCGGTCGCTGCGCAACGAGTTTGACGACGAACGCGCAGGCGAAATCGCGAACACATCGCTGGCTGCTGCACTGCTGAACCTTGTGTGGTTTCGGCTGGTTTCAATCGGATTGGCGGCGGCCTATGCGGCCCTCTTGCCGGGCGGGGCGGACCCTTCGGCGGTTGTGTCGGCGCTGGGCGAGCCGACGGTCTTGTATTGCGGGCTGGTTGTGGGGCTTGGAGGCATGCTGTTTCATGTCGCCAATGCCCGGGCGGTGAATTCGAACATCAACCTTCTTTGGTACCTCGTGCCGGTCGTTGCGACGGGTGGTTTCGTGGTCACCGGCACGGGCCACACGATTGACGACAACCTGTTTCTTGGGACCTTGTTGATCGTGGCGGCGAACTTCGGGCTGAACATGGGCCTCGACTTCTCGCCAAGTTTCCGCGCCATGCTCATCACGACTTGTCTGGCGTCCATCCTGGTCAACAAATGGGCCGGGCTGCCATCGGCTTTCTATTTTGAAAGCCTCGGGGTGATGTCGTCGATCTTTGCGATCGTGGCAGCTTTCGTGGCCAACCGGGCGTACGACCGTCGCGGCCTGCTGCGCGATGCCGCTGCACGGCTCTATTTCAAAGGCAAACATCTCAGCGACCCGGACCTTGAAACCTTTGCCCAACGTGTGGTCGACGATGACATGCCCCCCGACGTCGCCGATGGGATTGTCGGGCGCTACATCTCGAAAGACCCTGAAGCCACAAGCGACCTGATTGCGGTGCTGCGACAGCGCCAGTCACAGGTGACCTTCGGCGAGTTGTTTTCAGTCTGGCTTCTGGGGCTTGGCAGTGTGGCGATTGCCATTGTCGGACGCCCGTCCGACGCGGACAGCCTGTCGTTTTTGCCTGTTATCCTGGCCACAGCGATCGTGTTTTTATGTGTCAATCTCTCGGAAGTCGGGCGCACACGGATTTTGGAACGGCCCCTGGAAAATGCTGAGGCAAGCGATGGGATTTCCGGCGAAGATGACATCTTCATCAAGTATGACGTTGCCGTCGGGATCGCCTTTGTCAGCGTGTTGCTCGGGCTGAGTTTTTTGACGTCCCTTTTTGCCTGACGCGTGTCGTCACGCGCCCGCAATCACCCCGGGCAACATGTCGGCCAACAGATCAAACACCAGCCGGACCCGGCGCGAGGTTTGCAACTCGCGGTGCGCCACGATCCAGACCGGGAAAGGCACGACAGGGGCGTCGGGAAAAATGCGCATCAAAGCGGGGTCTGTGTCGCCAAGATGCACAGGGGCCACGCCGATGCCCACGCCTGCGCGCACGAGGGCGATCTGGGCGGGAATACTGGCCGTGACAACGGGGAAGTTTTCAGCTGTCAGGGACAGACCCAGGCGGTTGTAAAACGCAAGCGAAGTTTCGACCTCGTCAATGCCGATGAAGTCAGCCGCGCTAAAATCAGCCAGCGTGCTGGTTGCACCCAGACCCGCCAGATAACCGGGTGTGGCGTAGAATGCGCCGGTGTCTTCGGCAACAAGTTTGGCATAGAGTTCCGGGTCTTCAGGGCGCGCGTTTCGGATGGCGATATCGGCCTCGCGGCGTCTGAGGTCGGTGACCTTGTCGGTGGCCACAATGTCCACGGTGATGCCGGGTGCCAGGTGCCGCAGACGCGCCAAAACGGGCGGCAGGATGTGAATGGCGTAGATCTCGCTTGCGGTGATGCGGATATGCCCGTCAATCGAT
>JBCBCY010000015.1:0-98298 GCA_038530285.1 Pseudomonadota bacterium
GCCAGACTTGGGGCTTGGTCAGAAACTGCGCTTCGTCAACGAAGACGCAGGCGATGGGGCCCTTGGCCAGCCGGGCCTGAAGTGCTGCGAAAAGATCGGTCTGGGTGGTGAAAGTGTCGGCTTCAGCCTCAAGCCCGATGCGCGAGCCGATTTTGCCCGCCCCGGCGCGGTCATCAAACGACGCGATCAGGTGGTAGGTGTCCATGCCGCGTTCGCGGTAATTGTACGACGCCTGCAACAACAGGGTCGATTTGCCCGCGTTCATGGTCGAATAGTGAAAGTACAGCTTGGCCATCGGGGCGCTATACCTTTTCAAGCACCGCCGATCCAACCGAATATCCTGCGCCGAAGGAACACAGGATGCCGATGTCACCGGGGGCCAGATCGGCGGAGTATTTCGAAAACGCAATGACGGACCCGGCAGACGAGGTATTGGCGTAGTCTTGCAGGATATTGGGCTGTTCACCCGGGGCGGGATCGCGGCCCAGAACCTTCTTGCCGATGTAGTCGTTCATCGTCTTGTTGGCCTGATGCAGCCACAGCCTTTTGAGGTCGCCCGCCGTCAGGGCTTCGTCTTCCATGTGGCCCGCGATATGGCGCGACACCATCGGCAGGACCTCTTTGAACACTTTGCGGCCTTCCTGGACGAATTGCATATCGCGCCGGTCGTCCATCTGGTCATGGGTGCGGCGCAAAAACCCGTCGTTGTTGCGGATGTTGTTGGAAAACTGCGTCGCACAGCGGGTGGAGCGGACGCGGAAGCCGGATTGGCCCGTCTCGCGTTCCACCAAGATCGCCGTGGCCACATCGCCGAAGATGAAATGACAGTCGCGGTCGCGCCATTCCAGATGGGCCGAGCAAATTTCAGGGCTGACAACCAGGGCGCGGCTGACCGAGCCCGTGCGGATCATGTCGCAGGCCGTTTGCAGCCCGAAGGTGGCCGATGAACACGCGACATTCATGTCATAGGCGAAGCCGCCAGCGCCCAAGAGGTCCTGGATTTCGACCGCGATGGCGGGGTAGGCGCGTTCGTGGTTCGAGGCCGCACACAGGATCAAGTCGATGTCTTTTGCCTGCGTTCCCGCCTGGGCAAGCGCTGTGCTCGCCGCATCAAGCGCCATTTCGGCCATCAAGCTGGGCGCGTCGTCGGGGCGCGGCGGGATCGCGGGGCACATGCGCGCAGGGTCCAAGGGGCCGGTCTTGTCAATGACATAGCGCTGCTGAATGCCCGAGGCTTGGGTGATGAAGTCAGCCGACGAATGGGCTTTCGCGGCGATCTCACCCGCCGCGATGGCTTCGGCGTGCTCGGCGTTGAACAGATCCACATGGGCGTTGAACGACGCCACCAATTCGTCGTTGGTGATGGTGTGTTCGGGGGTGAAAACCCCGGTGCCGGTGATGATTGGTGTGTGCATGTCGCCCTCCCACGGGTGGTGGGATGTTTTGGCGCGTGGGGAAGGCGAGGGCAAGGGGGGCTACCCCTGCAACGCCCGGACCTCGATCTCGCCTTCCTTCGCCGCCTTCATCGCAAGTGCCGCGGCATGGCTGGCGGCCGCCGTCGTAAAGTACGGGATCTTGTCCATCAGGGCGACGTTGCGCATCGACCGTGAATCCTCCACCGCCTGGGCGCCTTCGGTGGTGTTTATCACCAACTGCACTTCGCCGTCCTTCATCACATCGACAATCGTGCGCCCGCCTTCATAGGCCTTGTTCACGATCCGGCTGTCGATGCCGTTTTCCGTCAAAAACGCTGCCGTGCCACGCGTGGCGAGGATATCCAGCCCGAGGCCCTTCAGCACCTCGGCGGTTTCCACAAGCTGGGGCGTTTTGTCGGCATCCTTGATCGAAAAGAACACCGTCCCGGCCTCGGGCAGTTCGGTGCCCGCACCCAACTGTGCTTTCAAGAACGCCCGGTGGAAGTTGGCGTCAGACCCCATGACTTCCCCGGTGGAGCGCATTTCGGGGCCCAGAAGCGTATCGACGCCGGGGAAACGGGCGAAGGGCAAAACGGCTTCTTTCACGGCGTATGTGTCGATGCGGGGGTTCACCAGATCGAAATTCGACAAAGGCTCGCCCGCCATAAGGCGTGAGGCAATCGCCGCGATGGGGCTGCCCACGGCCTTGGCCACAAAGGGCACGGTGCGCGACGCACGCGGGTTCACCTCAATCAGGTAAATCTCGCCATCTTTGACCGCAAACTGCACGTTCATCAGCCCCACAACGCCCAGTTCCAGGGCCAGGGCGACGGTCTGGCGTTCCAATTCGTCCACGATGTCTGCGGGCAGCGAATAGGGCGGCAGGGAACACGCGGAATCGCCCGAATGCACACCCGCTTCCTCGATATGCTGCATAATGCCCGCGACATGCACTGCCTTGCCGTCAGACAGCGCGTCAACGTCCACTTCGGTCGCGCCAGACAAATAGCTGTCTAAGAGCACCGGGCTGTCGCCTGAGACCACGACCGCGTCGCGGATGTAGCGTTCGAGCTGAGCTGTGTCGCGCACGATTTCCATCGCCCGGCCCCCCAGAACGTAAGAGGGGCGGATCACCAGCGGGTAGCCGATGGTTTCGGCCGCCGCCATGGCTTCGGCGTCGGTCGAGGCGATGGCGTTGTTGGGTTGTTTCAGCCCAAGCTTTTCGACCAGCGCCTGGAAGCGTTCGCGGTCTTCGGCCCGGTCGATGGCGTCCGGGCTGGTCCCAAGGATCGGGATGCCCGCATCCTGCAGCGCGTTGGCCAGCTTCAGTGGCGTCTGGCCGCCGAACTGGACAATCACGCCCGCGAGCGTGCCGTTTGATTGTTCGACCCGCAGAATTTCCATCACGGATTCGAACGTCAGAGGTTCGAAATAGAGCCGGTCGGAGGTGTCGTAATCGGTGCTGACAGTCTCGGGGTTGCAATTGACCATGATGGTCTCAAACCCTGTTTCGGTCAGGGCGAAACAGGCGTGACAGCAGCAGTAATCAAACTCGATCCCCTGGCCGATCCGGTTGGGCCCGCCGCCGAGGATGACGACCTTTTTGGCGTCCGTTGGCCGGGCTTCGTCTTCGACCTCGCCCATCGCGGGGGCTTCGTAGGTGGAATACATGTAAGGGGTCTGGGCTTCGAATTCGGCCGCACAGGTGTCGATGCGTTTGAACACCGCATGAACGCCCAGGTTGTCGCGCGCGCGGCGGACCTGTGCTTCGTCGCGGCCCGTCAGCGTGGCCAGACGTGCATCGGTGAAGCCCATGGATTTGATGGCGCGCAGGGCGCCTTCGGTCATGGGCAGCCCATTGGCGCGAATTTGCGCTTCGGCGTCGACGATGTCGCGCAACTGGTCGAGGAACCACGGATCAAAGGATGTCACCGCCTGGATGTCATCGTTCGACAGCCCATGGCGCATGGCCTGGGCGATGACCCGCAGCCGGTCGGGGGTCTGTTCCGACAGCGCCTTGGTGATCGCGGCGCGGTCCGGCGCGCCGGGAATGTCGATTTCATCGAGCCCCGTCAGCCCGGTTTCCATCGACGCCAACGCTTTTTGCAAGCTCTCGTGGAAGGACCGACCAATCGCCATCGCCTCGCCCACCGATTTCATCGCCGTGGTCAGATGGGGCTCTGACCCGGGGAACTTTTCGAACGCAAAGCGCGGGATCTTGGTGACGACATAGTCAATCGAGGGTTCGAACGACGCGGGCGTGACCCCGGTAATGTCATTGTCCAACTCGTCAAGCGTGTAGCCCACCGCGAGTTTCGCCGCGATCTTGGCAATCGGAAATCCCGTGGCTTTGGACGCTAGCGCAGAGGACCGCGACACGCGCGGGTTCATCTCAATCACGACCATGCGCCCGTCTTCGGGGTTGATCGCCCATTGCACGTTGGACCCGCCCGTTTCGACCCCGATTTCGCGCAAGACGGCGATCGAGCCGTTGCGCATGATCTGGTATTCTTTGTCCGTCAGCGTCAAGGCCGGGGCGACGGTGATGCTATCGCCCGTGTGCACGCCCATCGGGTCCACGTTTTCGATGGAACATACGATGATGGCGTTGTCGGCGGTGTCGCGCACGACCTCCATCTCGAACTCTTTCCAGCCCAGAAGCGACTCGTCGATCAGCACCTGCGCCACGGGCGAGGCTTCAAGGCCCCGCCTGCAAATCTCAAAGTATTCTTCGCGGTTGTAGGCCACGCCGCCACCTGTTCCGCCCAGCGTAAAGGCAGGCCGGATGATCGCGGGCAGGCCGATGTCTTCCAACGCGGCAATCGCGTCTTCCAGGCCGCGTGCGATGTCATACTTGTTGTCGCGCGTTTTGGGGGCGGCGACGATGGTGGCCTTTGGGTTTTCCAGCCCGATCCTGTCCATGGCTTCGCGGAACAATTTGCGATCTTCGGCCATCTCAATCGCGGGGCGCTTGGCGCCGATCATCTCAACGCCAAACTTGTCGAGCACTCCCATTTCTTCCAGGGCCAGCGACGTGTTCAGGCCGGTCTGGCCGCCCATCGTTGGCAAAAGCGCGTCGGGGCGTTCTTTTTCGATGATCTTGGCGACGACGTCGGGCGTGATCGGTTCGATATAGGTCGCATCCGCCATATCTGGGTCGGTCATGATGGTGGCGGGGTTCGAGTTGACCAGGATCACCCGGTAGCCTTCTTCGCGCAGGGCCTTGCAGGCTTGTGCGCCCGAATAGTCAAACTCGCAGGCCTGTCCGATCACGATGGGGCCCGCACCGATGATCATGATTGATTTGATGTCGGTGCGTTTTGGCATGTGGGACCCCTAAAGCTGCAAAGCAGCGGGGCAAAATCCCCCGGCTTGCAAATTGTCCTGCGTTATAGGGATCGGCGGGCCGGGGGCAAGGGGGTGCGCGCGGCCGCGCGTGCAGTGCCGCCGAACTTCAGGCCCCGCGCCACCCCGGCAATGGGTGGGACCGGCGCGGGGGCCACTTGTTCTAGGCGCTGAGACGCGCGTCTTCTGCAGGCACCTCAGCCCCCATTTCGGCAACCAGGCGTTGGCCCAGTTTGCGCCCCTCGCGGATGGCGTAGTTGGTGCCGCGATCTTCGGGGTAGATCTGCGCCATGGAACATAGATGAAATCCCGGGCGTGGGCCGTCTTCGGCGGGGATCATCGCGGAATAGTTCCGTTCGACCACCGGCTGGGACCAGCGCGATTTCCACACGTGATGGCCCAGCACCCAGTCTTTTTTGAAGTCGGGGAACATGTCCTGCAGGTGGGGAATGGCGAAGTCCAAAGCCTCATCCGCGTCCATCTTATACTGTGCTTCGGTGTGGGGCAGGTATTTCGACAGATAGACAATGTGGCGGCCGCCGTAGTTTGACGGGCCTTCGAAATTGGTGTGTTCGATCACGCCGACGTAAGGAAACTTCGGGTCGTTGACGTTCAGCCAATAGGTGTCTGACAGTGACCGGTCGAGTTCAAGCACAAGACAGGTGTTGGCCAGATAAGCAATCCGGCGCAGGGACGCGACATAGTCCGCATCTGCCCAGCCTTTGACCATGTCGGCCACCAGCGGCAGGGCCGGGGTGGCGACCACGCGGCGCGCCAGGGTGGTGCCGGTCGCCGAGGTGACGCGCCAAAGGTCACCTTCGGGGGAGATATCGGACACCGGATCGTTCAGTGTGATCTCGCCGCCTTTCCAGGTGATCTGTTCGGCCACGGCATCGACCAGGCCGACAAAGCCGCCCTTGTAATAGGCCAGCCGTTCCTCACCGCCCTTGCCGCGCGAGCCACCGCGCAGCTTGAGCTTGTTCCAGAACCACACGGCAGACACGTCTTCGGCATAGGGACCGAATTTGCCTTTCAAAAGCGGCTCCCACACGACCTGATAGACCTTTTCGCCGCCCAAGGACCGCAGCCATTCCGCCGCTGTCAGGCTTTCAAGCTTTTTCCAATCGCCCACACGGCGCGCGCGCAGGGCCAAAAGACCCAGACGGATCCGGTCGATAAAAGGCAGGGCGGAGAATTTCAGAAGATCCATCGGCGAGGCGAGCCGGAAGATCTTGTTGGCGAAGTACAGACCCGTGTTCGTCGGGTTGATCTGGACCTTGTCGGTCTGGCCCAACTCATCGATCAGGCCCATGACTTCGAGGTCATTGGTAAACCAGTGATGATAAAACCGGTCGAGCTTTTCGCCTTCGACTTCGAAAGCCGCCGCCAGCCCGCCGACCTCTGCGCCGGCTTCGATGATTTTGACGGTCTTGCCTGCCTTCGTCAGCTCGTAAGCTGCCGAAAGGCCCGAAAACCCGCCGCCGACTATGGCGACATCGACGATCTGTTCTTCACTCATGCGTCTGCCTCAATGGTTTTTTTGCGCCCGAAAGGGGCGGAGAAGAAAAAGGCGATGGCCCCGGCGGCTGTCACGGGCAGCCAGAGCATCGCGTGGATCAAGACGGCATAGGCGGTGGCAGGGCCGACCGCGTTGCCCATCTGTCCCATGGCTTGGGTTACGAAATAGTGGAAGGTGCCCGCATACCCCGGTGTCGACGGCAAAAGTGTCGACAGCGAGCCCACGGGCAGTGCCAGCCAGGCCGCGCTGGCCGCGCCAATTGCGGGGATCGCCAGGGCGGCGGCCGTAAACGTCAGCCCTTCGAACACCCAGGCAACGGCCGAAAGACAGGCCAGTTTGGCCATGCGGCCGCCTTTGGCCAGGGTGTGAAGCGTGGCGTAGGCTTTGTCGGCTTCGGCCATCAGGCCCGCACCCTTGTCGCCGGGGATCAGACCCAGAAGGGCCCGGCCCAGCTTATAGGCGGGCGACAACAGTGGCGGCAGCAAAAGCACGGCCAACAGCGCCAGCGCGATGGCGATCAGGGCCAGGCCGCCCAGGCCCAACAGCTCTGACGCGGTGCCGCCAAAAAGGGTCAGGGCCAGGCCCAGAAGGATCAGCAGCGACAGCATGTCCAGCACACGTTCGACGAACATCGCCGCCGCGCCGGTGCCCAGCGTGATGCCCAACCGGCCCCGATAGGCAAACAGGCGCGCAACATCGCCCGCCCGCAGGGGCAAGACGTTGTTCAGCGCAAAGGACGTCAGGAACGGGCCCGCGCAATCGCGCCACCGCAGGTCGGGATTGTCAGGCAAGAGCATCAGCCGCCAGCGTTGAACGCGCGCTGCATACCCCGCCCCAAGGGCCAGAATACCAGCCGCGACCACGCCCAGATGGGTGCCCGCAAAGGCCGCGCCGATGTCAGACAGTGAGACCTGCCGCAAGGTGAGCCAGATGAAAACCGCCGCAACGCCCAGCCCCAGAGCGACGCGAAGGATGTCTTTGGGTTTCATTCTGCTGCCCTGAGCGGCTCTTTTGGCACCTCACGGCGCGGTACGGGACCGCCGAGGCGCTGTTTGACGAAGTAAAGCGGGCGGTCTTTTGTTTCCTGGTAAATCCGGCCGACGTACTCGCCCATGATCCCGATGCACAAAAGCTGCACCCCGCCAAAGAACATCACGGCGATGAAAAGCGCGGTCCAGCCTTCGACCCAGACGTCCGTGAACAAGCGCAACGCCAGCGCGTAGACGATGCCCAGAAGTGCAAGGCCAGAGGCGGTCACGCCAAGGGCGATCGACAATTGCAACGGGCGCCGTGAAAACGAAAAGATCCCGTCGGATGCAAAGCGGATCATCTTGCGCAAGGGATATTTGGTTTCGCCGGCAAAGCGCTCGGCGCGGGTGTATTCCAGGGCCGATTGCTTGTACCCGACCCAGGACACCATGCCGCGCAGGAAGCGGTCGCGTTCAGGCATGTCTTTCAGCGCTTCGACGACATGGCGGTCGATCAGGCGAAAATCGCCGGTATCGAGCGGGATGGGGATTTCCGACAGCGAGTTGAGCACGCGGTAAAAGGCGCGCGCGGTGGCCAGTTTGAACGGCGTTTCGCCGGGGCGTTCTTTGCGGCGGCCATAAACGACATCATCGCCTGCGCGCCAACGCGCGACCATCTCGTGGATCAGTTCAGGCGGGTCCTGCAGGTCAGCGTCGATGATGATCACCGCGTCGCCGAAAGCCGCGTCAACGCCTGCGGTCACCGCAATCTGGTGGCCGAAGTTCCGCGACAGGGCAATGACCTTGATCCGGTCGTCCTGCATCGCCCAATCGGCCAGAAGTTCCAGGGTTTTGTCGCGCGAGCCATCGTCAACGCAGATGATCTCTGCGGTCATATCCGTGAGCTTGTCGCATTCTTCGACAAGCCGCGGCAAAGTCGCATCAATGACCGCTTCCTCGTTGTAGCACGGCACAACGATGGACAAGAGTTGCGGACTCTGGTCGCCTTTTGCCAATCTCATATCCCAAGCCTCCACGCCCGTGTTCACGGGCAATAGGCCGGAAAATATGGGCAAGAATGTGCCCCTCGGGTGGCATTGGACGGGAATTCGCGGCGATTGTTTCCAAATGCGCGACGCGCGTTAAGGTTTATCGATCTTGTAGACCGTGGCCCATTCGTTGCCGTGAAGGGCGGTGTAGCGCGGGTCGTCGCGGTAACACTCGTTCAGGCGCACCGCCAAAAGGTACTGGGCTGTTGGGAAGGCTTGCAGCGTATTCTCGACAAGTCCGGTACAGGTCGCCGTCGACGTCAGGATCGACAATTGGCCAAGCTTTTCAACAAAGACACCCGGGCCTGCCCATTCGAGGCCTTGCGCGGTCGACAGGCCAAGCGACGACGTTAGATAGGGGAACCATTCGGCGGTTTCATCCGTCGCCCAGGGTTCGCCGGTGAAGATCACGAAGCGTGAGTTCGGTTCGATATTGGTTTCGACCCAGGCCATGACCTCGCGGATTTCGCGGGGCAGGGTTTCCATGCCAGTGCGTTCGGCCATTTCGCGGGTGGCCCCAAGCGTTGTGGCGGTGGCGGCGAACAGGGCAAGGAAGGCAGCGGTCGACACCGGGGTGGACAATAGCGTGATCTGGTGACCATCGGTGGGCCTGGTCCAGGCAGCCGCACCTTCGCCCACAAGGCGGAACAGCATAAGCAATCCGTAAGCGGCCAGCACCGAATTGGGGATCACCAGCGGCGAGGGCGCATGGCGCGGCGTGATGAACCAGATCGCAAGCGCCAACAGCAGCCAGAAATACTGCTTCTGGCGCGCCAGTTCGACCACGCCAAGGGCGGCCGGTATCATGATATACCACGGAAACAGCCCCAACTCGGCCAGTTTGCGGGCCGAACAGGCCAGACACCAGCCGGAGGTTTCGGACGCCGAGCGGAACGGATCGAGCCCATGGGCGCCCAGCACCCAAATCAGCCAGGGCAGGATGATCGCGAAAGATCCCGCGCCAACCGTGACCAGAAGCTTCAGGCGTTCGGCCGGCGCGCGGTCCGAAAGCATGACAATAAGGGTGATGCCGGTGGCTGCCGTGATCCCAAATTCCAGATGGGACAGGATCGTCAGGCCGCACAGCGCCAGCGTTGCAAGACAGCGGACCAGACGCGGATCATCCATCATCCGGACGGCGGCGACCCAGGCCCAGATCGCGAAAACCGCCCCCGTACCGCGTGTGATCCCGCCGCCCATGATGAGGAATTTGAACGTCCGGTCCTGGAACATGAAAATCGCAGCCGCCACGATCAAAACCAGCCATGGCAAGCGCATCGCGCGCAACAATGCGACGAAACCGGCGATAAACACCAGGTTCATCGCAAAAGGGTACCACGTGGCCACAAGGACGGGGTCGGCCCCCGTAAGCCGCGAAATGGCCGCCACGATCCAAAGGGCCAGGGGCGGATAGCCAAGGGGCAAAACCTCGCCATTGAAGGCATAGTCTGTCGGCGGGATCATCCCATTGGCGATGATCGCCTCGGCGATGACGACAAAGAGCGCGCCATCGTTGATCGGAAAGGTGAAATCGCCGAACCAGTTCAGGCGGAACACGGTTGCTGCGGCAAACAAGACGCCAAGTATTGTCCACCAGATGCGGGTGTCGACTTCGCCCGCTGGCGCGGCGTCAATGTCGCGGATATCGGCGTCGTACATGCTCTGCCCTTGGTCGGTGCCGGCCCCTTGATGGAACCGCGTTTTCCCATCCCATAGGTGGCAAGGATGGTGAAAATTGGGCAAAGACCGAGGATTTTAGCTGCAAATTCGCGCCAAAAGGGCTGTCCGCCCCCAAACCCGCGCCATTTATCTTGGGGGCTGTCCGCCCCCAAACCCCCGAAGGTATTTTCGGGCCGATGAAGGCGCGCGCGATTTTACTCCGCGGCCATAGCGGCGTTTTGCGCCCGCGCGGGGTAAAGATAATCGCGCGTCAGCGGCACGGCGTCCTGGCGGTGGGCCAGCTGGAACTGGAACACGCATTGCCGGTTCAGCCGGAACGTCATCTCAGACGCGACAAGATAGTAGCGCCACATCCGAAAAAACGTCTCATCATACATGGCCACCGCTGCGTCGCGCTGGGCCACGAACCGGTCGTGCCAATGGCGCAGGGTTTCAGCATAGTGCAGGCGCCAGACCTCGACATCACAAGGATACAGGTCTTCTTTTTCCACCGCCGCCATACATTCGGACATCGCCGGCACATAGCCGCCGGGGAAGATGTATTTCTGCACCCAGGGGCTGGTGGACCCCGGTGGATCGGTGCGCCCGATGGTATGGATCAGCGCGATCCCGTCCGGGCGCAGCCGGTCATGCACCTTGCGGAAATAGGTGCGGTATTGTGGCTGGCCCACATGTTCGAACATGCCCACCGACACCACCCGGTCAAACTGTTCGGTCACGTCGCGGTAGTCCATCAGGCGGAAGTCGATCTGATCTGACAAACCTTCCGCCGCGGCGCGTTCCCTGGCGATTTTGAGCTGCTCTTGCGACAACGTCACCCCTGTGACCCGCGCGCCGTAGTCGCGTGCCAGGGTCAGGGCCATGCCGCCCCAGCCGCAGCCAATGTCGAGCACATGCATCCCGGGCTCAATTCGAAGTTTGTCGGCGATATGGGCCTTTTTGGCGACCTGAGCCTCTTCCAGGGTCATGTCGGGCCGGGCGAAATAGGCGCAGGAATACTGCTTGTCGGGGTCGAGAAACAGGTCATAGAGCGCCGCGGACAGATCATAATGATGCGCCACATTGCGGCGAGCCTTGTGCGACGAGTTCACCTGACCGATCCAGCCGCCCAGTTTGCGCACCACATCCAGGGGGCGCTGAAACCGCGGGCCGGCGCCTTCGGCAACGTTCTTCAAAGCCAGGGCCATGAAGCCGTAAAGGTCATCGTCTTCGATGGTGAGCGTGCCGTTCATATAGCCTTCGCCGACGCCCAATTCGGGGTTCTTGACGATGCCGATCAGCGTCGCGCGGTCCGCGATGTGTATCCGTATCTCGGGCCCGGTGCCGTCGCCGTACCTCCGCGAGGCCCCATCGGGCATGTCTATGGTCAGCGATCCTTTGCGCACACATTGGTCGGCGACCGTTTCAAACAAACGTTCCCACATGTCTAACCCCCTTTCACCCAATTGGCGGGCGTGGCCAATTCTGGCCAGCCGGGGTCGCTCGTACGCAGCAGCAAGATCGCCCCGGACTGCGACATTCTGGCAAAAGTTAACGAATCGGTAAAGTCTGGTGTCAACCGTCCCTACGGATCGGCAAAGCACCGCAGACCGCGCCTTGACTTCGCGGGCCTGACGCGGTGTATCGGCGCGACTTTCATCACGCTTTTCACTGCGCCCGTCGGAGGAACCCAATGCACGCCTATCGCAGCCAGACCTGTGCCGAATTGACGGCGGCCAATGTGGGGCAAACCGTGCGTTTGTCCGGCTGGGTGCATCGCGTGCGCGACCATGGCGGGGTGCTGTTCATTGACCTGCGCGACCACTACGGCATCACCCAGGTGCTGTGTGACCCTGACAGCCCGGTGTTCTCTGAGGTTGAGAAGGTCCGCTCGGAATGGTGCATCCGCATCGACGGCAACGTCAAAGCGCGCGACCCCGACCTTGTGAACCCCAAGATCCCCACCGGCGAGGTGGAGGTTTTCATTCGCGACATGGAAGTGCTGGGCGCTGCCGAAGAATTGCCGCTGATCGTGTTCGGCGACCAGGAATATCCCGAAGAGACCCGGCTGAAGTATCGGTTTCTGGATCTTCGGCGCGAGGCGATGCAGGCCAACATGACCTTGCGGTCAGATGTGGTGGCCTCCATTCGCAAACGCATGTGGGATCAGGGCTTTCGCGAACATCAAACGCCGATCATCACCGCATCGAGCCCCGAAGGGGCGCGGGATTTTCTGGTGCCCTCGCGGTTGCATCAGGGCAAGTTCTATGCGCTGCCGCAAGCGCCGCAGCAGTTCAAACAGCTTTTGATGGTGTCGGGCTTCGACAAGTACTTTCAGATCGCACCGTGTTTCCGAGATGAGGATCCGCGCGCGGACCGCTCGCCCACGGATTTCTACCAGTTGGATATGGAAATGTCCTTTGTCGAGCAGCAAGACGTGTTCGACACGATCCAGCCGGTGCTGACCGGGATTTTCGAAGAGTTCGGCAGGGGCCGCGCGGTCGATACCGATTGGTCGCAGATTTCCTACCGAGATGCGGCAAAATGGTACGGCACCGACAAGCCCGACCTGCGCAATCCGATCAAGATGCAGGATGTGTCGGACCATTTCCGCGGCTCTGGCTTTGCGATCTTTGCCAAGATTTTGGAACAGGACGGCACCGAAATCCGCGCGATCCCGGCCCCCACCGGCGGGTCACGGAAGTTCTGCGACCGGATGAACGCCTTTGCCCAGAAAGAAGGCCTGCCTGGCATGGGCTATATCTTCTGGCGCGATCAGGGTGAAGGCATGGAAGCGGCCGGGCCCCTGGCGAAAAACATCGGGCCCGAACGCACCGAAGCGATCCGCCAGCAGTTGGATCTGGGTGTCGGGGACGCGGCGTTTTTCTTAGGTGGTAAGGCGAAAGCGTTTGAGACCGTCGCAGGCAAGGCGCGGGTGGTGATCGGTGACGAGTTGGGCCTGACCGACAAGGACAGATTTGCCTTTGCCTGGATCGTCGATTTCCCGATCTACGAGCGCGACGAAGAGACCGGCGCGATTGATTTCGAGCACAACCCGTTCTCGATGCCGCAGGGTGAGATGGCGGCCCTGGAAGGCGATCCGCTGGATGTGCTGGGCTATCAATACGATCTGGCGTGTAACGGCTACGAACTGGTGTCAGGCGCCATCCGGAACCACCGGCCCGAAATCATGTTCAAAGCCTTTGAAATCGCAGGCTACGGCGAAGACGAGGTCAAAAAGCGCTTCGGCGGCATGGTCAATGCGTTCCGCTTTGGCGCACCACCTCACGGGGGCTGTGCGGCCGGGATCGACCGGATCGTGATGCTGTTGGCGGATGCTGACAATATCCGCGAGGTGATTTTGTTTCCGATGAACCAGCGGGCGGAAGACCTGATGATGGATGCGCCATCCGATCCCACCGGCGAGCAGTTGCGCGAACTGGGCTTGCGGGTTTTGCCACCTGAGGCGTAGACGATCCTTTGGAAAGGATCGTATCCGATTTTTGGAAAAATCGGGGCCTCCGGCGGGGATATTTACAGAGAGATGAAGGTGGATCTCGCCAATTGGACGCCGCCGCCTGTCCCGCCAGATGATCTGGGATTTGACGGCCGCTACGTCCGGTTGGAGCGTTTCGAAGCCGCGCCGATCCATGCCCAGGCGGTGCGTTCGCCAAAGATGTGGGCGTATATACCCCAAGGTCCAGGTTCCGATCGCGGCGTCTTATGGGATGGAAACCGGGGGCGGTCGACCGCGTTGCTGATCAGGTGTTCTATGCGCTCAATGACAACGGTCCCTGCGACATCGCAAGCGATGCCGGCGCCTTGCGGATGGAGCCTTTTCTAGACCGCCCGTTTGTCCCGCAAGCGGTCTTCGATCAGGCCCGCGATACGCGCCAGCGCCGATACAATCGCCTCGCCGTTTTCGTTGCGCTCGGCCAAGGCATGCACCGCATCCAGAAGCTCTTCATCCGCGGCTGTTTTGGCCACGCCGGCCAGAAATGCCGTTGTGTATGACAATGTCCGCGGGCTTTCTGTATCGGCCAAAAGTTCCGAGATATGGGCCAGATCATCGCGGTAGGCGATGCGGTCTGGCTTCACATCTTCGGTTGGAATGGCGCGAAGCCCCTTGGGGCGTGTGTCTTCGGGCAGGTGTGACAGGATCATCTCCTGGAACTCAGCCAGGCTGAGAACCGGTTTTGACATGAACCCGTCTGCTCCTGCTTCCAGGGCATCCGGCGCGACCGTATCATCGCCCGATGTCGCAATGATCACCGGCACACGCGGCACGGTTGCGGCCAATTCGCTGACAAGTTCCAACCCCGACCCATCGGGCAGGCCGATGTCAACAATCGCTACCGAAGGGCGATAGGTGCACAAGTGGCGCGCGGCCGAGCGCAGGGTATCGGCACGTCTGATCCGCGCCCCGGACCGCAGGCACAACAGGCGGATCGCCTCACTGGCGAACCGGCTGTCTTCCACAAGCAGTATCGTTTGACCGAGCAAAGGCCGCTCGGGCGTTGGTGGGCGGCTTTGCAGGAAGTCTTCTAACGTTTCCGGCATGTTCAGATCCCTAATTTCAAGCGGCTTTTACGTCTTCATTACCTAACGAGTGCTTAAGGCAGGGACCTTTGCGTGTTCACACCTGCGGCGATGCGGGTCTTGCACCTCGGCGGGCAGGGCCGGTATGCCGCCAGAAAAGGAGTTCTCATGATTGGTCGACTGAACCATGTGGCGATTGCCGTTCCCGATCTGGATGCGGCCGCCGCGCAATACCGCGATACATTGGGGGCAAAGGTGGGCCCGCCCCAGGATGAGCCTGATCACGGTGTGACGGTGGTGTTTATCGAGCTTCCAAATACCAAGATCGAGCTTCTTTATCCCTTGGGAGAGGCGTCACCGATCCAGGGGTTCCTGGACAAGAACCCTTCAGGCGGGATCCATCACATCTGCTATGAAGTCGATGATATTCTGGCGGCCCGTGACACGCTGAAAGCCACGGGCGCGCGGGTTCTGGGCAATGGTGAGCCGAAGATCGGCGCACACGGAAAGCCCGTTTTGTTTCTTCACCCCAAAGACTTCACCGGCACGCTTGTCGAACTGGAGCAGGTCTGATGGGTCCGGTTTCAAGTATTGTTCTGTTCGCGGTGATCTGGTTTCTGGTGCTGTTTGTGGTCTTGCCGCTGCGGCTGGAAACCCAAGGCGACCGGGGCGAGATTGTGCCGGGCACCCAAGCGGGTGCGCCTGCAAACCTGAACATGTGGAAGAAGGCGCGGCTGACGACGATCATCGCGGGCGTTATCTGGGTTATTGCGGCAACGGTCATCTGGTCGGAACTGATCACGGTGCGTGACCTCGACGTGTTCAACCGTATGCGTCCTCCATCGGAGTAGTTGCATCCAGCCGGTGGAACAGATGGGTGAAGGTTGCCGCCCCCAGGATCGGGACCAGCAGATTTACAATCGGTATCGTTAAGGGCACCGCCATCAGGATGCCCGCGATCCAGATCGTCGTGAAGTGCCGCGACCGGGCCCGTTTGGCGCCTTCACGTCCCAGACGGCGCATGGCGGTGATCTGAAAGTATTCGCGGCCCAGAAGGTATCCGTTCAGCCCGTAGAACACCAAAGGCATGAAAGGTGCGAGAATGACCGAGAAAAACATAATCGCGTAGATCACCCCCGCGGCCAGATTGGCGCCAATGATCACGCCCAGAAACGCCAGACTGTCGCGGATCGCTTCGCCCAGCGGCGCCCGGGGCGCGGGCGGCAGATGCGGATAATGCACCGCCTCAACCGCGTCCGCGACGTCATCGAGAAAGATCGACGTAAAGGCCGACGCCACAGGCACCATCAAAAACACGCCCACGATCATCATCGCAAAGACCGACAGGCCCGAGGCCAGATCGTCGACCCAGGAAATCTCGCCCACGCGCGGGGCCGTGATCGTGTCGGGCAACAGCCAATCGACAAGGAAATAGACGCCCACCGTCAGCCCGATGAACAGGCCAATCGTCAACCCGACGCCCAAAAACAGGACCCGCCTGAAGCGTGGATCGCCCATCTGGCCGATGGCACGAAGGAAATCATTGAAAATCATGCCTCAACCCAGTCGGTCAGGGCGGCCACATCCGGGCGGGGCCGTTCGGGTGGCGCGGCGGTTTCGGTGCCGATATGGACAAGGCCCGCAACGGTTTCATGGGGCTGAAGCCCAAGGTGGGGCCCGGTGAAGCCCGGATCATGGGACGCCCAGCCCGACAGCCAGTTCGCCCCCCAGCCCGCCGCAAGGCAGGCGTTCAACAGTGACAGGCAGACAGCACCCGCCGACAGGGTTTGTTCGATGGCAGGGATCTTGTCGGATGCTTTGGGCGAGGCCACAACCGCCACCACCAGATGGGCCATGGAAAATTGCTGCGCCATCTTGGTGATCGTTTCGGGGTCCATGTCGCGCGATGCGCCATACTCCGCGACCGCGCCCGCAAGACGTTCGCAGGCCGCGTGGTTCAACACGACAAAGCGCCAGGGTTCCAGCTTGCCATGGTCGGGCGTGCGCGCGGCGATTGTCAAAAGCGCCTCAAGCTCTGCGCGACCTGGGATCGGCAGGCTCAGGGTTTTTGCGGGCCGTGACCGGCGCGTGGCCAGGAACTCAAGCGCGTGGGGGTTCTGTGCAGGCATGTCTTCTCATGTCGGAAAGGACCGGGCGGAGGTCAAGCCTTGTGGGCGGGTTCTGCGCATTATCCCGCCAGAGCGGTGGCCATTTCATCAATCTGTGACAGTTGGAACGCGGTTGTGGGTTCGTCCGGCTGGCGCTGGGCGATGGTCGCACCCAAGGGGTCTTCCAGCGGGGCGATGCCCGCCAGCGTTGAAATCGCGGCATGGGCGCAAAACGGCGCATGGACGTCGGAATACCCACCCTCATGCACCAAAACCACGCGCCCTGCGGCGACCTGATCGGCCACGGCCATGGTGGCGGCGGTCATGGCGGCAAAGCTGTCGGCCCCCAGAAGCATCCGGCCCAACGGATCAACGGCAGACGCGTCATAACCCGAAGCGACAACGATGATATCGGGTTTGAACGCCGCGATGGCAGGCAGCGCGAGCCGGTCAAGCGCGGCCATCCAGGCGGCGTGTCCGGACCCGGGTGGCAGCGGAACATTCAGGTTGTATCCCTCGCCCGCCCCCTTGCCGCGGTCAGAAAACGCTCCGGTATCAAGGGGATAGTTGCGCGCCTGGTGGATCGACACGGTCAGCACATCGGCGCGGTCGTAAAACACCGCCTCGGTGCCGTTGCCATGGTGCACATCCCAGTCGAGTACGGCAACGCGCGATGCCGCCCCTGACGCTAGGGCGGCCTCGACCGCGACGGCGATATTGGCCAGAAGGCAGAACCCGTTGGGCCAGTCTGGCAGGCAGTGGTGTCCGGGGGGCCGACACAGCGCATAGGCGTTGTCGCACGCGCCCGCCAACACATCGGCCACCGCGCGCACCGCCAGACCCGCCGACAGGGCTGCAATCTCGTACCCGCCCCGGCCAAAAGGGGTGCGCAGGCCAATCTCGCCACCCCCGGCATCGGACAGGGCTTTGAATTTCGACAGATAGTCTTCGGGATGGACCCGCCGCAGGTCCGCTGTGCTGGCAGGGTCCGCGCCCGAGACCGCGAGTTGCCCGCTCACTCCCGAGACATCCAGAAGCGACTTCAGCCGCCGCTTGGCTTCAGGGCCTTCGGGAAAACCGCTGCCGGAAAGGGGCTGGACCATCCCGCCCACCGGCACGGTCATCGCATAGGTACCCGCGCCGTGCCACAACGTGCGTTCGTCCCAGAAAAACCCAGTGCGGTTCATGGTTTGGGCGCGGTTTTAAGCTGGTAGAACCCTTCAGGCAAATCCAGTGCGGCGACCAGATCGGCCACCTGGGCCAGCGACAAGGTGACCCGCTGCAACCGGTCGGTCTGGGGTTCAAGCTGTTCGATCGTGATGCAGTCTTCGAACGCGTTGATCGTAACATCCTCCTGCCGGTGGCCCTTGGCCTCATCGATCAGGGTGATCACGGTCGCGTCGAATTCGTGTTCAATGGTAAACATGCCCACAAGCTTGGCGCGGGCCGGGCGGCGCGTCCAGCGCTATTCGGTCGCCGGGGGGCGGCGCCTTTGGCGTCGGCGGTCCATCGCGTAAAGGGCCGGGGCGGCGATCCGGTCATAGGCGAACCGCGCAAGGGGCCGGATCACCGGACGGTCCAGCAGGCGCGCCAGCAACGCCCAGCGGGGCAGATGCCGCCACAGCACGAAAAACGCATCGAGCCCCGCGATCCGCTCGCCGTCCTTGATGACATGGAACTGGCGGGCAGCCTCATCGCGGGTCATGCCTGTCGCGGCCAAAGCCTCAGGCGTAAGCCCCGAGAACGCGATGGGTGCGCCAATGGCGTCCGCCTCGCGGCGGTAAAGGTCCACCTCACGCGAACAGATCGGGCAGGTGTCGTTGTAGATGACGCGGATTTCACTCATGGCTGTGACGTAGGTGCCAAGCATGCTGCGTCCAGCCTTGGCGACGCCGCGTCGCAGGCAAAGCGCGGCTGGTCGTCGCGCTGGCCTTGGGCTGGGCGTCCGGGTAACCTGCCACCAAACGATCAGGCAAATCGGAGCGTCCTGCAGATGTTGATACGCGGTCTTCCCTTGGTATTCGTGGCGGTCCTTGCGGGCTGCTCGGTCCAGCCGGTGCAACCGGTCCCTGCTGCCAGCACCGTTGCCCCGGCCCCGCCGCCGGTCAGTCGCAGCCAGGCCAACGCGAATTTCCGCGCGGTGGTCGCACGGGTCGAACCGGTGGCCGAACGCGAATGCCGGCGCCGCACCGAAGGGGTCAATTGCGACTTCAAGATCGTGGTCGACACCCGCGACCAGCCGCCCAATGCGTTTCAAACGCTGGAACAGGGCGGGCGCCCAGTGATCGGCTTTACCGCTTCGCTGATCCAAGATGCGCGCAACCAGGACGAATTGGCCTTTGTGTTGGGCCATGAGGCTGCCCACCATATCGAAGGCCACATCCCACAGACCCAGCAATCGGCCATGGGCGGGGCGCTGGCGGGGGCTGTGCTTGCAGGTGTCCTTGGCCTTGATCCCACAGCAGGGCAGGTCGTGACCGATATTGGCGGCACCGTAGGCGCACGGCGGTTTTCCAAGGCGTTTGAGCTTGAGGCCGATGCGCTGGGCACCGTCATTGCCGCGCGCGCAGGCTACAATCCACGCCGCGGGGCAGAGTTTTTCAACCGCATCCCTGATCCCGGCGACCGGTTTTTGGGCACCCATCCCCCCAACGCGGACCGCATCCGCACAGTCGAACGGGTGGCAGCGGGGCTTTAGCCTTTTGGTTGATCCAGATCAGTGTTGCCGAACCCCTGCCAGCCTATGACGGCTCTGAAAGGAGTTCGTCTGATGTATGATACAAAGACAATCCGGCGCCACGCTGGTCTGTTTACGACGATGGCTGAACGTCAGGGCATCGACCTTCAAGAAGCGGTCCTGCGGGCACAGATTACGCCAAATGACATTACCGATGGGGTCTTGCGGTGCACCGGATGCACCAAGCCTGACACCTGCGAGGCTGAGATGGCCCAAAGTGACCGTTCAACAGCTGTGCCTGACTTCTGCCGAAACGCGGCGTTGCTGGATGCCTTGAAAGACACCAACTAGGCTAGCGCGTCGGGTCCGTTAAGCCAGCCCAGCGTCGCCTCGGTTGCGCCATTGGGGCGGTATTCCGCGCCCAAAGGTGCGCACCAGCCAAGCTGAGCAATCTGCGCGAAAAGCGCGCGGTACTCCAGGCTGCCTTGATCTGGTCGGCCCCGGTCGGGCACGCCCGCAAACTGGATATGCCCGATATAAGGCAGACAGACTTGCAGCCGCCGGGCCACGTCACCTTCGCTGCGGGCCACATGATAACAATCAAACATCAGCTTTAGGTTTGGCACCCCCAGCTTGCCGATCACCTCAAGCGCTGTGGCGGTCGTGTTCAAAAAGTACCCCGGCACGTCATTGGTGTTGATCGGTTCGATCAGGATCGTTAGCCCATGGGCCGCCGCTGCCCGGCACGCATAGCCCAAAGTCTCAAGATAAGCCGTAAAAGCCGCCGGCCCCCACGCCACCCCTGCCAAAACATGGATGTTTTGCGCCCCAACGGCGGTGGCATATGTGACCGCCGCATCAACATCCGCCCGCGCTTTTTGGGACTGCCCCGGCAGGGCGGCGCAGCCAAATGTCTCATGGCGCGCGGTGTTGAGCCCCAAGATCGGCAATCCGGTCTCGTCAAGCGCGGTTTTCAGGGCAGCAGCAGGCACATCAGGCGCATGGATTTCGACCGCGTCAAACCCCGCTGCCTTGGCCGCACGCACCCCATCGGGCAGGGCCAACTCGGTCCATAAAAACCCGAGGTTGGCCGAAAACCTCACACCAGATGGCCCCAAAGGTCATATTCGCCCGCCTCATCCACCTCGACCGTGACGATATCGCCGGGGCTGAGGTGCGCGAACCCTTCGTCAATGAACAGGTTCCCGTCGATTTCGGGCGCGTCGGCCTTGGTGCGGCAGGTCGCAGCGTCGTCTTCGACCAGATCGACGATGACATCCACGCGCTGGCCGACCTTCTTGGCCAGTTTGGTTTCCGAAATGGCTTGCTGCGTGGCCATGAAGCGATGCCAGCGGTCTTCCTTGACGTCTTCGGGCACATGGTCGGGCAGGGCGTTGGACCGCGCGCCAGCCACGTTTTCGTATTTAAAGCAGCCCACCCGGTCGAGTTGCGCCTCTTCCAGCCAATCCAGCAGCGTCTGGAATTCGGCCTCGGTTTCGCCGGGGTAGCCGACAATAAAGGTCGAGCGCAGCACCAGATCGGGGCAATCGGCGCGCCAGGCGGCGATTTCATCCAGCGTGCGCGCCGCGGCCGCGGGTCGGGCCATGCGTTTCAGGGTGTCGGGGTGCGCGTGCTGAAACGGGATGTCCAGGTAAGGCAGCACGCCGGTGTCCGCCATCAGCGGGATCAACTCGCGCACATGGGGGTAGGGATAGACATAATGCAACCGCACCCAGGCGCCCAAAGCCCCCAGATCGCGCGCCAGAGGCAGGATCGGGGTTTTGTCATCGCGGTCTTTCCAATCGGTGCCATAGGCGGATGTGTCCTGGGAAATGACCAGAAGTTCACGCACGCCCGCCTCGACCAGTTTTTCGGCCTCGCGCACAACGGCCGCGTGGGGCCGTGAGGCGAGTTTCCCGCGCATATCGGGGATGATGCAGAACTTGCAGGTGTGATTGCAGCCTTCGGAGATTTTCAGATAACTGTAATGGCGCGGGGTCAGTTTCACCCCGGTGCCGGGCAGCAAATCGACAAAGGGGTCGGGGCTGGGCGGGACCACATTGTGCACCGCATCCAGGACCTGTTCGTATTGCTGCGGTCCCGTCACGGCCAGCACCTTGGGATGCGCGCCGGTGATATAATCTTCTTCGGCGCCCAGGCAGCCTGTCACGATCACCTTGCCGTTCTGGTCCAGCGCCTCGCCGATGGCATCAAGGCTTTCGGCCTTGGCGGAATCAAGAAACCCGCAGGTGTTCACGATCACGGCCTCAGCGCCGGCGTAATCGGGGCTGATCGCATAGCCTTCGGCCCTGAGCCGGGTCAGGATGCGCTCGGAATCGACTAAGGCTTTGGGGCAGCCCAGGGACACCATGCCGATGGTCGGCTGATCGGGGCGGCGGGCATCGCGCGTCACGTCGGCGCGGGCGCGGTCAGGGCGCAGGTCTGGTGGATTTGTGGCCATGCGCGCCCGATAGCAGGCTTGGGTGCGGCGCGCCAGATGGGGCTGTGCCCCGCGCGCTTGCGCCCCCCGCGATATTTCTGGCAAGCCGAACGGCCAAGCGTTGTCGCCCGGCCTCGGGCCGCATAGACTGACCCCCAAGCAGGAAGCAGGGGACAACCATGCGCTGGGCCGTTCGGATCATAGCAGTTTTGGTCATTTTCATTGGCGTGGCGCTGGGCGCTTTGCTGTTGATCCCGTCAGACCGCATCGCAGGGCTTGTGGCAGACCAGATTTCTGAGGCCACCGGCCGCGAGGTGCGCCTGTTGGGCGAGGTTCGCCCCTCGCTCTGGCCTGAAATCGGCGCCAGCACCGGGCCAGTTGAAGTGCTGGGCTCTGACGGTGAGGTTTTGCTGCGCGCGGGCTCGGTCGCGGTCGGTGTGGATGTCCTGGGGCTGATATCTGGCGATATTCGCATCACAGGCGCCGAGGTTGCGCTGGCGGAGTTGACGCTGAAACGCGCCGGCGATGGGACCGCGAACTGGGCCACGCCCGGGCCCGCGGTTCCGAACGGGTCGGCGGGGGGCGTGCCGGCCTTTGCGCTTGACCGATTTGTTCTGGCCGGCGCCACGGTCAGCTACACCGATGAGACAGGCGAAGTAACGCGGGTCGAGAACCTGAACCTGCAAGCCAGCCTGCCGGATTTCGCGGGTCCGCTGACCGTGGACTTCAACGGCGATCTTTCGCAGGTGCCGGTCAACGGCGAGCTGTCGCTTGCGTCCGCGTCAGATTTTTTTGCCGGATCGCGCACAGCCGGCGCGCTTGAGGTTTCGGCAGGTGTGAATTCCCTGCGATTTGTCGGCAACCTGACAAGCGGCGGGGTGGTCGATGGCAATTTCGAAGCTGCGCTGTCTGATCCGTCTTTTCTGCCCGCCCTTGCCGGACTGCCCCAAGGCCTTGGCGCGGATCAGATCGAGGCCAGCGGCGGACTGGCACTGGCCCCGGACGGTTTGGCGATGGCGGGGCTTGATCTCGCGCTGGACCAGAACCGCCTCAGGGGCACGGTCGACGTGACCTTTGCCGATCCGCGTCCACGCGTGGTGGCCGATCTCGCCCTGGGGGATTTCGACCTGTCGGCCCTGGCCACACCCGCAGATAACGCCGATGCCCAGGCGGGCTGGTCGCGCGACCCGATTGATGTGGGCTTCCTTGGGCTGGTGGACGGCGATATCCGCGTCTCGGCTGACAGTCTCGAACTTGGCACGGCCCAGCTTGGCGCAACCATCCTTGACACTGCGATCGAGGACCGCCGGTCGGTCACCCGCATCCAGCGTCTGGTGGCCTATGACGGGGCGATCGGCGGCGAAGTGATCCTGAACGGGCGGTCTGGGTTTTCAACGCGGGTTGACGTGGCGGGGTCAGCCCTGGCGATTTCGCGGCTGTTGTCGGAACTTGTCGGCTATGACCGGCTGGTGGCGGCAGGCGATCTTCGCCTGAATGTCCTCGGCTCAGGGCGCAGCATGAACGCGGTTATGAATTCGCTGGCCGGCGACGGCGCGTTCGATGTCGGCGCGGGCGAGCTTATCGGGCTTGATATCGTCGGCATGCTGACCAACCTCGATCCGTCCTTTGTGGGCGACACCCGGCGCACGATTTTTGATGAGATCACGGTGAGTTTCCGCGTGGTGGACGGGGTGATCATATATGATGATCTGACCGTCGCAGCGCCCCTGTTCCGGGCCACCGGCACCGGCCAGATCGGGCTTGGCGGCCAAACGCTTGATCTGCGGATGCTGCCCCAGCTTCTGGGCGGCGAGCGCGCAGGCATCTCGGTGCCCCTGACGATCAAGGGCACTTGGGACGCGCCTCGTGTCGGGCTCGATGTGGAAAACATGATCCGCCAGGGGATCGAAAGCGAAGTGGGCCAGCGCCTGCAAGGCGAGGCGGCCGACCGGCTGGGCGTAAGCGTCGAAGACGGCCAATCGGTCGAAGACGCGGTCCGCGACCGATTGGAAGACGAAGTGCGCCGGGGCCTAGGGGGCCTGTTCGGACGCTGACACCCTAGCCCGCCTTGGCCTTGATCGCCTGGACCGAAGCTGCCAGCGCATCGCGCACCGGAATATAGGTGAAACCGAGCGTCTTGGGGGCTTTCGCACCAGACACCGCCATGTTCATGCCAAGGCTTGCCACCAACTCGCGGGCGTCGGCCCGAAAAAGCGCCATGACCCGCAACAAAAGGGCCGGTGCTTCGCTTTTGGGGGCTTTGCTGGTGGGGTCAATGTCGCGCAGAAGCTTGCCAGCCTCGACAAAGCGCAGGGTTTCGGCGGCCGCAGCAAAGCGTTCGCCCTTGGCGGCCTCATTGTCGATCGCGGCCACATGCATGAAGGCCACATCGCGCACATCCACCATCGGCAGGTTGACCGGTGGGGCCACCGGGATCGCGCCCGACAACATCCGCTCAACCAGTTCCAAAGACGCCCCATAGCGGTCGTCCATCGGGGGCCCGAAAACGCCGCCGGGGTTGATCGTGGTCAGGGCGATGTCGGGGTTTTCGGCCACAAAGTCCCAAGCCGCCTTTTCGGCCAGGGTTTTTGACGCCTCATAGGCGCTGACGGCAGGCGCATCGGGTGTGGTCCAATTGGTTTCATCCGATGGCGCGGTCTTGGGCTTCGACGCGTCTTTATAGATCGCCGCACAGGATGACGTCAGGATTACCCGTTTGATGCCCGCCGCCTTTGCGGCTTTCATCGCCCGCAAGGTGCCCTGCACGGCAGGCCGGATCAGGTCCTGGGGGTCTTTGGGGCTGTCCAGAACAAGGGGTGACGCGGTGTGCATCAAGACATCGCAGCCGTCCATGGCGGTATCCCAGCCGTCGTCCTTATCAAGATCGAGATAGGCAAACTCCAGCGAATGCCCAGGATAAAGCGCCTCCAGCTCGCCCTTGCGCCGTTCAGACCGGATAGAAGCGCGCACCTGATACCCTTTTTCGAACAATTCGCGCAGGATGTGTTTGGCGATGAAACCGGATGCGCCGGTGACGAAAACCTTTGTCATGGGAAAGTCCTGTTATTCTAGGCCAATGGCGTTGCAGAGCATGTCGAAGGCCATGGCCTCGTTCGCTCCGGTGAGGGATTGATCGATCACCAGATCGATATGAAAGAAGATCAGCTCGCCGATGAAAGCGATGTTCGGCCCCCGGATGATGCCGGCGGCATGGGCGTCAGACATCCAGGCGGCATGGGCCAGCCCCATCTCATCGGCTTGGCTTTGGGCCTCGGCACTGGCCAGGCCCGCTTCCAACAAGAGCCGTTTGATCTTGTGGCGGTTGGGGGCAGACCGCGACCATGTCAGGTGCGCCTCCCACAGCCGCCGGACGCTGGCGCGGGTGAAGCCCTCGCCGTCTTTCAGGGCCAGCGCATCGAAGAAATCGCGCTTGGTGGTCAGGTAGATCGCATCAATCAGATGCTGCTTGGTGGGAAAGGCGTTGAACAACGTGCCGTTGGACACGCCCGCCGCCTTGGCAATGGCGGCGGTCGACACGCCCACGCCCTGATCAAGAAACAGCGCAGTGGCGGCCTCGGCGATCTGGGTTTGACGTGGGTTGAGCGCTGCGGTCATGGTTAGAGCATTTACTCTAGAGTGACTAGTCAGTCAATATGTGGCAGTCGTTTTGCCTGTTGGGCTAGGCGTATTCAAACCGCTCCGGCGTTGCGACCTAAGGCTCTGCGACGAAAATCAGTAATTGATCTCAAGCGGGGCTGCGCGTTCAAATTCAAGAACAACCGAAAACGCGTCGGCCCCTGTGAACCCGTCGGTCGGATCGTAAAACAAACCGAACCCATCAACTAACGTTGCCGTGCAATCGTCCAACCGCCCCGACGCCAAACGTCCGCCGCCGAAATCGCCAATCCGGTGCTGGCGGTCTTGTGTGTAAATTCGACCGTTCTTCGGCGCGTTGACCACAAGAACACGCGTTTCCAGCAGCCGACAGGTTGGTGTCCAGGAATGCGGATTTGACAGATGGACCGGGGCGTCGGCGGGTATCTCCAGGCTGCGGACGTCAGCCGACGCCGTGCTCGCAAAGACGCCCAATGCTGCCAATAGCGCGACCCGGAAAATCCTTTCGAACGCTCTGGCCCTCACCGCTTGCGGTCGCGCCGCGACGACATGGGCTGGAATGCGACCCCCACATGGGCTTCGCAATAGGGTTTGCCCTGCTGGACGCTCAGACCGCAAAACCAGAAATCATCTGTTGCCGGATCACCGACGGGCCATTTGCAGGTCCGTTCGGTCAGCTCCATCAGGCTGATCTTCTTGGCTTTCTTTTCAATCTCGGACACCTTGGCCAAAGCCTCGGGGCTGATTTCATTGGCCGACGGCTGCGGCGGCAAGGGCTGGCCTGCGGGCACGATCTTGCGCAGCGCGGGGGTCGGCGCGGCGGCTGGGGCAGGTTCAGGTGCGGGTGCCGCCTTGGCGGATTTCGTCTCAGGGGCCGCCTTAGGCGCAGGTTTTGCGGCCGGTTCCGACCCGCCGCCGCCATTGCGGTTGGACAGACCCAAGCGGTGGACCTTGCCGATCACTGCGTTGCGGGTCACCCCGCCAAGGTCCTTGGCGATGGTCGATGCCGATTGTCCCTCAGCCCACATTTTCTTCAGCTTTTCGACCCGTTCATCGGTCCAGGACATAAGGCATACTCCAGCGGCTACGGATTGCGGACAAGCTGATGTAAGCCCACCGCACCCGGCTTGCAAGCCTTCGCTTCAGCCGATGGCGCGAAACGCGCCGTCTTCATAGCACCACCCGGCAACCGGTGTCTCGTCACCTTCACGCAGGGTGAAGATGCAGGCAGATTGCGGATGATCCTGTGCCAGACCGATCGTTACCGCGTGCTGGATATGCTCGAATGCGCCCTCAGCGGCGGCATCAATGTAGGCCACACCTTCGCGGGACGGGGCAGCCAGATAGATGATCTCTGCCCCCAGTTCGCGCCGTGCGACCTGGAACAGATCGGGCGCCAGCAGCACCGACGCCCCAAGCCAGGGTTCGGCCAACCGCATGATGTGCAGACCCCGGCCCAGGTCTTCGTCTTCAACCCCTTTCAGTGCGGTCGACAGGTTCACGCGCGCCGCCCCCCAGACTTCCGCGGCTGCCAGGTTTTCGCTTTCCAGCATGTCCTTTGTCATCAACGCCAGCGTTTCGGGCCGGTCTTCGGCCGCAATGCATACCAGATCACCGATCATCTCGGTATGAACCGTCTCAGCCCCGCCCTGCACGGCATAGTCCTTGTGGCGAACGATCGGATAAAGCCGGTCCAAATCCAGAGGGGGTGCGTCAAGGTTCGACAAAAAGGCGCTGACATATTGCTTTACGGTCTTGTGCTGGCCGCGCGGTGTCACATCCGGTTGCAAAACGGCGACCACAGCGTTTTCCAGGAAAAACTGGTGCACCTTGCCGTCCGCCGTCACTTCCAACCCGTCGTCACCTGCCACGCGCACGGCATCGATCCGACCTGCCCGGGCCAGACGATTTTGGATCGCGTCGCGCACCGCGTCGGGGGTCGTCAGCGGCGGCGGAGATTTGAAGAAATTGAACATGAAAGATACCTTTTGAAACGGCTCTCAGGATGCCGCTCCATTGGGGCAGTATTAGGGCGAATTTTCTGAAGATTGAGGCCGTCGGCCCAGGCAACAATCGTATCGGAATGTTTCCGGATTTCAGCCTGAATTTTGCCGTGTTTGCCACATTTTCGCCGTATTTCAGGGTGATCCAAGCCCCGCGGCCGCGTTTTGGCCGCAATGTAAATGGTAAACTCAGTATGGGGGACCCTATGCCGATCTCTCATCGGTGCACGTGCGGATCAAGTTATCCCAAGGCCCAGACCGGGTTTTTGTGGACAACCCGCATGTGACGGTGAGGATCGGCAGGTGGTGACCGGTCAACAACGGGCCGACCAGGGCCCGACCAGGGGCCACTTGTGGGCGCCGGGTCTCGCGGTTGGGGCCTAAAGACGTTCGCAGGCCGGTGGACACTGGCAAGTGCCGCGCCTTCGGGTGCGGCGTTTTCCATTTGCAAGGACCGCGCGCGCCCGCTATTTGGCGAGTATGGTCAAGATCTACCGCCTCCGACGCCGACGCATCTGACCCCGTCAACGAACGGGGAGCGTGCTTTTGTTCCAATCGGTCCATCGGAGAGACCCATGATCCCGACCCTCTTGCCCACCTATTCCCGTGCCCCATTGTCCTTTGTCAAAGGCGAAGGCGTTTGGCTAACAGCTGACGACGGCACACGCTATTTCGACTTTGGCGCAGGCATTGCGGTCAATGCGCTGGGTCATGCGCACCCCGCCCTGGTCCAGGCCCTGACCGATCAGGCGGCCGCACTTTGGCATGTCTCGAACCTTTATGAAATTCCTGGCCAGCAAGCCCTGGCCGACGCGCTGGTCGACGCAACCTTTGCCGACACCGCATTTTTCACCAATTCGGGCACCGAGGCTTGCGAACTCGCCGTCAAGATGGCGCGGAAATTCTGGCATGCGCGCGGCGAAGACCGCACCGAGATCATCGCCTTTTCGGGGTCCTTTCACGGACGCTCCTCGGCCGGGATCGCCGCGGCCGGGTCTGAAAAGATGACCCATGGGTTCGGGCCGCTGTTGCCCGGCTTCACCCATCTGCCCTTTGGCGATCATGATGCTTTGCGCGCGGCTCTGACAGACAAGGTCGCCGCCGTCATCCTTGAACCCGTCCAGGGCGAAGGCGGTATCATCCCGGTGCCCGATCAATGCCTCAAGGGTCTGCGCGATCTGTGCGACGAGACCGGCGCGCTGATGATCCTCGATGAAGTGCAATGCGGCATGGGCCGGACCGGCAAGCTTTTTGCCCATGAATGGGCCGGGATTTCGCCCGATATCATGATGGTCGCCAAAGGTATCGGCGGCGGCTTTCCCCTGGGCGCGGTTCTGGCCAGCGAACATGCCGCTTCTGGCATGACCGCGGGCACCCACGGGTCGACCTATGGCGGCAATCCCTTGGCCATGGCGGTGGGCGGCAAGGTGGTGGAGATCTTGTCTGATCCCGCATTCCTCGACGGGGTGAATGCGCGGGCGGGGTTCATGCGCCAGAAGCTCGAAGCGCTCGTGGCCGCCCACGCGGATGTCTTTGAAACCGTGCGCGGCGCCGGCCTGATGCTGGGCATCAAGTGCAAGGCCACCAACACCGATGTGGTCGCAGCGGGGATCAAGGCCCAGGTGCTCACCGTCCCCGCGGCGGACAATGTGATCCGGCTTCTGCCGGCGCTCAACATCACGGAAGACGAAATCGCCGAAGGTGTCGCACGGCTCGATCATGCGGCCGCGAGCTTCGCAGCCGCTCCGGCCAGCGCGTGACCTGCCCCCTTCATCTCCCTGCAAATATCCCGGGGGGTCGCCGTCAGGCGACGGGGCAGAGCCCCACTCCCGTCGACCCGAAAGCGCACCAATGACCGACTTTCTTGATCTGAACAAAACCGATGGCGCCGCGCTCAGGGCGATCCTTGAACAGGCAAAATCGATGAAGGCCGCGCGCGCGGGCCAACCAAAAGGCATGCCCGATGCGGATCGGCCTTTGGCAAACCAGATGGTTGCGCTGATCTTTGAAAAACCCTCAACCAGAACGCGGATCTCGTTTGATGTGGGCGTGCGCCAGATGGGCGGCGAAACCATGGTCCTGTCGGGCGATGCCATGCAGCTTGGTCACGGCGAAACCATCGCTGACACCGCGCGGGTCCTGTCGCGTTACGTCGATCTGATCATGATCCGAACGTTTGAAGAAGAAACGCTTCTGGAGCTTGCCGATCACGCCAGCGTGCCGGTGATCAACGGGCTGACAAACCGCACCCATCCCTGCCAGATCATGGCCGATGTGATGACGTTTGAAGACCATCGCGGGCCCATCGCGGGCAAAAAGGTCGTCTGGGCCGGCGATGGCAACAATGTCTGCGCCTCGTTTCTTCATGCTGCGGGCCAGTTCGGGTTTGATTTCACATTCACCGGCCCGCCCGAGTTGGACCCCGAAGACGAAGCCATGGGCTATGCCCGCGGCCTCGGCTCAACGGTCGTGATCGAGCGGGATGCAACCAAAGCCGTGGCGGGGGCCGATCTTGTGGTCACCGACACCTGGGTGTCGATGCATGACGCGCAATCCGCGCGCGAGAGGCGCCACAACCTTTTGCGGCCCTATCAGGTCAATGATGCGTTGATGGCGACGGCCGGCGAACAGGCCTTGTTCATGCATTGCCTGCCCGCCCACCGCGAGGAAGAGGCAACATCGTCGGTGATGGACGGGCCGCAATCGGTGATCTTCGATGAGGCTGAAAACCGGCTTCATGCGCAAAAGGCGATCATGCGGCACTGCCTGGGCCTCTGAGCGCGGGCAAAATCCTTTTGAAGGATTTTCTGAAATTCCTTCCCCAAGGAATTTCGCCCCCTTGCGATCGGCGTCACATGGCGTAGCTGTTAAGGGCTTTGTGGCAGGAGGGATCATGGCTGATATCGGATTGACCGGGCTGGGAACAATGGGCGCGCCCTTGTCGCTCAACATGGCCGAAAAAGGCTTTAAGGTCGCGGTCCACAACCGCAGCCGGGCGCGGACCGACGCGCTGGTCGCCGCCGCCGGGCCGCTGGCCGATAACCTCGACCCACTGGACAATCTGGCCGACTTCGCCACGGCCCTGAGCGCCCCGCGTTTGATTGTTTTGATGGTGCCCGCGGGCGGGCCCGTCGATCAGGTGATCGAAGCACTTTTGCCCCATCTTGACCCCGGCGACACGCTGATTGATGCCGGCAATGCCGATTTCAATGAAACCCGGCGGCGCGAGGCTGATCTGGCCGCCAAAGGCTTCGGGTTCGTCGGCATGGGGGTCTCGGGCGGCGAAGAGGGCGCGCGCCACGGCCCATCCATCATGGTGGGGGGGCCAAAGGCGTCCTACGACCGGTTGGGGCCCATCGTCGAAGCGATCTCGGCGCGCTACAAAAACGACCCCTGCGCGGCCTGGCTTGGCCCCGATGGGGCGGGCCATTTCGTCAAGACCGTCCACAACGGGATCGAATACGCCGACATGCAGCTTATTGCTGAGGTTTGGGGCCTGCTCAGGGCCGCCGGGCGCAGTCACCGCGATGCAGCCGATCTGTTCGCGGCCTGGAACACGGGCCCGCTGCAATCCTATCTGGTCGAAATCACAGCCGAGGTGTTGGCCGCCAAAGACACCGAGACCGGCCAGCCGCTTTTGGACGTGATCCTTGATGTCGCAGGCCAGAAGGGCACTGGCCGCTGGACGGTGATTGAGGCCCTGAAGCTTGGACAATCCGCTTCCACCATCGAAGCGGCGGTCGGCGCGCGGTCCTGGTCGAGCGAATTGGAGGCGCGCGCATTGGGTCAGGCGCGCCTTGATCCAGGCGAAGTGCGTCCCAAGCCGATCCTTGACGGTGATCTGGAAAAGGCCCTGCTGGCTGCGCGGATCATCGGCTACAGCCAAGGCCTGACGCTTTTGTCGCGCGCCTCTTCCGCATTTGATTGGGATCTCGATTTGGCCCGGATCGCCGAAATCTGGCGGGCGGGCTGCATTATTCGCTCTGGTTTGCTGGATGATATCGCCAAGGCTGCCCGCGCCGGGCTGCCGGAAGATCAATTGATCCTTGCCCCTGCCTTTGTGGACCGCTTGTGCGAGACTCTGCCGGCACTCCGGCGGGTCTGTCTGGCCGCTGTGGCCTCTGGTGCGCCGGTGCCCGCGTTGACGGCGGCCTTGGGGTTCTACGACACGATGCGCATGGCCCGGGGCACGGCTGATCTTGTCCAGGGCCAGCGTGACTTTTTTGGCCGGCACGGGTTTCGCCGCCGCGACCAGGAGGGTGACGGGTTCCACGGCCCCTGGGCGCAGTGAGGTCTCTGGTCAGGCGGATGCGATTTTTGGAAGAAAAAAATCGGTGCCTCCGGCGGGAGTATTTGTGCCAGGATGAAGGGTTAGCCCTTACGCTTTGTCCGCAAGGTGGGGTCAGCCTGGGTCGGATCTTCGGGCCAGAGGTGTTTGGGGTAGCGCCCGCGCATGTCTTTTCGCACATCCCGATATGAACTTTGCCAAAATCCCGGAAGGTCCAACGTGACTTGCACGGGACGCCCCGCGGGCGACAACAAGGTGACGCGCAAAGGTTGGCCGGCGACGGTAGGGTGCGTGGTTTGACCGAACAGTTCCTGCAGGCGCACTTCTATTCCAGCCGTCTGGCCGGCGTAATCGACCTTGATCCGACGCCCCAGGGGGGTCGTCCAATGGGCGGGTGCGGCGCGGTTCACCCCCTCCATGCCGGCCCAGCCAATATAGAGCTGCAGCGCTTCGGTGGGGTCAAACCGGGTCCAGTCGGACCACGATCGCAGGCCCGTCAAATGGCCCAGCAGCCAGTCACTGGCCGTGGCCGCCAGGTGCGTATCGGTGAGATCGGGCAGATCGGTCCCACCCAAAGCGGCCAGACGCGCCCGGGTCAGAAGCATCGCGGCACTGCCGGTAAAGGCCAGACCTCGTTTGGTGATGCCGGCCAGCATCGCGCGCGCCAGCGCCTCGGGCGGGGCGTCTGACCATGGGGTGTCTGACAAGACAAGCGCGCCGAAGCGCTCCTCACGCCGGGCCGCGACACGGCCTGCCCGGTCATCCCATGCGCAGGTCGCGGCGGTTTCGATCTGGTCGGCGAAACCTGCACGCAGTTCCGCCTCAGAGATCGCGAGTGCCGCGCGGATCCGGGGTTCGGGTTTGTGCCCATCGGTGTCGGCGATCACCAAATAGGGCGCGTCAGCCAGCGCGTCGTTGTCTGCCAGCACAGCACCGGTACCGTTGGCCAAAAGGTAGCGCGGCTGGCTGCCCGAGCGCCGCTTGGCGATCCGGTCGGGGTAGGCAAGGGCGAGCTGTTCGGCAGGCGATGAGGCCCCGGCGCGTTGGAAGCTGTCGGGCAGATCTTTGGTGAGCCTCCGGGCCTCTTTTGCGATGTCTTTGTGGGGCGGCGTCTGGGGCCGGGCGAGGGCCGTCAAGGCCGGGGCCAGATCCGCGCCGTCCCTTGGGCCCATTGACCGCGCCGACAAAAGGGCTGCCAGCGGGGCGGCATCTGGCCCCGCGGACAGCACCATCCGCGCCAGTCTTGGATGCGCGGGCAAACGCGCCATGGCCCGGCCCAGCCCGGTTGCGGCCCCGTTTTCATCCAACGCGCCAAGCGTTTGCAGCAGGGTTTGCGCTTCGCCAAAGGCGCGTTTCGGCGCCGGGCTGGGCAAGGGCAGATCGCTAGGTGCGCGCGCGCCCCAAACCGCCATATCCAGCGCCAGGCCTGCCAGATCGGCCGTCTCGATTTCAGGCGGCGCAAAAAGATCCAGCCCGCCTTCTTCGCCCTTGGTCCAAAGCCGGTAACACACCCCTGGTGCGGTCCGGCCTGCGCGCCCACTGCGCTGATCGGCTTCTGCGCGGCTGACCCGCTCGGTCACCAGCCGGGTCATCCCTGACCCCGGATCGAACCGGGCCCGCCGCGCGCGCCCTGCGTCAATCACCACGCGCACGCCCTCGATCGTCAGCGAGGTTTCGGCGATCGCGGTCGCCAGCACCACCTTGCGGTGCGCAGGGTCCGGGGCCAGTGCACGGCGCTGATCTGCCATCGCCATGCGGCCAAACAGCCGGTGCACCACGACGCTGTCTGCAAGGCCATGGGCAAGGCGCTCAGCTGTGCGGTGAATGTCGCCTTCGCCCGGCAAGAACACCAGAACATCGCCCTTTGTGTCCTCCAGCGCGGCCAGAATTGCATCAGCGACAATGGCGTCCAACCGGATGTGTTTCGGGGTGGGGCGATCAAGCCGGCGGATCTCGACGTGAAAGGCGCGCCCTTCAGACGCGATGATCGGCGCCCCGCCCATCGCTTTTGCAAGCTGGGCCGGGTCCAGCGTGGCTGACATGGGGCACAAGATCAGGTCTGGCCTGAGCGCGCCGCGCACCTCAATCGCAAGGGCAAGGCCCAGGTCGGCATTGAGCGAACGTTCATGGATTTCGTCAAAGAGCAACGCGCCGATGCCGGTCAGGTCCGGGTCGGTTTGCAGCATCCGCGTCAGGATGCCTTCGGTGACGACTTCGATCCGGGTGGCGTTTGACACGGCCGTGGCGCCGCGCATCCGGTAGCCCACGGTTTGGCCGACCTTTTCACCCAGGGTTTCTGCCATGCGGGTTGCGGCTGCATGGGCGGCAAGGCGCCGGGGTTCGAGCATGATGATGCGCCCCTGACTGAGGCCGGCGTTCAACATCGCCAGCGGCACCCGGGTCGTCTTGCCCGCCCCGGGGGGCGCGGCAAGCACGGCCTGTCTGTGTGCGCGAAGGGCCTCCAACAGGTCGGGCAGGGCGTCGTCGATGGGCAGCGGTGGGCCAAGTGTCATGGGGGCAGGCTTAGGCAAGCGGGTGCAAGGGGTAAAGAGACTTGGATTGCGCCACGCCTTGCGCGTGTCGCCAGGGGGCGATCCTTCTGCGAAGGATCGTGCCTCCGACCGGGATATTTCTGGGGAGATGAAACGCCGGGCAAGGACAAAGGCCCGGCGTGTGCTTTGAGCCGCAAGCAGGCGGCGCCAATCTGGACAGATCAAGGGCTGGACAAGGCCGAAGACCGGGCCCATGACGGTGGGGTGAAGACGACCAAAGACCTTGCAGATGCCCTGATCGAGGGCGACCGCCGTGCGCTGGCGCGCGCGATCACGCTGGTGGAATCGGCCCGGCCCGATCACCGGGCGGATGCCGAAGCGCTGCTGGCAGCGGCCCGCGCCACCGGGCGCCAGGCCCTTCGCGTGGGGCTGTCGGGCACGCCGGGCGTCGGCAAATCGACCTTCATCGAGGCCTTCGGGATGCAATTGGCCGAAGCCGGCAAGCGCATCGCGGTTCTGGCTGTCGACCCGTCTTCGACGCGCACGGGCGGGTCGATCCTGGGCGACAAGACCCGGATGGACCGGCTGACGCGGCACCCGGGCGCCTATATCCGACCTTCGCCCAGCCAGTCCGAATTGGGCGGCGTGGCGCGGCGCACGCGAGAAGCGATTTTGCTCTGCGAAGCCGCAGGGTTCGATCTGGTCTTGATTGAAACCGTGGGCGTGGGGCAGTCGGAAACCCTGGTCGCGGCCATGTCGGATATCTTTGTTCTGCTGTTGGCACCTGCTGGCGGCGATGAATTGCAGGGCGTCAAACGCGGCATCATGGAAATCGCCGATCTTATCTTGGTCAACAAGGCCGACGGCGATCTGGAACCGGCCGCGCGCCGCACCGCGGCCGATTACGCCGGTGCATTGCGTCTGATGCGGGCTCGCCCCGGCGATCCGCCCGGGTTTCCCAAGGTTGAACTGGTCTCAGCCCTTGCTGAAACCGGACTGGATACCGCCTGGGCGGCCCTTGAGGCGTTGACGCAGTATCGTCGGAAGACTGGATTTTGGGCCACCCGCCGGGCCGATCAGGCCCGCGCCTGGTTCGAAGAAGAATTGCGCCACGCACTTCTGGCAGAGCTCAAAGGCAACGCGGGTGCTTTTGAACGGCTCTCAGATGCTGTTGCAAAGGGCGAAATATCGGCGACCGCCGCGGCGGCCCAAGCGCTCAGGCGGCGTGGCGGGGCGACCTAGCCTTCGCCGGTGTCGGGCACGTCGGGGGCAGGGGGGGGCGCAGCGGCGCTGTGGGTGTTGAGAACCTCCATCGCCCGGTGCTCGCCGCGCCGAAACCGGACCGCGGTCAAGAACGCTTCTTCCAAGGTGGGCGACGAATTGGCAATCGCATCGGCCATCAGTTTGATCACCTTGTCATCGTCTTCCTCCAACGCGATTTTCAGCGCCTTTTGAGCCAGATCATCCGCGATCCCTTCTAAGATGCTCATCTCTACGATGCCCCTTTTAACGTGTCGGCCAAGCGTTACACCAGCCAATCCGGCGCGAACAGGCCCCCGGTTGCCCGACTTTGGGTGCAACGGGGCCGAATTTCGGCTTGACGGGTCTCGCACCCACGCCTAAAGACCCCGAACGAGTTTCGGGCGCGGCCTTTATGGCGGTGCCCGTCTGCATTAGGGCGGATCCGCCGCCGAAACTGCCAGACAAAGGTGATGTGATGTCGCGCCGCTGCGAACTGACCGGAAAAGGCCCGATGGTTGGCAACAATGTCAGCCACGCCAACAACAAAACGAAGCGTCGGTTTCTGCCGAACCTGACCGAAACCGCGCTGATGTCGGAAACCCTGGGCCGGACGTTCCGCCTGAAAGTGGCCACCTCGGCCCTGCGCACGGTTGATGCGCGCGGCGGGCTCGACGGGTTTCTGGCCAAAGCCAAGGATGCCGATTTGTCGTCCAAGGCGTTGAAGATCAAAAAAGATATCGCCAAGGCCCAGGCAACCGCCTGATCCCGCACGGCTTTGTCAGCGGCCCCGTGCTTGGCGCGGGGCTTTCGTTTTTTTTTGGCAAGGCGCCCTCGACCCGTCCTATATAGAACAGGGTTATGGGACTAAGATCGCTTCTGTCGCCCGTTTTGGTGCTGTGTCTTCTGATCGCCCTGCCGATGACCGGCTGGGCGCAGGGGGGTATGGCGCGGGCTGTCGATGCGATTGTGGTCTGTAAAACGCACGGGCCCGATGTGATCCTCCTCGACTGGCACGGTCAGCCGGTTGAGGTTTTGCCCACATGTCCTGATTGCGCATTGGTGGCCGGGCCAGTGCCGGTTGCGTCAGGTCAGGTGCCGGGGCCGGACGGTGTGGTTTTGGCGCTCAGCGCCCCTCACCGCCTGGTCTTGGCCCCCGCTTTGGGCGGCGATCGTTCCCTGTGGCCGCGTGCCCCCCCTGTTTGAGCGTCTTTCAAAACAGTTCACAAAATCAAACAGGACCAAACACATGAAACTTCTTTTGTCTGCGGCGTTGGTCGCCTGTCTCGCTCTCCCGGCTTTCGCGGGGGATATGAAGGGCGAGATGAAAGTTGTGATCGACGACCCTTATGCGCGCGCCTCAAGCCCGTCTGCGAAGGCCGGTGCGGCGTTCATGACCATCATGAACATGTCTGATGCCGACGACCGGTTGGTGGCGGTGTCGTCGGATGTGGCCGAACGGGTGGAACTGCACACCCACCTTGAAGACGCCAATGGCGTGATGCGCATGATCGAGGTTGAAGACGGCTTTGCCGTGCCGGCGGGTGGTCAGACGATGCTGGCGCGCGGCGGGGCGCATGTGATGTTCATGGGGCTAAGACAGCCCTTCGTGAACGGCGAAACCATCGAAGTGACCCTGACGTTTGAACGTGCTGGCGACATGATCGTCAAGATCCCGATTGATCTTGACCGCACCGCTGAACACGGAATGGGTCACGGTGCCAATGGCGGTCACGCGACCAACTAGGACTGACCGATCACCGCGGCGACCCAGGCCGGAACGGTCCGGGTCGCAGGGCCCCGATGCGCCGGTCAAACAGGTCCTGGCCGACGGGCGGCTCAAGGTTGATTTCAACGGTCTTGGCGCCGGCTAGACCAATGATCTTCAAAGCCCAAAGCCACGCCGCCTTCAGAGCGGGGGGAAGAATTTTTGAAAATTCTTGCGCGCCCCGCCGCAACGGGTATCACGCATCCTATGACCCGCATCCTTGTCGTTTGCCTTGGAAACATCTGCCGCTCTCCCACGGCCGAGGCGGTCTTGCGCGCCAAGGCAGCAGAACGCGGTCTTGGGGTCACGATCGACAGTGCGGGCACCGGCGGCTGGCATGTTGGCGATCCACCTTACGGCCCGGCCATCGCCGAAGGTCGCGCGCGCGGCTATGATCTTGCCCCTTTGCGCGCGCGCCAGATCAGCGCGCAGGACTTTGCCCGGTTTGACCTGATCCTTGGGATGGACAGCGCCAATATTGACGACGTTGAGGCCCTGCGACCAAAGGGCAACGCCACGCCTGTCCGGCTGATGACATCTTACGCCGCAGACCTGCCCGACGCCGTCCCAGACCCCTATTATACCCACGATTTTTCAGGCGCGCTCGATCTGATCGAACGCGCCGCGGATGCGCTTTTGGCCGAAATGTCAGGCGCTTAGCCTCGGCAGAAGGTCTCTGCGGCCTCACCGAATTCCTTGTAGCGCCCCCAGAACACCTCATCTGCGCGGCGGTCGGATTGGCGCACTTCCTGGGCGCGGTGCGGGTCGCGGAAGAACGCCGCCGCGCGGCGCTGATCGCTTGTGGACAACGTCAGGTCGGCGGCATCCTGGATACAGCCGCACAAGGGCCTGTTGGCCGCCGAACGGTCCGACCCCAAACAGGCGCGTTCGATATCGCCTGCGAAAGCCGAATTCCCCAACGTGATGACGAATAGCACTGAAAAGGCTCTGAAAGCCGTCATAGGTTCACCTCAAAATCTGCCTCGCTCCGGCGCGCTTTTGCACGCTCATTGCGCAATCTCATGCCACGGGGCCCTGCCTGCGCGCAAGTCTGGCACGCGCCCCCTTTGAAAATCGTGAACAAAGTGGCACATGCGTAGCCAAACAAGACCGGAGACCGATATGGCCAACGCTCGCCTGCAACGCTTCGTGAATCACCCCGGGTTCGAGGGCTCGATCATCGTGTTGATCGTGTTCAACGCATTTCTTTTGGCGCTTGAAACCTCGCCCAGTATCATGGCGACCTGGGGCCCGGCGATCACGAAGCTCGACCAGATCATTCTGGGAATTTTCGTGGTGGAAATCGCGCTGCGCCTGGCGGCGGATTTCCGGGGCTTTTGGCGCGACCCCTGGCGGTTGTTTGATCTGGTGGTGATCGCGATCGCGCTGATGCCCGCAACCGGTCCCCTGGCGATCTTGCGGGCGTTCCGGATCCTGCGGATCCTGCGGCTGGTGGCTGCGGTGCCCGCGATGCGCCGGGTGGTCACGGGGCTGTTGCAGGCGCTGCCGGGCATGGGGTCGATCGTGATGCTTTTGTGCATCATCTATTTCGTCTTCGCCGTCATCGCGACCAAGCTTTTCGCCGCAAGCTTCCCCGAATGGTTCGGCACGCTTGGCGCCTCGGCCTATTCGCTGTTCCAGATCATGACGCTGGAAAGCTGGTCGATGGGGATCGTGCGCCCCGTGATGGAGGTTTACCCCTATGCCTGGACCCTGTTTGTGCCCTTCATCGTGATGACGGCCTTTGCGGTTTTGAACCTCTTCATCGGTGTGATCGTCGACGCCATGAACGCCGAAGCCAACGCGGCCGCCCACGAAGAACGCGAAGGCATGAAGCGCGACACTGCGGTGCTGCTGTCCGAGATCAAAGCGCTTCGCTCTGAGGTGGCCGCGCTGCGCAACACCCGCTGACGCAGCCCGTCCTTGGCCGTCTTGACCCGGGGCAGGGTCGGTGCATACTCCACTCCCCAAGGCAGGACCCAAACCGGATGTTTCAACCCGCCACAGGCCTCAGCTACCAAAGGTTCTTCCGCCGTTTGCATGCGGCGCATGTCTTTGATTGGTATCTGGAAATCGGCTGTCGGACGGGCCGGATCCTCGATCTGGTGCAAGGCAAGACCATCGGCGTTGATCCGGTGTTTCGGATGCAGGCCCCGGTGCTGGGCCGCAAACCGCAACTGCATCTGTTTCAAGAAACCTCTGACGCCTTTTTTGCTGCAGACCGCCTTGCGGCCCTGGGTGCGCGGCCGGTGGTCAGTTTCATCGACGGGATGCATCTGTTTGAATTCGCGCTGCGCGATTTCATCGGCATCGAAGCCGCCGCCAGCCCAGACGGCGTGGTCTATGTCCACGATTGCTTTCCCTTTGATCACGCAATGACCACACGCGACCTCAGCAATCTGCCTGCGATCTGGACCGGCGATGTCTGGAAGCTGATCCCGATCCTGCAAGCCCACCGGCCCGACCTGACGCTGACGGCACTTGATGCGGCACCAACCGGCCTGTTGATGATCGAAGGGCTCGACCCCGAAAGTCGGGTTCTGTCCGACGCCATGACCGATATCCTGGGCGCCTATACCGAATTGACCCTTGAAGAGTTTGGGGTTGAGCGGTTCTTTGACCTTCTTGGTTATACCTCAGCCGATGAGGTGGCGCGCAATGACGTGCCTTCGATGGCGGCACGGGCCCGGCCCGATCTGGCCCTTGATGCACCCCAGCTTGTGACCCCCTGACCACGGCGCATCGCGCGCCGGTCAAGCCATCGTGCGACGCGTCCTGCGCCTGTCTTTCAGCCAGGACTGGTGGTCTTCGGCACTCATCAAATCCTCATCTGCCGCCAGGCCCGCGCGCAGCGACGCGCGTTGGTCAGCCGCCCGCGGCGCGCTCCAGGGCGCAGATCGTGACACAAACCCACCCGCGACCAATTGGTCGCGCAGCGTGTCAAAATCGAGTGTCGTCAGCCCAAGATTGTCCGCCCGGCGGGGCGGGAAAAAGGTGCCGGTGATCGCGTTGATCTGCGTGGGCGCATTGGCTGGCCCGTCGTGAAGCTGGCCTGTCAGCAGCTTTGGCAGATCCCGGCGACGCTGGATCACAGCAACCGATTGGCCCTCTCGCTGCACCAGCGCATAAAGATGCAGCGCCGAGCCTTCGGCGAAGACAAGCGTTTCCGCCCGCTGAAAGAGCCGGGCCTGATTGTTCAACCCGTGTTGTTCGGGCGCCACGATCTGGTAGCCGTCCGCAGCCAACAGCCGCTCCAGGTGGTCTTCATTGCAAAACCGCCCGACCGAGGCGCCAAGCTGGCTGCGGGTGACATAGACTTTCAGCCCCCGTTCGATAGGTCCGCGCGGGGGAAGTTTGCGGACAAACCAGTCGCGAAAGGCCGGACTTGCCGCACCGCCGTAGCGTTCGCCGAAAAGATCGGTGGCGGTGTAGATCTGGCGGTAGCGGGTTGGCCCCCGGTGCAAAAGCGGCTTCTGGCGCATGCCCACCAGCCGCAACATCGGCGCCAGGGCGGGATAAAAGCTCAATCGGGCGCGGCGCATCGGCAGGAACATAACCTGGGTTTCGCGCGGCAGATGCTCCAGCGCCCAGAGCCGACCCAGTGAGTTCAAGATCACATGGCCGAATTGCTTGGCGGCAAGGCCTGCGAAGAGAACCGGCGCGTCAACCTCGTGCAAGGCATCGGTCGACGGCGCCTGTGGGACGGGCGCACAGGTGAACAGGCTGCCCGAAATATCGGTCTGCGCCACCGGCCGCGCATCGGGCAAATACAAGCCGAACTCATTGTGCCGGCCTGTCGTCTTGCCGCGCAGGCCCACCGCGTCAAAGGGCCCGTTCAGCTTTGGCTCTGGGAAGTCCACAGGGCGCAACTCGCCGTCCTCATTTTGGTGAGCGAAAGGTTAATCCATCAGGCGGGGCTTGTGAAACCTGTGTGATGCTCTGCCTCGCCACCGGCCAGAGATTGCCGGCCCCGCAAAAGCTTTCCCAAATTTGATTTGATCGCGCTGCCACGGGCCCTACCTGTCGAACAGAAAAATCGATTTTTTGGCATGTTGCCGAGAATGCACTTGCAGAGAGGATGCTCCCATGACCCCCGATCCCAAAATCTCCCGCCGTTCGCTTCTGGCGGCGACAGCTTCGTTGCCCTTGGCTGCCGGTCTGGCCGGACCCGCGCGCGCCGGTGGCCATGCCGCCCCGCCCAACGCCAGCAAGTACTCCTTTGCGGTCGGTGACTTCCAGGTCTCGACCATGTTGTCGGGCACCCGCGCGGTCGAAAACCCGCAAGGCATCTTTGGCATGAACGTCACGCCCGAAGAGTTCGCCGCGGTGTCGGATGAAAACTTCATTCCCACCGATGTGGCCCAGTTCTTCTTTACCCCGACCGTGATCAACACCGGGTCTGAGGTTGTTCTGTTTGACACAGGATTGTCGGCCGCCGGCACCCTGCCAGCCCTCGAAGCCGCCGGCATCGGCGCCGATGACGTCGACATCGTGGTGCTGACCCATATGCACGGCGACCACATCGGTGGCCTCACGACCGAGGATGGCTCCGAAACCTATGCCAACGCCCGCTACATCACCGGCGAGGCCGAGTTTGACTTCTGGGCCGGCGCCGAGAATGACGGCTTCAACGCCAAGGTCCGCCCCCTGGCCGAGAAAATGACCTTCATCGGTGACGGTGGTTCTGTCGCCTCGGGCATCACCGGGATGGCTGCAGCCGGGCACACACCTGGCCACATGGTCTATATGATCGAAAGCGGTGGCGAGCAGGTGTTGCTGATGGCCGATCTGGCCAACCACTATGTCTGGTCACTGGCCTATCCCGATTGGGAAGTCCGTTTTGACCGCGACAAAGCCGCCGCAGCGGCCACCCGCCGCACTGTGCTGGGCATGGCGGCGGCCGACAAAATGCCGGTCATCGGCTATCACATGCCCTTCCCGGCGGTCGGCTATGTCGATACGCGCGGCGATGGGTTCCATTATGTGCCCGCCAGCTACCAGCTGATGCTCTAGGGCGTGTCGCGTGCGAAGGTCAGGTTTCAATCAGCCTGACCTTCGGGCGCTTCCAATAGGCGTGATATGTGTCGGTCGCCGATTGCCACAATTGCAAGGTGAACGACACAGGCTGGCCATCAAGGATACCGGCGACCGCATTTTCATAGACCCCAAGATAGATGGGCGTGTCGACGCGCTCCGCGGGCTGTTCTTGCGCCTTCGCGCTGCGCCCGCGAACGATCCCAAGCACCACACTCTCCAAATCCATCGGATCGATCACACCCTTCATCTCCGCGGTCACAAACAGCGCCTCGCCGGTGTCGCCATGCACCGAGATCAGCCCGGTCAGGGCCTTGGACAACGACAAAAGGGCCCGATCCGCGTCGCTGATCTGATGGGAAAATTCCTGCGCTTCGCGCCGCAGTTGTCGGATCAAAAACAGCGACCCGACGATACACGCCGCACTCGCAAGCATGGCCGCGTCGCTCTGCGTCCAGTCGCGTGCTTTGCGGCTTGTGGCGCAAATTGACCCGTATGATGTGCGCCGACTGTCCGCGACAGGATGGCCAAGATAGGCCACCACCTGCCCACCGGACACCTGCGGAGCAAGCTGAAAAACCGGATCCAGCCTTGCATCAACCACCCGCACCAGGTTTGTCTGTTGGGCCGTGTAATCGCACAGGCTGCCCCGGCGTGGATGAAGGCGCGGCGGATCATAAGCCCCCGGCATCCCCACCCCCAACGAAAACAACCTGTCGCCTGTGACAGGCACGTTCACAAAGACCGCGTCGCAGTCCAGGTCTGTCCGCAACCGGGCGGCCACGCGGTCAATTTCGGTCGCGAACGCGTCATCAAAGAACGCTTCTGGCGCGCCATCTGGCACGCTTTCTGCAGCAAAGTCCGTCATTTCGCCCCCAGCGACCGGCACGGCATAGCGCCTGTCCACATCGCTCAAAGTCTGCTCTGAAGGGGGCGATTTGTGAAGCACTGAATTGCGAATATCCGGCATGCGCCCTGCGGGCCCTGCGCGTTGCACTGATTTCAGGCGGTGCGGGGGCTCAGTCCGCGACAAGCCCGGTGACGCGTCCGTCTGCGCGTTTGAGTGTGACAAGACCGCCGCGTCTGGCTTCCACTGCAGCCCGGTAGACCCCGCCATCGCGGGTCAAAAAGGCGCCCTTTCGGTCAAGCGTGAAGCGATATTCTATGCCCGCCCCGGTGCGCCCGGCGGTGACGTCTGTTCTGGCGGGCAGGGCTTCAAACGCGTGGGTCAGACAGTCAAAGTCTATCTCGCCAAAGCGGATAAGGTTGGCTTTCAGGTGGTCCGCCAGCTTGTCCTCAAACGCGGGCTGAGACAGCACGCGGGTGGCGTCGCGCCCAAACGCGAGGCACTCGGCTTGCGCTGCGCTGGCCCACAGCGCCATCAAAAGTGCTAAACCAATGCGTCCCACACAAGGCCTCCAATTGGGCCGATACTCTCGTGTGTGTAACATGGCTTATGTGTAAGCGGGGCGCAATGTCGGGGCGGGGCGGCTCAGGTAGCCCGCATTGCTCCTCTTTAAGCAAGATTCCCAATAGTCGACCAAGAATGATAATTGCCTGCCAGAATCCGATTGTGACGCCTCCAGCAAGCCCTGCTAGTCGTGCTGCTTTCGCGTGTTTTGAGTCGAATAGTTCAGCGAGCTTTTCGACCCGCGTAGTATCCCTTGCGATTTGCCAAAGACGCGAGATCTGTCTGCGGAAAACGATCGAACGAAGTTCTTTTGCTGACCATTCGATATCAAGAAGCGACTTTTCTTGCGCTCCGTCGATTATCCTGCCGCGAAGAAGCTCTTCAATATCTTCATGGGTTGTCGCTGCTGCGCTGTCGTCCAGCACTTCAATACTGAGTTGAAGTGCGGCCCCAACGATTTCCACACTTTCTAAATCCGGAGCCTCGCTTGGTTTGTCGTACACACGTTCAAGTTCTGCTGCGACTGCGGGTTCCATGTCGCAAACGGTAGAGACACAGGCTGTCGTGGCTGCCTGCAGCAACCGAAAGGGCTCACTGTCTGGATATTCTCCGGTGTTGATCTGCCGCTCAATGGATTGCGACACATCCCTTAAATCAAACGCCACACGTTCGGGATCGTCTGAATACTTCTTTACAAGACGCTTTATAATCCGGTGTTCGACCGTGCCCTCGGTCAGGCCATTATTGCCACCAATCGCGGTAAGGTCGTCCAAAGCATCATCCACGCGCGAAAGATGGAGTTCCAGGCGCTTGGCATTTGATGGGGCGGAATGGCGTGCCGTATAGAGCAAGCGATCTTCATCGAGCGTCAGGCTTTCGTTGATCTTGCTTTGATCGCGCGCCCAATCCGCCTCAATCTCCGCGATCTTCTCAGCAACCGCTTCTGGCCCCGCCTCACAGACCTCGTTGTCGATCAGCGCCACCTCGCGCTGCAACTCCCAGGGCAAAGGCTTCCCGTTCAGCATCCCCTCGTACCAGCGCTGCCAAAACCCCCAGGTCTTTTCGTCCGCATCCCAAAACCCACTCAATACCGCATAGGGCTCTTGAAAAAACGCTGGAATGCCGCCGTCTGGCCAAAGCGGTTGGGTGAACACCTCAACGCCGTTCTTTTCCAGCGAAAGCGCGTCGACGGATGTGGCGGAGAATGCGGCGGAGGCGGATTTGGCGAAGAGGTCGGCGGCGGAGCGGGCGGAAAGGTCGGCGGCGGCGGCGGAGTTGGCGGAGAGTGCGGCGGCGGAGGCGGAGTTGCCGGGGTGGTTGGCAGCGGAGTGGGCGGAGCGAGCGGAGGCTTCGGCGGCGTCGCCGGAGAGTGCGGCGGAGAGGGCGTCGATGGAGCGAGCGGCGGAGTTGGCGGCGGAGCGGGCGTTTTCTATAACCTCGGGGGTCGATCCCACAGCGGCGACTCCCGAGGTGAGCGTCGCACGAAGGACCCGTAGCGGCAAGGTTTCCATATCACTCTGCGACGCCCGGCCAATACCCGGCAAGCTGCGCAAGGCTGCCCGCGCAGCAAAGGCAACCACGATCTCGCGCGGTTTGTCCGTCAGCCAGGCCTCAGCACTTTTTCTATCCGTGATCTCAACCACGTCTCACCCCTCGACAACCCCCTAAAACCGCTCCATATCCCCAATCATGACCGAGCTCTCGCGCATCCGCAACTTCTCCATCGTCGCCCATATCGACCATGGCAAATCCACCCTGGCAGATCGTCTGATCCAGGGCACCGGCACCGTGGCCGACCGCGATATGAAGGAACAGCTTCTCGACGCGATGGATATCGAGCGCGAGCGCGGCATCACCATCAAGGCCAACACGGTGCGCATCGAATACCCAGCTGCCGATGGCCACACCTATATCCTCAACCTGATCGACACGCCCGGCCACGTCGATTTCGCCTATGAGGTTTCGCGCTCCATGCAGGCCGTCGAAGGCTCGCTACTGGTGGTCGACAGCACGCAAGGGGTCGAAGCCCAGACGCTCGCCAATGTCTATCAAGCCATCGACGCCGACCACGAAATCGTCCCCGTCCTGAACAAGATTGACCTGCCGGCCGCCGACCCAGACCGCGTCGCCGAGCAGATCGAAGACGTCATCGGCATCGATGCCACTGACGCCGTGCAAATCAGCGCCAAAACCGGCATCGGCATCCCGGACGTGCTGGAAGCCATCGTCACCCGGTTGCCCGCGCCCAAAGGTGACGCCGACGCGCCGCTAAAGGCCATGCTGGTCGACAGTTGGTACGACCCCTATCTGGGCGTCGTCGTGTTGATCCGCGTGATCGACGGGCGCATCAAGAAGGGCGACAAAATCACCATGATGCAGACGGGGGCGAAATACGGCATCGACAAGCTCGCCGTCCTGCGCCCCGAAATGCAGGACATCCCCGAACTTGGCCCCGGCGAAATCGGCATCCTCACAGCCTCGATCAAACAGGTCCGCGACACGAAAGTCGGCGACACCATCACCCACGAAAAGGGCGGCACGTCTGACCCGCTGCCAGGCTTCGCGCCCTCGGTCCCGGTGGTGTTCTGCGGCCTCTTCCCGGTGGACTCAGCCCAATTCGAAGACCTCCGCGACGCGATCGAGAAACTGGCCCTCAACGATGCCTCCTTCACGTCGGAAATGGAAACCTCCGCCGCGCTGGGCTTCGGCTTCCGCTGCGGGTTCCTGGGCCTTTTGCACCTCGAAGTGATCCGCGACCGCATCGAACGCGAATACGACATCGACCTGATCACCACCGCGCCCAGCGTGATCTACAACGTCTATATGCGCGACGGCGCCATGGTCGAGCTTCACAACCCCGCCGATATGCCTGACATGACCCATGTCGAACACCTCGAAGAGCCCCGCATCAAGGCCACCATCATGGTGCCCGACGAATATCTGGGCGATGTGCTGAAGCTCTGCCAGGACCGCCGGGGGATACAAGAAGACCTCACTTACGCCGGCACCCGCGCGATGGCGGTCTACGATCTGCCCCTCAATGAGGTCGTGTTTGACTTCTACGACCGGCTGAAATCCGTGACCAAGGGCTACGCCAGCTTTGACTATCAGATGGTCGGCTACCGGCAGGACAATCTGGTGAAAATGTCGATCCTGGTGAACGACGAACCCGTCGATGCGCTGTCGATGATGGTCCACCGCGACCGGGCCGAAATGCGCGGCCGCGCCATGGTCGAAAAGCTGAAAGACCTGATCCCGCGTCATATGTTCAAAATCCCGATCCAGGCGGCGATTGGCGGGAAGGTGATCGCGCGCGAGACACTATCGGCTATGCGCAAGGACGTGACCGCGAAATGCTACGGCGGCGATGCGACCCGGAAGAGGAAGCTTCTGGACAAGCAAAAAGCGGGTAAAAAGAAGATGCGCCAGTTCGGAAAGGTGGATATCCCGCAAGAGGCGTTTATCAATGCGCTTAAGATGGATGGTTGAACCGGGCTATTGGCGGTGTCATTACTCTTGGCAGGATTGGCGTAAGGTATGGAAACTTTTTTTGAAGAAGAAGACCGCGCGGTTCCGCCTAAATATCTCTATCACTATACAAACCTAGGCGGCACCATTGGAATTTTGACTAGTCGATCAATTTGGGCGACTGATTGCTTGGCCATGAATGATAGTCGCGAAGCAACCGAAGTGCTTCGCGTGCTAGAGCATACAATAGAGAACCAGTTCTTTCGGATAGGTGTAAAGGATCAAGGTTGGTTTCATTCGCTCGCAATTGAACTCAGAAAGGTGCAAGCGCTGCGAGGTTCATGCATTGTTTCATTCAGCGAACATAGTGATGACTTGGCGCAATGGCGAGCCTACGGCGGCAATGGCGCTGGAGTTGCTATCGGAATTCTGAATTCTGCACTAAGTGATTTATCAAATAGGGTTGGTTTTCGCTTAGGCAAAGTCATTTATGACTTCGAGCACCAACGTAGAATATGCTGGCGATTCACTCGTTGGCTCTTCGAGAAATATGGAATCACTGAGAGAATTGATGAGTTTCCAGCTGCAATGCTTAAGGAAATAGGAGATTTTGTAAATTCAGACGGTCTCCTTATGAAGCACGATTCTTTCAAAAGCGAGGCGGAATGGAGAATAGTTCGAAACGTGCCTGATTTATATGATGTCGAGTGGGAGTATCGTGCATCGGACAATATGATTGCTCCCTACACTGTCATTCCGGCCGAACAAGATGTCTTTTGTGAGCAGCCGTTCGGTGGCGACTTGACTTACCAACTCGTCCTAGGTCCAACGTGCCGAAGGAACCCTACCTCATCGTGTTTACAAGCGTTGAATAAGAAGATTACGGGACATGGGATTGGCCAGACACTTTCCGCATCGCCCTACATTACCTAGCAAGCGTTGGGTGCGTGCTCGCACGCACCATCCTTCGTCTCAACCCGCCATCCCCCCCCGAATGGTGCGTGAAATCATGCACCCTACGCCTCACAACGCCAAATCCATCCCCGCCCTAAACCGCGTGTCAAAATGCACCGACGAATACGGCCAATCCACGGCCCGCTCCACGAACCCGTGCTTCACCGGGTTCATCCAACAATACCGCACATGTGCTGCGTAATCCGCCTCATCCCGGATGTGATGCTCCCAAAATCTGGGCTGCCACAGACCAACTTCACCTTTGCGCCGTAGGGCGGGGTTCACCCCACGACACCGCCGCCCTTACGGCTGATGATCAGCCCGCAGCAGGCCAGCACCACAAATGCCGGGATGGCTTCGGAAATCGGTGTATGCATGATGTGATAATACACAGCCCCCACCATGATGATCGCGATGCCGATGGCCGCCAGCATCGATGTCTTGCGCAGCCACAGCCCCACCGCCCCGGCGATCTCACAGACCCCGATGAACAGGGCAAACCACGCCGGCAGGCCCAGCGCGGCAAAGCTGGCTGTCGCCAGCGGGTTGCCTGTCAGTTTCATCACCCCGCCCGCCAGCATCACCAGCGTGACAATCGCCATTGCGGCCCAGGTTACATATTTCATCGTGTCATCCCTTTTCGTTTGGGCCAGGCTAGCGCGATTGGTGGACATTGTCCCGCATAAATGCCCGCACATGGGATGTGCTTATCGCCATATCTTTCGCCACCATCGCCGCTTGACCGGCGCGGGCCGATCCAGCGCCGAAAGATCAATCGCGATCTCGCCGCCGGGGATCGGCGTCTTGCCCGCTAGTGCCAGCGCTTCGCGTTCGGCCCGGCGGGTCATCTGTATTTTCAAAATCCCCTCGGCGGCCTCGGCGTTGGTTTTATAGTTTGCCATCCCCCAGATGTACGCCTCTTTGCGTTTGCCGGTGCGCACATCCTCCATATCCTGGTCGGTCCAGATGCGCTTTAGCTCGGCCATCGACACCACCGCCGCGATGGGTCGGTCGTGCCGGGTCAGCACGCAATATTCGCGTGGGTTCTGCACCCGGGTGACAATCTCAGACAGGTGCTTTCGGGCGTTAGATGTGGAAATGCGCATGGGCGGACCTTTGTACAAAATGCGAAACAGGGTCCCTGAACCTGCTACAATTTGTACAAAACCTGCCCTAACGGGGCGCGCGGTGGCCTAGAACAGCCCGTCGCCGCCCTGGTCCCGCTCGTTGATTTCGTCAACGGCAATCGCCGCACCGGCGCCCACGACCAATGGGGTCACACAGCCCGATGTCAGGCCGGCAAGACAAAGCAGAAGAACAGCAAGAGCAGGTCGTTTCATGGGGGTGTTCCTTTTACAGCCGTGGCCAGTCTAGCGGGGTGATTCCCGCGCGGAAAGCGGTTTACGGCCGAAACCGACGACATTTCCGTGACAATCCATGCTGCAGCGCCATCCTTCCAGAAGTGCTTTCATGCACTGCATAATTTGTAATCCTCCACAGGAAATCCCCAATTTAATTCAATAGGTTATCCCCAAGAAATTTTGCGGGAGACCACGATTTTTCTTGGCAACACGGGGCTTTGGTGTGACCTTTGGCCCATCGCAGCGGTTCATTGAAACGCGGCGGGCGCCAAAGGCCCCTAGGGCCGGACGCGAAGGGGAGGGTGCAAGCCCGAAGCGGAGCGGATGGTCGTGGGCGGAGACAAGATCACCCTCGGGTGGGACAGTCGCCGGACACGGGACGACGGCGGGCAGACCGGGGCGGCAACACTCCGGTATGTCGCAGGTCGGGGACGCAAGAAACCGGCAGGCCGCGGGTGCCAGCGATGGCGCACGTATGTGGCTGAATTTCCTCGGGAATTCGACCAGGAAGACGTCAGGGGCGTCCCCCAGGGATGCATGCGAAGACCGCGTCTGAGCACCTGACGTCTTTTTCCTGTTCTACGGGTGTTTAGAAAAGCGAACGGGGCTTCGCCTAGCAAAGCCCCGCTGTCAGCGTCCGCTGATGCATGTGCCGCGTCTGCACCTGTGGATATGTGGATAACTGTGAGCGCTGGAAAGATCAACCATATCTGCCTGCAAATCGGTGCAACACCCCAATATTTGCCCGTCACCGCCCCGTCAGACGATCGTAGGCGGACCGCTCAACCCGCGCGCGGCGCTCGCCCGGATGCGTTGCAACCCCGCGTGATGCGCCAAGGTGGCGCCACATTTGCGGAGTAATCTGCGCGGTGGAGGTAAGCCTATGCAGAAACTTCTGATCGCAGCGCTGGTCGTCGGGGCAGGCTATTTTGTCTGGACCGAATATGGCGGCGGGCCAGGCATATCGGCATCGTCGAGTGGCTCTGGCGGCCCGGGGTTTTCAAGTTTCGGGGCGGCCGCCGGCAATGTGGCCGCCGGGGCGAAAGCGGCGGTGCGTTAGGGCGCCAAGGTCAGGAAGGTGTCCACCGCGGCGATAAACTCTGCGGGTTGTTCCGCATGAAGCCAGTGGCCCGCGCCCGGGATCGCAGCGAACTTCGCGGCAGGAAACATCGTGCGAATGCTGTCGCGATGTTTGGGCAAAACGTAGTCGCTGGCGCCACCTGACAGAAACAATGTGGGGCCTTCGTATCTCCCGCCGATCTCTGGCCAGCCGACGATCTGGTCCATCTCGCTTAGCAGGACCTCAAGGTTCAAAGTCCAGCGTTGTGCTTTCACATCAAGGGCTTGCAGAAGAAACACACGCACACCGCGATCTGGAATGGCCTCTGCCAGGGCGCGGTCGGCATGGCCGCGGGTCCGCACATTCGACAGGTCCAGTGCCAGCATCGCTTCAATGAAATGGGCATGCGTATGGGTGTAGGCGGCCGGCGCCATATCGGCCACGATCAGGCGTTTGACCCGGTCGGGTTGGGTCAGGGCAAGGACCATCGCCGCCTTTCCCCCCATCGAATGGCCGATCACATCGCCCCCTGCCAGGGGGGCAAGGTCGCTGGCCATATCGGCGTAGCTATGGCTGTCAAACCAAGGGCTATCGCCGTGATTGCGCATGTCCGGCACCGTCACGCGCCGGGTCTGGCCGAGAAGTTTGGCAATCGAGCCCCAGTTGCGCGACGAGCCGAAAAGCCCGTGCGCGATCAACAGCTTGGGTCCGCCTTCGCCGTAAGTCTCGGTGTGCAGCACTAGCCGTTCGGGTAGATCGGGAAGCGGCTGCAAAGCGCGATCACTTCGCCGCGCACCTTGGCTTCCACATCGGCGTTGCCGTCTTCGCCGTTGATCGCAAGACCTTCAACGACTTCCACGATCCAATCGGCAATCTGGCGGAATTCGGGTTCGGCAAAGCCGCGCGTTGTGCCCGCTGGCGAGCCAAGCCGGATGCCAGACGTGACCATCGGCTTTTCGGTGTCAAACGGGATGCCGTTTTTGTTGACCGTGATATGGGCCCGGCCCAGGGCCTTTTCGGTGGCGTTGCCTTTCACACCCTTCGGGCGCAGGTCGACGAGCAGCAAATGGCTGTCGGTACCGCCTGTCACAAGGTCCAGACCCGCGCTTAACAACTGGTCGCCCATGGCTTGTGCGTTGGCGATGACCTGGGCCTGGTAGTCCTTGAACTCAGGCCGCAGGGCTTCCCCAAAGGCCACGGCCTTGCCTGCGATCACATGCATCAACGGGCCGCCCTGAATGCCGGGGAAGATCGCTGAATTGCATTTTTTCGAAATTGCTTCGTCATCCGTCAGGATCATGCCGCCGCGCGGCCCCCGCAGGGTTTTGTGGGTCGTCGTGGTCGCCGCATGGGCATGCGGGAAGGGCGAGGGGTAAAGGCCTGCCGCCACCAGCCCGGCAAAATGCGCCATATCCACCAACAGATAGGCGCCCACCATGTCGGCAATCGCCCGGAAGCGCGCAAAGTCCAGGGTCCGCGGAATGGCCGAGCCGCCCGCGATGATCATTTTCGGCTGGTGTTCTTTGGCCAGCGCTTCAATCTGATCGTAGTCTGGCAAAAGGGTGTCTTCGCGCACGCCGTATTGAACGGCGTTGAACCACTTGCCCGACTGGTTCGGCCGTGCCCCGTGCGTGAGGTGCCCGCCTGCATCAAGGCTCATGCCAAGGATGGTGTCACCAGGCTGCAAAAGGGCTGTGAACACGCCCTGATTGGCCTGGCTGCCCGAGTTTGGCTGGACGTTGGCAAAGCCGCAGCCAAAAAGCTCTTTCGCGCGGTCGATGGCCAGGGTTTCGGCAATATCGACATATTGGCAGCCGCCATAGTAGCGCCGGCCCGGGTAGCCTTCGGCGTATTTGTTCGTCATCACCGACCCTTGCGCGTCGCGCACCGCCTGGCTGGTGATGTTCTCAGACGCAATCAGTTCGATCTCATCGCGCTGGCGGCCAAGTTCCAGACCCATGGCGCGGGCGACCTCAGGGTCGCGGCTGGCGAGGCTTTCGGTGAAGAATCCGTCGTCGCGGTGCGGGGCGTTCATGAGCTGAGGTCCGATTGGTTGTGGCAGATGGGCCGCGTCATAGCGGATTGGGGTCATGGTTGAAAGGCGGCAATCGGTCCAACTGCTTGCCATTTGCGGGCACCCGCGCCATCAATTCGGGCACCGGGGCGCGAGGAGGGACGAAGTGCCGCTTAAGATCGCCTTTCGGGCCAGTGAAGCCAAGGTCGCACAAGACGCGCTGAAAGCTTTGCGCGGTGGCTATGGGACCATTGATGAGGCGCAAGCCGATGTCATCGTTGCCCTTGGCGGGGATGGTTTCATGTTGGAAACGCTGTCGGATGCGGCAACCGATGGCCGCCCGGTCTACGGGATGAACTGTGGCACCGTTGGTTTCCTGATGAATGAATACAATCCCGAGGGTCTGCCCGACCGTGTCGCCTCGGCAGAGCATGAGGTCGTGAACCCACTGCGGATGCGGGCAGGTACGGCGGACGGGTCGGTTCACGAAGCCCTGGCCATCAATGAGGTCTCGCTTTTGCGGGCTGGCGGGCAGGCGGCGCGGTTGAAGATCAGCGTCGATGGGAAAACCCGGATGGAAGATCTGGTCTGCGACGGGGCCCTGGTGGCCACGCCTGCCGGAAGTACGGCGTATAACTACTCCGCACATGGTCCAATCTTGCCCATCGGGTCGGATGTGCTGGCCCTGACGGCGATGTCGGCGTTCCGGCCCCGGCGGTGGCGCGGCGCGTTGCTGCCGAAAACCGCGAAGGTGCGTTTTGACGTTCTGAACCCGTCAAAACGCCCCGTGATGGCCGATGCTGACAGCCGGTCGGTCCATGACGTGCATTGGGTCGAAGTGGAAAGTGAGCCGAACGTCGGCCACCGGCTGTTGTTTGATCCCGGACACGGTCTGGAAGAGCGTCTGATCCGCGAGCAGTTCCTCTAGACAGGTTTTTGCGCCGCCTTCGGCGTCGCGCTGTTGGGGGTTTCACCCCCAAACCCCCAAGGTATTTTTGGGCCAATGAAAATAATGGCCCGCCCTCTGTTAAGAGAGCGGGCTTCCGGTTCTCACCGGCCACGGTCATCGGCTCCTCAGCCTGTACCGTGGCGCCAGCTGTGACGGACTTTGGTAAACAAAAGGTTTTCATTGGCCCAAAAATACCTCGGGGGGAGGCGAAGCCGGGGGGCAGAGCCCCCAACCACCGCGCCGCCTTCGGCGTCGCAAAACCTTACTCAGACGCGTATCCGATCCGCTGCAGGGCGCCTTTGATTTCGTCGAGGATTGCCGGGTCATCAATGGTGGCAGGCAATTTGAAATCTTCACTGTCAGCGATCTTGACCATCGTGCCGCGCAAGATCTTGCCCGACCGTGTCTTGGGCAGTCTGTCCACCAGAACGGCGTGTTTGAACGCCGCGACCGGTCCAATATGATCCCGCATGCGGGTCACGAGTTCTGGGATCACTTCGGCTTCCGTCCGGTTGCAGCCGTTGTTGAGGCAGACAAATCCAACTGGCAACTGACCTTTGAGCTGGTCGGTGACGCCCACAACGGCGCATTCGGCGACATCGGGATGACCCGCGAGCACTTCTTCCATCGCGCCGGTCGACAGCCGGTGCCCGGCGACGTTGATCACATCATCGGTGCGCGCCATGATGTAAAGGTAACCATCGTCGTCAATATAGCCCGCATCGCCGGTCTCATAATATCCCGGAAAGGTCTCAAGGTAGCTTTTGCGGAAGCGATCTTCGGCACCCCAAAGCGTGGGCAAAGTGCCTGGCGGGAGCGGGAGTTTGACAGCTATTGCCCCAAGCGTTCCGGGACCAACCGGGTGGCCCGCATCATCAAGGATTTGCACGTCATAGCCCGGCATTGCGACGGTGGGCGAGCCGATTTTCACGGGCAATGCTTCGATCCCCAGCGGGTTGGCCGCGATGGCATAGCCGGTCTCGGTTTGCCACCAATGGTCGATCACGGGCACGCCAAGTTGGTCCCCCGCCCATTTCACGGTATCGGGGTCCGCCCGTTCGCCGGCCAGAAACAGGCTTTGCAAAGATGACAGATCATAGTTGCCGACCCGCGCGCCGGCCGGATCATCCCGCTTGATGGCACGAAATGCGGTGGGGGCGGTGAAAAGCACCTTCACCTTGTACTCTTCGATCACCCGCCAGAAGGCGCCGGCGTCCGGCGTGCCGACGGGCTTTCCTTCATAGACCAATGTTGTGCATCCGCGGGTCAGGGGCGCGTAGCAGATATAGCTGTGCCCAACGATCCAGCCGACGTCTGAGGCGGCCCAATACACATCGCCGGGCGCGCAATCGTAAATGGCCGACATCGTCCAGTTGAGTGCCACCAGATGGCCACCGGTGTGGCGCACGACACCCTTGGGCTGGCCTGTCGTGCCTGAGGTGTAAAGGATGTATGCCGGGTGGTTGCCTTCCACGGGCAAACAGTCAATCGGGCGCGCGTCCGCCACCGCCTCGGCGTAGTCGACATCACGGCCGGGGACCATCTGTGCTCTTGCGGCGTCGCGCTGCAGGATCAGACAGACATCTGGCGTATGGGTCGACATTTCGATCGCGCCATCGAGAAGCGGTTTATATTCGACAATCCGGCCCGGCTCGATCCCACAAGACCCCGCGATGACGGCTTTGGGCTTTGAATCGTCGATCCGGACGGCAAGCTCATTTGCGGCAAACCCGCCAAAGACCACTGAATGGATCGCACCGATCCGGGCGCAGGCCAGCATTGCGACCAGCGCTTCGGGGACCATGGGCATATAGATCAAGACCCGGTCGCCTTTGGTCACCCCGCGCGCGGCCAGGGCGCCCCCAAGCCGTGCGGTCTGATCTTTCAACTCTGCAAAGCTGATCCGGCGTTTGGTGTCTGTGACGGGGCTGTCATAGATAATTGCGGTCCGATCGCCGTGGCCTGCTTCAACATGGCGGTCGACAGCGTTCCAGCAGCCGTTGAGCATCCCGTCGGCAAACCATTGGTAAAGCGGTACTTTTTCGGAAAACAGGGCGCGGGTCGGGGGGCGGTCCCAGTCAATTGCTGCCGCCGCATCCATCCAGAAGGCTTCCGGGTCCACGAGCGATGCGGTGTAGATATCTTTGTACGCCATTGGTCTTCCTCCCCTTGCCGCGGAACTATGGGTCGCAACGCGGCAAAGACGCAATCCCTTAGCCCTAATGGCCCCTAGCCGTAATGCCCGCTAGCCGTAGTGGGCGACCGGCGTCCCGGCGAGGGCGGAGATATTCAGCAAGCCTCGGGCTGTGATCGCGGGGGTGACGATATGGGCGCGGTTGCCCATGCCCATCAAGATCGGGCCGACCTCTAGCCCGCCGGCCTTGGACTTCAGGATATTGCGCACACCCGATGCGGCGTCGGTGTTTGCAAAGACCAGAACATTGGCGGCCCCGTCGATCCGGCTGTTGGGGAAATCGCGGGCGCGCAGTTCGGGGTTGAGGGCACTGTCGATATGCATCTCGCCCTCATAGGCAAAATCCCGGGGGGCTGCGTCCAAAAGCTGAAGTGCCGCCCGCATCCTGCGCCCGCTGTCGGTGTCGAGGTTGCCAAACTGGCTGTGACTGCATAACGCGATTACAGGCTTCACGCCGAACCGCCCCACGTGCCGGGCGGCCCCGACCACGGCTTCGGCGATCTGCTCGGGGCTGGGTTCGGGGTGCACATGGGTGTCTGTGATGAAAAGCGGGCCATCTTCCAAGATCATCAGGGACAGCGCACCCACCGGATGCAGGTCCGGCGTGCCAAGGACTTCCTGGACGTATTTGAGGTGCCAAAGATACTGGCCAAATGTCCCGGCAATCAGCGAATCCGCCTCGCCCCGATGGACCATCACCGCCCCGATCGCGGTGGAATTGGTGCGCATGACAGCACGGGCGATGTCGGGCGTGACGCCGCGCCGTTCCATCAGACGATGGTAGGTCGTCCAGTAGTCCCGGTAGCGCGGATCATTTTCCGGATTTACCAGTTCGAAATGCGTGCCGGGCCGGATCTTGAGACCTGCGCGTTCGGCGCGCACCTCAATCACCTCAGGCCGCCCGATCAGGATGGGTTTGTCGGTTGTTTCCTCAAGCATGGCATTGGCGGCCCGCAACACCCGCTCATCCTCGCCTTCGGCAAACACAATCCGGCGCTCGGCGGTGGCGGCTGCGTCAAACACCGGGCGCATGATGAGCGCTGAGCGGAAGACCGACCCGTCAAGATTGGCCTTGTAGGCGGTCAAGTCTTCGATAGGGCGCTTGGCCACGCCGGTGTCGCAGGCGGCTTTTGCCACGGCAGAGGCCACAACCCCCATCAGCCTTGGGTCGAAGGGTTTGGGGATCAGATAGTCAGGCCCGAAAGCCAGTTGTTCGCCTTTATAGGCGGCAGCGGCTTCGGCGGATGTGGTCGCGCGGGCAAGCTCTGCGATGCCTTCGATGCAGGCCAGTTCCATTGCGTCATTGATCTCGGTCGCGCCAACATCGAGGGCGCCCCGGAAGATGAAGGGGAAACACAGCACGTTGTTGACTTGGTTTGGAAAGTCGGACCGGCCCGTTGCGATGATGGCGCCGGGTGCTGCGGCGCGGGCGGTCTCGGGGTCGATCTCGGGCGTTGGGTTGGCAAGTGCGAAGATCACCGGCGTGTCGGTCATGGACGCGGCCATTTCCGGCGTCAGAACGCCGGGGCCGGACAGGCCCAAAAACATATCCGCGCCCTTGATCACATCGGCCAGCGCCTGTGGTCCGCCGGGCTGGGCGTAGGCCGCCTTCTGCGGTGTCATGTCCGCTTCGCGGCCTTCGCGGACCAAGCCGGCCAGATCACACAGCCACACGTTTTCGCGTTTCACGCCGAGCTTTAGCAGCATGTCCAGGCAGGCAATCCCCGCCGCGCCGCCGCCGGTCGAGACGATCTTTACGTCGCCAAAGGCTTTGCCGACCAATTGCAGCGCGTTGGTCGCCGCGGCGCCAACCACAATGGCAGTACCATGCTGGTCGTCATGAAAGACCGGAATATTCATGCGTTCCCGGCACAGCTTTTCGACGATAAAGCAATCGGGCGCCTTGATGTCTTCGAGGTTGATCGCCCCGAACGTCGGTTCCAGCGCGCAGACAATATCGGCAAGCCGTTCGGGGTCGACCTCATCCAACTCGATATCAAAGCAATCGATGTTGGCGAACTTTTTGAAAAGGACCGCCTTGCCTTCCATCACAGGTTTTGACGCCAAAGCCCCGATGTTGCCAAGACCCAGCACCGCCGATCCATTCGATACGACGGCGACTAGATTGCCGCGCGCGGTGACATCGCGCGAGACATCCGCGTCTTCCTTGATGGCCAGACAGGCTTCCGCCACGCCCGGTGAATAAGCCAACGACAGGTCCCGCGCATTGGCCAGCGGTTTTGTCGCGCGAACTTCCAATTTCCCAGGCTTGGGATGTTGGTGATAGCGTAGGGCAGCTTGCTTCAAACCGTCGTTTTTGCTGGTCGCCATGCATCCCTCCCAAAATTAGTTTAACGCTAAACTATATTTTTCTACCTGCGCTGAGCCGGCTCATTTCTAGGCGCAGTTAGCGCCCTTTTCGTTGCAAGCGCAAGCAACGCAAGGCCTTGATCTTCGGACCGGTGCGGATCACGGTGGTGCGGGCATACAGGAGAGGCACATGAGCGATCTGTTGGGCGCCGCAAGAGACGTATTCGAAAACGCCTATGCGCCCTATTCGAAATTCAAAGTCGGTGCCGCCATTCGCTCGGCCGATGGCAGCGTTTTTGTCGGCTGCAATGTTGAAAACCTTGCCTATCCCGAAGGCACCTGCGCCGAAGCCGGCGCGATTGCGGCGATGGTGGCCGCGGGTCAGACCAAGATCGCAGAAGTTGCGGTGATCGCGGACGCGCCGGTTCCGGTCACGCCCTGTGGCGGGTGCCGCCAGAAGCTAGCGGAATTTTCCGACGCCGATGTGGCCGTGACGCTGGCCACGATCGGCGGCAAGACGCAAGCCGTCACCGTCGGGGACCTGTTGCCTTACGCCTTTGACGCCGAACAGTTTTCAGGCACCTGACTTGGACGCCCGGTCGATCATCGCGCAGGTGCGGGACGGTGCGGTGCCATCGCGTGAAGCGCTGGGCTGGTTTGCCAACGGGCTGGCGAATGGGCAGGTGAGCGATGCGCAAGCCGGCGCATTTGCCATGGCGGTGACGACAAAGGGTCTGGGCGAGGCGGGGCGCGTGGCCTTGACCGAAGCCATGCGCGACAGCGGCGATGTGCTGTCATGGGATTTGCCCGGCCCTGCGATTGACAAACATTCCACCGGCGGGATTGGCGATTGTGTGTCGCTGTTGCTGACCCCGATGCTGGCTGCCGCGGGTGCGTTCGTGCCCATGATCTCGGGTCGGGGCTTGGGACATACCGGGGGTACGCTGGACAAGCTTGAAGCGATCCCGGGCGTCGATACCCGTGTCACAGAGCAGCGCTTTCGCGAGTTGGTGCGCCGCGATGGTGCGGCCATTGTTGCGGCAACCGCCGATCTGGCTCCGGCGGATAAGCGGCTTTATGCGGTGCGCGATGTGACCGCGACTGTCGAAAGCATGGACCTGATCACAGCATCGATCTTGTCCAAGAAGTTGGCCGCCGGGCTGGATGCGCTGATTTTGGACGTGAAGGTCGGGTCGGGGGCGTTCTTGCCAACGATCGATGCGGCGCGGGATCTTGCAATGGCCTTGGTCAGCACCGCAAACGGTGCAGGCTGCAAAACGGCCGCCCTGATGACGGATATGGATCAACCTTTGGCGCCCGCGGCCGGCAATGCCATTGAAATTCGTGTGGCTTTAGATGTTTTGACCTCTGCGCGACGGCATGCGCGGCTGACAGATCTATCAGTGGCGCTTGCCGCGAAAGTGGCCGGGCTGGCGGGTTTGGATCTGAATGCAGATACGTTGCGCAAAACGCTGTCGGATGGCCGCGCAGCCGAGGTCTTTGCAAAAATGATGGTCGGACTTGGCGGACCGGTCGACCTGTTGGAACGCTACGATGATCTTTTGCCCAAAGCACCCTGCGTCAGGCCGGTGCCCGCACCACATGCGGGGTATGTCGCCGCGATCAACGGGCGTGGTTTGGGCAACGCTGCTGTGCGATTGGGGGCAGGGCGCCTGCGCGAAAGCGACCGGGTCGATCCGTCCGTCGGTCTGGATTGTTTGGTGCCCATCGGTCATGCGGTCGCGGAAGGTGATCCCTTGGCTCATGTTCTGGCCAAGTCCGAACCCGAGGCCCTGGCCGGCGTCGCCGACGTAGCGGCCGCCTATACACTGTCACCGTCGCGTCCGGATGCGCCTGCGCTGATACTTGGAGACCTGCCCTGATGGCGCGCGCTTTTCTGATCGTGATGGATTCCGTGGGGATCGGTGGCGCCCCTGACGCGGACCGGTTTTACAATGACGGCGTGCCAGATACGGGCGCAAACACGCTGGCGCATATCGCGCAGGCTTGTGCGGCGGGGCAGGCGGAAGACGGCCGGTCAGGTCCGCTTCGGCTTCCGCATCTCGATCAGCTGGGGCTCAGTGCGGCGGTCGCTCTGGCGTCTGGCGATGACACGCCGGGTCTTGATGGCACGCCGGTCGGAACATGGGGTGCCGCGACCGAGGTTTCAAACGGCAAGGATACGCCATCGGGACATTGGGAATTGGCGGGCGTCCCGGTGCCCTGGGATTGGCACTACTTCCCCAAAACCTCCCCTGCTTTTCCGCCTGACCTGGTGGCCGAGGTCTGCCAGCGCGCGGGAACGCCGGGCATTCTGGGAAACATCCATGCGTCGGGGACCGCGATCATCAACGAGCTTGGCGCGGACCATCTGCGGCTGGGTTGGCCGATCTGTTATACCTCTGCTGATAGTGTGGTGCAGATTGCCGCCCATGAAGAGGCGTTCGGCCTCGACCGATTGTTGACCCTTTGCGCGGAGCTGGCCCCGGTCTGTCACGCGATGAAGGTGGGCCGGGTGATCGCCCGGCCCTTTGTGGGAACGCCGGGCGATTTCACGCGCACCGCGAACCGGCGCGATTACGCCATTGCCCCGCCCGCGCCGACCCTGTGCGATTGGGTGACGGCGGCTGGCCGCTCGGTTCATGGGGTCGGAAAGATCGGCGATATTTTTTCGATGCAGGGGATCGCGGATGTCGTCAAAGGGACGGATGCTGACCTGATGGAGCATTTGGTGGCCTTGGCCGAAACCGCTGAGGAGGGGTCGCTTACCTTCGCGAACTTCGTCGAGTTCGACAGCCTTTACGGCCACCGGCGCGATGTATCGGGCTATGCGCGCGCGCTTGAATGGTTCGATGCCGAGATCCCGCGGATCCTGTCGGCTCTGCGGCCGGGCGACATCGCGGTGTTCACCGCTGACCATGGCAACGACCCGACCTGGACCGGCACCGACCACACCCGCGAACGCGTGCCGGTTCTGGTACACGGGCTGGGCCACGGGACGCTGGGCCAAATCGGATTTCAGGATGTCGCAGCGCTGGTCGGGAACCACCTTGGCGTTCCGCGCGGGCCCGCGTAAGGGTGCGGGGATGAGAGAGCTTCTAAAAGTTGAACTGCATCTGCACCTTGAGGGTGCCGCGCCACCAGCCTTTTTGCGCGGCCTGGCGGCAGAAAAATCCATGGATATCTCTGGCGTTTTTGGGCCAGACGGTGGCTATGTCTACAAGGATTTTTGGGATTTCCTTAAGGTGTATGAGGCCGCGACCTCGGTCTTGAAAAGTCCCGAAGATTACGCGCGCCTGACCCGCGCGGTCTTGGCCGAAGCCGCCGAAGCTGGGGTGGTCTATGCGGAAACATTCCTCAGTCCGGACTTTTGCGGTGGCCGCGATGTTGCGGCCTGGCGCGACTATCTCGCGGCGATCATGGACGCCGCCGATAAGGCCGAACGCCAAGACGGGATCACCTTGCGCGGCATCGTCACGGCCATTCGCCATTTCGGGCCCGAAAAGGCAAAAGAAACAGCGCTTTGCGCGGCAGAAACGGCCGGCGACTGGATCGTCGGATTTGGCATCGCGGGTGATGAGACCGCTGGCGCGCCGCGCGACTTTGCCTGGTCCTTTGATGCCGCGCGCGAAGCGGGGCTTGGCCTGACGGCCCATGCGGGCGAATGGGGCGGGCCGGACAGTGTGCGGGCGGTTTTGGATGATCTGCGTGTGACACGGATCGGGCACGGGGTACGCGCAATTGAAGATCTGGCCCTCGTTGACCGGCTGGCCGAAGACGGTATCGTGTTAGAGGTCTGTCCGGGGTCAAACGTGGCCCTCGGAGTGTACCCAAACTGGCAGGCCCATCCGATTGACCGCTTGCGCGAGCGTGGTGTCACGGTGACGGTGTCAACGGATGATCCGCCGTTCTTTCACACCACGATGGTGCGCGAATACGAAGAACTGAACCGCGCGTTTGGCTGGGATGAAGACGCGTTCCGCGCACTCGCTGAAACCTCGGCGAAGGCGGCATTCTCACCGGCTGCAGAAGCGGCCCTGGCGCGGGCCAAGCAATAGCCGGCGCGCGCTGAGGCACTTTACCTCGCCGCGCCGAGCCGCTAGCCCGGATGCGTGCCAATCAGGGGGACCCCATGCCAGCCGATCCACATTTGACCATCGTTGATCACCCGCTTGTGCAGCACAAACTGACGCTGATGCGCGACAAGGACACACCGACGGCAGTCTTTGGCCAGCTGTTGCGCGAAATCTCGATGCTGTTGGCCTATGAGGTGACGCGCGGGCTGGCGACGACGACGCGCACCATTGAAACGCCACTGACACAGATGGAAGCGCCGATCCTTGCAGGTCCGAAACTGGCGCTGGTGTCGATCCTGCGGGCGGGCAATGGGCTGCTCGATGGCATGCGCGACCTGATCCCCTCGGCGCGGGTGGGCTTTGTGGGTCTTTACCGGGACGAAGAGACGCTCAAACCCGTGCAGTACTACAATAAGCTGCCCGATGGGATGGATCGCCGTCTGACAATAGCGGTGGATCCGATGCTGGCGACAGGCAATTCATCGGCCGCCGCGATTGACCTGATCAAAGAGGCCGGTGCGACCGACATCCGGTTTTTGTGCCTTCTGGCTGCACCTGAAGGTGTTGCGCGGATGAAAGATGCCCATCCGGATGTGCCAATTGTGACCGCCGCCCTTGACGAGCGGTTGAACGAAAAGGGCTATATCGTGCCGGGTCTTGGAGACGCGGGCGACCGGATGTTCGGAACGAAGTAACCCCACTGGTTTGCACGCCGTTTACTCGCCACAGATCCCTTGAAGTGCCACCCAGTCGCCATCCGACAAAGGTGCGGCGGCGGCGTCCACCGCGACGGGTGCTGCTTCGATCAGGGACGCCACGCTTTCGCCAGAGATATCCTTGGCATAGGCGAAAGGCTCGGTCGGCAGGCCAAGGGCTGCAAACCGCGCGATCAGATCGCCGTCATCGGGGCTGGGATTGTCCATTTTCACGCGCCGTTCTGCATGGGCGACAAGCGCGCGTTCAGCCAGATCGCCGGTGGTCAACAGACGACCCGTTTCCAAAAGTGTCGCATCGGCCAAAAGGTCCATCGCGGGGTCGCGGAGCTGCCGACTAAGATCGGCTTCCACCAGAAAGCCGGCAACGACAAAAGGCGTGTCGTGATCCTCCACCACGCTTCGGCCCAGAAGAATGTGGTCGCCCGGTAGCGTAGCAGAGGACGCAAGCCCCGAGGGCATCACATACACCCGCGCGCCTGGGGCAAACCGCGATGCCAGCCGGTCAAGCGCCTGCTGGCCCAAGGGGTCAGAACACGGTCGCCCTGCAATCGTGTGGATCTTCTCAAACACATCGCGCCCGAGGGCGGCGCGTGACGCTTCGGGTAGAATGCCGGCGGCCTGGTTGCGGATCGCACCAGGCGCCCAGACCAGCATGGCGCCGATAACGCCGACCACGGCCAAGCCGACAAACCCGCCGCGCAGGCGCCCGGGGCGGGTCTGACCACGCACCACCGCCCGGCGCACCTGTTCGATGGCCGCAATCATTTCGGGGTCCGCAATTTCAAGCCGGTCCTCGGCATCTTTGGCCGCGCGGTAAATAGCGGGGTCCGCGCCGGGGTTCACCCGCTCGACCGCTGGAAGCGACCAATGGGCCAGGGCCGTGTCCTTCATGTCGGTGATGGTCAGCGTCGCCGACCCGATGGAGACAACGACGTTCAGCCGCTGTTCGGACGGGCCGGGTCGCCAGACGCCGCTGGCTTCCAACCGTTGATATGCATCCAGTGCCGTCAGAACCCCGCCTCCCTTGGGGCAGATTGTAGCGGTGCAGGCTGGTCCCTACAATGGACAGCCAAAGGCCTCTCTGGTGATGCCGCACACTCCGGATTAGCCTGTGCGCCATGATCCTGTCCGAAGGCCGACGCCTTATATTCATCCACATTCCCAAAACTGGCGGCACGTCGCTGGCTGCGGCCTATGAAGCACGCGCGATGGCCGATGATATTCTTGTGGGCGATACACCCAAAGCCCGGGCGCGGCGCGGTCGTCTGCGTCAATTCCAACCCCGCGGACGGTTGTGGAAACATAGCACCCTGGCGGATATCGACGGGTTGCCCGGCACCGACGATCTTGGGTCAATGTATCTTGTCACCCTGGTGCGAAATCCGTGGGATCGGTTGGTCAGCTATTATGCTTGGGCGCGGGATCAGCGATTTGAACACCCTACGATTGCGGCGGCTAAGTCACTGGAATTTGAAAGTTTTGTGCGTGATCCAGGCGTGTCAGCCGCGCTGCGCGCTGCTCCGGCTCGGCATTATGTGACCGACGCGAACGGGCGAGAGCGCCAAGCCTTGTTTGCACGGCTTGAACACCTGGACAGCGACCTTGACCCGCTCTGGGATCACTTGGGTTTCACGCTTGAAGTGCCGAAGCTGAACACGTCTGACCGGCAGCCAGACTACCGAAGCTATTATGATCCGTCGACCGCCGACCATGTCGCGCGCCTATTGGCCGAGGATATTGAGCGGTTCAACTACAGGTTTTAAGGCTTTCGCCACTTTGCCGCGCTTTTGCCTTAGTTTCGCCTGAAAAACGACGATGCTTGGTCACCAATTCATGCGTCCTCAGCACAACGTGGCGAACAATGCGACTTAGACCAGATGCCGTGGTGGATCCTAACACCGGCCGGGCCGAAACCGGCCCGACACGCACGCTCGGGATCGCCGGGATCACATCAGGCACGCCGGTGATGACAGACAGCGGCTGGTTGGACGTGTCGCAAGTGGTCGAAGGCGATTTGGTCATGACGCTGGACAAGGGCCTGCAGCGTGTCACGTCGGTGCGCCGTCGCACCTTTGGCGCCAATCTTCATACGTTTTGGCCAAATGGGCTGGTCTATGTGCCTGACAATGCGCTTGGCCCGGCTGAGGCTTACTACCTTTTGCCCGGTCAGGAAGTCATGCTGGACCCCGCTTTGGCCAAAGCGATGTTCGATGATCCGGCGATGCTGGTTCCGGCCGCCGCACTTGAAGGCATTCGCGGGATCACCCGCGTCATGCCGATTGACCTGATCGAGGTGCTGGAACTTCGCTTCGCCGGCGAGGTCATTGTTGAATGCCAGGGCGGCACATGGCTGCGATGCCCCGGCGTTTCTGCGCGGATGAAAACGGTGGCGTTCCGACGTCACATGGCAGCCGGAGCGGCCTAGGCGGCTTTCGCTTCGGTCCCGAAACGACCGTAAAACGTCTCGCCCTCCTTTGCCATGTCTTCCAATAGTTTAGGGGCCGCGAAGCGTGCGCCATGTTGGGCTTCAAGGTCTGCAGCGATGGCCACCGCTTTTGTCAGGCCAATCATATCGAGCCAGCTGAACGGACCACCTGACCACGGTGCAAAGCCCCAGCCAAGGATTGCGCCCACGTCGCCTTCACGGATGTCCATCAGCACGCCGGCTTCCAAGGCCCGTACCGCTTCGAGGACTTGCGCCATCATGAGCCGGTGCTTGACCTCGGACAGATCCGGCTGGTTGTCGGTGACGGGGTACCAATCGGCCAAGACGCTTGCCAGACCGGTGCGCTTGCCCGCGCCGTCGTAGTCATAAAACCCCGCCTTCGCCTTGCGGCCCATACGGTCAGCTTCGGCGAGTTTTTCGATCACGGCCATGGGCGCGTCATCCGCGAAGGCGTCGCCCATCGCGGATTTGGTCGCGCGGAAGATCCGTTGTGCCAGATCGACCGAGGTTTCATCGATCAGCTGCAATGGCCCCACCGGGAACCCCAAAAGCTTGGCAGCGTTTTCAATCAGCGCCGGTTCAACCCCTTCGCCGACCATGCGGATGCCTTCGTTGCCGTAAGGCAGGATGCAGCGGTTGGCGTAAAAGAACCGGTCGTCATTGACGACAATCGGGGTCTTGCGGATCTGGCGCACGAAATCGAGTGCTTTGGCCACGGCGCGGTCGCCGGTGTCTTTGCCGCGGATGATCTCGACCAGCAGCATCTTGTCGACAGGTGAGAAGAAATGGATGCCGATGAACCCTTCGGGCCGCACACTGGCTTTGGCCAGTTCCGTGATCGGCAGGGTCGAGGTGTTGGTCGCAAAGATGCAGTCTTCGCCGACGATGGCTTCGACCTTCTTAGTCATCTCGGCCTTGACACCTGGGTCTTCGAAAACTGCTTCCACGATGAGGTCAGCGCCTTTCAAAGCCTCAAGGTCAGTTGTGGCGGTGATCCGCGACAGTACGGCGTCTTTCTTTTCCGGCGTCACTTTCTTGCGGGACATCCCTTTGTCGAGGATGCCTTCGGAATAGGATTTGCCCTTGTCGGCGGCCTCTTGCGCCTGATCGATCAAGACTACGTCGATGCCGGCGTTCGCTGCCACATAGGCGATGCCCGCGCCCATCATGCCAGCGCCTAAGACGCCAAGTTTTTTCACGGTCTGATCCGGGGCTTCGGGCCGATTGGCGCCTTTTTCAAGGGCTTCTTTGTTGATGAAAAGCGACCGGATCATCGCTGATGAACTGGGGTGCATCAGCACGTTCGTGAACCAGCGCGCTTCGATCTTAAGAGCGGTGTCAAAAGGCACCATTGCACCTTCATAGGCGGCGGCCAGAAGCGCGCGGGCGGCCGGATAAACACCCTTTGTCTTACCGCCGATCATGGCCGAGGCGCCCACGTATGTCTGGAAACCGGCAGGATGATAGGGTGCGCCACCCGGCATCTTGTAGCCTTTTTCATCCCAGGGTTTGACAATGTCCGCATCCGTTGCCGAAAGCACCCATTCCTTCGCTTTTTCAAGAAGTTGCTCGGCAGGCACTACGTCGTCCACAAGCCCGGCCATCTTGGCTTTCTTAGGGTCCGATAGCTTGCCTTCCAGTAGGAAGGGTGAAGCGGCCATCGCGCCCATTTTGCGCACCAAACGCGTGGTCCCACCCATGCCAGGAAAAATGCCCACCAGGATTTCAGGCAGGCCGATTTTGGCCTTGGGATTGTCAGCCGCGATGATCCGGTGGCAGGCCAGCGGAATCTCATAGCCAATGCCCAAGGCGGTGCCGGGCAGCGCCGCGACAATGGGTTTGCCGCCCTTGTTGGTTTTTTCGTCCATACCGGCGCGTTCGATCTTGCGCAGGATCGCATGGGTCGCCATCAGCCCATCCATCAGACCCTTTGCGGGATTGTCGCCCGCGGCGTTCTTCATCTGCGCGATGATGTTCAGATCCATCCCGCCCGCAAAGGACCCGTCTTTGCCTGACGTCAGGATCGCGCCCTTGATGCCCTCATCGGCCAACACCTGGTCGATCATCGCGTCAAGCTCTTCAAAGCCCGCCTGGTTCATCACATTCATCGACTTGCCGGGCGTATCCCAGGTGATGGTCGCGACACCGTCGGCATCTTTTGTCAGGGTGAATTGGGTCATGGTTTGTGTCTTTCCTGAACTGGGCGGGCCTAATAAGGGGTCCCGTCGCGGCGTGTGAAATTGAAAACACCGTTGTGGCTGGTGACCATCATGTCGACGTCTGAATAATGCGCGGTCTCAGACGGGGTGCGGGTGCCGATGACAACAAATGACCCCGGTGCGTCTGACCGGTTGACCATGTGGTGACCGTTTGGGTCACCTGCGGGGAAGGCGGCGGCATCGCCCGGCCCCATCGGTGTGTCGCCGGTGTCATCGACCAGGGTCAGCGCGCCGTCGGTCACCCAGAGGAATTCGTCCTGTTCTTCGTGCCAATGCCGCAAGGAGGCTTTGGCCCCGGGCTGAAGCGTCACCAAATTGGCGCCGAACTGCGTGAGCCCGCCCGCATCGCCCAGCCGTTTGGATGTACGACCTGCAACAGCCTGGTCGTAGGGCGGAGGATAGCCTGACCCGCCGCGTTCGGGTACAGCATTGATGTCGATCTTGGGCATCAGACACGCTCAATGATGGTGGCGGCCCCCATGCCCGACGCAACACAGAGCGTGGCAAGGCCTACTTCTTTGTCCGCGCGTTCAAGTTCATCCAAGAGTGTGCCGATGATGATGGCGCCCGACGCCCCCAAAGGATGGCCCATAGCGATGGCGCCACCGTTGACGTTCAGCTTGCCGTGGTCGACGTCAAAGGCCTGCATGAACCGGAGCACGACGGATGAAAACGCCTCGTTCACCTCAAACAGGTCAATGTCGGAAATGGACATGCCGCTGTCGGTCAGGATTTTTTCGGTTGCAGGCACTGGGCCGGTGAGCATGATCGTCGGGTCGGTGCCGATTTTGGCCGTCGCGCGGATGCGTGCGCGCGGTTTCAGCCCGTATTTGTCCCCAAATGCTTTCGACCCGATCAGCACGGCAGCAGCCCCATCGACGATGCCCGACGAATTGCCCGCATGGTGGATGTGGTTGATTTTCTCCAAATGCGGGTACTTCAAAAGGGCGACCGCATCAAAGCCAGGCATCACCTCGCCCATCTGTTGAAACGACGGTTTCAGCGCGCCCAATGATTGCATGTCGGTGCCCGGACGCATGAACTCGTCATGGTCCAAAATCGGCAATCCGTTGCGGTCTTTGACCTCAACCACGGATTTTGCGAAGTGGCCTGCGTCCCAGGCCGCTTTAGCGCGGGTCTGGCTTTCCACGGCGAAAGCGTCCGCATCGTCGCGGCTGATCCCGTACTCGGTGGCGATGATGTCAGCGGAAATCCCTTGGGGCACAAAATAGCGGTCCATCGCGATGGTGGGGTCGACCGCAACAGCTGCGCCGTCCGAGCCCATGGGCACGCGCGACATGCATTCGACACCGCCTGCGATATACCCCTCGCCTGCGCCGCCGCGCACTTGGTTGGCCGCAAGGTTCACCGCCTCCATGCCGGATGCGCAAAACCGGTTGATCGACAGGCCCGGGATCCGCTCATCAAGGTCAGACCCCAGAACGGCTGTACGCGCGAGACAGCCGCCCTGTTCGGCGACCTGCGTGGCATTGCCCCAGATCACGTCTTCGACCGCGTGGCCCTCCAGCGCGTTGCGATCTTTGAGGGTATTGAGCATCTCAGCCGACAAGCGAACGGCCGTCACCTCATGCAAAGACCCGTCTTTTTTGCCCTTGCCGCGTGGGGACCGAATGGCGTCGTAGATATAGGCGTCTGTCATGTCGCACTCCGGGCGCTTAGGCGGCAAATCCGCGTTGCATCAACTCGCAGGGGTGTTTCCAACCCGGCAGGGCCTCGATCCGCGCGAGCCATGCATCGATCGCGGGCCAGTCTTGGCGGGTGAAACCATACTCCTCCGGGTAGAATAGGTAGCTGCAGCAAGTCAGGTCTGCATTCGTGACGCTGCGTCCAACCAGCCAGTCGCGCTGCGTCAATTCGCTTTCAAGGATCGCAAGGGCGGATTTGGCGCGCCCTGTCAAAAAGCCGATCACCTCAGCGGAGCGCTTTTCTGCGGGCAGGAAGTTCGTCATGAAGCGCAGGACCCCAATCTGGGAAGACAGTTTGTGATTGTCCCAGAGCGTCCAGCGCAGGATGTCGCGCGCCTCTTGTTGGGTGTCGCCACCAAAGAGCCCCGTCTTTTCGCTGAGATAAGCCTGGATCACCCCCGATTGGGTGAGCGTCAGATCCCCATCGACCAGCACCGGCGCTTCGCCCATCGAGTTCAAATCGCGGTAGGCCTCGCTGCGGGCCTCTCCATTGAAAAAGTCAACAAAGATGGGCTGCCAGTCGAGGGGGCCGAGTTCGAGCGCAAGGGCGACCTTGTAGCTATGCCCACTTTCGCCAAAGCAATGAAGCTTCACGGTCACTGGGCGTTTCCTTTGACAAAGGGCGCGGTGGGGGTTTCACAACCCCACACCCCCGTGGAGTATTTTCGCCAGGATGAAGAGACTTTACGGCCAATTAACCTTAGTGGAGTCTGAACCGTAGCGCGGTACAGGCTGGAGAGCTGATGGCCGTCCAGGGTGAAGCCCCGTGGCGCGCCAGGTTTGAGCCAGCCACGGGGTGGAGCCAAATCCATGAGGCGGGTCGACGGCCCTTCATCCTGGAAAAAATACTCCCGCCGGAGGCGATCGCCAGGTTTCATCATGCGCCGCATCAGCGTTTCCGGGCCTCAAGCTCTGCATTAAAAAGCCGTAGGCGGTGGGTCAGGTTGTCCTCGTCGGTCACGCTTTCGAAGTTTTCAAAAAGAAACGACAGCGCTTCGCCTTCATCGAGGCCCGCTTCGGTGGCGAAGCGACGCAAACGCCGAAACCCGTCTTCGGTCATTGCCACGTTGAAGCGGCGTGTCAGGCGCAGACGTTTTGGCATCAGAAGTTTGCCGCATCAAGCGCCATGACGGGGTCAGCGCCCGACTGGATGCGGGCCAAAAGCATCGACGTCGCGGGAAGTTCGCGCGCCATGTAATAGCGCCCCGTGGTGATCTTTGCCTCGTAATATGCGTCGTCACCACCGCCGGCGGCTATTGCTTGCGTTGCTGCTTTGGCCATGCGGGCCCACATCAGACCCAGGCAGACATGTCCGAAAAGGTGCATGAAATCATAAGATCCCGACAGGGCCGCGTTCGGGTTTTTCATGCCTTCGGACATAAAGAACATACCGGCCGCCTGCAGATCCTTGGACGCCGCTTTCAGGGGATCGAGGAAATCCTTTTTCAGGGCGTCGTCGCCTTCATTGTCCTTGATGAAGGATTTGACCATCTCAAAAAAGCCCATGACGGTTTTGCCGCCGTTGAGGCCCAGTTTGCGGCCCACAAGGTCTAAAGATTGAACGCCGTTGGTGCCTTCGTAGATCATCGCGATGCGCGCATCACGGACGAATTGCTCGATCCCCCATTCGCGGGTAAAGCCCGACCCGCCGAGGGTTTGTTGCGCGTTCACGCAGGTTTCAAACCCTTTGTCGGTCAGAAAGCCCTTCAGGACCGGGATCATCAGCGAGATCAGCGCCTCGGCGTCGGCGTCATTTTCGCGGTGGGCTTTGTCGATCAGGGTGGCGCCCCAAAGCGAAAACGCGCGGCTGCCTTCCACATAGGCTTTCTGGGCCATCAGGTTGCGGCGCACATCAGGGTGCACGATGATCGGGTCGGCGGGTTTGTAAGGGGCTTGCGTGCCAGTGACATCACGACCCTGTAGTCGGTCGCGGGCAAAACCAAGCGCGTTTTGATAGGCCACTTCGCCAAGCGCATAGCCTTGTACGGCCACGGCGAGGCGGGCTTCGTTCATCATGGTGAACATCGCGCGCATGCCCTTGTTTGGCTCGCCCACAAGCCAGCCTTTGGCCCCATCATAGTTCATAACGCATGTGGCGTTGCCGTGAATGCCCATTTTCTTTTCCAGCCCGCCGCAGCTGACCGCATTGCGCTCGCCGAGGGATCCATCGTCGTTGACCATGAACTTCGGTACGACAAACAGCGAGATGCCCTTGGCGGTGTCCGGCGCGCCTGGCAACTTCGCCAAGACAAGGTGAATGATGTTTTCGGTCAGGTCCTGCTCGCCGCCCGAAATCCAGATTTTCTGACCTGTGATCGCATAGGACCCGTCGTCATTCGGCACGGCCTTGGTGCGGATCAGCCCCAGGTCGGTGCCGCAATGGGGTTCGGTCAGGTTCATGGTGCCTGACCATGTGCCCTCGATCATCTTTGGCAGATAGGTTTCTTTCTGTGCGTCAGAGCCATGCACATTCAGCGCCGAGACCGCGCCGTGGGTCAGGCCCTTGTAAATGGCCATTGAGATGTTGGCGCTGGCGAACAATTCGCCAGCCGCCGTTTCCATCACGTAAGGCATACCCTGGCCGCCAAAGTCGGGGTTGGCATCAAGCGACAACCACCCCCCGTCTTTCAGCGCATTGTACGCGTCGCTGAACCCATCGGGTGTGCGCACGACACCGTTTTCCAAAACGCAGCCCTGTTCGTCGCCGGACGCATTGATCGGCTGAAGCACCTCCATCGCGATTTTGCCGGCCTCATCCAGGATCGCTTCGGTCGTCTCGCGGTCCATGTCTTCGTAACCGGGGACGTCGCTTTGCCCGACACCGAGGACATCGTGCAGCACAAACTGCAGATCGCGGACAGGAGCAGTGTAAGTGGGCATGTCGGTATCCTCGCGTTGGCCGCTTTTACTCAGCGGCCTTGTTCGATTGGCTCATGTTGCTGAGAACGCGCTCGCCCCAGGCGAGTTGATCTTCAAGTTCGGTGATGGCCTGGGTGAGTTCGTCGCGTTGCGACACCATATCGGCAAGCCGTTCTCTGGCGGCTTCATAAACCGCGCGCAGCTGGGTCTCACCATGGCTGTCGATATCGTAAAGCTCTAGCAACTGGCGGATCTCTTCGAGCGAAAAGCCGAAGCGCCGCCCGCGCAGTATGAGCTTCAGTCGGGCGCTTTCGCGCTTGGTGTAAAGGCGTTTCTGGCCTTCGCGAACCGGAGAAATCAGTTCTTTGGCTTCATAAAAGCGAAGTGTGCGCGGGGTGACATCAAATGTATCGCACATCTCTCTAATGGTCATAAAATCATGTGACATTGGACTAACTATAAATTGTTTTCGGGCCATAAACCTGACCACACCGCCGCGTGTCTGCAAGTATGATTGACGTTTACGTCAAGAATACGTCACGTCACATGATTTGTGCGCAATCTTATTTCGCCGGATCCTTGGTTTGGGCCACATCGTTACGAAGCGACTCAAGATCTGCGATCGTTCTGTTGAGCGTATCACGCTCGGCCCACAAGGCTTCCAGCTGCCGATCCGCCAGGCGGATCCACTCCTCCATCTGGGCGGAACTGCCCTTTTCTTCATAGATCAGAAGCCATTGGCGAATTTCTTCGAGCGAAAACCCGAACCGCCTGCCGCGCAGAATCAACGTCAGCCTGGCGATTTCGCGCGGTCCGTAGCTGCGGCTGCGGCCATCCTTTTCGGGAGACAGCAGTTCCACATATTCATACCACCGCAGGGTCCGAGGGGTCACATCGAACCGCGCACACATCTCTTTGAAGGTCAGGCGTTCTTCCTCCATGGCAGAAAAATACGCTGCTCTGGCACAGTGATCAATGCGCATTGCGTCTGCCGAGCTGATGCGGGGTGGTCTCGCCCCGGGCAGCGCGTTTAAATGGCGCCCGAACAGCGAGTGCAAGGGGCAGATGTGGACGCAGGGCAGCTAAAGAAAATTGGTGAGGCCTTCGTAGCGGCGCTGCCGCATTCTGCCGATCTTGGCATGGTGGTGGATGCGCTGGCCCCCGGTGAGGCCGAGCTGTCCATTGGGTGGCGCGATGATCTGGTCGGTGATCCCGCGACCGGCGTCATTCATGGCGGGGCGGTGTCGGCCTTGATCGACACGACCTGCGGGGCGGCAGTTGTGGTTCATCCCGATAACGCAGGCACGACCGCAACACTGAACCTCAGGATCGACTATATGCGCGCGGCGCGGCCCGGCGCGCGGATCCGGGCCCATGCCACCTGTTATCACGTCACCCAAACCGTTGCCTTTGTCCGGGCTGAGGCGCACGACGATGATCTTGAGCACCCCGTTGCGACAGCTGCGGCGGCGTTCACATTTACCCGCAAGGATCAGACCTGATGCCGCGGCCGAAGCCGGATCCCGTGCAGGTCGTCAAACAACGCCGGGACCGCGCCCTTGCAGCGCTGGTGGATGCGGTGCCCTATATCCGCCGCCTTGGGGTGAGCTTTGACCGGCGGGGCGACGAACTTACAGCCATCCTCGCTTATGACGATACGCTGATCGGGAACGCGATGGTGCCGGCCCTCCATGGCGGCGCGATCTCGGCGTTCCTGGAAATGACCGCGATTGTCGAACTGGCCTGGATGGGCCTTTACGAGCAGATTGAAAACAGTGCGCTGTCGCTGGATGACCTCGCCAATGGGCGCCTTCCACGGCTGCCCAAGACCATTGATCTGACAACCGATTTTCTGCGAACCGGCCTGCCGCGCGACGCCTATGCGCGCGCCCGGGTCAACCGGTCGGGGCGGCGCTATGCAAGTGTCCATGTGGAAGCCTGGCAAGACAATCGGCGACGCCCTTTTGCCCAGGCGACGGGGCATTTTTTGATGCCGCAAGAGCGTGAGGCCACCGCCGGTGAGTGATCCCGCGTCAGCGGTCCCAATCACCCACCGTCGCGTGTTGGCGATTGCCATCCCGATCGTGGTGTCCAACGCAACCGTGCCCCTGGCAGGGCTCGTCGACACGGGCGTTGTCGGCCAACTTGGCGCGGCGGCCCCAATCGGGGCGGTTGGCCTGGGCGCCTTGGTGCTGACGTCGATCTACTGGGTGTTCGGGTTTCTGCGGATGGGCACCACCGGGCTGACGAGCCAGGCGTTCGGCGCGCGTGATCAAGCCGAGGTGGACCGGGTGCTGGCCCGGGCTTTGATGATCGGCTTTGGCGGCGGTTTGGTTGTGTTCGCGCTTCAGGTACCGCTGTTTTGGTTGGTGTTTTGGGCCGCCCCGGCAAGCGGCGAGGTCGAGGATCTGGCACAGACCTACATGGCGATCCGGGTGCTGTCAGCGCCGGCGGCGATTGCGATCTACGGCATCACGGGCTGGCTTATCGGACAAGAACGCACGCGCGCCGTTCTGGCCATTCAAGTGATGACAAATGGCGTAAACATGGGGCTGTCTTCGTTATTTGTGCTGGTCTTCGGCTGGGGCATCGAAGGGGTTGCAGCGGCGACGGTCATTGCCGAATGGATGGGGGTCGCGCTGGCGCTGATGATGTGCCGAACCGCGCTCGGTCGTCCCGCAACCAGGGACTGGTCCGCTGTTCTGGATCGACCTGCGCTGTGGCGGATGGCTGCCGTGAATGGTGACATCCTGCTGCGGACGCTTTTGCTGCAGACGATTTTTCTGACCTTTACCGCCTATGGGGCATCTCTGGGCGATGTAGAACTGGCCGCCAACCATGTGTTGTTGCAGTTTTTGATGATCACCGCCTTTGCGCTGGATGGATTTGCCTTTGCCGCTGAAGCGCTGGTCGGTGCAGCTTTGGGGGCCAAGCGACGCGATGCGCTGCGGCGAAGTGCTGTCCTGACGGTGGGGTGGGGCGCGGTGATTGTCACAGGTCTTGCTGCGATTTTCGCCCTGTTTGGCGGGATGCTGATTGATCTTCTGACCACGGCGGACGATGTGCGGGCGCAGGCGCGCGTCTACCTGCCCTGGGTGGTGGCCGCTCCACTGATTGGCTGTGCGGCCTGGATGCTTGATGGGATCTTTATCGGGGCCACCCGTACCCGAGAGATGCGCAACATGATGGGCGTGTCACTGGTGATCTATGGGGTCGCGGCCCTGATCCTGGTTCCGATTTTTGAGAACCATGGGCTGTGGGCCGCGCTGATGGTGTCTTTCGTGGCACGCGCCGTGACGCTTGGCATGTTGTACCCGCGCCTTGAAGCCGGGGCGGGGCAAATTCCTTAAAGAGGAATTTGGGGAAAATCCTTTGAAGGATTTTGCGCCTCCGGCGGAAGTATTTTTGCCAGGATGAAGGGCCGGGCTACAGCCAACGGTCCCGGTCGGTGCCCACCGCCTGGGCCACATTGGCATAGCCGTCGCTGGCCAGGCGGCGGTCCAGTCCAAGGGCAATGTCGGGGATCAGCGACAGGCCCTGATAGACCATTGCCGAATAAAGCTGAACGGCCGTGGCGCCAGCACGGATCTTGGCATAGGCGTCGTCGGCAGAGCCCACGCCACCGACGCCGATGATCGCGACATCCGGGCCAAGGGCCTTGGAGAACGCCGCCAGGACCCGGGTCGAGGTCTCAAACAAGGGCGCGCCTGACAGCCCGCCTTTTTCGCGCTGCTGGGGGGACGTTAGTGCTGCCCGGTCGAGGGTGGTGTTTGTCGCGATCAGCCCATCGATGCCGCTTTTTTGGATCACTTCGGCGACTTGGGTGATCTCGGTTGCCGTCAGATCTGGAGCAACTTTTACAAACACCGGACAGGTCAAGCCTTCCGCCGCGCGGGCGGCCATAACGCAAGCGAGCAGAGCTGCCAGCGCGTCGGGCCCTTGCAGGTCTCGCAGCCGTTCGGTGTTGGGTGAAGAGACGTTTACGGTCACAAAGTCTGCTGTGGGCCCGGCAAGGCGCAAAACAGTGGCGAAGTCAGCCGAGCGATCCGTGCTGTCCTTGTTCGCACCCAGGTTCAGACCAACCGGTATGCCTGACGGTCGCGCCGCAAGGCGGGCAACGATCGCGTCGGCCCCGTCGTTATTGAAACCAAACCGGTTGATCACGGCGCGATCCTTGGCCAGCCTGAACAGCCGGGGTTTGGGGTTGCCTGGTTGCGGGCGCGGGGTCGCCGCCCCGACTTCCAGAAAGCCAAAGCCCGCCCGCATCAGCGGCGCAAGTGCCACGGCGTTCTTGTCATAGCCCGCCGCAAGCCCCACCGGGTTGGGCAGCTCAAGCCCAGCAATCGTTGTTGCCAGTCGCGGGGATATCACGGGCCCGGGGCCTGGGGCGAGCCCCAGCCGGAGCGCTTTGAGCGACAGATCATGGGCCGTCTCAGGGTCGAGCCGATGCAGCGCTCCCAGGCCGATCCGTTCGGTGACCTTCATGCAGGCGCCTCGGGCAGGATGTGTTTGCCGTTGTACATCGCAACCGGCGCCGACCACGCGATATCTTCGCTGCGCAACGGCCGGTAAAGATGGGGAAACAGGGCGCCGCCGCGCGATGGCTCCCATTTCAGGGCGTCGCCAAGGGTCTCGACCTCAAGCGCCAGAAGGATCAATTTGGTTTCGCCCGCAAAGTGCTTTGCCAGGGTTTCAGGGGCCTGTTCACGCGTTGACATGTGGATATAGCCATCGGCCAGATCGACTGGCGCGCCTTGGGTTTCGCCGGCCTCGGTGAAGGCGGCAAATTCGTCGGGCCGGAAAATCTTGTAAATGATCATGGGGCGGGTGATGGCGCGGCGCGGTCGGGGCGTCAAGCTAGCGAGCGAGCGCGCGATCCAAGGTGGCGCCAAAATCGGCACCCCCGGCGACCTCTTCGACAAGGCCGATCAGCGCAGGCGTGCCAATGCGCCTGTCTATTTCGGCCACCGTCCGGCGCGCCGCGCCATAGTATTCCGCCGCCGTGCGACCGCGCTTTGCCAGCCGCCAGCCCAGCGGTGTTCGGGCGGCGGTGATCCATTGCGCATCGCTCACGCGCGCGGGGCCCTTGACGCCGGGGGTGCCGGACAGATAGGTCGCCAATCCTTCGTTGAACCACGACGGGTAGCGCGGCCAGGCCGCGTCCCATAGCCCCATCCGGGCGCTGAGTTCGATATGGATTTGTTCGTGGACCAGCGTGGCTTCGCGAATGCCTGAGGGTGCGACGACGATCACAAGATCGCCAAGCGCGATCGCGCGGCCGGTTAGGCCGAAGACCGCCCGGCAGGCTTCGCGGGTGCACAGCACGGTGCGCCAGCGCGGTGTGGCGGATCCGAAAATCGATGCAACCTTGGCATCAGCCCCGGCCAAAAGGGCAGTCAATTCGCCCGCGCGGTCCGCCGCATCAGTGTACACGCCCGGCGCAATGCGTGTCAGCCCGAACTGTGCCGGCGCGATCACTCTGTGCGGTCCTGGCACGACGGCAACAAGGCCCGCGCAAACCAACGGCAGAAGGACAAAGATCACCTTGGTCAGTCGTCTAAGAAAGCGCATGATGCCTTGTCTTTGATCACGTTTGGGACCTGCCCGACCCGCCTTGTCGTCAGCTTTTGACACTGCCGACCTATCACGGCACTCTCAACCGGTAACCACCTGACAGGGGATTCTTTTTCGCCATGCTGACCAGATTGATGATGGGCACCGCAGCACTCGCTTTGAGTGCCACCGCCGCTGCCGCCGACTACCAGCTGACCATCCTTCACACCAATGACTTCCACGACCGGTTCGAGCCGATCAGCCGCTTCAATTCAACCTGCCGGCCCGATGACAACACTGAAGGCAAGTGCTTCGGCGGTGCCGCGCGTCTGGTGACCGCGATTACCGAGGCCAAGGGTCGCCATGACAATGTGCTTTTGCTTGACGCTGGCGACCAGTTCCAGGGCACGTTGTTCTTCCAGTTTTACGCAGGTTCGGTGCAGGCAGAGGTGATGAACCAGCTTGGCTATGACGCGATGGCCGTGGGCAACCATGAATTCAACAACGGCCCCGAAGGACTTTTGAATTTCGTCACCGAGGCGAACTTCCCGGTTCTGATGGCCAATGCCGACCTGACTGGCGAGCCGGAGCTGAATGAAGCGATTGCCAAATCGGTTGTGATTGAAAAGGCCGGCGAGCAGATTGGCATCATTGGCGTTACGCCGGTGAACAATGACGAATTGTCCTCACCGGGTGACAACATCGTCTTCACCGACCCGTCGCCAGCCATTCAGGCCGAAATCGACGCGTTGGAAGCCGATGGGGTCAATAAGATCATCCTTCTGTCGCATTCGGGCTATGCCACCGATCTGGTTATTGCGATCCAGACGCTGGGGCTTGATCTGATCATTGGCGGGCATTCCAACACGCTGTTGTCGAACACCGACGAAGATGCCGAAGGTCCCTATCCGACCATGACCAACGGTGTGCCAATCGTCACCGCCTTTGCGTTTGGCAAATACCTTGGTGAGTTGGACATCACCTTTGATGACGCAGGCAATGTCACCGAGATCATGGGGGCGCCGATCCTGCTGGATGCATCTGTGGCCGAAGATGAAGCGATGCTTGCGCGGTTGGCGGAACTTGCCGGGCCGCTTGATGAGGTCCGCAACGCCGTGGTGTCGGAATCTGCGGCGTCTATCGAAGGCGATCGCAGTTTCTGCCGGGCGCAGGAATGCGAGATGGGCAATCTGATCGCCGATGCGATCCTTGATCGGACCAAAGATCAGGGGATCGACATTGCGCTCCAGAACGGGGGCGGCATCCGCGCGTCAATCGATGCAGGCGAGATCACCAAGGGTGAAGTGCTGACCGTATTGCCGTTCCAGAACACCCTCTCGACGTTCGAGATCACGGGTGCGACGCTGAAAGATGCGCTGGAGAACGCGGTGCTTCAGTACGATGATCCCGATGCGACGGGTCGGTTCCTGCAGGTCGCGGGTATGACCTACACGATCACGAAGTCGGCTGAATTCGGCAGCCGCATTTCCGATGTGATGGTCGGTGGCGAGCCGTTGGATCCAGAAAAGGTCTACGGCGTGGTGTCGAATAACTTCATCCGCAACGGCGGCGATGGGTATGACATGTTCGTGGACGCGATGAACGCCTATGATTTCGGTCCGGACCTTGCGGATGTCGTGGCTGATTACTTCGCCGAACAGGCGCCGGTCACGCCTTACCTTGATGGGCGGATCACCATCGTCGAGTAAGGGCGGCTGATAAAAACCTGCTTCGCCGGGTCACCGGCGGGGCGCATTTCAGGAGGTGTCATGGACGGTGGCTGCACCTGCGGAAACGTTCGCTACCGGCTGACGGACAGTCCGCTGATCGTTCATGCTTGCCATTGCACCTGGTGCCAGCGCGAAACCGGTTCGGCCTTTGTCATCAATCTTTGGATGGAAGCGCGCCACGTCGCGGTGACGGGCACGCCGGTCGCGGTCACGCTGGCGTCCGAAAGCGGGGCCGGGCAGGTGGTTTACCGCTGCCCCGACTGTCAGGTGGCGGTCTTTTCGCAATATAGTTCGGGTCCTGCATGCCGGTTTGTCCGGGGCGGGACGTTGGATGATCCGTCGGCCGTGATACCGGATGTGCATATCTACACCTCGACCAAGTTGCCCTGGGTCCAGTTGGGTGACGATATCCCCGTTTTTGAGGGGTATTACCGCCGGTCTGAAATCTGGCGGCCGGAGGCTTACAACCGCTACCAAGCAGCACGTGCGGCAGCGTCCTGATGTGCGGCCGGTTCACCCTGACCGACCCCTCGGACGCGCTATCGGCCCTGTTCGAAGCGGTGCCGTCCAACGACCTTCCAGACGTGCCCAACTACAATATTTGTCCGACCAATCAGGTCCATGCCGTGACCCTGGAAGACAATCAGCGACGCCTGCGCAGCCTGCGCTGGGGCTTCATCCCACATTGGGCAAAAGCACCCAATGATGGGCCATTGCTAATCAACGCGCGGTCGGAAACCATCGCCGAAAAACCGGCCTTCCGGGCCGCGGCGCGCGAACGACGCTGCCTGATCCCGGTGACGGGATTTTACGAATGGACCAAGGACGCCGATGGAAACCGGCTGCCATGGTACATCCAACCTGCCAAGGGCGGTGCAATGGCCTTCGCGGGGGTCTGGCAGGTCTGGGACAAAGGCGAGACCCCGATGACCACATGCGCGATTGTGACCTGTGCCGCCAATGCGCCGATGTCGTCGATCCACCACCGGATGCCGGTGATCGTGGCGCCCAAGGATTGGTCCCTTTGGCTCGGGGAAGCGGGCAAAGGGGCCGCTACGCTGATGCGACCTGCCGGCGACGATCTTTTGGCGCATCACCGGGTCGACCGGGCGGTGAATTCCAATCGCGCAAGGGGACCAGACCTGATTGCGCCAGTGGCGGCATAAAAAAAGGCCGTGCCCAAGAAGCACGGCCGTCCAGTCAGGGAGGAACTCATGCTCGATTGCGGCAGGGCCGCGTGAGCGAAACCACGAAAAATTTGCGGTGCGAATACACGCACACCGTGACATCTCGTGTATCCGCAATTGCAGGATGTTCCCAACGTTTCACGCCGCCAGAACACAAGATATGCGGTGTCTGTGACAATTTTGGGCCACCCCTATGGGTGCCTTAGGGGCTTGTCATGGGCGCCATCGCCGTTAGGTCCTTGAAAATGATCGTGTTCCTAAGCCGCAGCGGAATTGCCAATACGTCGCTTTTGCGCACCAAAAACGTGCCGCGCCGCGTGCTCGCACTGGGGCTGTTGCTGGTGCCGCGGGCGCCGGTGTTCAGCGCCGTGCTTTGGCGCGCACTGCTCGATCACATGGTTGCGCGCTGCATCCTTGCGCTGTCGCCATTCGCAATCGCGCTGGTGATCTGGCCCGGTCTTGCGCTGCCGATCGCGTCGGCGCCGTTGTTGATGTTCATGGCGATCTGGCTTTTTGAGCGACATGTGTTGTCCATCGCCAGCCCCGAGGCGCGGCGCGCGTTGATCAGCGAGGATGAAGCGGGCCGGGTGATTGACCGGATGCGCCTGGCCGCCGAGGCGGCTTTGTCGCGGATCGCTGCCGCGCGTGACATGACCGACGGGCGGCTGTGGCTGGTGGTCGAACAATCGGCCCTGGCGCGGATGCCACCGCTGACCTTGGTGTCGGTCCTGTATGAAACTGACGGGATCGAAATCCTTGATCTGGATGCCGCCACCGAAGCCGACATTCGTAAGACCCTGTTTCCGGGTCAGGACGATGAGGCCAACTTGCTGCGGTCCAATCTGGCGGACAACCTGCAGATCAGGCAGTTTTCGATCGATCCTCGTGCAATTTCAGCCCATGCGCGGTTGGCGGCCCTGGCCGAAAAGACACCGGTCTAGCCGTCCAGAATTACCAGCCTTCCGAACGGTGGCGGGGTCGACGGGCGCGCTGGCACGGCCCAGATCACCGGTATGCCGGGGTCGGGCGGGACGACGGCTTCAAGATCGCTCAGGATAACTATAGCCGAAGGCGGCGGGGTCATGGCGGCATCAAACGCGGGCAAAAGATCCGTGCCCCCGCCGTCTGGAAAGGCCAGTGCCCGCAAGGCACGTGGCGCATCATGGGCGGGCAGCACCTGGTCAACGTGGATATCCGCATCAAACACGATCAGACGCACCTCGGCGCGCGAACGCTCGACGATACCGGCCAATTCGCCGCCCAAACGCTTGCGCAACATGGGCGACACGGATGCCGACGCATCGCAGAGCACCACGATCCGCGCGGTGTCGGTCCGTCTTGTGATTTGCGCTTCAAACCCTGGGGTCGGCCGAGCGTGGGCGCGGGCGTCTGCGTCTGCCGCCAACCAGCGGCGTGCCGGTCTGAGCCGGGGCTGGGCATCGCGCGCGATCAGCGTTCGGGTGACCAGGTTGCGCAACTGGCGCTCCCACGGGGTGTCGGTTTTCGGAACGTCGCCGAGAAGGCCCGCGATGCGGCCGATCCCGCGTCCGGCGGTCCGACCTTCCGTCATGGCGCGGTCCATCCGGGCTTGCCAATCGGCAGGACCCGCATCTTGGTCGTCGGTTTGCGCAGCATTCGGGTCAAGGTCGGCGCCAAAGCCGTTCGCGTCGCCGTAGCGGCGTGCTTTCCCGGATGCCGCATCTTCGGTGAGTTTGAAGTAAAGCCGCTCTGCGTCCCAGTCGGCAAGCGTTGAAGGCGTTTTGGGTCCCAGAGTTTCGCGGACAAGACCTGACAGTTCAACCCGGGGGCGGGGCAGGATATGGCCGCCTTGAAGCACGGCTTCGTTGACGATGGCGTCGGCTGCAAGGTTGAACAGGGCTGCGTCGAATGTCCCGCCAAGGCGCGCGGCCATCGCAGCCGCCCGCCCCGAATGACACAGGGCCACATGCAGGATGTGATGCGCGGCCAGGCCCATTTGTTCGCCGCGCACCAGATCATTGAATGCAGGGCCATAAGTGATCGTCCGGCCCGTGGTGCGCGCCGCCGGGCCCGCCCCGTCGCGGTGGCGGCACCAAAGCGACAAAGCCGCAAGGGCCGGGTCCGCTTCGCCAAGCGCTTTAAGCGCGGGCCCGGCCCGGGTCGAATGCACCGGCGCGTTCACACGGGCGCGCCGGTCTCACGCGCCTGCATGTGGCTGCGCATTTCCGGTACGGTCAGCATCGTTTCGCCAAGGCCGAGGTCAAGACCGCGCCGGATCAGGATTTCAAACCCGTGGGCGACAAGTTCGGCCAGTGGAAGCGATGCAAAGACTGGCTCGCCGCGGGTTTTGGCCAGGTCCCCGATCCCTGCCAGCACGCCAATGCTGGCCGGGGCGGTGTTCTCATCAAGTCGTGCGGCCAGCGCGTAGACAAGCCCGTGCAACCCGTGAAGTGTTGCGGGATAGAGGGCCGCGCGCCTGGACGCGGGGGCGGCCAGCAGATCGTCGAGCGCCAGTGATGTTTGAAGATCATCCGCCAGGGGAAGGAAATCGGCTGCCACAGCTGCCCCGATCGTGCCTTCGATCATCACCGCGCGGGTGGCCCGGTCGGCGATCGACGACAAAATTGCGCTGACCCGCGCCCAGGACCGCGGTGTCGCGGCGACCGTGTCACCTGCGGCAAGCGCGGCTTCGGTGGTTTCCAACCGGTCGGGACGCATCCTGATATAGGCCGTCACGGCAGGATGCAGGTTGTGCGGCACTGCGTAGTTTGTCAGCCAATCGTTGGCAGAGGCTTCCACACGCAGGTGGATCAGCCGGTCTGACAGCGCCGTGCCAAGGTCATAGGCCACCGCACCGTCTTCCACGGCATTGCCGGCTGCGACGATAAACACCGTGTCGGGCAGGGCGTGGCGCCCCACGCGGCGTTCCTGCAAAAGCCCGTAGACTACGGGTTGAAGGGTCGGCGGGGCTGCGGTCAACTCGTCCAGAAACAGGATCGCGGGGTCGCGGTCGTCGGGCAGATCTTCGGGGCGGTACCAGACGGTTTTGCCGGTCGCGTGATCGTAATATGGTAGCCCGCGCAGGTCCTGGGGTTCGATGGTGGTCAGGCGCAGATCAATCAGCCGGGCGCCAATCTCACGCGCCAGGGTGGTCACGATCTCGGTCTTGCCAACGCCCGGACGTCCGTGCAGCATCCATGATGCCGTCAGTTGCCCCTTTGTCTGGGCGGCCCAGCCATCGCGCAATGTGGCCAATGCGGTCCCTGCGGACATCGGTCGGGTGTTGATCGTCATGGCCGATATTTGTAGCGGGACGCAGCAAAGTCGAGCCGGACTTACGCGTCAGTGAGGCCAATGGGTTGAAAGACCGGGCCATCGGCGCTGTCGGCGCGAAAGGCACGCACGCCAAAAACCTTGGCCAGGTGGCCGTCGGTCAGCACTTCGCTCGGTGATCCGTCGGCAACAATTTCACCTCGGTGCATCAGAACCAGACGGCTGCAGTAGCGTTGCGCAAGACCCAGGTCATGCAAAGACACGACCAACCCGCGCCCACCCTTGGCCAGATGGGTCAACCGCGCCATCAGCGCGATCTGGTGGCCTGGATCCAGCCCAGCGGCAGGCTCATCGGCCAGCAAAAACGGTGTGTCCTGCGCAAGCGCTCGGGCGATCAGCACGCGGGCTTGTTCGCCGCCCGAAAGCGCGGTTGCGGGCCGGTCTTTCAGGGCGGCAAGGTCCATGGTGTCCATGGCCGCGTTCAGGGCTGCGCGGTCCTCGGGGCCAATCGCGGCGCCAGGGGCCAGATGCGGCAGGCGGCCCAGTGCGACGGTCCGTGCCACGCTCATCGGCCAGGCGATGTTGCGCGCCTGGGGCAGAAAGGCCGCGATGCGCGCGCGCGCGCGCGGCGACAGATCGGCCAAGCTCGAGCCTCCGCTGGCCGGGATCAAACCCATCGCGGCGCGCAAAAGCGTCGTCTTGCCCGCACCGTTGGGCCCGATCAAACCAACGCATTCGCCGGTTTTAACGGTTAGGTTGATGCCTGCCAGAACGCTTTTGCCGCCCAGTGTGACCGACAAGTTCTCTATGGAGATCTCGGTCAGGTTCACAGCTGGCCCCGCCGCAATCGCCAGATCAGATGCAAAAACAGGGGCGCCCCGACGATGGCTGTGACAACACCCAGTTTCAGGTCGCGTTCGGGCAGGACCACCCGGACGGCCACGTCGGCCGCCAGCACCATCGCGGCCCCGCCCAAGGCCGATGCTGGCAGAAGTCGCGCAGGTGAGGCGCCCACAAAGGGGCGCAGGATATGGGGCACCACAAGGCCCACAAAACCAATGACCCCCGCCACGGCGGTCGCCGCCCCAACGGTCGCGGCGGCCCCGAACACGACCATAACCCGCAAGCGCGCCATTGAGATGCCCATGGTTGCAGCCGCATCCTCACCCAGGGTAAGCGCGTCGAGCCCGCGCGCCGTGAGGGCCAAAAGGACCCAGCCTGCGACCATCAGGGGCAGGGCGATCCAGACATGGGTCATCGACCGGTCCGCGAGCGAGCCCAGAAGCCAAAAGACGATCTCGGCTGCCGCGAAGGGGTTGGGCGAAAGGTTTAACACCAGGGACGTGAACGCGCTCGCAAGGGCCGAAACCGCGATGCCGGCAAGGATCAGTGTCAGCGTGTCGCCATCGCGGCCTGCCAGCAGAAACAACAGGGCGACGGCAAGGGCTGCCCCGGTCAGGGCGGCCAATGGCAGGCCCAGTGCCACGGATGCCGCCAACCCTGTCTGGATCGCCAGCACCGCCCCAAGTGCGGCTGCGGAAGACACGCCAATGAGCCCCGGTTCAGCCAAAGGGTTGCGCAGAAATCCTTGCAAGGCGGCTCCGGCAAGACCGAGGGAAGCCCCTACACCCAGGCCCAGTAGCGCGCGCGGCAAGCGAATGTCCTGCATCACGATTGGCAGGGGGCCGTCGCCTCCCATGATCAGGGCGTTGAGGGCCGCGATGGGCGCGATCCCGGCAGGGCCAACAAGAAGTGAGGCCGCAAAGAGCGCTGCCACCAGGGCGCCAAGACCGGCCAGCAGCCTCATTCGGTCAAGGCCCGGGCCGCGTCCAAAACTGCAGGTGTGCCACAGACCCAGTTGCGGTTGGTAAAGGCGCGTTCGGCGGTGACAGCACCAAGGGCGGGATGTTCCAGCACGGCATGTGACCGCGAAGGGGCGTTTGGCGCATCTGGCGTGACCAGAAGATCCGGCGCGGCCATCACCATCTCTTCAAGCGAGACAAACCCGCCGACGTCGCGGCCAACGGTGTCCAATACGGTTGCGAACCCAACCGCATTGAGGATGTCACCGGCGAGCGTTCTGGGCCCCCGGTAGTATCCTCCCGGGCCATAGAGAGCAGCGCGCACGCCTTCTCTGCGGGGGAGGGCGGCCAGGGCGGTTTCAAAGGCGGCAATCCGTTCGGCTGCGGCGGCCGGGCGATTGAGGGCCTCGCCCATCTGGGCCAAGCGATCGGGAATGTCCGCCAACGACTGTGCGGGAGGAAAGGCAATGACCTCAACCCCGACGCGGCGCAGCATCGCGATGGTTGCAGGGTTTGAAAACGTACTGGCCAGGACGACATCGGGGGCGGCGAGGAAGATCTCTTCCGCGCGGCCATGGTTGACGCCAAAGCGAAGCGCCTCGACCGCCATTGCCGATTGGGACGGGTCGCGCGCAAGATGAGACAGCGAAAGGATCTGATCGGGGTCTGCAACAAGCATCGCCAATTGATCGGTGCAAACGTTCATAGAGACCACACGCGGGCCTTCGGCGGCGGACGGGCCAGCGATTGCCAGCCCGACCGCGCATGTTATGGCCCTAAAACTGCGCACGCAGCCCCGCGAAGATGGCCAGATCGGATGTGCCGTAGCCGGTGACGGTCTGGTACTCGGTGCCGAGCAGGTTTTCGATGCGGACGTAGGCCGTGGCCGTATCGCTAAGCGCGTAGTCTGCGCCTGCGTTCACCACCGTGAAGGACGGCAGGTAGGCGCCGGCATCGAACAGACCGGCCACATAGCGGGCGTTGCCATTCACTGTCACCCGGTTTGACAGATCAAGCGTGCCGCCGATGACGATGTCGGTGGTTGGAACGCGTGCCAGCGGCGTGCCATCCGCGCTGCGCGCTTCCATGAAGGTCGCAGCGCCATAGATCGTCGCACCGCCATTGATCGGCATTTCGCCCGAAAGCTCGATCCCTTGGCGTATCGAGGCGCCGGCCACGTTTTCAACTGTGCTGAAATCAGCCGTCGTCTGGATCAGATTGTCGATCTGGCCCCAGAAGACCGTCGCGGAGACCTGACCGCCGCCCGCAAGTGCGCGGTCGACGCCCAGTTCGGCAGTGACCGACGTTTCCGGCACAAGGTCGGGGTTGCCGGTGAAGGTGCCGAAATCTGCAAATAGCTCGCTGATGGACGGGGCGCGGTATCCGGTGGCAATTGCACCACGGTAGGTCGTTTGCCCATCGGGGCGGTGGGCAAAGGCCAGTCGCCCCGTGAGAAACTCACCAAAGGCTGAATGGCTGTCTATGCGCGCCGTAGCGATGATATCGGTCCGATCCGTCGGGCTGTAGACGGCTTCGACGAACCCGCCGGTGGTCGAAGTGCTTTCGCCGTCGGCGGGAAGTCCACCGGCAACGGACCGTTCGTTCAGATAGTCGATACCGATAGACAGGTCGACCGCCTGGCTGGCGGCAAAGCTGGAGATATTGCTGATCTGAATGCGCTCGCCTCGCGCGGAAAACGATGAATCTCCAAAGGCGTTCGTGCCGACGCTGTCGCGGTTGATCCCATAAAACGACAGGGTGGTTTCGTTGCGGTAAGATCCGTTTTCATAGGTCACAAAGGCGCGCGCCCCAAAAGCGTCGCGAAAGCTGACATCATCGCCGGGCGTGGCGCCGTCGGTCACTGTGAACTCATCAAACTCGGTGCGGCCATCTTCGACAAAGGCATTGGCGCCCAAAGTGAGGGTGTCGCTGACCTGGTAGATGCCTTGTGCCGCGTAGCGCGTTCGGGTGAAGCCGTCGGCTTCGGTGTTGCCATCGTTTTCATCGGCGGCCGAAAACCCGTCTGAGGTCACATGGGACGCCCCGAACGACAGCGACAGGTCCCCTGTGTTGCGGGTGACCGAATAGGACCCGCCGTAGGTGCCAAAGCTGCCCGCCTCGACGGCGGCACTTTGGTGGGTGCCTTCGCCGAGTTCAAAGCCGCCCAGTGTGGTGACATCGACGACGCCGCCGACCGCCGTGCCGCCATACAGGGCCGATTGCGACCCTTTCAGAAGTTCGACTCGCTGGGTGGTGCCGGTGACAAGGCCGCCAAAGTCGTCGTACTGGATGGTCGGGGCCGAGGGGTCAGTGACCAGTATGCCGTCAACAAAGACCGAAACATATCGGCTTCTCGCCCCTCGGATCTGGAAATCTGCGAAGGCCCCTGGGCCGCCCGACCGGGTGAGGTTCACACCAGGCAGCTGTGCCAGTTGTTCTGATGCGATCACAGTGCCGCCCTGCGCAAGATCATTGGCATCGAGCACCTCAACCGTGGCACCTGTGCGGCCTTCCTCGGTGGGTGTGGCCAGCGGCAAGACAACAATTTCGCCCAGATCAAAGACCTGAGCTGTGGCCAGGCCAGGCCATACCAATACGGCGAGCGTGAGCCCGCCTTTCGCGATATTCTTCATTTTTCCCCCATGACGCACCCCGCGTCGGTTCGTTGTTGATGTCCTATGGGAAGACGGGCTTCCAGCAGACGGTGCTTGTTTCACCACGCCGGAAAATCCGTTGTGCCGTGCGCGCCCCGCGACGGAACAGGGTGATGCTGCGGCAGGTCTCCTGACTTGCGGGTCGATGCTTGGCTGGCCTTCCCGGGGTGTCCCAGTGGCATGTTCAGCCGCGCTCTCCGCCTACAGTTGCGGGGGCAGTCATGGATTTGCAGGCAGGCCTGCGCACCACGTTCCCTTTTCTTCGGACATTTGTCCGAACCGAAGCAACATCGTTTAGGCGCCCATTCGAAAACAGAGTCAATTGCGATTCGTGTTGAGAATCGTTCGCATGAAGCTTGACTTTCTGCGAATTGTTCTCATAATTGTTCTCAACTGGGCTGATAAAGGACTATCGTCTTATGGCGGGTAATGCACATAACCAACTGACACGGCGTGGCCTTTTGGGCTTTGCGGCGGCCGTAGCTGCGTTGTCTGGTGTGCCTGCCATTGCGTCGACGCGGCTTGATGTGGTCGCGACAACCGGCATGATTGCCGATACGGTTGCCCGTGTCGGTGGTAATTTTGTGGACGTCACGGCCTTGATGGGCCCCGGCGTGGACCCGCATGCCTACCGCCAGACCCGGACCGATATCCTTGCCATGGCGCGCGCCGATATGATTGTGGCCAACGGGCTGTACCTTGAAGCGCAGTTGGAAGATGTGCTGGGCGATTTTGCCGCGCGCACCAGCGTTTTGGCCGCCGCAGGGGCTGTGCCGCAGGCGGATTTGTTCGCCCATGAGGATTATGCGGGTAAGTTCGACCCGCATGTGTGGATGGCCCCGAAACTCTGGCGCCATGTGGTGACCGCGATTGAGACGGCCTTGATCGATGCCCTGCCCGAGGCGGCGGATACCGTCGCGGCCAATGCCGAGGCTTTGCGGGCCGATCTTGTCTCGCTTGAGGCTTATTCGAAGCGCGTTTTGGGTTCGGTTGCAGCGCCTGCAAGGGTGCTGGTCACCGCCCATGACGCATTCCGCTACTTTGGGGCGGCGTACGGTTGGGATGTGGCCGGCATTCAGGGCATTTCCACTGAAAGCGAAGCGGGGCTGGCCCGCATAGCAGAGGTTGTCGATATGCTTGTGACCCGCCAGATCGGTGCGGTCTTTGTCGAAAGCTCAGTGTCGGACCGCAACGTGCGGGCCCTGATTGAAGGGGCGGCAGCACGGGGCCATGAGGTGCGCATTGGCGGCGAGTTGTTCTCTGACGCGATGGGCGCGCCCGGCACTTATGAAGGGACGTATGTTGGCATGATTGACCACAATGTGACGACCATTGCCGCGGCCTTGGGCGGGGATGCCCCTGCGCGTGGCTGGCAGGGTCGGCTGGCGGCAGGAAGCTGACGCGTGGCGCTTGATCTTCATATCGCAAGCGTTGCCGGTGCAGCTGTCGCACAGCCGGATCGTGCAGCCGAAGCAGCCTTTGCAGTGCGTGGTCTGACGGTCTCGTACGGGCCCAAACCGGCTGTGTTCTCGGTTGATATGGATGCCCCCAAAGGGTCGATGACCGCGATCATTGGGCCCAATGGTGCTGGCAAATCCACACTTTTGAAGGCGGCTTTGGGGTTGCAGCCTGCCTTGGCCGGCACGGCGATGATGTTCGGCAAACCGGTACGCCAGATGCGCGACCAGATTGCCTATGTGCCCCAGCGCGCCAGTGTGGATTGGGATTTTCCGACCCGGGTCCGTGATGTGGTGGCCATGGGTCTTTATCCACGTCTGGGCCTTATGGGCCGCATGACCGGTGTTCATCGCAAGGCGGTGACCGATGCGCTGGCCCGCGTCGGGATGGATGAGTTTGCCGACCGCCAGATCGGGCAATTGTCCGGTGGCCAGCAACAGCGGGTCTTTCTGGCACGCGCACTTGCCCAGGATGCCGAACTTTATGTTCTTGATGAACCGTTTGCTGGTGTTGATGCCGCCACCGAAAAGGCGATCATCGATGTGCTGAAGGCCCTCAAAGCCGAGGGCAAGACGGTCGTTGCGGTGCACCATGACCTGACCACCGTGGCGGCCTATTTTGACCGGGTGGCCCTGTTGAACATCCGCAAAATCGCTGAAGGGCCGGTCGCGGAAGTGTTCACGCCTGAGCTATTGCAAGCGACCTATGGCGGGCGCCTGGGAGCGGCACAGATCGGTGATGTCGCCCAGGCGGGCTAAACGGCCGTGTTTTTTGACGCGTTGACATTGGGTCTTGGCTACAACGCCAGCCTTGTCACCCTGGGTGCGGCCGCGCTTGGCGTGGCAGCGGGAGTGACCGGCACGTTCCTTTACCTTCGCAAGCGCGCCCTGGTGTCCGATGCGATCAGCCATGCCACCTTGCCGGGCGTCGCCCTTGCCTTTTTGGTGATGGTGGCCTTTGGCGGCAGCGGCAAATCCCTGCCGGGGCTTCTTGTGGGTTCGGCCGTGTCGGCGGGCCTGGGCCTTTTGACGGTGCAATGGCTTTCGACCCGCACACGCCTGTCCGAGGATGCCGCGATCGGTGCGGTCTTGTCGGTGTTTTTCGGCTTTGGCGTGGTCTTGATGACGCTGATCCAGACGCTTGGCACGGGCGGTCAGGCGGGGTTGGAAGATTTCCTTTTGGGATCGACGGCCGGGATGCTGCGCTCAGAAGCGTTGCTGATCGCTTTTGGTGGGCTGGCGGTGCTGGCGCTTGTGGTGATCCTGCGCCGCGCAATGCTGATGGCCGCCTTTGATCCGGGCTTTGCAGGGGCTGTGGGCGTCGGGCTGAACCGAACCGACATTGCGATGATGGGGCTGGTGATGGCGGTCACGGTGGTCGGGCTGAAAGTCGTCGGGCTGATCTTGATCGTGGCATTGCTGATCATCCCACCGGTGGCCGCGCGCTTCTGGTCGGACCGGGCGGATCTTGTGGTCGTTCTGGCCGGCGTGATTGGTGGCTTGTCGGGCTGGATCGGTTCGGCCCTGTCGGCCAGTGCCGCCGGTTTGCCCACGGGGCCCTTGATCGTGCTGGTGGCCTTTGGGCTTTTCGCGCTGTCGTTTCTTTTTGCCCCCGGGCGCGGGGTGGTGGCGGCAACCCTGCGTACTGGCACATTCAAACGCCGAGTGCACATCCGCCAGGGGCTTTTGGCGCTGGCCAGCGGGCAGCCGATTTTTGAGGCTTACACCTTGCGGCTTTTGCAGCGCGAGGGGTTGGTGCGTGCGGATGGTGTGGCCACTCCGGCGGGGGAACGCGCTGTTGCGACGGCCCGCTTGGACGAGGCGCGCTGGGCCATCGTGCGCGCCACGCCCGAGTTGGAACTGGCCGCCGCGCGTTATGATGGGCTGACGGCCATCAGCGATGTGCTGACCGCCGATCAGGTCGCGGGCCTTGACCGGCAGCTTGGCCGGCCGGAGCTGGCCACATGACCGGGGCGGAGTTCGTGCCCCTGTCGCTGCCGCCCTTGGTCATTGGTGTGCTTGTGGCCCTGACCTGCGCGCTACCGGGCAATTTCCTGCTGCTTCGGCGCCAGGCCCTGATCGGGGACGCGATTTCACATGTGATCCTGCCGGGCATTGTCGCGGGGTTTCTGATCACGGGGCTTGTGGCCACCGGGCCGATGCTTTTGGGCGCTGGAGCGGCGGCTTTGCTCGCGGTTCTGCTGATCGAGGTTATTCGCCGGTTTGGCCGAATTGAGGCCGGGGCTGCGATGGGTGTGGTGTTCACGACGCTGTTTGCAGCAGGGGTTCTGCTGATTGAGGTCTCGGACACTTCGAACGTGCATCTGGATGTGGAACATGCGCTTTACGGCAATCTGGAAAGCCTGATCTGGCTGGAGGCGACCGGTTGGGCCTCGTTGATCGACCGTCAGGCCCTTGCCGGTCTGCCGCCAGAACTGTTCCGGGTCGCGGCGGTCTTTGTGCTGGTCGTGTTGGCTGTTGCGCTGTTTTGGCGCCCATTGGCCATCGCGACGTTCGACGAAGGCTACGCTGCGGCCATCGGCCTGCCGGTAACGGCCTTGTCATTGGGGCTTGTGATCGTGTCTGCCGTTGCTGCTGTGGCCGCCTTTGACGCGGTCGGATCGATCATTGTGATTGCGATGTTCATCTGCCCGCCTGCTGCCGCGCGTTTGGTCACTGACCGGCTGGGTGCGCAGGTGCTGTGGTCAATGATTTTTGCGGCGGCCTCGGCGGTGGTGGGCTTCGTGCTGGCCGGCTACGGACCCTTGTGGTTGGGCATGGACAACGCGGTCAGTGCCGCGGGCATGATCGCGACCGTTTCTGGTGTGATCCTTGCGGCTGCCGCTCTTTGGGGTGGGCACCGGCGCCCACTGAACCGGGCGCAAGCGTGACATTCTAAATTTTTAGTAGGTATTGGCGCTTGGATCGCTTCGGGTTAAAGATTGGGCAGTGCTGATCGAGGACTTGCTGCCAAAATGACCGAAATCCAAGCCCGGACCGAGACTGTCGACGTGTTTGTCATTGGCGGGGGCATCAACGGCTGCGGCATTGCGCGCGACGTGGCGGGCCGCGGCCTGTCGGTGACCTTGGCCGAAATGGGCGATCTGGCGCAGGCGACGTCTTCGGCATCGACCAAGCTGTTTCACGGGGGGCTGCGGTATCTCGAATTCTTTGAGATCGGTCTGGTGCGCCATGCCCTGGAAGAACGCGAAACCCTGCTGCGCGCCATGCCCCATATCGCATGGCCGATGCGCTTTGTGCTGCCTTACCACAAGGATATGCGGTTCGACACCGAAACGCCCGCGTCGAAGATCGTGAACCGGGTGATGCCCTGGACGAAGGGGCGCCGACCGGCCTGGATGATCCGCTTTGGGCTGTTTTTGTACGACAACCTTGGGGGGCGAAAGGTGCTCCCGGGGACCTGGGCGGTGGATCTGCACAAAAGCCCGCTCGGTACGCCGCTGAAGCAGAAGTTTCGCCGCGCGTTCGAATATTCAGATTGCTGGGTACAGGATGCCAGGCTCGTGGTCTTGAACGCGCGCGATGCCGAGGCACGGGGCGGCACGGTTCTGACCCGCACCAAGGTGATCGAGGCGACCCGCGACGCGGACGCATGGTCTGTTGTGACCGAAGATCTGAACACCGGTCAGCAGACGACCCACCGCGCCAAATGCCTGATCAACGCGGGCGGCCCCTGGGTCGAAAACATCGTGCGCGGGGTCGCGCGGATCAATACATCCGAAGGGGTGCGGCTGGTCCGTGGCAGCCATATCGTCACGAAAAAGCTTTACGATCACGACAAGTGCTACTTCTTTCAAGGCGGTGACGGGCGGATCATTTTCGCCATTCCTTATGAAGAAGACTTCACCCTGATCGGGACCACCGACGCCGAACATGACGACGATCCGTTAAAGGCCGAAGCGACCGACGCCGAACAGGATTACCTTTGCGCTTTTGCGTCCGAATATTTCGACAAACCTGTGACCCGCGACGATATCGTCTGGACCTATTCGGGTGTGCGGCCCCTTTATGACGATGGGGCGAAATCAGCCACAGCAGCGACGCGCGATTATGTTTTGTCGTTAGATGACACCGGCCCGCCGATCTGTTCGGTGTTCGGCGGCAAGATCACGACCTACCGCAAGCTGGCCGAAGACACCTTCGACAAGATCGCACCCTTCTTTCCCGCCGCTGGCCCCCATTGGTCGGCCGGTGTGGCCCTGCCCGGGGGGGACTTCCCGGTCAAAGGGGCGGCGCCGCTGGAGGCTGAGTTGAAGCGGGAATATCCGTTTCTGACCGACTATTGGGCGCGCCGGATGGTGCGGCATTACGGCATGGAAAGCTCAGAAATCCTCGGGTCTGCGACCACGGCCGATGACCTGGGCGAGGATTTTGGCGCGACCCTGACAGCGGCCGAGGTGACCTGGCTGATGACGCGCGAATATGCGCAAACGGCGGAAGACGTGGTCTGGCGGCGCACCAAGCTGGGCTTGCGGCTGACACCTGAGCAGATCGGCCGGATCGACGCCTATATGGCCGAAAAAGCGGGCGCGCTGGCGGCGGAATAAACACTACGAAAAAGGGGGGGCGTGACATGCGCTATGTCATGGCAATCGATCAGGGCACCACATCAAGCCGGGCGATCTTGTTTGACGAAAACCTGACGCCTTGCGGATCCGCGCAGGAAGAATTTCCCCAGCATTATCCCGCGTCCGGGTGGGTCGAACATGACCCCAGTGATCTGTGGGCGACGACCGCGGCGGTCTGCCGGGCGGCCATCGAAAAGCAGGGCACCCAGGCGGAGGATATCGCCGCGATTGGCATCACCAACCAGCGCGAAACCACCGTGGTCTGGGATGCCGCCACTGGTGAGCCTTTGTACAACGCCATCGTCTGGCAGGACCGGCGCACCGCGGACTATTGCCGCGAGATGAAGGCGACGGGTCATGAGCCAATGATCACCGAGACGACCGGTTTGCTGCTTGATCCGTATTTCTCGGCGACCAAATTGAAATTCATCCTTGATGAGACGGGCGCACGGGACAGGGCGGCGAAGGGTGAGGTGCTGTTCGGCACGGTCGACACCTGGATCATCTGGAAGCTGACAGGCGGGGCGGTCCATGCGACCGATGCCACCAATGCCTGCCGGACGATGCTGTATGATATCGAGACGGGCACATGGTCGAAAGACATTTGCGCGCTGTTCGATATTCCGATGGAAATGTTGCCGGATATCCGCGACAGCAATGGCGATTTCGGCCTCACGCGGCCTGATCTTTTCGGTCGCGAGATCCCGATTTTGGGCGTGGCGGGCGACCAGCAGGCGGCCACGGTAGGGCAAGCCTGTTTTGAACCCGGCATGATGAAATCGACCTATGGGACAGGATGTTTTGCCCTTCTAAACACCGGTCCTAAACCCTTTCGGTCTGAAAACCGGCTGCTGACCACCGTGGCCTATCAGATCGACGGGCAGCGGACCTTTGCCCTTGAAGGCGCGATCTTTATCGCCGGGGCCGTCGTGCAATGGTTGCGCGACGGGCTGAAGATCATTCGCGAGGCGTCTGAAACCCAACCGATGGCCGAAGCCGCAGATGCCGAACAGGGCGTTGTGCTGGTGCCTGCGTTCACCGGGCTGGGCGCGCCTTATTGGAACCCCGATTGCCGGGGTGCGATCTATGGGCTGACGCGGAACTCTGGCCCCGAAGAATTCGCCCGCGCCGCGCTGGAAAGCGTGGGCTATCAGACGGGCGATCTTCTGGATGCGATGCGCGCGGACTGGCCCGGGCTTGGCGAAGGGGGCACATTGCGGGTTGATGGCGGGATGACGGCGTCCGATTGGACGATGCAGTTTCTGTCAGACATCCTCGGCGCGCCTGTGGACCGACCAGTCGTGCAGGAAACCACGGCCCTTGGGGCAGCTTGGCTTGCGGGGTCTAAAGCGGGAATTTACCCGGTTGCGGCAGATTTCGCGAAAAACTGGGCGCTGGACCGCCGATTCGAACCTGCGATGGACGCAGATATGCGCCAATCCAAGCGAGATCGCTGGAAAAAGGCCGTGTCGGCAACACTTTCGGTCTGACTGGCGGGTCTACGCTCAAACAGCTTGCGGAATCTTCGCGCGCGGCAATATTGGGCGGGGTCTTCGTAACAAGTGCTCAACCTCCGGGAGTCCGACATGTCTGGACTGAAAGACCGCGTTCTGCATCACCTGACTTTCTCGATCTGCAAGGATCGCGAACATGCCACGATCTACGATTGGCGGTTGGCGCTGTCCTATGCGATTCGCGATGCGGTCGTTGCACCTTGGCACGATGCCACGACCCGCACGGCCAAGGCGGCGGGAAAGCGGGTTTACTATTTGTCGATGGAGTTCCTGATCGGGCGGCTTTTGGAAGACGCTGCGGTCAATTTGGGCCTGCGCGACGAGGCGCAAGAGGTGTGCGCAGAGCTGGGCCTTGATTACGACGCCGTAATCCACAACGAACCCGATGCCGCCTTGGGCAACGGTGGTCTTGGGCGTTTGGCGGCCTGTTTCATGGAAAGCCTGGCCACACTTGGCGTGCCCGCGATGGGCTATGGCATCCGCTACGAACACGGGCTGTTCCGGCAGCGGTTCGAAGGCGGGCGCCAGGTTGAAGAGCCTGAAGATTGGCTGCAACAGCGCCATGTCTGGGAATTTGAACGCCCCGAATACACCCATGAAATCGGCTTTGGCGGCCATGTGGGTGAAGCCGGCAGCCGTGCGGTCTGGCATCCAGCCGAAAGCGTGCTGGCCGAAGCCTATGACACGCCGGTGATCGGCTGGCAGGGGCGTTGGGGCAACACCCTGCGCCTTTGGGGGGCAAAACCCACGCATCTGTTCGATCTCGAGCGGTTCAACGCGGGCGATTATTCCGCCGCTGCCGCACCGGAGGCTTTGGCGCGCACGATTTCGCGTGTGCTTTACCCCGATGACACGACCGAACAGGGTAAGGCGCTGCGTCTGAAGCAGGAATACTTCTTCACCGCCGCCAGCCTGCGCGACATTCTGCGCCGGTTCGAAGGCGAAAACGGGGATCTGCGCCAGTTGCCCGCCAAGGCCGCGATCCAGCTCAACGATACCCACCCAGCCATTGCAGGCCCCGAACTGGTGCGCATTCTGCACGACGAAAAGGGCATCGAGTTCGACGAGGCCACGGAAATCGCGCGCCGGACGCTGAACTACACCAACCACACACTGTTGCCTGAAGCGCTGGAAACATGGTCAGAGGGCCTGATGGGCTGGCTTTTGCCGCGCCATCTGCAGATCATCGGGCGCATCGATGAGGCTCATGCCCGCGCCTATCCGCACCGGGATGTGCGCATTCTCGACCACGGCAACGTCAACATGGGGCCGCTGTCGTTCATCATGGCGAACCGGGTGAACGGCGTGTCGGCGCTTCATTCTGACCTGATGAAATCGACTGTGTTTGCGGGCCTGCACGGGCTTCATCCCGAAAAGATCGTCAACCAGACCAACGGGGTGACACCGCGCCGCTGGCTTAAGGGGTGCAACCCGCGTCTGGCCGGGCTGATCACTGAGACCATTGGCGAAGACTGGGTCGGCGACGCCGAGCTTTTGCGCGATCTCGACAGGCATTCCAGCGATGCAGGCTTTGTCGAAGCCGTCGGGCGGGTCAAGCTCGCCAACAAGGTCGAACTGGCCGCATGGTTGGGCCAGACACAGGGGGTCACCCTCGATCCCGCGGCGATGTTCGACATTCAGATCAAGCGCATCCATGAGTACAAGCGCCAGCACCTCAATATACTTGAGACCATCGCCCATTACCTGGAAATGAAGGACAACCCGAACCGCGATTGGACCCCGAAGGTGAAGATCTTTGGTGGCAAGGCGGCCCCGGGCTATTGGTTTGCCAAGGACATTATCTACCTGATCAATTCGGTCGCGCGCGTCGTCAACAAGGACCCCGCGACGAAAGACGCGCTGCAGGTGGTCTATGCACCGAACTACAATGTCACGTTGGCTGAACGGTTGATCCCGGCGGCAGATCTGTCCGAACAGATCTCAACCGCGGGCAAGGAAGCGTCCGGCACAGGCAACATGAAGTTCACGCTAAACGGGGCTGTCACCATCGGCACGTTGGATGGCGCGAACGTGGAAATCCGCGAACAGGTGGGCGATGAGAATTTCTTCCTTTTCGGGATGACCGCCAGCGAGGTTCACGAACGCCGCGCCGTCGAAGGCCATGCCTGGGACGCGATCGGGCGCGACCAGCGACTGGCCCGCGCCGTCGACAGCTTGCGCAACGGGCTATTTGCGGACGGTGACCATGACCGGTTCCGCCACATCGCCGACAACATCTCAGGGCCCGATTACTTCCTGGTGGCCTCGGACTTCACCGAATACGCCCGCGCCAGCCGTGAGGCGGAAGCCGCTTACGCCGACCCGGCCCGCTGGGGGGTGATGGCTGCACAAAACATCGCGCGGTCCGGCTGGTTCTCGTCAGACCGGACAATTCGTGGTTACCTCAAGGATATCTGGCACGCGGGCTCGCTTGATTCCCAGGCGTCCGTCGCTGCAGAATGACCCTTGGGGGGGACTGAATGGGGAAGGGCGCGGGCCTGACACAGGCTGACGCAGGCAAGATCGCGGCGGGAACACATCCTGACCCGTTTGCCGTTTTGGGCCGCCACACGCGGGATGGCCAAACAACAGTTACGGTCTTTGATCCCGGTGCAGCCGAAATGACGGTGGTGTCTGGGGATGTGCTTTATCAGCTGGC
>JBCBCY010000016.1:0-81723 GCA_038530285.1 Pseudomonadota bacterium
TGCTATTGTCGACACACCTTGCGATGGGCCCGAGGACCCTTGTTTGGGGGTCAAACGCGCGCCGCTTCTCTGGGTCCGGACATGTCGATCAAAGGATAACTCAGGGTCGGTCCGTGTGGGGACCATGGAGGCGAGTACCGGAATCGAACCGGTGTACACGGATTTGCAATCCGCTGCGTAACCACTCCGCCAACTCGCCGCCAGCCCGAGGTGTTTAGTCATCTTTTCAGGCGGCATCAACCTATGACCGTGTAGGGTGGACACTGTTGCCCCACGCGCCCATCTGTGGCTATCTGTGGCGAAAGTGAACCGGCGAGTTTAGTTGATGACTGAATACAAAACACTTCGGACCACCATGGTCGACACGCAGGTGCGCCCATCCGACGTGACCCGCTTCCCGGTGATTGACGCCTTTCTGAAGGTCCCGCGCGAAGTCTTCGTGCCCGCAAGCCAGCGCGACGCGGCCTATGTCGGCGAAAACGTCGTGATCGGGCCGGACCGGGTGGTGCTGGAACCGCGCACATTGGCCAAAATGATCGACCTTCTGAATGTTGAGCCTGACGATCTGGTCCTCGATATCGCGCCCGGACTGGGCTATTCTTCTGCGATCCTGTCAGAGCTGGGTGAGGCTGTTGTGGCGGTTGAACCTGATCCCGATTTCGCGCGTGATGCAGCCGCGAACCTGGCCGAAGCCGATGCGCTGAACGTGATCGTGGTTGAAGGCGATGCCACCGAAGGCGCGCCGCAGCACGGGCCTTATGATGCGATTTTAATTGGCGGCGCGGTCGAAACCTTGCCCCAAGCGCTGATTGACCAATTGAAGCCCGGCGGCAAGATTGCCGTCCTTTTTCTGGAAGGGCGGGTTGGCGTCTGCCGGATCGGGATTAAGTCAACCTCGGGCATCGGATGGCGCTTTGGGTTCAACGCAGGTGCGCCACTGCTGCCAGGATTTGGGGCAAAGCCAGCGTTCGCGCTGTAACACGATAGGAAAGCCTTAAGATGGCCAAAGCAAAGACGTCGCTTTATTCCGTGATCTTCAGCGCTGTCATGCTGGTGGCACCGGCCCAGGCTGAAACGCTGACAGATGCGCTGGCGGGGGCCTACCTCAACAGCAATATCCTTGATCAGCAACAAGCGCTTTTGCGCGCGGCCGATGAAGACGTCGCGTCTGCCGTTGCGGCGCTGCGCCCGATCATCAACTACTCGGCCTCCGCAACGGCCGTTTCGCCCGCACCGCCCTCAGGCAATGATGTGACCGCCAGTCTTGGCGTGTCGGCGACGTTGCTGCTCTACGACTTTGGCGCGTCGCAACTGGCCATCCAACAGCTTGATGAAACGGTCCTCGCGACCCGGGATGCGCTGATCGGGGTGGAACAGGACATTCTTCTGCGCGCCGTGGCGGCCTTCATCGGGGTGCGTCAGGCGGAATCGCTCGTCGCCCTCAACGAAGCCAATGTGCGGCTGATCACGCAGGAATTGCGCGCCGCGCAAGACCGGTTCGAGGTTGGTCAGGTCACGCGAACCGATGTGTCGATCGCCGAAGCGCGGCTGGCCGCGGGCCGGGCCGGGCTTGCGGCACAGCAGGGCGGGCTGGTGCGCGCGCGTGAAGAGTACAAAGCCGCTGTGGGCCGCTATCCCGGTGTGTTGACGGCGCCGCGGTCCACCCCGGCCGTGCCCGATACGCTGGGTGCTGCAAAGGCGGTCGCGCGCGATCGCCATCCCGATATCGCCAGTGCCAAACACCAGGTCGCCGCGGCCGAGATCGGTGTCGCGCGCGCCGAAGCCTCCCTTCTGCCCAGCCTGTCTGGCACCGCATCGGCGGGGCTCGATCAGGACGGCGACACCTCAGGGTCCATCGGCCTCAGCCTGTCAGGACCGATCTACCGTGGCGGGGCATTGACGTCTGCGGTGCGCAAGGTGACCGCGCAGCGTGACGCGTCGCGCTCGGGGCTGTTGTCGACGGTGCTGGGCGTCGAACAAAACGTGGGCAATGCCTGGGCGAACCTTGCCGTGGCGGTGGCCAGCCTCGAAGCGAACGACCGCCAGGTCGCCGCGGCCCAGCTTGCCCTCGACGGGTTGCGTGAGGAATTGCGCCTTGGCGCGCGCACAACGCTTGAGGTTCTCGACCAGGAACAAGAACTGTTGGATGCGCGCACCGATCGGGTGAATACGGAAAATGACCGCTTGCTTGCGGTGTATTCGCTACTCGAATCAATCGGGCTTTTGACCGTCGATCACCTGGGCCTGAACGTGCCCGCCTTCGATCCCGAGGCGTATTATAACGCTGTTCGCGGTGCGCCGACCGTGCGTGTCAGCCCCGAAGGCGAAAAGCTCGACCGTGTGCTTCGCGCCATTGGCCGCGCCGAGTAGAACCGGCACGGTTGTTTCTGACCCGGCAGGCGGCTACCGTCCGACTCGGGGCGAGAGAATGAGACTGCCATGAGTGACGAATCCGCACAGTCTGGGTACGACGATATATTGTCATCCGTGCGCCGGATCGTATCGACAGAGGTGAACGCGGCTGCCGACACGGCAGCGGGCAAGCTTTTGCTGACGCCGGCGCTGCGTGTTCCGGCTGAAGATGGCGCCCCGGAGCCGTCGCAGCCTGAGCGGGATTATCCAACACTCGAAGATCGGATCGCCGACTTGGAGGCCGCCGTCGGCTCTGAAGCGGCCGAATGGGAACCCGATGGCAGCGAAGATCAGACCCAGCACGAACCTGATGCCGTGGTTCTGCCCCTTCGGCGTGATGCGGCCGGGGCACCGGTTGATCCAGACGACACGTCGGATGGGGATGTCGTCGCAGATGCGGTCGATGCACCCGCACCCGAAACGGCCGCTTTGGCGCGCGACACCGAAGATGCCGCTTTTGAAGACGCGATGGATCAGGCGTCTCAGGACCACATGACACCTGCGCCCGCCAATTCGCCCCAGCCACGCGACCCCGTCGCAGCGCCCCTGGCAACGTTTCGACATCGCGGTGCGAGGTCAGACACGACCGACAACGTGCTGGCTGAGGATGAGCCCACACTTCTTGACGAAACAGGCCTGCGTGAGCTGGTGGCCGAGATCGTTCGCGAGGAATTGCAGGGCGGGCTGGGCGAACGGATCACCCGCAATGTCCGCAAACTGGTGCGGGCCGAAATTCAGCGGGCTTTCGCCGCACGCGATCTCGACTAGAGCCCGGCGCCGGTGAACACCCCGGCTCATCTGATCTTTGGCGTTGCGGCCTTTGGCCGGCCTGAGGTCCGCCGCACGACGCTGGCCGCGCTGTTGGGGGCCATGGCACCCGACTTTTCGCTTTACGTGATGTCGATCTATGCGATGCGCGTGCTGGGCATTTCACCTCAACGGGTGTTTGACGAGCTGTATTATTCCGACGCCTGGCAGCAGGTTTTTGCGGTGGATAACTCGTTCATCTTGTGGGGGATCGGTCTGGGGGTGGCCCTTTGGGCGGGGTCCAAGGCCTGGACGGCCTTTGCCGGCGCTGGCCTTTTGCACCTGGCCTTCGATTTTCCCCTGCACACCCATGACGCGCGGATGCATTTCTGGCCGCTGACCACATGGAAGTTCGAAAGCCCTGTCAGCTATTGGGACGGGTCTGCCTATGCGGACCTTGTTGGGGCAGGGGTGCTTGTGCTGGTGGCTGCCGCCCTGGTGGTCATTTTCCTGCGCTACAAAAGCTGGTGGCTGCGCGGCGGGATGCTGGCCTTGTCCGCCTTCGAAGTCATGGCGTCCGGCATCTGGCGCTTCGTCTTCTAAGCGCCTGCTTGCAAACAAAAAACGCGCCCCGAAGGACGCGTTTTCAAAACCTTGCCTGCGCCTTGGATCAGGCGGCTTCGGCCTGCTGTGCCAGTTCGGCCGCCTGACGACGTTCGCTTTCCTCGCGCGAAAGCGCCACGGACGTCCGCACGCCCTTGGCGACGAAATCCATCATGCCGGTGACAACACGCTCATTCGGATCGATGCCTGCGCAGGTCAAAACCTCACGGCCGTCCCGCGACCGCGCCCAGCGGGCGATCTGATCGGGGCCATTGCCATACTTCTTGTCATCTGCAATAGCGTCATCCAACGCAGCCAGAACCACCGCTGCAAACAGTTTCCGTGCGCGGTTGCCTTGCTCGTGATTGAAAGCGGTGCCATCAACGAAATCGCTCATTCGTCGTCCTTTTGTTTTTGGTTCTGCTAAACGGCGTGACGCTCTTAGTGCCAGCTTTTTGGGCGATTCTGATTTGTTTATTCGTCATGCCAGATATGCGTCTGATGCATATCACGCCGTCTCGTTTTCCCCCGAATCCCTATCTTGTACGGAGTTGACCCGCTAGATATAGGGTCTGTCAAGAATTCATCAACATTTCGACCGGAACACCATGGCAAAGATTAACGGAAACGAAATTCGCCCGGGCAACGTCTTGGAGCATAATGGCGGTCTTTGGGCAGCGGTAAAAGTGGACCACGTCAAGCCCGGCAAGGGCGGCGCCTTCGCGCAGGTTGAGATGCGCAATTTGCGCAACGGCTCGAAGTTGAACGAACGCTTCCGGTCCGCCGACAAGGTCGAACGCGTGCGCCTGGAACAAAAAGACCAGCAGTTCCTTTACGAAGATGACGGGATGCTGGTTTTCATGGATGCCGAAACCTATGAGCAGATCCAATTGCCGGCCGAGCTTCTGGGCGACCGCCGGCCGTTTTTGCAGGACGGCATGACCATCGTGGTCGAATTTTACGACAGCGAAGCCCTGAACGCGACCGTGCCGCAGAAAGTCACCTGCACGGTGACGGAAACCGAACCGGTCGTCAAAGGCCAGACGGCGGCCAATTCGTTCAAGCCGGCCGTGCTCGACAATGGCGTGCGCCTGATGATCCCGCCCTTTGTGGGTGAAGGCGAAGCGATCGTGGTGAACACCGAAACCATGGAATATTCCGAGCGCGCCTAGATCCTTGTGATCGTGGCACCACCCGCCTGCATCGGCCCGGTGGCGCGGTCGAACCGCAGATAGGCCAGGGCCGCATCGCCGGCACGCGTGTAAAGCGTGCCCGCCGGTTTGCCATCCGCCATGATCTCTGCGCCCGGTTCCGCCGCGCCGGTGATCGCCACCCGTGCCAGCCCCTTTTTCAACTCGGTCTTGTGCTTCATGCGCGCGGTGACTTCCTGGCCCACATAGCAGCCTTTTTTGAAGTCGACGCCGTTCAACCGCTCAAACCCGTATTCCAGGATGAAACTGTCGCCCGTGTGCAGTTCGCGCCCCGCTTCAGGGATCATATGTTCCACCCGAAGCGCATCCCAATCGACTGCCGGGGCGTCCATCGCGGCCCCGTAGGCCCGCCAGCCCAGGGCCTCGTGGCGCGGGTCGGGCAAGCCGCCCGGGGGCGGCGGGCCAAGCCCGCAGGTGACGGTGATGTCGCTGGCCTCGATCGCCACTGCGGCGCGCAGCTTGTACATCGCCAACCGCTGGGCCAGGGCCGGGGCCATCTCGGCGGCCACATCCAGCAAAATCGCTTCATCGGCCCCGACCATGAAGAAATCGGCCAGGTATTTGCCCTGGGGCGACAACAGCGCGGTATAGACCAGCCCCGCATCCACCCTGTCGACATCATTCGTCACCAGCCCTTGCAAAAAGGCCGCCCGATCGGGGCCGGTGACCCGCAAGACGGCGCGTGCGTCTGGTGTGTGTGCATCATCGCTCATCCCGACTATATAGGCGCGGACCCAGCCGAAGGAGAAGCCCTTGCCGGCGCCTATTTCCATCGTCATCCCGACCCTGAATGCAGGCGCGGACCTTGGCCGCTGTGCCGTCGCCCTTGCCGAAGGGCTGGACGCCGGCCTGATCCGCGAGCTTGTTGTCTCTGACGGGGGTTCTGCCGACACGACGCTGACGATTGCTGATGAGCTGGGCGCAAACGTCGTGACCGGGGCGGCGTCGCGCGGCGGCCAGATCGGTCGCGGGGTGGCGGCGGCCAAGGCCGATTGGCTGATGATCCTGCATGCCGATACCGTGCTTGATCCCGGCTGGACACAAGCGGTCGCTTTGCATCTGCGCGATCCCGCCCGGGCGGGTTATTTCCGGTTGCGGTTTCGCGCCGCCGGCCTTGCGCCAAGGATTGTCGCGGGCTGGGCGAACTTGCGCGCGCGCCGCGCCGGGCTGCCTTACGGTGATCAGGGGCTGGTGATCCACCGTGATCTCTTGGCCCGCGTGGGCGGCGTGCCGGACCTGCCCCTGATGGAGGATGTCGCCCTGGCGCGCGCCTTGCGGGGGCGCCTGGTGATGCTGGGGGCCACGGCGGCAACCTCAGCGGCGCGCTACCAGGCCGACGGTTGGACCCGCCGCAGTCTGCGCAACGGGTTGACACTGGCGCGCTATCTCACCGGCACGCCGCCCGAAAGACTGCGCGCGGGTTACTCCAAAACAAGCAATTGACGCAGCCCCAAGCGCGACCTACCACTGGTGCGTTCCCACGATCGGACGATACCCCATGACCCTTGCACACGGACGCGAATATTTAGCGATTCCAGGCCCTTCTGTGATGCCTGACCGCGTGTTGCGGGCCATGCACCGGGCGGCCCCCAACATATATACCGGCGAGCTTTTTGACATGATGCCGGGGATTGCGCGCGATCTCAAAACCGTCGCGGGCGGTGCACAGCACGTTGCGATGTATATCGGCAATGGCCACGCGGCCTGGGAAGCGGCCCTGGCCAATGTCGTGTCGCGGGGCGACCGGGTTCTAAGCCTCGCAAGCGGCACGTTCGGGAAAGGCTGGGGCGCTTGCGCCGAAGCACTTGGCGCCAGCGTGGAGGTTCTGGATTTTGGCCGCCAGCAAGGGGCCGATGCAGACGCATTGGCGCAACGTCTGGCCGCGGACAAAGACCACCAGATCAAGGCCGTTCTGGTCACCCATGTCGATACATCGTCGTCGGCGCTGACCGATGTGCCAGGGGTCCGCGCGGCCATGGACGCCGCCGGCCACCCCGCGCTTTTGATGGTCGATTGCATCGCCTCGCTGGCCTGCGACCGGTTTGAAATGGCCGCCTGGGGCGTCGATGTAATGGTGGCGGCCTCACAAAAGGGGCTGATGACGCCGCCGGGGATGTGCTTTGTCTTCTACAATGACCGCGCCGATGCCCTGCGCGAGACGGCCGATTGCGTGACGTCCTACTGGGATTGGCGCCCGCGCACAGATGCCGATCAACTCTATCTCTATTTTTTCGGAACCGCGCCGACCCATCACCTTTACGGGTTGCGCGCAGCACTCGATATGATCGCGGAAGAAGGGCTTCAGCCTCTCTACGCGCGCCATGAAAAGCTGGCCGAAATGGTTTGGGCAGCGGCAGACGTCTGGTCGGCGACCGGCGATCTTGCCTTCAACATCGCCGACAAGACCGCACGCAGCCGGGCGGTCACGACACTTTTGTTGCCGACAATCGATGCTGCCGCCTTGCGCGCCTGGACCGAAACCAAAGCCGGCGTCACGCTGGGGTTGGGCATCGGTTTCGGCGACGGCGATGACAGTGTCGGTCACTTTCGCATCGGCCATATGGGCCATGTGAATGGGCAAATGGTCTTCGGTGCGCTCGGCGCGATTGATGCCGCGTTAAAGGCGCTGGACATCGCGCACGGGCCCGGCGCGCTTGAGGCGGCCGCAAAGGTCCTTGCCGCGAATTAGCGGCGGTTTTTGCGGAAATCCTTGGTGATCAGACGGTCCGCGATCGCGCCCGTCAGGGCCGCGCCCAACAGACCCCAAATAACCCAAATCCCGAAAAGCGCCATGAAAACCAGGACGCCGAAGGAGACCAAAAAGGCATTGGTGTAATTCTCGACCAACAGATCACTCCTTACCATTAATTAAAATTATAACGCGCTTGATGTATTTGGCCAGTCACGACCCCGCGTTGGACTTCAGGCCCGGCGATTTTCGCCGAGCGCGCCGCCACGCCCAAGCGGAAATCGCCAGATCGGCGCAGGCTGCAACTGTCATCGCGGCAAGAAACCCCGACAACGCCCAAACCACGGCAAGGCAAAAGAATGCGACCATTTCGGCAAGATAAGGTTGGTCCATGAACTTTGGTGGCATCAGCAAAATCCCCGTTTTGCGGGCATCATGCCGCAGCAAGGTTAACCAATGATTGCGCGCGCATCCTGAAGGGCCAGCGGTAGCGCGCGTGCGAGATGATCAAGGTCAGCCGGGGTGCCTGCGCCGATCCGGATACAGCGGTTGCCCGGCGGCGCAAACGGCATGCGAATGAAGATCCCGCGCGCGATCAACGCGTCCTTCAGGGCGGTCGCGAAGTCCGGACCGGCGCCGCAATCCACGGTGATGAAATTGGTGGCCGACGGCAGTGGCGTCAGACCGTTCGACCCCGCAATCCAGGACAGCCGTTCGCGCGCACGCGCGGTCGAATTCACCACATGATCCAGCCAGGCGCGGTCCTTCAGCGCCGCCAGCGCACCCACTTGCGCCACCCGGTTCATGCCGAAATGGTTGCGCACCTTGTCGAAATGAACAAGCGTTTCGGCCGCCCCGATCGCATAGCCCACACGCGCCCCCGCTATCCCGTAAGCCTTTGAAAAGGTGCGCAAACGAATGATGCGGCGATCGGCCGTATCCACGGGCGGCAAGGTGCGATCCGGCGCAAACTCGCCGTAGGCCTCGTCAAGCAGCAGGATCGCGTTTTCGGGCAGGTCGGCAAACGCCCGCGTCAGTGCCGTGGCCTCATGCCAGGACCCCATCGGGTTGTCCGGATTGGCCAGGTAAATCAGCTTTGCACCCGTTTCGACCGCTTTTGCGACCAAGGCGGCAGGGTTGGTTTTATCGTTTTGATACGGGACTTTGTGGATCACCCCACCATGGCCCGTGACGTGATAGTCCAGCGTCGGGTAGGTCCCGTCGGACGTTACCACAGCCTCACCCGCACCGACAAACAGCCGCACAATTACGCCCAGCAACGTATCAATGCCTGCATCCACCGCGATGTGCTCAGGCCCGACGGCGTGATATTCGGCCAAAGCGACCCGCAGATCGTGGTTTTCAGGGTCACCGTATTTCCAGATCTCGGGCGTCGCCGCCCCCATCGCCAGCACCGCTTTTGACGAGGGTCCAAAGGCGCTTTCATTGGCCCCCAACCGGGCGATAAACGCCTGATTTTGCGCGCGTTCCTGCGCCTCTGGCCCGACAAAGGGCACCGTTGCGGGCAGGGCGGCTGCAAGCGGGGTGAGGCGTGGATCGTTCATAAGAAAACCTATGCGAAACAGGGGTTTAAGTGCAAGAGGGTTGCGGCGTGCTCCCAGCGTCCATATTTGAGAGCTATTCGCAAAAAGGGGCGCGCCCATGCCAAAACTGAACCGAAGGACCTTTCTGGCAAGTGCCGCAGCGGCCGGATCGTTGCGCACCCTGCCGATCGTGTCAAAACCGCCCACGAAGCGGATTTTGACCCTCGTCTACGACAAATCGCTGGGCATGATGCGCGCGATTGACCGGGTCGTGCCCTAGCGGGTTTGCCCTAGTCCAGCTCGGCCAGTCGGGCGACGGCGGCCTCCAGCCGGGTGAGTTCTTCGCGCCGGGCGCGGGCGTTGTCCTCGGTTTCCTCGATCACCTCAGCGCTGGCGTTTTCGCGGAATTTGGGGTTTTTCAACCGGCCTTCCAAACCGCCGACCTCCTTGATCAGCTTGCCAACGGTCTTTTCCAGCCGCGCTTTTTCGGCCGCCACATCGATCAGACCTTCCAAGGGCAGGGCGAAAGTGCCCCCCTCGACGGCAATTGCAGCGGCGCCCTTAGGCAGGGAATCCAAGATTTCTGCTTGAATAGCGACCCGCGCAAGACGCTGAATCAATTCCCGATTTCTGGCTAGGATATCTAGCTTTCTAAGTTGCTCGGGCCCGCTTTCATTGCCTAGATCGTGCAACAAGTCTGCTTCCGTTGTATGGGGTACGTTCATTTCGCCTCGAACACTACGGATTTTCTCAATCAGTTCACGCACCCAGTTCAACTCAGCCACTGCGGCATCGTCGATCAACTCGGCCCCATAGGTCGGCCAATCGGCGTGCACGCAAGGTTTTTCGCGCGCGGGCGCCGACAGCCCCCAGAGTTCCTCGGTGATAAACGGCATGATCGGATGCAGCATGATCAGCATCTGATCCAGCGCCCAGGCCATGGTCTGGCGGGTTTCACCGGCCGCATCCGTCTGCATCAGCGGTTTTGAAAACTCCAGGTACCAATCGCAATAGGTATAGGTGAAGGCGTAAAGCGTGTTGGCCGCATCGTTGAACCGGTAGGCGGTCAAGGCCTCGTCCAGCGCGATCCGCGTCTTGGCCACCTCGCCGATGATCCATTTGTTGACGCTGTGCGTGGCGGCATCGGGCGTGCGGGTGGTCACATCGAAAACGCCGTTCATCTCGGCGAAACGACTTGCGTTCCAGAGTTTCGTCGTGAAGTTCCGGTAGCCCTGGATGCGCCCCGTCGACAGCTTCAGGTCGCGGCCCATCGCGGCCATGGCCGTCAGGGTGAAGCGGACGGCATCGGCGCCGAACTCATCGACCAGGTCGAGGGGGTCTAGGACATTGCCGAGCGATTTCGACATCTTCTTGCCCTTCTCGTCGCGCACCAGCGCGTGGACATAGACGGTGTCAAAGGGCCGCTCGCCGACGACGGCGTATTGCATCATCATCATCCGGGCGACCCAGAAGAAGATGATGTCGAAGCCGGTGATCAGAACGGACGTGGGGAAGTATTTTTTCAGCGCCTCTGTTTCCTCGGGCCAGCCCAGCGTGCCAATGGGCCAGAGGCCCGACGAGAACCAGGTGTCTAGGACGTCGGGGTCTCGCAATAGCGGAGTCGCACGGTCTAAGTTTTTTAGATCTTCGTAGTAAGTTCTCAGCTCTTCGAGGCTTTCGATTGCAGTAAACTCTCCTTCGGGATCTCGGTAGTATTCTCGCGCTAGCTTGACCGCTTCCTGCCAACTTGGCGCACAGAATTCAGCGCGACTGCCACCAAAGGGTCCGCCCTCGCGTCTGTGTTTTGCGTCAAGTTCCCTCGTTCTTTCTGTGGTTGCAATGCGCGAAGTGACCGGTGGCCCATACCAAACCGGAATCTGGTGTCCCCACCAAAGCTGGCGCGAGATGCACCAGGGTTCGATATTCTCCAGCCAGTTGAAATACACCTTCTTGTGTTGTTCCGGCAGGATCTGGGTGGTGCCATCGCGCACAGCGTCTAACGCCGGGCCGACGATTTTGTCGGTGTCCACGAACCATTGGTCGGTCAGCATCGGCTCGATCACGACCTTGGACCGGTCGCCGTAAGGCGCCACGATCTTCTTGGCCTCAACCAGCGGGGCAGGGGCATCGGGGTCGTCGTCTTCGCCCAGCTTGCGACCCAAGCGGGTATCGCCCGCCGTGGTCATCACCGCCAGGCCTTCAGATGTGATCTGGTCGATGACCAATTTGCGCGCCTCAAACCGGTCAAGACCCCGCAGGTCATCGGGCACCAGGTTGACCGCGTCGGCTTCCGCCTCGCTCAAGGTCCGCTCACCCTTGGCCACGGCCATCGCGGTCGCGGCCATCTCGGCATAGGGCGCGCCGTCACCGCGCATCGCTCCCTTTGTGTCCATCAGCCGGTACATCGGAATGCCGCCCCGCTTGGCGACTTCATAATCGTTGAAATCATGGGCGCCGGTGATCTTCACCGCGCCTGAGCCAAACTCCGGGTCCGGGTAGGGGTCGGTGATGATCGGGATCAGGCGGCGGTGTTCCTTGGGCCCCACCGGGATCTCACAAAGCTTGCCGACGATGGGCGCATAGCGCGCGTCATCCACATGGACGGCGACCGCCCCATCACCCAGCATGGTTTCAGGCCGCGTCGTGGCGATGGAGATATAATCGCGCGTCTCGCGCAGGGTGACCGTCCCGTCCTCGTCCTTTTCGACGTATTCATAGGTGACGCCACCCGCGAGCGGGTATTTGAAGTGCCACATGTGACCGTCAACCTCGATATTCTCGACCTCAAGATCGGAAATCGCGGTTTCGAAATGCGGGTCCCAGTTCACAAGCCGCTTGCCGCGGTAAATGAGCCCCTTGTCGTACATATCGACAAAGACGCGGATCACCGCATCGTGGAAGTTCTGCCCCCCCGGTGTGTCGCCCGGATCACCCGGCGCCCCGGCCATGGTGAAGGCCTCGCGCGCCCAGTCGCACGACGCGCCCAACCGTTCCAACTGGCTGCGAATATTGCCGCGCGATTTGACCTTCTGCTCCCACATCTTGCCCAGAAAGGCCTCGCGCCCCATCTCAGCACGCGTCGGCCCGCCGTCCTTGGCCAATTCGCGTTCCACGACCATCTGCGTGGCGATCCCAGCGTGATCCGTGCCCGGCTGCCACAGCGTGTCGAACCCGCGCATCCGGTGCCAGCGCACCAGAATGTCCTGCAACGTGTTGTTGAACGCATGGCCCATGTGCAGCGCCCCGGTCACATTGGGCGGCGGAATGCAGATGGTGAAGCTTTCGGCCCCGGGCTTGGCATTGGCGCTCGCGGCAAAGGCGCCCGCCTCGACCCAGGCGGTATAAAGGCGCTCTTCGGCCTCGGTTGCGTTGAAGGTTTTGTCTAGGGCCATGGGCTTTGTCCTGCTGATCGCCCGGGCGGTCTAGCGGGTTCGCGGGCCAAGGAAAACCCGCCAATCGGGGATGAAGTGGCGCAGGCGGCATCAGCGTTCACACAATGGTCACAAAAGGGTCGGATCCATCGGGAAAGCTGGACAGACCCTGATTGGAGCGTAGGCTTTCGCGATGACCCATATGTGCGCCATCAGTCCAAAGAACAGACCCCGTCCAGGCGGCCTGCGATGAACGCGGCCGGGCTCATGCGTCTGTTGCGCTGGTATTGGCGCCAGGAGCGGACCCACCGCGCCCCCCGGCGTGGGCCGATGGACCATGTCGTGATCTTTGATGGCACCCTGTCAACGCTTATTCCCGGGTGCGAAACGAACGCCGGGCTGACTTACAAGCTTCTGGCAGGCCAGGTCGGGGCGGGAAAGATGACCGTCTACTATGAAGCGGGCGTGCAATGGCCCGATTGGCGGCACACCATGGATGTGATCGAAGGCAAGGGCATCAACCGGATGATCCGGCGCGCCTACGGGGTACTGGCCACTCGGTATCGGCCAGGCGATCGGATTTTTCTGCTGGGCTATTCGCGCGGGGCCTACGGGGTCCGGTCGCTGGCCGGCGTGATCGACCGGGTGGGGCTATTGCGCCGCGAGCACGCCACCCAGCGGATGATCGACGCGGCTTATCGGCACTATCAGCTGACCCCCGATGGGCCTTACGCGGCGGAGTTTGCCGAGCGCTACTGCCACCTGAATGTGCCCATTGAGATGGTGGGCGTCTGGGACACCGTCAAAGCACTCGGGCTGCGGTTCCCGCTGTTGTGGCGGCTGACCGAAGGGGGCCATGCCTTTCACAACCATGCGCTTGGCCCGTCGGTGCTGCACGGGTTCCACGCGCTGGCATTGGATGAACGCCGCGATGCCTTCCAACCTGTCTTGTGGGACACGCCCGACGATCACCCCGGCCGGGTCGAACAGGTCTGGTTTCGGGGCGCCCACGGCGATGTGGGCGGGCAATTGGCCGGGTTCTTTGAGGCGCGCGCGCTGTCGAATATCCCGCTTGTGTGGATGCTCAGCCGCGCCGAAGCGCTGGGGCTGGACCTGCCAGCCGGCTGGCGCGACCGGTTTGCCACGAACCCCGGCGCGCCGGCCTCGGGGATGAACCGCCGCTGGGGCAAGCTGTTCTTGCTGCGCTCGCGCAGGCGCCCGGGCCGTGATGGGTCAGAACGGCTGCACCCCACAGCGGCGTCCCATGTGGCGGCCGCCCGCCTGCCGATCTACCTCGACCCGCTGGCGCGCGAAGGTGCGGCCACGGCCTATCCTAGCTCTGCGCTCAAACGCTCGACCCTGCCGATTGAAAAGGACGCAGGCCCCAAAAAGCGCCGGCGCGGGAAGGCGCTTCCGCCCCCTCAGGCCACGTTTTCCAACGCCAACGCCAACGCCAACTCGGGCGCCAGCCCCAAGGCGTGAATGACATCGCGGGTCATTTCGGGCCGGTTCAGGGTGTAAAAATGCAAATGCTCCACCCCGCCTGTGATCAACCGGTCGCAAAGCTCGGTGCAATGGGCGGTGGCATAAAGCTGCGCGCGCCCGTCGCGCCCGGCACGGTCAAAATCCTTGGCCAAGCCGTTTGGCACCGCCAGCCCGCACCGCGTTGCAAAGCCCTGAACGCCTGACCAGGATTGAATGGGCAAAATGCCCGGGATGATCGGCACGTCTATCCCCGCGGCCACACAGGCATCGCGGAACCGAAAGAACGTCTCGGCCTCAAAGAAAAACTGGGTGATCGCCGACGCCGCGCCCGCATCCACCTTGCGCTTCAGCCAATCGACATCCGCGCCCGCGCCGCGCGCGTCAGGATGCGGGTCAGGGTAGGCGCCCACATGGATGTTGAAATCACCCGTCTCAGCCAGCGCGCGGGTCAACTCCTCGGATGAGGCAAAGCCGTCGTCATGGGCTGTAAAGCCATCCGCGCCCTTTGGCGGGTCCCCGCGCAGCGCCACAATGTCGGTGACACCGGCCGCGCGGTATCGGTCCGCCACAGCGAGCGTTTCGGCGCGCGTGGCGCCCACGCAGGTCAGATGGGCCGCCACCGGCACGCCCCAACCCGATTGGATAGTCTCGACCGCCTCATGGGTCAGATCGCGCGTGGTCCCGCCCGCACCGTACGTCACCGACACGAACTTCGGCCCCAAAGGTGCCAGCACCCGCATCGTGTCCCAAAGTTTGAACGACGCCTCCAAGGACTTGGGCGGAAAGAATTCGCAGGAGAACGTCGGGCGATCTTGGGACATGGCGTGGAAGGCTCCGGGCTGGGTGAGGCCTTGTCACACGGCGGCTGACATGAAACAAACTCATAATCCTCAACATAATTATCAAAAGCGCCTCATATGCATATCGAATTCCGGCATCTTCGCACCATCAAGGCCATCCATGACGCAGGCGGGCTGGCGCGGGCAGCCGATGTGCTGAACATCACCCAATCGGCGCTGTCCCATCAGATCAAGGGGCTTGAAGACCAGGCGGGGGTGGAACTTTTTGTCCGCCGCACCAAGCCCTTGCGGCTGTCTGCGGCCGGTCACCGGCTGTTGCGCGCGGCCGAACGGATCCTGCCCGAGGTTGCCGCGCTGGAAGACGAATTTGCCGGTCTGCGCGCGGGCAAGTCCGGGCGGCTTCATATCGCCATCGAATGCCACGCCTGTTTTGAATGGCTCTTTCCGGTCTTGGAAGACTTCCGCAAGGCCTGGCCCGACGTCGATGTCGACATTCGCCCCGGGCTGGCCTTCGACGCCCTGCCAGCTTTGGCGCGCGAAGACGTGGATGTGGTGATCTCGTCTGATCCCGAAGACCTGCCCGGCATCACCTTTGCGCCGCTGTTTGACTATGAACCGGTCTTCGTGGCCGCCTCGTCGCATCCCCTGGCGGCCAAGCCATACGTTGTGGCGGATGATTTTCGCGGTGAACAGCTGATCACCTATCCGGTGGACCGCGCCCGGCTGGATGTCTTCACCGAGCTTTTGATCCCCGCCAAGGTCGAACCGAAATCGATCCGCCAGGTGGAACTGACCGCCGTGATCTTGTTGCTGGTGGCCTCCAACCGGGGCGTGGCCGTCCTGCCCGACTGGGTGGTGCGCGAGGTGCGCACCTCGACCGATTACGTGACCCGGCCCCTGACCGAGACCGGTGTGACCAAACGGCTTTATGCCGCCACCCGCAGTATCGACGGCGATCTGCCTTACATGGCCCATATGCTGCGGTTGGGCCGCACCATCCCGGTCACCTTGCAAAAACAGGCCGCCCCCGCCTGAGCAGACCTCGCCTGAGCCGACCCGTTTTTCCTCTTGCCAAAAATACCTCGGGGGAGCGCGCAGCGCGGGGGCAGAGCCCCCAACCCGTGCACCACACCCCCTTGGCATCGGCGCCACATGGGACTAAGCCCGCCCGGGCCAACAAGGAATGGGTGCGATGCAGGGCAGTGCAAACCTCAACATCATGATGAAGGCCGCGCGCAAGGCCGCCTACGGGCTGTCGAAGGACTTCCGCGAGGTGGAAAACCTGCAGGTGACGTCGAAGTCGGCGGGTGATTTTGTCACCCGGGCCGATATCCGCGCCGAAGAGGTGATCCGCGAAGCCCTGATGGAAGCGCGTCCCAACTACGGCTGGCTGGGCGAGGAAAGCGAGCCCGTCGAAGGCAAGGACCCGACCCGCCGCTGGATCGTCGACCCGCTGGACGGGACCACCAACTTCCTGCACGGGCTGCCCCATTGGGCGGTGTCGATCGCCCTGGAACACAAAGGCGAAATTGTCGCCGGCGTGGTCTATGACCCCTCGAAAGATGAGATGTTCGTGGCCGAGAAAGGCCAGGGCGCCTGGATGAACGACCGCCGCACGCGGGTCTCTGATCGTTCGCGCCTGATCGAGACGGTCTTTGCCACCGGCCTGCCGTTTGCGGGCCATGCCGATTTGCCCGCCGTCCTGCAGGATCTCGCGCGCCTGTTGCCCCAGACCGCAGGCGTGCGCCGCTACGGGGCGGCGTCCCTCGATCTGGCCTATGTCGCCGCTGGTCGCTACGACGGGTACTGGGAACGCACGCTTCACCCCTGGGACAAGGCCGCCGGGGTGATCATCGCGCGTGAAGCGGGCGGATTGGTCGAAGGCATCACGGTGGGCGAAGACCCCGCCGCCCATGGCGGGGTGATCGCAGCCAATGCAGAGGTCTTCAACACCTTCGCAGCGATCATCCGCTCAGCTTAAACTTTTAGGCATCGGAGCCACAGTTTCGCCCGAATCGACGCGCAGATTTGGCCCATGTCTGCCAATGCTGCCCCAAACCCCGCCCCCTCGCCGGATCGCCGCCAAGTTCGGCGCATCCCCATGCCCATATCCTTTACCGCGGCTTTAGGTGCCGCCGGTCTCGGCCTTCTTCTGGCCGCAGGATCGGTCAATGATGTCTCGGATCTGTCCGATGCCATGGGTGTCCCGATCGAGACTTTGGCACTGCCCGCCCAGGGCTAGACCGCCAGGCGCTAAGCGTCTGACGGGTGATTGACCCCGTCGTAAAACTCAGCCGGGCCAATATCGGCCGGGCCAACCCCGTCAATGGCCAGTGCATTCACGCCGTATTCGTCGGGGTTTGATCGCCGCTGATGGTGGGTGTTGATACCGCAGATGCGGCAGAAGTAGTGCTTGGCAGTACCGGTGTTGAATGTGTAAAGCGCGAGCGCGTCTTCGCCCTTCACGATGTCAAGATCGTCCAGTTTCACCGACAAAACCGCTGTGCCGCGGCGGCGGCAATAGCTGCAATCGCAGCGGCGCGCTTGCGAGACGGGGGTCGCAAGGCGCACCGACACTTCGACGGCCCCGCAATGGCAGGTCAAGCGTCGCCGTGTCACTTGCGGTTCACCTGCGGGACATGGGTTCTGACCATCCGGTACTTCGCCTCGGGGTGGGGCGGGTGGCCGTTATTGCGCTGCCAAAAGCCACCGGCCCCCAGTTTCAGCCACAGCGGGATGATCATCAAAAGACCCGCCGCAAAGCCCCCCGCATGGGCCCAATACGCCACCCCGCCCCCCGTGGGGTCGGCGGCCACTCCGTAGAACACCTGCATCGTGAACCACAGGCCCAGGACGATCCAGGCCCGCAACGGCAGAAGGATCACAAACACGAAGACATCGACGCGCGCCTTTGGAAACAAAAGGATATAGCCGCCCATCACGGCCGCCACCGCGCCCGAAGCCCCCACCACCGGCACCAGGGACCCCGGCTCGGCCCAAACCTGTGCCAGGGCCGCGGCCGCCCCACCGGCCAGATAAAAGCCAAGGAACGGGGCGTGACCCAATTCGTCTTCCAGGTTGTCGCCGAAAATCCAGAGAAACAGCATGTTGCCGCCCAGATGCATGAGACTGCCATGCAAAAACATCGAGGTCAGCACGGTCGCTTCCGCCTCTCCCAGCCGGGCCGGCACAAGGCCCCAAGTGAAAAAGAACAGGTTCAGCGCCCGGGGGTCCGAAAACAGCCCGTAATAGCTTGCGAAGACGGCGATATTCACCGCAATCAGGCCCCAGGTGACATAGGGCGTGCGGTTCGACGGGTTGTGATCGCGGATCGGCAACATGCCCCTGACGTGGCCGGTTTGGCCTGTCTGGTCAAGACCATCGCCCTTTCGTGACTTGACCGGCGGCCGCTGCGCGCCACACTCAACCCCATGCGTTATCTTGCTTTGACCCTCGCTCTTCTGGCCGCACCGCCCGCGTTCGCCGAATGCCCCGCGCCCGCAGATATCTCCGTGGCGTCCACGCGACTGTTGCTGGAATTGCGCGAGGCGGACACGGAAGGGGCCGCGCGGGCGATCAACGCGCAGCTTTGGGATTTGTGGCTGACAGCCCCTGACGCCGACGCCCAAGCGCTTCTAAATGAAGGCACCAAATTGATCCGCTATAGCGATTTCGCCGGGGCGGAAGCCGCGCTGAACCGCCTGGTGGACTACTGCCCCGACTATGCCGAGGGGTACAACCAGCGCGCCTTTGCCGCGTTTCTGCAGGCCGATTACGATGCCGCCCTGGCCGATCTTGACCTAGCACTCGACCGCTCGCCCACCCATCTGGGGGCCTTGTCGGGCAAGGCGCTGACGCTCATGGGGATGGGTCGAAATGACATCGCACAAGATGTCCTGCGTGAGGCGCTGGCGCTGAACCCCTGGCTGCCCGAGCGGCGCTTCCTGATCGAGCGGCCTGGCGAAAAACTCTGAAAGCGCGACCCGAAAAGTGGGTCCGGTTTTCGGAATAAGTCGCGCGGTGGACGGCAGAACCTTGCGCCCCGGGGCGCACGCGTTCTACCTAGGGGCGTGCCCTGCGGGCGTGATGGAATGGTAGACATATCGGACTTAAAATCCGAAGGGCGTAGGCCCGTGTGGGTTCGAGTCCCACCGCCCGCACCACTTTTTTTCGGCCTACCGCCTCCGGCGACTTGAGGCCGGGCGGCAGACGTTTCGCAGAAACGACGAGAGCCACGCCACCCGCCCAGCGACCCGCACCTTAAAGCCCCAGCGGCACCCGGTCGTAGTCCCGCAGCTCGACGCGCAATTGCAAGATCCGGTTTCTCAGCCGCAACTCTTCCAACAGCAGGTCCCCGCGTTTGGCCCCGTCATCGGCCGTCAAAGACAGCGCCTCCTGGTTCAGCCGGAAAATCTTGCGCTCCAGCCGCTCAATCTCCAGCTCGATCCGGCGGTAGCTGCGGCCCGTCTCATTGGCCAGTTGCAGCCGGTCGACCTCCGCGGCGGGGCAGACGGGCGATAACGTCCGACTGCGGCGCCCTTCGGAATACGCGACCTCAACCGTGCAATAGGTGCGCAAGCCCTGCTGGCGCCCGGCCTCCCAGGCCGCGCGGTCGGGGGTAATACCGAACCCGCCACAGGCTTCGCCATGTTCGGCCAGATGGCCCGATGTGCGGCCGCGCTCGCCGTCGGCCACGCCGATGGAAAACCAATCGCCCGACCGGCAGGCGTCTTCAGACAAGGTGGTGCAGGACCCCAGGACAAGGGCGGCGGCAAGGAAGGCGAAGATGCGTAACATGGCCCCCTGATCGCCCCGGGCGGGCGTGTTATGCAATAACCAGGCCCCGACCGGGCACGTCGTACGCGGGGGGCTTGCTGTCCCGCACGCCATGGCTAGGCTGGCGCGCGCAGCAAAAGGCCAGCCCCATGCCCACCTGTCTGACCGAAGCCGAATTGCAGGCCTACCTGTCGGAGGTTTTTCCCCAAGCCGACGGGGACTTCGCGATCGAAAAACTCGACGATATGTATGCCCGCGTGCGGTTGTTGGTGGGCGACAGACATCTGCGCCCGGGCGGCACGGTGTCGGGCCCGTCGATCTTTTCGCTGGCCGATTGTACCGTCTACATGGCGGTGCTGGCGATGATCGGGAAGGTGCCTTTGGCGGTGACGACAGGCGGGTCGATCGACTTCATGCGCAAGCCGCGCGACAACGCCGACCTGATCGCAGAGTGTCACTTGCTGAAGCTTGGCCGGTCGCTGGCGGTCGGTGATGTGCGGGTGCGGTCGGATGGCGCGCAAGCGGTGGTCGCGCGCGCAACCTTCACCTATTCGATCCCGCCCAAACGGGGCTAGGCGCCGGCAAACCGGGCCTGCCAGCCTTCGCGGTCGTCGTCGGTGATTTTGGTAAAAAGCACGTCCGGCACCGCGAACGCATGACCTTCGGGCAGGGCGGTCAATGCAGCCCCCATGTCGTCGGGCCAGGCGGTGTCCAGCGTGTTCATCGCCGACAGCATCTTGGCCGCTGCGGTGGGGATAAACGGGGCCGACAGCACCGCGTAGACGCGGATCAGGTTCAGGGCGAGGCGAATTTGCGCTGCCGCGCGGTCGGGGTCGTCTTTGAACACCGACCAGGGGGCGGCGTCTTGCAGATATTCATTGCCCGCCGCCCAAAGGGCGCGCAGCTCGGTGGCGGATTTTCTGACTTCAATGGCATCCATCTGGGTCTGATAGGCCTCAACACCCTTTTGCAGACGCGCGATCAGGGCGGTTTCGGCCGGCCCCCAGGTGCCTCCCTCGGGGATCTCTTCGCCAAACTTCGACCGGCAGAACTTTGTGACCCGGGATACGAAATTGCCCAGCACATCGGCGAGGTCCTTGTTCACCGAGGCCTGGAAATTCTCCCATGTGAATTCCGAATCCGAACTTTCAGGCGCATGCGATAACAACCACCAGCGCCAATAATCCGCCGGCAGGATGTCCAACGCGGCATCCATGAAAATGCCCCGCCCCTGCGACGTGGAAAACTGCCCGCCGTCGTAGTTCAGGTAATTGAACGACTTGATGTAATCGACCATCTTCCACGGCTCGCCGGACCCGATCAGGGTCGCGGGGAAGGACAGGGTGTGAAACGGCACGTTGTCCTTGCCCATGAATTGCACATACCTGACATCATCGGCGCCTTTGTCCGTGCGCCACCAGCGTTCCCAATCCGTTTTCGAACCTTTGGCCCATTCGGCCGCGCAGGCGATATATTCAATCGGCGCGTCAAACCAGACGTAGAAGACCTTGCCTTCCATGCCGGGCCAGTCATCCTCGCCGCGCTTGACCGGCACCCCCCAATCCAGATCGCGGGTAATCCCCCGGTCCTGCAGCCCGTCACCGTCGTTCAGCCACTTTTTGGCAATCGAGGTCGTCAGGATCGGCCAATCGGTCTTGCTGTCGATCCACGCCTGCAAATCACCCCGCAAGCTCCGCTGCTTGAGATAAAGATGCTTGGTGGCGCGCACCTCCAGGTCGTTGGACCCCGAAATCGCAGACCGCGGGTTGATCAGATCGGTGGGATCAAGCTGCTTGGTGCAATTTTCGCATTGGTCGCCGCGCGCGCGCTCATAGCCGCAATTGGGGCAGGTGCCCTCGATATACCGGTCGGGCAGAAACCGCCCATCGGCATGGGAATAGACCTGTTTTTCGTCGACTTCCTCGATCAGACCGGCGTCCGCCAGACGGCCCGCGAAATGCTGGGTCAGCGCGCGGTTCTCAGGCGAAGACGACCGGCCGTAATGGTCAAACGACAGCCCGAACCCATCGGCCAGCTCTTTTTGCACCCCCCACATGCGCGCACAATATGCGTCCACATCCTCGCCCGTCTTGGCGGCGGCCAATTCCGCCGGTGTGCCGTGTTCGTCGGTGGCACACAGAAACAACACTTCGTTTCCACGCGCGCGCATGTAGCGGGCATAAAGGTCGGCCGGCAGCTGCGAGCCCACCAGATTGCCGAGGTGCTTGATGCCGTTGATATACGGCAGGGCCGAGGTGATCAAGATGCGCGCCATGTCAAAACCTTTGCGAGTTCGGCGCGCTATAGCCGGTTAAAAGTTCCGGGTGAAGCCGATCGAGCATTCCTGGACGGTATAATCGTAAAACGCCACATTCGACTGCGCCCAGGTCAGCTTGCACGAATAGGTCGGAGCGGCCCCCTGAAAGGTCCACTTGTCGTTGAACACCGACACATCCAGCGCGGTGATATTGTCCTGGCGCGAAAACGTCAGCCCGGTGAAATCGCCCCGGTAGGGCCGGGTCTCATACGACAGCCCCAGCCCAAGCTGAATGCCGTTTTCAAACGCCCTGTTGGCCCGTACGCCCAGTTCGATCCCGTCATATTGAAAGGCCGGGCTTTCGGTATTGCCGATCTTGTAGGCCAGCGACCCGGTCAGCGACGTGCGCGGATCAAGCCTGCGCCGCACCTCCGCGCCCAGTTCATACCGTGGCCCGGTCAGGCTATCAGACGTGGTGTAGTCGCGGTATTCGCCCTGCGCGCGCAGGATCAACGCGGTCTTGGGGTTCAGCGTCCAGCCGCGCGCCAGCGCCAGGGCCACCCGGTCATAATACCGCTCGCTCGCCAGATAGGCGCGCGAAATCTCGGGCGCGACCGAATAGCTCTTGCCGTCACGTGCGTCTGACAGTGTTGCCCGCAGGGTAAAGCTGTGCTGGTTGAACTGCGCCTTGTCATAGACGATCAGCGCGGTCTTGGCGTCAAGCTGCACGCGCTGGCCGCCGGGCAGTTCAAACCGGCGAAACACGCCCAGGTCCAGCGACAGCCCGATGCCGGTCTGGCCCAGATTGTCTTCATCAATGATGAAATCGCCAAAATCGGTCGGGAAGATCTCGGTCGCGGTGCCGCGGTTGATGTTCGTTGACGGCACGATCGCGCCGGATGCGGTAAACCCGAAGGGCTTGCGCGCAAACAGCGTGCGCAGCGCGCGGTTGTAGGCCGACCTGTTGTCGGTGTTGGGATCAAGCTCAACAAGCTGGCGGTACTGAAATTCAGCGGCCCCGTACTGGCCGGTCTGGGCCAGCAGGCTCGCCAGAATCCGGCGCGGGGCCACCAGATCGGGCCGCACCCGCAGGATCTCGCGCAATTCCGCAATGGCACGAAGCCGGTCCCCTGTCGCCTGCGCGATCAGCGCCTCGGCAAAGCGGCGGTCGAGAGGCGTCGCGTTCTGGGCGTCCAACGCCGCCCGCGCGCCGTCGAAATCGCGCGCCTGGATCAATTCGAGCGGCCCCGGCACCTGTGCCGCGGCAGGTCCCGCAAGCCCTGCGCAAACAGCAATCGCCTTGCAAAGGCAAAACAGGAGACGGGTCAACATGTCGGGCTTATGTCCAAATCCCCGGGCGCCGAAAAGGGCACCCGGGGCAATTCACCCTTGTCTGTGACACGTCTGCTATCAGAACGCGGAAACACCGGGGTTGCGGCCCGCATCGGACGCGCCTGCCATGGACCCGGTCAGCGCTTCTTCACCATCGGTGATCTCATAATCGCCTTCATAGACGACGGCTGCGGCGTCGGCCTCATCGCCGAAAAAGCGCCCGACCACATTCTGGTTCGTCACGTCGGCATCGACCCTGACCGGATCTTCCCCGTCAGGTGTAACCGTCCATTCGCTTTCGATGTCACCGCTGAAACCTGTTGCGGTGATGTTGCCGTTTACAAGGTTGTTGGTGATCGCGATGGACGAATCTTCCACCTCAGCACTGCCAGCAAAGACTTGGCCGGCGATCGTGCCCATGTCGAAATTCGCAACCAGGTTGACGCAGTCGAAGCACTCCAGCGTTTCGACCCCGCCCCCAATCTGGTCGGAGGTCAGAAACAGCACGCCAAAACTGTCCTGGTTGTAGATGGCAAAGGCCGGGCGATCGTCGACGCTGGTTTCAAATCCGGTGTAAGCCGCAAGGCCCCCCGCAGACCCGCCAATATCGATGTTATCGGCAAGAATGAACGCCCCGAGATCGGTGATAAAGATCGGGAAGCCGCCATCGCCGGGGTCCCATTCGTTGGTGTCGCCGACCTGTGTGTACACCCGGCGCGGCTGGCCGGGAATGTTCGCCTCGATCTGGGTGGGTGAGATAAACCGGGCCGAGCCCACACCCGCATCCGTTGTCGCGCCATCATCATCGTTTTCGCCGGTGGCGAAATAGACCGGGAAGGTCTGGCCGACAAAGTCGTTCGGGAAGTCTTCGCCGCCCTCGGACAGGATGCGCGCCACATCGGCGTTGCTGCAGGCTGAAAGGGCCAAAGCGAGCGCACCCAGCATGGCCCCCTTGCGCAAAGAGGCCGTCGTAAAGGTCTTCATGTTGATATGTCCCCCAAAATGGTTTTGGGGCCATGAACTGTTACCCGACCCCCACAAAACTAGACCGCATCTGCTTTTCTTGAGTCAACAATTTGTTTTGATTGAGAAAGCCGTTTGAAGCCGGTTTTGCATTTTGCAAAATCCCCCGGTCGTCGGTGACCGCGCCAAAAGCCACTCAATGGCGCTGTTCGCGGCCCCGCCCTTGGTGATCACGGTCATCTCGGCGCCGGTCGGGGGGCCGTGTTTTTTCGAATTGAAAATGCGCCTTTCGGGCCATGCATCAAGACTTGGCGGGCGGGACAGTGGCCGCCCGGGCCGCGCCGCTATACCGGCTCTGTTGCCGGCCGCCTCGACGCGCCGTTTGCGCCTGACATTTCGATCATGATGTCGCCTTCGGTGACATTGCCACCTGATCGATGCAGGCCGCGCAGAAGATCGCTGCGTATTCAGGGTGTGGATCGACCGCCAGGAAGACGGGCCTGAAGTCGCTTTGGGTGTTGGTTTATTCCGCGCGTGGCGTCGAAATAAGCGTGAAGGTTTTTCCGGTGATACCCACCTGCCAACTGGCCTCGGGCGCCATGCGCGCGCGGCGCCGGTGCAGCGCCCAGGTGCGCGCGCCTGCCGCGGCGTGGCTATGGGCCATGTCCCAGCGGCTTTCCACGCCCTGGGCGCCGCCGGCCCCCGGGGTCAGGATCAGCCCGGTGGGCCGCACCGTGCCTTCCGTGGCGCCGGTTTCGGCCGCCAGATGCAGCCGCCGGACCGGGGTCAGGGCGGGCGGCAGGGGCAGATCAGCCACCACCAGCGACACACATCCTGCCCGCAACGCCTCTTCCATCGACCATAAAAGATCGCCGTCTCGCTTCGGCTTGGCAAAGATCAGACGCCCCGGATCGACAAAGCGGCTGATCCCATCGGGGTGAAGCCCCGCGGCTTGCCGGGCCGCCGCAATCCAGATCACCGGCCCCCGGGTCGCGGCCATGACCATCAGCGCGAAGGTGTGGCGCGCCGGCCCGCAGGCTTCATGCACCCGCGCGCGCCCCAGCGACAGATCCCCCAGAAAGGGCAGATCATCGTTTTGGCGGCGATGATGGTCACGGGTCAGAAGCGAGGCGGCGGTGCTGGCAGGCATATGGGCAGCCTAGAATGTTCCGCATTTGTTCTCAACACTTTTCCGCATTTTCCCGCGTTGGTCCGCCGGGTCCCGGTGGCCGACACCTGGCACCCGACACCTGGCACCTGGCACCTGGGGCGCGCGCGAGGTCTTGCCACCGGGGCCTGCTGCGGTATCCCTTGGCGCAACACCGAACGGGGGATGCGTGATGCGAATGATGGAACTGGGCCGGACCGGGCTGAAGGTCTCTGAATTGTGCCTGGGCACCATGACCTGGGGCAGCCAGAACTCAGAAGCCGAAGCCCATGCCCAGATCGACCGGTCGCTGGAGGCGGGCATCAATTTCATGGACACCGCCGAGATGTATCCCGTGACCCCGATGTCGGCGGAAACCACCGGGCGCACCGAGGAAATCATCGGGACCTGGAACGCCAAGTCGGGGCGGCGCGCCGACTGGGTCATCGCCACCAAGATCGCCGGGGCAGGGGCCGGCACCGTGCGCTCGGGCGAGGGGATCACCGCGACCTCGCTGCCCAGCTGTATCGACGCCAGCCTGCGCCGGCTGCAGACCGATTACATCGATCTTTATCAGCTGCACTGGCCCACGCGCGGGTCCTATATGTTCCGCCAAAACTGGACCTATCGGCCCAGCCAGATCCCCACCCGGGCGATCCTGGACGATATGCACATGGTGCTCGACGGGCTCGATGCGGCCGTCAAGGCGGGCAAGATCCGCCATGTGGGCCTGTCGAACGAAAGCGCCTGGGGCACCACGATGTGGCTGCGGCTGGCCGAGGAACGCGACCTGCCCCGAATGGAGACCATTCAGAACGAATATTCACTGCTGTGCCGGCTGTTTGACACCGATCTGTCGGAAACCTGCGTGCGCGAGGATGTCACTTTGCTGGCGTTTTCGCCCATCGCCTGCGGCTATCTGACGGGCAAATATCAAAACGGCGCGATCCCGCCGGGGTCGCGCAAGGCGGTCAGCAATTCAGCCAGCGGGCGCGACACGCCCCGGGTCTACCCGGCGGTCGATGCCTATCTGGCGATTGCCGAAAAACACGGGCTCGACCCGGTTGTGATGTCGCTGGCCTGGTGCTGGTCGCGCCCGTTCCGCACCATCCCGATCTTTGGGGCCACAACACTGGCCCAGCTTGAAACCGCTTTGCACGCAGCAGATGTCACCTTGTCTGATGAGGTGCTGGCGGAGATTGACGCCGCGCACCGGGCCCATCCGATGCCGTACTAAATTCCAACAGGGAAGGGGGCTCTGCCCCCGGCCTGCGGCCTCCCCCGAGGTATTTTTGGCAAGAGGAAGGGGGCGGGCGGCGCTTAGCCTTAAAGGTCGAGCCCCGCTTCGCCGGCGCGACGGCGCACATAATTCGAAAACCCCCGGTCTGACACATAGGCCTCCCGCACCAGCGTATCGAATTGCCTCGTCAGCGTGCTGACGCGGTCGTGGTCGCGAAAGGCCATGAAATGCTCGCCCAAGTAAATCACCCCGATGCGCGGGCCAAAGACCGTGATTGGAGCCGACAACACCCGGCGGGCATCAAACAGAACCACGCGCAAAGCAGGGTAAAGCTGATCGTAAAGCCGTGCCAGATGGGCCAATTGGCCCGCGCGCACATCCTTTGGCAGGTCGACGTAATAGCCGGTGGCGCTGGCCAGCGAATCCACCTCAAACAGGGGCATCGCGATTTCGTAATCGGTCCGGGTTTCGCGCATCCAGGTCAGCCGGTCCTGGGCGCTTTCAATCGCCTGGGTGGTGCTGCGGGCCAGATGCGGGGCGTATTCCCAGGCCAGCATGTCGGGCGTTTTCAGCACGTCGGCCAGCCGCGCGGGCACATGGCGGATCTTGTAGCCGGCCGCCTCGCGGTGCCAGCGCGCGATCTGGTCGTCCAGCGGCGACCGCTGGGCCTCGGTCACCAGCACCTGGGCGGCCAGCAGGTCGGTCGCATTCTCGGGCAGGTCCGACAGGCCAATCAGCCAATCGGCCGACACCCCCAGGGCCGCGGCGCATTCGGCCACCACATGGGCGTTGGGCAGCCGGGTGCCGGGTCGCAACAGCTGCGAGATGGTCGACCGGTCCACACCTGCGTGGCGCGCCAGCCCCGATTGGGTGGTGCCGGTTTGGTTCATCGCCTGAGAAAGCCGCTCTCTGAAGGTCTGGGCGCGTTGGCGCCTGTCTGTTTTCATCACGTCTGTTGATTTTTGTCACATCTGTTTTCTTTATGTTGCGCATATCCAGAATGTGCAAGGCGCGACCGGCATGAAACCTTCGGCCTAACCGCTTAACCCGTCTGGAGTTTCCCGTGCAGCGCCCCGCTGGCCCTCGTTTTCCGACCCTGATGATGCTCACCGCCTGTTACGGCGCGCTTGGTCTGGCCCTGTTCGGCCTGTCACAGGTGTCGCCGGCGCTGGCCAGCATCGTGGCGGGCGTGGCGATCGCACTTCATGCCTCGCTTCAGCACGAAGCGATCCACGGCAATCCGTTCGCGCGGGCCTGGGCAAATGATCTGGCGGTGTTTCCGGCCCTGACGCTGGTCGTGCCCTATGCGCGGTTTCGCGCGACCCATCTGGCCCATCACCGTGACGCCAACCTGACCGACCCCTACGACGACCCCGAATCGCACTACCTTGATCCGGCCCGCTGGCAGCGCCTGCCAGGGCCGATGCGCGCGCTTTTGCTGGCCAACAACACGCTTTTGGGCCGCATCACGCTAGGCCCGGTGATCGGGACCATCGGTTTTGTGCTCAACGATCTGCGCGCCCACCGCGCGGGTGCGCGCGATGTCGCGGCCGGCTGGCTGTGGCACCTGCCTGCCGTGGCGGTGGTGCTGGGGGTGGTCTGGGTTTCACCGATGCCGCTTTGGGCCTATCTGGCGGCGGCCTATCTGGGGCTCGGGATCCTTAAGATCCGCACGTTTCTCGAACACCGCGCCCATCAGGCCGCCCGCGCCCGCACGGTGATCGTCGAAGACGCGGGCCCGCTCGCCTGGCTGTTTTTGAACAACAATTACCACGTCGTGCACCACATGCACCCCACCGTGCCCTGGCACCTTTTGCCGGGCCTCTACCGGTCGGACCGCGCCCGCTACCTCGCGGTCAACGACGGCTACGTCTACCGGTCTTACGGCCAGGTGTTCGCGCGTTATTTCCTGACCCGCAAGGACCCGGTCGCCCATCCTCTGATGGCCCCCCCTAAGGCTCAGGTGCGCCCCGCACGACCAGATGCTCCGGCGGGCCAAGATCCGGCAAGCGCGCCGCCACAGCCTGAAGGGCTGCCTGCGTAACAGGCGCGATCTTCCGCCCCCAGAGGTGATCGAGCCCCACCCAGGCCAGGTCCGAAAGCTCGCCAGACGCGCCGGAAAAATCATCTGGATCGCCGGAAATCCCCGCCGCATCGGCCAGAAAGAACCGCGCATCAAACCGGCGGGTGCGCCCCGGCGGCGTGATGGCGCGAAACACAAACGACAGGCCCGCCGCACTGGGCTGAACACCGCGCGTGGCAAATCCCTCCCACCCCGGCGGGGGCGCAAATCCGCCCCGCTGGCCATAGGTCAGCCCGGTTTCTTCGAATAACTCGCGGACCCCGGCGGCGGCAAAGGCATGGGGCGGGGTCGCCCCGTCCAGGCGCGCGCGGCACAGCGCGCCCAATCCCCCCGCCAAAGCCACATCGGCGTCGGATGCATCGACCGCCCCGCCGGGGAACACCACATGATCGGGCAGGAACACCGCATTGCGCTGGCGCGTGCCAACTAGCACCTGCGGCGTCCCGGCTGGGTCGCGCACAAGGATGACGGTGGCTGCATCGCGGACAACAGGCTCGGGCATGGCCGCACCATAGCGCAGCTGTGCCCCCCCGCGCGAGACCTTGAAACTTTTTTCGACGGAACCCCCGCGCGGCACCGTTTGAAGGACAGATCGCGGGTGAGAGGCACATCGCGACGTGTAGAAAAAAGAGAGTAACAGATGAAAACTTGGACCTATGGCGCAACAGCCCTTTTGATCGCAGCAACACTGGCCGGTGCCGCTTCGGCGCAGGGCGGCCGGGGGGCAGTGGACTTTTCCACCCTCGACGTCTCCGGCGATGGCCTGCTGACGGTTGAGGATTTTGAAACCCGCCAGGCCGAACGCTTTGCCGAGATGGACGCCAATTCAGACGGGTCGGTCGACGCCGAAGAATTCGCAGCCTTTGCCGGCGCACAGGCGGGCGAACGCGCAGCTAAGATGTTCGAACGGCTCGATGCCGACGGCGACGGTGTGGTGTCGCGCGACGCTTTGGAAGCGCGCGGCGGTGATCGCGGCCCACGGCTTGAACGGATGATCAACCGGTTTGACGCCGATGGTGACGGCGCGCTCAGCGAAGCCGAATTCGACACCGCGCGCGCTGAAATGCGCGACCGGCGCGGCGGTGGCAATGAGCGTGGCGCGCGGCGCTAAGCCGACCGTACCGCGCCCGATTGCCGAACGCGCAAGGCTCGGGCATGGTTGAACAGGCATCACACAGACCGGACCATGACCCAAGCCAGCAACGAGGCGTTATTGGTGGCCTATGCAAACGGCGACTCAGGGGCTGCGCGGGATCTCACCGCGCGGCTTTTGCCCCGTGTGCTGGCCCAGGCCGCGCGGGCTTTGGGCGGCGACCGGGCCGAGGCCGAAGATGTGGCCCAGGATGCGATGATCCGGCTGTGGCGCATCGCGCCCGACTGGCGCCAGGGCGAGGCGAAGGTCACGACCTGGCTCTACCGGGTCACGGCGAACCTGTGCATCGACCGGCTGCGCAAACGCGGCCGCAATGTGGGGCTCGATGCGGTTGCCGAACCGCCCGATCCGGCGCCGCGTGTGGACGAAGCGATGGCCACCGAAGACCGCGCCCAGGCGCTGGAGGCCGCACTTGCCGCGCTGCCGGACCGGCAACGCCAGGCCGTGATCCTGCGCCATATCGAGGGGCATTCGAACCCCGAGATCGCCGCGATCATGGACATCGGCGTCGAGGCGGTGGAAAGTTTGACCGCGCGGGGCAAGCGCAGGCTCACCGAGCTGTTGATGCCGCAACGTGCAAAATTGGGGTTAGAAGATGAGTAACACGCCACCCGGCGACGACCCGCTGGACACATTCTTTAGCGCCGCGCGTGCGGCCCGCGCGCGAAGCGCAGAATTCAATGTCGTCGAACCGAGCGCGGATCTGACCGCGCGGGTGCTGGCCGATGCCGCCGCGATGCAGCCCGCGCCCAAAACGGTGGCCAAAGCGGTGTCCAAAACGCCCGCGTCCCCCGCGAAACCGGGCTGGCTAAACGCCCTTGGCGGCTGGCCTGCGCTGGCGGGATTGGTCACGGCCACCGTCGCGGGCGTGTCGATCGGTGTGGCTGACCCGACTTATGTCGGCGACCTCGCGTTTTCGGGGTTCAGCGACGCTTATGATTTTTCAACCGTCGGAACGACGCTCGGATCGGGCTTCGATCTGGGGCTGGATTTGGGGGACACCGATGGCTGATCCGGACGCGCAAACCACCGTCAAAAGCCCCACCTGGATGCGGATTGCGCTCGTGGCGTCGCTGGCGGTCAATCTGTTAATCGTCGGCATGGTGGTGGGCACGGTCGCCTCGGGCGGGGGCCCCGGCCAGGGGCGCGACGCGGTGCGCGATGCCGGCGGGTCGCCCTTCGTGCGCGCGCTGGAACCGAAAGACCGGCGCGGCGTCCTGCGCGGGATGGTGTCTGAACGCCGCGCCCTGCGCGAAAGCCGCGAGACCTTGCGCGCGCGCTTCGATGCCCTTTTGGTGGCGCTGCGTGCCGAAACCTTCGACGCGGCCGCAGTGGAACAATTGCTGGAAGACCAGCGCGCCGCGGCACAAGTGCGCAACAAGGTCGGCGAGCGGGCCATTCTGGGCCGGGTCGCGGCGATGTCTTTGCAAGAACGGCGCGCCTATGCCGACCGTCTGGAAGCCGAAGTCAGGCCGCGGCAGCGACAGTGATCTGATTGCGCCCGGCCGATTTCGCCGCGTAAAGCGCGCGGTCGGCCTTGTCCAAAAGCGCCTCCAGCCCGCCGCCCAACAGGTCGTCGGGGTCGGTCGCGGCCACCCCGATGCTCATCGTAACCGAGATGCTTTTGGTGCCGCCTTCCAGCACGATGGGGGTCGTTGCCAGCAATTCGCAGGTGCGTTCGGCAATGGCTGCGGCGCGTTCGATATCGGTCTCAGACATCACGATCAGAAATTCCTCGCCGCCGATCCGGGCCAATACGTCGGGGCTGCGCAGATTGGCGCGCAGCCGGTTGGCCACCTCCATCAGCACGGTGTCGCCCGCGGCATGGCCCAGCGTGTCATTCACCCGCTTGAAATGGTCAAGATCGCCGATCATCAGCGCCACGGGGCGGCCTTCGGCGGCCGCCTGGGTCAGGATGCGCTTGGCGTGGGTCATCGCGTAGCGGCGGTTGTAAAGGCCTGTAAGACTGTCGGTCGCCGCCAGCCGCATCCCGTCTTCGACCGCCAGGGTCAGCATGTCGGCCTCCTGCTTGCGCCGGATCTGGGCCTTGACCCGCAGCGCCAGTTCGCGTGGCTCAAAATCATCCGGCAACAGATCGCTGGCGCCAAGGTCCAGGGCGCGCACGGCGGCATCCGCATCGCCAGATTGCACCACCGCCAGCACCGACGCCCGCCGCGTTTCGGCCCGGGCGCGAAGGTCCGCGAGCAGACGGAAGCCTTCGTCCGGGCGGTCGGCACCTATGTCGATCACATAGACATCCGCCGCTGTCACATTCTCTGCCGTGGCCAGGGCCGCGTTCTCGCCCAACACCTCGATCCGGTCGCGGGTCTTGCCCACAAGCGCATCACGCCAATCCATCGCGCGGGTGCGCGACCGGGCCACCAGCGCAATCCGGCCAGGCCGCTCAAAAGGCGTGGCGGCTTCGCAAAAGCCGAACTCTTCGGCGGTCGACCGGCGCCGTTCCAACTCGGCACGCGCGTCCGACACCCGCAGCAAGGCCCGGATCCGCGCCAGACAGACCGCGTCATCAATCGGTGTCGACATCAATTCATCCGCGCCCGCCGCCAGGGCGGCCAGCCGCGCTTGGGGGGTTGCACCGGGGCCGATCAACAAGATCGGCGCATCCGCCAGGGCAGGGACCGCCTTGATCGTCAGGCAGGTTGCGATCAGCCGGTCCATATCGGTGTTGCACAACACCAGAACATCGGGCCTCTCGCGCTGGGCGTAGTCGGCCGCCTGATCCAGGGCGTCGATGACCGAAACCTGATAATGTGCAGCGTTCAGGCGAACCTGCCACTGCACCCGGCCTGTGGCTGCTTCGTCGGCGATCAGGATGCGTGCGCTCATTTGCCTGTCCTCGATTCGATTAAAACTCGCTGCTCTTGGTTCATTTCTGGGCGATATTGGTTAAAAATGGGTTCACTAATTGTGGCAGGAAACGGGCGGAATATGGGCAAGGATGAGGCTGAAGCACTGGCTCTTCAGGCATTGGGGTGGATGGCGTCGCAAGACGATTTGTTGAGTGTTTTCATGGGCTCAGCCGGAGTCTCTGCCGATGAATTGACGGCCCGCGCAGGCGACCCGGACCTGCTGGCGGCGGTTCTTGACTTTTTGGTCATGGATGACGCCTGGGTGGAAGACTTTGCTAAGACAACTGGACAGGACCCTAACGCGGCGATGCGCGCGCGCGCCGCCTTGCCCGGGGGCGATGTGCCCAACTGGACCTGACGGGTCGTCGCCGCTAAACCTGTGTGTGCGCTCGAACGCACCCCAGCAGGAGACCAAGCCATGTCTGACGGTCCACAGATTGTGCCCTACCTGAGCTACGAAGACGGGCCGAGGGCTATTGAATTTTTGGTGGCCGCCTTCGGCTTTGAAGTTGTCTTCCAAAACATAGATGACGCCGGCGCCTTGGTGCACGCGGAACTCAAACATGGCTCGGGTATGGTGCTCGTTGGAACCGATGCACAGCCGAAGGGATCGCCGGGCATTTATGTCGTGGTAGAGGATGTTCCGGCCCACCACAGCGTCGCCACAGCCGCTGGCGCCCAGATCGTTTTTCCGCCTGAAGACACCGAATGGGGAACACAGCGCTACCGTGTAAAAGATCGTGAGGGGCACGAATGGACATTCGGAACGTATCAGCCAGCACTTGAGCCACCTGCCTGGGGCTAGGCTCAGTCTTTGCGCCGGCGCCTTTGTCACAGGTCAGGTCTCGACAAGGGCGCAATGCCAGCCGTAAGGTTTTGCAAAGGTATGCAAAAGCAGCGCCAGGGGCATGACACTTCCACGAACACCCTCCTTCCGGCTGGACGGCAAGCGCGCGTTGGTGACCGGCGCGTCGCGGGGCATCGGGCTGGGCTGTGCGGTCGCACTTGCCGAAGCGGGCGCTGATGTGGTGATGGCCGCCCGAGGGGGGACCGCGTTGGAAGACGCGGCCGCCGCCCTTCAAGGCTTGGGCCACAGCGCCCGGCCGGTGGTGCTGGACGTGACCGATCACGACGCCGTCACCCGGCTGATGCTGGGGGCCGAACCCTACGACATCTTGTGCAATTCGGCCGGCATGGCGCGCCATGGCCCGGCGCTGATGACCGCTAGGGCCGATTTCCAAGATGTCATGGCGCTGAATGTCGAAGCGGCCTATTTTCTGGCCCAGGCGGCGGCGAGCCAGATGCGCGGGCGCGGCGGGTCAATCATCCAGATCTCATCGCAGATGGGCCATGTGGGCGGGATTGACCGGGCGGTCTACGCGGCCACCAAACACGCGGTCGAAGGCATGACCAAATCCATGGCCATCGAATGGGGGCCCGACAACATCCGCGTCAATACGATCTGCCCGACCTTCATCAAGACCCCGCTGACCGCCGCCACCTTTGCCGACCCCGAAAAGCGCGCCTGGATCGAAGCCAAGATCAAACTGCCCCGCATCGGCGAGGTCGAAGATATCATGGGCGCGGTCGTCTTTCTGGCCTCTGACGCGTCGGCCATGGTTACCGGCACCTCCCTTTTAATCGATGGCGGCTGGACAGCAGGATGAGCACAAGGCGCACCACTAGTCAGGACGTGGCCGAACACGCAGGTGTCAGCCAATCGGCGGTCAGCCGGGTGTTCACGCCGGGGGCCTCGGTGTCCAAGAAAATGGCCGACCGGGTGCGCGCCTCGGCCACGGCGCTGGGGTACCGGCCCAATGTGCTGGCGCGCTCGCTGATCACCGGGCAATCGCGGATCATCGGGCTGGTGGTGTCGTATCTCGACAATCAGTTCTACCCCGAGGCGCTGGAACGCCTCAGCCGGGGCCTGCAGGCGCGCGGCTATCATGTGCTGGTGTTCATGAGCCAGGATGGCGAGGATCTGGACGAAGTCATTCAGGAAATCCTCGATTATCAGGTCGACGGGATCGTCATGGCCTCTGTGGCGATGTCTGACGGGCTCGCCGCGCGCTGCGAAGCGGCGGGCAAACCGGTGGTGTTGTTCAACCGCGGCCAGGACACAGACCGGGTGTCGCAGGTCACCGCGGCCAATCGCACCGGCGGGGCCAAGGTGGCCGATCTTCTGGTGGCGGGGGGCCATGCGCGGATCGCCCATATCTCAGGCTGGCTCGGGGCGATGACGGGGCGCGACCGGGCCGCAGGGTTCCGCGACCGCCTGGCCCATCACGGGGTCGACCTTGCGGGCGAGATGGACGGCGAGTACCGCCGCGACCGCGCTTCGGCGGCGGCGCGCGACCTGATGGCGGGGCCGCGCCCGGACGCGATTTTCGTCGGCAACGACGTGATGGCCTTTGCCGTGATGGACACGCTGCGGTTTGAACTCGGTCTGTCGGTGCCGGGCGATGTGGCCATCGTCGGCTTTGACGATGTCGCCATGGCCGCCTGGCCCGCCTATGATCTGACCACCGTGCGCCAGCCCGCCGACCGTATGGTCACGGCCACGATCGACATGCTTCTGGGCCGCATCGACGACCCCGCCAGAACACCACAGAAACTTGAAATCGACGGTCCGCTGATCCAGCGCGGCTCGACCCGACCCGTGGAGGCACCATGAAAGCAGGCGACAACCGGTGGAAGGATTTCCCCGATTACATCTTGGGCATCACCCGCGAAATCTGGGAGGATCGCGGTCTGACCCCCAAGATGAAGGAATACTACCACCCCGATTGCGTCGTGCGCTCGCCCGGGGGCGGGGTGGCGGTGGGCGAGCCGCAGATGACCGCACTCACCTTGGCCACGCTCGCCACCTTTCCCGACCGCCAGCTTTACGGCGAAGACGTGATCTGGTCGGGCGACACCGACGCCGGCATGCTCTCGTCCCATCGGCTCTATTCCGAAGCCACGCATCTCGGCCACGGCGCCTTCGGGCCGCCCACCGGCAAACGCCTGCGGTTTCGCATCATTGCCGATTGTTTTGCCCATGACGGGATGATTTCCGATGAATGGCTGGTGCGCGACAACGGCGCGATCGTGCGTCAGTTGGGCCATGCCCCCGAAGACTGGGCGCGCGCGGAACTGGCCGCCGGCCGGGGCACCACGCCCCTGACCCCGGCCACCGACCGGGCGGGGCCTTACACAGGGCGCGGCAATGACCATCCCATGGGCGCCAGGCTGGCCGATATCCTGACCCGGATGATGGCAGGCGATTTCGCCGTCATCGAAGAGGCATACGACCGGGCAGCGGTGCTGGAATACCCCGGCGGTGCCAGCGCGCGGTCCTGGCAGGGGGCAGATCGGCACTGGCTGCCTCTGATGGCGTCCTTTCCCGGCGCCGCGTTCGAGATCCACCATGTCATCGGGCGCGACGACGCGGACATGGCGCCGCGCGCGGCCGTGCGCTGGTCGCTCACCGGCACCCATGATGGCCCCGGCCCCTTTGGCCCCGCCACCGGGGCGCGCGTGCATATCATGGGGATCACCCATGCGGAATTCGGCCCCTGGGGGCTCCGCCGCGAATGGACGGTCTATGACGAAGTGGCCGTTTGGACTCAGATCGTGCAGGGGGCGGGTTAACCCCTTGCGCGGGGCCTTTGCTGCGTGGCACGGTGTTGGAAAGAAAGACAAAAACGGGAGAGAGCAGGGGATGGGCAAAATCAAATCGACCCATGTGGGCAGTTTGCCCCGCAGCCAGACGGTCGTCGATTTCATCTTTGCGCGCGAACGCGGACAGGACTACGACGCCGCCGCCTGCGATGCCGCCATGGCGCAGGCGGTGGACGAGGTCGTGCGCCGCCAGGTCGAGGCCGGGATCGACATTGTGTCAGACGGCGAAACCTCCAAGATCAGCTACGCCACCTATGTCAAAGACCGCTACACCGGGTTTGATGGCGACAGCCCCCGCAATGCGCCCGCTGACCTCAAGCTCTTCCCGTCGTTCCTGAAACGGCTCGCCGATGACGGCGGCACGCCGAAATACGCGCGCCCCATGTGCGTGGGCGAGGTCAAATCCAAAGGCCAGGGCGAGTTGCAAAGGGACATCGCGAACCTGCACGCCGCAATGGACAAACACGGCGCTGACCAGGGCTTCATGAATGCCGCGTCCCCCGGTGTGATCTCGCTGTTCTTGCAGAACGATTACTACCCCGACCGCGCAGCCTATCTGGCGGCTCTGGCCGATGCGATGGCCGAAGAATACCGCACCATCGTCGATGCAGGCCTGCACTTGCAGCTCGATTGCCCTGATCTGGCCCTGTCGCGGCACATGCTCTTTCAGGACCTCACGGATGCTGAGTTCATCGCGGTGGCCGAAACCCATGTCGCGGCGCTGAACCAGGCGCTTGCGGGCATCGATCCGGCCAAGGTGCGCGTCCATATCTGCTGGGGCAATTACGAAGGCCCCCATGTCTGCGACATCGACATGGACACGGTTTTCCCGACGCTGATGAAAGTCGGCGCGCGCCATGTGCTTTTTGAAACCTCCAACCCGCGCCATGCCCATGAATGGGCCGTGTTCCGCGACCGCAAGGCCGAGGTGCCCGACGACAAAATCCTGATCCCCGGCGTGGTGGATACGACCACCAACTTTGTCGAACACCCAGACCTGGTGGCCGAACGGGTCGCGCGCTTTGTCGACATCTTCGGGGCCGACCGGGTGATCGCAGGGTCTGATTGCGGCTTTGGCACCTTCGCAGGGTTCGGCGCGGTGGACCCCGAAATCGCCTGGGCGAAACTTGCAACCCTGTCAGAAGGCGCGCGCCGCGCGGGGGCGGCGTGATGGCCGAACCCCTTGTCCTGCTGCCCGGCATGATGTGCGACGCGCGGCTGTTCGCGCCCCAGATCGCGGCGTTTTCGGGCCAGCGCGCGGTCCATGTGGCCCCGATGCACGGCGACAGCATCGAAGACATCGCCGCCCGCGTGATTGCAGATGCGCCGCCCAACTTTGCGCTCGCGGGCCTGTCGATGGGCGGGATCGTGGCGATGGAGATCCTCCGCCAGGCGCCCGACATGGTCAGCCGTGTGGCCTTTCTTGACACCAACCCCAAATCCGAACTGCCTGACGTGGCCGCCGCCCGCGACCCCCAGATTGCCCTGGTCAAAGCCGGTCGGCTCGAAGACGTGATGCGTGATGAGATGAAGCCGCGCTACCTCGCACCGGGGCCCAAACGGATCGAGGTGTTGAACATCGTGATGGACATGGCCCGCGCCCTGGGGCCCGATCTGTTCATCAGCCAGTCGCGCGCGCTGATGCGCCGGCCCGACAGTGTTGAAACGCTGAAGGCGCTGGCGGTCCCCGCGCTGGTGCTCTGCGGCAGCCACGACACGGTCTGCCCCGTCGAACGCCACGAATTCATGGCCGGGATCATCCCCAATGCGACGCTGGAAATCATCGAAGACGCAGGCCACCTGCCCACCCTTGAACAGCCCGACGCGACCACCGCCGCGCTGGACCGCTGGCTGCACGACCGCCTGCTGTTGAGCTAGGCAAGCCGCCGCCTGACGCAAAAAATTGATTTCGCGCGTCAGGGATTCGGGCGCAGGGTGGGGCGATCCCAACAGGAGAGCCCCATGCCCGACACCGCCCCCCAAACCGCCCGCAAAAAGGCCAGCGACTTCGACCAGCGCATTCTGGAAATTTTCGACGGCTACGTGCACGGCAAAATGTCCAAGCGCGCCTTCATGCGCGAGGCGGGAAAATACGCCGCCGCCGGGGTCACAGGCGCGATGATCCTGGAACAATTGCAGCCCAATTACGCCTACGCCCAGCAGGTCGCACCCGATGATCCAGAAATCGTCACGCAGGTGGCCGAATACGACAGCCCCGACGGGCACGGCACGATCCGGGGGCTGATGGCACAGCCCGCGGGCGTCGACGGCCCGCTGCCCGCGGTGCTGGTGGTCCACGAAAACCGTGGGCTGAACCCCTATATCGAAGACGTGGTGCGCCGGGCGGCCAAGGCGGGCTATCTGGCGTTCGGGCCCGATGGGCTGACCCCGCTGGGGGGCTATCCGGGCACCGATGAGGAAGGCCGCGAGATGCAGCGCTCGCTCGATGGTGCCAAACTGATGGCAGACTTCTTTGCGGCCTTTGAATACTTGCGCGATCACGACGGATCGACCGGCAAGGTCGGCGCCGTGGGCTTTTGCTACGGGGGTGGTGTGTGCAACGCGCTGGCGGTGGCCTATCCGGACCTGGCCGCCTCCGTGCCGTTTTACGGCCGGCAAGCCGCGGCCGAAGATGTGCCTGGCATCATGGCCCCGCTTCTTATTCAATACGCCGGCCTCGATGAGCGTATAAACGCAGGCTGGCCCGCCTATTCAGAAGCGCTGGCGGCCAACCAAAAAGAGTTCAGCGTGCATTTTTACCCCGATGTGAACCATGGCTTTCACAACGACACGACACCGCGCTACGACGAAGAGGCCGCGATGCTGGCCTGGGACCGGACGCTGGCGTTCTTTGGCGAACATCTCGCCTGAGGGGGGCGGGATTTTCAAAAATCCCGGATGCGATTTTTTCAAAAATCGCGCGCCCCGGCGTCAGGCGGATTTACGGGACCGACGCGGTCGGGGCGTGTTTTGGTCGATAAAGTCCAACACCAGCGGGCGGATGTTGTTGCGCCATGATTTGCCCGCGAAAATCCCGTAGTGCCCCGCGCCCGGTTCCAGGTGCGCGGCCTTCTTTTCGTCCGGCAGGCCGGTCAAGAGGTCAAGGGCGGCCAGACATTGACCGGGTGCCGAGATATCGTCGCGCTCGCCTTCCACGACCTTGACGGCCACATCCGTGATTTTCTCGAAATCCACCGGCACGCCGCGAATGCTGAACGCGTTGCGGGCAATTTCGCGGCCTTTGAAAATACGCTCCACCGTCGACAGATAGAACTCCGCCGTCATGTCCATCACGGCAAGGTATTCATCATAAAACCGGTTGTGCTTGTCGAAATCATGCGCCTCGCCTTTGGCGGCGGCGAAAATCTGGTTGTAAAAGGCCGTGGCGTGCTTTTCGCCGTTCATCGACATGAACGAGGCCAGCTGCAACAGCCCGGGGTAGACCATGCGGCCCACACCGGCGTATTTGAAGCCCACGCGCTGGGTCACGCTTTCTTCCAACTGGCCCATGGTCACCCGGCGGCCAAAGTCGGTCACGTCTGTTGGGTTGGCGTCCGGGTCCACCGGCCCGCCGATCAGCGTCAGCGAGCGGGGCTGGGCCTTGGGCTTTTCGGCGGCCAGATAGGCGGTGGCGGCCAGCGCCAGGGGAACGGGCTGGCACACCGCGATCACGTTGATCTCGGGGCCCAGATAATCCATGAAATCCACCAGATAGTCGGTGTAGTCTTCGATGTCGAACTTGCCCACGCTGACCGGAATGTCGCGCGCATTGTGCCAATCGGTGATCCAGACATCGGCATCGGGCAACAACGACTGCACGGTCGAACGCAGCAGGGTCGCGTAATGGCCCGACATCGGGGCGACCAGCAGCACCTTGCGCGCCATCGGTGCGCGGCCGGCAACCTCAAACCGGATCAGATCGCCAAACGGGCGGCTGACATCAGTCTGGACCGTGACCACATGATCGCGGCCATCTTCGGTCACCAGCGTATCAATGCCCCAGCCGGGCTTGACGACCATGCGCGAAAACGTCCGTTCCGTCACCTCCCCCCAGGCGGCGAGCATCTGGAAAGCGGGGTTCGGGACCAGACCCGTCGCGGGGTAGGACCCCATCGCCTTTGCCGTCGCCCCGAGCCATTGATTGGTGTTTCGGACCGTCTCCATCAGGTCGTAGGTGACCATGTACCGCATGAGACATTCCTTCGCGCAAAGCCGTTATGAACAAACGTCTCTTGGAACCTTAGCCCAAGCGGCGTTAAACTTGTGACAAGCCATGTTTTCTGCATGTGCAAAGTAATGAGAAGTCCCTCACATGACAACCGATCCTGATACATCCGGCGAAAATCTTGAGAAATTGAACGCCAATCTTGAGAAAATCGAGGATTTGTCGCAGCGTTTGGTGGCAGCTTTGTCTAATAAACGACCAGTTCGCCCATCGCTGCAGGCGCCCGGTCAGGACCTTATGGCAAAGGCCGCAGCCGCCTATATGGCCGAGATCATGGCCAATCCCGCAAAAATCGTCGAGCATCAGGTCGCCTATTGGGGCAAGGCGTTGAAACATTATGTCGCCGCGCAGCAACAGCTTGCGTCGGGCAAACTGGCCGCCCCCGAAGATGACAGCCCCGCCGACCGGCGCTTTTCGTCCGAGCTTTGGCAGACGCACCCCTATTTCAACTACATCAAACAGCAGTACCTGTTTTCCGCCGAAGCCATCCGGACGGCGGCAGGCGATCTTGAAGGGCTCGATGCGCGCGACAAAAAGCGGGTGGAATATTTCTCCCAGCAGATCATCGACATGATGAGCCCCACGAATTTTCTGGCCACCAACCCCGATGCGCTGGCGCGCGCGGTGGAAACCGATGGGCAAAGCCTGGTGAATGGCTTGCAGAACCTTGTGCGCGACATTGAAACCAATCACGGCGATGTGCAGGTCACGCTTGCTGATGATACGGCGTTTACGGTGGGCGAAAACCTTGCCACGACCGAAGGCGCGGTGGTGTTTCGCAACGCCATGTTCGAGCTGATCCAATACGCCCCCCGGACCGACAAGGTGCACGCGCGACCCCTCATCATCTTCCCACCCTGGATCAACAAGTTCTACATCCTCGATCTGAAGGAAAAAAACAGCCTGATCCGCTGGGTGGTCGATCAGGGCTTCACGCTGTTTGTGGTGTCCTGGCGCAACCCCGATCCGTCCTACCGCGACGTCGGCATCGGCGACTACATCGAAAACGGGTATCTCAAGGCCATCGAGGTGGTCAAAGACATCACCGGCGAACCCAAGGTCAATACGGTGGGCTATTGCATCGCGGGCACGACCTTGTCGCTGACCCTGGCGTTGATGGCAAAGCGCGGCGACACATCCGTCGGCGCCGCGACGCTGTTCACCACGCTGACGGATTTTTCCGATCAGGGCGAGGTGGGCGTGTTTCTGGACGACGATTTCGTCGACGGGATCGAAGCCGAAACCCAGGCCACCGGCATCCTTGACAGTTTCTTCATGTCGCGGACCTTCAGCTTTCTGCGCTCGAACGATCTGATCTATCAGCCCGCGATCCGCTCTTACATGATGGGCGAGCAGCCCCCCGCCTTTGACCTTTTGTTCTGGAACGGCGATTCCACAAACCTGCCGGGGTGCATGGCCATCGAATACCTGCGTGGCCTGTGTCAGCGCGACGAATTCGCCTCAACCGGGTTCAAGGTTTTGGGCGAGACGCTGCACGTCAAGGACATCAAGGTGCCGATGTTCGCGGTCGCCTGTGAGACCGACCATATCGCGTCCTGGACGGCCAGCTACACCGGTGTGCGCCAGATGGGGAGCCGGTCGAAAACCTTTGTGCTTTCAGAATCCGGTCACATCGCGGGGATCATCAATCCGCCGTCGAAAAAGAAATATGGCCACTACACCAATGACAGCTGGGCGGTGACGCCACAGGACTGGCAAGAGGCGTCCACCTTCAACGAAGGGTCCTGGTGGCCGCGTTGGGGCAGTTGGCTGGCCAAACGCTCGGGCAAGAAGATCGCCGCGCGCACCCCCGGCAGCAAAGCCTACCCCGTTCTGTGTGCGGCCCCAGGCACCTATGTCGTCGAAGATCCTGCCGACCAGGTCGCCAGCTAGACTTTTCTGCATCGCAGCAAATTATCCCTTGCAATGCTGCGTCGCAGCATTCATATACATTGCAAGAGACGGGCAAAGCCTGCCTCAGACAGATTCGAGCTTAGGAGAAAGCCCAATGGCTGCTAAATCGCAGGACTACACGAAGATGATGAAGGACATGATGGGCGCATTCCCGGTTGATATGTCCGCCATGCAAGACGCCTTCAAAACCCAGGCGTCGTTCGCAGACAAAATGTCGAAAGTTGTTTTTGAAGCCGCTGAGAAATCGACCGAGATTTCCGCAAAGTGGACCAAAGACACCATCGGCAAGATGGGCGTGATCACCAACGCCAAAGAAGATCCCGCCGACTACACCAAAGCCGTGACCGACTTCGCGTCGAGCCAGGCAGAAGCGTCGTCGGAATCGCTGGCCGCCTTTGCCGAGGTCGCCAAGAAAGTTCAGATGGAAAGCGTTGAGCTGATGCTGGCCGCTGGCAAGGACATGTCGGAAGATGCGACTGCCGCTGTCAAGAAAGCCACGGCTGACGTGACCGCTGCTGCCAAGAAGGCAACCGCGAAGTAAGAGTTTTCTATCATCTCCGGACACCTCCCTGCCGGGATGATTTTTGACTGACGGGCCTTCGGGCCCGTCTTTTTTGTTGAGTTGACCCAACGTTACCTAGGGTTCTGTGGACGATTCGACTGCTTAGCAATTGTGCACTTCACGTATCTGTCATACGCTACCCGCCTTAGGGGGAGACAAAATGAGACGTTTAACGTTTTTGGCAGCGGGTTTTTTGCTGCTTTCAGGGGCCGCGCATGCCGCCACTGTTCCATGCGGAAAATTTGACATCACGGTCAATCCATCGTCGACGGGCACCTGCCTTGCCGGCAATGACACCGGGGCGAACGGGATTTCCCAGACCGACACCTTGTTCCAGAAAACGGGTTGGGTCTTTTCGCAGAAGATCAACGATGCGGGCGCCGACGACACCGGCCAGGCCGCCGGCGTGCAGGGCGACAGGGCCATCACCTTCGACAACAAGATCGTCGATGGCGGGTCGATGTGGTCACTGATCGATGCCAGCATTGCCGATTTCATCATGATCACGATCAAGCAGAGCAACAACATCGCTGCTTTCCTGATCGACATTGGTGCGTCTTCGGGAACGTGGGAAGTGGCCAAGGACGGGAATGTCATTCAGGACATTTCCCACTCGGCTGTGTTTTACATCCCCAAAGACGGAAGTGACCCAACCGACCCGACAGATCCGAACGATCCGAACGATCCGCCAAGCCCGGTGCCATTGCCTGCCGCGGGCTGGTTGCTTCTGGGAACGCTGGGCGGACTTGCCGCAATGCGGCGGGGTCGCAAGCGGGCCTGATACGGCCGCATCAAACGATCGATTGGGCGGCCGCTTGGGCCGCCCTTTTTCTTTGCCTTGATCCTGCGAAACCGAGGAAAAAACAAATGCTTTGCAAATGTGAACGTGCAGCATAAGCTTCTCTGCACTGCCGCACCGGGAGGGTCACTTGGCACAGAAGTCCGACACGCTTTTGATCAAACGCTACGCCAGTCGGCGTCTCTACAACACCGAGACATCCGACTATGTGACGCTTGAAGACATTGCCGGTTTCATCCGCGACGGCCGCGAGGTGCAGATCGTCGATCTGAAATCCGGCGATGACCTGACGCGCCAGTATCTGTTGCAGATCGTGGCCGAACACGAAAGCCGCGGTGAAAGCGTTCTGCCCATCGACGTGCTGACCGATCTTGTGCGGTCCTACACCACCCAGGCCCAATCGGTCGTGCCGCAATTTCTCGCGATGAGCTTTGAGATGCTGCGCGATGGCCAGTCCAAGGTGATGGAACAAATGGCCTCGCCGATCGCGGGCATGCCGGGGTTTGAAGCGATGCAGGCGCAGCAAGCGGCCTTCCTCAAAGCGATGACCGGCGGGATGGCCAATTGGTCCGCACCCACACCGGACGAGGACAACGACGAGGCCGAAGGCTCAAAAGAACTCGATGACATCCGCGCGCAGCTCACCGCGATGCAGGACCAGCTTCAGAAGATGAAAAAGTAGACGCGCAATCCGAGTTCGACTATGGCCGCCACTGGTACGAGGCCAGTGTCGGACGGGTCCCGGTTTTCGGGCCCATTGCGCGCCCTATAAGTTGGCCCCTCCTCAGGCGATCTGGGCGAAGGTCGCTTTCAGGGCCGCGCCCAGCTTTTCGAACATCTCGTCCATATCGGCATCGGTCATCACAAACGGCGGACACAGCACCACCGAGGGGCCCAGGGGCCGGCAGATCAGCCCGTGATCGGCGCAGGCATTGGCGATGCGTTCTGACACCGACACCTCTGGCGCGAAGGGCGTGTCGGTCGCCTTGTCGGCCACGGCCTCCACCGCGGCCATCAGACCCTTCTGGCGCACCTCGCCGATATTGGCCATCGCCCCCAGATCGGCCAGCCCGGCCTGAAAGCGCGGCGTCAGGCGCGCGACATCCTCAATCAGTGGCGGGGCGTCTGCGTCGCCCTCCAGGATCACCTCGATCGCTTTCAACGCAATCGCCGATCCCACCGGATGGCCCGAGGCGGTGAACCCATGGGGGAACTCGTCAATCGCTTCGGACGCGGCCTGCAACCGGTCCGCCAGATCCGGCCCGAGGATCACCGCCCCCATCGGGAAATACCCCGCCGTCAGTGCCTTGGACGCAATGATCGCATCGGGGGTAAACCCGTAGGCCTCAGACCCCCAGACCGCTCCGGTGCGGCCAAACCCGCAGATCACCTCATCGGCGATCAGGGGAATACCGTGCCGGGTCAACACCGTCTGGACCGCCTGGAAATACCCTTGGGGCGGGGGGATCACGCCGCCTGCACCGATCACGGGTTCAGCAACGAAGGCGGCAATCGTGTCTGCCCCTTCGCGGGTGATCACGGCGTCCAACTCGCCTGCCAGCCGGGCGGTGAAGGCGGCTTCGGTCTCACCGGTGCGCCCTTCGCGCCGGTAATGGGGGCAGGTCAGGTGCAAAAACCCCTCCAGCGGCAGGCCGAAATGCGCGTTATAGGGCTTGCCTGTCATCGACGCCGACACCGCCGTCACCCCGTGATAGCCGTTCTGGCGGGTCAGGATCTTGCGCCGCGCAGGCACCCCTTCATGCCGGGCCAGAAACCACAGCATCTTGACCAGCGTGTCATTGGCCTCAGACCCCGAGTTGGTGAAAAACACCCGGCCGCGGGGGAAGGGCGACACCTCGATCAGGCGCTCGGACAGCCGCACCGTGGTCGCGGGCAGGCGCCCAAAGAACGCGTGATAGCCCGGAAAGCGCGCATATTGCGCCTGCGCGGTGGCCACCAGCCCGGGGTGATCAAACCCCGCCACCATGTTCCAAAGGCCCGAATTGGCATCCAGATACCGCCGCCCGTGCACGTCAAACACATGCGCCCCGGCGCCGCGTTCCAGCACCACCGCACCCCGGTCAGCCACGCTGGGCAGATCGGTGAAGCCATAAAAGGTGGTGGCATTGGCGCGGGCCTGCCAGGAGTTTGGCGCGTCGTCAGGCATCTGGGTCCCTTTCGGTGTCACCCCCCGACCATGGCCCGATTGGAGGCGCGCTTCAATGGGACGGGTTTTGAATTCCGCGCGCGTTTTCCCAAAAACCGGTTCCCACTTTTTGGCGCGCGCTTTAGCCTTCTCACACGAAAGGAACACCATGGTTGAAAGCCCCGGCAAAATCTCCCTTTGGGGCATCGAGGTGTTCGTCGCTGTCGCTGAGGAACAATCGGTCTCGGTTGCGGCCGGGCGCATCGGCGCCAGCGCCTCTGCGGTGTCCCAGCAGATCACCAACCTCGAAACCGCCCTGGGCGCGAGCCTTCTGGACAGGTCCTCGCGCCCCATCGACGTCACCCCGGCCGGGGCGCTGTTTCTGCGCCGGGCGCGCGCCATCCTCAATGAAGCGGCCGAAGCGCGCGCCGAACTGGCCATGGCCGACCTGTCGCGGCTGACCCGGGTGAACCTTGGCATGATCGAGGATTTCGACGCCGACGTGACCCCGCGCTTGCTGGCCGATATGGCCGGTGACCTGCGCCACACGCGGTTTCTTCTGGAAACCGGCGCCTCGCACCGGCTGATCGGCAAGCTGGAAGACCGCGCTTTGGATATGGTGGTGGCCGCCGACCTCGACCAGGCCCGGCACGCTTGGATGGAAGTCCACCCCTTGCTGGCCGAACCCTTCATCGCCGCCGTGCCCAAAGGCACCCGCGACATCGAAGCGGCCATCCACGAGATGCCTTTCGTGCATTACACCGCGCGCCACATGATGGGCCGCCAGATCGCGCGTCACCTCACGCGCGAAGGGTTGACGCTGGACCACCGGTTCGAGCTTGATAGCTATCACGCGATCATGGCCATGGTCGCCGAAGGTGCGGGCTGGACCATCCTGACACCGCTGGGCTACCTGCGTGCGGGCCGGTTCCGTGATGCCGCCGATGTGGTGCCCCTGCCGGTCGCACCCTTGTCGCGACGCATTCAACTGACCGCGCGGGCCGGCGTGTTCCAGGACCTGCCGGGCCAGGTGGCAGGCAGGCTTCGCGGGCTTCTCGCCGAGATGATCGTGGCCCCCGCGCGCGACCGGATGCCGTGGCTCAGCGACGAATTGCGCGTGTTGGACTAGGCCCGAGCCCGCCCCTTCATCTCCCCCGAAAATATCCCGGGGGAGCGCGCAGCGCGGGGGCAGAGCCCCTCTTTGGTTCAGGCCACCGCGCGGGCCGGTCCCATGACATCGCCCGCAGCCGCCGTGATGGCACCGGCCACCAGGTCACATTCGGCCAGGCTCAACCGGGCAGGCAGGCGCACATCACAGGCGCGCATCAGCATGGCCCGGGTCTGGGGCAGGTCGGGCAGATCGCTCAGGAATTGCCAGTTCCAGAAGGCGCGCGCATTGTCCTCAGTTGCGCCGAAGACCTGCACGGTTACCCCGCGAGCCTTGGCGGCGGCGACAAAGCCGGTGACCTGCGCGTCGGACATGCCCACCAGATTGAACTGGATCGAATCTGGTGCGCGGAGTTCTTTCGCCAAAGCCTCCGGCACATCAATCCAGGCCGACCGGTTCAGGGCCGCGGCCACATGGTCATGGTTGCGGCGTCCATCGGCCACCCGGCGGGGCACCTCGCCCAATTGCGCGCGCACCAGCGCCGCCGACAGGTTCGACAATCGCGTGTTGTAAAGCGGCAGCTGGTTTTGCCAGCGCGCAAAGGGGGCCGCCAGCGCGGCGTGTTTCTTCCAATTGTGCTCATAAGCGCCCGACATGATCACCGCGCGGGCGATCAGATCGGCGTCGTCGGTGATCAGGATCCCGCCTTCGCCGGCGTTCAGAAGCTTGTAGGATTGAAACGAAAAACAGCCGATACGGCCCAGCGTGCCGATGTTTCGGCCCCCCCAGGTCGTGCCCAGCGAATGGGCCGCGTCTTCGATCACGGGCAGATCGTGTTGGGCCGCCAGCGTCATGATCGCATCCATATCGGATGTATGGCCGCGCATATGGCTGATCATCACCGCATCGGCGTCGCCGATTTTCGCTTCGAAATCAGCCAGATCGATCCGGTAGTTCGCGCCACATTCAATCAAGAGCGGCACACAATCGGCATGCACAATCGCCGACGGTACGGCCGCAAAGGTGAACGCCGGGATCGCCACGCGCGCCCCGCGCGGCAGGTCCAGCGCTTTGAGCGATAAAAACAGCGCCGCCGAACACGACGCCACCGCCAGCGCGTATTTGGCCCCCATCATCTGGGCGAATTCGGTTTCCAGAAGCGTGACCGGCGCGTCTTGCGCGGCGGTGTAGCGAAACAGATCGCCGGTCGACAACATGCGCTCAACCTCGGCGCGCGCGGCCTCCGGGATGGGTTCGGCGTGGTGGGGATTGCTCGGTTTTGCCATTTCAGATTTCCTGAATTTAGATTTTGGCTTTTCCGTAGCACAGATGTGGAACAGAAAGAAGCGGTCAGATGCCAAGCCGGTCGCGCATGGCGTAAAACTGCATCGCCAGGGGGACCATCGTGCGCCGGGCCAGCGCGCCGCCGGGCAGGGGTGGGACGGGCAGGCGCGCCATCAGGTCAAACCGGGTCCGCTCGCCCAGGATCGCCTCGGCCAGGATGCGCCCGCCCAGCGTGGCCAGGGCCACCCCGTGTCCGGAATATCCCCCTGCGGTGAACACACCGGGGGCGCATTCGGCGAAATAGGGGTTGCGGGTCGGAGTGATGCCCAGCGTGCCGCCCCAGGCATAATCGATGCGCACATCGCGCAAGTCGGGGTAAACGGCGGCCAGCGGGCGCCGGACCCGGGCTGCGATGTCGCGCGGATACCGCAGGGCGTAGCTTTCGCCACCGCCGAACAGCAGGCGGTTGCCGTCAACCATGCGCCAGTAATTCACCACGAAACGGTCATCGGCCACTGCGATATCTTGGGTCAGCGGCGGGGCGTCGAGCGGTTCTGTCACACCGATGAAACTGTTGATCGGCAGCACCCGGCGATCCACGCCGCGGTGCAACCCCGCGCCGTATCCGTTGGTGGCGATCACGATCGTGTCGGCTGTCAGCGCACCCGCACCCGTCACCAGCGTTTTGCCCGATATCCGCGCGACGCGAGACCCTTCGTAGATCAACACCCCGGCCGCACGGGCGGCATCGGCCAGACCAGAGAGGAATTTCACCGGATGCAGATGCCCCGCCCCCCGGTCAAGCTGGCCGCCATGCACATCGTCCGACCCTGTCAGCGCCCGGGCGGCCTTGCGGGACAGGGGTGTCACATCGTCGTAGCCGTAGTCGTTTTGCAAATGCAGCGCATAGGCCTGCAAGCCTTCCGCACCGGATGCGCGCCGGGCGACATAGGCGATCCCATCGCGCCAATCGGCATCGATCCGGTGGTTGGCCATCAGCCGGTGCACTTCGGCCTTGGCGTCCTGGGCGATCTGCCACAGCGCGCGGGCGGCATCCGCACCCATCTGGCCTTCCAGCGTCACCTGATCGACCCGCTGGCCCGACCCGACCTGGCCGCCATTGCGCCCCGACGCGCCCCAGCCGATGCGTTCCGCCTCGGCGACGACCACATGCTTGCCCGCCTGCGCCAGTGCCAGCGCCGCCGACAGCCCCGTATAGCCCGCCCCGATGATCGCGACATCCGCCGTGACCGAGCCGTGCAAACCGGGCAAGGACGCATAAGGCCCCGCGCTTGCGTCATACCAGCTGTGCGCCGCGCCGGGGTTTGCCGCCAGCGCGGTCATACGTTCATCAGCAGGTATTCACGTTCCCAGGGCGAGATTTCCTGAAGGAATTCTTCGTATTCGCCGGCTTTGACATGTTCATAGGCCTTGGCAAAATCTTCGCCCAGGATCGTGCGCAGCTTGTGGGCGTCGCGGAACCGCCCCAGCGCGTCAAACAGCCCGCGCGGGATCGCCGCCTCGCTGGCATAGGCGTCGCCTTTGTGTTCCGGCGTGGGCGTGCGGTCTTCGATCAGGCCCAGATAGCCACAGGCCAAAGACGCCGCGATCCCAAGGTAGGGGTTGCAATCCATCCCCGCGACACGATTTTCGACACGCCGCGCGGCAGGCGTCGAGATCGGCACCCGGATCGCAGTGGTCCGGTTGTCATGCGCCCATTCAAGGTTCACCGGGGCGGCATGGTCCTTCACATAACGGCGGTAGGAATTGACGTAAGGCGCGATCAGCGGGGTGGCGGCGGGCAGATGCGCCTGAAGCCCGCCAATGAAGCGGTAAAACTGCTTCGAAGGGGTCCCATCGCTGTTTGAAAACAGGGTCCGGCCCGTCGCGGTATCGACCACCGAATGGTGGATATGCATCGCCGAGCCTGGGGCGCCCGCAATCGGTTTGGCCATGAAGGTTGCAAAGCAATCATGGCGCAGGGCGGCTTCGCGGATCAGCCGTTTGAAGAAGAAAATCTGGTCGGCCAAGGCCACGGGGTCGCCGTGGGCGAGGTTGATCTCCAACTGTCCCGCACCGCCTTCCTGGGTGATGCCGTCGATTTCAAAGCCCTGGGCTTCGGCGAAATCATAAATGTCGTCGATCACGGGGCCAAATTCGTCGACCGCCGACAGCGAATAGCTTTGCCGCGCCGCCGCCGGGCGGCCCGACCGGCCCATCATCGCTTCGATCGGCTGTGCGGGGTCGATGTTGCGCGCGACGAGATAAAATTCCATCTCAGGTGCGACCACCGGGGTCCAGCCCTGTTCGGTGTAGTGGCGCACGACGCGTTTTAACACATTGCGCGGCGAAAGACCCACCGGGCGACCATCGGCATGGGCGGCGTCATGGATGATTTGCAGCGTGGCATCCGCCGTCCAGGGTGCGGCTGTGGCGGTCGACAGGTCCGGGCGCAGGACCATGTCGGGTTCGGTGAAACCCTGACCGGGGATGTCAGACCATGCCCCGGTGATGGTCTGGAAAAAGATCGAGTTGGGCAGGTAGAACTGCGACTGCGTGGCAAACTTCGACGCCGGCATCGCCTTGCCGCGCGCAATGCCCGCCAGATCGCCGATGACGCATTCGACTTCGTCAAGCCGCCGCCCTTCGAGATAGGCGGCCGCCGGGGCGGGCAAATGATCGGTCCAGTCTTGGGGGCTATCCATGGTCCACCTTGAAAAAGGCCGCGATGCGGTCGGCGATGATGTCGTTGTCGTTGGGCGCGCTCAGGGCGCTCAGGGCCGCCTCGGTCTGGGCGGGGGGCAAGGCGGGTCCGCGTATGTCAATCAATGCGGCCATGGCATTGCGGTCAAATTCGGGGTGCGCCTGGATCGTCAGGGCCTGACCGCCATAAAGCAGCGCGGCGGTGGCGCAAGTCGCGGACCGGGCCAGCACCTGCGCGCCTTCCGGCACCGCAACCACCTGGTCCTGATGCCAGGCGTTCAGCGCGATCTCAGCACCCGAAAAGTCATAAACCTGGTGACCTGCCACCCAGCCGCCGTCGAACTTTTCGACCCGGCCGCCCAGGGCCTGGGCGACAATCTGGTGGCCAAAGCAAATCCCCACCAGCGGGCGGCCTGCGGCGAAAATCGCGCGGATCAAATCCTCCAGCGGGGGGATGAAGGGCAAGTCTTCGTAAGCGCCATGGGGCGAGCCGGTGATCAGCCAGCCGTCGGCGTCGTGCGCGCCGCCGGGAAACTCCATATCGACGACATTGAAGGTCTGAAACGTGAAGCCGTGGCCGGCCAACATCTCATGAAACAGCACATCATAATCGTCATTCACGCCGGTTTGGGCGTTCAGGAAATGTCCGGTCTGAAGAATGCCGATCTGCATGGGGGCCTTTGTCGGTTCACCGTATCTTGCGGGTTTCGCACCACCCCCACAAGACGTCACATCAAGTCGAGGTATCGTCGGCGCCGATCTTCCGCACCAAGCTGCGCGAAGGCGGCCCACTCCTGCCTTTTGGTCAGAACATAGTTGCCAATCAATTGACGCGGCAACAGGTGCGGCAGGATCTCGCTGGTTTCAAACATGTCGGTCGCGCGTGCCCAATCGGTCGGCAGGGCCGGGCTGTCGGCGTCATAGCCGTTGCCCCGGGTGGCAGGCGGCGGCGTCAACTGCCGGTCGATCCCGTCCAGCATGGCCCCCAACACCACCGCCAGCACCAGATAGGGGTTGGCATCGCCGCCCGGGACGCGGTGTTCGATGCGTCTTGCCGCAGGATCCCCGCCGGGGATGCGCAGCGCCACGGTGCGGTTGTCATAGCCCCAGGTGGCGCGCGTGGGCGCATGGCTGTTGCTGGCAAACCGGTCGTAAGAGACCCCGTGGGGGGCGAAGATCAATGTGGCCTCGGCCATGGTGTCCAGACAGCCCGCGACGGCCTGGGCGAGCGTTTGGGTGCCGCCCGGCCCGCCGTTATCGAGGATGTTGGCCCCGCCCGCGTCCAGCACCGAGGCATGAATGTGAAAGCCATTGCCCGGCTGATGCGCGTAGGGCTTGGCCATGAAGCTGGCCGCACAGCCGTGCTTGCGCGCCATGCCCTGGGTCAGAAGTTTGAACAGCCAGGCGTCATCGGCCGCCGCCATGGCGTCGCGGTGGGTCAGGTTCACCTCAAACTGGCCGGGGCCCGCTTCGGAAATCGCGGCATCGGCGCGAATGCCCATCGCGTCCGCCCCGGCGTAAAGGTCGGTGAAAAACGCATCATAAGCGTCAAGCGCGCGCAAGGAGTGGATATCCGCGCCCGCGCGCCTGATCCCTGACCGCGGTGAGGCGGGGGGGCGCAAGTCCGGCCCGCTGTCATCGATCAGATAAAACTCCAATTCGGTCGCCACGATGGGCGACCAGCCGCGCGCGGCATACCGGTCCAGCACGCGGGCCAGCGCCTGGCGCGGATCGCCGGCGTAAGGCGCGCCGTCTTCGGTAAACATCCACATCGGCACGATTGCCGTCGGCGTCTCAAGCCAGGGCGCGGGTAGGGGGCCGCGGTCGGTCCACCGCAGCACCCCATCGGCATCGCCGGTGGCAAACACCAGGGGTGAGGCTGCGATATCATTGCCCGCCACATCGACGTTCAGCACCGACAGGGGCATGCGCGCACCGTCGCGCCACACCTTGTCGGCCGCCGTCGCTTGCAGGCGTTTGCCGCGCGCCTGACCGTTCAGATCAGCCACCGCCAGCCGCAGCGCCGTGGTGCCTTCGGGCAGGCTCATCGCACCAGTTGCGGGCGAAAGCGGATGCGTTTGCGGTGGGTCTGGGGCAGATGGCGGTTCAAACGCCGGTTCACCAGCCCAAAGACCCCGATCAGCAGAAGCGTCAGCGCAATGAAATAGCCCGCCACGATCGGGTAGGGCACGAAGGGATTGAACGTCTTTTCGGCAAAATAGCTGGCGTAATACAAAGCGTCGCCGCGTTGCTGCCAGGCCGGAAAGCCTGAGAAAAACACCAGCGTGGTGGCGTGGAACAGAAAAATAGCCTCGTTGGTGTAGCCCGGCCAGGCCAGCCGCAGCATGGTGGGCCAGGTGACCCGGCGGAACTTGGTCCAGCCGGTCATCCCGTAGGCATCTGCAGCCTCCAGATCGCCCTTGGGGATGGACCGCAAAGCGCCCGAGAATATCTCGGCCGAGTAGGCGGTGGTGTTCAAAAACAACACGATCAGGGCCCCCGCCCAGGCGCGCGTCAGCCAGCCGGTGGCCGCCGTGATTTCGACAAAGCCAAGGTTGATGTCGATGCCGCCGCGCGGCAATTGCACGAAAAGCTCATAGGCAAAGAAGAACTGGATAAACAGGGGCGAGCCGCGAAAGAGGAAGATGAACCATTCGGCCGGTTGGCGCAGCCAGGCGCTGGGCGACAGACGCGCCAGAGCCACACCGGTGGCCGCAAAGAACCCCGCTGCAAGGGCCAGAACGCCGAAGTAGATATTCCACAACATGCCCGACCCGATCAGCACCACCTGCTGACACAGCGTGAAATCGGTGCGCGGCAACAGCCGCTCGCCAATGCCAATCGACCGCAACCCGTAGTCGGCGATGACCTCGGCGCAGGTCATGGGCGCACCCCTTCTGGCTTTCCTCTTGCCGAAAATACCTCGGGGGGCCGCCGAAGGCGGTGGGGGCAGCGCCCCCTCATACCAGGGCCGCCTTGCGCTGGGCCTCACCTGCCGCGGTGGCCTGGCCGTGGGACAACCGCCGGGTCAGACGGCCCAGCACCATCTCGGAAATCTGCGTCAGCCCGAGATAGAACACCAGCAGAGCGAGGAAATACCAGATGCGCCAATCGGGGTGCGGGTAGTCGAACCGTGGCCCCTTGGTGCCGCCCAATTCGCGCGCCCAATAGACGATGTCTTCGACGCCCAGAAGGAACAAAAGCGGTGTGGCCTTGATCAGGATCATCCATAGGTTTGATAGGCCGGGCAGGGCAAACGTCCACATTTGCGGCACAAGAATGCGCCAGAAGGTCTGCCGCCGGGTCATCCCGTAGGCTTCCGCCGTTTCCAATTGCGCCCCCGGCACCGCGCGCATCGCGCCGATCAGCACGTTGGACGCAAAGGCGCCAAAGACGATCGCAAAGGTCAGCACGGCCAGCATAAAGCCGTAGCCTTCGTGCACCCATTGCGGCGCCGACGACAGCGGCAGTTTCGCTTCTGCGCAGACGATGAAGTCCGCACCCTGGCGGACCGGGTCGGTCCAGTCAGGGCATTTGATGCGGTGGCGGATGTATTCAAACGCCTGATCGAGCGCGATGACGAAGAACAGGAAAAACACGATGTCGGGGACGCCGCGCACAATGGCGGTATACCCCTGGCCCAACCAGCGCAAAGGGGCGATGCGCGAGCGCGCGGCAATCGCGCCGCAGAACCCAAAGGCCAGGGCTGTGGGGGCCGTGACGGCCAGCAACAAAAGCACCGTGCCAAAGGACAGATAGGCGGTCATGTGCTTGCCGTTGGTCAGATAGCAGGCAAACCAGCGGAAGGTGTCTAGCGCGGCGGGGTCTTCGCAGAAGATGAACACGGAGCACGGTCCCTCTCGCGCAGGGGGTTGCGTATTTTTGCCAGGATGAAGGGGCCGGGTGTGCGCCCGGCCCCCAAAGACATGGCGTCCGGGCGCCTTACCAGGTGGAGGCCACTTCCCACTTTTCGATCAACGCGTTGAGCGAGCCATCCGCCTTCATCGACGCAATGGCCGCATCGAACTTGGCTTTCAATTCGGCATCGGATTCGCGGATGCCCATGCCGACACCGCCGCCCAGGGGCACCGGATCGCCGACGACCATGGTGCCGGGATTGGCGGTGATCATCGTGTCGATGAAGGATTTGTCGGCCAGGACCGCATCCGCCTCGCCGTTGACGACGGCCGCAATGGTTTCATCAGGGGTGGCGAATTCCACCAGCGTAGCGCCGGTTTCGGCGATGTAGCTGGCCTGGATCGTGCCGGTTTGGGCCGCGATCACGCCACCGGCCAGATCGACGTCGTCGGACAGGGCCATAAAGGACGATGGATCGGGCGGGGTGTAGGGCTGGGTGAAGTCGATGACTTCATCGCGTTCATCGGTGATCGACATGCCCGCGATGATCACGTCGTAGTTGCCGCCTGTGAGGTTGGGGATGATCGAATCCCAATCGTTGGTGACCCATTCGCAGGTGAGTTCGGCGCGCGCGCACAGCTCGTCGCCCAGATCGCGTTCGAACCCGTCGATTTCGCCGTCATCATTGATGAAGTTCCAAGGCTCATAAGCGCCTTCGGTGCCAAGACGCACGACCGAATGGCCGTCGGCCCAGGCTGCCCCGGTGAGGGCTACAAGCGCGGTTGCAAGGATCGTTGTTTTCATTTTTGGTCTCCCGTTGGATTAAGCCGCCGTGGCAGAGAGAAACTGCTGCAGGCGGGTGGATTTGGGGGCGTCGAACAAGGGGCCAGGCGGGCCGGCTTCTTCGACCTTGCCCTGATGAAGAAAGATCACCTGATCGGACACATCGCGCGCGAGGTTCATGTCATGGGTGACGATGATCATGGTGCGGCCTTCCTCGGCCAAGGCCTTGATCACGCGGATCACCTCTTGTTCCAACTCGGGGTCCAAGGCGGAGGTCGGTTCGTCAAACAGGATCGCGCGGGGTTCCATGGCAAGGGCGCGCGCAATGGCGGCGCGTTGTTGTTGGCCGCCCGAAAGCTGGGCGGGGTAGACATCGCACTTATCGCCGATCCCGACCTTGGCCAGATAGGCGCGCGATGCGGTTTCCACTTCGGCCCGGTCGCGGCCCAACACGGTGACGGGGGCTTCCATCACGTTTTCCAGGATTGTCATATGGGCCCAGAGGTTGAACTGCTGAAACACCATCGACAGGTTGGTGCGAATGCGCGTCACCTGGGCGCGGTCGGCGGGCTGGCGGGCGGGACCGTTGCCGCGCCAGCGGATCGGTTCGCCTTCGAACTCGATATCTCCCGATTGGCTGATTTCCAAAAGGTTCGCGCAGCGCAGAAGGGTGGATTTGCCCGAGCCGGACGAGCCGATCAGCGATACTACATGGCCGCGCGGAGCGATCAGATCGACGCCTTTCAAGACGTCGAGCGACCCGTAGGATTTGTGCAATCCCCTGATTTCGATGACTGGCGCTTTGGCTGTCACGTTTCGGCAGACCCCTTTATCCCCAAGGTGTGAGTAAGCCGAGGATCGGGCCGCTTTGCAACGCAAAATCGCGGGTTTTGATGGGTGACGCCGCGTTTTAGCCCGGGAAGGCGAAGCGAGGGACGCCAAAATAGGCATCCCGAGAATGCCGAACCAATCGACCGGGGCCGAGCGCGGGTGCGATGGAGGCTGCGATCTGGTCGGGGTCAAAGCGGGCCGCTGAGATCAGGGGGGGTGCCGGGGTGGGCGCGGTGCGCGCCACGATCCGCAAGGCGGTTGCGGTGGCGGGGTCATGGCGGGTGATCAGGGCCCAGCTTGTCGCATCGATGGCGGCGATATCGGCCCGGTTTTGCGCGACGGCCCCGGCTGAGGCCCGGTGCGCGCCGGTGATCTGGAATTGGCCCGTCAGCGCCAGGTCGTGGGTGGCCGCCCAGCCTGCTAGCGCGCCCCAGCCCGACTGGCTGCTCGGTTCGTTCACCGCGACCCGTGCCGCCAGAAGGGCGCCGGGGTCGCGGGGGTCATCGGCGCGGGCGATGATGACGCTATGGTAATGCCCCGCCGGCGTGTCGGGCAGGCCGGGGTCAATGGTGCCGACAACCCGGGTCGTTTCGTGAAGGCCCAGGGCATAGGGCAGCCCGCAGGTCTGGCCCAGGATCAGATCGGGGTCGCGCCACAGGGCGTAAAGATCATCGCCGCGCGTCAGCGCGTCGGGGGCGGCAAGACCGGCTGCGCGCAACGCGTCGCGCAGGGTGGCCCATTGCGCGTCGACGGTGGCCCGCTCTTCGGGCCAGTCATACATCGGCAGGGTCGCGATCAAAGGGTGCTTTCGACCTCTTGCCGGATCAGGGCTGAATCGCGGTCGTTGATCCCCAGCATGGGGGCGACAAGCCGCATCATCGCGTCTTCTTCGTGGTCGCGGATGCCATCGGCCAGCACCACCTTCCAAAGTGCTGCCACAACGCCGGCGCGGTCGTCGTAATCCACCCCGCCCTTGATCGCGCGGGTGAAGCGCACGGTGTCGGGGGCTTCGGCTTCCAGGGCTTCGGCATCGCCGCGCAGGCTCTGGGCATCCGCCGGGGACAGACCGTGGCGCTGCGCCAGCACCTTGTCGATCATGGTCTGTTCATCGGCGGCATAATCGCCATCGGACTTGGCCAGCCGCACCAACAAAGCCGCAAGGGCCAGCCGCGCATCAGGTTCGGGCAAGCGTTCAGGTTCAGGCGCCGTGAGGGCGCGGATCAGGTCACCAAACATGACCGCTACATAGGAAAGAACAAAGGCCGGCACAATGTGCCGACCCTGTCGCAAGCAAACCCGGGGCTGGGGGCGGTTTATTCCGCCGCCGTGACCCGCAATGCGTCCAGCCGGTCGGCGATCCCGCCGGATGCGGCGGCCCTGTCGGCGGGGGTTGCGGATTTTTCGATCTTTTCACCCATGCGGATGAAGGCATCGAGGGCGGTCATTTCCGCTTTCAGCTGTTCGCGCTTGTTGCGCGCAATATCAAGTACATCACTCATTACATTGTCCTTTAGACGTCACTTACACTTGTACGAGACGGGGTATGGCGCCCGCTCATGGCAAGAATTTGTTTACCTTGGGGCTGTTTCGCGAGGGGTCGGAAACAGAGTGTTCGCCCGTCCGAACCTGGGTCGGCGGGGCCTGCGGGGGCAGCGCCCCGGGCTCGGTGTGGGTCGCCTTTTGATCTTGGGGGCGGCGGGTGAGGGTGTTTTGGGGTGACGGTGTTTCTGGGTGAGGGTGTGAAATGTGAGGGTGTTTATGGTGACGGTTTTTAGGGTGACGGGCCCGTCAGGGCGACGGTACCGGAGCGCCTTGCCCCGGTCGCTAGAGCGGGGTTTTGCAAGTCGGCTGCCCCTCGCGCCGTGGTTGGCGGCGGTCTGCGGGGCCGGTGTGGTGTCATACAAGCGGTGGGGGGTGCCCCGCCGCAGGGAACGTTCCGGTGGGAAGATGGGCAAGAGGGGTTGAGAGGGCGTTCGGTGGTCAACCACCAACGGTTGCCACTTGATGAGTAGGATTAGATCTGCTTTGTTATTCGTGCCCTTTTTCGACCTTTCCTGGCTTGAGGTATCTCGGACTATTTTCAGCAAAGTAAGTTTTAGCATCAGTTATCGTTTCAATTCCAACCCCTTTGTAAATGCACCAAGCCGCAAACAGTTGTGTATTTGTTTGCACAGCTTGTCCAATTCCCTGCACGTATTCAGAGCTGCCGAAAGACTCGTCGCCAGCCGTCCGTGAGGGTAATTCGCCCTTCAACAATTGCATCCAGTCTTTGCTAGCACGATCTGCAGCTTGGTTGGGTGAAAAACGTGTACCTATGTCGAAGCAAAAACTTCGAAAGTCTGCTGAAGTCCTTTCCAGCAATGGAGCATACTTTCTAGTTAAGTGTTCGACCCGAGGCACTAAGTCAAAATCGTAAAGCGCAGATATCAGTTTAGATCGAACTACAGCATTGCTATGTTCAGGTCCTGAGTGCATGGAGTTAAACAAGCTGGCGCACCAAAGGAGAACACAGCCGTCGGCCAATGCGCTTGCTTTCGCCACGCCATCAGTGGGTTGGCAGAGCGCCGCCTCGGTGTGCTGATCTGGAACATATATAGCGTGCCTTGGGAGCCTTCTGCGTTCATCTTCCATCAGCTCTACTAGGAATTGAAACAGTGCGCCTCCGTTTTGCAGAATAATTTGCTCTACCCGATGAAAGCTCTTTGCCACCTCGAGCAATTCGAACTGCAATGCAATATTACGCGTTGCGTAGGCAAGTTGAAGAGCGACTGTCATTTGCCCGAAAGGCTCGGGAAGCCGCTCAAAGCGTTCCGCCAAGCCTAACAACCTTTCAGCAAATCTGACAGTAATTAACGGGTCGTTTTTTTGAATAGGTTGGGATCGACCGGCGATACGCGGATTAAGTGAGGTAAGGAGGTTTTGAAAAACTATGAGGTGTTCTTGATCTAGATCCGCATCGAGTATTGAGTTAATTACGACCCATGCTGCATTTTTCTCATCAATGGTTTCGGCGGCCGCGTAGGTCTGGCACGCTAATACTGCTGGAAAAACTGTCACGCGGTGAGGCGACTTGTAAGCTGCATCAAGAGTTTCGCTACCGGACGGGGCAGATTGGGTTTGAATTTTCGATGCCAAGTGTTTTGAAACACTGAGCGCCTCTGATAGCTGATCGACACTGGATATAGTTTTCCAAGGGTGCGAGTATAAATAAAGAAGTTGTGCTGTGTCTGCCTTTACAAACGAGACGAGAGCTTCACGAGTAGATCCAATGTTCAAAGGGTCTTGAAGGCTTAATTCTGGGAAGAGCCTCTTAGCATCGTCGCCGTACGGAGCAATCGCTGTTGCTGCCAAGGCCGCTGAGAATGCACGCCGCGATAGTTCAATTTTGCTTGTCGCCAAAAAACGTGCCTCCTAAACCAACCGGCTCGCTTCTTTCGCTGCCCGGACAAAATCCGCAAACAGCGGATGGGGCGCGAAGGGTTTTGATTTCAATTCGGGATGGAATTGCACGCCGATAAACCAGGGGTGGTCTTTCACCTCCACAATCTCGGGCAGGCGGCCATCGGGGGACATGCCGGAAAAACAAAGCCCGGTCGCTTCCAGTTTATCGCGGTATTTGATATCGACCTCATAGCGGTGGCGGTGGCGTTCCTCGATCACGGTTGACCCATAGACTTCCGCCACCTTGGTGCCGTCCCCAAGGGTCGCGGTATAGGCCCCCAGCCGCATGGTCCCGCCCTTGTCGTCATCGACGCGGCGCTTGGTTTTGTGATTGCCCTGCACCCATTCTTTCAGGTGATAGACCACCGGTTCGAACCGTTTCTTGCCCGCCTCATGGTCAAACTCCTCCGACCCTGCGTCCTTGATCCCGGCCAGATTGCGCGCGGCTTCGATCACGGCCATCTGCATGCCCAGACAGATCCCTAAGTAGGGGATGCCCCGGGTGCGGGCGAATTCGGCCGCCTTGATCTTGCCCTCGGTGCCGCGTTCGCCAAAGCCCCCGGGCACCAGGATCGCATGGAAGCCTTCCAGATGCGGGGCGGCATCGCCCCGGTCGAAAATCTCGGCATCGATCCATTCGGCCTTCACCCGCGTGCGGTTGGCCATGCCGCCATGGGTCAGCGCCTCGGCGATGGATTTATAGGCGTCTTCGAGCTGGGTGTATTTGCCCACGATGGCCACGCGCACCTCGCCTTCTGCGTTGTCCAGGCGGTCCATCACGTCTTCCCAGCGCGCGAGTTTGGGCTTTGGCGCGGGCTTGATCCCGAAGGCGTCCAGCACCGCCTGGTCGAGCCCTTCGGCGTGATAGGCCATGGGCGCTTCATAGATCGAATTGAGGTCATAGGCCGCGATCACGCTGTCGGGGCGCACGTTGCAGAACAGGGCGAGTTTTTCGCGTTCTTTCTGGGGGATCGGCTTTTCGGAGCGGCAGACCAGGATGTCGGGCGCGATGCCGATGGAGCGGAGTTCCTTGACCGAGTGCTGGGTGGGTTTGGTTTTCAACTCGCCGGACGCGGCAAGCCAGGGCAGAAGTGTCAGGTGCATGAAAATCACCTCGCCCCGGGGGCGGTCCTGGCCAAACTGGCGGATGGCTTCGAAAAACGGCAGACCTTCGATATCGCCCACAGTGCCGCCGATTTCGCAGAGCATGAAATCGACTTCCTCATCACCGATTTCGATGAAGTCCTTGATTTCATTGGTCACATGGGGGATCACCTGGATGGTCTTGCCCAGGTAATCGCCCCGGCGTTCTTTTTCGAGCACGGTCGAATAGATCCGCCCCGACGACACTGAATCGGTGCCGCGCGCATGGACCCCGGTGAAGCGTTCGTAATGGCCCAGATCAAGGTCGGTCTCGGCCCCATCATCGGTCACGAAGACCTCACCATGTTCAAAAGGCGACATCGTGCCGGGATCGACATTCAGATAGGGGTCGAGCTTGCGAAGCCGCACGGTATAGCCGCGTGCCTGCAACAGCGCCCCTAATGCGGCCGAGGCCAGGCCTTTGCCAAGCGAAGACACCACCCCGCCGGTGATAAATACGTAACGCGCCATCTGCTCGGATATCCCCCGTGAACGAAATTGGGCGCCCATCGGTTTGGTCCGAATCTCGCGCCCTCACGGGAGTCCAATATATCGCGTTTTTTGTGGTCGCTGCAACGGCAAAACCGCAAGATATTGCGGCATCTATAAAAAGTGCAAAGATTTTTCGCGGCGGCCATGATCTCGCCTAGATTGAATATTAGCACACGTGTTAGTTGAACGTGTTAAGTATTGGTTAAGGAATAACCCCCCATGAAAACCCCTCACTTTATTCTTGCGGCAGCCCTTCTGGCCGCGTCCCCTGTGTCTGCGGCGACGATCATCGAAGGTGGTGCCGATTTTGGCGACGACGTCGCGACGGCCTTCGTTGGCGGTCCGCTTGATGTGGGTGCAAACACCATCGCGGGCGGTTTGAGCCGCGGCTTTAACGGCGAAGACCTGGTCGACACGGTCGAATTCACCATCGCGGATGATACCGAATTGGTGGGCGCAAGCTTTACGCCCTTTGCGTCCGGCTTTTTCGACATTGAAGCCAAGATCGCCGACCAAAGCGGCGTGACGATCGTCTCGCAATTGTTTGGACCCTTCGGTGGCGGGTCGTTCCTGGGCGGCACCATCCTTGGCGCGGGCACCTATTACTTCCAGACAACCGCCCTGTCACAGCGCGGTGAGATTTTCGACGCGGGCTATTCGGCCGCTTTTACGGTGGCTGAAACCACCACGCCGCCGCCCAATGTTGTCCCGCTTCCAGCCTCTGCGCCGTTGGTGCTGGGCGGGCTGGCCTTCCTAGGCGGACTGGGACGCCTCAAGCGCCGCAAGGGCTAGCCAGCCCAGACATCGACTGGGTTTGCGACATGGCCGGTCCCGTAAGGGGGCCGGCTTTTTTGCGACGGCTCTCACTGGGGCCCCGCGTCGTGGCTGCTGTGCCCAGGCCCCCAAAGCGACCGTTAGGCTGACCCGACGGGACGAACCAGACGTCAGGGTGCGGGGTTACTCGGCCCGCGGCAGGGGGGCTGTCGTGCCACCGTCGGTCGCGGGGGCGGGGGGCGGCAGAAGTGCATCGTCTGCGGGCGGCAGGATCGGGTCGGTGCCATCGGCGGCCGGGGTGCCCAACCGGTCGAGCACCGAAGCATCGCCTGCATTTTGTGCCGCAAAGATCGTCAGCGCCATGGATGTGCAGATAAAGGCAATCGCCAAACCCCAGGTCACCTTGCCCAGTGCCGTGGCCGCCCCGCGCGACGACATGATGCCGCCGCCGCCGCCGCCACCGCCGCCCATGCCAAGGCCGCCGCCTTCGGAGCGCTGCAAAAGCACAACCGCGATCAGCGCGAGCGCGAGAAGAAGGTGGATGACAAGAACGACGTTTTCCATGGAGCGGAGCTACCCAAATTCAGACCGGCTTGATCTAATCGCTCATGCTCGGCGGCGCAACCCGTCCCTTGCCCAAGGCGCGCGGGTTTGGCAGTGTTCGGACAATTGAGTGGGCGAGCAGGATTTACAAGATGGAAGCGATTTTAGACGATTGTCACGGTTTGCCCGTGGCAACCTTTGCACCGCGCACGCCGCTGATCTTGGAGAATGATCCGGCGGATGTGATGTATGTGCTGATTGAGGGCAGTGTCGAAGTGGTGCGCGGCGGTGTGCCGGTGATGCAGATGACCGCGCCCGGCAGCCTTTTGGGCGAGATGTCGGCGCTGTCGGGGCGGCCCTATTCGGCGACCGTGCGCGCGGTCAGCGAGGTGACCGTTTACAAGATTGGCGACCCCGGCACCTATCTGGCCGAACGCCCGGTGTTGTTGTTGCGCACTGCGCAAATGCTGGCGATGCGGCTGGACAATGCCACCGCCTATCTGTCGAACCTGATGGCCGAGGGAGAGCGGCGCGACGAGTTCGGCGTGATCGAGGATGTGTTCGGCACGCTGATGAACCAGGCCGAACGCCGGATCGTGGGTCGCGGCTAGACGTCTTCGATGCGGATGGCGACGGGGGTGGCCAGGACCACGCCGGTGTCGGGCAGGGCGGCACTGGCCGCGGCGATCCCGGCCTGGCTGGTGCGGTGGGTGACAATCAGCACCGGCGCCTCGGCGGCGTCGTGGCCTTGCTGGCGCATCCGGTCGATCGACACGCCCGCTTCGCCCAGAACCGCCGCCACCTTGGCCAGGGCGCCGGGCTGATCTTTCAGTTGCAGGCGGATGTAATAGGGCGCAGGCGGGGCGGCTTGCGCGGGCTTGGCCGCGACCAATGAAGCCGCCGGCTGGCCCAGGGTCGACACCCGGAACCCGCGCGCGATATCCATCACATCAGACATGACCGCTGATGCCGTGGGGCCTTCGCCGGCACCCGCGCCGCGCAGCACGATCTGGCCCACTGCATCGCCTTCCAGCACCACCATATTGGTCGCGCCGGCAAGCTGGCCCAAGGGCGAAGTGACGGGCACCAGACAGGGGGTCATGCGGGTTTCAAGGCCGCGGCCTGTCATTTCAGCCACGCCCAACAGCTTGATCCGAAACCCCATTTCGGCAGCATGTTCAATATCGTCGATGGAAATCCGTTCGATCCCTTCGATGGTCACGGCGCTGAAATCCACCTTGGTGCCAAAGGCGATCGACGCCAGCAGCGTCAGCTTGTGGGCCGCGTCGATCCCGCCGACATCGAGCGTCGGGTCTGCTTCGAGGTAGCCCAGCTTGTCGGCCTCATTAAAGACGGTGTCATAGCTGAGATGGGCGTCTTCCATCCGGGTCAGGATGTAGTTGCAGGTGCCGTTCATCACGCCCATCACCCGGGTGATTTCATTTCCCGCCAGCCCCTCGGTCAGGGCTTTGACCACCGGGATGCCACCTGCCACGGCGGCTTCGAACCGGATCAGGCGGCCGGCGGCTTCGGCGGCTTCGGCGAGGTCCTGGCCGTGGACCGCCAGCATCGCCTTGTTGGCGGTGATCACGTCCTTGCCGGCGGCGATGGCGGCTTGCGCGGCGGCTTTGGCGGGCCCGTCGGTGCCGCCCATGAGTTCGACAAAGACGTCAATATCGTCACGCCGGGCCAGGGCGACGGGGTCATCTTCCCAGCCGTAGCCATCCATCGGCACGCCGCGGTCTTTGTCGCGGGTGCGCGCGGACACTGCCGAGACAACGATCTTGCGTCCCGCGCGGGCCTCAAGCAGGGCGCCGTGGCGGCGGATGATCTTCAAAACGCCAGCGCCGACGGTGCCAAGCCCGGCGATGCCAAGGCGAAGGGGGGCGAGATCGGACATGGGACGCGGCTCCTTTAGACGGCTTGCGCCCCTTAGCGCAGGCGGGGCCGGGCGGCAACAATCAGCTGGCGGCGGCGAGGCGTGCGCGGAGCGCATCGATGTCATCGGCAGACCGGCGCAGGATCGCGGCCCGGGCGCGCAGGGCGGCGGCGCGCGCTTCGAGCGTGTCGGTCTGGGTTGTGGACACCGGGGCCTCGGCCGTCGCCGCTTGCAGGTCGGCAAACGACAACAGCGGCGGCGGCGCACCCGCAGGCGGTCCGGACGCGTTCACGGCGTCGATTTCGGGAAATTGTGCGCAGCCTGCCAGTGCAAGACCGGCTGCAAAAACGATGCACCGCATGCTCTGCCCTTTTCGGGCAAGTCTAGTCCGAGCGGGCGCGCGCGCCAAGCGGGCATTGACGTGAACGTGCGTTCAGGAATATTCCGGCCCATGGCACGCACCAAAGGCTCATCGGCGGAAACGACCAAACCGCGCATCCGCGCGGCGGCGGCCCGGTTGATGGCCGCACATGGATATGACGGGCTGACGATGCGGGGGATCGGCGCGGAAGTGGGCCTGCGCGCGGGCGCGATCTATCGCTATTTTCCCGACAAGGCGAGCCTGGCGATTGACCTTCTGGCAGAGGCTTTGGGCGCGCGCGATGCCGCTTTGACGTCCGTCGGCAGGGATGGTAAGCCATTGGATGTGTTGGAAAAGTTCACCGAAACCTATCTGGTGTGGCGGATGCAGCCTGGTGGCGCTGCGGGCATGATCGACCTGTGTTTGCCAGCCCTAGGGCCGGATGGGGCGGCCCTGAGTGCGGCCAGCCTGTCCCCCCAGGGCGAGGTCGAGGCGATCGTCGCGGCGGGTCAGGACGACGGCAGTTTCAAGGTGCCCGACAGCCAGGCGGCCGCGTCGGCGGTGCTGGCGGTTCTGGACGCGCTGGCCGCCGATACCCGCCTGCCCGAAGATCGGCGCGCCCGCATCGGGTGGAGCTTTGTGCGCCGTCTGGTGAAGGCATGACCACGCCCACGGGCGATCTGCTGGTGCGCCTGCACGTGAAAGGCCCCCGGCGGGTGGTGGCGGTCGCGTCGGTTGCGCTGTTGGCGGCCGCGGCGGTCTATCTGGCGGTCACACCGGGGATGCCGGCAGGCGCGCGGGTGTTTCTGGTGGCGCTTGGCGGGGTTGTGGGCTGGGGCGCCTGGGCCATTGCCAAGTCAACCGAGGTGGACCTGTTGCTGACCCGCGACGGGCTGTGGGACGCGGGCGGCCAGATGCTGGCGCCGATGGACAATATCGTTGCGGTGGATCGCGGTGTGTTCGCGGTTAAACCGCCCAGCGGTTTTGTGATCCGGTTGAACACGAGGATGCCCGCGGGCTGGGCGCCGGGGGTCTGGTGGCGCGTCGGGCGGCGGATCGGGATTGGCGGGGCGGTGTCGGGCCCGGACGCCAAGGCGATGGCGGAAATCCTTGAACTGGCGCTGGCGGACCGGGCGGGGCTTTTGAAGCGCGACTAGGCCAGGCCCGCGACCAGCTTCAATAGATCATCGGCAAGGGTGGCACTGGCCACGCGGCTGCCGTGGCAGGGCAAAAGCATCGTTGGCGGAGCGTCTTCTAGGTAGGCTTTCAACCCGTCGCGGTAGGCGGCCTTGTCGGCCAGTCCGAACTTCGGGAAGGTGCCAAGCAAGGACGGGGTTTTGCACGATGTGTCATCTGCGGTTTTTGCGCCGCGAAAAGCGTCTGTCACGATCAGGAGCCGGTCATTGCCAGACGATATGTCGATCCAGACTTCGCCGGTTTTCAGTCCGACAGGCTCAATCAGGCGGACCGCTTGGGGCAGGTCCATCCCGGCCGCATCGAGCGGGGTCGGGGTCAGCCCGGTTTGCTTATGAAGGCGGGGTGCGGCCGCGGTGGTGCTGCACAGGGTGGCGGTTGGGAAGGCTTCAGCATAGTCCCGTAACGCCTTGTTATGATAGTGGTTTGGCGCCAGAAGATGTGTCACTTCGCCAAGGGCTGCAAGGCTGTCACGCGCGGCGTCCCCAAGGCCTGAGACGGGGCTGTAAAGGCAAAGCGCACCTGAAGCGAGGCGCAGTGCGGTGCACCGAAGATCGCCGTTTCGGGCCGTGAACACGGCGTCAAAACCGGGGACGGGTTGGAAGGGCGACAGGCCTTTGGTCATGGCTGGCCTTCGGGTTTCAGCGTTTGAAGAAACGCGCTTACGGCGGCGCGCAGCGTTGCGGGATCGGTCGTGACGCGAGAGAGGCACCATAGCCCCGTGGCGAAGACCACGCAGGCGTCTGCGAGCGCGTCGCGCGCGGGGTCGCTCAGGTGGGGCAAGCTATTGCGCAGGGCATTGACGAACCCGGCCCGCAGGCGGTCGTTATGGGCTGAAACCAGAGCGGCGGTGGCGCGGTCGTGGGGGGCGACCTCGGTCGCGGCGTTGGCTACAAAGCAGCCCGGTCCCGGCAGGCCGGCCGTCTCGGCCGCGGTGATCTGTGTTTCGAAATAGCGCGCGATGGCGTCAAGATCGGCGCCCGGGTCTTCAACGCCGCAGAAGGCGGGCGACACGACGGCTTCTTGATACTTAGCGAAACAGGCCAGGAAAAGCGCGTGTTTGTCGGCGTAGCCTTTGTATATCCCGTGGCGGCTGACGCCGGTTGCCGCGACGAGCGCGTCCATCGAGGTGGCGTTGTACCCGCTGGTCCAGAACAGGTTTAACGCACGTTCAACGAGTTGATCTGACGTGTAAGAGGCGGCGCGGGGCATAGGCTTGCTTTAGCAGAACGATCATTCTGGCACAAGCTGAGGATAGAAAAGGGGTCCCGTCGGCAATGGCGGGACCCCTTCGGGATACGGCTGCACGCCCCCACGTGGCAGCCGGAACTGAGGTGACTTATTGCGTCAGCTTCAACTGGTTGATCGTGTTGGCGATCGCGTCGAAGGCATAGGCAATGTCGAATTTCTCGCTGTCGACCCGGAAGAAGTGGTTCGGGCTTGAGGCGCATTGCTGCATCACCAGCGCGCTGTCGTCGGTCACTTCAAAGCCGATCGAGAAGATCACGATGCCGGCATCGCGGGCCTGTTTGCAGATCGCGTGCAGCCGGGTGACTTTGGGGCCGGCGGCCAGGTTGGCGCGGGTATCGTTGCGCGCATCCTTGTAGTCCTGGTTCGACCCGGTCTGTTCGCGGAAGGCCGAGTGGGCGTAGTCGCGCACCGACATGCTGGCGAAGACCTCGGTCCAGTCCAACTCATAGGCGTTGCGGTCGTCTTCTTCGGCCACATCGCCATCTTCATCGACGTCGTAGATTTCAGCGGCGAAATGTGAGGCATAGTCTTCGTCGTGCCCATCGAGAAGCCAGAAGGCTTCGTTCGATATGCCGTCACCGTCTTCGTCGCCGACTTCCTGATGGGCGAAGGAATAGCGACCCGAGTCGGGGTCCCGCCAGAAGCCCGATGGGCCAGTGCGGTAGTCTTCGTCGAGCTTCCATTCGGTCGTGGTGACACCGTCGGTCATGACAATCATGAACTTCAGGACTTCGGCCTGGGTGTCATCGTTGGGATCGGCATAGGCCGAGGGGCGGCCGGACAGCTTGTTGTTGAGCACGCCGTCGCCGACCAGGCCGTCGACAACCGTTGCGGTCGACGGGTCCAGCAGCGCGGTGCCCCATTTGGTGCCCACATCGATCGAGGTGTAGCCCTGCGCCGTCAGCGCATTGATCTGGGTTTTCAGCGTCGACGGGCTGATCGACCAGGGTGTGATTTCAAACGCATCTTCGGTGCGGCAGGACCAATGGGGGGTCCAGTTGCCGCCATCTTCCACCAGAACGCGGCCTTCATCTTCGTTCGAGAACGGGTCGAAATGGGCAAACCGCTGGCGCAGCACGCCGGGCTTCATCTCGGTGGTGTTGAAATCCTCGGTCTCGAACTCGATGCAATGGGAATAGGTGTGCTCGGTCGTGATGTTGAACTTCGACGCCAGGTCCGCGCCGGGGTTCACTTGGGTGGCATAGGGCACGATCGACATCGACACGCGGCCCGGTTCGGTGTTCAGCATCACTTCGTCGATGAAGTCGCTTGCGGCGTCTTTCATCTCTGGCAGTTTGGTGCCCCAGCCCATGGACCCCGACACATCGAGGACGAGCGAGATTTCAATGTCGTTGATCTGTTCGTTGGCCTTGGTGGCGACGGGCACGGGCAGTTCCGGTGTGCCGATCATTTTCATGAAATAGGTGTCCATGACGACGGTGGAACTGACATAGACGGTCCGGTCGACCACGTCGCTGCCGACTTTCTTGTCGTCGACGAAGACCTCATAGGGCAGATTTTCCATCCCGGCCTTGTCGAGGTAGTCGGCCACCACAACCTTGGGGTCGACGTCCTGGTTGAGATCGGCAGCCGCCAGGACCGCCCGGTCGATGGTGTTCTGCATTGTGGTGCGCAGGTTTTCGTAGCGCATCAAGTCAATGGCAAGACCACCGATGATGATCATCAAGATGAAAATGAACAGCGAAAAGATCACGAAGGAGCCTTCGTCGTCGCGGCGAAACCGAGACAGTGACGTCGTCACACGAAGCTTTGACCGGGACTGGTCTTTCGAAACAAGATCAAACATACGCCGTACCCCTGGCAACTCATAAACAGCGCCCCCACGCTGCGGCTTGAACGAGACTGTACCGATGTTCTCGCCGTGCCTCATATATGGCACAAATGGGGCAGTAAGGTGAATAAATTCGTTTATTATAGAAGGGTTAGGCGACATCCTGGCCCGATTGGGCCGATTGTGTCCAAGACCGAAACGAAAACGCCCCCGGGGGGGTGAAAGGGCCGGTCAGAATGTGGCAGGGGGCGTTCGACCTTGGCGGTCTGGCGGGGGTCCTGGCCGCTTTGTTGCGGGGGTGGGCCCAAAAGAAAACGCCCGCCAAAAGGCGGGCGCTTCATGTCGAGTTGGCGAGCGGTCTTAGGTAGAACTGGGATCGTCTTCGGCACCGTCGTCGGTGTTGTCGTCATGGGCCGTGCCCGATCCGATTTCACCGCAGACTTCGTAGCACAGCTGGGGGGCAAAGCGCGGGCTGGTGACAATCAGGTTGTCAAAGGTCACCGACGGCAGCCCGATATTCACGATGGGGTCGAAGTACGACCAGGTTTCCACCAGAATGGCAGTGTCCTTGTCGGCCATCACCGGAATTTCGTCGCGGTAATAGGTCTCAATCTGGGCCTGGGTCAGATCGGCCTGACCGCGTGTGCCCTTCGACCAGAGCATGATGTGCTTGTCGATGTCTTCGTCCCAATAGACCGCAGTGATGCGGATTTCGGTGTCTTGAGACGAGGTCGTGAGGTAGTCGAAAAACGTGTTCACGCCGGTGATGTAAGACCAGTTGATCACGTCCACTTCGCGCGACAGAAGGTCAGACACCGTGTAGGCGGCCTTGAGGTTCACGTTCTGCTGGCGGTAGGCGTCAAAGAAAAAGTACATCCCCATGTACGCCCAGGCGAGCAGCGGAAAGACCATGATCGCTTCCACCGACAAGGTCCCGTCGGTCTTGCGGCCAAAAGTCCGCAGACGCGCCATGGTCAGATTTTTCATCTTCGTGGATTTGATCTTCGCAGGCATGGGGCCCCTCCTTTTACGTGGGCTCGTTCACAAACGCCGTCATCGACACAAGGCGGTAGCCGCCGGATGTGTCCTTCGGCATGCCGTAGCCAAGGCCGAAGGACGGGAACAACGGGTCGATCACGGCGCAAAAGCGCATGAACATCATCTCGTTCTGCAGACCGTTTGCATATTGCGTCACGGGCTGAATATCGGCGTCGCGTTCAATGCACTCGGCTTTGACGGGGGGCATATCCCAGGTGTCCATGTCGATGGTGACCAGTTCGATTTCCAGCACTTCCAGACAATCGGGAATAATGCCCGCGCCATTGCAGACCATCTTGCGAACCTGCTCTTTGGTGGGCGCGGCCCCGGTGTTCAGCCGGATCTGGCGCACGGCCAGATCGGTGCCACGTTCCAGCATGACGTGGCGCACGTTGGCCATCCCGATCTCATAGGACGAGGCCAGCAAAAGCATGAACGGCATGAACAGGATCGCAAACTCGATCGTTGCGGTGCCGTCTTCCCGGCGGAACTTGGAGATCAGGTTTTTCAACATGTTACTGGGTCAGCTTCAACTGGTTGATCTGGTTGGCGATGGATTCAAAGGCGTATTCGATCTCAAGCCCTTCCACGCGGTAGAAGTGGTTCGCGGTCGACGCACAGTTCTGCATCACGATGGCAGAGGCGTCTGTCACCTCAAACCCGATGGTGAAGATGATCACGCCGTTGGCCTTGGCCGCCGAACAGATGTTGTTCAGGCGCGTGTCCTTCTGGGCCGCGTTGACGGCTTCGCGCGGGGCGGTGCTGCCGCGGTAGTAATTGTCGTAATAGTGGTTCGCGTTCCAGTACCGCTGATAGAAGTGCGAATAGGCACGGTGGGACATCGACATCTCGGCCCAAAGCTGCGGCCAGGTCAATTCGAAGGCATTTTCCGCACCTGAATCGTAGACATCGTCGATCCAGTAGCGGCCGGAGCTGCTGCCGTAGTTGCGGGCGTACCAGTAGTCTTCGTTCCAGTCGCTGTCGCCGTCATAGTCATTGATTTCTTCGTCTTCGAACGAATAGCGGCCGGTATCGGGGTCCTTGAACACGCCCGAGCCGCCGGAGCGATAAGCGTCGTCAAGCTGGTACTGCGTGGTGTTGATGCCGTCGGTCATCACCACCATGAACTTCAGCGCGGCAGGGTTGTTGTAGTCATACGGACGGTCGCCGACAAAGTCGTTCGACACCGCCGGGGTTGCGCGCAGGTTGGTGAAGACCGGACGCGTGGACGGGTCCAGAAGGGCTGAGCCCCATTTCACGGCCACGTCGATCGAGGTGTTGCCACGCGCGGTGAACCCATCGATCTGGTTGTGAATGGCGGTCTCATTGCTCGCCCAGGGGGTAATTTCAAAGTCGCTTTCGGTGCGGCAGACCCAGGACGGCGTGTCGCCATTGGCGGCCATGGTTTCAAACGTGCCGCGCCAGTAGCCCGACCAGGGGTCGAAGTGGCCGGCCTGTTGAAGGGTCACGGTCGGGCTTAGAACAGTGGTGTTGAAGTCGTTTTGTTCGAAGTCGACGCAGTGGGAATAATTGTGGTCGTTGGTGTGGCTGAACTGGCCCAGAAGGGTCGCGCCGGCGTTCACCTGGGTCGAATAGGGAACAACGTTGATCGACACCTGGCCCGGCTCGACGCCGTCGAGCACTTCGGTGACGAAGGTCTTCGATGCGTTTTGCATGTTTTGCAGCTTGGTGCCCCAGCCCATGGAGCCTGACACATCGAGGATCATCGAGATCTCGATCTCGTTCACGGCTTCTTCGGCGGTGGAATTGGCGGGGGCCGCAATGGTCGGCGTGCCCATCATTTTCATGAAGTAGGTGCCAAGGTCGGCGGAGGCGTTCACGGTCACCTTGCGGCCCGTGACCACCGTGCCGACTTTCGATTCAAACACGTCCACTTCGTAGGGCAGTTCTTTCATGCCCGCCTTGTCGAGGTAGTCGGCCACAACCGCTTCGGGATCGACCGTCTGGTCGAGGTCGGCGGCCGCGAGCACGGCCCGGTCAACGCTGTTCTGCATCGTGGTGCGCAGGTTTTCGTAGCGCATCACGTCGATGGCGAGGCCGCCGATCATGATCATCACGATGAAGATGAAGAGCGCAAAGATCACGAAGGACCCATCCTCTTCACGGTGGAAGATACGGGTCGAGTTCTTGAGCGACGTAAGTCTATCGGACATTCTGGCCATGCGTGAACCCTCTCAGACAGCGGCAACGATGCGGCGGAACAGACGTGGACCGCACCGGGGAGGAACCTGGACACAAGAAGTGGCGAAAAAATGGCACTGGGTCGGGTTTCTCGCAGGCGTTGGTGCACCATCCGCGACAACATCGTGCCATTTGCGTGGTTGTTGCCGAATTGAGACCTAATCGCGTTAAGACCTTAGAAATAAAAGCGACGCACGGTGCCACAAATCACCGGTTTGGGTCCCGATGCCCAACGGTTAGGGTCATGGAAAACAGAATTCGGTAGGGTGATTCGGCTGGCGAACATCCACCAAACGGGAGGGACCTTGATGTCCACTGACGAAAGAGCCAACGAGCCGTCATTTCGCGAAAGCGTGGATGTGATGTTCAATCGCGCGGTGGCCCTGATGGAGCTGCCGCCGGGCATGGAAGAGAAGATCCGCGTCTGCAACGCGACCTATACGGTGCGCTTCGGGGTCCGGCTGCGCGGCGAAATCCAGACCTTCACCGGGTACCGGTCGGTCCATTCGGAACATATGGAGCCTGTGAAGGGCGGCATTCGCTATGCGATGAGCGTGAACCAGGACGAGGTGGAAGCGCTTGCGGCGCTGATGACCTATAAATGTGCGCTGGTGGAAACGCCGTTCGGGGGGTCCAAGGGCGGGCTTTGCATTGATCCGCGCGCCTGGAACGAAGAAGAGCTGGAGGCAATCACCCGCCGGTTCACCTACGAACTGGCCAAGCGCGACCTGATCCATCCCAGCCAGAACGTGCCCGCGCCCGACATGGGCACCGGTGAGCGCGAGATGGCCTGGATGGCCGATCAATACCACCGGATGAACACCACCGATATTGACGCCAATGCCTGTGTGACCGGCAAGCCGCCCCATGCGGGGGGCATTCAGGGCCGGGTCGAAGCCACGGGGCGGGGCGTGCAATATGCGCTGCAGGAATTCTTCCGTCACCCCGATGATGTGGCATCCGCGGGGCTCAGCGGCACGCTCGATGGCAAGACGGTCATCGTTCAGGGGTTGGGCAATGTCGGCTATCACGCCGCGAAGTTCCTGTCCGAAGAGGACGGCTGCAAGATCACCGGGATCATCGAACGCGACGGGGCCTTGGTGGATGATGCGGGCCTTGATGTTGAAGCGGTGAAAAGCTGGATTGCCACCCATGGCGGCGTGGCGAGCTATCCAAACGCGGCCTATGTGGAAGACGGCGCGCAGGTGCTGGAACGCGCCTGCGACATCATGGTCCCGGCGGCGTTGGAAGGGGTGATCCATCTGGGCAATGCGGACCGGGTCCAGGCGCCTTTGATCATTGAAGCGGCAAACGGGCCGATCACGGCTGGGGCCGATGAGATCTTGCGCAAGAAGGGCTGTGTGATCATCCCGGACATGTATGCCAATGCCGGGGGGGTCACGGTGAGTTATTTCGAATGGGTCAAGAACCTGTCGCATATCCGGTTTGGACGGATGGGCCGGCGCCAGGAAGAGGCGCGCCACCAGCTGTTGATCAATGAGCTTGAGCGGTTGTCGGCGGACCGCGATCTGGGCTGGACGCTGGGCGATGATTTCAAGGACAAGTACCTGCGCGGGGCGGGCGAGTTGGAACTGGTGCGCTCTGGCCTCGATGACACGATGCGGTCGGCCTATCAGGCGATGGCGGAGGTGTGGCGGTCGCGCGATGACGTGACCGATCTGCGCACGGCGGCTTATCTTGTGTCGATCGGGCGCGTCGTGGCGTCTTACCGCGCCAAGGGGCTATAACCCGCTCAGACGCTCAGACGCTCCGGCGGGCAGGACGGCAGGCGAGCAGCCGGGTTTCGCGAAGACCGGCGCGCAAGACCACGGCACGGCCCCCGGGGTGGTTACGCCAGACAGGCGTGCCCGCCACAGCGGGTGTGGTGCCCGATTGCGCAGAAGGACCCAGTATCGGGGGCGGAATGCGACATATGGCGTCGCACCCGCGCGTTGCGCCGCCGCGTCGATCTTGAGAAGCTGCGCCCCAGGACACGGGGACGCGATGCGGTATTCAGGGCTTAGGCTGATCAAGGACACGCTGTTTGGCGCGCCACCCGACCCGGTCTGGCGGGACCCCGAGCCGAAGGCGGATTACGATATTGTCATCATCGGCGGGGGCGGGCACGGGCTGTCGACCGCTTACTACCTGGCGAAAAACCACGGGCTGACCAATATCGCGGTTCTGGAAAAGGGCTATCTGGGCGGCGGAAACGTGGGCCGCAACACCACGATCATCCGGGCGAACTATTTCCTGCCGGGCAATTCGGAGTTTTACAGCCATTCGCTGAAACTGTGGGAAGGGCTGGAGCAGGACCTGAATTACAACGCGATGGTGTCCCAGCGCGGGCTGATCAATCTGTTTCATTCCGACGGCCAGCGCGATGCCTTTGCGCGGCGCGGCAATGCGATGCTGGCGCAGGGCGATGATGCGGAACTTCTGGACCGGGCGGGTGTGGCGCGCCATCTGCCCTGGCTGGATTTCGACAATCACCGCTACCCGGTCTATGGCGGGCTGTTGCACCGGCGCGGCGGGACCGCGCGCCATGATGCGGTCGCCTGGGGCTATGCGCGCGGGGCCGACCGGCGGGGTGTGGACCTGATCCAGGGCTGCGAAGTGACCGGGATTTCGGTGGACGGGGCCCGGGTCACGGGGGTCGAGACGTCACGCGGGGCGATCCGCGCCAAGAAAGTCGCCATGGTCACCGCCGGTCGGTCGGGGCAGGTCGCGGCGATGGCGGGGATGCGCCTGCCGATTGAAAGCCATGTGCTGCAGGCCTTTGTGACCGAGGGGCTGAAGCCCTGCATCGACCATGTGATCAGCTTCGGGATGGGGCATTTTTATATCAGCCAGTCCGACAAGGGCGGATTGGTCTTTGGCGGCGATCTGGATTTCTATGCGTCCTATGCTGCGCGGGGCAATCTGCCGATGGCCGAACATGTGACCGATGCCGCGATGAGCCTGATGCCGATGATCGGCGAGGCCCGCGTGCTGCGGTCCTGGGGCGGGATCATGGATATGACGCCCGATGGCAGCCCGATCATTGATCGCACGCATATCGAAGGGCTCTACGTCAATGCGGGCTGGTGTTACGGCGGGTTCAAGGCGGTGCCCGCGTCGGGCTACGCCCTTGCGCATCTGATGGCGACGGATACGCCCCACAAGACAGCGGCGGGGTACCGGCTGGACCGGTTCGCGACGGGCCGGGGTCTGATGGATGAGGAGGGGACCGGTGCGCAACACAATCTGCATTAGGGATTGCGCCGCCTGCGGCGTCGCGGGTTTGGGGGCTCTGCCCCCCGGCTTACGCCTCCCCCCGGGATATTTTCAGGGAGATGAAGGGGGGCCGCGATGCGTCTGAGATGCCCCTATTGCGGTGAGCGTGACCGGCGCGAGTTCACATACAAGGGGGCTGCAGTTGCCCTTATGCGACCTGAGGGCCCGGAGTTTGGCGCGCACTGGGATGATTACTTGCACAATCGCGACAATCCGGCAGGCGAGACCCGCGACCTGTGGCAGCATGCGCCCTGCGGCACCTGGATTGAGGTTGCGCGCAACACCGTGACCCACGAGGTGACCGGGACCCGGGTGGTGGCGGAGGACCCCGCGTGAGGTTGAAAGAGCGCGGTTTGATCGACCGGGACCGTCCGGTGCGCTTCACCTTTGATGGTGTGAATGTGCCGGGCTTTGCGGGCGATACTGTCGCCTCGGCGCTGTTGGCCAAAGGCCAGCGGGTCATGGGTCGGTCGTTCAAGTATCATCGCCCGCGCGGGGTGGTCACGGCGGGGTCGGGCGAACCCAATGCGCTGATCACGGTGGGACGGGGGGCCAGCCAGCGGCCCAACATGCGTGCGACTACGGAAGAGATTTTCGAAGGGCTCGACGTGCGCAGTCAGAACGCCTGGCCGTCGCTGCGCTATGACGTGATGGCGGTCAATGATCTGATGGCGCCATTTCTGGGCGCGGGCTTTTATTACAAGACCTTCATGTGGCCGCGCGGCGCCTGGGAACGGATCTATGAGCCGATGATCCGGCGTGCGGCGGGGCTGGGCGCGCTGTCGGGCCGGTCGGCCGAAGATCGCAGCGAAAAGGCCTTTGCGCATTGCGACGTGCTGGTGATCGGGGCGGGGCCTGCGGGGCTGATGGCGGCCCTGACGGCGGCGCGGTCGGGTGCGGATGTGATTTTGGCCGATGAAGATGCGCGGCTGGGCGGGCGGTTGTTGGCCTCGGCCGAAGAGGTGGGCGGGCGGCCCGGGCCCGCCTGGGTGGAGGCTGTGCGCGCAGAGCTTGCCGCGATGGCGAACGTGCGCGTGATGGCGCGCACCACCGTCACGGGCGCCTATGATCAGGGCACCTACGGCGCGTTTGAGCGGGTGTCGCATCATCTGGCCGACCCCGGTGCGGCCCCGGCCACGACGTTTTGGCGGATCGCGGCGCGCGCCGCCGTGCTGGCCACAGGCGCGCTGGAGCGCACCATCGCCTTTCCCGGCAACGACCGGCCCGGGGTGATGCAGGCAGGCGCGGTTGCGGCCTATGCCAACCGCTACGGCGTGGCGGCGGGTGCCCGGGTGGCCGTCTTTGGCAACAATGACGGCGCGCACCGGATCGCCGAAGGGCTGGTGGCCGCTGGCGTCAACGTGGTTGGTCTGATCGACACGCGGGGCGGCGTGGCGGGGCCAGACGGGATTGAGACCATCGCAGGCGCTGAAGTGACCGGCACCAAGGGGCGCAGGGGTCTCAGTGAGATCGCGTTGCGCGGTGCCGGAGCGCCGGAGCGTTTGCGCGTCGATTGTCTGGCGGTTTCGGGCGGCTGGGACCCGGCGGTGCATCTGACCTGTCACCTTGGCGCGCGGCCCCACTGGCGCGAGGATATCGCGGGCTTTGTGCCGGCCGACAATGCGGTGCCGGGGTTGATCCCGGCGGGGGCTGCGGCGGGTCGGTTTTCGACCGCCGCCTGTCTGGCGGATGGCGCGCGCGCAGCCGGTGCGGCGCTGGACGCGCTGGGGATAAAGGCGGTGTCGGTTGAGGTGCCCAAGGCGGAAGACGGCCCTTACGCGATCACCCCGTTCTGGCAGGTGAAGGCGAAAGGCCGCGCCTGGCTTGATCTGCAAAACGACGTCACGACCAAGGATGTCAAGGCGGCGGCGGCTGAGAACTTCCGTTCGGTCGAGCATATGAAGCGATATACAACGCAAGGGATGGCAACCGATCAGGGCAAGGGGTCGAACGTGACGGCTTTGGCGGTGCTGGCCGAGGCGACCGGGCGGACGATCCCCGAAACCGGGACCACCACGTTCCGGCCGCCCTATACGCCGGTGCCGGTGGCGGCGATGGGGGCGGGCGCCTCGGGCGTGGGGTTTGCGCCCCAGCGGCGGACCACATCGGATGGGGCGGCCCGGGCCGCCGCTGCGCCGATGATCGAGGCGGGGCTGTGGTACCGCGCGTCGTATTTCCCGCGCCCGGGCGAGACCACGTGGCGGCAGACCTGCGACCGCGAGGTCACGATGGTGCGCGAGACGGTGGGCGTGGCGGATGTGTCGACCCTGGGCAAGGTCGAGGTCGTGGGGCCGGACGCGGGGGCCTTTCTGGATTTCGTCTATATCAATACGATGTCGAAGCTACGCGTCGGCCGGGTCCGCTATGGGCTGATGCTGCGCGAGGACGGCCATGTGATGGATGACGGCACGGCCGCGCGTCTGGCCGAGGACCGCTACCTGATCACCACGACCACGGCTGCGGCGGGTCAGGTGATGGCGCATCTGGAGTTTGTCCGCCAGGCGTTGCGACCCGGTCTGGATGTGGCGATTACGTCAGCCACGGAACATTGGGCGCAGTTTGCCGTCGCGGGGCCCAGGGCGGCTAAGGTGGTCGCAAGCGTGGTCGATGACATGCCCGATCTGGCGTTCATGGGGGCGGGTGCGGCGCGCATTGGCGGGGTCGCAGCCCGGGTGTTTCGGATTTCGTTTTCGGGTGAGACCGGGTTCGAACTGGCGGTGCCTGCACGCTATGGCGCAAACCTGTGGCGGCTGCTGGTGGCCCAGGCCGAGACCCTGGGCGGGGGCGCTTACGGGATGGAGGCGCTGAATGTCCTGCGGATTGAGAAAGGGTTTTTGACCCATGCCGAAATCCATGGCCGGGTGACGGCAGGCGACGTGGGGCTGGGGGCGATGATGTCGTCGAAGAAGGATTTCATCGGGCGGGCGGCGGCAGGGCGCCCGGGGTTGGTTGAGGACCGCGAGGAGCTTGTGGGTCTGGTTTCGGAAGACGGGGAATTGCCGGCGGGGGCGCATCTGTTTGCCCCTGGCGCAGAGCCCGTCGCGGCCCATGATCAAGGCTATGTCACGTCGAACTGTTATTCGCCGACGTTGTGTGCGGATCTGGCGCTGGGGTTTCTGGCCGGTGGCCGGGCGCGCCACGGCGAAGAGATCGCGGTCGTGGACGGGTTGCGGGGCGTGACGCGGGTGGCCCGGGTCGTTGATCCGGTGTTTTTTGACAAAGACGGAGGGCGGATGCGTGGTTAATCTGGTCGCGACATCGCCTTTTGAGGCTGGCTTGCCGGTGGATATCGGTGGGGTCACGGTTGCCGCGGTTGATCTGGGCCCGGTCACCGTTGTTCAGCCCCTGAAGGGTCAGGCGGCGGCGGTGTCGGCGGCGCTGACGTCTGCGCTTGGGGTCGGATTGCCCGCCCCCAATGAGGCGTTGAGCGCGCGTGCCGCGCGGGCGTTATGGTGCGGACCCGGCCAGGCCCTGGTGCTGGGCGATTGCCCGGCCCTGCCCGGGGCGGCGGTTGTTGATCAATCCGATGGTTTTGCGGCCCTGCAGATCGACGGCGCGGGCGCGCGCGATGTCCTGGCGCGGCTGACACCTTTGGATGTGCGCGCTGCTGTTTTCGGGGAAGGCCAGACCGCGCGCAGCCTGATCGGGCATATGACCGGGCAGATCACGCCGGTGGGTAGGGAGGCGTTTGAACTGATGGTGATGCGGTCGATGGCGGGCACATTGGTGCATGACGTCACCCGCGCGGCGGGCTTTGTGGCGGGCCGGGCCGCTTTGGCGTGAGGGCAGGGGGGCCCCGCCATTGGTCACTCGGACCAATGGCGCAACCCTGAACGCCCCCCGGCTGACGCCCCCCCGGAGTATTTTTGCCAGGATGAAGGGGCCCGGGCGGCGTGTTGCGTCGAATTCTGTGGACAAGCGCCGCGGGTCTCTTGCGGCGGGCGTCTGGGCGGCTGATATTGGACGGATGGCGTTACCTCCTGGATTCTTAGATGAGCTGCGCGCGCGGGTGTCGATCAGCCAGGTTGTGGGCCGCAAGGTGATCTGGGATCAGCGCAAGTCGAACCAGGCCAAGGGCGATCTTTGGGCGCCGTGCCCGTTTCACCACGAAAAGACCGCGTCGTTCCATGTGGATGATCGCAAGGGCTATTATTATTGCTTTGGCTGTCACGCGAAGGGCGATGCGCTGGGCTTCATCAAAGAGACCGAGAACGTATCCTTCATGGAGGCGGTTGAGATCCTGGCGGGCGAGGCGGGGATGCAGATGCCCGCGCGCGACCCCAAGGCGCAGGAAAAAGCGGACCGGCGCACTCAGCTTGTCGAAGTGATGGAACAGGCCGTCCAGCATTACCGGTTGCAGTTGAAGACCGGGGCGGCGGCCCCCGCGCGCGATTATCTGGCCGGGCGCGGGTTGTCTGAGGCCGCGTTGGATCGCTGGGAGATCGGCTTTGCGCCGCCGGGCTGGCAGGGCCTGTGGGATCATCTGCGCGGCAAAGGCGTGGCCGAAGACTTGATTCTGGCCGCGGGGCTCGCCAAACCGTCCACCCGGGAGGGCAAGCCGCCCTATGACACGTTCCGCCACCGGATCATGTTCCCGATCCGCGACGCGCGGGGCCGTGCGATTGCCTTTGGCGGGCGCGCGATGGACCCCGACGATAACGCGAAGTACCTGAATTCGCCCGAGACCGAATTGTTCGACAAAGGCCGCACGCTTTACAACCACGCGCCCGCGCGTGAGGCGGTGGGCCGGGACCAGCCGCTGATCGTGGCCGAGGGCTATATGGATGTGATCGCCCTGGCCGAGGCCGGGTTCAAAGGGGCCGTGGCCCCCCTGGGCACGGCGGTGACCGAAGACCAGTTGCAAATGATGTGGCGGATCGCGCCCGAGCCGATCATCGCTTTGGACGGTGACACCGCGGGCCTGCGCGCGGCCATGCGGTTGATCGACATGGTGTTGCCGTTGATCAGCCCCGAGCGCAGCCTGCGGTTTGCGCTGATGCCCCAGGGTGTGGACCCCGATGATCTGCTGCGCGCCAAGGGGGCGGGGGCGATGAAGGCACTTTTGGACGAGGCGCGGCCGCTGGTGTCGCTGTTGTGGCAACGCGAGACGGACGGAAAAGTGCTCGATTCCCCTGAACGGCGCGCGGCCTTGGACCAATCGCTGCGCGGCGCGTTGAAGAAAATCGCCGACCCGGGACTGCGAAGCCACTACGGGGACGAGATCAAGCGGCTGCGCCAGGCGCTGTTCCAGCCGCAAACGGGTGCGGCGGATCGTCCGCGCGTTTGGGGGGGCAAGCGGGCGCCTGCGGGGCCGACGGCTTCGGTGCGCCAATCGATGCTGGTGAAAACCCCTGCGGCTGAGGATCTGTTGCGCGAAGCGGTGATCTTGATGGTGCTGGTGCGCCACCCCGAGCTTGTCGAACCCTTTGAGGCCGAGTTGGAGCGGATGGTGCCCGGCACCGCTGAGGCCAAGGCCGTGCAGGGGGCGCTTTTGCAGACCGGCGGGGCGGCGCGCGCCGAGATCGAGGCGATTGCGGGGGCGGCGGCCCTTGAAAAACTCCTCGCCCCGCGCCATGTGGCGATACAGCCTGCCGTGCGCACCCTCGATGATGAAGCTGCCCGCCAGTGTCTGACGGAAGAATTCGCAAAGCTGTCGGCCTGGCGCGGGGCGCGGGCGGAAATCGAAGATGCCGTGCGCGAGTTTGACGATCTGGCTGATGAGGGTTTGACCTGGCGCGTGAGCCAGGCGGCCGAGGCAATTGACAAGGCGGGGCGGTC
>JBCBCY010000017.1:0-78986 GCA_038530285.1 Pseudomonadota bacterium
GTGGCGTTGAGATCATGCGGCTGGCACGGTCAGCGGCTGCTGCATAGGCAATCAGCACGAGCGCCCATACTCCGATGATGATCAGGCTAAGTTGAAACGCAGCGACCAGAGTGATGGCCGATACGTCTATCACCGCAGGAAGCAAGGCGATGTAAAACCCAATAGCCTTTGGGTTCCCGAGCGGCAGCAAAGTCCCGAGACCAAATAGTTTCATACCCTCGCCCTGTGGTGCAACAGTGGACATTTTCACGGGCTTCGCTGTCCACATTTTGTAAGCAAGATAGAGTAGATAGGCGATACCGACCCATTTGATGACAGCGAAGAAGGGTCCCATCGCTGCGGCCAGTGCAGCAAGGCCCGCGACGGCAAGGGCAAACAATATCAGATCGCCAAGAACAAGCCCGCCGATGAAGGGCAAAGTCCGTCTCAGTCCGGTTGTAGCTCCCTTAGCTACAACCGCCGCCGACGCAGGACCAGGCTAGATCGAGTCCACCAAAAAAATGAGCGTGAACGCTATAACCAATTCGAACTGCAAAGCTTTGTCTCCTTGTTAATCTGTTGAACGGTAGCACGCCTTTCTGCATCTGCGAGAAGAAACGCGGTTTGGTAGGTATGGGGCTCATAGCGGTCATCCGACACTTTCGGTCAGGCATTTTTGCAGTTCGGCGCGTCGGATTGCAGCTCAGCGGACGAAGCACCATTTCGCTGCGGCTGCGCAAAGGTCCGCTATCTGGCCTTGCGTTTTCATTTATCAGAACAGTTTAGGTGCAGCCCTAACTTCCAGTTTCGACAGCCAACGGAATGGCAGGAGCGCTAGTCAGAAATCAAAGCTGAACTCTTCGCATTTGTTTATGTAACCATCTGGGGATCGGCTAATGAATTCTGGATTTTGATCTATAAACTCATCGTAGGTCATAATGGCGTATCCAGGACCATCTAAGTTGAGCAATTCCCTAATAACAATATCATCTGCTGCCACCAATTTCCATTTACGGCTCTCATCAACAGGTCGCCTAATGTGTGTTCCCTTAGGAATAATTGTTGTTTCTGTGGCTGCACTGTAACGAGGATTTAGTGCTTTGAACTCATCGAAACTCATCCACTCGAAGCCGCAGACATGACGAATAGCGTCCCCAGCTGGTTGATCCTTAGAATTAATATATGTCTCAGTCTCCTGAGCGTAGCTCGATCCAGCAGAGAGAAAGGCCAAAAAAATTACGCTAAAAAAAAGCTTCATATGAACTCCCGATTTAGTTTTATCGCGTATCAGAAGGGTCGCCGCTATCCAATATCAAGGCCAATTTTTTGCATATACTTGACCTGTCCTCACGGTGGGACGCTCCGCGTTCATATGTAGCGCTGCGTTGCGACCACCCAGATGATCGGAGGCGGCTTTCGAATAGGTTTAGGACTGAGGCGACGCAAGCGACGTTCGCACATCCCGCAGCATCCGTCAGTTTGGGCTCATACCGGTCATCTGACGGTTTCAGTCAGACTTTTTCGTCGCCTGCGGGCCGCTAAGGTCCGCCATGCGGACAAAGCTGTCCTTGACCCAAGCGCATCAAAAGTCCGCTTTGCCTAGCACTTGTTGAGTAGCGCTCTGGACAGGCATTTTTGCAAACGGTCTTTGCGATCTTCTCTGGCGCTTTGACGCTCAGGATTCGGTAAATTCGCATCATCGCTGAAATGGAAAGCCAACAGCAACTGACGGTAACGGGCGTTGTGTCCGTCACCGGCAGATCCCCTACGGCCTCTTGACAGCCACCGGAACGCCAAAAAAGGAAAGGAAACCTCAATGTCCCTGAAGATCATCGGAACCGGAATGAGCCGCACCGGCACCTTGTCCACCAAGACTGCTCTTGAGGCCCTCGGCTTTGGTCCGTGTCATCACATGATGGAATTGTTCGCAAATCCCGCCCAAGTGGAAAAATGGGTCGAGGTTGCGCGCTGCGAACCCATCGAGTGGGGAACCGTCTTTGAAGGCTATAGGTCGCAGGTTGATTTCCCCGGTGGCCGCGTCTGGCAACAGACCATCACCGCTTTTCCAGATGCCAAGGTGCTGCATACCGAACGCCCTGAAGAAGAATGGTGGGCCAGCTTTAGCAAGACCGTTCTGAAGGTTTGGGCCAATCATCAGCGGCTGACCCAGAACATGCCACCGCACATCCAGGACATCTTTGCAAAGCTCACGCCCTTCTACATCGACGACACGTTCGGGGGCATGCCCGACAAGGAGATGGCGCTGACGGCTTACCGGCGGAACAACCGCCTAGTGCGCGAACTTGTGCCCGCCGACCGACTTCTGGTGTTCACGCCATCCGAGGGCTGGGGCCCTTTGTGCGATTTTCTGAACGTTCCGGTCCCGGCGACCCCGTTCCCGCGCAGCAACGGCCGCGACGAATTCTGGGACAACTTTGAGGAAGAACCCGCCGACTGACGGCGCCCCCACCGAGCCCCTGACAACGGCAAACCTTTAATCACCCCTTTTAAATGGAGCTAAAAATGAAACGATTTCACCTTGCGGCGATCTTAACGCTCGCCAGTCTTCAACCTGTTGCAGCGGAACCGACGTCCCAGCCTGTCTGGATGATGGTCCAGCATGACGTCGATGACATCCCTGCATGGCGTGAGGTGTTCGATGGCGGACTATCTGTTCGGCAAGACGCAGGCGAGCTGCAATTTGAGATCCTGACGATGTCGATCTTTCCGAATTCGGTGATCGGGATCTTCGAGTGGACGAACGAAGAGGCCGCATTGGCTTTCGTCAACAGTTCGTCAGTCCGCGCCGCGATGGCATCTGCCGGCGTGACTTCCGAGCCTGTCATCTCGATCCACGAAAACGATCCGCGCTATTGGAACACCTCAGACGATCCTGCTGCGACTTCTGCAAACATAGCATCAAGTGACTGAGGTGATACACGTCACGTCAGGCCCCGGAAAGAAGTGCAGTCCGCTCGCGCAGATAAGGGACCAGCGCGTCAAGAACCGTCCGCACCTTGGCTGAGCCACGGGCGGTTTCGTGGTAAAGCACCCAACTTTCCATCTGGTCGAAAGGTTCGGGAAAAACGCGCTCTAGACCCTCGCAGGCGTCGCCAACAAAACAGAATAGTGCCCCGATCCCATCGCCTTGTTCGATAATGATCCGCGCTGAGTCCGAGTTCTCGACACGCGTGGCAGGCTGGTCCGGGTCAGCGAATTGTTCGATCCAACCAAAAGCCCGCATCGGCAGGAGCGGCGTCCCGTACTGAACGAGTTGATGCGTGCTGAGGTCTTCCAAGGTCGCTGGTCGGCCGGTACGGACCAGATAGTCATTCGATGCATAAAGGCAGCTGCCCCAAGTGAACGAATAGGCGACGACGATCCCTGGGTCTGTCGGTGCAATCGTTCTTACGGAGATATCTGCATCACCTTTAGCAAGATCAACACTGGCGAAAGAGCTCATCAATTCGATGTGCAGGCCCGGGAAGGCATTCATCACCTGCCGTGCGAGCGGACGCAGAAGATGCACGGCCGTCTGGACGCAAGCGATCCGCACCGTACCTGCAGGGTTGTCGCGCATAGACCGCACGGAGCTTGTCGTTGCACTGATTTTGGCATCCATATCTTCCGCCGCATCAAGGACAGCGCGTCCTTCGGCAGTGAACTGGAACTTGCCGCCGCCCCGGACAATCAGGGGTGCGCCAAAGACCTCTTCGGCTGTGGCAAGGCGGCGACTAACGGTCGATGCGTCAATCCCGAGCAGTTTCGCAGCACCAGTGACTGACCCACTTTTTGAGAGTGCGAGAATGATCCGAAAATCGCTCCAGTTCGGCTCTGCCATCTACCGTGCGTGCCTACATTTCATGCTGAATCGCTGCGAGTTTGGCCGTCACATGCTTCGCATGGTCTTCGACGTAAACCTTATGGATGTCGCTCGATACATATCTGCGAAACGCGTCCATGTCCTCAAAGTCCGCGACAAGGGCGGCGTCGTGGTGGTTCGGGCCGCTGCCGACGTTCGTACCGAGGGTGAAGGAAAGCACCTCTTCGCTTGTCTCGCACAAGTTCGTCACGGCGGCGCGCCAAGCCGTTAGCTGCGCCTCCGAAGCTTCAGACTTGAATGAAACAAGTACGATATGGCGTAGCATGAATTCTCCTTTTGATTTCAATCAGCTTGGACATCTGCAAATACTTTTTCAAGTGCGAATAAACGTCTTTGCGTGTAGCCCCAGCATTTCTGGCAATCCGCGTAAGCCGAAGCTGACATTCGCTACAATGCAGAATGGCTGCAAGATGGGCTCCTACCGGTCGTTCGCTGCCCATGCGAGGGCTTGTAGGCGACTCAATGGCTCCTCTGCGGCCTTTGCTGCCGTTGCCCTTCTCAAAACGAACGGCTGCTTTACACGCTTTGCGACGGTAGTGAAAAACAGCAAGGGCGGGATGCAGACCTTCGCTGCAATCGCAAACTGGCCAAGTGGCTTCAATTAGAGCCGACATTCAACTGACACTGAAATCAGCAAATCTTCTGCACCGCCGCAGTTCGGCATCGAAACCCAAAGTGACCGATGCTGCAAAGAGCGCGAAAGGCAGCCACGACCGGACCCGGGTCCTCGCTTCTCTATTGGTGAACGCCAGCTAAACGAGACAGACTGACACTCACGGGATTGCATAGAACTGTGTGGGTTTCGATCTTAGTGGTGAGCGATATGCTCCGACCGCTTCTGCTTCGCCTATTATGTGGCCGGATCGAACACCCCTCAATTCCTAGCAACCCACGCAACGGGCATCAGTTCGCATATCCTTCTTTTTGGAGGATATCCAAGTACCCACGCCATCCTTTTGACGCAGTGATATCCTCCGCTTGCAGCGTCGCCAAATGCTCGACAAGGAATCCTTTTACCGTCCGCCCATCTGCCAGTTTCACAGTTCCAATGCACAATGGATCTGGAATCCCTACCATAAAGCTTCCGAAGTGCTCTGATGGCATCGCCCAAATCTCAAGGTCGATCGATTGACCGTCTGGCGACAGCAAAAGCCCCGGCCGGTGGGGCGGGCCGCCGGGCAAGGCGAAGAAGCGGTATTCTGGTGCTGTTGAAGTGGCTTCCAAAAAACGCGCGCCGCGGTCTGTCAGTTGGGGGTTGAGCGGCAGGCCGGACATGTGGGCGCCCACGACAGCGATGGCAATTTCTCCCGCGCAGGCGTGGGCTGGCGCACTGATCGGGGCAGGCAAGGACGCTTGTGTTGCTCCCAGTTTTGGCGCTGCCTCCTGGTGAAGTCGCATGGCGAGGGCTGCAGCCAATCCGTCCTGACCCGCGCGGGCCAAAAGGGTCACGCTGCCGGGGCGCTCGTCTGATCGTGGGCCGGTCGGCACGGCGATGCCGCAAAAATCCATAAGGTTAACGAAGTTGGTATAGGTCCCGAGGCGCGAATTGGGCGTAACCGGGTCCGCCTCAAGATCCGCGACTGAATAGAACGTCGGGATCGTTGGAACACACAAAAGATCAAGCCCCTCCATTGCAGTGTCCGCGACGCGTTTTAGGTCAGCCAGCTTGTACAGGCCGCGGAAGGCATCGGCGGCAGAGTATTTTTCCGCCGCTCCAACAATCGCTTGGGTCACAGGGTGGATCGCGTCGGGTGCGGTTCGCATTAAGTCTTCGATGACGGTCATCCGTTCGGCCACCCATGCCCCCTCGTAAAGCATTGCAGCAACATCATAAAACGGGGTGAAGTCCAACTCGACGACCTTGGTGCCTTGCGCCTTCAAGCCCGCGACGGTTTGTGCGAAGGCGGCTGCCTGCACGGCGTCGCCGCAAAACTCGATACTGCCCGCGTCGGGGATCCCGATGGCCAGCGATGATGGTGGTGGACCAAGCGGGGCAACCGCGATGCTGCGTGCATAGGCGTCTTTTGGATCGTATTGTGCCGCAACTTCGAATGTTGCCCAAGCATCGGCCACTGTGAGCGCGAAGATGGATATCGTGTCCAGCGTGCGGCAAGCGGGCACGACGCCCCGGGCCGACAACGCACCAAGAGTTGGTTTCAACCCGACGATGTTATTCAGCGCCGCCGGAACCCGACCCGACCCGGCGGTATCGGTGCCAAGAGCGAAGGTCACGATCCCACGTGCAACCGCCACTCCGGATCCCGATGAGGACCCACCCGGCACGATGTCGGGATCAATAGCGTTGCGGGGGATCGGATAGGGCGTGCGCACGCCAACCAGTCCCGTTGCAAACTGATCAAGGTTGGTCTTGCCCAAGGGGATCGCACCGGCCTCGCGCAGGGTCGCCACCACGAACGCATCCTCTTTGGGCTCATAGGCATACGCCGGGCAAGCGGCGGTGGTGGGCGCCCCGGCAAGATCGATATTGTCCTTGATTGCAAACGGCAAACCCCACAACGGGTACTTTTCGGGATCAAAAGGCGGCAGAGCGTTGGCCTCGGCGACAAGATCGGACTGGGTGCGCAGATGCAGGAAAATGCCCGGATCGGCGGCGTCCGCCAAGCGTCGCAAAGCCTCCAGAAGAACTTCGTCGGGCAACGTCGAACCGCCGTAAGCCGTGTGCAGCGATGTTTTGTCAAAACTCAGGTCTTTCAAGGCGCTCACGGGTTATCCTCATCCAGTACCTTGACCGGGCGCTCCCACGTGATCAGGATCACGCAGCCGTGCTCGGACCACACCGAATGCGAGGTGCCTTCGGGGTTCAGGACAAGGTCGCCGGTTTTGTAGGTGCCACGTTCATCACTTTGGCTGCCGTCCAGAACGAGGATGGTTTCAAGGCCTGTGTGCAGATGATACGGAACGCGCGCGCCGGGAGCGTACTTCAAAAGGGCAATAGCCGGGTCTTCCCGGCGCAGGTGGCAAATTTCGACACCGTCACGGAAGAGCCCGAAAGTAGCCGATTTCCAGCCTTCGCCCAGCATATCAGGGAGATGCGACGAAAGAGCGGGCGCCTTATCCATGGAGCGCGGCCTCGATTTGAGCCGTTGTCGCCGTCCATCCAACGATCGCGCCTTGGGCACGGATCATGTCCATTGTGGCGGCTTTGAAGGCGGGGAAGTAACTTTCGGTCGCGTCCTCGGCCAAGAGGCATTCAAAACCGCGATCGTTGGCCTCTCGTATGGTGGTCTGGACGCACACCTCGGTCGTCACACCAGAAAATATCAGTGTTTTGGTGCCAAGCTGGGCCAGATGATCGCCGAGGGGCGTGGCGTAGAACGCGCCTTTGCCCGGCTTGTCGAGCACCAGTTCACCAGCGATCGGCGCAAGTTCGGGGACGATGTCCGCGCCGGGCTCGCCCGCGATCAGGACGCGGCCCATCGGGCCTGGGTCGCCGATCCGCAGGCTGGGTGATCCGCGGTCGCGCTTGGCGGGTGGGCAATCGGACAGGTCTGGTGCATGGCATTCGCGGGTGTGGATCACGGGCAGGTTGGCAGAACGCGCCACTTCGATCAGGTGCGCGGTTGTCGGCACAATGGCCTGAAGCGGGGCGACGTCGTTGCCTAGGGTGGCGCCAAAGCCGCCCTCTTCGATGAAGTCGCGCTGCATATCGATGACGATCAAGGCGGTGGTCGCCGTATCAAAGGTCATCGGGAACGGCTCTGCAGCAACCTCGACCATCAGTGGTGCCCCCCCATGCGGTGTCCAATTTCGGCCAGATCGGCCTCGGCCACGGGTCGGTCATAGGCAATCGCCCCTTCGGACATCACCAACACCCGGTCGGCGAGTTCCATGATCTCGTCGAGATCCTCGCTGATCAAGAGGACCGCCGCCCCGCCATTGCGCGCGGCCATGATGCGTGCGCGGATTTCGGCGACGGCTGTGAAGTCGAGCCCGAAGCAAGGGTTCGCGACGACGAGTAAATCTACGTCACCTGTCAGTTCGCGGGCAAGCACGGCGCGTTGGACATTCCCACCAGACAGCGCAGAAATCGGGCTGTCGAGCGATGCGGTTTTAACACGGAACGCATCCACAAGCTCGCTTGCGCGGCGTCGCATCTCGCTTGAGTTGAGCCAGAACCGGATGCCCGAGCCGTTCAGATCGAAGGTTCTGAATCCGATGTTTTCCGTGACCGTCATCCGCGGGGCGCAGGCATTGTGCAGCGGTTCTTCGGGCAGATAGCGCACGCATTTGATGCGCGCTTCGGTGCGCGTCGCGCCATAGGCCGCACCTTTGACCGTGATTTCACCTGTCTCGACAGGGCGCTGACCTGTCAGGATTTCCATCAGCTCGACCTGGCCATTGCCCGAGATCCCGGCCAATCCGACGATTTCGCCGCTGCGGACCTCAAGATCATCGAGACGGATTTCTTTCAGACCTGACCAATCCTTGGCACGCACGTCCTTGGCACTCAGCACGGCGTCGCCCGCCACCCCGGCGCGCGGCGCGGAAGTGGCCAGTTCTGCGTCGCCCATCATCATACGCGCCATGTCTTCGCGGTTCAGATCTGCAACCTTGCCTTGGCCGACAAGTTTGCCTCGCCGCAAGACGGAAACGTCGTCCGCATATGCATCCACTTCTCGGAATTTGTGGGTGATCATCAAAACGGTGATTTCCCCTGCCTCGCAGAGTGCGCGGACGTGACCCAAAACCTCGTCCGCCTCGTTTGGGGTCAGGACCGATGTCGGTTCGTCGAGGATCAGGAAGCGGCGTCCGAGGTAAAGCTGTTTGAGGATCTCAAGTTTCTGCTTTTCCCCGGCGGCCAGCGTTTGAACGGGTCGGTCCAAAGGCACCGAAAATGGCATGCGGGCCATGAACGTTTCCAATGCCGCGCTTTCTGCGCGCCAGTTGATCATCCCCGGGGCATCTTCGCGGCTGATGACAAGGTTTTCCGCAGCGCTCAGCGAAGGCACCAGCGTGAAATGCTGGTACACCATGCCAAGGCCCAGCGCGTGGGCCGAACGTGGATCGACGATCCGTGCCTCATGCCCGTCGACCAGCATTTCGCCAGAGGTCGCGTGATAAAACCCCATCATGCATTTGACGAGTGTGGATTTTCCCGCGCCGTTCTCACCCAGAAGAGCGTGGAAACTGCCCGGCTCGATCTGCATGGACACGTCATCTAGAGCGGTAAACGCCCCAAAGCGCATCGTCATGCCAAGGGTCTCAACGCTAATCGCACCTTTTGGGACTGGGCTTGTCATACCAGCCCCGCGACCAGGGTTTCGCTATCAGACACGGCCCCAAACACGCCACCCTGCATTTTGACCATATGGATCGCGGCGGCATGGTTGCCGGGGTCTGTGGCCCCGCAGCAGTCTTCCAAGATCAGGCATTCAAAGCCGCGGTCATTGGCCTCGCGCATGGTAGTTGACACACAGACATCCGTGGTGATGCCGGTCAGCACAATGTTTTCAATGCCGCGGGTGCGCAGGATCAGTTCCAGATCAGTTGCGCAGAACGAGCCCTTACCGGGCTTGTCGATGATCACTTCGCCGGGGGCTGGGTAAAGCTCGTCGATGATGTCCCAGCCGGGTTCTCCGCGCACAAGAATTTTGCCGCACGGCCCCGCGTCGCCGATGCCAGCGCCGATCTGTTGCGAGCGCCAGCGCTTGTTGGCTGGCAGATCCGACAGATCGGGCCGGTGCCCTTCGCGGGTGTGGATGATGTGGTACCCCTTGGCTCGCATAGCCGCCAAGACCGACTTGATCGGTTCGATCGGGGCTCGGGTCAGCGACAGGTCATAGCCCATCGCGTCCACATAGCCGCCTTTGCCGCAGAAATCGGTTTGCATATCGATTATGATCAGCGCGGTGTTTGCGGGCCGAAGATTGCCGTTGTAGGGCCAGGCATAAGGGTCAGAGGCGATTGTGGTGCTGGCGTGATCCTTCATTCTGCGGCCTCTTTGTGGGTTTCGCCGAAAAGGCGGGTTGGGGTGTCAAAGCCAAAGCCCGTTCCGTCGGTGACCTTGACCTCCGCCTCCCAAGGCAGGCTGTACTGCCCTGCCGCAAGATCGGTCATATAGGTATAGGGGCAATCCATGGCCCCGCCTTTGACAGCGACATAGCCGCGATGCCCAAACTGATAGATGTTGTTTTCGACCCCCCAGTTTGCGCGGGCCTCGCGGACCAGATCGGGGCGCACTTCTGCGGTGATGATCTCATTGGCGCGCCCCGAGGTGCCATGAGCGATGATTGAGCCGTCAAAATTGCAGATCATGCCTTCGCCCATGGAATCAAACGACCCGTCGCTGCCGCACATGCACACGCTGGCGGTGACCATAAGGTTGCAGAATGCATTGGACTGATTGGTAAAGCGCCAGCTGTCGCGGACCGGCGCGGTGTAGCCTGCGGTGCGCAGCATGACCTCAGCGCCGCGATAAGCCGCCTCGCGCGCCATTTCAGGGAACATCCCGTCATGGCAGATGATCAGGGACAGTTTGAGCCCTTTCGGACCCTCGATCACGGGGATGCCAAGATCACCGGGCTCCCACGGTTCGACAGGCACCCATGGGTGCAACTTGCGATAATAGAGCTTCAGGTCCCCTTTATTGTCGATGATCAGCCCGGAATTATACGGCATCCCCCCGGGGTTCTTTTCCATGATCGAAAAACAGCCCCAGATGTCATGCTCGATGCAGGCTGCTTTAAAGGCTGCAACTTCCGGCCCATCCAGCGAACACATGATATCGGAATTGATGTTCATGGACAGCCCGTGGAGCGCGTATTCAGGGAACACGACCAGATCCATCGTGCCCATGTTGCGGCGCGCCTTGCCGACCATGTCCACGATCACCTGCGTTTGCGCTGCCAGGTCGTCGGGTGTTTCGACCACGGGCAGTTGAAGCTGCACCATGCCAATGACAACGCCCTCCGGAGACTTGTTCAGACCGCCCAATCCATTCATGAAATTGCTCCTATTTGGTGATCGATAGTTCGCCCGGCGCACCCGCCATGGCCTGCGTTTTGGACGAGATCGCGATAAGCACGCCCAATGTCAGGACGTATGGGGCCGCAAAGAAGAGGTAGTAGCCTTCGGAAACACCCACCGATTGCAGCGCCGGACCGAGCGCGCCGGCGCCGCCGAACAAAAGCGCCGCGCCAAAGCAGGCAATTGGGTTCCAGCGCGCAAAGATGACAAGGGCGACGGCCATCAAGCCCTGGCCCGAGGAAATGCCTTCGTTCCAGCTGCCTGGATAAAACAGCGACAGATACGCGCCGCCCACACCGGCAAAGGCTCCGCCGGCGGCCGTGGCCAGCGTGCGGATCAAGGCCGGGCGCAAGCCCATAGCGCGGGCGGCATCCGTGCTGTCACCGACGACCCGAATGATGAGGCCAACCTTGGTTGCGCGAAACATCCACCAAAGGAAAACAGCCGCCGCGACCCCGATCAGGAACAAAACGTTCACGCGCAACGCGGCTTCAAGCTGTGGGACGTCCGACCACCAGCCGAATGAGATCGAAGGTAGGTCCGGGGCCACAGGCTGAATGAAGGGTTTGCCGAAAAAGAATGCCAATCCCGTTCCCAACAGCATCATCGCGATGCCGATGGCGATGTCGTTGACGCGAGGGATCGAACAAAGGATGCCGTGGAGAAGACCGAAGAGCGAGCCTGCGACCGCCGCAGCCAGAACGCCGGCCCATGGGGATCCGGTCAAATAGGCAACAGCGTAACCCGACATCGCCCCGAAGACGAGCGTGCCTTCCAAGCCAAGGTTTATGCGGCCTGAGCGTTCGGTCAGGACTTCGCCTAGCGAGACGAAAAGGAAGGGTGTGGAGACACGGATCGCGCCGCCCAGAATGGCAATGGGAATGGCCCAGAGGCCCAGTTCGCTTTCCATCAAGCAGTCCTCCAACGTTCCGGGGCAAAGATGCGGAACCGGCCATAGAGCGTGTCGGACAGCAGAATTGCGATGAAGACAAAGCCTTGCAGGACAAGAACGGTCGCGTCTGGAAGGTCCATCCGCCGTTGGATCAGGCCTGATGAGGCTTCAAAACCTGCAAGCAAGATTGCCACTGGAATGATGGCCAGCGGGTTGTGGCGTGCCAAGAAGGCGATGAGGATACCGGTATAACCATAGCCAGACGCAAGCGATGCATTGGCCGACCCGTGCACCGCTGACACTTCAATGACGCCAGCCAAGCCTGCAAACGCTCCGCCAAGGGCGGTGAAACCGATGATAAGGCGTCCAACCGGCAGACCTTGCACCTCTGCCGCCTTGACGTTGCCGCCTGCAATGCGCGCGGCAAACCCCCAAGTGGTTCGGTCGATCAAAAGCCATGACAGCACGCAAAGTACTATGCCGATCACAAGGCCCCAATGCACATCCCAACCCGGAATGTCTCCAAGGCGCAATTGGTCTGCCAAGGGGGCGGTCGAAGGTTTGTTGAGGCTGGCAAGATCGCGGAAGGGCCCTTCGACAAGATGGTTCATCAAGGCAATCGCGATGTAGGCCATCAGAAGGCTTGCGATTGTTTCATTCACGCCCCGAGCATGACGCAGGAACCCTACGGCGCCGATCCAAGCCGCGCCCACGAAAGCGCCAGCAAGCCCCAAGAGAGGGATCGCGATGAATCCTGGCCATGACGAAAAAGCTCCCGCCAAAGCGCCTGCTGCAACACCGCCCAACACGATGGCCCCCTCTCCGCCGATGACCACAAGGCCAAGGCGCGCAGGCAAGGCCACGCACAGCGCTGCCAGTAAAAGCGGCGCTGTGCGCGATAATGTGTTCTGCCAGGAGAACGACGTCCCGAACCCAGCTCGATAGACAAGACTGTAGAACTCGGAAGGAGATTTCCCCACCAGCAGAAGGAAGATCGAAAACGCCGCCAGCCCTGCGATCAGGGCCATGACCGGGATGGCCACAGCCTCGGACCGCCGCGCCAGCCCCGCGAGCCAGCCCTCCGGAGAGAGCCAGTCGCGTGGATTGCGCGCAGAAGGTTCAGCAAGCGTCATCAGCCTGTCCTTGCTCAGGGTGCCGTTAAGATGTTGACCCGATCACCCCTTCAACAAGGTAATCCATGCTTTCCAACGCAATGTTGGTTTCGATAAAGCTGGCCCCCGCGCCCAGGATTTCCGTCCCTGTGTTGGTCATCAACGGCCCCTCGTAGGCTGCGAAATCGCCCTCCATCATCTCGGCCATTGTGGCTTCGAATTGATTGCGGGCTGCATCCGTGACCGCAGGCCCAAGCGGCGACATCTTGATATAGCCCTCAGACAATCCGCCCCGGTCAAAGTTGTCGATCGTACCACCATCGAGCACGGTTTGAACCATGCGCGTATAGACGCCCGGCCAGTTCCACTCCGCCCCTGTCAGGTACAATTCAGGTGCCAGCGGAGACTGATCCGCGTGGTACCCGCAGACATAAAGCCCGCGACCCGCTGCTGTTTCCATGACCACTTTGGGTCCGTCCACGTGGCACGTGATGACGTCACAGCCCGAATCTGCAAGCGCGTTGGTCGCTTCAGCTTCTTTGACGGCCAAAGACCATTCACCTGTGAAGATCACCTGGCAGGTGATGGATGGATCAACTGAGCGCGCGCCAAGAAGGTACGAATTGATGTTCTGAAGCACCTGCGGGATCGGCTTGGCGGCGACAAAGCCAAGCTTCTTGGTGCTGCTCATGTGACCCGCAACGACGCCGTTCAGGTACTGACCCAGCCCGATATAGCCAAAGTACGACCCAATGTTCATTGGATGCTTTTCAGCAGACCAGAGGCCCGCGGCGTGTTGGAACCGCACGTCCGGGTATTTGGGAGCGACCTCAATGATATGCGGGTCGAAATACCCAAATGAGGTTGGGAAAATCAGCGCGGCGCTGTCAAAGTTGATCATGGATTCCATGGACTTCTGAACATCCACAGTTTCCGCAACGTTTTCCTCCTCAACGACCGTGACGCCTTCCATCTGTGCAACCGCAGCTGCGCCTTCAGCATGGGCTTGGTTGTAGCCGAAGTCGTCTTTTGGGCCGACATAAATAAATCCAACCGTCAGGCCATGTCCGCCAGCGTTCGCAAGCTGAGAAAGGGTTCCAAGTGCGGTTGCGCTTGTCAGTGCGGCTGCGCCCTTGAGCATGCCACGACGTGAAATCGAGCAAGAAGTCATGTATTACGTCTCCCGTTGAAATTCGTTGATGGCGCCTCGGGGCGAGCAGCCAGCCCCATACGCGATGCGTTTAACAGTGGGGCAGACGAGTGATGCTGTCTTCTGCTAATAAAGCATCGGAACGCTGCAAAAATTGCAGCACTAAGGGATTGCTATGCTCAACAGACATCTGGTGCCCCTGCATTACGTCGATGCGATCGCGCGCGCCGGCTCGATCCGCAAAGCCGCCGAGACCCTTTCGATCACCTCGACAGCCCTGAACCGTCGGGTGCTGGCCCTGGAAGAAGAACTGGGCGTGCAGGTTTTCGAGCGCTTGCCGCGCGGTGTTCGCTTGTCGACAGCAGGGGAAATCCTGATTGCGCATATTCGTGGTCAGATTTCGGAATTCGACAAGGTTACAAGCCAGATTGCCGATCTTTCAGGCGAGCGCCGCGGACATGTTTCGATCGCCTGTAGCCAGGCCCTGCTCCCGTATTTCCTGCCGGAACAGATCTCACGATATCGTCGAGACCATCCCGCGGTGACCTTTGAAGTCAGCTTGCGAGATCGCGCCGCCGCAGAACAATCGCTTGTCGATCTGACGGCCGATATCGCTTTGATTTTCGAACCTGTGCGCCTGCGCGAAATCCAGGTCCTTGTCGCGGTGCACCAACCGCTGCACGCCGTGATGCCCGTTGATCACCCGTTGGCCCATCGCGACATGATCCGCCTGCGCGATTGCGCCGGGTTTCCGATCTGCCTGCCCTCAACACAATATGGGGTGCGTCACCTGCTTGACTTGGCCCTGCAACGCTCGTCAATCGACCCCGAAGTAGCGATCGAGTCCGACAGCTTCGAGTTTCTGCGAAGGTATCCGGGCCACGAACAGATGATTTCGTTTCAAATCCCGGTGGGCCTGCCATCCAATCAGCCAGAAGAAAGGATCGTCTCAAGAAAAGTCGATACAAGAGACGTCCCCGAAGGCCTTCTCTATCTCTGCCAGCTTCGCGGCCGCTCATTGGCCGTTGCACCTGCAAAGTTCGCGGCACAGATCGAAGGAGTTCTTGAGGAAAGCTATGGTTAGCACCGGACGACAATTGGCCAGCCAACAAGCCCTTAATCGCGGGCCCATTTTGAGCAAACAAATGAGGACAACGGTTGCCGGGGACGGCAGCTTCTTCCGGCACACTTGACCTCCTGCGCCCTCACCTAGCGGACGCAGCGAATGTCCGGTTCGACGAGCCGCACTGCAGCATTTTGGTTAGGTGACGAGCGGCCGCTAAGGGCCGTGCTTACATATGCGAATGTCGGCAAACTACGCTGTGCGGCTATCCATGCAGGGTGCAGCATTTGGAACTTTGGGCTCAGAGCGGTCATCCGACGCTTTCGGTCAGGCATTTTTGCAGTTCGGCGGGGCGAAGCGGGCTTTCGCCGCGGTCTGCCCGAAGGTCCGTTTTCCTAGGGCTAGTGCCGGCGTGACCGCTTATGCAAATTAGGAAAGTGTAACGAGTTCCTTGAAGTCGGTCTCGCGGATGATGCGCAGCGGTTGACCCGCCTCGACCAACTCTTCCGCCTTTCGATGCTTCGACGACTTGTCGTGACCTGCCAACTTCGTTACGTCCATATCACCCACGACAAGCATGGTCGTCTTCTTGGTGATGCTGTTCGCGACGTTGCAGCCTACGGAAGCCGCAAGGTCTGCGGCCTCACGGCGCGGTATCTCAAGCGCACCTGTGAATACGATGACTTCGCCTGTAAGTGGACCATCCGGGTTCCCGTCGCGTGTGATCGCAGCCGAACCACTCGATGACCTCGATGACGGGTCGATGGGTTGCAGGACACGCTTCTGGATTGCATCGAGATCGAGCCCGCTCTCCTGCATCGCGGCGAGCATAACGTGCCCCGCAGCCTTTGCATCCTCAAGCGCATTGTGGTGGTCAAAGTTGTATCCGATCAGCTTGCAGACGTTCGCAAGGCCGTAGCCTGACTTCGCACATTCAGCCCATATCCTCCGGGCGACGCGAGCCGAGTCGAGCCAAGTGCAGACCGGGACCGGGATTGACGAGCGACCTGCCGCTTGATGCATCGCGACGCGGTCGAAGTGTGTATGGGTGACAACGACCATTGACCCGAGGAAGCGTTCGAGGTCTGCTGCGGCGTCCTTGAACGTCGGCGCACTTTGGACATCGCTTTCTGTGATGCCGTGGATCGACATGTTGACGGGATCGAAGAAGTCGTCCGGGTCAATGAGCGTGTACCATTCAGACGCGAGTGCACCGTTCTCGAAGGCAGCTACACCGATTGAGCAGATCGAAGCCATGTCGGCGTTTGCGGTTTCAACGTCGATGGCAACGAAGCTCATAGCGGCGGCAATTCCTTTATGGTTTAGCGCGCAGGATAACGAGCCAGGTCTCGTCTGCCAACTTCCCCGGTTGATCCATCCACCCAATGGCAGCCATACAAGACGACGAAGTGAAACGAATTAGTTGTTGCAGCATCGTCCTCGCGCGCTTCGAAAATGGTCCTGCGAGAGGATCTCAAGGCAAACAGAACACCTAGTGCGCTTAACAAATCCGCGGAAGCTGCCGTTCATGCCGAGCCCAGCATCGTTGGGTCTGGGCTCTCACCGGTCCTCCGACGCTTTCGGTAGGACTTGTTCGCCCCTGAAAGCTCCTGAGGTCGGCTTGGCGGACGAAGCGGACATCGGCCTGAAAAGCACCAGTGTCCACTTCGGGTTAGTCCAATTCCTAACCAAGTTCAGAATTGAAGGCCGAGAAAAATGACGGCCAATGGTACTGGTGAGACAGCAAGAATGACCGTTAGGAACGTTGAAATTGGTGTGAATATTCCGCTCAACCCCGCGATGATCATGATGCCACCGCCGCCACCGATAATGGAGTTACCCGGCGTGTTCACTGCGACCGCTATCGCCAAATATCGATATCGCAGGGCAAGGCGAACAACCCGTCTTGACTGTCCTTCAAGCAGCGTCGCGACACGCTCATTCTTTGACAAAGGTGCGGCTCGGGCCACCAAGCTCGCCGCACGTCGCAGCCCCAAAACCCACAATACACGCTCCAACGCAGCGATTGGCAGAAACCGTCCGATTGTAAAGGCCAGCATCATGGCGGCAACCGTACAGACATAGACCAGTGGCGCAATTGCCGCGCCGAAAGCTGCGAGCAGAGCAATGCCGATTTCTGCTCCCGGCACAAACGGGATTGCAAGAAGCACGACATAAGCCACGGCACCGATCATGATGGCCTTGTGGACCTGTTGTTCATTGTCGGGCCGGATCTGCAGGTCCAGCGCATCACGGATCATGTGCACGCCCCATGTGGCCAGCACGATGAACCCAATCAGGATACCAATCTTAAGAATCAGGCCTCCCAGACTTAATCCTTGAGGCTTCATAGGAGCGCTCAGCCGGATACCGCCTCTGGCAAGATTGCCACCCCAGCACCCCTGACGTGAATTTGGTTCGTCCAGTACCAACGCCGCGTCGTCCAAGTCAGGTCAATCGCCAATTCGTCCCCTTCAAGCGTGCCGTACCAAACCACAGTGTGCGGGGCATCGGGGCAAAGCGCCGTGGCGGTAAAGTGAATCACCCCGTCGATTTCCTTGGTCAAGTATTCGGACCAGCTAAAATTGCAGTATTGTTCGCAATCAACAGATTGGAACGTGCCTTCGCGAAAAATGATTTCGTCTTCCAACTCTGCACTACTCGCGAGGTCTGTTCCCGATACGCTGAACGAAATCCCATCCAACGCGCCTGACGCCGTCCAATCGCCTTCCGGCACCGCGAGGTCGGGAATGTCTTCATTCATCACTGTCAGCGTTGCGGCACCGGTGCCAAAGGTTGCAGCTGCAATTGCAGCAATTTGCAAAATCTGAGGCATGAACGGCTCCCTCCCTAAAAAATTCAGTCTGACTGGTACCCGTTATGGCTCAAATGCCTGTGCAGGCAAGACAAATAAAAAGGCTGGGGCTTGCATCGGTAGAATGCAGGACCTTCTACAAAGGCGATAGTTTCGTCCGGCCCATAGAAATGAGCATTCGCTACATCTTGGACCCCGAAACGAGGCGTTCGCTGCGACACAGAAAATCGACACTTTGGGCTCAAGCCCACCCTTCGCTGCACAAAGCAAACACCGCGGCTCGTCGCACCTTCCGCGCAATCCGCCTCACGCCCTCAAAACCGCTTCGGCCTCAATCTCTACCCGGTAGCCACCGATCAGGCCCGCCACCACCACCAGCGTATTGGCCGGTTTGACCGCACCGAACACCCGCCCATGGGCGCGGCTGATTGCTTCGACGTCGGCCTCATCGGTGATGTAGATCCGCGTGCGCACGACGTCTTCGGCGCCTGCCCCAAGGGTCGACAGGGCCGCCAATATCTTGTCGATGACGTAAGTTGTCTGGGCGCCTGCATCGTCGGGGGCCACGACCCGGTCCGCCCCCGCCGTCGCGGTGGTGCCTGACACCAGCACCCGGTCGCCGATCCGCTGGGCGCGCGCGTAGCCTGCGATGTCTTCCCACTGCGACCCGCTTAAAACGCGGGTGCCGCCCGCCCGGTGCGGGGCCGGTTCCGCCTGATGCAACAGGGGCATCGCATCCAGATGATGGCTCAGATCGCCCGAGGCTGTCAGGAAAGGCGGCTTGCGGTATTCATCACCGCAATCGCCCGGCACCTCGGTCGTAGCGGCAAAGGCCGCGTTCAAAGCCGCATGATCCGCCTCATCCAGCGCAAATCCGAAAAGCGCCAGATTGTCGCCTGCATGCATCCGCTCGCCCAACCGCGCGCCGACGATCACACCGGCCACCGACGGGTGATCCAAGACCCAGCGGGTCGCCACATTGGCAATCGACACCCCGTGCTTTTCCGCAATCACCGCCGCCGCGCGCAAAATGCCCTGAAACGCGTCCCAACCGCCTGCAGTTTCAATAAACCGGCGGTATTTCATCTTCGACCAATCCGCGATCTCTGCCGGATCGGGCTGGCCCAACCAACGCTCGGATAAAAACCCGCCACACAGGGTGCCATAGGCCAAAAGCCGCGCCCCTGTCTGGGCGCACAGCGCCGACAATGCCCCTGCAGCGCGCCGATCAACCAAAGAGAACGACACCTGATTGGTCAGCACCGGCACGCCGTCAGCCAAGGCGACCTGCAGATGGGCGGCATCGAAATTGGTCACCCCGATTTCGCCAATCAGGCCTTCGGCACGCAGAGCGGTCATCTCATGCAGGGCATCAAGCCAGGCGGGATGCTCAAAACTCCACCAATGAAACTGCAACAGATCGACGCGGTCCACGCCAAGCCGGTCCAGCCTTTCGTGCACCCCCGCGCGCACGATATCGCGCGTCATCGGCCCCGGCGCGGGGCACCATTTGGTAAAGGCCAGCGGGCGCGGCGACAGACCCTGGCTCAGAAGCCGCCCGGCGATGATCTCGGACGTGCCGTAGTGATCCGCCATATCGAAGGTATCAAAACCCTGGGCGGCATAATCGGCCAGCCAGCCCGCCCCGGTCTCAGGATCGATCAGCGCACCGTCCTTTTCGATATCCGCGACCTGCCACAGGCCGGTGACGACCCGCGACATGTCAATCCCGTCAGACAGGCGTATCCGCTCGGGGCGGTCCGCATTTGCCACTGCCGCAGCCCTCCAATTGCGCGGGCAGGCGCAGTTCCCCCTTGAGGGCCGCCCGGCTTCCGCTAACCTGCCAAAGGTAGGACAGGGGCGAACCCCGCGTCCAGCACTTGGGGGTGGTATGGGTCAAAACGACGAGGCGGGCGAATTCTGGCTTTACGATCTGACGGTTGAGACCGTGCTGGATGGCCGCACACCCGTCTGCCGCCATATCGAAGGCGAAGGCTTCCGGGTCGAAGGCGAAGCCCTGGTGTTTGACGAAGGCGCGCGCGTGTCGATGTATGCGCTGGCCGCCCTTCTGCCGCTTCTGCCCGCCAAACAGCGCCCGACCGACCCCGCCGACTGGATGAGCACGGACGCCGAGGTCGCCTGCCCCGATCCCCATTGCGGCGGGCGGTTCCGGATCACCCGGGGGGCCAAACGGCGGTTCACCCATGCGGGCACCACCGGCCTGCCGGATGCGCGCGGCACGCCCCATTGGCAGGGCGACGAATGAGCGTCACCCGCACCACGCTGCGTCCGGGCTATGACATTTCGCGGGTGATCCGGGGCGGTTGGCAATTGGCCGGCGATCACGGGGCCGTTGACCGGGCCGAGGCCACCCGCGACATGGAAGCCTTTGTCGATGCCGGCATCACCACCTTCGATTGCGCCGATATCTATGTGGGCGTCGAAGAGATGATCGGCGATTTCATCGGCGATCTGCGCCGCCGCCGGGGGGCCAAAGCCGCGGCCCGCGCGCAAGTCCACACCAAGCTGGTGCCCGATCTGGGGCTTTTGGAAAACCTGACGGAACCACAGGTCACCGCGATCATCGACCGATCCCTGAAACGGTTGCAGATCGAGCAGTTGCACCTGGTGCAATATTACTGGTGGGACGTCACCCTGGGCGATCCGACCGTGGGGATGTCGGCCCTGATGCGCGCCCAAGAGCAGGGCAAGATCGCCCATATCGGTGTCACAAATTGGGACATCGCCGAAACCGCGCCCCTGATCGAAGCGGGCGCTGACCTGGTCTCAACCCAGGTACAATATTCGCTTTTGGACCGACGGCCCGAACACGGGCTGGCGGCATGGGCCGGGGCCAATGGGATCGGGCTTTTGTGCTACGGCACGCTGGCGGGCGGGTTTCTGACCGACCGCTGGCTGGGCCAGCCCGATCCGGGGTTTGCCTTTGAAAACCGCAGCCTGGTGAAGTACCGGCTGATCATCGACGAGCTTGGCCCCTGGGAGATATTCCAGACCTTGCTGGCCGCGCTCAAATCCATCGGTGACAAACACGGCGTGTCCATCGCCTCGGTCGCGACGGCCTGGGTGCTGACCCGCCCCGGCGTGGCCGCGGCCATCGTCGGTGCACGCTACGCCCGGCACCTGCCCCAGACCTTGCAGGTCTTCGATGTGGCGCTCGACGCGGATGATCTTGCCGCCATCGACGCGGTGCTCAGCGCCGCCGCCAGCCCGCAAGGGCCTGTCTTCGGGCTGGAACGCGACCGGACCGGGCGCCATGGCCGGATCATGAAATACAACCTCAACACCAAGCCTGACGACAAGGTCCTGGGGCATGGTTGAGCCGATCCTGCGCCTTGACGCGGTGTCGCGGTCCTTCGGGTCGCTCAAAGCGGTGAATGCCGTGTCGCTCGACATCCGCGCCGGTGCCATCACCGGGCTGATCGGCCCAAATGGCGCGGGCAAATCGACCCTGTTCAACCTGTTGACCGGGGCGCTGAAGCCCGACGCGGGGCGTGTCACGCTGAAAGGTCGCGACATCACCGGGCTGTCGCCAGACCGGCTGTTCGCCATGGGGCTGGGCCGCACCTTTCAGATCCCGCGGCCCTTTGCGCGCATGTCGGTTTTGGAAAACGTCATGCTGGCCCCCCTGGCGCAGGTGGGCGAGACCATCACGGGGCCGTTTTTGTCCCGCAAACGCATGCGCGCAGAAGAGGTCCGCATCCGCGCCAAGGCGCTTGACGTGCTGGAGTTTGTGACCCTTGGCCCCCTGGCCGATCACCCGGCTGGCAAGATCTCGGGCGGGCAGATGAAATTGCTGGAACTCGCCCGCGTGCTGATGGGCGACCCCGCGCTGATCTTGCTGGATGAACCTGCCGCCGGGGTGAACCCGGTCCTGACCCAGACCCTGATCGAGAAGATCGAAGAGCTGAACCGGCAGGGCACCAGTTTCGTGATCATCGAACACGATATGGATTTCGTGATGCGCCATTGCGACCCCGTGATCGCGCTGGCCGAAGGGGCGGTTGTGTTTGAAGGCACCGCCCGCGAAGCGATGGCAAACCCGGTGCTTCTGGACGCCTATCTGGGGGCCACGACCGATGGCTGACCCGGTCTTGAACATCAAAAACCTGACTGCGGGCTATGTGCCCGACCTGCCCATTTTGCATGACGTGTCCCTGACCGCGCGGGCGGGACAGATCACGCTGATCATCGGGCCCAACGGGGCGGGCAAATCCACCCTGATCAAGGCGGTCGCGGGGCTGTTGCCGGTCACGGCGGGCCGCGTTTTGCACGACGGCACCGACATCACGGGGCTGAAACCCGACGCGCTGGCCGCCCATGCGATCGCCTATGTGCCCCAGACCGACAACATCTTTCGCAGCCTCACGATTCGCCAGAACCTCGACCTGGCGATGCGGCGTGCGAAGGTGGACGCACCCGCCACGCTGGACCGGCTTTATGCGCAATTTCCGGCCCTGGCAGACAAATCCCGCGACAAGGCGGGGTCGCTGTCGGGCGGGCAACGCCAGTTTCTGGCCGTGGCCATGGCGCTGGCCGCCGCCCCGCGCCTGATCTTGATGGATGAGCCTTCCGCCGGGCTGTCACCCAAGGCCGCGGGTGAGGTTCTGGCCCACACCCGCGCCCTGACCGAAACCGGTGTGTCGGTGATCCTGGTCGAGCAAAACGTCAACCAAGCCCTGCGCATTGCAGATCATTGCTACATCCTGGCCGAGGGGCGCAATCAGGTCGATGGACCCGCTGCTGACCTGATGGCCGATGACGTGGTGGGCCGGATCTATCTGGGCGGTCACCGGGTGCGCGCGTCATGATCCAGCCGATGTTAGACGGGATCCTCACGGGGTCTTACATCTCGCTGGGGGCCATTGGCCTGACTCTGGTCATGCATATACTGCGGTTTGCGAATTTTTCCCATGCCGAGCTTTTGTCCCTGGGGGCCTATGTGGCCTTGGTGTTTGACGCGCTCTTTGGCGCGCTGGTGCCAGTTTTTGGGGAAAAACTGGGCGCCCTGTCGCTGACCGGGGCGCTGCTGGCGGCCACAGTCGTGTCGATGGTGCTGACCGGGCTGTCGGCGCTAGTCATCGACCGGCTGGTCTTCAAACGCGTCCGCGAAAAGGGCCAGGAGCTGTCGATGGTCTTTGCCAGCTTCGGCATGGCCCTGGTGATCCGCAACATCATCGGGCTTGTCTTCGGGCTCTCGCCAGAGCTTTATTCCAAAGACATCGCCTTTGCGGTCGTCCTCAGCCTTGATCCCTTGATCCTGGTGAAACCCGATCAGGTCTTCGTGCTGGTCGCGGCCCTTGTCCTGATGGGAATTCTGCATCTGGTCTTGTCGCGCACCACCTTCGGCTACGCCCTGCGCGCGGTGGCTGAAAACCCCACACTGGCCCAGGTCAACGGGGTGAACCTGGCGCGCACGATTATGTGGGTCTGGCTGATCGGCGGGGGGCTGGCGGCCGTCGCGGGCGTATTTTATGGGCTGAGCCACCAGATCATCCCGGTGATGGGCCGCGATCTGGTCCTGCCGATCTTTGCCGCAACCATCGTCGGCGGCATCGGGTCGGTCTACGGCGCCGTCCTGGGTGGCTTCACCGTCGGGATTGCCTCGAACATGGCTGTCTTGATCCTGCCCTCGGGCTATACGCCATCTGTCCCGTTCCTTTTGATCCTGCTGGTGCTGATGCTGCGCCCCAACGGGCTGTTTGGCGAGGCCCGCGCATGATCGGTGTGATTTCCTACCTGGTGTTTTTCGCCACCACCGCGTCCATCCTGGCGATCGCGGTCCTGGGGCTGAACCTGCAATGGGGGAACACGGGCCTTTTTAACGGCGGGGTGGTGGCGTTCTTCGGGGCAGGGGCCTACGGCACGCTGATCCCGGGCGGCACCCCGCAGGCGGGGCAGCTGGGCGGGTACGAACTGATCTATCCTCTAGCCCTGATCGGCGGGATGGTCACCGCGGGGCTTTTGGCCTGGATCGTGGGGCTTTTGACCCTACGGCTCAGGCATGATTATCTCGCCATCGCGACTTTTGGCGTGGCTGTCGCGTTTGAAAACCTGATGCGCAATGCCGAATGGCTGGCCGGCGGCGCCAAAGGCATTCGCGGATTTGAACGGCCCCTGCGCGCGGCCCTGGGCGATGGGTTCATCTACAACCTGTTGTTCTTCGCGGTGGTGCTGGCGATCCTGATCGCGGTCTATGTCTTTCTTGAACGCCTCGTCGCCTCACCCTTTGGCCGCTTGCTGCGCGCGATCCGCGAAGATGAAACGGCGGCGAGGTCGCTGGGCAAAAGCCCCACGCGGGTGCGGCTGACGGCGTTTGTGGCCGGCTCGGTCATCCTGGGGCTGGCTGGCGGGCTCTACGGCACGTTCTATGCGTTTGTCTCGCCGCAAGACGTGCTGCCCACACTCACCTTCCAGATCTGGGCCATGCTCATCGTCGGCGGGGCCGGCAACAACCGTGGCGCAATTTTCGGCGCCTTCCTCATTTGGGGCGCCTGGACGGCGTCAGGATGGGCATTATCGCGATTTGCCCCGATAGAAGCCCAACTTTACACCGGTTCCATTCAATTCGTCTTGATTGGGTCGGTAATTGTCACAATGCTCATGTGGCGTCCGCAGGGACTTCTGCCCGAACGCCTCGTGGTCTCGCAAAGGGGGCAAACCCCGTCCGTCAAACAGGGAGTGTAAGATGTCTTTATCGAAACGCCTATGGGCCGGCCTGGCCATGGTGCTGGGGCTGGCGATGCTGCCGACGCTCAGCCTTGCGCAGGATTGCACGACAAAGATCGGCGCGGTGCTGCCCACGTCTGTGGACTGGGGCCGCCCGATTGCCGAAACCGCGCAATTCGCCGTCGATCAGGTGAATGCCGCCGGTGGTGTGGCGGGCTGCCAGATCGAAATGGTGCTGCGCGACACGCAGGTTGACCCCAAGGTCGGCGTGGATGCGGCCAAAGCACTGGTGGACCTTGAAGGGATCAACCTGCTGCTGGGCGCGGTATCCTCGGGCGTGTCGATGCCGATCCTGACCTCGGTCACCGTCCCCGGAGATGTCCTGCAAATGTCGTGCTGTTCGTCGTCGACCGCGTTCACGGCTTTGGCCGAGGAAGGGAAAACCAACGGGCTGTGGTTCCGCACCTTCGCCACCACCGGCGTGCAATCGGCGGTCGCGGCCAAGGTTGCAGGCGACCAGGGCTTCGGGTCCGTCGCGATCCTTTACAAAAACGACGATTGGGGCCAGGACATGGCCCGCCTTGTGGCCGCCGATATGGCCGCGATGGGTGTCGATGTGACCGCGTCTGTCGCCATCAACGACGCGCAGCCGAGCTACCGCGGTGAGGTGACCGAAGCGCTCGCCACCCAGCCCGAAGCGCTGTATCTCGCCCTTTACCCCGCTGAAGGCACCGCGGCGGTGCGCGAATGGATCTCGCTTGGGGGCACCCAGAAAATGATCCTCGCCAACTCGCTGAAATCGGACGAATTCCGCGACAATGTCGGGATGCAATACCTGGGCGAGGCTTTGGGGACAGACACCTCAAGCCCGCGCACTGAGAGTGCCGATGCCTTCCGCGCAGCCTATGTCGAACGGTTCGACTCTGAGCCCAATGGCCCAGGTCTGGCCAACAGCTATGACGCGGCCATGATCGGCCTTCTGGCGATGGAAGCCGCCGGCGAAGGGGCCACGGGCAGTGACATCGCGGCTGCGGTTGCAAAAGTCACCGACCCCGACGGCACCCCCATCACGGCAGACACCGCCGGGTTCGAAATGGCCAAAGAGGTGCTCGCAGGCGGCGGCACCGTGTCCTTCCAGGGCGCGACCGGCAACGTGCGGTTTGACGCCAACGGCGATGTCTCGGCCCCGGCTGTGGTCTGGTCGTTCACCGACGCCGGTGTGGAAGAGGTTGAATACCTCTCGCTGGTCGATGTTGACGCCTTCATGGCCGGGCTGAAGTAAGCCCAACGCGAAATCCGGGCCGTCCCCCGCGGGGCGGCCCCTTGCCTGCGTCCGCGCGCCCGATTGACCAAACCGGCCAAAGGATGCGACATTTGTCCCATGAACACCGCCGCCCGTTCCCTGACCCGCGCCGCTGAACGCGTGACCGCTTTGGTCACCGCCCGCCTGCGCGGCCGCGATATCCACACCGAGCTTGAACGCCTCGACGCCCTGCCGCGCGCCCGCGCCCGGGTTGAGGTCGCAGGCGTCATCGCGGCCATCCTTGGGCTGGCGGTGCTGGCGGCCAGCCTCGGCTGGATTGCCATGGCGGCGTTCTTCCTGCTGGTCCTTTATATCGGGCGCTAAACCCCTGCGACGGCCGGTCGCAGCCGCTGCGCAAATCCCTGACAGGCTTGGCCAATTCTAATGTATACTTCCGTATGCTACTGATTTTAATACTTTTTTCCAAAGACTTTTGAACCAGCGTGCGCCAGCCTGCGTAACCCTTGGGTCATTTCAGCTTTAGGAGTCTAAAATGGAATACCTGATGGCTACGCTCTCGTTCGGCACACTCGGCGGCTTTGCCGTCTTCGCCTATCTCAACGCCCGTGCGACAGACAAATTGAAAGACGATCCCAAGCACAAACCCTCGACGCTGTGCGCCCAAAGCGACCATTGGTCGGCGGCGAAGTAAGTCCCTTCGCCGATCCCGCAGATTGCGCGGGGTCGGCCCTTGGCAGGCCGTTGGACTGGCCAAGCCCCACGCGGTGCGGTAGCGACACGCATGCATGTCGAGACCGTCATCGAAGACCCGCGCTGGGAAGAGCTGGACCTTACCCACCTGGCCGAAACCGCCGCCCAAGCGAGCTTTGACCATTTGGCGTTGTTTGGCCTGTCACTCGCCTGTCTGGGCACCGATGACGCAAGAATCGCCAGGCTAAACGCTCAGTTTCGCACCAAACCTACCCCGACCAACGTGTTGTCCTGGCCCAGCGAAGACCTTTCGCCAGACACCCCGGGTGCCGCGCCATCGCCGCCGACCGATCCCGAGATCGGCGATATCGCGCTGGCATATGAGACTTGTTGCGCAGAAGCCCAGACCGCAGGCATTGCCCTTTCAGCCCATGTCACCCATCTGGTCATTCACGGTGTTCTGCATCTTTTGGGCTATGATCATCAAACCGATGAAGACGCCGACTTGATGGAAAACATCGAGATCGCCATACTTATGTCATTGGGGATCGCTAATCCCTATGGTTAGTCGACATAAGGTCGGCGTTTTGGAAAGGTGAAATGGGCGACACCCAAGACGGGTCTTTAACGGCAGCGCCGGGCGCGCAGTCCTTGAGACAAAAGAGTTTTCTCGAACGTGTCTTTGGGTCCTTCGGGGCGCAAAGCGACACGGATGAACCCACCCATAACGAACCAAGCGACGCGCGTGCGGCGTCTCCGGGTCTGTCGAACCTGCGGCGGATGCGCGTGGAAGACGTGATGATTCCCAAGGTGGAAATTGTCGCCGTGCCCGCAACATCGACAAAATCTGAGCTTGTGGACGTGTTTCGCGCCTCGGGCCTGACGCGTTTGCCGGTCTATGACGAAACCCTCGATACGCCCATGGGCATGGTGCACCTGAAGGACCTCGCCCTCCAGCACGGGTTCAACGGTGGGGGGGAGCGGTATAATCTGCGCAAAATGCTGCGCCCGCTGCTTTATGCGCCACCCTCGATGCCGATCGGGGTTTTGTTGCAGAAAATGCAGTCGGACCGTCGCCACATGGCGCTGGTGATCGATGAATACGGCGGTGTCGATGGGCTGGTCACCATCGAAGACCTGATTGAACAGGTCGTCGGCGAGATCGAAGACGAACACGACATTGCCGAAGGGCGCTATTGGACCGTCGAAGGCCCGGGCTGCTATCTGGCGCAAGCCAAGACCCCGCTTGACGAGTTCGAAGCCGAGATTGGCACCAAGCTTGCCACGCCCGAGGATGAAGAAGAGATCGACACGCTGGGCGGGCTTGTGGCCATGCTGGCTGGCCGCGTGCCCGCGCGCGGTGAGGTGATCAAGCACCCCGACGGGCCCGATTTCGAAGTGGTCGATGCCGATCCGCGCCGGATCAAACGGCTGCGCGTGCGCCTGGCCAGTGCCGTGAAGGCCGCCGAGTAGGCCCCCAAAACCCGGGGTGAACGCAACGGCACCCAGGTGGGCGAGGCGCGTCTAGAACGCGCGGTCGCGATTTGAGTATTTTTGCCAGGGTGAAGCCGAAACGGGTGCGCCGAAACTTCGGGGTTCCGCCCATCCGGGCAGAGGGGTAGTCAGGGCCTGACACAACCCCGACAGGAGCGGGCATGCCGGGCAAGCCCCCGCCAGAACACACCCCTCAAGCCTCAACGCGGGTCACACTCGCCGCGGCGATCTGTGGCGGGCTGGCCGCTGCCTTGGGTCATGCGCCCTTCGGGCTTTGGCCGGTGGCGGTCTTGGGATTTGCCGCACTGATCTGGGCGGTGGCGCGAACCGCGCGCCCCGGGGTGGCGGGCTGGGTTGCGGGCACGGCCTATTTCGGTGTGACGCTGCATTGGATTGTCGAACCCTTCCTGGTGGACATTGAACGCCACGGCTGGATGGCGCCCTTCGCGCTGGTGCTGTTGGCCGGCGGGTTGGCGCTGTTCTGGGCTGCGGCGGGCTGGCTTGCCACACGCATGTGGGGCCCGCGCGCGCTGGCCTTTGCCCTGGCGCTGAGCGCGGCTGAGGTGCTGCGCGGCCATATCTTCACCGGCTTTCCCTGGGTGCTGCCGGCGTACATCTGGGCCGACACGCCGCTTCGGTTGTCGGTGGCGTTCATCGGCTCATACGGGCTGACCTGTCTTACGCTTCTGGCCGCGGGGATGCCCTTTTACCTTCACACCCGTCGCGCCCTTTTGGGGGCAACGGCGGCCCTTGTTCTTTTGGGAGGCGCTGCGCTGCCGGGCCTTTTGCCGCCACCGGGTGGGGACCGCGAAAATGCCCCCCTTGGCACCGTGCGAATGCTCCAGCCCAACATCGATCAGGCCGACAAATGGGACCGCGAGAAAATCCCCGCCAATTTCGAGCGCAAACTCGACCTGTCGCGCAGCGACGGCCCGGCGCCCGACCTGGTGATCTGGCCCGAGGCGGCTGTCGTCTATCCGCTCGATGTGGCTGGCCCCGCGCTTGAACAGATCGGCGCGGCGGCGGGCGTGCCCTTCATCACCGGCATCAACCGGCGCGAAGACGGGCGGTGGTACAATTCGCTGGTGGTCGCGGGCGCAGATGGCGCGGTGACGGCGACCTTTGACAAGGTCCATCTGGTCCCCTTCGGCGAATACATCCCCTTCGGCATCCCTTTCCTGAGGCAAATGGCCGGCACCTCGTCCAACGGCTTCGCCGCCGGTGACCGCGTGCACCTGATCGACACGCCGCTGGGCCGCGCCCTGCCGCTGATTTGCTACGAGGGCATTTTCCCCGGCCACGCCTTCAAGGCGGGTGAGCGGGCCGACTATATCCTGATCCTGACCAATGATGCCTGGTTCGGCACCTTTGCCGGCCCCCAGCAGCACCTTGATATCGCGCGCTTCCGGGCCGCCGAACACCGCTTGGCCGTGGTGCGGGTCGCCAACAAAGGGGTCTCTGCGGTGATTGACCCTTACGGCAATCTGGAACGGCCCCTTGCCGCCGATACCCCTGGCGCGGCCAATGCAGCGGTGCCCGATGCACCCGGCACCACGGCCTACGCGCGCACGGGTGACACACCGCTGATGGTGTTGCTTGTTTTGGCGATCGTGAGTGCGGTGGTCGCACATCGGCGTAAACGCATTGCACATCCCTGACCGCTAGGCTAGGCCAGCGCGACCGTCACAACGGCTTCCTGGCGTGACGGCGAATATGCAATGGAGCAACCCCCATGAGCCGACAGAACTATACCTTTACTTCGGAAAGCGTGTCCGAAGGTCACCCCGACAAGGTCTGCGACCGGATATCCGACGCCGTCCTTGATGCCTTCCTGACCGAAGAACCCGAAGCGCGTGTCGCCTGCGAAACCTTTGCCACCACCGGCATGGTCGTTGTCGGCGGCGAGGTTGGCTTGTCCGACCAGACCAAGCTTAAGGCCTTCATGGGCTCGATTTCTGAGATCGCGCGCGATTGCATCCGCGATATCGGCTATGAGCAGGATCAATTCCACTGGAACACCTGCCGGGTGCTGAATTTCCTGCATGAACAATCCGCTCACATTGCCCAGGGCGTCGATGCGCGCGCCAACAAGGACGAAGGGGCGGGTGATCAGGGGATCATGTTCGGCTACGCGGTCGACGAGACGCCCGAACTGATGCCCGCGCCCATTCACTACGCCCACAAGATCCTTGAACGCCTCGCTGAGGTGCGCAAATCCGGTGCCGAGCCGATCCTGCGCCCGGATGCCAAATCGCAACTGTCGGTGCGCTACGAAGGCGGCAAGCCGGTGGAAGTCACGTCGATCGTGCTGTCGACCCAGCATGAAAGCGAAGACCAGACGTCCGATGATATCCGCGCGATTGTCGAACCCTACATCCGTGAGGTTCTGCCCGCCGCGTGGCTGACCGACAAGACTGAATGGTGGGTCAACCCCACGGGCACATTCGTCATCGGCGGCCCCGACGGCGACGCAGGGTTGACGGGGCGCAAGATCATCGTGGACACCTACGGCGGGGCGGCCCCCCACGGCGGTGGCGCGTTTTCGGGCAAGGACCCCACGAAGGTCGACCGTTCGGCAGCCTATGCCGCGCGCTATCTGGCCAAGAACGTGGTGGCCGCGGGCCTTGCAACCCGCTGCACGATCCAGCTGTCTTACGCCATCGGCGTGTCCAAACCCCTGTCGATCTATTGCGATACCTTCGGGACCGGTCAGGTGGACCCCGTCGCGATCGAAGCCGCCATCCCGCAGGTCATGGACCTGTCCCCGCGCGGCATCCGCGAACATCTGTCGCTGAACAAACCGATTTATCAGCGCACGGCGGCCTATGGGCACTTTGGCCGGGCCCCTGATGCCGACGGCGGGTTTTCATGGGAAAGCACCGATTTGGCCGAGGCGCTGAAGCGCGCGGTCTAGCGAGACGCTGACACCGGGCGCCAGGGCGGCCAACTCGAACGTCATATTTCGGGTTTCAAAGCTGAATTTCTGACCACTGGAAAAGGCCGGGCCTGTCCCTCCCGCCCGCGCAGTTGATTTTTCACCGCTCAGGTGCGCTGATTGCGCCATGGGGTTGGACATGGGAATCGACATGAGGGTTGGCGCGGCGTTGCTGAGTGTTTTTCGCAGGTTGAACGTCCACATCGTGGCCGTGACGCTGCTGATCGCGGTGGTTGCGGTTCAATGGTCGGTGATCCCGGCGGAAGGGCGCGGCGTTCGACCCACAGTCTGCAACGACACGCCGAATGTCGTCATGGTGGCGATGGTGGATTCCGACCTGCGTTCGGACCGGGCGCTGACAACGAATGTCTATTCAGAAGACGGCTGGTGGCACGTCGATGTGGGCGATTGCCGACGCTTGCCGGAACTTGCCGCAGGCTGGCGCGCCTTTGCCTTCGCGGGTTTGGAAAACGGGCTGATCCGGCCGTTCATCTACACCCCGTCGCGTCAACGCGCAGGCTCCACGCCGCCCGGCTTCGACAGTGTCTGCGCAAATTCCATCGGCCGCAGCTTCAGCCGGCGCGATGTCCTCGAACGCGATGTGGGCAAAACCTGTGCCGATGGCGCTGACGTTGTCGTGCCGGTGTCGTTCAAGATTGAAGTGGGTGTGTTCACGGATGTCGCACTCACCATAAACATCGATGGCACGCCCGACTTCATCGACATTGCCATGTCCCCGGCCGCGCAAGCCGCATTGGACACCGCGCAATCCTTGCTGGTCTTTGAAGACATCCACGGTTGCACGATTGCAGCGGCGCCGAGTGTTTTTGATGCAAACCTGACATCCGATCAGGTCACCTTCGATGCCGGGCGGCTTTATGTGCTTTTTAAAACGGCGGTGACCGCCAGGTTGTCGTCGGGTGAACGCGAATACCAACGCGAATACCGCTGCCGTACGTTTTGGGATGCCAAGGTCCGCAATTTGGAGATGGCGGTTCTGTTTGATGACGGCCGGTATTATACGGTGTTCCCCTACAGCAGCCGAAATGGCGCACAGGCCGTTGACGATCTTGGCAGGTTCACCATTCCTGAATCCGACGCGATCCATAATTCGGGGACGGTCCTTCTGGGGCTGGCCGAAACAAGGACCCCTGTGCCGATCACGACGGCCGTTCAAAGCCTCGATCTGCTGACATCCCATGACCCCGCGCATGTGACCCCGATTGTGAAGGTCGGCTTGCCCGCTTGGGCGCTGCTGTCATACGCCGATGCGGTCAATGCCCGCGAACCCGGCCTACAGACCTGTATCGACGACATTTATCTGGCCAACAGGGGGGTGAAGCGGGTCAATTATACCGGCTGTCTGAACGAGACCACCGGTGCCAGGCTACTGGATATCCTGGCCCAGGCCGATGCCACCTTCGGCTTTGATCGCGTGGAAGTCGAAGAATACGTAGAAACCCCGATTGCGGCGGAAAACGTCGATATCGCCGCATGGGATGGCTATATCGACGCCTGCGTTCCCGTTTTGGTCAATCAATACGCCCATTCGACCGAGGCTGCGATGTTCGAATGCACCTGCTATGCGGCCGCCGCCGATCTCTCAATGGCTGACGAGCACCTGAATTATAAATACCGCGCGTCCTTCAAAGGCGAATACGACGATATCCCGCAAGAGCAGCGCGACAGGTATTCAGGTCTGCGGATCACCTGGCGGGATCGCTGGATGCGGACCAATCTCGAATTTGACCGCGTTGTATCGCAATTGGCCGCGCCGAGGGTTGCCGCCTATCTGGAACCCACCGAAGATATCGTGATTGCCGAATATATGGGGATGACAGGCAACCTGAATGGAAATGGGCCCCTGCGAATTCTGTCTGTGACGCCGGGCGCGCCGCTGACCTCTATCAAGGTGGGTGATGTTATTTTGAGTGTGCAAGGAAAGCAGGTTCGCAACCTGACCCAACTTCATACTGAACTGGAAGCCGTCCGCGCGACGGGTCGGTCATCGGTCAGCCTGTCTGTGCGACGCGGCGGCGGCTACTATTTGCACGACCTCAGGCTTTAGGGGCCGCGCCGGGCCAGCGTTCGGCGCCCAAAATTTGCCGATGTTCTGGCTTACGCCCTCATCCAGCATGACAGAGAGGATCAGAGCATGGCCAACACCATCTACATCGCGGTGCGTGAAGACGCGCCATTTGACCCCGCGCGCACCGCCCCGACCAAGGCCGAGACCCGGCGCGATCTGATCGCAGCGGCCGTCGCACCATTGCTTCAATCGGGCGCGGGAGGACGGCAGGTGGGGCATGCGAAAGTCACCGCACTTTTCGGCACCGAAGACGGCCGCGCGGGGAACTTCACCCGTGTCGGCGATGACCCTATGGCCGAGCAGGTTGTGCGGGCGATGCTTGATGCGGCCGATGGTGCGCTTGGCGCCTACGGTGTTGCGGCCGTGTTTGAATGCGACGATCTGATGGTCGCCGAATACATCGTTCATGATGCCGCTATCAAAGCCGGGCACGCGGACGCCTACGTGGTCCATTGCGCGCCGGACACGGCACGTGACGCGCCCATGTCCAGTGGCGCGCCTTACAAATCCATCGAAGTCTATTACGACGTTGACGATATTCCCGGCGATCAAGACCCGATCGAGTTTCGCGAAGCCGCCTGCGCGGTGATCGAAGGCGCCTTGATGGACGCAGATGCCGGCGAATGGGCGGGGTCAGAAAGCGGCGCGGGCGAAGTCAATTTCGGGTTCGAAGTGACCGATTTCGAACGCGCCGAAAAGATCGTCCGCGCGGCCGTCGAGGGCACGCCATATGCCGCAATCCGCGAGATCACGCGGTACCGCGATCCCGAAGACACCATCGCCGCTGAATAGGCAAAAGGGGCGGCGGGCGCGCGCCACGACAGGGCGCTGCGGGCTTGACGACGCGGGGTGGTTTGGCCGAAGACGCCCGCGATGAATGACGCCCCCGAAGCCGCCCCAGATGCAACGCCTGATGAACGGCGCAATTTTTATGGCCGCCGCATGGGCAAAGCGCTCAAGCCCGCCCAGCGGCGCTATCTCGAAGAAGACCTGCCGCGGATAAGCCTTGGCGACGTGACCGGCGGGCTCGACCCTTCAGCCCTGTTTGCCGCCGATCGCGTCTGGCTCGAAGTGGGCTTTGGTGGCGGCGAACACATCGTCCATCAGGCCAAGTCCAATCCCGACGTCGCCCTCATCGGGGCCGAACCTTATGTGAACGGGATCGCGATGTGTCTCGGCAAGATCCGCCGGGCCGGGGTCACGAACATCCGCATCCACCCCGGCGATGCGCGCGATCTGATGGATGCACTGCCCACAGGCGCCATCGCCAAGGCGTTTCTGCTCTATCCCGACCCCTGGCCCAAAGCGCGCCACCACCGGCGCCGCTTTGTCACCCCCGACCACCTGGGGCCGCTCTACCGGGTGCTGGCCCCGGGGGCGGAATTCCGCATCGCCACCGACATCGAAGATTATGTCCGCCAGGCCCTGGAAGAGGTCCCCCCGGCGGGCTTTATCCGGGCCGATCACCCCACCGACCAGCCCTGGGATGACTGGCTGTCGACGCGCTATGAACAAAAAGCCCTGCGCGAGGGGCGCGCGCCCAATTATCTGACGTTTCACCGCGCGCTGTGATACACATCGCCCCATGACCGACGCGCCAAATACCGCCCGCATTCGCATCACGAATTGCCATATCCACACGTTTACGGCCAAACATACGCCGTTCTTCTTTCCCGCCTGGTATCTGATCCCTTTCAAGCTGATGCCGCTGCTGGTTGAAATCGCCGCCAAGCTTATCCGTGGCTGGTTTCCCGGCCAGGCCGAATGGCTGCTCAGGCTGATCAAGTTCCGGCGGTTTTCGTCGCTGTCGACCCAGGCCAAGATCTTCGAAGCCGTGCGCATACAGTATCCGTCAGACACCCGCTTTGTGGTGCTGCCGATGGATATGGAACTGATGCGCCATGGGTGGGTCACCGAAGACCTTGATACCCAGCACAACAAGCTGTTTGAACTGGCCGACCAGCACCCCGGCCGGATCATCCCGTTCTGCACCGTCCATCCCGACCGTGACGATGCCGCCCAACGGGTCGAACGCTATCTCGATCAAGGGGCGCGGGGGCTGAAGATCTACCCCCGGCTGGGCTATCCGCCCGACCATCGGGTGCTGATGCAGCGGATCTATCCGATGATCGCGGAACGCGGATTGCCGGTCATGACCCATTGCTCGCGCGGGGGCGTGGCCCAGCGGGGTCTTGGCCAGCGGCTGGGCGATGAATATAGCGCGCCCCAGGCGGTGATCCCCGTCATGCAGGCATTCCCTGACCTGCGCATCTGTCTGGCCCATTTCGGCGGCCAGGACGACTGGCTGGAATTCGTCAAAGGCCGGATCGACCCCTTGGCCGACGATGCCGCGCGCCGCAACTGGATGATCGCGATCCGCCAGATGATCGAAAGCGGCGACTGGGAGAACCTGTACACCGACATTTCCTACACCCTGTTTTTCTTCGATGAACTGGCCCCCTTTTTGAAAGTGTTCCTCACCGGCGAGGGGGACCGCAAGGACCGTCTGCGCAGCCGGGTGCTGTTCGGGTCAGACCATTACATGTCGCGCAACACGGCTTATGCGGAACGCGAAGTTTCGGTGCGCCTGCGCCTGACCCTGGGCGAGGATCTGTTCCGCCAAATTGCTGAAACGAACCCGGCCCGCTGGCTGGGGTCGCCCGGCGCATAACGCGCAGCACTTAGGTCCCCCTCAGGTTTGACGCCGCCCGGGCGCATGTGTTTACACAGGCCCAATGACCCGCCTCATTCTCGACCCCCATTGGCGCACCATGGACGAATTGTTTTCGCCCAAAGCCCGGGACCACCTCGCCCGGTTTGAGGTCGTTTGGGGTCAGGATGCGCCGATCCCTGCCGATGTGCTCAACGACGCCCTGCCGCAGGCGGATGTGCTGGTCGCGGCCAACCCCGTTGTCACGCAAGACACGCTGGCGCGCGCGCCGAACCTTCGCGCCGTGATCGAAGTCTCCGGCGCCTTTCCCGATACGATTGATTATGCGGCCTGCGCAGCGCGCGGGGTTGAGGTTTTGTCCTGCTCGCCGGGGTTTCGCTCAGCGGTGGCCGAAATGGGCCTGGCGATGACGCTGGCGGCAAGCCGGGGGCTGGTGCGCGAGCATGAAGCCTTTCGAACCGGCGCCGAACGCTGGCTCGACGATTGTACCCGGACCGATTTCACCTTGTTTGGCGCCGCCCTAGGCTTTGTGGGCTTCGGCCAGATCGGCCAGGAAATGGCGCGGGTCCTTGCCCCCTTCAGCCCCCGGATTTCGGTTTTCGATCCCTGGTTGCCCGATGCCGTGGTGCGGGACTTTGCCGTCCGGTCGACCGATCTGATGGCGCTCGCGGCCACATCGCAGGTGCTCTATGTCACCGCCGTGCCCACAGCAGACAACGCCGGCCTGATCAACGCAGAGGTTCTGGCCGCGATGCCCGACCACGCGGTTCTGGTCATTCTCAGCCGGGCCCATCTGGTGGATTTTGACGCGGTGATCGCCGAAGCGGCATCCGGCCGGTTGACGGTCGCGACCGATGTGTTCGCGTCAGAGCCCCTCGATGCGGCCCATGTCCTGCGCACCCTTCCAGGCGTTGTTCTGTCCCCGCACCGCGCCGCCGCCGTGCGCGGGGGCCGCCACCTGATTGGCGATCTGATCCTGCGGGATCTAACGGCGATTGCGCAGCGCGATCCAACCCGCCATCTGGCGGTCGCCTCACCAGACACCATCGCCCGCCTTGCAGGTGTCGGGGATGCCGCGGCGGTGGCCGACATGGCCGCGACCCGCAGCTAGCCCGCCCGGCCACGGCCAAAGGGGGCAAAACCCCGCTGGACCCGCCGCGCGCTGCGGGCTATCGGTTACGCCGCTTCAAACGAGGGCCCTGATGAGCGCACATGCCACCCCAGAACCGATGACCGCCCGGGCCGCAGGACCGCTGAAAGGCACCGCGCACGTGCCCGGCGACAAGTCCATCAGCCACCGCTCGCTGATCTTCGGGGCCATGGCCGTGGGCGAAACCCGGGTCACGGGGCTGTTGGAAGGCGAAGACGTCCTTGATACCGCGAAGGCGATGCGCGCCCTGGGCGCTGAGGTCGTGCGCGAAGACGACGGCAAATGGGTCATCCACGGCGTTGGCGTCGGCGGCTTTTCAGAACCCGACGACGTGATCGATTGCGGCAATTCCGGAACCGGCGTGCGGCTGATCATGGGGGCGGTGGCCACCAGTCCGATTGCCACGACATTTACCGGTGACGCGTCCTTGCGGTCGCGCCCCATGGGGCGGATCACCGATCCGCTGGCCTTGTTCGGCGCGCTGTCGCATGGCCGCGCGCGCGGTCGTCTGCCGCTGACGCTTGTGGGGGCCGCCAACCCCGTACCGGTCGACTACACCCTGCCGGTGCCGTCGGCTCAGGTGAAATCCGCCGTCCTTCTGGCGGGCCTGAACGTGCGCGGCCAAACCATCGTGCGCGAACCCGAAGCCACCCGCGACCACACCGAACGGATGCTCAAGGGTTTTGGCGCTGATTTGCAGGTGGAAGACACGCCCGAAGGCCGGGTGATCACGCTTATGGGCCAGCCCGAACTGCGCCCCCAGACCATTGCGGTGCCGCGCGATCCGTCCTCGGCCGCCTTTCCGGCCTGTGCCGCGCTGATCACTGAAGGGTCGGACGTGCTGGTGCCGGGCATCGGGCTGAACCCGACCCGGGCGGGGCTCTATACCACTTTGCGCGACATGGGCGCCGATCTAACTTACGAAAACGAACGCGTCGAAGGCGGCGAGCCGGTGGCCGATCTGCGCGCGCGCTTTTCGCCCGACATGAAGGGCATCGCCGTGCCACCTGAACGGGCCGCCAGCATGATAGACGAATTTCCGATCCTGTCGGTGGTCGCATCCTTTGCCGAAGGCCAGACCCTGTGCCAGGGCGTGAAGGAACTGCGCGTCAAGGAAAGCGACCGGATCGATGCGATGGCGGTGGGCCTGCGCGCCAATGGTGTTACCGTCGATGATACCGAAGACAGCATGACCATCCACGGGCGCGGGCCCGGCGGTGTGCCCGGCGGCGCGCGCACCCAAGCCCGGCTCGACCACCGGATCGCGATGAGCTTTCTGATCCTCGGGATGGGCGCGCAAAAGGGCGTCAGCGTTGATGATGCCGCCCCCATTGCCACGTCGTTCCCGATTTTCACCACATTGATGGGTGATCTGGGCGCCAGTTTCACCTGGGACAACCGGTGAGGGGGCGCTGCCCCCCGCGCTTTGCGCGTCCCCCGGGATATTTTTCGGGAGATGAAGGCGCCAGCTGGGCTGCACATGGGAGCGTCAGATGAAGGGAAGCTGTCTGTGTGGGTCAGTCACCTATGTGGTCACCGGACCACTTCGCCCTGTTGTGGCCTGCCACTGCGACCAATGCCGCAAAACCTCGGGGCATTATGTGGCCGCGACCTCCGCACCGCGAGAGGCGATTGAAATCACGGGCCAGGTCACCTGGTATGCGTCAAGCCCCGAGGCCCGGCGCGGCTTTTGCGGCACCTGTGGGTCCAGCCTGTTCTGGGACGGGCCGGGGCAGAATATCTCCATCCATGCCGGTACACTTGATGGGCCAACGGGGCTTGAAGTCGCCGGACATATCTTTTGCGCCCGCAAGGGCGATTATTACACGCTTGATCCAGACCTGCCGCAGTTCGACGGGGATGATCCCGTCATGACGACGAAAGCGCCATGAGGTTTACGGTCGCCATTGACGGGCCCGCCGCGGCCGGGAAAGGCACCATTGCGCGCGCGCTTTCCCGTGAGTTTGGGTTCAAATACCTCGACACTGGGCTATTGTACCGGGCCGTGGGTCGCGCGGTGCTGGACGGAGCCGATGCGGTGGACGCGGCGCGCGCCTTGACCTCCGACGCCATGGAGGTCGACGGCCTGCGCACCGCCGATGTGGGGCAGGCCGCATCCAAGGCCGCCGCCATCCCAGAGGTTCGCGATGCCCTGTTCGACTTTCAGCGCGCTTTCGCCCACCGCCTGGGCGGGGCCGTGTTGGACGGGCGCGACATCGGAACGGTGATCTGCCCTGGCGCCGAGGTGAAGTTGTTCGTCACCGCATCAGATGCCGCCCGGGCGCGCCGGCGCTGGGTGGAATTGACCGGGGCAGGGCAGGACATCACCGAAGCTGAGGTGCTGGCCGCCCTGCGCGAACGCGATGCCCGCGATGCCGACCGCGCCACCGCACCGATGCGGGCCGCGCCCGATGCGACCCGGATCGATACGTCCGATCTGTCGGTCGAAGATGCGGTTGCGACCGCTGCCGCCCTTGTCACCGCCAAGTTGGAGCCTCGCTGATGGATCACGTGCACATGGGCCCCGGCGGCCCTTTGGTGTCCCGCTTCGGGATTGGGGCGATGTCCTTTGCCGGCGCTTACGGCGATGCCAGCGTCGAAGACAGCCACGCGGTCCTGGATATGTGCCGCGACCGGGGTGTCACGCATATCGACACGTCCAACATTTACGGCATGGGCCGGTCGGAAGAGATCATCGGCGCCTGGTTTGCCGCCCATCCCGGCGCGCGTGACGCGGTGCATCTGGCCACCAAAGGCGGGATCACCGGCGATGAAACCCGCCCGTTCAACAATGACGCCGATTACCTGATGGCCGAGCTTGACGGGTCCCTCGCGCGGCTGGGGGTCGATCATGTCGATCTGTATTACATCCACCGCTATGACCGGGCCCAAAGCCCCGAAGCCCTTGGCGCGGTGCTCGCTGGCCTGATCGCGTCGGGCAAGACCCGTGCGGTCGGCCTGTCGGAAATCGCGCCCTCGACCCTGCGGCGGGTGGCCAGCGTCTGCCCCGTCGCGGCGGTGCAGTCAGAGTATTCGCGGTCGACCCGCGCGCCGGAACTGGGGCTGTTGCAGGCCTGTGCGGACCTGGGCACGACGTTCGTGGCGTTTTCGCCAGTGGGCCGGACGCTTCTGACCGACCGGCCCTGGGGCCCAAAGCGGGTGGCTGACATCCCGTTCATCCGGGGCAACCCGCGGTTTATCGAGCCCAACTACAGTGCCAACATCGCCGCGACCGACCGGTTCCGTGCGCTGGCGGCAGATATGGGAATTTCAGCCGCGGGCCTCGCGATTGCCTGGACGCGCGCGCAGGGGCCCCATGTGCTGCCCATCCCCGGCACGTCCCGCCCCGCCCATCTGGCAGAACTTCTTCAAGGGGTTGAACGCGACCTGACGGCTGAGGATTTGGCGCGCATCGAAGCGGTGCTGCCCGTCGGCTGGGCGCACGGGGACCGCTACAACGACGTGCAGTGGCGCGGCCCCGAACGCTACAGCTAGACCAGCCCTGACCGCCGGCGTTTCAACGCCACCAGCCCCATCAGCGCGGTCAGCAACGCCCAGCCTGCAGCCGGCAGGGGCACCGGGGTCAGCGGATCGATAGGATCAACCGGGTCGACGGGATCGCTGGGCGGGCCATCGGGGCCGAAATAGCGGTTGTTCACCAAGGTCGGCTCGTCAAATTCGATCGCGTAGCCATCGGGGATGTTGAAGACCGGCCGGTCGGTGGCAAAGGACAGGCTGCGCATCGCTGACGCTTCGCCCTTGGCCTCTGCGCCGAACAAAAACCCGCTTGTGCCGCCGTCCAGACCGAACGTGAAGCTGACCAGCGCACCGGGTACCACCGAGATCGCGGCAGTGGTAAAGTTTCCGCCCAAAGCATCGCTATCGCTTTGCCCCGGGTTCACCCGCACGCCTATCCGTTCTTCAAACGATACGCTTTCGCGGCCACTGCTTAGGGTACCAAAGGCCCGAAGCCCGGCGGAAACGATCTGCCCTGAATTCAAGAAGGCACCGTTGTCGCTGATCAGCATGTTGCTGGACGCCCCCGCGGACCCGGTCGCGTTCATATTGATCGACACTGTCAGCGGGTCAGGATCAAGCTTGCTGGGAATAAACCGGAACGAATAAAACAGCTGGCCATAGGCCGACGCCGCGCCGCGAATGGCCACGGGGCTGTCGTCGTCACCGGGATTTGTGACAGAGGCCCCGACGCGCACGGTGCCTGAGCGCACTTCGGCGCTGGCACCTGCCGAGCAATTGGCTCCGCTATTGGCGGGCGGCCCGACCGAGGCCCCCGCGCCGAGTGCTGAGGTGCTCAATGTCTCGCTGGTGACATCCAGATTGCTGCCGCATTCGGCGCGCACGGAAATATTGTGAAATGTGGCCGCTTGGGCCGCACTGGCCGAAATGACGACTAAAAGGCCAAACCCAATCGCACGCATGTGACATCCTCACCAGAACTCAATTCTGGCTCAGTGTCGTTCATCGCGGGCGCGGCACAATAGAGGCAGCCCTCCGTTTTGGGGGAAGTGCTGCACGGTTTTGCACCAAACCCCTAAAGGAACACCAATGCGTTCAGCGCGCTGGCCTTGTAGATCGCCGCCGCCGTGGTGTCGGCTTTCAGTTTGCGCCGCGCCGTGGCCGTCAGTTTGCCGAACGCGCGTTCAGAGATTTTCATCTCGGCCGCCGCCGGCCCGGTGCCCAGCCCGCGCGCCAGGGCCGACAGCGCATCGCGTTCGCGCACCGACAGATCCGCCATGGCCGCCAGGGTCGCACCGGTCAGTGCGCTGCCATGGACCAGCATCGCGGCACTGCGGATGGCGGCAGCATCGGCCTGAATGCGTGCAAACGCCTCAGCCGAGCCAACCGTCATCGCAAAGCCCACAAAACCCCCGCCCGAGGGGAACCCCAGCGCGATGGCCGCCGCCGCCCCATGGTCCAGACAGGCCCGCGCAAAGGTCTGGGCGCCTTTTGGCAGGGTCTCAGGGGCGCTGTAATCAGCCGTGGCGATATCGCCTGGCGCGTTGAACAGCGCCATGGCCATGGGCTGGGCCAACAGCCCGCCTGAGCGATGGAAGGCCTCAACCAACGTGTCGGGGGCTTCGAAATGATCCCAGACATCCCCCATCAGGAACCCGCGCACCGACAGCGGAACATAGGCATAATAGATGTGGCGTATGTCATGCGCCGCAAGGTGATTGCGCAGGTGGCGCAATTGCGCGCCAAGCGTGCTTGCGGTCTGCAGCCGGGTGGCCAAGCCTGCGCGGTCCCCCGTTTCGGCTTCAGGTGGCAAAACCGGCTGCCAGCACCGAAAGGCGATTTCCTGTTCTGGGCTGCGTCGGGCCGCCATTGTGGCACAAAGCTCGATCGTGTCGGCGACACCCATCTTGTCGCGCAGGGCCGCCAGGTGTTTTTCAGCCGTCGACGGCGCAATGCCCAGTTCGACCGCCAGATCGGCTGGATGAACGCCGGCGGTCAGAAGGGCCGCACATTGCGCTTGCCTGTCGGTCAGCCCGTGGCTGTCAACAAGCCCGGGGTCAGCGGCCACCTGTCCGGCCCCCGTTCCATGCAGGGTCTTGTCCTGGTCGACGCGCCGCATCAGTGCAGTTCGTCCGGTTGGAAAATAAAGCGCGCCAAGGCCGATCTCCTCGGGTGATTTGCAAGACCAGGCTTACGTTAGGGCAAGCTGTCGGGGCGGGGTAGCCAGCGGGGCGACCTGCGACTTTCGACCGCGCATCCCGCCCAAACTGTCGCAATTTTGAGACATAACGGCCCGATCCGGCGACTTTTGTGCGAAAATATTTGCCGTGGCCTGCGGACGGCCTGTTACGCCTTCGTCAAAACAAGAAATGACCAGTGAGTGGCAGTACTATGTACAATCTTGGGAGATGGGACGCTTCGGCGATCCTGAAGGCTTTTGTCTGCGCGCTTTTTGCGCTGTTCGCGTCGGTGCTTGCAGCCCAGGCGCAATCTTATGATCGTCTGGTGGAAATCACCGACACCGTCGAAGGTGTCGTCTACGACCCGTCCCCGGCGGGCGGCACGATCGAGCATCTGTTCGAAGTGATCAACGACGGGCCCGACGCGGCACCGGCGGGTTCCTTTCTTGAAATTGTGGTCCCGGCCAACACGTCGCTCCTGGCCACGCGGGGCGATCTGACCTGTACACCGGACGCCAACGGCGGGGGGCCGGTCAACGGCCCGGCGGTTGTGCAATGTGCGGTGCCCGAAATCGCCAATGGCGACCAGGTTGAGGTGATCGCGACCTTCGATGCCCCTTTGCAGACTGTCATCATCGTCGAAGCCCGGATCCCTGATGCGAACGATAGCGAACAGGACAATTCCAACCCGACAGCCTTTGTCATCGAAGAGCGCACCACGATTGAGGCGGGCTCCGATCTGTCGCTGTCGCTTGATCTGCCGGACCGCGCCGCATCGGGCGAAGTGGTCCCATTCACCTATACCGTTTTGAACAACGGGCCTGATCCGTCCACGTCATCGACATTCGAAGTGCCGTTGCCGAACGGGTTTGAAAACATCGTCGTGCCCGCTGGATGTACCGTGTCGGGAAGTGTCGCGACCTGTAGTGTTGGCGCCTTGGACGTGAATGAGGACGCCTCGTTCACCTTCAACGGCCAGGTCGGGGTCGGGACGGATTCAACGATTGTCGCCACCGGTGCGATCAGTTCAGCCGTGCCCGGTGACGCGATCGAGACCAACAATTCCGACACCGGCACCCTGACGGTTGATCCCGGTTCGGATGTCACCGTCGATCTGACACGCAGCCCCGGCGGAACGGTCCTGGTGGGCGAAGAGGTCACTTTCACGGTCGCGCCAAGCTATTCGGGCGAAGAGCCAAGCGATCTTTCATTCACGTTTGACGTGCCACCGGGCATGGAGGTTACCGAAACGCCAACGCCGGCAGACTGGGCCTGTGTTGTCAGCGGTGCCGTGGGGGCACAGACCGTCACCTGTACGCGCCCCGATGGCGGGGGTGCGGGCACCGGCGTCGACGTGTCGCTTGGAACGATCGAAATCGTGACCGAAGCCATTGCCGATGGCGACCAGACCGCCTCGGTGACGATCACGGCAGCGACACCGGACGATTCCGACCCCAACAACAACACCGCCGAAGTGACGGTGCCCGTCGTTGCGCCCGAGGTGGACCTTGATGTGCGAAAGCGTGGTCCGTTTCCTGCGGTCGCCCTGGTGGGCGACAGTGTGAATTACCGGCTTGATGCGCAGAATACGGGCAACGCGGATTTTGTCGGCACGACCATTGTCAGCGACAGCTTTCCCGCAGGCCTGACACTGACATCGCTAGATGTGCCCACGGGCACCACCTGTACGGCCGGGGGCAGCGCGATCACTTTGCCACTGGTCGGCCCGGCCACGATCGAGTGTGCCAGGGACTATGACGCGGGCGATCCGCTCAGCGCTGGCGAACGTCTGCCCGAAGTCACCACGACCTTTGATGTGACGTCTGAAGGCATTTTGCGGAACACCGCGCGCGTCAGCATCGAAAATGCACCGGGTTTCGTCGACAGCGACCCTTCGAACGACACCCAGACGTTTGACCTGTCAACGCGGACCGGAGGCAACGCCACGGATGCGCGTGTCGAAAAAACCGATGACAGCGCTGGCGCGGTCGATGTCGGATCCATCCAGACATTCAGCATCACGCTGATCAATGACGGACCAGAGGATATCCCGCTGCAGCCCAGCGGCGCCGAGGGATTGCGGCTGACCGACCGGTTCACCGATCTGTTGAACACCAACACAACCGGCGCGGACGCCGGGATCGCCGCCATCCGGGTCATTGACCCCGACGGCGCGGCTGATTTCCAATCGAACGGGCCCTTCTCGAACGGCTGTACGCTGGGCTCGCGCAGTGGCAACGACGTCACCATGACCTGCCGGGTGAACACCCTCGAGGTGTGCGGCGGTACAGGCGAGCCGGCCTGTCCCATCGTTGAAGTGGACATCCGGCCAGGTCTCGATGGCACCAGCCGCACCAACACCGCCACCGTCCAGGTGCGCTCCATCCCCGAAACCAATCCCGACAACAACAGCGTCACCATCCCCTATGAGGTGAACGAACGCGCCGACATCACGGTCGAGAAAAGCGTCGCCCCGTCGAACCCGCGCGCCGGGCAGACTGCGGTCTTCACCATCGATGTGTCGAACCGGCCGGGATATTCGACCGCCCAGAATGTTGAATTGGTCGACACGCTGCCTGCCGGTCTGCGGATCGACAATATCGAAACACCCGGATCAGCGACCTGTGTCACGACAGTTGTTGGCAATGCCGTCACCACAGCGACCGATACGATCACATGCGATATCGGCACGCTGAACCAGAACCAGCAGCAAAGCATCATCGTCTCGGCCACGCCGATATTCGACACAACCGGACAGACCCTGACCAACCGGGCGGATGTGACGACCACAACGACCGAGGTTGACCTGAACAACAACGATGCGTCCGCCGACATCACCATTCAGGATGCCACGCTCGATCTGCTGGTGAACAAGATCGACGATGCGGATCCGGTCGTGATCGGGGATCAGGTGACCTATACGATCACGGTTGAAAACCGGGGTCCGTCGGATTCCGAAAACGTGCAGGCGATTGACCGGCTGCCCCCCGATCTGCTGCAGTTTGACGGTGTCACAGCCTCTGATGGTGGGGTTTGTACAACCAGCGATACAACCGTGCCCGCCGATGGCACCATCGACGAGGTGGTCTGCGAATGGGCGCTGGTGGAAGACGGCCAAACCCGCACCATGGACATCACCATGACCGCCCTGGCAAAGGGGACGGCGCGCAACGAGGTTGAAATCAGCTCGCGCGAGATCGCCGCTGAGGTCGTTGGCGGTCCTGAGCTTGAAGGCCCCGAGGCCAACAACGTCGCCAGCGACAACACCACGATCAAGACACGCACGGAACTTGCAGCGGTCTCGAAGACCGCCCTGGCTGCGGACGGGACAACCGTGATCGCGGAAGTCGACCCCGAAGAAGATTTCTTCTTCGATCTGGTGTTCGAAGTGCAAAACGGGCCGGGTCTTCGCGAAGCCGACGAGGTGATGCTGATTGACCTTCTGCCCGACGGCGTGACGCTGCGCAGCCTGCCGGCGGCGGCAACGGTCACCGGCGGCACGATTGAACAGCAGCTTTGTACGACTGCAAATGTCGGCGGACGCACCCAGCTGACCTGCGACTTCGGCACCGTTCAGCCCGTCCCGATCACCGGCGATGCCGGCGACCCACCGGTTCAGGTGACCTTGCGCCTGCCCGTGGAAATCGCCTCGGGCACCGATGGATCCACGTTCGACAACAGCTTCAGCGTGACCACCACCTCGATCGACCAGAACCCCGACAACAACACCGAAAGCGAAAGCGTGTCGCTTGTCACGTCGTCGATCGCGGGCGAGGTCTGGCGCGACTTTGATGACGATGGCACGCAAGACACCGGCGACACCAACGTGGCCGGGGTCGAAATCCGGCTGACGGGCACCACGCTTGATGGCGAGGAGGTGAATATCCTTCAGACCACCGGGTCCGACGGCAGCTACCTGTTCGAAGACCTCGCGCCGGGCACCTATACCGTGACCCGCGAACCTGTGGACGACGAAAACCTGGCAGACGGGCGCGCCGTGCAAGGCACGGGTGACGGGACGGTCAATGGACCTGCGCTGATCGAAACGATCACGCTGCCCGCCGATACAGATCTTGTGGACTACGATTTCACGCTGATACCCACGGCCCGCATCGGCATCGCCAAACAGGTCGTCGGCACCCCGTCGACCAATATCGACGGATCGCTCGACACCACCTTCCGGCTGTTGGTCGAGAACTTTTCCGAAGAGCCCCTGATCAATATCGAAGTGACCGATGAACTGGCAGGTGCGGCCCCGCTGTTTGGCACCAATGTCAGCGCCACCGATGGCACGCCGGGTCAATATGCAATCACCGCACCCCCGTCGGGGACATGCGGCGGCAATGACCCGGGCTTCAACGGGGTGGGCGATGACGTTGTCGCCACGGGCTTTGGTCTTGGGGTCGGCGCGACCTGTACGATCGACTTTACCGTGCGCACCCAGCCAACCGTGCCCCTGCCGGACATTCTGGCCTCGGGCGGGCGCTATGAAAACCAGGCAGTCGTGGACGGCGAAGGCGAATTGTCGGGACAGACTTCGGACACCAACACCGAACTGACCGACCTGTCCGACGATGGCGCAGAGCCAGATGCCAACGACGACGGCGACGGGTCGGATGCGGGTGAAAACGACCCGACACCGGTGATCCCCGATTTCAGCCCCGGCATTGCGCTGATCAAGACCGCCGATACCTCGGCCTTGTCGGCGGACCCGCAGGAAGATGAGGTGATCACCTACAGCTTTGCGGTGACCAATACCGGCAACGTCACGCTGACCGATATCACCATTGTCGAAAACATGATCGGCGCGGTGGTTTCTGGCTCGATTGCCTCGCTTGATCCCGGCCAAACCGACACCGACAGCATCACTGCCACCTACGAGATTACGCAGGATGACATCGACGCGGGCGAGGTTGAAAACTCTGCCACCGTGACCGGCACCGACCCGTTCGACAATGATGTCACCGACGACAGCGGCACGACCAACACCGACGATGATCCGCTTGTGACCCCCTTGGTGCGAACACCCGGCATCAGCCTGATCAAGACCGCGTCTGACCTGCCCGACACACCGCAGGTCGGCGATGAGATCACCTATAGCTTCGAGATCCAGAACACCGGCAACGTGCGCCTGACGGATGTCACCATCACCGATGACCTCGATGGCATTGTGCTGGTCGGCGACCCGATCCCAAGCATGGAACCTGGCGATATCAACACCGACGCCTATACCGCGACCTATGCGCTGACAGCCGACGACATCGAAGCGGGCGAAGTGATCAACGACGCGCTGGTGACCGGCACGCCCCCCGACGGGCCCGACCAGACCGATCCGGGCAGCGTCACGACGCCGATCAACCAGGTCCCCGGACTTGAGACCACCAAAACCCAGGTCTTTGTTGACAATGGCGATGGTGTCCAAGGTATCGGCGATACGCTGAACTACACCATCACGGTCGAAAACATCGGCAACATTCCCGTCAGTGGGCTTGGGCTGGTCGATACCCTGACCGATCTTGACAGCAATGTCCTGGCGCTGAGCGACGGGCCCGATTTCGACAGCTCCAGCCTGAGTTCCCCCGAAGGCACGCTGCTGCCTGGCGAGGTTGCAACCTATCTGGCCAGCTATACCGCTGATGTCGATGCGGTGAACACAGGCGGGGTGGACAACACGGTCACCGCAACCGGCACGCCCGACTTCGGTCCTGAACCGACGGTGGACGATGTGTCCGATGACGGCATTGATGACGATGGCAACACCACCGATGACCCGACGGAATTCCGGTTTGAACCGCCGGTGCTGAACCCGGGCCTCGACAACGGGGTGACACTGACCAAGACCACCACATCAAGCGTGGTCGCGCGCGGCGATATCGTGCCCTACGAAATCACCGTCACCAACGAAAACCCGTTCCTCTTCGGGCCGGTCGACCTTGTCGACACGCTGCCGCCGGGCTTTTTGTACGTGCCCGACAGCGCCAGCTTGCCCGGCGCGGTGTCCACCGGCCGCCGGATCACCTGGCCGGACATCTTGATCCCCGCGACCGGGTCGCTGACGATCACGCTTGAGGCCCGCATCCTGAACGGGGCGCGGTCCGGCAATCTGACCAACGTGGTCGAACTGTTCAACGCCGGCACCAATGACCCCGTGGCCCCGCCCGCCGAGGCGACCGTCCGGATCCTGCCTGAAGCGGTCTTCGATTGCTCTGAAGTGATCGGCAAGGTCTATGAGGACCACAACGGCAACGGCCGCCAGGACCCCGACGCAGGCGGTGGGATCACCGATCAGGATATTTTCAACGGCAAGTTCGGCGGCAAGGCCAGCCCGGTGATTTCACCGCAAGATCTGGTGGAAGAGGGTGTGCCCAATGCACGCATCGCAACCGTTGACGGGACGATCATCACCACCGATGCCAATGGGCTGTTCTCGGTGCCCTGCGCCTCGCTGCCTGAAGATGGCGGGTCGAACTTCATCCTCAAGCTCGACGAACGCTCCCTGCCGGCAGGCTGGCGCGTGACCACCGAGAACCCGCGCGTGATGCGCCTGACACCGGGCATGATGAGCGAGATGAACTTCGGCGTCGCGCTGAGCCGTGTCGTGCGCATTGATCTGGGTCCGGCAGCCTTCCCCGGCGGCGAGCTGTCGCCAGCGCTGACCCAAGGGATCGCAAACCTTCTGCCGCAGATTGCGACCGAAGTGGCAACCCTGCGGTTGGCCTATGTGGTGGCCGCCGATGCCAGTCAGGCCGAGGTGCGCAACGCGCGCGCCGCCCTGAACATGGTCGAACGCCATATCCGCCGCGAGTGGCGCGATGTGGGGGAACGAAGGCTCTTGATCGAGCAGGTTATTAGGCGGTTGGGCCAGTAAGGGGTGATGGATATGAAACGTGGAATCCTTCTTCGCAATCTTGCACTTGGCACCGCGCTGGGCAGCGTTCTTGCCCTTCCTGTGGTCGCCCAACAGGTGGTTGAGGTGCCCGTCGGTGCCAATACCGAACGCGCAGATGGCGCCCCGGGTGGCAATTTCGACGATGTCGGCTTTTCGATCTCGATCGACAATGAAACCATCGCGGGCGCCCCGGCACCGGCTGTGCCCGATCGCACCAATGATATCCGCGCCGAGCGCGCCGGCATTGCGGTGCGGTTCGACGGGCTTGACACCACCCGGCGGCTGAACGTCAGCACCGATGATCTGCGCGCGGCCTACCGGGCGGGCGAAACCGTGACGTTCCGGGCGTCGATGAACTATCCCGCCTATGTGGACCGGACCGAGGTGCGCATCCTTGATCGCACCCGCCGGGGCAATCCGGTTCTGGCCATCGTGCCGATCGCGCCCAACGGCACCGCGTCCTGGGTGATGCCCGCGGACGGGCCGTCGGAACTGGCCTATGTGTTGCGCACCTATGATGCGCGCGGGCGGTATGACGAAACCAAAGCCCTTGGTCTTCTGCGCACCGAGCGCGCCTTTGACACCCATGAGACCACCGGCACGCCGTTTGTCGTCGCCGGTGAGGGTGAAGATCGCACCCAGGTGCGCCGCATTCCCGTGTCCGGCGGCACGATCACCGTGTCAGGTGACAACGCACGGCCCCGCAGCACCGTGCTGGTGATGGGCGAGCCGGTGCCCACCGACAATCGGGGCCGGTTTGCCACCAGCCGCATCCTGCCCGCAGGCGACCGCGTCGTCACGGTCGAGGTCGACGGCATCACCTATGTCCGCGACGTCACGATCCCCGCGTCCGACTGGTTCAAGGTCGGCATCATCGACATCACCGCAGGCTGGCGCCGCGACGGATCCATCGACGAAGATGAGACCTATATCGACGGGCGCGCGGCGATCTATGCCACGGGCCGCACGCAAAGCGGCTGGCAGATCACCGGTTCTTTGGACACCGGCAACGGCCCCATTGATGAGATTTTCACGCGGCTCAATGACAAGGACCCGCGCCGGGTTCTGGACCGGCTGCGCGACAATGACGACGACCTCTACCCGACCTACGGCGACGACAGCACGTCTTACGATGACACCCCAAGCCAGGGCCGGGTTTATCTGCGGGTTGAAAACGAGACCACGCGGTTCACCTGGGGCGACTTCAAGGCGGGCGTCAACGATGGCGGGCTGATCAGCAACACCCGCGATCTTTACGGCGCCGAATTGCGCTACCAGACGCCTTCGGTCACCGAAAACGGTGATCCCCGTTTTGCCGCTCAGGCCTATTTGGCCAGCCCCGAAACGGCCGTGCAGCGCGATATTCTGCGCGGCACCGGCGGGTCGGTCTATTTCCTCACCCGGCAGGACATCACCGGCGGGTCGGTCAATGCCGTGGTGCAAACGGTCGATCCCGACACGGGCCGGGTCACATCGAGCCGCACACTGGTCGAAGGCGTCGACTACCGGGTCGATTACCTGCAAGGCGTGTTGATCCTGTCTGGCCCCATCGGCACGGCAGTGTCTGACGGCGGGCTTGTCAGCGACGGGACCGGCACGTTCGACCAGAACCTTGTTGTCCAGTACGAATTCACCCCGACCGCAGGCACCGGCGATGCAACAGCCTACGGCGGCCGAGCGGAGGTCTGGGCGAGCGACCAGTTGCGCTTCGGCGCCACCTTGATGAGCGAAAGCACCGGCACGGGCGACCAACAAATGTCTGGTGCCGATGTCCGCTATCAGATCTCGGAAGGCACGTTCGCCGAGTTCGAATTCGCCAACACCAACGGCCCGGGCATTTCGCGGTCAACCTCTACCGATGGGGGGCTGTCGATCACGGCCACCGGCGGCGGGATTGCCGATGCCAACGCCTTCCGCTTCGACAGCCGGATCGACTTTGCCGATCTGGGGTTTTCGCGCGCGGGCTACATCGGGCTTTATGCCGAACAAAAGGATGCGGGCTTTTCGACCCTGTCTGAAGACATCACCGACAACCAAAGCCTCTACGGCGCCGAAGGCGAGATTGCGCTGTCGGACCGGTTGATGCTGAAAGGCTACATCGAGACCTTCAATACCGATGCGGGCGAACGCAAGGACAGTGCCGAGGCCAATCTGATCGTTGAGATCAACCCCGATTGGCAATTGGGCCTGGGGGTCGAATTCCTCGATCAGGTGGTGCCGGGTGATGCCACGCGCACGGGGTCGCGCACCGATGGCGCGCTGCGCCTGACCTACCGCGGCTTTGATGACCTTGAGGTGTTCGCCTTCGGGCAGGCCACCTTGGCCCGCTCTGGCGGATTGTCCGACAACAACCGTCTGGGGGCCGGGTTCGACGCACAGATCTCCGAAAAACTCTCCGCCTCGGGGGCCTATTCCGACGGCGATCTGGGCCCTGCAGGCGCGTTCCGCCTGACCTATACGCCTACAGCCGACGACAGCTATTACATCGGCTACGATCTTGAGGCGACCGATGTGACCGGGGCCACCACCAGCACCGCTGAGAACGGCACCGTGGTCGCAGGGGCGCGCACACGCCACACCGACCAGTTTTCCAGCTTTGCCGAAAGCCGGGTCGACCTGCCCGCCGCGCGCCAGGCGTCGACCAACGCCTTGGGGGTCAACTACACGCCCAACGCCCGGTGGAGCTATGGTGCAACTTATGAAACCGGCACGGTGCGCGATGACGTCTCGGGCGATTTCGACCGCGACGCAGTGTCGGCCGCGATCGGCTACGCGAATGAGGATTTCCGCACCGCGAACCTGCGGCTGGAATATCGCACCGAAAACGGTGACACAGATGCGCAGGACCGCGTGACCTGGGGCGTGACGGCGGGCTATTCCAACAAGGTCAATCAGGACTGGCGCTTTCTGGCGAGCCTTGATGCGCTTGTGTCCGACAGTGCCGAGGATGATTTCCGCGATGGGCGCTACACCAAGCTTCGGGTGGGCTATGCCTACCGGCCCTTGGCGAACGAACGGCTGAACCTGCTGTTCGGCTATACCTATCTGGAAGACCTGCCGGGCGAGGATCAGGTCGATGCCAATGGCGATGATGAAGGCCCGTTGCAGCGCAGCCATGTGGTGTCGGTGAACGGCAGCTATGATCTGTCCGAAAAGCTGACCTTCGGCGGCAAGGTGGGCTACCGCACCTCCGCCGTGGCGGACCGGGGCACGGATGTGTTCACCAGCAATTCGGCTGCCCTTCTGATCGCGCGGCTCGATTGGCATGTGATCCACAAATGGGACGCTCTGGGCGAGGTGCGCTATCTGCACACCGCTGAGACCGGCACCAACGAGACCGGTGCGGTCGTCGGCGCCTATCGCCACGTGGGCAACAACGCCAAGATCGGGTTGGGATATGAATTCGGCAATGTTTCCGATGACCTGACGGACATCGATTACACAAACCAGGGGCTCTTTGTGAACCTGATCGCGAAGTTCTGACCCGGGGGGGCGTTCCTTCGCGGGGTTGGTAAGGCGGGCCCGCCTGTCTGGCGGTCTCTTTTCCCCAGATTTCTCTGAGGTCCGTATCAGGGGCGCGGATGTCCCCCAACCTGCGCGCGGTGTCGGAAATCCCTTTTGGGGGATACGAGACCGTTTGACGAGGTGCGAGGGTTGATGGCCCCCGCGATGGATCCGGGCGTGTTTATCGGGCAGGGCTGTTAAGACTGTGTTAGGTCTGCGTTCGGTGGGATGGGCTGACAGAGCAGGGTGATGATCGATCATATCTCTATCGGGGTGGCGGAATTTGCGCGGTCGACAGCGTTTTATGACGCGGCTCTGGCGCCCTTGGGCGTGACGCGCATGGTGGATGTGCCGCTTGAGCATTCGGGTGGCGTGTTGGTCTGCGGCTATGGCGACAGCCCGGACCGCGCCTGGTTCTGGCTGGCCGAGGAGAAGCCTACGACGGGATTGCTGCACATCGCGTTTGAGGCGGGGACCCGCGCGCAAGTTGATGCGTTTTATGCAGCGGCCCTTAAGGCGGGCGGGACGGACAACGGCGCTCCGGGCCTGCGCCCGCAGTATAGTGCGGATTACTACGGTGCGTTTGTGCTCGATCCCGATGGGCATAACGTGGAAACGGTGTGTCGTGCTGGCGGGCAGTAGAATGCGTGTGTTCGTTCATTTTCTCCAGCAGACTTGTCGATCCCTTGGGGTGATTGCTTTGGTTGCGGAGAATTGATTTACAGCGGCAACAAATGAAACCAAGTGAGCAAATCCACACTAAGAAGCCTAAGCGCCAGCTTCTACTTTTTGTCGTGATCATTGCGATACTTTTCGCCTACATAAATTACCTGTTTTTCGCCCAAGACACCATTGGCATGACGCAGCGATATAAAAGCCAACTCTCCATTGTATGGGTTGTGTCGTGGTTTCTCCCCTTCTTTGAGTATTGGCTGGTTTCGAGCTATCTGAAAATCAGGAGAGCGGAGAAAGACGGCAAATTATGACCCGCGGCTTGTCGATTTGTGGATGTAAGGACGCCGCACAAGCAATGCGCTACCTTTGCAGGGATAAATCGAGCAGAGCAGACGTTGGATCGACAGACCCCGGCCCGTCGAAGGTATATGCATTGACTGTCATGGAAGAAATCGGCGTGGGAATTGTTACACCTCGGATCGGACGGTAACTATGAAATTAATCAAGCGGTTTGCAAAATGGGTCGCGGTGACGTTGTGCTTTATTGTCTTGGCATATGTCGCTTGGGTGATTTTTTTCTTTGCCGCCTTCTTTTATACGGTCCCGAAATATGAAGCCGTTTCTTCAAGCGATACGCGAACCACAATCGATGAGCGGAAGGGGTTCCTGATTTCACGGGAGGTTAAATCTTCGTCGCTGGGCGGCTATGAGTGGGCATTCCGTGAGCAATTGGCCGTCCCCGGGAGCGTGGTTGTGCGGTATGGTCTGATCGGAGCTTCATTCGCGGTGATATACGATGAGAGTGGAGCTGTTCTTGCCAAGATCGATGATGGGTTGGATGGTTAGGGGTTGGTATCTCCTCGTTTGAGCAACACCTCGCCCGCCGCAACACCCGAACCCTTGCACCAAAGCGCATTTGCCCCTATACGGCCCCTCGTCGAAGCGACGGGACAGTCGCGGACATGAGACTTGAGCAGGGTCGGTGAGAGCCGACCCTTCTTATTTCGTGTTCCACCCGTCCGACCAACTGAAACCGAAAGACCGGCGGAGACAACCGCACGGCCAGAAAATCGAACTGTTAGGAAACGAAAGCCACATGGCGCAAAACGCAACGATGGAGGAATTCGAAGCCCTCCTGCAAGAAAGCTTCGACATTGACACGCCCGACGAGGGCTCGGTTGTCAGAGGCAAAGTCATCGCGATTGAAGCGGGCCAAGCCATCATCGACGTCGGCTACAAAATGGAAGGCCGCGTCGAATTAAAAGAATTCGCAAATCCAGGTGAAGCCCCCGAAATCGCTGTCGGCGATGAGGTGGAAGTCTTCCTTGACCGCGTCGAAAACGCCCGCGGTGAAGCCTCGATCAGCCGCGACAAGGCCCGGCGCGAAGCCGCCTGGGACCGTCTGGAAAAAGCCTATGCCGACGAAAACCGCGTCGAAGGCGCGATCTTCGGACGCGTCAAAGGCGGCTTTACGGTCGATCTCGGCGGCGCTGTGGCGTTCTTGCCCGGCTCACAGGTGGATGTGCGCCCCGTGCGCGACGCAGGGCCTTTGATGGGTCTGAAACAGCCGTTCCAGATTTTGAAAATGGACCGCCGCCGCGGCAATATCGTTGTCTCGCGCCGCGCGATCCTGGAAGAAAGCCGTGCTGAACAGCGCGCCGAAGTGATCGCCAAGATCCAGGAAGGCGACAGCGTTGAAGGCGTGGTCAAGAACATCACCGAATACGGGGCCTTTGTGGACCTCGGCGGTGTGGACGGTCTGCTGCACGTCACGGATATGGCCTGGCGCCGGGTCAATCACCCCTCTGAGATTCTTGAGATCGGCGAGAAGGTGAATGTGCAGATCATCAAGATCAACAAGGAAACCCACCGCATTTCGCTTGGCATGAAGCAGCTGCAGGACGATCCCTGGGATGCGGTCGAAGCCAAGTTCCCGCTGGAATCAACCCATGTGGGCCGGGTCACGAACATCACCGATTATGGTGCGTTTGTCGAACTCGAGCCCGGTGTCGAAGGTCTGGTGCACGTGTCGGAAATGTCCTGGACGAAGAAAAACGTCCACCCCGGCAAGATCGTGTCCACCAGCCAGGAAGTCGACGTCATGGTGCTGGAAATCGACTCGACCAAACGGCGCGTCAGCCTCGGCCTGAAGCAGACCATGCGCAACCCGTGGGAGGTCTTCGCAGAAGCCCACCCCGAAGGCACGCCAGTTGAAGGCGAGGTCAAGAACATCACAGAATTCGGTCTGTTCGTGGGTCTCGACAACGACATCGACGGCATGGTCCACCTGTCGGACATCAGCTGGGACCAGCGCGGCGAAGAGGCGATTGCCGACTTCCGCAAAGGTGATGAGGTCAAGGCCGTCGTCACCGAAGTGGATGTTGAAAAAGAACGCATCAGCCTGTCGATCAAAGCGCTGGATGACAGCTTTACGGGTGCCACCGACGGCGTCAAACGCGGGTCGATCGTGACGGTTGAAGTCACGTCGATCGAAGATGGCGGCATCGAGGTGGAATACGAAGGCATGAAATCCTTCATCCGCCGGTCGGACCTGTCGCGCGACCGGGCCGAACAGCGCCCCGAACGCTTCCAGGTTGGTGACAAGGTCGACGTGCGCGTGACCAATGTTGATCAGAAGACCCGCAAGCTGGGCCTGTCGATCAAGGCGCGCGAGATCGCCGAAGAGAAAGAGGCCGTGCAGCAGTATGGCTCGTCTGACTCTGGCGCATCGCTGGGCGACATCCTTGGAGCTGCCCTGAAAGGCGACGAAGACGAATAGGTCTTTGCCACCTTCGCGATTTTGAAAGGCCCCGCTTCGGCGGGGTCTTTTTTTGGCCGATCCCTTAGCCGACGCTGAGCAACAGTCGAACAAGCGCAGTTTGCGAGTTCACGCCCGTCTTGTCGTAGATCCGACCCAACTGGGTGCGCGCGGTGTTGATGCTGACGCCAAGGGTCTCTGCCGCAGCTGTCAGGCTTTGGCCGCCTATGATTTCCGCCGCCAGGCGCCCTTGCGCAGCCGAAAGACAAAATACGCTCTGTGCCAAGGTCAAACGCTGGGCGAGGTCCGCTTCGGGGTCGGTGTCGATGTAGGTGACCCCGTCGCGCACCGTGGCGATTGCGGTCATGACGCGGCCGGCTTCGTCTTCGCCCAGCACGACGGGAACGCGAAACGGCCGGCCCGTGTTTTCGGCAAAGCCGCGCGACTGGTAAAAGCCGTGGTAGTCGGCGGCGTGGTCCAACACGGCCCCCAGGGCGCGGTCCCATTCGGGGCGCCGGGCGCGTAGGTGTCCATGGCTCAGCGTCAGGGCCGGATGCGACTTCAACGCCTGTTCGGCGCCGGGGCTGGCCCAGACCACGCGGCGCGAACGATCAAGGCCGATGCGCCCGGGTGGGGCAAAAGCGTCGCGCACCGAAATCACCGAGAAGTAAGCGATCTTCCAATGCCCGGCGTGGCATTCCAGAATGCGTGTTTCAAAGTTGTCTTCAAAGGATTCGTTGTCGGGGTTCCACCACCTGAGGTCGTAGGTCACCCAAGCCGTGGCCCCGTCGACCGAGACGACCCGTTTTTTGATGTCGTAGCCGCGATCCCCCGCCTGGCACCGCAAGTTGTTTTCAAACACGTTGGCCATGTTGGCGCGCACCGCATCCCAGCCACGAATGACCTGCAAGCCAAACTCGGGGCTGGCGTGCACTTCGGTGGTGCGCGGATCGTGCAGCCATGTTTTACACCAGCGATCGAAATCATCGGCGCGAAAGGCTTCGGTTTCTTCTTCAATTGCGGCCAGCACCTGGGCTTCGATATCGCATGGTGCGGGTCTTCTGGCATTATCGGGCATGAACAAGGTCTATCCTGTTTGGTGGGCCTTGCACACGCTGCACCTCGTCGGGGCGCCAGGAAAGGAGGCGCCGAATGAGGGCGGTGAACCGATGCCATCGCTCAAAACCGTGCGCGTTATAAAATGCGTCTTCGTTCAAAGACGCGCCGGAAAGCGCTGCGTTGGGGGCAGCTGTAAACTGGGTCGGGTCCATGAGGCACTCCTGGTGTGATGTGCCCAAACATGCCTCAGGTGCGTGGGCTGCGGTGTCATATGAACCGACCACAGGGGCGCGGATTTTTGTCGAATCGGTCGGGGCCGCGCACTTGAATTGACACACGAAACAGGCTGAATCTTCGTGCTGCGGTGCGGAAACCCTGTCTTTTTCAGGGATTTACACACAGACAATGCGGATTCCGGGCCATCCTCTCTATTTCGTGTCCCGCGGAATCGGCCTATAGTTTTGCTAACCAACACGCCGACAAGGGGGGCAAAATGATCCGTTCGGAACTGGTCCAGAAAATTGCGGACGAGAACCCTCATCTCTATCACCGGGACGTCGAACGTATCGTGTCGACCATTTTCGAAGAGATCATCACCGCCATGTCTGCCGGCGACCGGGTGGAGTTGCGCGGCTTCGGCGCATTTTCGGTGAAAAAGCGTGACGCGCGCCTGGGACGCAATCCGCGCACCGGCGAAAGCGTGCAGGTCGAGCAAAAGCACGTGCCGTTTTTCAAGACCGGTAAGCTGTTGCGCGACCGGTTGAACGGAAAAGCCTGACCTTCACAGCAGACGGGATAGCCTGGTGTTTTACATTCGCGTTGGATTTTGGGCCGCTTTGGCCATCGTTCTTTTGACCATCGCCCTGGCGAACCGGGGCCCGGTGACGTTCACCCTGCTGCCTGCCGAGTTGGGCGGGCTGATCGGCTTCAACTGGTCGATGACCGTGCCGCTTTATCTGGTCATTCTGGTGGCCATCGTGGGGGGGCTGGCCATTGGGTACATGGCCGAATGGCTGCGCGAATACCGCTACCGGTCCACCGCGAGCCGCGAACACCGCGAGTTGGAGCGGCTGAAAAAGGAAGTCAGCACGCTGAAGGTTGATGAGACCAAGGGCGACGATGTGCTGGCGCTTATTGACGGACCCAGCCGCACCTGACACTCGGGGTCCCATGACACTTAGGGTGAAGATATGCGGTCTTTCGACCGTCCCAACGGTTGCGGCCGCGGTGGAGGCCGGGGCTGCGTATTTGGGGTTCGTGTTCTTCGACCGCTCGCCCCGCCATGTGTCGTTTGAGACCGCCCGGCGTCTTGGCGTCGACGTGCCCGAAGGGGTCGCCAAGGTGGCGCTGACGGTGAATGCCGATGACGCGATGTTGGCCGGGCTGACGGCGGCTGTGCCCCTCGACATGATCCAGTTGCACGGCGCCGAAACGCCCGACCGTGTCGCCGAAGTCAAAGCGCTGACGGGTCTGCCGGTGATGAAGGCCATCGGAGTGGCAAGCCCCGACGATGTGGCGCGCATTGCCACGTATGAGGCTGTGGCCGATCAGATCCTTGTGGACACCAAACCGCCCAAGGGTGCGGACCGCCCGGGCGGGAATGCCGCAACCTTCGACTGGTCGCTGATCGCAGGGCGGCGCTGGACAGTGCCGTGGATGCTGGCGGGCGGGCTGACAGCGGACAACATCGCCGATGCGGTTGCGGCAACCGGTGCGCGCCAGCTTGATCTGTCGTCGGCGGTGGAATCCGCGCCTGGTGTGAAAGACCCCGCGTTGATCGCGGCATTCATGGATGCGGCCAAGCGCGTTTGACATCCCGCGTCCCTTCGCCCGTTGCGAAAGCCGCGCGCCTTCGCTAGCAAAGCCCCCTGACCTTGGGAGGGACCGCAATGCCCGAAGACCTGATCAATTCCTTCATGACCGGCCCGGATGAAAACGGCCGGTTTGGCGATTTTGGCGGCCGCTTCGTGTCCGAAACGCTGATGCCGCTCATCCTCGATCTGGAAGCGGAATACGAGCGCGCCAAGACCGACGACAGCTTCTGGGCCGAGATGGACGATCTGTGGACCCATTATGTGGGTCGTCCTAGCCCGATGTATTTTGCCCCGCGCCTGACCGAACGGTTCGGAGGCGCGAAGATTTACCTAAAGCGCGATGAGCTGAACCACACCGGTGCGCACAAGATCAACAACGTGCTGGGTCAGATCCTGCTGGCGCGCCGCATGGGCAAGACCCGGATCATCGCGGAAACAGGTGCCGGTCAGCACGGGGTGGCCACGGCCACGGTCTGCGCGCGTTTTGGGCTGAAGTGCATCGTCTACATGGGCGCCCATGACGTCGAACGCCAGGCACCCAACGTGTTTCGGATGCGCCTTCTTGGTGCCGAGGTGGTCCCCGTTACATCCGGGCGCGGGACCCTGAAAGACGCAATGAACGACGCCCTGCGCGACTGGGTCACCAATGTGCGCGACACGTTTTACTGCATCGGCACGGTCGCGGGGCCCCACCCGTACCCCGCCATGGTGCGCGATTTCCAATCGATCATCGGCAAGGAAGCCAAGGCGCAGCTGATGGACCTGGAAGGGCGTTTGCCCGACAGCGTCGTGGCCTGCATTGGCGGCGGGTCGAACGCGATGGGGCTGTTCTATCCGTTTTTGGATGACCCCGACGTCCGCATCATCGGCGTCGAAGCCGGCGGCAAGGGCGTGACCGACAAGATGGAACATTGCGCGTCGCTGACGGGCGGGCGCCCGGGCGTGCTGCATGGCAACCGGACCTATCTTTTGCAGGATGACGACGGACAAATCCTGGAAGGCTTCAGCATCTCGGCAGGGCTTGATTACCCCGGCATCGGGCCTGAACACGCCTGGCTGCATGACATTGGCCGGGCCGAATATGTGTCGATCACGGACAAAGAAGCGCTCGCGGCGTTCCAGCTGTGCTGCGAAACCGAAGGAATCATTCCCGCGTTGGAACCCAGCCATGCGCTGGCCCATGTGGCCAAGATTGCGCCAGACCTGCCCCGCGATCATATCCTTTGCATGAATATGTGCGGGCGCGGCGACAAGGACATCTTTACCGTAGCCAAGGCCTTGGGTGTCGAGATCGACTCGGGCGGCTAACTCCCTAAATTTATTGCAAAAACCGTACCCATAAACTCAGGTTTATGGTCATACTCCTCGCGTTTATTGCGCCCTGCATAACCTTTGGGTCAATGGATCACACACCGGGTGGGTCCGTAACCATACCGCAGCGGCGTGCATGACGTGCGCTGCGGCCAATGACCCAAAGGAGCCGAGAGATGAAGAAGTATATCGTGTTTTCAGCTGCCACCGCGCTGATGTCGTCAACCGCTATTGCAGGCGGTCATGTCGACAGCGCCGCAATCGCAGAAGCTGTGCGCGCCGAGCTGGGCGCAGAGTACGACATGTCTGACTTTGACGAGATCAAGGTGCGGATCCGAAGCAACGAGATCAAGATCGAAGCCGAGGGGACCGGGATCGAGGTCGACCGGACCTATACGATTGCCGATGGCGCGCTTGGTTCGTTGGTCGACGGCGAGGATGAGATTGACCGCGACGGTGTTGAGATCACGCGCGAGTTTGAAGGTGGTCAATGGGTCGAAAGCATCGATGACGATGATGATGACGACGACGACGATGACGACGATGATGACGACGATGATGATGATGATGACGACGATCGTGATGACGACGACGACGATGATGACGACGATGACGACGACGATGATGATGATGATGACGACGATGATGAGGATGACGGCGACGATGACGACGACGAAGATGACGACGATTAAGTCGCGCCGTGTCGCACTCTGACAGGTTGTCGCCGCTTACGGCGCGGGCACATCGCCACTCACCCCGCGCTGTAAAGGGCCCTTGCGTTTTCGCAAGGGCCCAACAAACGTGTACCCATGTTTAGAATGATCCTGGTTTTGATGGCCGCGCTCGCGGCGGGCGCCCCGGCTCAGGCGAACGATGCCTTGCGTGACCGGGTTGTCGCCGAATTGCGCGCCGATGGGTTCACCGAAATCCGCATCAGCCGCACGCTTCTGGGGCGCATGCGGTTTCTGGCGTCCGGGCCAGAGGGCAAGCGCGAAATTGTGGTCAACCCCGCGACGGGCGTCACCCTGCGCGATTATGTTTTTGCAGAGCGGCCCAGCGGAGGCACAAGCACCGGCCAATCGTCAGGCAGCGGTTCGGGGTCGGGTGGGGGCAGCGGCCCTGGCGGGGGACCTGGTCCGGACGATGATGATGACGGCCCCGGCGGCGGCCCCGGAAGCGGAAATGGCGGCAGCGGCAACAGCGGCGGCGGCCAGTCGGGCGGTGGAAGCAACGGCGGCGGCGGTTCTGACGACAACGACGACGATGACGATAACGATGATGACGACGACGGCGACGATGATGATGACGACAATGGTGGCGATGATGACGACGACGACGATGATGATGACGACGATGATGATTGACGATCGCGACCAGCGCTAAGCGGTCGGGTCCGATAGGGTGAACACTCGAATTGTTCTTGTGGCCGTGATCGCGCTGCAGACCGTTTGCGCGGTCTATTTCGTGGCCGATATCAGCGCGTCGGTGTTGGGGTTGTCGGTGCGCCCGCTCAACTGGCAACTGATCGAATTGTTGGAAATCGGCGCGGCTTTGGGATTGATCCTGGGCGTCGTGCTGGGGGCCGTCGCACTAGGGCGGATGCGGGCGCGAACCCGCCGGGCCGAAGATGCGCTGCGCCTGGCGTCGGGGGCGTTCATGGACGTGCTGGAAGACCGGTTTGAAACCTGGGGACTGACGCCCGCCGAACGGGACGTGGCGCTGTTTTCGATCAAGGGGATGTCGACGGGCGATATCTCGCGCCTGCGCAGCACATCCGAAGGCACTGTCAAGGCGCAGACGGCCGCGATTTACCGCAAGGCCGGGGTGACCGGGCGCCCCCAGCTTTTGAGCCTGTTCATTGAGGATCTGATGGTCGCGGAGGACTAGCGGCAATTAAAAACGGGCGCCGGAATTCCGACGCCCGCTGCAAGTTTCGGGGGTTTGGGTCAGGCCTTGGCTTTGCGGCGCCGGGCCACGCCAAGGGCGCCCAATCCTGTCAGCAGAAGCACAGCCCCAGCCGGCAGCGGCACCGGCGAGATGTCGATCTGATAATCCGAGCCATCGCGGCGCAGCGAATTCACGGCTCCCTCTCCGGTCGTGTCGATGAAGAAGTTGTAGGACCCAGCTGCCAGACGGAAGCTGGCGGTCGGGTCGGATTTGCTGACCACCTTGGACGTCCCGCCGATCGACACCAGCGCGTCAAAGGATGCATCGGTATTGAACAGGCTCAACGTGAAGTCGACCGCATGCGCAAAGGTGATTTGCGCAAAGTCGGGCCACATCGTGTTGTCGGTGCCTTCCTTGTCGGCGACAAAGCCAAACACGGTTGCGCCGCCATCAAAGGCAACCTTGTGACCGGGGGCCTTGTTGGCCAGATCGCGGATCGTGGCATCGCAGCCACCGACGCTGCGTGAAGTGTATGTGCTTGAGCCGAGGCTTTCGCAAAGCGTTCCGCCATCCGCGATGGTGACGGTTGATGCGGTTGCAGGCGCCGCGGCGATCGTGGTCGCCGCAAGTGCTGCGGCACAGAATAGTCGTTTCATTTTCTCTTCCTCGTTACGCGGTCTTTTCGGCAGACCCATGCCCCAGTCCCGCAGGGTGTATGGCAGGCGAAAGCGGCGCTTTTGGGAAGGAATTAGGGTTTTGGTAACCACTTTTACGGGGTGCCCCGACGTCAGAACGGGGCGTTGGTTCCAGGCAGGCGACAGTGGTTGCCTTTGGGCGCGTTTGATACGCCCAATTGTGGCAGCTGGTTCAGGCGGTGCCTGTGTCCGCGCTGTGGGCGTCCAGCACTTCCATCGGGACCACATCGAGCGCGCGGATATGGGTCGCGGCAAGGTGGACGCGCGGGCCTGCGCCTTCATCTGCGGCCTGCAAAAAGCGCGAGGCACACAGACACCAGCGGTCACCGGGTTTGAGACCGGCAAACCGGAATTCGGGCCGCGGGGTCGACAGGTCGTTGCCGATGTATTTCGAAAACGCCAGGAATTCGGCTGTCATCACGGCGCAGACCGTGTGCGAGCCCTGATCGGCCGCGCAGGTGTTGCAGGCCCCGTCGCGGAAAAAGCCGGTCATCGGATCAGTGGAGCAAGGCTGAAGATCCTCGCCCAGAACATTGACGGATTTGTCTGGTGTCATCGGAATTTGTCCACAAGTTTTTGCAAGGTCGTGCGGTTGTCGGGCGCGGGATCGGGGGCAGGCTCGGGCGCGGGTTTGGTCGCTTTCGCGCCGGTAGACGACCTAGGCGGGTTCAACCGCAAGGCCACCGCATTTTGAAACCGGCCGGTGTCGCCCGCGGCCAGATGGGCGGCCCCATCGGACACGCCGCGCAGCATATCATCGAGCCAATCGCGGTCGGCTTTTGGAAAATCGCGCAGGACATAACCCGGCACGGCGTCCTTGTGGCCGGGATGGCCCACACCCATGCGCACGCGCCCGTAGCCGTCGCCGATATGGGCGTGAAGCGACCGCAGACCGTTGTGGCCCGCGTGCCCGCCGCCGGCTTTGACGCGCAGCTTTGCCGGCGCGAGGTCGATTTCATCGTGGAAGACGGTGATGTCGTCGGGGGCGAGTTTGAAAAACCGCATCGCTTCCCCGACAGATTGGCCCGATTTGTTCATAAAGGTTTCGGGCTTCAGCAGCACGACCTTGTCCGACCCCAGCTTGCCTTCGCTCAGGGCGCCCTGAAACTTTCCGCGCCAGGGCGCAAAGCCGTGGTCGGACGCGATCTGGTCCAGCGCCATGAACCCGATGTTGTGGCGGTTCTGGGCGTATTTTGGCCCCGGATTTCCAAGACCGACAAACAGGCGCATCAGGATCGCTCCGCTTCATAGCTGCGCGCCTTGATTGCCAAGGTCGGGGCAAAAATACCACCCCCCGGATCGCGCGGACCGAGAAGTGGCGAAAATCGTTAGGGTTTCAACCCTCGGCTGCTAGGATGACGCGAGGGCAAGAGCAGGGAGGACCGCATGGCATATGGCGGTTTAGGCGGCACAGTATTGACCGCAGTGATGGTCGCAGGTGGCGCAGCGGCGATCTATTCGATTGAAACCGGACCGTTGGGCGATGCGCCTTCGCCCGGCGACACAGACGCAGAGATTGCGGCGGTGATCAAGAACGAGGAGCCCGAAAACCAGGCCGAAGCCTGGAGTGAGCGGCGCGAGAGCCCTGTGCGCAACTACGACGACGAGGTCACCGAGAAGAGCTTTTTCGTCGAAGCCCCGGAGGTCGTGGAACTGGCCTGGGGCTGGAGCCAGGCGCGCGCCGAGCCGATCCCCACGGTCTGCATCGACTACGCCACCGACAGCCGGACGGCGCAGTCTTCAGACATCAAAATCACCGAGGTGCGCGACAGCTATTCGCTGGCCAAGGCGATGAATGTCTCATCAAGCGTGTCGGTCAAGGGCGTGGGCTACAACGTCTCGGGCAAGGCCAGTTTCGCCAAGAACACGAATGTTTCATCGTCGTCGGTCACCTATCTGGTGAACGCGGAGGTCCTGAATGGCGCCGACTACGTGCGCCCGGCCGCCAGCGGTGCCGTGCGGCTCACCGAAGCGGCGGCCAATATGGCGCGCACCGACCTTGAGCGGTTCCAGGCGGTCTGCGGCGAAGGGTTCGTGTCGGCCACAATTTCAGGGGCCCGGGCCTATCTTCTGGCCGAAACCCAGACCACCAGCCGGTCCGAACGCCAATCGGTGCGCGCCTCGGTCAAAGGGTCGGGCTGGGGTGTGAAGGTTCAAGCGGCCGTCAGCGGGTCGAGCGAAAGCAACACCGAAAACCTCACCCGGAACATCACGTTCTACCAACAGGGCGGGGCCGCCGGGGCCGGGGGGGCGTCGCAAGACGCGCTGCCCGAAGATGCCGCCCAGGCGATCAGTCGTATCAAGGAATTGCCGGTGGCGGCGGCCACGGCAGGCAAGGTGTTCGAGTTGCAGGTCACCCCCTACCAGGTCTTGGAAAACTTCCCGCGCGGCGCCGATTTGCTGGGCCCGGAGGATGAACACGACGAGATCGCCGCCGATTGGGGCGCCTATCAGACGCTTTATGCGGATCTGAAAACCGTTCTGGAAAACCCCGGCCAATACGTGATGCCGATCCGCAATTGCGCCGGGGCCGAAGACACCGCGACCTGTGTGATCGAGATGGTCCCACTGGTGCAGGATTTTCAGGTCAACGCGCAGGCCATCGCCATGGTCGAAGCGCTGCAGGACATGACGCTTGTGGCGATGAACGAGATTGAGATTGCCGCCGAGATCTGTCTGGTTGTTGAGGAGGATTGCAATTACGACGGCACGCTGGTGCGCTCGCCCTATTCGGTGCGCGCGTCCATGCCGCTGTTGCGCGACGCTGAACCCTTGGCCGGCGGTTATGTGGGCACGCTTGACGAGATCCAGCTTTACAAAGATGAATTGAAGGCCGTCATCGATGCAAAAGCCAGTGAGCTTGAGGCCATCGCGGCGCTGGACGTGGCGCAGGCGGACATGCCAGAGGATGACGAAACCCCGCCGACCCCTGCGCAAACGACGGCGCTGAACGCCGCCGAAGTGGCCCTGCAGGGCGCCGCAACCGCGCGGGCCGACGCCGAAGCCGCCTTGAACCAAAAGGTCCAGACGATTGCGCCGCATCCCGAAGACCATCTGATCCAGCATCTGCGCGAACCTGCCCTTGGTCGCTGCGTGTTTGGGGCGGCGACGTCGGGATGCATTTCAAACGGCGAAATTCGCGGCTGGGCCAAGCGGACGGGTCTGGCCAATACGGTGACGGCGGAAGCCGATGCGACCCGGGCGAAACTTGAAAGCTGCGGGATTGATCCCAAACATATCATCGCCGGCGAGGCGGATGATCTGCCGGGGGAGGAGATATCGCCCACGCTGTGGTTCCCGGCCAGCGGGCTAAGCTGTCTGGAAGCGTCCTGAAACAAAACGGGGCCCTGAAGGGCCCCGTGTTTCACCGGATTGACCGGGTTTATTCGTCAGCGGCGCCTTCCGCGGGAGCCTCTTCGCCCTCAGTTGCGTCTTCGCCGGCCTCTGCGTCGTCATCTGCGGCCGCCAGACCCGATGGGGCCTGAATGTTGGCGATCACGAAGTCGCGGTCGATGGTGGGCTTGGCGCCTTCGGGCAGGGTGACCATCGAAATCGTGACGGTATCGCCGATCTCCATTTCCGAGATGTCGATGTGCACCGCTTCGGGAATGTCGGCCGCCGTCACCACAAGCTCGATCTCAGGGCGCACAAGGTTCAGCACGCCGCCCTTTTTGAGACCCGGTGAAACCTCTTCGCCGGCGATTTCGACCTGGATGAACAGGTTGACCTTCGACGTGCGTTTCAGGCGCATGAAGTCCACATGGGTCGGCAGGTCTTTGACCACGTCGCGCTGCACGTTGCGGCAGATGACGCGGACGTCGTCCTGACCGTCGACCTTCATGTTGAACAGCGTCGACAAAAAGCGGCCCTGCTTGAGGCGCTTGAACAAAACGTTGAAGGGGATGTTGATTGGGAGCGGATCGGTGCCGCCACCATATACAATGCCAGGAACGAGCCCGTCTCTGCGGGCTTGACGGGCGGCCCCCTTGCCTGTCCCCGTCCGTTCCGTGGCGATGAGATCTGGAATCTCGCCAGCCATGGGTAGTCTCCTAAATATGTCGGCGGCCTCCAAGGGTGTCCGCCGGTGAAGGCCGGTGTTTAGCGAGGGGGTGGGCCTGTGGCAAGGGGGATTGTGAGGGCGCGTGCTGAGGTTTTGCGCCGCCTTTGGCGTCGCGGTGCTGGAGGGGTTCCACCCCTCCAGACCTCCCCGGAGTATTTTTGCCAGGATGAAGGGGCCGGGCGGTGCCTAGATATCGCCGGTGACGGGAATGTTGTGGGCGGCGGCCCATTGGGCGATGGCGCGGCGCTGGTCGGGGTCGCGGGTGGGGATGGTGAAATCGCGCGAGAAGATAATGAAGATTGATGGTGCCAGAACGCGCACACCGTCAGGTGCAAACCGGATGCCGCGGGTGAGAATGCGCAGGAATTCGCAGCCTGCCAGGCCAATTGGCCCACCCCAAGCCATGCAGATATCGGCGCCGACATAACCGACAGAGCTTTGTGACAAATGGGCAGAGGAACAAGCGCGGGGCGCCACGCCCGCGAAAAAGGGTGCTTGCATTCCGAAGACGAAAACGCCGGCCCCGAATGCGGCTATTCCAAGCCAGATGTAGTAGGGTTGTACCCACCAGATTACCGGGTGAAGCGCACCCAGGCCAACGATCAGGATGGGCAAGTAGACGAACGGCAAGGTGTAAAGCCATGGTTTCCACAACACTGGCCCACGCGATGGGCTTAGGTCCCGCCAGGATTGCGGTTCCCATCGAAACGCCAAACCATCATCCTGAACTTTCATGGTGACCTGCCACCAAGCTTCGCGACGGGTTCTGTCGGCATGGGTGTCGCGGTGGGTGTAGTAAAACTGTCCCAGCCAAGTGAAGACAGCGATCAATACCGCAACGACCACAAGAAACCTGTTCAGGAAGGCGCGGCTGTCTGACGAATTGGGGAGAAGCCCGGCGTTGTTCGCAAGGGCAATGAGCGCGAACGCAACTGTGAACACCAAAATGCCCAGGCGCGCGAAGCGCGGCCGTAGGGGCAGGTCCGGCAGATCGTTGGGTTTGTCATTCGGCGTGGTCATGCGCCTGACCTAGCCCAGCAATCGGGCGAAACCTAGGGATGCTGCGTGACCCAGGGTTTGACGAACGCCAGGTTGGGTTCCACCGCGCCGTAAGCGCAATTGGCCCGTAACAAGGCGGCATGTGTGGCTTCCTGGGTCAGAAGCGACAGCGCACCTGCGTCGATATAAGAGGTCGTGACCGAGGCCAAAACCGGGGCCGCGCTGTCGGACATATCCCAGGTCGCATAGCCGCAGATCAGGTTGCGCCCATTGTTCCAGGTGCCCACGAAATCCACCGAACCCAGAAGCCGGTCGGTCGGGTACCAGGTGACACCATAGCCGCGCAGGTTCGCCACCGGTCCCAGATCGGTGCGGATCGCCATTTGCCCCGCAGGTGGCAGGTCCAGCGCGGCCGGTTCGGCTGCGGGATCAGCCAGGCGCAATTGCAGCCCCGGTTTGTCGTCGTCAGCGGAGGCGGCTTCGAGCGCGTCAAACAGCGTCTGCGTTGCTTGCAGCATGTGGAATGTCTCAAGCCCGAATTCGGCCCGTTCGGCTGGTGTTTGCGGCCCCGCAACGGCTGGGGTGCCAAAAACAACGGCCAATACCAATACAAACACGCGGGGCATTAAGGAGCATCCTACTCTTTCGCTCGGCGACCATAGCGCGATTGGGGCAAAGACGGCAAGATTGTGGTGCCCATGGGGCAGAGGCAGGGCCGATTGGGCGTGATACCTGTGACCTTACGGGGGTATTGGCGTGATTGTTGCAGGTTTGGAAACAGGCGCTAAGGGCGATCCCAATCCCCCGCAAAGGCCTTGGGCACATGCAGAATGTCGCGGTCGATGGCGTCGATCGATGTGCGACCCGTCAGCGCCATGGTGTATTCCAGCTCCTTTTGCAGGACCCGCAGCGCTTCGGACACGCCCTTTTTGCCCATCGCCCCCAGCCCGTAGACCATCGCGCGCCCGATCATCACGCCTTGGGCTCCGAGTGCCAGGGCTTTGAGGATGTCCTGACCCGACCGGATCCCGGAATCGAGGTGCACTTCGACCTTGTCGCCGACGGCTTCGACCACCGGTTCAAGCGCGCGGATCGACGACAGCGCCCCATCCAGCTGGCGCCCGCCGTGGTTGGACACGATGATCGCGTCGGCCCCGGCATTGATCGCCCTTTGCGCGTCTTCGGCATCCATGATGCCTTTGACGATGACTTTGCCGTGCCACATGCGGCGCAATTCGGCGACGCGGTCCCAATCGAGCGCATGGTCAAAGGCCTGGCCAGTCCAGTCGGTCAGTGAAGAGGGGTTTTCCACCCCCTTGGCATGGCCAACGACATTGCCGAATGTGCGCCGCGGCGTGCCGAGCATTTCCAGCCCCCAGGGGATTTTTGTCGCCAGGTTCGCCAGGGTCGCAAGGGTGGGTTTCGGCGGGGCGGACAGCCCGTTCTTGATGTCCTTGTGGCGCTGGCCCTGAAGCTGCAAATCCAGCGTGATGACGATGGTTTCAACGCCTGCGTCCTTGGCGCGGGCCAAAAGCCGGACCATGAAATCATCGTCTTTCAGCGTATAGACCTGAAACCAAAAGGGTTTGGAGGTGCGCGCGGCCACATCTTCGATCGAGCAGATCGACAGGGTCGACAGCGTGAAGGGAATGCCGAAGTCTTCGGCGGCCTGGGCGGCCTTGATCTCGCCATCCGCGCATTGCATGCCCAAAAGCCCCACCGGCGCGATGGCCACAGGCATGGCCACGTCTTGGCCCGCAAGCTGGCTGGTGGTGGTGCGCCCGGTCATGTCGACCGCGACGCGCTGGCGGAAATAGAGCTTATCGAAATCGGATGTGTTTTCGCGAAACGTCTGCTGCGACCAGCTGCCGGTCTCGGCGTAGTCGTAAAACATCTTCGGGACGCGACGTTTGTAAATGCGCTTGAGGTCGGCGATTTCGGTGATCACGGGCATGGGCGGGCCTTCGCAGCTTTGGTTCGGAAAGCTTACCGGTTTGGCGGCAGGGCGCAATGCGGGATCGGGGCTTGCATAAAGTGCGATATCGCACTAAATAGTACGAAATCGTATCATAAGGAGAACGCGAGATGACCCTTTCAAGACGCAAAATGCTGGCCCTTGTTGGCGGCGGAACGATACTTGCGGCCACAGGTGGAGCAGGGGCGTTCGTCGCCACGCGCACGCCACAGGCGGCCCTTGCCCCTTGGGATCTTGCCGGAAGCTACGGCGAAATTCGGCGCAACGCGCTGTCTTATGCGCTGCTGGCGCCGAACCCGCATAACCGGCAGCCCTGGGAGGTTGAACTGATCGGGGATGACACGCTTGTCATCACACGCGACCTGAAACGCGACTTGCCTGTAACCGATCCGTTCGGGCGGCAGTTGACCATCGGTATGGGGTGTTTCATCGAGTTGATGGAAATGGCCGCCGCAGAAGCGGGCTACGGGGTCGAAACCGAGCTGTTCCCGCAAGGCGACAGCGATGGCGCACCGGTGGCCAGATGCCGCTTCGTTGAGGGGGCGGGCACGCCGGATCCGCTCTTTGCCCATGTCTTCGAGCGACGGTCGCACAAAGAAGCGTTCGACGCCCGCGCGGTGACCGAAGCCGAGGCCGCACCGCTTTCCCCATACGCAGAGGTCTTCGCGTCTGGGGAGCAGAACGCGGCCCTGCGCGATCTTGCCCATGAGGCGTGGATGATTGAAGCGACGACGCCTGCAGCATGGCAGGAAAGCATCGATCTTCTGAGGATCGGCAAGGCCGAAATCAACGCCCGGCCCGATGGGATCGATGCAGGCGGGCCGTTTCTGGAAGCGCTGGCAGCCGTGGGCGTTTTCACTCGCGAAGCGGCGTCGGACATCGACAACCCCGGCACCCGGGATGCGATCGAACGCACGGCCAATGCGATCCTTGGCGCACCGGCTTTCACGGTCAGCCGAACGGATGGCAACACGCGCGCCGATCAGATCAGGGCCGGGCGGGATTGGCTGCGACTGAACCTGACCACCACAGCGCAGGGCATGGCGCTGCGGCCGGTGAGCCAGGCGCTGCAGGAATACCCCGAGATGGCGAATATCTTTGCGCGTATCCATGCCGCGTTCGCGGCCTCTGGCGAAACGGTTCAAATGCTCGGTCTGCTGGGGTATGCTCCTGCTACGCCGCGCACACCGCGCTGGACCCTCGAGACAAGATTGGTGAATGCCTGAAGATCCGACCCGCGTGTATTTTTCGTTTTTCAACGAGGTCGGGATCATTGCCCAATTGAGCAGGGCGATGTTCGAGGCGCGGATGCCAGAGGGTATGCTGCTGCCCCATTTCAGCGTTCTGAACCACCTGATCCGGGTGGGCGACGGGGCGACACCCCTGAAGCTCGCCCGGGCCTTTCAGGTCCCGAAGACGTCCATGACCCACACGCTCGCGGGTCTTGAGGACCGCGCGTTGATCCGAATGGCGCCGAATCCTAAGGACGCGCGATCGAAATGCGTTTGGATCACCGATGCCGGGCGCGTGTTCCGCGACAAGGCCATCGCCAGCCTCGCGCCGGATATCGAACGTCTGGCGAAGGCGTTTCCCGCCGGGAACCTGGAGGCCATGCTGCCGAGCCTTGAAGCGATGCGAAAGACGCTTGATGAGGACCGCAGCGCCTAGGCCCGGTGCGCCCCATCGGCAAGCGATTTGACGAAGGCCAGCACCTCTGGCGGGGTGCCGCCGCGGGCAATCCGGTCAACGATGGCAGAGCCCACCACCGCCCCATCGGCCAGGCTGGCGATGTTCTGGGCGGCTTCCGGCGTTTTGATCCCGAAGCCCACGATCACCGGCAGATCTGTCGCGGCTTTGATGCGCGCAACCTCGGGGCCCACGTCGCCGGCCACCGCATTGGCGGCCCCTGTGATCCCGGTGATCGAGACGTAGTACACAAAGCCTGACGTGTTCTGCAGCACGGTTTCCAAGCGTTTGTCATCCGTGGTGGGGGTGGCGAGGCGAATGAAGTTCAGCCCTGCGGCTTGGGCGGGAATGCAGAGTTCGACGTCCTCTTCGGGCGGCAGGTCCACCACGATCAGCCCGTCGATGCCGGCGGCTTTCGCATCGGCCAGAAAGGTCTCGACCCCGCGCGAATAGATCGGGTTGTAATAGCCCATCAGCACGATCGGCGTGGTCTGGTCGTGTTCGCGGAAGGCGCGCGCCATCGCCAGCGTCCCTTCAAGCGTTTGGCCCGCTTCCAGCGCGCGTTGCCCGGCAAGCTGGATGGTCTCGCCGTCGGCCATCGGATCGGTGAACGGCAGGCCCAGTTCGATGATATCCACCCCCGCCGCAGGCAGGCCCTTCATCACCTCAAGCGAGGTCTCGGGGTCGGGGTCGCCGGCCATGATGTAGGATACGAAGGCCTTTTTTCCCTCGGCGCGCAGTTTGGCGAATGTCTCGTCGATGCGGGTCATCTGTCCCCTCCGGTCAGGTGCTGCGCTCCTTGGCGTAGACGCCAGCGAAAATCAATGCCCCATGGTGAGGTTGCCCTTGCCGCGACGGGGCTTTATGCGACGGCTCTGATCAACAAAGGGCAGGGCTCATGGGCTTCAAGACTGGAATTGTCGGATTGCCGAATGTCGGAAAGTCCACGCTGTTTAACGCGTTGACCCGGACGGCCGCCGCGCAGGCTGCGAATTTCCCGTTCTGTACGATCGAACCCAACGTGGGAGAGGTCGCCGTGCCCGACGCGCGGGTGGATGAGCTTGCCGAGATCGCGGGGTCAAAAGAACGCATTCCCACCCGGATGACATTTGTCGATATCGCGGGCCTTGTGAAAGGCGCGTCCAAAGGCGAGGGGCTGGGCAACCAGTTTCTGGCCAATATCCGCGAAGTCGACGCCATCGCCCACGTCCTGCGGTGTTTTGATGATGCCGATGTCACCCATGTGGAAGGCCGCACGGACCCGGTGGCCGATGCCGAGACGATTGAAACCGAACTGATGCTGGCCGATCTTGAAAGCATCGAAAAACGTTTGCAGAACATCGTGCGCAAGGTGCGCGGTGGCGACAAAGAGGCCGTTTTGCAGGAACGGCTTTTGAAAGCGGCCGCGCAGATGTTGGAAGACGGGCGCCCCGCGCGCGAGGTTGATGTTGCTGACGAGGACCTGAAAGCATGGACGGGTCTTCAGCTTTTGACCACAAAGCCCGTGCTTTACGTGTGCAATGTCGATGAAGATCAAGCGGCACAGGGCAATGGCCATTCGGATGCAGTCGCCGAGATGGCGGCGGCCTCAGGGGCGGCATCGGTGGTGATATCGGCCAAGATCGAAGAAGAAATCAGCCAGCTTGATGCGGACGAAGCGACGTTGTTTCTGGAAGAACTCGGTCTTGCAGAAGCCGGATTGGACCGGCTGATTCGCGCTGGATATGAGCTTTTGGGTCTGCAAACCTACTTCACCGTCGGCCCCAAAGAGACCCGCGCCTGGACCATCCCGGCCGAAACGCTGGCCCCCCAGGCGGCTGGCGTGATCCACGGTGATTTTGAGCGTGGATTCATTCGCGCCGAAACGGTTTCGTATAGTGATTACATCGCCTTTGGAGGCGAGCAGGGGGCACGCGATGCGGGAAAACTCCGCGCTGAGGGCAAAACCTACCTTGTAAAGGATGGCGATGTCCTTCATTTCCTCTTTAACGCGAATTAGCGCATCTGGTTTCGCGCCTAATTTTTGTGCTAAGTAAAAACACTACGATTTTGCAATTTCAGGTCCAGGGGGTGGATTGGCTTCTCTCGATATTGGCCCATCGGTTGCCGAGAACGCGTTGTTTGAACGCCTCGCAGCGCTGCCGGAAAACCACCGCTCCTTGGTGGCGATTGCTGGCCCGCCGGGCGCTGGCAAGTCAGCACTTGCAGATCGCCTGACAGTTCGGCTGAACCGCCAGGCCGAAAACCGGGCGGCGACCCTGCCGGTCGAGGGGTTTCTTCTCGACGAGGTCATCCTTGGTTTGAAGGGCCGCCAACACCGCAAAGGCGCGCCGGATACGTTTGACGGCGGCGGCTTGTCCCATCTTATACGCCGGCTGAAATCAAACCTCGAAGAGGAGATCGCCGCGCCGGTCTATGACCGCAACCTCGATCTGACCCGGGCTGGTGCGCGGCTGATCCGGCGGGCGACGGACCTGGTTTTGATCGAGGGCAATTATCTGTTGTCGGACACGCTGCCCTGGGCGCCGCTTTATGGTCTGTTCGACTTCACGGTGATGGTCACCGCTGATGAAAAGACCCTTCGCCGGCGGTTGGAAACCGTTTTGCCCCAATACGGGCTGTCAGCCGATGAGACGTCTGACAAGATTGAACGGATTGACATGCCGAATGCCCGGTTTGTTCAATCAAGTGCGATGGCACCGGATTTCACGCTGAGCCTTGAGGGTTAGGCATTGCCGGCGCCGAGGTCCTCTGACAGGGCCTGAGCGGCATCTTGAACATTGCGCGACACCCGGGTGACGCGGCTGTCAGACAGCCGGTTCAACGGCCCTGACACCGAAATCCCGGCGAGGGCTTCACCGGCGGCATTGCGCACCACCGCCGCGACGCAGCGCATCCCCCCGGTGCGTTCTTCATCGTCCAGCGCGAAGCCGCGCGCGCGCGTGGTCGCCACATCGGCCAATAGCGCATCCGTGCCGGTTAGGGTGCGCGGTGTGAACCCTTCAAGCCCTGCTGTGCGCACAAGCTTGCGGATGTCGTCATCCGGCATGGCCGACAAAAGCGCTTTGCCGATGCCGGACGCATGCAGCGGTGAGACGGTCCCGGGCGGAAAGAAGGCACGGATCGAGTGGTGGGTTTCGACCTGGGCCAGAAAGATCACGTGGCTTGAGCGCCGAATGCCCAGGTTGGCCGTTTCACCGGTTTGGTCCACCAGACGTTCCATGTAGGGTCGGGCGCGTTCGACGATATTGGTGCGCCTGAGAAAGGCCGACCCGATGCGAAAGGCGCCAGGGCCGACGTGCCATGTTTGGGTGGCGGGGTCATGTTCGGTGATCCGGTGGGCTTCGAATGTGGTCAACACGCGGTAGAGCGTGGCGGGCGATTGCGACAATCGTTCGGCCAGTTCCGTCAATGTCAGGCCGGGGTTCGCGGCCAGATCCGTCAGGATCATGCAGGCCCGGTCCAGTGACTGAATGAGGTTTTGCTGGGTGGTGTCATGGAAGGCGCGCGGGCGCCCCCTTTGGCGGTGTTCGGACATGAAATGCGCCTTCCTCAACCGATATTTTTTGTGATGCGAAAATTACCATCGCATTATGAAAAATGCAAGATACTGAAAACGTGTGATTTTTCCAAAAACTCGCCAAACCACCCAATGGACTCGAAATAATTGAGCGGTGTGGATCCCCGCGTTAGACCAAAGTCATCCGAATGGGAGGAGATCATGTCGTTGCAAAATCCAGTGTTCATTCCGGGCCCGACCAACATGCCCGAGGCGATCCGCAAAGCGGTGGATATGCCAACGATGGATCACCGCTCGCCCGCGTTTGCAGAAATCCTGCACCCGGCTCTGGACGGTGTGAAACGCGTCATGAAGACCGAGCGCGGGTCGGTGATCATCTTCCCGGCCACAGGCACCGGCGGGTGGGAAGCCGCCCTGACCAACACCCTGTCACCGGGCGACAAAGTGCTTGTCGGGCGCAACGGGATGTTTTCGGCCCGCTGGATGAAGATGTGCCAAGATCTCGGCCTGGATGTGCAACTGATCGAGGTGCCCTGGGGCCAGGGCCTGCCGGCGGCGGAGTATCACGCAGCGCTGGCGGCGGACACGGGCCACACAATCAAGGCGGTGCTGGCCACGCACAATGAGACCGCCACGGGCGTCACATCGGACATTGCCGCGATCGGCGCGGCGATCGCATCGACCGGACACCCCGCATTGTTCCTGGTCGATGGGGTTAGTTCGGTGGGCTCGATGGATTGCCGGATGGACGAATGGGGCATCGATGTTCTGGTCACCGGGTCCCAGAAGGGCTTCATGCTGCCCGCTGGCCTGTCGATTGTCGGCGTGTCCGACAAGGCGCGCGCGGCCTATGACACCGCCACGCTGCCCCGGTCGTTTTATGATTTTCGCGCGATGGAGGCAGGCTATGCTGCCAACGGCTATCCTTACACACCATCTGTGGGCCTGTTGAACGGGCTGAAGCTGGCAACCGAGATGCTGCTGCACGAAGGGCTCGGTAACGTCTTTGCGCGCCACAAGCGGATCGCCGATGGTGTCCGCGCGGCCGTCGGCGCCTGGGGTTTGGACATCTGTGCGACGGACCCGTCGGTCTATTCGAACTCGGTCACCGCGATTGTCACGCCGGAAGGGTTTGATTCGACGCGCATTGTGACCCGGGCGGCAGAAACCTACGGCATGGCCTTTGGCGTCGGCCTGGGCGAGGTCGCAGGCCGCGTGTTCCGCATCGGCCATCTGGGTCAATTGACCGACGCGCTGGCGCTGTCGGGGCTGGCGACGGCCGAAATGGTCATGGTCGATCTGGGGTTGGACATTGAATTGGGCGCAGGTGTGGCCGCCGCGCAGGGCGTGTACCGCCACGGCGCAGCAGGCGCCAAGCAGGAGGCCGCGTGATGAAGGACGAGCTTTCAAACCTGCCGACCTACGACGACGTGGTCGCGGCCCATGCGCGGATTGAACCCTATATTCACCGCACGCCCGTGCTGACGTCAGACTACTTCAATGCGCTGACCGGGGCCGAGGTGTTTTTCAAGTGCGAGAATTTCCAGAAGGCCGGTGCCTTCAAGGTCCGGGGTGCGTCCAACGCCGTCTTCGGGCTGACCGATGAGGCCGCCAAGGCGGGTGTTTGCACCCATTCATCGGGCAATCATGCGCTGTCGCTGTCCTATGCGGCCGGACGGCGGGGCATTCCTTGCAACGTGGTGATGCCGAGAACGGCACCCCAAGCGAAAAAGGACGCGGTAAAAGGCTATGGTGGGATCATTACAGAATGCGAACCGTCAACAACGTCCCGCGAAGCGGTCTTTGCTGATGTACAGGCTGCGACCGGGGGCGACTTCGTCCATCCTTATAATGACCCTCGCGTCATCGCGGGTCAGGGGACATGTTCCCGCGAATTTGTCGAACAGGTCGAACGCCTCGATGCGGTGATCGCACCCATCGGGGGCGGCGGGATGATCTCGGGTTGTTGCCTGACCCTGTCGCACATCGCCCCGGATGTTGAGATTTATGCGGCAGAACCCAAGCAGGCCGACGACGCCTATCGTAGTTTCAAGGCGGGCCATATCATCGCCGATGACGCGCCGGTGACCATTGCTGACGGGTTGAAAGTGCCCCTGAAGGACCGGACCTGGCATTTCGTGTCACACCACGTGACCGACATTCTGACCGCGTCGGAAGACGAGATCATCGAAGCGATGAAACTGACCTGGCAGCGCATGAAGATCGTGATGGAACCCAGCTGCGCGGTGCCGCTGGCCACGATCCTGAAGAACAAAGAGATTTTTGCCGGCAAACGGGTCGGCGTGATCGTCACGGGCGGGAATGTCGATCTTGATACCCTGCCGTGGATGAAATCGTAAAAGGAGCCGGAGAGATGAAAGACGTGAACTTCGACGAATTGGATGTGGGTTTTGACGTGCCGGCCAAGGTCGGGATGGATGAGGCCGATATTCAGACGCCTTGTTTGGTCCTCGACCTCGACGCGCTGGAGCGCAACATCAAGAAGATGGGCGATTACGCCGCGTCCCACGGGATGCGCCACCGGATCCACGGCAAGATGCACAAGTCCGTCGATGTCGCCAAGCTGCAAGAACGCCTCGGCGGCGCGGTCGGTGTGTGCTGTCAGAAGGTGTCAGAGGCCGAGGTCTTTGCGCGTGGCGGTATCAAGGATGTGCTGGTGTCCAATCAGGTGCGCGATCCGGCCAAGATTGACCGGCTCGCACGGTTGCCGAAGTTCGGCGCGCGCACGATTGTCTGTGTCGATGATATCGCCAATGTGGCGGACCTGTCGGCAGGCGCCAAGACGCACGGGACCGAGATCGAGTGCTTTGTCGAGATCGATTGTGGCGCGGGCCGCTGCGGGGTCACCACAACCGAAGCGGTGGTCGAGATTGCCCAGGCCATCGATGCGGCCGACAACCTGAAGTTCACTGGCGTTCAGGCCTACCAGGGTGCGATGCAACACATGGACAGCTACGAAGACCGCCAGGCGAAGACCCAGATCGCCATCGATCAGGTCAAAGATGCCGTGGCAGGGCTGGAGGCCGTGGGGCTGAAGGCCGAGCTGGTGTCGGGCGGCGGCACGGGGTCCTATTATTTCGAAAGCAATTCGGGTGTGTTCAACGAGCTGCAATGCGGGTCCTATGCCTTCATGGATGCCGACTACGGCCGGATTTTGGACAAAGACGGCAAGCGGATCGATGCGGGCGAATGGGAGAACGCGCTGTTCATCCTGACGTCGGTGATGAGCCACGCCAAGGCCGACAAGGCGATCTGTGACGCGGGCCTGAAGGCGCAGTCGGTCGACAGCGGGTTGCCGTTTATCTTCGGGCGCACGGATGTCGAATACGTCAAATGTTCTGACGAACACGGCGTGATCGCCGACCCCGATGCGGTCTTGAAGGTCAACGACAAGCTGAAGCTGGTGCCGGGCCATTGTGACCCGACCTGCAATGTTCACGATTGGTATGTGGGCGTGCGGGGTGGCAAGGTGGAAACCGTTTGGCCGGTGTCGGCGCGCGGCAAGGCGTACTGATTTCGGATCGCGGGTGCGATCCGACCGGGGGGGGGGGGGGGGGGGGGGGGGGGGGGGGGGGGGGGGGGGGGGGGGGGGGGGGGGGGGGGGGGGGGGGGGGG
>JBCBCY010000018.1:0-65115 GCA_038530285.1 Pseudomonadota bacterium
CTCTGCCCCAAGACGGGTGGCCACCATGGGCCGGCCCAAGGCCAGCGCTTCGAGGATTTTCAGACGCGTGCCGCCCCCGGCGCGCAGCGGGGCAAGGGCCAAAGCCGCAGTCTGGTACAACGGCACGACATCAGGCGGGTTCTGCACCACGTCGATCCCTTTGGCCTGCAATGTCCTGCACAGCTTTTCGGAGCCTCCGAAACCGGCAACAGTCAAACGAACGCCAGGGTCCTTAGCCCAAACGCGCGGCATGATCTTGGTGGCCAGCCACTGCGCGGCGTCCACATTGGGCGGATATTCCAGGCTGCCAACAAAGAGTGCGCGACGCTCCGTGGGCTCGGGCAAGGGGCGGTCTGGCAGTGCCACCCCATTCGGGACGACCGAGATCGGACGGTCCACTCCCATCTTTTGCATCAGCGCGGCATCCGCCTTGGACATCGCGATTACATGATCGAACCGGTTGCACCAGGGGGCTTCCCACCCCTGCATCAGGCGCGCTTTGGCCGCCGCCAACGCACGGTGAACCGGGCGCGGCTCAATCGCGACCATGCGGCGGTACTGAACGGCCCCGATATTGTGCATCGACACGATCGTGCGGGTCTTGGGCGACACTTCAACCGCGCGGACATAAGGCGCCATGAACGAATGCTCGATTTGCAGGATATCGATGTCGCCTTTCGACAATCGCTCACGCAGGGCGGCTTCAACGGTATCGTAGACATGGTCAATCGTGCCCACCGGTCGCCCCTTGCGAAGATGGCCCGGCAGGCGCCGCAGGCGCCCAAGGAAACGGTCGGGGGGGCGCGGCAGCGCATGGACTTCGTCACAAAGTGCACCCATCTCGGCGATTTCATCAGGCGTGGCCGACGCGTGCAAAAGCGCCATAACGACCAAGTCATGCTGGCGCGCAGCCCGGGTCATCAGCGCAAAATCCCGCAATTGCGCGCCACGCACCGGCGGATAAGGCAGATCGATCGTAAGGCTGAGAATTTTCATTGGTCGCGATCCGTCAATGGCCGGCCTGCCCGGACCATCTGCCAGCACAATTGCGGCGCGGCAACCAACAACGCTGCGGTATAGACCAAAGCCCCCAGTGCGGCTTGCGCGATGAGCCCCAACAGCGGTTGCACCGGAAGCCATGGGCTGACCCCCCAAAGGACCAGCGCCATCGCGGCGGTCGCAGTCAACGGCCCACCCAAGGTGCCAAGCAGTACGCGGCCTTTCACGTCAAGCACCTGAGCAACCCGCAATGACAGGGCGCCATTGGACAGGGTGGTCGCTATGGCGACACCGGCAGCGGCCCCTTGGATGCCCCAGGCCAACCCCACCCCAAGACCGACCGCCAGCAGCACGATGCTGAGGGCTGCATTGGTGAACATGTACCGCGACAAACCCAACGATTGCAGAACAATGGAATTGAAGTTCCCCGCACTCAGCGCGAGCCCGCCAAGACACAAGATCGACAAAACCGGCGCGACCTCTGCCCAGGTTTGGCTGGCCTCTGGCCCCAGAAGCAACCGCAGCATCGGATCGGCCACAAAGGCGATCCCGACGTAAACCGGGAACAAGACAGCCACGAACATGCCGGTGCTGCGAAGGTAAGACTGTGCAAGGCGCGCAGGGTCATCCTTTTGCTGGGCGAACCCCGGATAAAGCGCGGCCCGTGTCCCCCAGGCCAGAACCTGCAGCGGGATCACGAAGATCTGCCCGGCCTGGTGGTAAACCCCCAGCGGCGGCGCCCCGAGCCGCAAGCCGATCAGCGCTCGATCAAGCTGCTGAGAGGCCATGCCCAAAAGCTGCTCGCCGAGGAGGTTCAGCGAATAGGGCAGGATGCTGCGCAAGGCGCGGGCTGAAAACCGAAACCTTGGGCGCAGACCGGACACAATGAGCAAAAGCACCCCGCGGGCCACCATGGGCACCACAAAAAGCGACAGCGCCGCATATGCCCCCGCCCCCGCGGTCGCCAGACCGCCGGCAACTGCCACGCCCAGCGCGGTTGTCACCGTGTCTGAGACTGCGATCGCGCCGAACCTTTGGTCGCGCTGCAAAAGCGCCCAAGGGACCGTCGATATGCCGCTTGCGACAAGGCCGGGCGTGGCCAACAGGATCAACGCAACGACATCGGGGCGCCCAAAAGCCCACCCCAGCGGCACAGACAGCACGGCCACAAGTGCAGCAAGAACAATCCCCAGTCCGGCCTGCGTCCAGAAGACGGTCAATGTCAGGGTGCGCGCAGGCCGGCTTCTGCGGACAAGAACGCTGGACATGCCCGCGTCGTTCAATGCGCCGGCCATCAACACGATGGTGATCGCGATGGCCGCCAGACCGAACTCCTCTGGGACCAAAAGGCGAGACAGCCAGACAAACACGAAAAGCCGCAAGATGATCTGAAAGACGGCCACGGCATTCAGGATCGCCGCCCCGCGGAGGCCCGGACTAAGCATAGGCGCTCACGCACTTGGGGCGCGGCAGATGGAACGGCACGCATTGGGTCATTGCTTGGCACCGGTAGCAGGGTGCGGGGCAAGGATGAACCCGAATGCGCGCTCAGGCCATGGCGCGAGCGGCGCGCAGCACCTTCAAGCGGTCGGCCGCGTGCGCAAGAACAGATAAAGCGGCAGCCCACAGGACACCCCGATGCAGAACGTCGCGGGGATCGCAACAAGGGCCAGCCAGTTTCGGCGCACCGCAACCTCTGCGATAATCCAGACCGTCAGCGCAATCGCCGCAATCGTCAGGTCCCAGACAAGTCCCGTGGTCGATGCATTGACGTACCAGGCATCAATAAGCCCCGACAGGCCCGTGCCTTCGGCCCGCATATAGGTCACAAACCAATACATCGGGTGGATCGCGCCCCAGATGGCCAGGGCCAGATAGATCATGCGCAGGGGCGACATCAGAACCGGGCCGTCACACCGATGGAGGTGCTGGCATCGATGCGAATACCCTCTTCCACCGGCTCTGGCGGACCATCAGCGCCACAGGCGGCAAGCACCAAAAGGGCCGCACATGCAATCAGGCCAAGACCTCTCATAGCCCGACACGGACCCCGACCGATGTATTTCCCGATGTTCCGGTGACGGTATTGGTCACCTTTGTTCCGTCTGAACCAATGCTGATGCCGGTGCCAAAGCTTGTGGTTTCGCAGGCCGCAAGGCCCATCATCGCCACCACCAAGAGAAGTCGTTTCATTTCAATCGCTCCTTCCAGGCCCGGGTTTGCGCCCTCACCCGTTCCGGGGCCGTTCCGCCATAGGATGTGCGGCTTTTCACCGAATTGTCGACCCCGAGCACGCCGTAAACCGCATTTGTGATCGCCGGGTGCGCCGCTTGCAGGGATTCAAGATCAAGGTCGGGCAGGTCGACGCCGCGCTTTTCCGCTTCGGCCACCAGCGCACCTGTCACGTGGTGGGCGTCGCGAAACGGCAGGCCCGCTTCGCGCACCAGCCAGTCGGCCAGATCCGTGGCGGTGGAAAACCCGGTGGCCGCCGCCGCGCGCAACGCATCGGTGTTGGCCTGCATCGTGGACACCATGCCTTCCATTGCCGCCAGCGACAGCATCAGCGCATCGGCGGCATCAAAGACCTGCTCTTTGTCTTCCTGCATGTCCTTGGAATAGGCCAAAGGCAGGCCCTTCATGACGGTAAACAGCCCCACTGCCGCCCCAAGAATGCGCCCGATCTTGGCCCGGATCAGTTCGGCCGCATCGGGGTTTTTCTTCTGCGGCATGATGGACGACCCGGTGGTGAACCGATCCGGCAGGGCCACGAATTGAAACTGGGCCGACGACCAGATCACCAGCTCTTCGGCCATCCGCGACAGATGGGTGGCGGTGATCGCGGTCGCCGACAGAAACTCCAACGCGAAATCGCGGTCTGACACCGCATCAAGCGAGTTCGCCATGGGTCGATCAAACCCCAGCGCTTCGGCCGTCATCGCCCGGTCAATCGGGAAAGACGTGCCCGCCAGAGCCGCCGCCCCCAGGGGGCTTTCGTTCATCCGTGCGCGGGCATCGGCAAACCGGCCCCGGTCGCGGCCCAGCATTTCGACGTAAGCCAGCATGTGATGGCCCCACGTCACGGGCTGGGCCACTTGCAAATGTGTAAAGCCCGGCATGACCCAGTCGGCCCCGGCTTCGGCCTGACCCACCAGCGCGATCTGCAAGGCTTTGAGACCGGTATCGGCCGCGTCACACTGGCCGCGCACCCACATCCGGAAATCCGTCGCCACCTGATCGTTGCGCGACCGCGCGGTATGAAGTCGCCCTGCGGCATCGCCGACGATGTCTTTCAGGCGCGCTTCGACATTCATGTGAATATCTTCCAGGTCGGTCCGGAAGGCGAACTTTCCCGTTTCGATCTCTGACAAGACCGTGAGAAGCCCTTCCCCGATCGCTTCGGCGTCCTTACTGTCCAAGATGCCTGTGGCAGCAAGCATTGCTGCATGGGCGCGCGAGCCTTCGATATCTTCGCGGGCGAGACGTTGGTCGAACCCGATGGACGCATTGATGGCTTCCATGATTGCGTCGGGGCCATCGGCAAAGCGTCCGCCCCACATGGTGTTCGAAGATTTGGTCATGTTGCTGCCCCGGGAGGGTGAAGATGCGTGTTTTGAAACTTGTCGCCGTTTATACGGCACTTCTGGCCGGTGCAAATGCCGCCGCAGCGGATGCGGCACTTGAAGACCTGCGCGAAGGGACGATGCGCAAGTTGATCTTTCATACCGACGCGCAACCTGTCAGCCAGGCCGTATTTTCAACGCCCGAAGGGGCCGAACACAGTCTGGCCGATTGGCAGGGCAAATACGTGTTGGTGAATTTCTGGGCCACGTGGTGTGCACCTTGCCGCCATGAGATGCCTGCGCTTGATGCGCTTCAGGGCGAATTTGGTGGCGACGATTTTGAAGTGGTCACCATTGCAACGGGCCGCAATACCCTGACGGGCATCAAACGGTTCTTCGCCGAACCTGATGATGACTTGCCCCCGATTGAGAACCTGCCGATCCTTCTGGACCCGAAGTCGGATCTTGCGGCGGACATGGCGGTTCTCGGCCTGCCGATCACCGTTATTCTGAACCCTGATGGCGACGAAATCGCCCGGATGCGCGGCGACGCGGATTGGTATTCCGAGAGTGCCCGCGCCATCATTGCAGCCCTGATTGCACCAGAGAGTTAGTCGCCAATATCGGCTTGGCTTTGAAAGCCAAAGCGACTAGTCCCCGCAGCAACAGAAATACCCGCCGAGAACCGAAATGCCGTCTCATAATATCGCCATGGACGATCTCGGCCTCTATGTTGTGCAATTCCGCGGGAATGTGACCCTGCACGATGAACTCAGTTTCCTTGATGCATTGGAAAGCGATTCCGCTGGCGCGAACGATGTGATAAAATTTGTGGACTGCCGGGATCTGACGTCAATTGCACTCTCGCCCGAGGAAACCCGGGACTTGAGCGAACTGATCACGCGGTTCCTCGAACACCGGATCAAAATGACGAAGGTGGTGGTCTGGGCCCCCAATGAGGCAGGCCAGCGCGCCCTGAAGGATTTTGCACCAGCGCTGCCGGCCCATCTGCGCGCAATTGTCAGTGTTCATGAGGACCTCGGCGAAGCGACGGCGGCTGCGGGCGTAGAAAGATCTGCATTTGTCGAACGACTACTTGCGGCGGGCTAAGCCTTTCCGCCCAGTTCCTTGTGACGCGGGCAGCTGATCAGGTGATCGTTCACAAGCCCGCACGCCTGCATCCAGGCATAGACAATTGTTGGCCCGCAAAATTTAAACCCGCGCGCTTTGAGGTCTTTGGATATCTGTTTTGAAAGTGGGGTTTCGGCGGGCACCTCGGCCATGGTCGCAAAGTGGTTCTGGATCGGTGTTCCATCGACGTAGGACCAGCAGAAGTCCGAAAATGCCGCCGCTCCGCCCATATTTAGAAAGGCCTGTGCGCCGGTGATCGCCGCCTCAATCTTGCCGCGGTGGCGCACGATGCCCGCGTCCTGCAACAGCCGCTGGACATCGGCGTCGTCGAAGGCCGCGACCCTGGCGGGATCAAAGCCTTCAAAGGCCGCGCGAAACCCGTCACGCTTGCGCAGGATCGTGATCCAGGCCAATCCTGCCTGAAAGCCATCGAGCACAAGCTTTTCCCAAAGCGCACGGCCGTCGTGGTCCGGCACGCCCCATTCTGCGTCGTGATACGCGACGTATTGTGGATCATCCCCACACCAATCACAGCGCTTTTCCATGAAATACCTCTTTTCTGCAAATTAGAACAAAATCAGAACGTTTAATGATTTGTTCAAACGGTTGAGGCAAGTGTTTTCCATCGAAACGGAGAGCTGCCATGAATGCAATCACGTCGCCTGAGGCCATGAAATCGGACCCGTTGTCCTTTGCAATCGCAGACCGCGACCGCGATGTGATCGCCATGGTGGCCGATGCGCTGGCACGCAAGTCGGTGGAACTTGCCTTTCAGCCCGTGGTCGTGGCCGGACAATCCGGCCGCCTTGCCTTCTTTGAAGGTCTGGCCCGCATTCTTGATACGACAGGCCGGGCGATCCCGGCCAAAGACTTCATCAATCAGGTCGAAGCGACCGAGCTTGGCCGCCAGATTGACTGTGTGGCTCTTGAATGCGGCCTGAAGGCCTTGGCGCAAAACCCCACGATGCGACTATCGATCAACATGTCCGCCCGGACGATCGGGTTTCCGCCCTGGCTGCGCATCCTAGATGCCGGCATAGGCCGCGCGCCGGACATTGGCGAACGTCTGATCCTTGAAATCACCGAAAGCTCGATCCTTGCGGCCCCTGAGACGGTTGCGGCGTTCATGACCGAACTGCAGGCCATCGGGGTGTGCTTTGCGGTCGATGATTTTGGCGCCGGGTTCACATCGTTAAGGCACCTGCGTGATCTCGACTTCGACATCCTGAAGATCGACGGGCATTTTGTCGGAAACGTCCATGCGGACCCGGACAATCAGGCCCTGATACAGGCGATGATGTCGGTGAGTGAGCATTTTGGTATGCTGACAGTGGCCGAAAACGTCGAACAGGCGGAAGACGCCGCATGGCTGACGCAGCATGGCGTGGACTGCCTTCAGGGCTACTACTTTGGGGCGCCCAGTCTGAAACCCAACCTTGCCGATAGCGGAAATCTTGGCGCTTTGGTCTAGGTCGGGTTGAACCAGACGCAATCCTGCCAGTCGTCCTAGGCTGTTGCGCCGCATGCAGTGAACGCCTACCAAAGTTCGCAAACGGGGGCTATGGATGATCACGTCACACCTCCGGGTACACAGCCTAAGGAGGAGCCCCAATGACCAACGTCGTAATCGCATCCGCAGCACGCACCGCCGTGGGAAGTTTCAATGGCAGTTTTGCCACAACACCAGCCCATGACCTGGGTGCTGCGGTCCTTGACGCGGTGGTTGAACGCGCAGGCATCGACAAATCAGAGGTGTCTGAAACCATTCTTGGGCAAGTGCTGACCGCAGGCCAGGGTCAGAACCCCGCCCGGCAGGCACATGTGAACGCGGGCCTCCCGATTGAGAGTGCGGCCTGGGGCATCAACCAGGTCTGCGGGTCCGGTTTGCGCGCGGTTGCCCTTGGCGCCCAGCACATCCAACTTGGCGACGCTGAAATTGTAGCCGCCGGCGGACAGGAAAACATGTCGATGAGCCCCCATGCCCAAGCCATCCGCGCGGGCCAGAAGATGGGCGACCTGAAACTGATCGACACGATGATCAAAGACGGCTTGTGGGACGCGTTCAACGGCTACCACATGGGTCAAACAGCCGAGAACGTCGCTGAAAAGTGGCAAATCAGCCGCGAACAGCAGGACGAATTCGCACTTGCGAGCCAGAACAAGGCCGAAGCCGCACAAAAGGCCGGCAAATTCGACGACGAGATCGTTGCCTTCACAATCAAGACCCGCAAGGGCGACATTGTGGTCGACAAGGATGAATACATCCGCCACGGCGCGACGATCGAGAACATGCAAAAGCTGCGTCCCGCCTTCGCAAAAGAAGGCTCGGTGACCGCGGCCAATGCCTCAGGCCTCAACGATGGCGCGGCGGGCACCTTGCTGATGTCAGCAGACAACGCCGAAAAGCGCGGCATCGAACCCCTTGCCCGGATCGCGTCTTACGCCACCGCAGGGCTCGACCCGTCGATAATGGGTGTGGGGCCGATCTATGCCAGCCGCAAAGCGCTTGAGAAGGCCGGCTGGAAAGCCGAAGACCTTGATCTTGTCGAAGCCAACGAAGCCTTCGCCGCCCAGGCCTGCGCGGTGAACAAGGACATGGGTTGGGACCCGGCCATCGTAAACGTGAACGGTGGCGCGATCGCCATTGGCCACCCGATCGGTGCCTCGGGCGCCCGGGTCCTGAACACGCTGTTGTTCGAGATGCAGCGCCGCGACGCCAAAAAAGGCCTTGCAACGCTGTGTATCGGCGGCGGCATGGGTGTCGCACTTTGCGTTGAACGCCCCTGATGACGAAACCGGAAGCGCAATAAGATTGCGCTTCCGGCCTTCATGACGTAACAAAATTCCAAACCTTGGAGGAGGAAAGAATGGCCCGTGTAGCATTGGTCACAGGAGGATCGCGCGGTATCGGCGAAGCGATTTCAAAACAACTAAAGGCCGATGGCTACGAGGTCGCCGCGACCTATGCCGGCAATGACGAAAAGGCGGCCGCCTTTACAGAGGCCACCGGCATAAAGACCTACAAATGGAATGTTGCCGACTATGACGCCTCGAAAGCGGGCATCGCCCAGGTCGAAGCCGATCTTGGCCCGATCGACACCGTGATCGCCAATGCCGGTATCACCCGCGACGCGCCGTTCCACCGGATGTCGCCTGAACAATGGAAAGAGGTGATCGACACCAACCTGACCGGGGTGTTCAACACGGTTCATCCCGTGTGGCCCGGCATGCGCGAGCGCAAGTTTGGCCGCGTGGTGGTCATTTCTTCGATCAATGGCCAGAAGGGCCAGTTCGGTCAGGTGAACTACGCCGCGACCAAAGCGGGCGATCTGGGCATCGTGAAATCACTGGCCCAGGAAGGCGCGCGCGCAGGCATCACCGCCAACGCCGTTTGCCCGGGCTACATCGGCACCGAGATGGTAATGGCCATCGACGAAAGCATTCGCGAAAAAATCATCGCCGGCATCCCGGCGGGCCGCTTGGGCACACCAGAAGAAATCGCGCGCTGCGTGTCGTTCCTGGTGGCCGACGAGTCAGGCTTCATCAACGGGTCGACGATTTCGGCGAACGGGGCGCAGTTCTTCGTCTGATCCTGCGTGCCAGACAAACGAAAGGCCGGTCCAGCGACCGGCCTTTTTTGATTGCTCTGCCCGGGGTCAGGCGTGGGCGAGCCGCTCGATTTCTTCCTTCAAAAGAAGCTTTTGTTTCTTGAGCGCCGTGATTTCGAGATCGTCGGTGGCCGGACTTCGCTGCGCATCTTCAACTTTCACGGACAAAAGTTGGTGTTTCTTGCGGAGCTCATCCAAGTGCGAACTCAAACTCATCGCGATCCTCCTTTTTTGAACAGGACCATCGGACCACAAAAAATTCGATCTGTCATCTTTCGCGTCCGCCGGTCACCGAAACAACCCTGACGTGCGCATGTTAACAGCGGGTTAATCAGGGAATGCCTCGCCGTTGCGCAGAATGCGGGTGGCGGCTTGGGTGTAGCTGTCGCCATCGCGAAGATGCGAATCACCGTCATGCAAGATGAAGGGCGCCAACATCCGAAACGGCGCCCGCGCCCCTTTGGTCCCCCGCAAGATCACGCGTTTGGCCGCGCGTCCTGCGCGGGGAGCCAGCGGGCGAAGGGTCAACCCACCAAGCCGCCCCGAAAGACCGCTTAAAATATCGGGGACGCGTTCGGTGGCATGAATGAGTGTCAGCGCCCCGCCAGGTTTCAGGCGCCGGACCCCGGCGTCGAGCCAATCAGCAAGGGCCGTCTCTTCATGGCGCGCAACACGCCGGCCGGGGTCATCGCTTGGGGTGCCTGTATCAAAGAACGGTGGGTTCATCATGACATGATCAAAACTTCGGGCCCGCAGGACCTCGGGCATGGCGGCGACGTCGCCTTCGATGATGTCCGCATCGATCTGGTTGGCATCGGCGTTGGTGCGCGCAAGTGCTGCCGCCTCGGGCGCGCGTTCCAGCCCGACCAGCCGCAGGCCCGGCACACGGCTGGCAAGGCAAAACAGGGCCACACCGGACCCGACCCCCAGTTCCAATACCGATTGCCCCGACCGGGCAGGCACGGCAGCGGCCAGAAAAACGGGATCGGCACCCGCTCGGTACGCGCCTTGCCGGACCGCAAGCCGCCCGCCCAGAAAGGCGTCAGTCTTGTCCGAGGGGGACATCATTGTCCTTCATAATCGCCGTTGCCCGGAAATGATCACGGTCGGCAACCATCAGCCGACGCGGCAATATGCCGATGCTGCCTTCAAGGACACTCATATGGACGTCGAGCTGAAACACCTCTATATCCTCGCCTTCGAGAAGGGCGGTGGCAAAGGCCACAACCGTCGGGTCATTGGTTCGCAAAAGCTCTTTCATCTTCGAAGATGTATGGCGGACCCCTAGGTGTTGTCGAGCGATCTCAAGGGTGTGTGATGGGACTGGATGAGGCAACGGTAAAACCCCACGAAAAATTGGCGACCTATCTGGCCGATGATCTTGTTTCGGTCGGGTCTCTGATCGAGGCGCGCATGGCGTCGAAACATGCCCCGCGCATTCCCGAAGTCACGGCCCATCTGGTGGGTGCGGGTGGCAAGCGCCTCCGGCCGATGCTGACGCTGGGGGCGGCCCGGATGATGGGCTATGACGGTGACAACCACATCCGGCTGGCGGCGACGGTCGAGTTCATCCATACGGCCACGCTTCTGCACGACGACGTTGTCGACGAAAGCCAGCAAAGGCGCGGGCGGCCCACCGCGAACCTGTTGTGGGACAACCAATCAAGCGTCCTGGTGGGCGACTACCTGTTCGCGCGGTCCTTCCAGCTGATGGTGGAAACCGGCTCGATTGAGGTTTTGGGCATCTTGTCGAATGCGGCCGCGACCATCGCCGAGGGCGAGGTGTTGCAACTGTCGGCCGCGCGGAACCTGTCAACGACAGAAGACACCTATCTGCAAATTGTGCGCGGCAAGACGGCCGCCCTGTTTGCCGCCGCCTGCGAGGTGGGCGGCGTGATCGCCGAGGCGAGCGAAAAGGAAATCACGGCCCTGCGGACTTATGGCGACGCTTTGGGAATCGCCTTTCAGATCGTCGATGATCTGCTCGACTATGGCGGCGACGCCGCAGCCACCGGCAAAAACATCGGCGATGATTTCCGCGAGGGCAAGTTGACCCTGCCCCTGATCAAGGCGATTGCCCGGGCCGACAGTGCCGAACGGAACTTCTGGAGCCGGGCCATCGCAAAGGGCAAATATGATGACAGCGATCTGGACCGCGCGCTTGGGCTTCTGGCCCGCCACGGGGCAATGGAAGCGACGCGGACAGATGCGCTGGCCTGGGCTGAGAACGCCCGCAAAGCGCTAAAGCCCCTGCCGAAAAACGACATTCGCCAGATGTTTGATGATTTGGCCGACTACGTGGTCGCGCGTATCACGTGATCAACGGCATCGCTTTTTCGAGGTAATCGCCCATCATGCCGCCTGCGAGCCACCAGTCGGGATGGTTCGCCTGGATCGCATTGCCGGCCGCCATCGCGTCTTGCTCGTTCACGAACAGGCCAAAACAGGTCGCCCCCGAACCCGACATCCGCGCCAGCCCGCATCCTGGGCTGTCGTTGAGCACACAAAGGACATCGCCGATGGCCGGGGCCACGGTCAGGGCCGCCGCCTGAAGATCGTTGCGCTGGCCCGACAGCCAATCGATCAGGGATGATGCATCGCCGAATTCAGGCAAGATGTCCGGCATCGGTGTGTTGTCCGGCGTGTCGAGTGCGGCAAACACATCCCCCGTGGGCACCGGCACGCGCGGATTGACCAGAAGGGTGATCAGGGGCGGAAGTTTGGCGAATTCGACCTTTTCGCCGATGCCACGGGCGCGCGAGGGACGTGGCAACAGACACATCGGGATATCAGCGCCCAGGTCCAGGAGCGGGCGAAACTTTGTCTCAAGCAGAACGTCGGGCCCGAACGCGGCAAAGGTGGACGCGGCTGGATCTTCCATCGCCAAAGCTGCGCGAACCGCAGCCGCCGCATCCGCTGAGCCGCCCCCGATACCCGACGCCGCAGGCAGGTGCTTGGTCAGCTGCATATCAACGCCGGCGTCGCGACGAAGCGCCAAGAACGCTTGCAGCGCAAGGTTGCTAGCGTCGGTGGGAACACCGTCAGCCTCGGGACCATTTACGCGCAACGATGCCTGCGCCCCGTCTTTCACCTTCAGGAAATCACCTGCAGGCCCAAAGGCCACCAAACTATCAATCAGATGATATCCGTCAGGGCGCCGGCCGGTGATATGCAGTGTCAGATTGACCTTCGCGGGCGCGAAAACGTCAACCGTCGTCATTCGCCATGCGCAGGGCCGGCGCGCCCTCTTCTTCCAGGACCACATCAAGCCCCACTTCAAGTTTGCGGCGTATGCGCTCGGCGTCTTCCTCTTCGGGTTCGAACGACAGCGCACGGTGCCACTGGAATTCCGCCTCGCGGTGGCGCCCGACGGCCCAGTACACATCACCCAGATGGTCGTTGATGATCGGGTCGACCGCTTCCAGTTCAACGGCGCGTTCCATATGAACGACAGCCTCATTGTAGCGACCCAACCGGTAAAGGGCCCAGCCCAGACTATCTGTGATAAAGCCCGAATCCGGGCGCGCTTGGACGGCCTGCTCGATCAGGTCGAGCGCTTCGTCCATGTTGGTATCCATCTCAACGAAGGAATAGCCGAGGTAGTTTAGCACCTGCGGCTGACCGGGGTTCAGGTCCAGTGCTTTGCGAAAATCAGCCTCCGCCATGTCCCAGCGGTCTTCACGCTCATGGGTGATACCCCGGGCAAAATGCACCACCCAGTGAGATTGCTGCGCCTCGCCCAAAAGCTCAATCGCGCGGTCATAGACCGGTGAGGCTTCGCCGTAGCGTTCCTGGCGCCGAAGCGTATCGGCCAAGGCAATATGAACCGCGGGCAGGTCGGCGTGGGTTTGGGTCAGCTGGGTCAGAACCTCAACGGCTGCATCGGTGTCACCGGCGCGTTCCAACGCGTTCGCCCGGCCAAGTTCGGCGGCATGATAAGACGGATCGTCCTGCGGCACCGCATCGTAGACTTCTGTTGCCAAGCCGTAGCTTTCAAGGTCTTCCAACAGTTCAGCCGTCAGCAGGATGGCTTCGGTATGGTCGGGCCGAAGTGCAAGGGCCAGCCGGGTGTAAAGCAGGGTGTAGGCGGGGGTTGCTTCCCCGCTGAGTGCCGCCCCAATGGAAAACATAACCTCCGCGATCCCGTCGGAGGCTTGAGTGATGGCCGTAAACGGAGCGACTGCGCCGGCTTCCAGCGTATCGCGCAGCGACGTCAGCGCCGGGTCCAGATCATCGCCGAAGGTCGCGTTGATCAGATCAAGGGCTGCATCGTTCTGGTCGGTCTGTGACAGGATGGTCGCAAAGGCCACAACACCGCGGCGCATCAGCCGCATTTCGGTGCCTTCATCGCCAGACAGAATGCGGTCAGCGCCTTCAAAGTCGCCCACATAGGCCAGGGCCAACGCCTTGTGGTAAAGCCCAAAAGCTTCCACCCCGCGATTGTCGGCCACGTCATCAAACGCAGCCAGCGCGTCGCCCATCTGGCCCGCGCCAACCAGAGCCCAGGCTTTCGCCAACCCGTCAAACAAGGGCCCCACCGATTGGCCGGCCTCAAAATCGGCGATCATCCCGTCCCAGGCGCCACGTTTGGCAGCGTCTGTGACCATCACCAGATTGGCTGTTTGAGAGTTTTGTCCCGTTTCGATCAGGCGCCGTGCGATCGGCACAGCCCGGTCCACATCGCCAAGCCCAACATAGGCATTTGCCGTACTTTCCAGCAGCACCGGGTTCGACCGGTCATCAATCAGGGCACGGGTGTAATACCGCGCGGCCTCTTCATAGTCGGATGCCAGACCTGCGGATCGGGCCGCAAGGTAAGCGCCGGCATTCAAATCCGCCACGGCAGGGGCTGCCGCAAGGGCGAGGGCAAGGCTAAAGGCGCTTAACTTCATCGATCACTCCAAACCAGACTGTCGCAGGAAGCTATCCCGGTCACCCCAATCGGGCAACCGCGCAAAACCGGCCCGCGGATCACGATTGTGACGGCAATGGCCTACATGTTTGGATAGTTCGGCCCATCACCGCCCTGGGGTGTGGTCCAGGTGATGTTCTTTGTCGGGTCCTTGATATCGCAGGTTTTGCAATGAACGCAGTTTTGAAAGTTGATCTGGAACTTTTCGTCTGACCCTTCGCCGACGTATTCGTAGACCCCGGCCGGACAATACCGGGCGGAAGGTCCGCCATATTCGCCAAGTTCGACCTTGATCGGCAATTCGGGATCAGCAAGGCGCAAATGCGCCGGCTGCGCCTCTTCGTGGTTGGTGAACGAGTAAGACACGTTTGTGAGCCGATCAAACGACAGAACCCCATCTGGCTTGGGGTAATCGATTGGCGCATGTTTCGACGCCGCCTCGGTCGCGTCGGCGTCGGTCTTGCCGTGGGCCATTGTGCCAACGAGCGAAAAGCCAAAAATTGTCTGCCACCACATGTCGAACCCACCCAGCGCCAGCCCACCTGCGGGGCCAAACTTCGCGTTCAGCGGGGCCACATTGCGCACCCGTTTCAGGTCGCGGCCCACCGGGCCTGAACGAAGCGAGGCGTCATAATCGGTAAGCGTGTCGCCTGACCGGCCGGCTTTGATCGCGGCATGCGCGGCCTCTGCGGCCTCGATGCCGGAATGCATCGCGTTGTGATTGCCCTTGATCCGCGGCAGGTTCACCAACCCGACCGAGCAGCCCAGAAGCGCGCCCCCGGGGAAGGCCGCCTGCGGGATCGATTGAAAACCGCCCTTGGTGACCGCACGCGCGCCATACGCCACGCGTTTGCCGCCGGTCAGCACCTTGGCAATCGCGGGGTGATGCTTGAAGCGCTGGAATTCCATGTAGGGAAACAGATGCGGGTTTTTATAGTTCAGGTCCACGATGTAGCCCACGTAAACCTGATTGTTATCAAGGTGGTACATGAAGCTACCGCCTGACTGCTTCCACCCCAGCGGCCAACCCAGCGTGTGCAGCACCAGACCTTCACGGTGCTGTTCGGGGTCGACTTCCCAGATTTCTTTCATGCCAATGCCGAACTTCGGCACGTCGCAGTCTGTATCCAGGCTGTATTTCTCGATCACCTGTTTGGACAGTGAGCCGCGCACGCCTTCGGACAGGAACACGTATTTTCCGCGCAGTTCCATGCCCGGTTCGGTGTTTGCGCCATACGACCCGTCGGCTTCCAGCCCGAAGACTCCCGCGATCACGCCTTTGACCTCGCCCGCGTCGCCAAAGACCAGATCGGAACAGGCCATGCCGGGGAAGATTTCAACGCCCAGCGCCTCAGCCTGTTCGGCCAGCCAGCGGCAAACATTGCCCATCGAGACGATGTAATTGCCATGGTTGTTCATCAAAGGCGGCATCAGCCAGTTCGGCAGACCAATCTTGCCAGCAGGCCCCAAGACAAAGAACTTGTCTTTCTTCACCTCGACCTTGACGGGCGCGCCCTTGTCTTTCCAATCGGGCATCAACCGGTCGAGGCCCGACGGATCGAGCACCGCACCGGACAGAATATGCGCCCCAACCTCTGATCCCTTTTCCAGCACGACGACCTCTAACTCGGGGTCAAGCTGCTTCAGGCGGATGGCCGCTGACAGGCCCGCAGGCCCTGCCCCAACGATCACCACGTCATAATCCATCGATTCGCGTTCGATTTCGGTCATTTTCAGTCCATTGCGCTGCGTCGCGGCGGACGCTAGCCGCTGCTTGACCCCGGGGTCAATGCGGGCGCGGGTTTCGGCGCGCATTTGACGCAACGAAACCGATGGGTCTTGCCGCCACCGGCAATTTTTGGTTGTGTCCCGGGGTTAGACCGAAGCGACGGCGAACCTCCATGGACAAGATCCCACTTACGCGCGCGGGCCAGACCGCGCTGAATGATGAACTGAAACAGTTGAAGTCTGTTGAACGCCCCGCGGTGATCAAGGCGATCGCCGAGGCACGCGAGCACGGCGATCTGTCCGAGAACGCCGAATATCATGCTGCGCGTGAGAAACAGAGCTTTATCGAAGGCCGCGTTAAGGAGCTTGAGGCGATTTTGTCGCGCGCAGACGTCATCGATCCGGCGAAACTGTCCGGCACGATTAAGTTCGGCGCGACGGTCAAGCTCGTTGACGAAGACACCGACGAAGAAAAGACGTATCAGATTGTGGGAGAGCCCGAAGCCGATATCGAAGCGGGCAAGCTCAACATCAAATCTCCGCTCGCGCGGGCATTGATCGGGAAAGACGAAGGCGACAGTGTCGAGGTGCGCACCCCCGGCGGCGACCGCGGATATGAGGTTTTGTCGATCAAGTTTGAATAAGGCAACTGGCCGGTGAACGAGACGCCCAATTCTTCTGAATTTCGCCTTGGCGTCTTTGACGGCGGGGTGCGTGACCTGTCAATGACGACCGGCCAGAAGGTTGCACTTGGCCTTGCCGGGCTTTGGGCGCTTGGAACCATCCTTTACCTTTTGGGTGCTGCAGGACCGGACACCGGCCCTGACCCGTTGCGGCGCCTGATGGCAATCATCGTGATCGGGCTTCCGGCGGGCCTTGTCTGGCTGGGCGTGACAATCCAGAACGTCGCGCGCGCCAGCCAGGTTCAGGGCGAAGCGCTACAAGGCGCGCTCGATCAGTTTCGCAAAGCCCAGGCCGAAAGCACCCAGCGATCGGTCGTTGGCGTGCGCCAAATGCCTGCCGCGCCACGCGCGTCTGACCCCTTGCCCGTGGCCGCATCCCCCGCCGGACCCGGTGGGCGCGCCTTTGCCACACCGGTCGCCACACCAGCCTCTGCACCCCAGTCGCCCGCGGCGCCGGGCCTGTTCGACGACGCTGAAGTCCCGCCCGAATTGTCGGTCGACACGCTGATCCGGGCGCTGCATTTTCCCGAAACGGCTGAGGATCAGGCGGGTTTTGCGGCCTTGCGAGCAGCACTGCGCCATCATCCTTCGTCCGGCGTGGTGCGGTCCGCCCAGGACGTTCTGACGCTGTTGTCCCAGGACGGGATCTACATGGATGATCTGCTCCCCGACCGCGCCAAGCCGGAAATCTGGCGGCGGTTCTCAGCGGGCGTTCGGGGGCGCGAAATCTCGGCCCTTGGGGGGATACGCGACCGTGCCGCCTTGGCTTTATCGGCCCGGCGGATGCGCGAAGAACCGATCTTCCGCGATGCGGCCCACCACTTCCTGCGTGGCTTTGACCAAACGCTTGCGCGGATTGAACCTGAAGCCACCGATGCCGAACTCGCACGGCTGTCTGACACCCGCTCGGCCCGGGCGTTCATGCTGATCGGGCGGGTGACGGGCTTGTTCGATTAAGACGCGGGGCTCTGCCCCACACCCCGAGGTATTTCCGGCAAGAGGAAGCGGGTTTTTGTCAGAACCCGGCAAAGGGCAGATAGCGCACAAGGGTCCCAGGGGCGATTTCTGCGGCCTCATCTGGGAGTTCGACCAGCCCATCAGCCCAGGCAAGCCCTGACACCCTGCCGGACCCTTCGGACGCGAAAACCTCCGCCGCGCCATCCCGCAGACGCGCGCGCAGATATTCCCGGCGACCCGGTTTTTTCGACTTTGTGAAGGCCGCGGGCACGGCAAAGGCCTGGGGGGCCTTCCAACCCTCACCGCCCAGCACACCAAAGGCGGGACGCGCGAAAATCAAGGTGCAGACAAGGGCGGCCACGGGGTTTCCTGGCAGGCCAAACACCGGCGTGTTCCGCCAAAGCCCCAGGACCAACGGGCGACCGGGTTTCAGGGCGATACGCCAGTCTGCCCGGGTGCCGGCCTTTTCCAAAAGAGCCGCCACATGGTCTTCATCGCCTGCCGAAGCCCCGCCAGAGGTGAGCACCGCATCACAATCGTCTGCAGCCCGATCAAGCCGCGCCGACAGCGCCACCTGATCATCGCCCACATGGCCAAGGTCCACCGCGACCATGCCCCAGCCGCGCAAGAGGTCCAACAGCATGGGACGGTTCGCGTCATAGGTGCGCGCGGGATCATCGCTTGACCCAGGAGCGATAATCTCATCCCCGGTGGACAAGACCCCAACCCGCAAAGGGCGATAAACGCAAACCTCTGTCACTCCGATGGCGGCAAGGGTGGCAAGCGCGCCGGGGCTCAGCCGCGTGCCCGATTTTAGCGCGACGTCGCCGGCGGCCAAATCCTCACCGGCGGCGCGGGTGTTGGCGCCGGGCTTGATCGGTCCGCGAAAGGCGATGTGGCTGTCGTCGCTCGCGCAGTCTTCTTCGAGAACAACCGTGTCGACGCCCTGGGGCAAGATCGCGCCCGTCAGAATGCGGATTGCCTGACCCGCTGGCACCGCGTCTCGAAACGGCACGCCCGCCGCCGCGCGCCCCCGGATCAGCGGCAGGGTCTGGTCGCCGGACCCGGTGGCGGCATGGGCAAACCCGTAGCCGTCAACGGCAGAATTCGCCGCCGGAGGATGCGACCGAACCGCGGCTGTATCTTCTGCCAGCACCCGGCCCCCGGCGCCCGAAACAGACAGCGTTTCCACCTCAACCACCCGGTGCAACCGGTCACGCAAGCGCGCCAGGGCGTCATCAACCGGCGTCCAATCCACCCCGGGCGGCATGGCAAAACAATCGTTCTGCAGCGGCGGGGGTTTCAGCTTTGACATAGGGCCGCCCCAAGCTTGTCTTCGTGGCCCACACCCAAAATCCAGCCTTCATTTGGCGCATCCACGGCAAACAACCCGCGAAACTCGTCCATGGGAAGACGCGCCAGTGCGCGCGCCAAAAGCCGCACCTGGGCGCGGTCCTTGATCGGGTCGCCTGCGGCTTTGACGGCGGGCGCAATCAGCGATGGCCACACCTCGACAAAAAGCACCGGGCCATAAGGCGCTTCAAACGGCCAGACCCAGACGTCGCCTTTGAAACGGTCGCGCAGCCCCGCCAGAGCGGCCATTCCGGTCATCACCTGTCCGCCCACGGCCCCGGCCCCGCCCATTTGCCAGCAGGTGAAGGTGCCCCGGGCCTTGCTTTCGCAGACCCGGCGGTCTGTCTGGCCATGGCCACGGTCGCGCTCTTTGCGGGTCCGCGGCAGATGGGGGATGTCTTCTTTCAACCCGTTAAACCAGAACGGCCCGACGCCGGGGAAGCAGGCATTGATCTCGCCTGCAAGATGGAACCGGTTGTTTGACCGGGGCGAGTCACGCAGATGTGCGGCGTAAAAATCCCACAGCTTTAGCGCAGAGCCGACCCCCACGATGGCCGACGAGAAGCCTTCGGGATAGCCAAACGGAAAGTCAAAACCGATCAACACGCGGCGGCCTGCGGCACGCTCGGATGCGATGAAGGCTGACAGCCATTCAACCGCAGAATCGCGGTTGCGCAAGTACACCGGTTCTTCTTCGGTCTCGCCCCGGCACACGCCGGCCCAGATCGCGTCTTTCCGGGGTGTGGGGCCGGTGTCATTGCCCGCCGACCAATCCACAACGCAGATGGTGTCAAACGGTTTCACAAGGCCAGCTCTGCTGCGATGAAATCGGCAATCGCGTGGGTGTCATCAAGGTCGAACACGGGCTGATCCCGCTCAAGCAGCGCGTCTGCGGCCACAGCGCGAACCGTCGGGTCGTCATCGGCAATCAGCGGATTGGCATTGACCGCGCGCCAGGCTTCGATCTTGGGGTGCCGGTCGCGCTTGTAGCCTTCGACCAACACCAGATCGACAGGGCTGAGCCGCGCAATCAGCGCTTCAAGCGGGGGCTCTGGTACGTCGCGCAATTCGTGCAGCACCGCATAACGCGCCGCTGAGGCCACAATCACTTCGCGCGCGCCCGCCTCACGGTGACGGTGGCTGTCCTTGCCAGGCTGATCAACATCGAACCCGTGATGGGCGTGCTTGATCGTGGACACCGTCAGGCCGCGCTGCGTGAACTCTGTCACCAGGCGTTCCATCAAGCCGGTTTTGCCCGCATTCTTCCAACCGACCACGCCCCAGACTTTCATCGAACCAGTCCTTCGGCGCGGGCCAGATCATCGGGCGTGTTTACGTTGAAGAAGGCATCGTCGTCGTCAAAAACGGCTGTGGTGCTGGATTGGGCATCGCTAAAGGCGACAACCTTGCGGGTGCCTGCGGCCAGGGCGGCGCGCAATTCGTCGGCCAGCGCGGTGGGCCATAGCCCGAACGTCGGGTGGCGCCCCCCGGGCGTTTCGGCCAGGACAATGTCGCAATGCCCCTTTGCGCCCACCAACCGGGCCACAAGGTCTTCGGGGAAAAACGGGGTGTCAGCGGCCACGCTCACCACATGGCTGGCCCCGACCGCACGGCCCCAGTCGAGCCCCGCGAGGATACCGGCCAACGGCCCTGGGTGCCCTGCGATGGTGTCGGCCAGCACCGGCAAACCGAAGGCGGCAAACCGCGTTGGATCGCCGTTGGCGTTGATGGCAAGGTCCGCGACATTATCATCGATCCGGCCGATCACGCGGGCAAGGATCGATTGACCCGCAATCTGCAACATGCCTTTGTCGCCGCCACCCATCCGGGTCGCGCGGCCCCCGGCCAGAATAATGCCGTGAGGAACGCTCATGCGGCCCCCTTGCGGCGGTGTTTTTTGCCCTCATCAGGTACGGCAGACGGATCGACATCGCGCAACAGCCGCTCTTCGCCAGACAAACAGACGAACCGTCGCCCGCGCATCCGACCGATCAACGTCAATCCGACCCGATTTGCAATCTCGACACCCCAGGCGGTGAACCCCGAGCGCGACGCCAAGACCGGAATGCCCATCAGCGCGGTCTTGATCACCATCTCGGACGTCAGCCGGCCGGTGGTGTAAAGGATCTTGTCATCTGCGGGCACACCTTCGGCCAGCATCCACCCTGCAATCTTGTCGACAGCGTTGTGGCGCCCGACGTCTTCCATATAGACCAGCGGCCGGTCGCCCTGGCACAGCACCGTGCCGTGGATCGCACCGGCCTCAAGGTACAATGACGGCGTGCGGTTGATGGTTTCAGCCAGCGCATAAAGCCAGGACGTGCGCACCGATGTGGCCGGCAGCGTCAGGCCATCTAACCCCTCCATCATGTCGCCAAAGACCGTGCCCACCGCACAGCCTGAGGTGCGGGTCTTCTTTTGCAGCTTCTCTTCATAGCTTGTGGTGCCATCGGTGCGCACCACCACCGTGTCGAGGTCTTCGTCAAAATCGATGCCCGTGACCACCTCACCCGGCTGCAACATGCCTTGGTTCTTCAAAAATCCAAGAGCAAGGTAATCGGGGTAATCGCCGATTGTCATTGCGGTGACGATCTCGTGGGCGTTCAGAAATATGGTCAAGGGCCGTTCCTCAACGACCGAGATTTCAGTTGCGACCCCGGTATGATCGGTGCCGGACACGCGCCGGGTCAGGCGCGCCGCCCCCGGATCTGGGGCGATCAGAAAGTCTTCATTTTCCTTGCGCGTCACCATTTGAAACCCCGATTGATCCGCGTTAACGCTTTGGCTGAGACACTTTAGGGCCTGCCCATGTCCTCCACCATATCTAAGTCGGCCCTGTTGAAGGGTATGCGCCACGGTTTGCCGTTCATGCTGGTTGTGGCCCCCTTTGGGCTGCTGTTCGGCGTGGTCGCGACAGAGGCCGGGTTGAACATGGCCCAAACCATGGGGCTGACGGTCCTGGTGATCGCGGGGGCCGCCCAATTCACCGCCGTCCAGCTTTTGGTGGACAACGCATCGGTCTTTCTGGTGCTGGCCGCCTCGCTGGGTGTGAACCTGCGCAATGCGATGTATTCGGCCGCCCTTGTGCCCCATCTGGGGGCTGCACCTTTGTGGCAGCGCGCGTTGGCGGGGTATTTCACCTTTGACCAGAACTACGCGGCCTCGGCGCTGGAGTATGAAAAGCACCCCGAGATGAGCGTGCCCGAAAAGATCGCCTATCACCTGGGCCTTGCGGCGGTGATCGCGCCAATCTGGTGTGCTTCGACTTTTGCAGGCGCCGTTGCGGGCACGACAATTCCGCCTGAATTCGCGCTCGATTTCGCGGTGCCGTTGATGTTCATCGCCCTGGTCGCCCCGGCGATCCGCCGTCCCGCGCATGTGGCCGCAGCGGTCACGTCCGTCGGTGTCGCACTTTTGACCGTCGCGCTTCCGTCGGGCGTGGGCGTCTTGTTGGCCGGGATCGCGGGAATGACCGTCGGCGCACAGGTCGAGCTTTGGCAGGACCGCGCGACATGATTGCAAGCAATGCCACCATCTGGCTGGTGATCGTCCTTTTGGGGTTGGGGACGTTCCTGATCCGCTTTTCTTTTCTGGGGCTGATTGGCGACCGCAAGATGCCAGATTGGATCTTGCGGCACCTTCGCTACACCGCCGTGGCGTTCTTGCCTGCCATCGCCGCCCCGCTTGTTGTCTGGCCGCCGGCCACAGGGGGCATGACCGATCCTGCCCGATTGGCCGCGGGCATCACGACGCTGATCATCGGGCTTTGGACAAAGAACCTGTTTGCGGCCTTCTTCGCAGGCGGGGCCGTTTTGTTGGGCTGGCAGATGCTGCCCCTTTAGTTTGCCGGTGCCAGCCCCATCGCGGCCAGATCGCCGCGCGCTGCAATCAAAACGCCGTGGTTATCGTCGGCATCATCATCCGTGACGACCCGTGTGGATGCACCTGGAAGGGCCGAAAAAGCCGCCGAAGCCGCATTTGGAAAATACGTCGTGGGCACCGCGGCAAAGCGCGCCTGTGTGTTCAAAATCCGCGTCACCGACAGGGCACATTGTGCCTTTGGCACCGCGCCGTAGGACGCCGCCCGGGCGATAAGGGCGTCGGCTTCCGCCCGCGTGACCGGCACCTCGATCAGTTCAACATCATAGGTCTCACGGGCGTGGTAATCGATGTAGACCGCCAGAACCTGGGGCGTGATCCCGTAGTGCAGGTCATTGCGTTCCGGCGCAGAGGCCAGCCGGAATGTGCCTGCGGGATCAAAAAGGACCCTCTGCGCGCCCGAGATCAAAAGTCCGGTATGCGCGCCAAAGCCCGAATCGGTCGAGCGAACCGTGATTAAAGTCACGCTGGCTGGGCCCTGGGCGGTATACCGCGCACGCTCAACGGCAGCGTCAGGTGCCCAGACCGGTTCGGCCGGGCCACCACAGGCAGCCAGGAAAAGCACGGCTGCGCATATTACAAAGGGTTTCAAGCGACCCCGCACGGGGGCTTAGATACCCGTAAAGGCAAGCAAAAGCAGGATAAGAATGCACACGATCGCGCCGTTCGTGACCCACTTCATGAACCCGTCAAACGCGCGTTCCTGCGCTTCGATGTTCATTTTGCCATGTTCATGTTTGCCATCGGCCATGATGCACCTCCGTCTTGATGTCTTCGGTCTACCGCCAAAGGGTTAAGCTGTCACGACCCCGCGCGAAGGGCCAAAGGTCGCGCCAGGGGCGGACCGCTAGTCTTCCAAGGACGCGGCCAGTTGAAACCCGATCCGGCGCGGCGCATCGACTTCCTGGGGCTTTGGCACCGCCCGTAGCATCACGTTCAACTGGGTGACATGCTGGACCAGCTGCGCGCGCGCGCCGCCACCATCAATGCCGTAGAACGTCACGATATCGGGGTCGAAAAACCCGATCCCTTCAATCTTCAGAACGCCCGCACCGGTGTCGGTAAAGCCCATCGCAACTTCATGGTCGCCGTCCAGCCGCTCTTCAAAGTTCTGGATGTACAAAACCAGCCGCTCATAAGCCCATTGGGCGGGACTTTTCTTTTCCACCGGCCCATTGCCGACATCTTCGGGCAAAGGCTTGGCCTTCGTCGCCTCGACTTCACTGGGGTCTGTGTGCACTTCCTTGACCTTGGGCATTGGCCGCCTCCTTCGTCTCAAACAACCAGCGCCCGCCGTCAGTGACGTGGCGTATGGCCCGACCGCCATGCCAGAGTGCAAGACAATGCGCCATAGCTTCGACAAGGGCGAGTGTATATTCGCCCGGTCCGATCTCGCGTTTGAAAAGCGTCTGAAAGCAATCGACGGCCGTATGGGGCGTGGTCAGAAACGCTTCGACCCGGTTGAGAGCCGAGACATGGTTTTCGATCAATTGTTCAGCGCGAAAAGGCAAACCCCGAAACGGCAGCCCGTGGCCCGGCAAGGCAAGCTGGGCGTCGGTCAGGTGCGCCTGCAAGGCGCGGTGACTGTCCAGCCAATCAGCCACCGGATCGGCTGTGGGTTCGGTCGCATAGACCCCAAGGTTCGGCGAAATGGTTGGCAGATAATGGTCACCGGCCAGCACAAACTGACCGTCGTTCGAAAAAAGCACCAGATGGTCGGGCGCATGGCCCTGGCCCAACCGGACGGTCCAATCGCGTCCGCCAAGCCGGACCACAGCGCCGGGGATCATGCGCGTGAACCCAAGCGGCATTGCCGTGACGCAATCGGCAAAATTGAACGGACGCTCGCCGGCGCGCTGGGTCAGCATATCCTCCGCCATCCCCGCCGCGCGCCAGAACGCGGTGGTCTCAGGCAAGGGCCGGTCCTGCTGATCGAGCGTGAGCATCCGCGCAAAAAGCCATGCGGTGCGGGTCGTCATAAGTTCTGCACCCATGGACTGAAACCAACCGGCGTTGCCGATATGATCAGGGTGATGATGGGTGATCAAAACCCGGAAGACCGGTGCCCCCGCCAAAGGACCCTTGATCAGACCTTCCCACATCACACGCGTGGTTTTGGACCCAAGGCCTGTGTCGACGATCGTCCAGCCGTCAGTGTCGCGAAACGCGTAAACGTTGATGTGGTCAAGCGCCATGGGCAGCGGCAGGCGCATCCACAACAATCCCTCGGCGATCTCGATTGCCTCGCCCGGGCCCGGCGGTGCCGCAAAGGGAAACGACATCCCGGCCGGTTTGGGGCCACCGGTCACGTCAGATCGTCACTGGTCATCCCCGACAGGTCTGCACCACCCGCCCGGGCCAACCCGCAATGGGCTTCTGCAAACGGAAGAATGCGCTTGGCATAAAGCCTGGCCAAAGCCTCACACGCGGGGTCTTCCAGGGTTGCTTTCAGATGGAACCATCCACCAAGCACCCGGGCAAAACCGGACAGGTAATCACTGGCGCCGGCCAGACGATCGGGCATTTCGGCGTCCAACATCCACTCGGTGGTCTCGCGCAGAGTTTCAGCGGCAGACCATACGGCTTCGCCCATAACAGATTGCACCGCGCGCCCCTGTTCACAGGTGGCTTCGATCTCCTCAATCAACTGGAACGCGGCGTCTCCGCCATCGGCCAGTTTTCGGCCCACAAGATCAATCGCCTGAATGCCGTTGGTCCCTTCGTAAATCTGGGTGATGCGTACATCGCGCAAAAGCTGGGCCGCACCGGTTTCTTCGATATAGCCCATTCCGCCGTGAATCTGGACGCCTTGATCGGCCACGCGCCAACCCACGTCGGTCCCATAGCTTTTGGCAATCGGGGTCAGAAAGGCCGCCCGGGCATCCCAGCGAACGTCACCTGTCGCGGCCGCCATATCGATGGACACCGCGCAGGCAAGAGCGATCGACCGGGCCGCGAAAATCTCAGCTTTCATCTGGCCGAGCATGCGCTTGACATCCGCATGTTCGATGATCGTGCCCAGACCCGGTGCGGCGCCCTGTTTGCGGTCGCGGGCGTAGGCCACCGCCATCTGGTAGGCCGCTTCGGCAATTCCGATGCCTTGTGCGCCGACGCCAAGGCGGGCGTTGTTCATCATTGTGAACATCGCAGCCATGCCACCCAATTCCTGACCGATGAGCCAGCCTGTGGCGCCTTCAAACGACATCACGGCCGTCGGCGAGCCGTGCAGGCCCAACTTGTGTTCAAGGCTGAGCACCCGCAGCGAATTGGCCTCACCCAGGCTGCCATCAGCGTTGGGCAATATCTTCGGGACCATGAACAGGCTGATCCCGCGCGTTCCCTTCGGCGCCCCGGGCGTGCGCGCCAGCACCAGATGGCAGACATTGTCCACCAGATCGCTGTCGCCCCATGAGATGTAGATCTTCTGACCTGTGACCGCCCAGGTCCCATCACCATTTTCAACCGCCTGAGTGGTCAGCGCCCCCACATCACTGCCGGCCTGCGGTTCGGTCAGGTTCATCGTGCCCGACCATTCGCCCGCGTTCAGCTTCGGCAGATAAAGGTCCTTCAGCGCGTCGGACGCATGGTGTTCCAGCGCCTCGATCTGGCCTTGAGACAACAACACTTTCACCTGCAGCGACAGCGACCCCGCCGCTAGGATCTCGCTTACCGCGATGTTCAGGGTTTGCGGCAAACCCATGCCGCCGTGATCATGTGCTGCCGACAGACCGACCCAACCGCCGTCCGCTATCGCGTCATATGCGCCCTTGAGGCCGGGCGCACTGCGCACCACCCCATTTTCCAGACGCGCAGGTGCCAAATCGGTTTCACGCCGCGTGGGCGCAATAACCTCAGCCGCGATCCGGCCCGCTTCTTCCAGAATGGCGGAAGTGGTCTCCGCCCCGGCGTCTGCAAACCGCGCGGTGGCTGACACGGCCGGGTAATCCACCACTTTCTCGAGCACAAATCGAAGATCATCGGTCGGCGCGTGATAGGTCATTCAGCGTTTCTTTCTGCCGCTTGGCAAAGTTGGCTGGTTTCAGGTATCGGTTGACCCGACCGAGATTGGGCAGCTGAGCGCCGCCTCGCAACCAGGACGCTACGTCAGAACATCATGGAATCGACAGAGCTTCTTGCCGCGACGGACCAGTGTCTGGCCAAAGCGGCCGATTACATCCGCGCGGGCCAGCTTGTCGCATTCCCGACCGAGACCGTTTACGGCCTTGGCGCGGACGCCACCAGCGATGATGCCGTTGCCCGGGTTTTTGAAGCCAAGGCACGGCCGACATTTAACCCATTGATTGTGCATGTCGCGTCTTTGGATGAGGCCGAGAACTTCGCCCATTTCAACCAGGCCGCAAGGATGCTGGGCAAGGTCTTTTGGCCTGGTCCTTTGACGCTGGTGTTGCCAATCAGGTCGGACGCGCGCGTGTCGAAACTGGCCCTTGCAGGGGCCGACACCATAGCGCTTCGGGTCCCGCGCGCGCCAATTGCACAGAAGCTCTTGCTGGCGGTGGGCAGGCCGATTGCCGCGCCATCCGCCAATCCGTCGGGGAAAATCTCGCCCACCAGTGCTGCGCATGTTCTGCGTGGTCTGGCAGGGCGGATCGCCGCGATTGTGGACGGTGGCGCTTGCCCGGTTGGTTTGGAAAGCACCGTAATCTCAACCGGCGTACCACCTGCGCTGTTGCGCCAAGGCGGGTTGGCCCAAGCAGAGATTGAACGTGTTCTGGGCGTGCCCCTTGCGCTGCCAGACGACGCAGATGGCGCCGCGTCGCCGGGCCGGGACTTGTCACATTACGCGCCGGACGCGGCGTTGCGGATGAATGCAACCGAGGCGCGGAATAACGAAGTCTTGCTGGGGTTCGGGGCAATCGATGGGACCGAAAACCTGTCACCGGACGGTGATCTGACGCAAGCTGCTGCAAACCTGTTTCGGCTGCTCCATGTGCTGAATGGGCTGGGGCGACCGATTGCCGTGGCGCCTGTGCCGGAAGAAGGCCTAGGCCTTGCCATCAACGACCGGCTGCGCCGGGCTTCGGGCCAGCGCTAAGCCCTGCCCCCTTCGGCAGACAGGGTCAGCGCATCGACCCCCAACAGCCCAAGGGCGGCTGTCCATTTGGTGGCATTGTCCGCCTGAAAGATGATCTCGGATGTCGCATCCACCGTCAGCCAGCCGTTTTGCACCAATTCACTTTCCAGCTGCCCCGGCCCCCAGCCGGCATACCCCAACGCCAGAAGACTTTGCGCCGGACCCTGCCCCTTCGCGATGTCGTTGAGAACACCGATGGTGGCCGTCATCGCAATGCCGTCTTCCACATGCAGCGTGCCATCGCCGCCATCGTAATCCACCGAATGCAGCACAAAACCACGCCCCGTTTCCACCGGCCCGCCAAAATGCACCAGGCCTGTGGGTCGGGTCGCACGGATCTCGATCTCAAGTTTCTCGAGAACATCGCCCGTCGACAGGTCCTCGGCCGGTTTGTTCACGATCAGCCCCATGGCACCTTCTTGGGAATGTGAACACAGATACACCACGCCATGTTCAAAGCGTGGGTCGCCCATACCGGGCATCGCAATCAGGAACTTGCCCGTAAGCGAGTGAGGGTCCGATGACGGCTGCACGAGTCAAGATGTACGCCTCAGCCAAGCGTCGCCGCAAGGCCGCATATCGACGCGAACGCCGATCGCTCGCCGGAAAGTGATTTTCAGGCAGGCATTTGCCGGTTTACGTGTCGCGCATGCAGATTTTTAAAGCAGCTTTGGTTTTGGTCGCGCTGACCGCGGGTTTCGCAGGCTCGGGTCGGGCACAAATCCCCGACGAGGTCGCCACGCTTGAGATACGCCCCGGCTGGCGCCAATCAGATGGCACGCACATGGCAGCCCTCGATATCGGGTTGGCAGAAGGCTGGAAGACCTATTGGCGCAGTCCCGGCGATGGCGGCATCCCGCCGCGCCTGATGCTGGAACCGAACGCCAACATACGCTCCGTACGGATCGCCTGGCCGGTACCACAGGTCTTTTTTCAAAATGGATTGCGGTCGGTGGGCTACACAGGTGGCGTGATCCTGCCACTGGCCGTCACGACGCTGGATGGATCGGCCCCGGTGACCTTGAAAGGTCGGATTGAGATTGGCGTCTGCGAAGACATCTGCATTCCCGTAACCTTCCCCATCAACATCGAATTGGGCGCGACAGGACAGAACGACCCGGCCATCCGTGCCGCGCTGGCCGACCGGCCCATGCGGGCACGCGACGCCGGTGTGGGCAGTGCGCGCTGTACCATCACGCCCATTGCCGACGGGCTGCGGGTCGCGGCAGAAGTTGAGATGCCCAGACTGGCCGCAACCGAGGCAAGCGTGCTCGAACTTACGGGGCAACAGGTCTGGATATCTGAGGCTGAGACCCTGCGCACGGGCACGCGGCTTGTCGCAACCGCCGAGATGGTTCCACCCGACGGGCAACCGTTCGCATTGGACCGCTCAGCGGTTCGGATTACCGTGATAGGCGGTGGACGCGCCGTTGATATCAGGGGCTGCTCGCCGCCTTGATGCGAAGGGCCGCAACCGCCCAAACCACCAGCGCAATTGCCGCAGCCCCCACAAGGAACAGCCCAAAAGCGGCACCCAAACCGGCATCTTGCATCGTCTCGACCATGACCAGCGGTGCGCCGTTTAGTATAGCTGCCCCAAGGGTTACCGCGAACCAGACCATAACGCCCAGCGTGGCGATAATATTCGCGGTTTGAAGGCCCGTTGCCCGGGTCGAAAAGCCCCGCCGGAACGCCGCGCGGAACTTTGCCACATCATGTTGCATCGCCAGCAGCGACGGCACCAAAAGCAACACCAGGACCATCCCGAAGCCCAAGCCGTAGGTCAGCGTGATCACGGTTGGTTTCAGGAACTCCGCTTGTTGAGACCCTTCATACAAAAGCGGCGTCAGCCCCAGAACGGTGGTCGCGGTCGTCAGAAAAACAGGCCGGAGCCGGTCCGCGGCGCCGTCAATGATTGCAGGGATCAACCCACGATCCTTGGCGTAATCATCCACCGTCGTCACCAGCACGATGGAATCGTTGATAATGATCCCCGACATCCCGATGAGCCCCACGATAGAAAACATCGACAGCGGAACATCCCAGGCGGCATGGCCATAGATCATCCCCACAAGTCCGAAGGGGATCACGGACATCACCACAATGGGCCGTGTCCAGGACGAAAACACCCAGGCAAGCGTCAGGAAAATACCCGTTAACGAAAGGATCAGTCCCGTCATCGCTTCGGTCAGGAAGCGGTCTTCATCTTCTGCAAGTCCCGCCATTTCGGTTGCAACACCGAACTCGGTTTCAAGCTCGGGCAAAATGGTGTCGCGCAGGGTCTCAGTGATGGCCTGCGCGCGCGCGGGGTCGTCTTCAGAGATGTCGCCGGTCACCGAAATCAGCCGAATGCCGTTTTCACGGCGCACCGACGAAAACCCGGTGCGGCTGTCCACCGTTACCACATCTGCAAGCGGCACATAGGCGCCCGAGGCTGTGCGCACTTGGGTCCGGTCAATGAAATCTGCCGTCAACTCGCCGGGCGGCAATTCCACCCGGATCGACGCCGAGCGCGGACCGTCGGGGTAGGTCGCCGCCTCAATCCCATTCAGACGATTGCGCAGCGTCCGGCCCAGATCATCGATCGTCAGGCCCAGCGCCTGGCCTTGCGGCGTCAGGTCAAGCACCAGCTCTTCTTTGTCATAGGCCATATTGTCTTCAACGGCAGAAACCTCGGGGAAAGCTGACACCCGGTCCTTCAAAGCTTCGGCGGCGGCTTTCAGCGTGTCCGTCTCTGCGCCGAAGATTTCGACGGATAATGCGTCGCCTCCGGGGCCGGACCGCCACGACCGAAAGCTGATCGTTTCCACCATCGGGTGGCGCACCAACCGGTCCTGCAATTCGCCCAAAACAACGAAAGACGAATAGGCGCGCAGGTCCGCATCGATCAGTTCGATCGCGACAGACCCCAATTGCTCAGGCTCTTTCAGATCAGACCCCGACAACCCGCGCCCGGTGTTGCCGCCCACTTCGGCCACGACATATGAAATCGGGTTCACACCGTCGTTTTCTTCCGCGAAATGCGCGCCAACCTCGGCCACCGTCGCCTGAAGACTTTGCATCTGCGCAACTGTATCGTCCCGCGTCGCCCCGGGCGCCATGGCAAAGTTCGCGGAAATCGAACCGCGTTCGGGCGCGTTGAAGAACCGCCATTGCACATCGCCCGAGATCACCAAAACCACCTGCGACGCCAGGATTGCGGTCGCACCGGCTAAGACCAGATAGCGGGCGTGGATCACACCGGCGATGAACGGCCGGAACAGTGTTTCGCGCACCCAGCGGAAGCCTTTGTTCACCTGGCGGCTTGGCCAGTCGTACCAATGTTCCTTGGCTGTATGCGCCAAGGCATGCGCCATGTGATTGGGCAGGATCAGGAAGCATTCCACAAGGCTTGCAATCAGCACCACGATAACCGTGAACGGGATATCAAGGATCAATTCCCCGAACCGGCCGCCAATCGCGACAAGGCCGAAAAAGGCGATGACCGTTGTGATCGTGGCCGAAAACACCGGCAGAAACATCCGCGACGCGGCGCGCGAGGCCGCAGTCTTTGGGTCTTCGCCAAGGCGGCGCGCGCGAAAGTCTGCGTGTTCGCCCACCACAATCGCGTCATCCACCACGATCCCAAGCGTAATGATCAGCGCAAAGAGCGACACCATATTCAGCGTCAAACCGGCGGCATACATCAACGCGATGGCCGCCGTCATGGCCACAGGGATACCCGCGGCCACCCAGAACGCCGTTCGCGCGTTCAGAAACAAAAACAGAAGCAGCACCACAAGGGCCAGCCCCATCAGCCCGTTTTCGTAAAGGATGCTCAACCGGGCAGAGATCGCCTCGGCCCGGGTGCGGATCAAATCGATCCGGGTGCCTTCGGGCAGGCTCAGTTCCATGTCCGACGCGACCGTTTCGACCTGGCGCTGGATTTCAATCGCATCACCCTGGGGCGAACGGTCGACGCGGACCGAAACCGCGGGGTTTTCGCCGACGAAATACGTCCGCTCACGGTCTGGGCCGTTGACGAATATGCGCGCGACATCCCCGATTGTCAGGCTGGCGCCACCGGGGTCGGGCCGCAGAACAATCGCTTCGATTTCATCAGCTGAGCGTTTGGCCACACCGGTGCGCACGCGGGCCGCACCAGCCACATCGCCTGCAGGATCAGCTTCGGCTTCAGCGGCGATGGCGGATGCGATTTCAGCCATGGTGACGTTGTTTTCAATCAGCGAAAGCGAAGTGACTTCGACCACCGTTTCGGGTGCCGCGATCCCGCGTATTGTCGTCCGGGTGACGCCGGCGGCGAACAACCGGGTGACAAATTCATCCGTGAACCGGCCAAGCTGGGCGATATCCACCGGCCCGGTGATGATCACGTCCGTGACCCGGTCGCGCCAGGCATCCCGGCGCACCTGCGGATCTTCAGCATCATCGGGCAGGTTCGACACCAGATCGAGCGCACCTTCCACGTCATCCTGGGCGCGGAACATGTCCCAACCGGGCTCAAACTCCATCGCGATATAGGCCCGACCTTCCGTCGCCTGTGACGATGTGCTTTCCACGCCTTCAACCGCGATCAGGGCCGGTTCAAGAAGCTGGATGATGCCGGCGTCAACGTCTTCGGCACCCGCGCCGTCCCAGACCACCCGCACCGAGATGTCATCGGACACCACATCGGGAAAGAACTGCGCACGCATGTTCGGGAAGGCCGCGATGCCAAGGACCAGCATCAGCACAAATAGCAGGTTCGCCGCTGTCTTGTGCCGCGTGAAATAGGCGAAAACGCTCGCTATTTGTGGAACATGCGCCGCCATCTATCCGCCCATCCGCGATTCGATCCGGGTGATCATCGCCGCGGGCACCTCGGGTTCTTGCAATTGCGCCAGCACCCGTTCCTTGGCTTCGGCGGGCATCCGGTTGTTGGCTTCCACAAAAGCCACCAGCCGAGCGCGACGTTCCGGATCAAGGGCGACCATGGCAGCGGCTTCAGGGGCTTGGGCTTCGCCACCTTCACGCAAGGGGCGCACCTTGATGCCCGCGCCCAGAAGCGGCGTGCGTTGCGCTACAACCTCGCGCCCGCTCAGACCGCGCGCGCGCACCAGAACATCGTCCCCCTGACGGCGTAACAAATCGACTTGTGCCGCCTCGAGCCGGTCATCTTCGGTGACCACCAAAACCGTCGCAGCTGCATCAAGTGCTGCAGACGGCAGGCGGGCCACCCGGTCTAGGGGCGGTTCTTCCACAATCACGGTTACGAAGTCGCCGGGCCGGAACCCAACCGCATTGTCCAGCCGCGCAAAAAGCAACCGGCCCGATTGACCTTCCGCGACGTTGGCACTTTCCCGGGTGATCTGACCAGGTGCACGCAGATCCACGCCGCCCACGTCAATCACGGCTTCGATCGGTGCGCCGATCAATTGACCATTGGCCGACAAGAGCCGGGCGTACTGCGCGGTCGAGACCCGGAATGACACTTCCAACTGGTCGGCATCGACGATCTCACCGAGGCGTTCACGATCTGTGACCAAACGGCCAGGCACCAGCGAGACATCCGCCAAAACGCCTGGGAAGGGCGCGGTCACCTCGGTATCGGCCAGGCGCCGCTCAGCTTCTGCAAGCGCAATCAAACGGCGCTGGATGAGCGTTTCAGCCTGGCTGATGCGGGCTTCGGCATTTGCTTCGGCCTGACGGCGCGACAACACCGCCTGATTGGCCGACGACCAGGCAAGTTCGGCGTCTTCCACCGCGGCGGCTGTTCCGACACCGCGTTCGGCCAGATCACGTTGGCGCGCCAATGCGCGCTCACGCAGGTCTGCCTGCTGACGCGCGGCCGCCAATTCGTCGCGTGCCAGATCGAGGCCCCGCTTGGCATCTGCCAGTTCGCTGCGCGTCTCATCAAGGTCAGCCTGCGCAGTGTCGCGCGTGGCCTCAGCATCAACCGGATCAATGCGTAGTAACAGCTCGCCCGCCTCAACCACGCCACCGGTTTGAAAATTGTCCGACAACCAGATCACTTCACCGCCCGCCGAGGCGCGCAACTCAAGTGTTCTGCGCGACCCGACCTCGCCAAAGGTTTCAAGTTTCGGGGTGATTGTCTGTGGGTCCACTGTCAGCACCTGGACCGCCAAAACACGCTCTCGCGCCGGGCGCCCGCCACCTTCGTCCGCCATGCGGGCTGAAATCGCGTCAAAAACCGTTGCCCCGGCGAACGCAAACAAGCCCAGTGTCGCCGACACCAGGAACAGGCCGATCAGAGAACGCGTCAAAAACCGCATCTGCGTGCCACCAAGCTTCCAAATTCTAGACCAGGCCAACTACACATAGCGCGCCCGATTAAGCCTTGTACGTAGGAGCGGCCTACTTCCGACGCAACTTTTCTGACAAGCGCGGCATTATTTCCACGAAATTGCAGGGGCGATGTCGATAATCCAGTTGGAAAACAAGGATTTGATCCCAAGCGTCCCGGCAAGCAGACGGGCTTCCTGGCAGCGCAAAAAGATAGGTTCCCCCGGCAACCCCACCCGTGGCGCGTGATTGAACCGCCGATGTGCCGATCTTTTCCATCGAAATCTGCGTAAAAACCGTGCCAAAGGCTTCGATCTCTTTTTCATAGACGTCCCGGTGCGCCTCGACGGTCACGTCGCGGCCCGTGAGCCCCGTACCCCCGGTGGAAATGATCGTGTCGATGTCGGGGTCGGCAATCCAGGTTCGAAGCTGGTCGGCGATGACCGCCCGGTCATCTTCCACAATGGCGCGTGCGGCCAGCTTGTGGCCTGCCGTGCCCAGCCGGTCGACAAGTGTGTCACCAGACCGGTCATCATCCAATGTGCGACTGTCAGACACCGTAAGCACCGCAATTCGCACAGCGATAAAGTCGCGGGTTTCGTCTATTCGGCTCATCCGCGCAACCGCGCCTGAAGGGCCAACAGATCCGCCCAAGCCTCGCGCTTGGCAGCATTCGTGCGCAGCAAATAGGCCGGGTGAAACATGGGCAGAACAGGCTTGCCAAACGCCTCGTCCCAGGTGCCGCGAATGCGGGTGATGCCACGTTTGCCCAGAAGGGCCGAACACGCGTGATTGCCCATCGCCACAAGAATATCAGGGTCAGCCAAAGCGATGTGGCGTTCGACAAACGGCACCATCATGGCAATCTCATCAGGCTTGGGGTCGCGGTTTTGCGGCGGCCGCCAGGGCAGAACATTGGTGATATAAATTGCGGTCTGGCGGGCGGGCGCGGTGCGCGCCAGACCAATGGCGGCAAACATCTGATCAAGAAGCTGACCCGCGCGCCCCACGAAAGGCTTGCCTTGCATGTCCTCATCGCGGCCGGGCGCTTCGCCCAGGATCATCACCCGGGCCCCGGGCTGGCCATCCGCAAAGACCAGATTGCGCGCACCGCGTTTCAATTCGCAATGCTCAAAAGCGCCAAGGGCAGCCTGAAGCGCGGCAAGATCGGGGGCATTCGCCGCCGCCGTCCGCGCCACAGCGACCGGATCGACATCAGGGACCGCGACCGGTGCCGCGGCCCCCGGCGCGGCCACCGCTGCCACCTTGGGACGTTGGGCAAGCGAAAATCGGTCAACCGGCGCGTCGCCAATGGCTTCGTCGGCACCGAGTTCAATCTGCCAGTCAAGCGCGGCCAATGCAGCATGAGAATCCATATCCCGACATTAGAGGCCCCGCCAGGTGCGGTAAATCCTTGTCCCGCCGCCCCGGGCTTTCTATAACCCGCCGCGCAGGGGCCAAGGGAACGACATGGCACTCAGAGGACCGCATCTTCTCGGGATCGAAAACCTGACCCCGGACGAAGTCGTTTCGATTCTCGATCTTTCAGAGCATTACGTCGACCTCAACCGGCGCCCCGACAAGCATGGCGATGCGCTGACGGGTCTGACCCAGATCAACATGTTCTTTGAAAACTCGACCCGGACCCAGGCGAGTTTCGAGATCGCCGGCAAACGCCTGGGCGCAGATGTTATGAACATGGCCATGCAGGCATCATCGGTCAAAAAGGGCGAAACCCTGATCGACACCGCGATGACGTTGAACGCCATGCATCCCGACCTGCTGGTGGTGCGCCATCCCCATTCGGGCGCGGTCGACTTGCTGGCCGAAAAGGTCACCTGCTCGGTTCTGAACGCAGGCGATGGACGCCATGAGCACCCGACCCAGGCGCTTTTGGATGCGCTGACGATCCGGCGCGAAAAGGGGCGACTTCACCGGCTGACCGTAGCGATTTGTGGCGACATCGCCCATTCCCGGGTGGCGCGGTCAAACATCTTGCTTTTGGGCAAGATGGAAAGTCGCGTGCGGCTGGTGGGGCCAGCCACCTTGATGCCGGCAGGTGTGGCCGACTGGGGTGTCGAGGTGACAGACGATATGGGCGCAGGACTGGCCGATGCCGATGTGGTGATGATGCTGAGGCTGCAAAAAGAGCGGATGGACGGCGGCTTCATCCCATCCGAGCGCGAATATTACCACCGCTTCGGGCTTGATGCGGAAAAGCTGAAAGCCGCCAAACCGGACGCAATTGTGATGCATCCCGGACCCATGAACCGGGGCGTGGAAATCGACGGCACACTGGCAGACGATATCAACCGATCGGTCATCCAAGAGCAGGTCGAAATGGGCGTCGCGGTGCGCATGGCCGCAATGGACCTTTTGGCCCAGGCGCGCCGCGCCACCCCGCGCGAGGTCATGGCATGACCGAAAGACCTATCAAATCGCCGCGCCTGCGGCGCGATTGCATTTTTCATGCCTCCGGCGGGAGTATTTTTCCCAGGATGAAGGATCTTCGTCGTGGAAAGCATTGAGATCCGCCGCGGCGGCGTCCTTGTCTTCACCTGGGACGGGTCTGCCGACAAGCCGGCTGTTCTGGCCTCCCTGGGGTCAGGTGTGACAGATGCAGCCGAGATTGAGGTGTTTACGGCCGAACAGATCGCACCACTTGGATTGACCGCTTACCTTGCCGAAGGGCACGGCATTGATGCAGGCGATCTGGCCGGCGAGACCGCGCGGCTCGATGGGTTAACCGGCACTCTGGTCGTTGTCTCCGCACGCGCGTTCCAAACCGTCCCGATGGACATCGCGCCCGGACCCGGCCTGACATTCGTAGCGCAACTGACCGAGGGCGTCCCCCCCGTCACCGCCCCAAAGCCGATTGAAACCGAAAGCGCCAAAGGCAATCTGTCAGGCGCGGCTGTCAAACCACCAAAAAGCGATGCACGGATCGGCGGTATGGTGGCCATGGCTGTTTTGCTGTTTCTGGCGTTGTTTGTGGTCTTTTTCGTTTTGGCGGCAGGGTAACGCGACATGGTCACGCTGTTCAAAAACGCCCGTCTGATCGACCCCGAAGAAGGCCGCGATACCAAAGGCGCGCTTTTGGTCGAAGATGGCCGCATCAAGTCGGTCGCTTTGGGCAGTGCCCCGGAAATTGAGGGCGCAGATGTCGTCGATTGCGGCGGTGCCTGTCTGGCGCCGGGGCTTGTCGACCTGGGCGTGAAAGTGTCCGAGCCCGGCGAACGCCACAAGGAAAGCTTCCGCTCCGCCGGAGAGGCCGCCGCCCGCGGGGGGGTCACCACGATCATCACGCGGCCCGACACCGACCCTGCAATCGACACGCCCGAAGCGCTGGAATTCGTGCGCCGGCGCGCCAATGAAGCCGCCCCCGTCCGGGTGATCCCGATGGCGGCCCTGACAAAAGGCCGGGCCGGCCGCGAGATGGTCGAGATCGGGTTTCTCAAAGACGCCGGTGCCGCCGCCTTTACCGATTGCGACCAGGTCATCACCGACACCAAGGTCCTGTCGCGGGCGCTGACCTATGCAAAGGGTCTTGACGCGTTGGTCATTGGCCACCCCCAAGACCCGGGGCTGTCGGCGGGGGCGGCCGCCACGTCGGGCAAGTTCGCGTCTCTCAAAGGGCTGCCAGCGGTGTCGGCGATGGCCGAACGCATTGGCCTAGACCGGGACCTGGGCCTGATCGAGATGACGGGGGCACGCTATCACGCCGACCAGATCACAACGGCACGTGCGCTCAGGCGGCTGGAACGCGCCAAAAGCGCCGGGCTTGATGTGACTGCGGGCGTGTCGATCCATCATATCACGCTGAATGAATTCGACGTTGGCGACTACCGGACGTTCTTCAAGGTCAAGCCCCCCTTGCGCGCCGAAGAAGACCGTTTGGCCGTGGTCGACGCGCTGGCAGCCGGCTTGATCGACGTGGTGTCGTCGATGCACACCCCCCAATCGGAAGAAGAAAAGCGCCGCCCGTTTGAAGAGGCCGCTTCGGGCGCGGTGGGCTTGGAAACCCTGCTGCCCGCCGCCTTGCGGCTTTACCACGCCGGCCAGATCACCTTGCCGGCCCTGTTCCGGGCCTTGTCGCTGAACCCCGCCAGACGGCTGGGGCTGGACCAAGGCCGCCTTGCCCCCGGCGCGCCTGCCGATCTGGTCATGTTCGATCCTGATGCGCCCTTTGTGCTGGACCGCTGGGCGATGGCGTCAAAGTCAAAGAACACGCCGTTTGACGGCGCGCGCCTGCAAGGCCGGGTCAAAGGCACCTGGGTCGGCGGAAAGCGGGTCTTTGGATGATCGACACCGCGCTGCTCATCGGGTTCGCGGTTGCGGCCTATTTGCTGGGCTCTGTGCCCTTCGGGCTGGTGGTCACCCGCGTGATGGGGCTTGGGGATCCGCGTGACATTGGCTCGGGCAATATCGGGGCCACAAATGTGCTGCGCACGGGATCAAAGGCCGCAGGCGCCGCAACACTGCTTTTGGATGCGCTGAAAGGGTTGGTGCCGGTCCTGGTCGGCGGCTGGCTTTTTGGCGTCGGCGGCGCGCAACTGGGCGGCATGGCCGCGTTTATTGGGCATCTTTTCCCAATCTGGCTGCGGTTTAAGGGTGGCAAGGGGGTGGCGACATTCTTTGGCGTCGTGTTCGGACTTGTCTGGCCGGTGGGGCTGATCGCAGGCGCGATCTGGCTGGGCGTCGCACGCCTGACCCGCATGTCATCAGCCGGGGCGCTGACGGCCACAGCCAGCGCACCGGTGTTCGGCTGGCTGTTCGGACCACCGGGAACGTTTTACGCCCTCACCCTGATCGGTATCCTCATTTGGATTCGCCATGGGCCCAACATCAAGCGCATCCTGGCAGGCCGCGAGCCCAAGATCGGTGAGGCCGCGAAATGAGCGTTGATGCCGAATTTTTAAACCGGTTTGATGCCCTGCCCGTGGGCGGCTACGGCGGCACTGCCTTTGGCAAACGCTGGCGGGTGACGAAATCAATCATGGCCAATGGCCGGTCCCAGAAACTCGAAGCCGAAGAGCTGGGCGGCACCGGCTATGTGTCGATGAACCTTTACCGTTTGGCCGACGGCACCGCGATCTTGAAACCCTGCGAAATGCCGGACGCAGAGGTGCGCGACTTTGTATTCGCCCTGGACGCCGACTGAACACGCGCCAAACCGTCTCGGCCGGGGGCAGACCCGGGCAATTGCACGCCCCACGCCAGCCCCACAGCCGCCAGCGCGCGGATAAAGATGAAGCCGGGATCAAACTGCCCGGGCTCTACCCCCAATTTGGCCGAATGCGGAAACGCATGGTGGTTGCCGTGGAAATTCTCGCCGAAGGTCAGCGCGCCGAGGCCGGGCAGGTTATACCCTTGCACCGGCAAACCCTCGATCCGCCAGCCCTGATGGCCGCCACGATGCGCGAAATGCCCGACCATCCAATGGCCAACGAGTGACGCGAAGACCCGCAGACACATCCCCCAAAGCACAAAGCCCCAACCGCCCAACGCATAAAGCACCAAGGCGAGCGGAATTTGCTGGGCCATCCAGGTCCGCTCCATCCAGCGGTAGACGGGGTCGCCGGCGACCTCAGGCTCGATCAGGAAAGCCGGTGGGCGGGTCAGCCGAAACGTACAGCACAATTGCCACCATGCATCGCGCCAGAAGCCCGCGCCATGGGACGGATGCGGCGGGCAAACGTGCTGCCGTTGATGCCAGTCGCGCATGTCATGGGCGCGGATCATGCCAAAAGGCCCTGCCATGCCCACAAGTGTGCCGAGCCACACCAAAGCATATTCGACCGGTTTTGGGGTGCGAAAACTGCGATGGATCAAGAGCCGGTGCATCCCCACCGAATGGCCTGCGCAAATCGTCACCGCCGTAAGGGCGACAAACACCGCCGCGGCCTGCCAGGACGCGAAGAAAACCGCTCCGATCAACCCAGCCACCCCGTGGAAGGCCAGCCAGACCGCGCGCACCGGCTCGACCACGATCCGCCCATCGGTGGCAGAGGTTTCGGGCCCGGGGATCACCCGATCGGTGGCGTAAAGACCGCTCATCCTTCGGCCCGCGCTTTGACGTCACGCGCCAGAACGCGAACGGCGAAATATCCAGCACCTCGCATCATCGGACCAAAAAACCACGCCGGCGACAGGTCGCGGTCGTAAGCCAACGACACCGTCAGCGCCGTGCCACCAGGCGCGGGGTCGACTTGGTAGGTGAGACCGCGAAAGCTGATCCACTGGGCATAGGGGCTGGTGTCGGACACGACGGTGAAATGCGCGCGCGCCGCGCTGCGGTCGGTGACCGCAAGGCGAAGGCGCCCGGCCCCTTCACGCCCGGAAAATGCAACCTCGCGCCTCGCACCCAGCCCAGTGCCTTCGTCAACGGCGACGTCGACTGGCTTTGGAAACGCGGCAAGGATCGCGGGCAGCGGGACGCTCGGGGTGGTGGCTGTCTCCATCGTTTGCCAGACCCGGTCGGCGGGGGCTGCGATGTTCAGCGTGACACGCGCCCGGTCAGCTTTCGGAAAGGTATAGGTCTGGGGCAGCCCTTCCAAGGCGGACGCCAGCATGACCACCGCCGTTACGGCCAATGCACCAAAGTCGAAAAACCGCGTATCAAGTTCATCGTCATCTTTTCGAAGGGCACGCGCCCCTGCACTGATCCCTTTGAAGACAAGGCTCGCCACGGCAAAGATCACAAGTCCCACAAGCACCAAAACCGCCACGCAGAACGAAACCGTGAAGATGGCGGTGATCACCTCGCCCACATCAGCCTCGGCCGGGGTGGGCAAAACCAGCGTCCCCATAAGCATTGCCGCCAACAGGCCAAGTGCTGTCCAGGCTGACCGCGTAAAGGCGCGCACGGCAAAGCCCGGCGTCCAGGCGTTTGCGCGCCAAAGACCGAAAAGGTGCACCCCTAGGATTACGGCCGCGGGTGCCACGAATTGAACGCCCGTTTGCACCAGCGGCGTGCCGGACAACCACGCCCCAAGAACAAGCGCGGCGGCAGCGGCTGCCATATGCGGCCACCAAGCGAACCGATTATGGGACTTTGATGCCTGCATCATTTTACACGCCCTGCCTTTTGGTTTTGAACTTTTTACCAAACATATTGACAAACTAGTTATTATAGGTATTTCTGTCAAATCTGAAATTATTGACGCAAGTGATCCCTATGACCCTGACGCAAGCCATGCAGGACTTCATTCTCCACTGGGGAGAGATGGGTGCCAAGTGGGGCACCAATCGCTCGGTCGCGCAGATCCATGCCTTGTTGCACGTGATGGACAGGCCCCTGACAGCCGATGAAATCGCCGAAACGCTGAACCTTGCGCGCTCGAACGTCTCAACCGGCCTGAAGGAGCTTCAGGGCTACGGGCTTGTGACCGCGCGCCGCGAATTGGGTGACCGGCGCGATCACTTCACGTCTATTCGCGACATGCATGAACTGGTGATGGTCGTGATCCGCGAACGCCGCGAACGCGAATACGCCCCGACGTTGGCGGCCCTGAAACGGGTCGCGGCTGAGGCAAAAGAAGATGGCACGCCCAAAGCAAACCGCAAGCGGATCAACGAAACGTTGGAGACAATGCAGCTTTTTGATGACTGGTATCAGGATGTTATGCGGCTGCCACGCTCTGTCCACCGGATGGCGCTGAAGATGGGCGCAAAGATCACGCGCTTTTTGCCAAAGTCCGAGTAACGAATTTCGATCTATGTGAGCCCATGGACCCCAACAAGATCACTGCTGTCATGGATGCCAACTGTGCGCTGTGCGCGCGCGGTGCGGCCTGGATTGCGCGCAACGACCTGGATGAACAGTTCCAGATTGTGCCGGTGCAATCGCCCCTGGGCGAAAAGCTGATGCGCGCCGAAGGGCTGGACCCCGCCGACCCGTCAAGCTGGCTGGTGATTGATGCCGCCGGCACGCACCTGGGGCTTGAGGCTTTGATCGCGGCCGGTGCCCATCTGGGTGGGATCTGGCGCGGGTTAACGGTGCTTCGCCTCTTGCCGCGTCCCGTCCGCGACGCCGTTTATGGGTTGGTGGCGCGCAACCGGTACAGGGTCTTTGGCCGGGCTGATCTGTGCCGCTTGCCTGATGCACAAGTTCAACGTCGCCTTCTGAAAGGCAATGTCGGGTAAAAATTTTGCAAAAGAGTTTCAGTAATGACAGAAACATCAGAACACATAAAATCCGATCAAAGTCACGTCGGATGGCGTGCCTTCGGCCTCGTCTTTGCACCATTTTGGGGCGCCGCCTTCGGCGTCCTTTACCGTAGGCTTTCAAAAGTCAGGTGGTTTCAATGAAACTTTTGATCCTTGGCGGCTATGGCACATTTGGCGGGCGGCTTGCAGAACTTGCGTCAGATATCGCAGACCTCGATATTCTGATCGCCGGACGATCCCTGGAAAAGGCGCGGGCTTTTTGCGCCTGCTTTCAAGGGGCGGCCCGGGTACATCCGCTGGGCTTGGACCGCGCTGATATTGAAGAGGCTTTGACAGATCACTCCCCCGATCTGGTGGTTGATGCTTCGGGACCCTTCCAGGACTACGGCGACGACCGCTACCGCATGATCGAAGCCTGCATCGCAGCCGGTGTCGACTATATGGACCTTGCCGATGGCGCCGGTTTCGTCGAAGGGGTGGCAGCTTTCGATCGCGCCGCCAAAGACGCCGGCGTGGTGGTTCTGTCCGGGGTCAGCAGCTTTCCGGTGCTGACAGCTGCGGTGCTTGCTGACATCGCCGGCCGGATGGAGATTTCACAGGTCGAAGGCGGCATCGCGCCCTCACCCTATGCAGGGGTTGGCCAGAACGTGCTGCGCGCAGTCCTGGGCTATGCTGGCGAACAGGTCCATCTGACGCGCGCGGGTCGTCCCGCGACCGGGCGCGGGCTGGTAGAGCAGCGCCGCAAGACGGTCGCGGTCCCTGGCCACATGCCCCTGCGGAACATTCGGTTTTCACTGGTGGACGTGCCGGACCTCAGGCTGCTGCCTGCCAGACATCCGGGCCTTCAAACCATATGGATGGGCGCGGGCCCGGTGCCTGAGGTTTTGCACCGCGCGCTTAACGCGCTGGCACGCTTGCGGTCTTGGGGCCTGGCACCCCGGCTGACCCCGCTGGCGGGGCTTTGTCACTGGGTGCTTAACGCCGCAAAGTTCGGCGAGCACCGGGGCGGGATGTATGTGATGGCCCAGGGTCCAAACGGGGCGGAAGAAACCTGGAACCTGATTGCTGAAGGCGATGACGGCCCGTTGATCCCTTCGATGGCAATCGAGGGGCTGATCCGCAAGATGATCAAAGGCAACCGACCTGAGGCGGGCGCGCGGCCCGGCGTCGGCGCGCTGAGCCTGTCTGATTATGAGGCCCTGTTCGTCCGCCGCCGGATTGTCACCGGTGCACGCTCTGCCCCAAGGCGGGCGCTGTACCCCGACACGCTGGGGGCGGCATTTGACAACCTGGCCGCGCCCGTCAAAGCGTTTCATGCGACCCCCGGCACCTGGGCCGGGACCGCCGACATCACCGGCAGCAATTCTTTTGTGGCCCGCACCCTTGCTCGGGCTTTGGGCTTTCCGCGCCCGGGCAAAGGCATCCCGGTGACGGTCACCACCACGTCGCTGGGCGGCAAAGAACGCTGGCAGCGCGACTTTGGCGGCCACCGCATGACCACAACACAAGAGCGCGGGCAGGGCCGGATGGAAGGACTGATTGTCGAACGGTTTGGTCCAATCGCAATTGGCCTGGCCATGATCGTCAAGGCGGATCGGCTGTACCTTGTGCCACGGCGCGGGACGATATTCGGCCTGCCGATGCCCCGCTGGCTTTTGCCGCGTGGCGATACGTTCGAGGCCGAAGCGAACGGAATGTTCCAATTCGACGTGACGGTCAAAGTCCCGCTTCTGGGGCTGATCGCAGCCTATCGGGGCACGCTGTCGCCCGGCTGAAAAAAATGGCCCGCCAAGGGGGGCGGGCCAGTTTGATACACAGAGGGAAAATCAGTGTATTATTCTGCAGGTGTCGCTCCAAAGTCAGCCTTGGCGTCCGAGCCAAGGGGGGCGGGTCCGTAGGCATTGTCACCCTCGGTGCCCATCTGAGCGAAGAAATACAAAAGCGCGAGCCAACCCAGGACCGGCACGAAGGCCAACAACAGCCACCAGCCGCTGCGGTTGGTATCATGCAGGCGCCTGAACATTGCCGTGAAGAACGGCACGCAGGTCACGACCACGAAGATCACGGTCAGCGGCGGCAATCCAAGAGATGCGCCAAAAATGATACCGTCGAGAAGTGCAAAGGCCACGGCGCCACCGAGTGCGAACAGAACGAAGCTCGCCTGTTCGGTCCGCGATGCGCGACCGGAGGTGTCGAAATATCGCTCGAACGCGGATTGTAGCGCTTGGGTGAACGACATGTGCTCCTCGGGGTTGATTGTTTCCGTTGACAGATAGTTAACGCGGCAATCATGGCAAGATCGGGGCACGACCCGGGCGCCTTCAAGGCGTTTTGCGTGTTGGCGTCAGTAGCTGTACTCGGCAAAGACCTTGGTCACGTCACCGTTCCAGTCCGCCTCATACCGCCGCAACAGTTCATCGGCGGGCACCTCGCCGGACGCCAGACTGTCTTTGAGCGCGTTGAGAAAATGTGTCTCGTCGGGGATCAGCCCGCCCACACCAGGTCGCGCGCGGGCGGCCAGACCGGCTTCGGCGATTTCAACCGCGCGCTCGGCCAACCCGCGTAGCTTCACGCCCCCCGCCTCGCCCGCCAGGGCATCTTCTGACGCGGCCACGCGCAAGCCTTCGCGGGTTTCAGCGTCAAGGTCCTTGACAAGATCCCAAGCCGCATCAAGTGCAGTTTGATCGTACAGAAGCCCCACCCAGAAGGCCGGCAAGGCGCAAAGCCGCCGCCATGGGCCACCATCGGCGCCGCGCATTTCGATGAACCGCTTGATCCGGGCTTCGGGGAAAATCGTCGTCAGATGATCCGCCCAGTCCGACAGGGTCGGCACTTCGCCCGGCAGCGCGGGCAGACGACCGGTCAGAAAATCGCGGAACGATTGACCCCGCGCATCGATATATGTGCCATCGCGGTAGACAAAGTACATCGGCACGCCCAGTGCATAGTCGACCCAGGCCTCAAACCCAAACCCGTCATCGAAGACAAACGGCAACATGCCCGTGCGATCGGCATCCAGGTCACGCCACACCCGGCTGCGCCAGGATCGGTGGCCATTTGGCTTGCCGTCAAAAAAGGGCGAGTTCGCAAAAAGCGCCGTTGCCACCGGCTGCAGCGCCAGCGCCACCCGCAGCTTCTTGACCATGTCCGCCTCGGACCCGAAATCGAGGTTCACCTGAACCGTGCAGGTCCGGTACATCATCGATTTGCCCATGGTCCCCACCCGGTCCATGTAATCGGTCATCAACCGGTAGCGCCCTTTGGGCATCATGGGCATGTCGTCATGGGTCCAATGGGGGGCGGCCCCCAGCCCGATGAACCCCACACCGATCTCGTCGGCGACGCTTTTCACTTCTTCGAGATGTGCGTTCACCTCATCACAGGTCTGGTGGATCGTCTCCAACGGCGCGCCAGACAATTCAAGCTGCCCGCCAGGTTCCAAAGACACATTCGCCCCATCTTTGACCAGACCGATGATGTTGCCGCTTTCCTCTACCGGCGCCCAGCCGAACCGGTCGCGCAACCCTTCAAGCATTGCCTTGATCGAGCGCGGACCGTCATAGGGCAAAGGCTTCAACGTATTGCGGCAATAGCCGAATTTTTCATGCTCGGTGCCTATGCGCCAATCGGATTTGGGCTTGCATCCGGCCTCAAGCCATTCGGCCAGATCTTCGTGCCGCTCGATAGGGCCACCGCCGGATTGTGGAACAGACATATGCGCTTGGCTCCTTGAGCATGTCTCGCGTTTAGGACTGGCGATTGGCCAAAAGTCAATGTGCGGATACGCGCGCGGTGCCTGCCGCTTTGGCCCAGATCATGGTGCGCCCGGGGCGGGCGGCTTCGACCGCACTTAGCATCGATGCGGTGTTCAACCCCGGAAGTCCGCCGAACACATCGAAAAGAACCTCAGCACCCGCCGCATCAAGCGGTACTGCAAGCCGGGACCCATCGGCGGCTTCAAGTTCCCAAACACTTGTGTCAGACCCGACCAGCAGATCGACACCGGACAGCGCCGCCACAGCAATGACCCCGCCTTCGGTGGGGCCAAAATAGGCCAATCGCCCTTCGTCAAGCGACACCACGCCAAGCCCTTGGCCCCCCCGGCGAAACCGGGCGCGCTGCACACCTGCAACACCCAAAAGCGTGCCGCCGATGATCAACGCCGCCCCGATAATCTGTGCCGCCAGCGTGCCGGTCAGGGCGAGATATCCGCCCAACAACGCTCCCGCGCCCCCCACCAGGGTTTCGCGCCAGCGCCAGGCAACGGCCTGCAATTCTGGTCGGACAAAGCTCATGAATTAAACCTACGCGCAGCGCGGAAGCCTCACAACGTCCCCTTGCCAAAATATCCCCGCCGGAGGCACCGGATTTTTCCCAAACATCGCACGTCGTTCTTTCGCAGAAGGTTCGTATCAGCCCCAATCCCCAAGCCGCGTTTGCCAAAAGGTAAGCGCCGCAACCGCCGCGGTATCAGCCCGCAGGATACGCGGGCCAAGTGCGATGGAATGAGCATGATCAAGACCGCTGAGCTTTGCGCGCTCGGCGTCCGAAAACCCGCCCTCCGGGCCGATCAGAACCGCCCAGGGACCCCGCGTATCGGGCAGGGTCGCGGTCTGTCCGGCCCGGGTTTCGTCACAGAACATCACGCGTCGCGCGGTGTCCCAATCCGCCAGAACACGTGTCAAAGGCGTCAGCTCGCCCACCTCTGGCACGAAGGTCCCCCCGCATTGTTCGGCCGCTTCCACCGCATGGGCCTGCAGGCGGTCCCACTTGATCCGCGCCGTGTTGGTGTGATCCGTCAAGACTGGCAGGATGCGCCGCGCGCCCATCTCGGTCGCTTTCTCGACAATGAAATCGGTGCGTTCCTTCTTAATTGGCGCAAACAGAAGCCAAAGGTCGGGGGGCATCTGAACCGGGCGCGTCTGGTCGGACAAAAACAGCGCGCCACCGCGTTTGCCGGCCACCGCAACCGTTGCGGCATACTCGCCCGTGACGCCATCAAACACCGCCAACCCGTCGCCGACCCCCAACCGCATCACACCGAAGAGATAATGCGCCTGCTCCCGCGACAGCGTCACCGATTGCCCTGCCCCCAGGGGCTGATCTAGATAGAGCCGAACCTGTGCCATGATGAAGCGATGACCGAAACCGAGCGTCAAATCAACGCCCCCGAAGCAGCGCCTGTCGCAGATGCAGCGCCCGGCAACTGGGTGGATCGCTTTGCCCCAGGTTGGGCGCGGCCTTATCTGCGCCTGTCGCGGGCAGACCGACCCATCGGGACCTGGCTGTTGCTGATCCCGTGTTGGTGGGGGCTTTTGCTGGCAATGGGCCACACCGGGCAGGCCAGTTGGTCAGACGCATGGATCGCCATTGGCTGCGCGATTGGTGCGTTCTTGATGCGCGGGGCGGGCTGCACCTGGAACGATCTGACCGACCGCGACATCGACGCGCAGGTCGCGCGGACACGGTCGCGCCCCATACCATCGGGTCAGGTCACACCGCGACGCGCGCTCGTCTGGGCCGTGATCCAGTCACTTCTGGCATTCTTGATCCTGATCACCTTCAACTGGACAGCCATTGGCCTAGGCGTCGCGTCGGTTGCGCTGGTCGCGGTTTACCCCTTCGCCAAGCGCTTCACCTGGTGGCCGCAGGCATTCCTGGGGCTCGCGATCAACTGGGGTGCTTTGCTGGCCTGGGCCGCGCATACCGGCAGCCTGCACCCCGCACCATTGGCGCTTTACGCCGCCGGGATCGCCTGGACACTGTTTTACGACACGATCTACGCCTGCCAGGACACCGAAGACGACGCTTTGATCGGCGTAAAATCCACAGCGCGCCTGTTTGAAGGCAACACCCACCGCTGGTTGAGGTATTTCCTGATGACCACCGTCAGCCTGTTTCTTCTGGCGGTCGTGCTGGCCGCACCCGGCAATATTCTGACCCTCACTGTCGCACTTTGCGGCATCTGGGCCATGGGGTGGCATCTGGCCTGGCAATTGCGCTCGCTCAACCCGGAAGACGCAGGTCTTTGTATGCGTTTGTTTCGGTCCAACCGGGACGCAGGGCTCATCCCGGTCGCGTTTCTTGCACTGTCCCTTTTGGCCTGATGGACTATCGCCCCGGCCCTAGGTAGGGTCGCGGCCACATCAGACCTGAGACCCCTCAACGCCATGCGCCTTCGCAAAATTTTACTCCCCGGATTTGTCATTCTGCTGGCAGGCGCCGGCGCTGTCTGGTCGGGCATGCTTGCCGCCGACCGGATTGAGGCGCAATCGGCCCGCGATGTGGCGCGGACCCTTGATTTGGAGGACCTCGACTGGGCGGATGTGTCCACCGATGGGCTGCTGGTGGCCCTGTCGGGCACCGCCCCGGACGAGGCCACACGGTTTCGTGCAGCCTCAGCCGCTGCTCGGGTCGTAGATGCCGCCCGGCTGATCGACAACATGGAAGTGCGGGCGCCCGAAGACCTCGACGCGCCGGAATTCTCAATTGAGTTTCTGCGCAATGACGATGAAATTTCGTTCTTTGGGCTGATCCCCGCCGAAGTGGACCGCGACGCAATTCGCGCCGCAGTGGCGAATGCAACACCGAACGCCAATGTATCTGACCTTTTGCAAACCGCCAATTTTCCAACGCCGGACGGCTGGCAGGACGCGCTCGATTTCGCGATTGAAGCGCTGGCGGGTTTGCCACGCTCAAAAGTGTCGGCGTCGCCCAGTGCGGTGAGCATCACGGCCATCACCGACAGCCGCGCAGACCGCGCAAGCACCGAGGCGCGCCTGAACGTGGCCGCCCCGGCTGACATTACACTCAGGCTCGACATTTCAGCGCCGCGCCCTGTGATAAGTCCCTACACATTGCGCGCCATTCTGGACGACCAGGGTTTGCGCTTTGACGCATGTACCGCTGACAGCCCGGAGGCGCGCAACACCATCCTTGCCGCGGCCCGAGGGGCGGGTCTGCGCGGCCAGGCCAATTGTTCCATCGGCCTTGGTGCGCCCTCCGCACGTTGGGACGATGCCGCATCGATGGCGATTGTCAGCCTGAACCAGCTTGGCGGCGGATCGGTGACATTTTCAGACACCGACGTCACGCTGGTGGCCGCCCCTGGCACCGATGGCGATCTGTTCGACCGGATTGTGGGCGAGTTGGAAAGTGGCCTGCCGCCCGCATTTTCGCTGCACGGCGTGTTGCCGGACCCCGATAGCGATGGCGCCGACGCGATCCCGGAATTCACCGCCGTCCGCGCCAAGGACGGCACCGTTGAATTGCGCGGCCGCCTGCCCGATCCGCTGACCCGCACCACCGTTGAAAGCTACGCCAAGTCCCGGTTTGGGGTCGAAGGCCTGGTCCTGGCCACCCGGCTTGACGGCAATCTGCCCGACGGTTGGCCTGTACGGGTGCTTGCCGGGCTTGAAGCCTTGTCTGAGGTCGTCACGGGATCGGTGCTGGTTCAGCCCGACTTCGTCGAGGTTAAGGGCGAAAGCGGCAACCCCGATGGCCAGGCCGAAATTTCACGGCTCTTGTCGGAAAAACTCGGCGAAGGTCAGAACTTCGCGATTGATGTAACTTACGTCGAAGCGCTTGACCCATTGTCCGGGATCCCAACGCCCGAAGAATGCGTCGCCAAGATTGAAACCGTGCAGCGCGAAATGCCGAAGATCACGTTTGAACCATCCTCCTCCGACATTGAGGCCGCCGGGTTGGAAACCGTGGTCCGGATTGCCGAGGTGCTGCGGGATTGCAAAACCGTAAGGATCGAGATTGCCGGTCACACCGACAGCCAGGGCCGGGAATCAATGAACCTCAATCTGTCCCAAGCGCGCGCAGACGCGGTGTTGAACGCAATCATGGCCGAGCGCGTGCTGACATCGAACCTGTCGGCCAGGGGCTATGGCGAGGTCGAGCCGATTGCCGACAATGAGACCGAAGAAGGCCGCGAAGCAAACCGGCGTATTGAGTTTCGTGCTTTGCTGCCAGAGACGCCGGAAACCGAAACGGCGGTTGAGGCGACGCCCGAGGAGACCACCGAATGAACCGGACCGAGTTTATCCTGACCACCGCCGCAATCTTGTTTGTGGCGTTTCTTCTGGGCTGGTTCGCCCATTGGCTGGTGTCGCGCCTGACAAGGGTGACACGGTCAGAGATGGACGAACTCGACAAGATGGCAAAGTCACTCCACGAGGCGGAAGAAACGCGCGATCAGGCGATCACGTACCAGGAACAGCGCGAGGCCGAACTGACCAACCAGCTGCACCAGACCGAAGCGGAGTTGAAGGCCGCGATGGAAGGCCTGCGCGAAGCCCGGCGCGAAGCCGAAGAGCTGCGCGCCTATGTCGAACGGGTCAACCAGACGATGTGAGGGTTTGCGCCCCCTACGGGGTCGCGGTGGCGCGGGGGCGCAGATGGCCACACTATGGTGTCAATGACACGCATCGAGCCGGTGTTTGCCTGCCTCCGGCGGAGGTATTTTTAGCAAGAGGAAGGCGCTGGGTCAGGTTTCCCACCGGGCAAGGGCGGCTTCGTCGTCGTCTTTTGCCGCGACCCATATCGCCCCGTTCGCGCCGATCTCTTTTTTCCACAACGGCGCGCGGGATTTCAGGTAATCCATCAGGAAATCGGCCGCGTCGAACGCGGCGCGTCGATGTGCGGATGCGGTGGCGACCATCATGATGGTTTCACCGACCTGCAGGCGGCCAAAGCGGTGCAGGATCAGCGCATCGGACACATCGAAAATCTCCAGCGCTTTTGACCGATGAGCTGCAAGCGCCTTTTCGGTCATGGCCGGATAATGCTCGATTTCCATCGCGGTCATGTCGCCGTCGCCGCGCACGATACCGCAAAAGCTGACAACCGCGCCTGCGCCTTTGGATGATGCCGTGAATGCCGCAAGTTCCGCGCCGGGATCAAACGGACCGTTGAGCAACCGGACCGTCACGTCAGCCCCCTGTCATGGGTGGAAAAAAGGCAACTTCGCGCACGCCATCAAGCGGGGCGGAAAAATCAGCCAATTCCTGATCGAGGGCCACGCGCACGGCAGAGACGTCTTCAAAAGCCATTGCATATCGCTCTTCACGGGCGCGCAATTCGTCAACCAGGTCAGCAACGGTCGCTGCACGTGTTTCGACCTTTTCACCAGCCAGCCCGATGCGTTCGCGCAGCCATGCGAAGTACAATACGTCAATCATGGTGCGGGGTCCCTTAGGTAGGGCGCCGCCTTGCGCAGGTAGTCGGTGCCCGTGAGCAAGGTGATGATCGCGGCGATCCACAACAGGCCCACGCCGACCCACCAGCAGTAAAACCACAGATCGCGGATCAGCCGCAGGTTCACCGGGTCGTCACCGCCTTGCATGATGTCCGACAGAACGCTCTGGTCCATCCCGACGGTACGTTCAAACCACATGTGTTCAAAAATTCCCGTCGCAAACAGGACTGCGATCGCCACCATCTGCACAAATGTCTTCCATTTCGCGAGTTTGGTGACCTGCAGCAGGCCCGCAGTATCGCCCAGATATTCCCGCAGACCGGACACGAAAACCTCGCGGAAGATGATTAGCGTGGCAGCCAGCAGAATCCAGGGGTCCATGCCCAATTGACGATCCGAATTCAGCGCAACAATCGCCAACAGGGCGATCACAACCATGGCTTTGTCGGCAATCGGATCAAGCATGGCCCCAAGCTTGGTTTCCTGTTTCCAGCTGCGCGCAAGATAGCCATCAAGCCAGTCGGTGAAAGCCGCCCCCACAAACAGCGCAAGCGCGAACCAATCCGCCCAGGGCCGGGTGAAGTAGATGAACATCACAACCAGCAAAGGCGCCGCAAGAAGGCGCAGCACCGTCAGGATATTTGGGACAGTCCAGGTCACCGCGAATCCTTAGCGCAGCCAGCGCCGCGCAGGAAGGGCCGCTTAGCTGTCGTGAAAATAGTTGTAGATGGTTTCCGCCATCGCATCAGAAATTCCAGCAACGGCTTTCAGGTCCGAAAGATCCGCCCGCGCTACCGCCTTGGCCGACCCGAAATGCGCCAGAAGCGCGCGTTTTCGCGTGGCCCCAACGCCCGGCACGTCATCCAATGGTGTGGCGCCAATGGCTTTTGAACGCTTCGCCCGATGGGCCCCGATGGCAAACCGGTGCGCCTCGTCACGCATCCGCTGGATGAAATAAAGAACCGGGTCACCGCGCTTTAACGCGAAGGGGCGCGCACCGGTGCGGTGAAACTCCTCCTTGCCAGCATCGCGGTCCACACCTTTGGCCACGCCGACCATGGGAATATCCTCAACCCCGTTTTCGGCCATGATTCCGCGCACCGCGCTGACCTGGCCCGCGCCACCATCGATCAGCAACAGATCGGGCCAATCACCTTTCGACCGGTCGGGGTCCTCCTTCAAAAGGCGCTTGAAGCGGCGGGTGAGCACCTCTTTCATCATGCCGAAATCATCGCCGGGGGTCAGATCGTCAGACTTGATGTTGAACTTGCGGTACTGGTTCTTTTCAAACCCGTCCGGTCCCGCAACCACCATCGCCCCCACAGCATGGGCACCCTGAATATGAGAGTTGTCGTAAATCTCAATCCGCTGGGGAGGCGCATCAAGCTCAAACGCTTCAGCCAGCCCCCGCAGCAATTTCCCCTGCGTCGCAGTTTCCGACATTTTCCGCGCGAGACTTTCGCGGGCATTGCGAAGGGCACCCGCAATCAGCTCCGCTTTCTCGCCGCGCTGGGGCACCATCAGGTCAACCTTGCGACCGGCTTGTTTGGTCAGGGCCTCGGCCAAAAGGTCGGGGTCTTCGACCGGGTCTGACAGCAAAACCAACCGCGGCGGGTCCTTGCCATCATAAAACTGCGCCAGAAACGCCTGCAGCACTTCTGCTGGTTCAGCGCCCGACCCGGTGCGCGGATAGTAATCGCGGTTGCCCCAGTTCTGATTGGCGCGAATGAAAAACACCTGCACGCAAGCTTGGCCCCCATCCATATGCAAAGCGACCACATCGGCCTCAGTGGTCGACGCCGGATTGATCCCTTGGGATGATTGCACCTGGGTCAGCGCGCGGATCCGGTCGCGCAAAGCGGCGGCGCGTTCAAACTCCATCGCTTGGGACGCCGCGGCCATGTCTTCGGCCAGCTTCGACTGTACTTTGGTCGTCTTGCCTTGCAAAAATCGCTCGGCATCGCGGACCAGCGCGCCGTAGTCCGGCTTGGATATATATCCCACGCAAGGGGCGCTACACCGTTTGATCTGGTACAAAAGACAGGGCCGCGTGCGGCTTTCAAAGGTGGCATCCGAACAATTCCGGAGCAAAAACACCTTCTGTAGCTGGTTCAATGTTCGGTTCACGGCCCCCGCACTTGCGAAGGGGCCGTAGTAGTTGCCCTTTTCGGCCTTCTTGCCGCGGTGCTTTTTGATCTGCGGGAACTCATGCGCCCCGCTGACCAGAATGTTCGGGAAGCTTTTGTCATCGCGCGCAATCACGTTGTAGCGCGGCTTTAGCTGCTTGATCAGGTTCTGTTCTAAAAGCAGCGCCTCGACTTCGGTGCGCGTTGTCAGAAACATCATCGACACGGTGTCGGAAATCATCCGATCAATCCGCGCGGTATGCCCGGTGGGCCGCGCGTAACTCGACACACGTGCCTTCAGGTTCTTCGCTTTGCCGACGTAAAGCACCGCACCCTTTGCATCCAGCATCCGGTAGACACCCGGCGAGGTCTCAAGGTCGTTGAGGTAGCGCTGGATCGCGGCATGGCCGCGCAAGGGGGTATCGCTGGCGTCGTTCATGGGCCTTTGATTCTTTTGACTTCGCTGCACTCTATCCAGCGGCGCGACAAGTCAAAACCTGTCCACGCATTCTGGGGATAAGTCTTGGGGCAAGTTTGAGGGCTGCTGGATTTTTCCTTTGTTTTTGCCTGTTTCAAGGCTCTGGTCAATTTTTGAGCAACTTTCTAAGCCATTGAATTTGCGTATTATCTTTATGCGCCATCCGCAAGGCGCTGAAAACATTAAAGGATTCTTAACACTGCAGTAACGCTCAAGCGCGCGGTGCAAAAGTCAATTCGCAAAGCAACCAACTCGAGCAATGCTAGCGACGATGATCCATCTATTCAGGACCCAGAACATCCGGCGTTTGCCAGCCCAAATGCTGGCCTCCATCGACACAAATCAACTGGCCTGTCACCGCGTGGGCACCCAGAAAATAGCCCAGCGCATGGGTGATGTCTTCGGGGTTTGCGCCGCGCCCGGTGATGGAGGCCGCGCGCTGGTTCTGGAAATGCGCGTCTGACTGGCGGATGCCCTGCATCGTGGGCCCCGGCCCGATCGCGTTGACCCGCACACGCCCCGCCAGCGCCTGGGCTGAGGTCTGCGTGAACGCCCAAAGCCCCATCTTCGCAATGGTATAGCTGACAAAATCCGGCGTCAGCTTGCGGACCCGCTGGTCAATCATGTTGACGATCAGCGCCTCGGCGCGGGGTTCACCGTTCGCGTCCGTGCTGGGCGCCGGGGCCTGGCTTGCCAGAAACTGCGTCAGCACGAAGGGCGCGCGCAGGTTCGACCCGATCGCGCGGTCCCAGCTTTTGCGGGTGGCAGTTTCAATCTCATCAGGTTCAAAGATAGACGCGTTGTTGACCAGAACTGAGATTGGACCGCCCAGCGCCTTTGCCGCCTGCGGCCCGAGTGCGGCAGTCTCATCCTCATCCAACAGGTTCGCAGGACACGCCGCAGCCATTCGCCCCATGTCTTTCAGGCGCGCCACGACCTCATCCGCTTCGGCCTTCGACCCATTGTAGTGCACGGCCACGTCAAAGCCTTGGGCACCAAGATACAACGCCATTTCGCGGCCCAACCGCTTGGCTGCACCAGTGACAAGCGCGCGTTTGACGTTCATGGTCTTCCCCTCACGGATGCACAGCAATCCAGAGGTAGGCCGCATAGGCCGCCGTCAAGGCGATGCCCCAACCCCGCGTCATATTGAGCTTGTTTGAAAACACAAACGGCGCAATCAGAAGCGAAGCACCCAGCATCACCCACAGATCCTGCACCAAAAACTGCTGATCGACCGGAATGGATCCGAAGATTGATGCAACCCCGATGATGCCCAGAAGGTTGAACAGGTTCGACCCGATCACATTGCCAAGGGCAACATCCGCCTGACGGCGCAGCGCAGCCATAACGGTTGTGGCAAGTTCCGGCAGCGATGTGCCAATCGCCACAAGGGTCAGACCAATCACCGTGTCTGACAGCCCGAAGTCACGCGCGATGTCTGTCGCAGACTCCACCAGAATTTCGGCGCCAAGGGGCAAACCCGCAAGCCCCAAAACCAAAAAGACTAGGATCTTCCACCATGGCATATCAGGGTCGGCACCTTCGACGTCTTCTTCGTCATCAGGGGCCTCACGCCGGTGGCGCAGGGCGTCGCGGCCCTGGTCTGTCAGGGTCAGTGCCAGGGCGGCCAGAAGGATAAGCCCATGCACCCAGGTAAAGGTTCCGGTGAACGCCATGGCAATGAACAGAACCGTCGCCACCAGCATCATCACGTAGCTTTTGCGTGTGTCACATTCAGACGTGTGAAGCCCCGCGATCATCGCAGGCACGCCCAGAACAAGCAAGACATTCGCGGTGTTCGATCCAACCACATTCCCCAACGCCAGTCCCGGTGCCCCGTCATCAATCGCGCTGATCGCGATCAGAAGTTCCGGGGCAGAGGTGCCAAAGGACACGATTGTCAGGCTGACGATCAGTGCGGGCACCCCAAGCCGAAGCGAGGTATTGACCGCACCGCGCACCAGCGCATCCCCTGCCAGCAGAAGGATGACCAAACCAAGCCCTGCCAGCAGAAAGTCGTCCATCAGCCCTTGCCCTTGCACGTGGGGCAAGGCCCCTTGCCGATGCGGGGGCGGCCACAGGTCTTGCACACCGCGTCCTGCCGACGCCCGAACTTGCCGATCTTGGGCAGGCGCAAGCGGCCAAACATCGCCATCACGGCGATGAAAATCAGGAACAGGGTGACGATCTTGATCACGTGCGCGCTGCGTTACAGGCCAAAGCGCGCATAGGCGGCGCGGGTTTCAAACTCTCCCACGACGCCGTCCAGCATCTGGGCACCAAAGCGCGACAACAACGGCCTGCGCTGGCGATACACAGCAAAGCGCGTGCGTTTGCCAAAGATCTCTTTCATCTTGGGCACGATATGTCCGACCCCGTCGACAAGACCTTGATCGATGGCCTTACCCCCGACCCAGACGTCCCCGTTAAACAGGTTTTCGCCCGTCAGCTTGTCGCCCCGGCGCCGTTTGACATGGGCAATGAAGCTTTCATGGATCTGCTCTTGCAGGCTTTTCAGCCAGGCCACGTCTTCGGGCTTTTCGGGCTTGAACGGGTCGAGCTTTGATTTCGTCTCGCCCGAAGTATGTACCCTGCGTTCGATGCCGTAGCGCGCAATCAGGTCCTGAAAGCCAAATCCTGCCGAAATCACGCCGATGGACCCCACGACCGAATTCTCATCGACCCAGATCTCATCAGCCGCGCAGGCCAGCCAATAGCCGCCAGACGCCGCGACGTCTTCGACGAAAGCGTAGACGGGAATGTTCTTTTCATCGGCCAAGCGGCGCACCCGGGCGGCAATCAGCGACGATTGTGTGGGCGAGCCGCCGGGCGAATTGATCACCAAGGCCACCGCCCTGGGTTTGCCGCGGGCAAAGGCACGCTCGATCAGCGGGGCGAGGCTTGCATCATTCAACGACGCACCGCGACCACCTGACGCGATCACTCCTTGCATCCGCACGACCGACACCACAGGCTCCTGCGGCATGAAAGGGATAAAACGCTTCATGATTGGGATTTAGGCCGTGGCTGGGCCCGCAACAAGACGCGGATGCACAATCAACGCAATTGTCACCCGATGACGTCAGGTCTTCAGCCGATATCCCGTGCGAAAAATCCAGGCCACGACCGCAAGACAGGCCAGTGTGAAAAGACTGACCGCTAAAAGCGAGGCCAGGATCGGGACATCCGCCAGACCATAGAACGACCAGCGAAACCCCGACACCAGGTAAAGTACCGGATTAAACAGGCTGATTGTCTGCCAGACGGGCGGCAGCATGGTAATGGAATAAAAGGACCCACCAAGAAAGACGAGCGGCGTGATCACCAGAAGCGGCACCAGTTGAAGCTGCTCAAAGCTTTTTGACACGATCCCGATGATAAAGCCCAGAAGCGAAAAAGACGCGCAGGTCAGCAGTAAAAACGCGACCATGGCCACAGGGTGTTCAATGCGAAGGTCCACAAAAAGCGCAGCCGTGCCCAGAATGATCGACCCGATGATCAGGCTTTTGGTCGCCGCTGCACCCACAAAGCCGATCACGATTTCCACATAGCCTATCGGGGCGGATAGATGTTCATAAAACGTGCCAATGAACTTTGGGAAATAGATGCCGAAGGCTGCATTTTGCACCGATTGGGTCAGCACGGTCAGCATGACCAGACCCGGCACAATGAACGCGCCGTAAGCTGTGCCCTCAACCTCTTGGATACGGCTGCCGATGGCCGTGCCGAACACAACGAAATAAAGCGATGTCGAAACGACGGGCGACACGATCGACTGCCAAATCGTTCGGAAAAATCGGGCCATCTCAAATCTGTAGATCGTCAGGATCGCGAAAAGGTTCATGGCACGTCTTCCGTTTCCGTCACCAGGCTCACAAAAATCTCTTCGAGCGAGGATTTTTGCGTTTCGATATCCACAAGCTGCAGGCCGACCGCGGACAGGTCGTTCAGAAGCCGGGTGATCCCGGTCCGCTCGCCCTTGGTGTCGTAGCGATAGACAAGCGCGCATTCGCCCTCAATCGCCAGATCGTAGCCTTCCAGACCTGCGGGGATCTGGGCCAATGGCGCGGCCAGATCGATCCGCAGCGTCTTTTGGCCCATGCGTTTCATCAAGGCGTCCTTGTCTTCGACCAAAAGGATTTCACCTTTGGCAATCACCGCCACACGGTCGGCGATGGCCTCGGCTTCTTCGATGTAATGCGTGGTCAGAATGATGGTCACGCCGTCCGCGCGCAGCCGTTCCACCAGCGCCCACATGTCGCGGCGCAATTCCACATCGACACCCGCGGTCGGCTCGTCCAGGAACAAAACACGCGGGTCATGGGCCAATGCCTTGGCGATCAGGACCCGCCGTTTCATCCCCCCCGACAGGGTCACCAACTTGGCGTCGCGCTTGTCCCACAACGACAGGTCGCGCAGGATCGCTTCGATCCGCGCGGGATCACGGCGCAGGCCAAACAGCCCACGCGAAAAACTGACCGTGTTGAACACCGTCTCAAACGGTTCGATCGTGACCTCTTGCGGGACAAGTCCGATCAGCCGGCGGGCCTCGCGAAAAGCCCCCACCACGTCATGGCCCCCCACAAGCACCGTCCCGTCGGTGGGGTTGGAAATCCCGCAGATGATCGAAATCAACGTGGTCTTGCCAGCCCCGTTCGGGCCGAGAAGAGCAAGGATTTCCCCTGTCTTTATGTCAAGCGACACCGATTTCAGCGCATCGAGCCCGCCTGGGAATGTCTTTGAGAGACGATCGATTGTGACAATGGCGGTCATGGCTGCTCCCTTGGCGCCCTTGCTACGCCCGAGCGGTGCAGGCGGAAAGTGGAAAGTGAACCGATTGGTACAGATAATAACGCCACCCGGGCGCTTAGTCGCGCCCTTCAGTCATTAAAATCGCCTCGACGCGGGCGATGTCCTCGGGCGTGTTCACCTCCCAAAAGGCGCGGCCTCTCGCCTCGACTTTGGTGCAGGTGATCGGCGTGCCGTGTTCCAAAAATCGCAACTGTTCAAGACCTTCGGCCAGTTCGGCATCGCCCGGCGTCAGCGACAGATAGGCTTTCAAAGCCGCCGGACGATAAGCGTAAACACCCACATGATGCAGCACAGGCGTTCGCGCCCCGCCGCCAAAGGGCAGCACTTCTTTTGAAAAATACAGCGCACGGCCGCCTGCCCCACAAACGGCCGTCGTCGCCCCCACCCGGCCCGCTTGGCGGTCTGCCCGCAATCGGTCCAGGTGATCAGGGGCGGCTTCCAGCACGGGGGTTGCAACATCCACGCTTGGGTCCGCCATCGTTTCGATCAAGGCTTCAATGTACCAGGGCGGGGTCAGCGGCGCATCGCCTTGCAGGTTGATCACGATGTCCGGCGCCATATCCAATCGCGCGACGGCGTCTGCGACCCGTTCAGTTCCATTGCGCGCGTCAGGGTCGGTCATGACTGCATTCGCCCCGGCCGCGCGGGCCTCTTCGGCGATCCGGATATCATCGGTGGCAACGACCAGTTGCGCAGCAGCACCCACCGCAAGGCCAGCGTCCACAGTGCGCGCGATAAGCGTTCTGGATTGCCCGCTCGCCCCTTTCAAAAGCGCAAGAGGCTTACCGGGAAACCGTTCAGATGCCCAGCGCGCGGGAATAACGATCAGCGTATTGGGGGGTGTCTTCAGCATCAGGTCGTCCATGCCGCGGTCCTCGCGACGTCGCTAATCAATCGCAAGATCGTCGTCATCGGTGGCCTTACCGCCCCACAGTGGGACACCAATCGCCACGGCCGCCCGCCCGATCATATGCGACGCAATCGGCGCGGTCAGAAGCAAAAACAAAACGATCAGGATGACACGCACGGTCACGCCCATGTCGTTGAACCATATTGCCGCGGCCAGAACTGTGAGGCCGGTCGAAAGAGTCCCAATTTTTGAGGAGGCATGCATGCGGATCAATACGTCCTGCATACGGACCAGACCCAACGACCCGATGACGGAAAAGGCTCCGCCAAGGATCAAAAGGCATCCGATAATAGCATCGATCATTCAGCGTCCTCCCGCCTGCGGGCCTGGGCACGCTCGGCAAACCGGGCCAGCGCAACCGTGGCCAGAAAGCCGACAAGGGCAAGCGCCAAGGCCACATCCAGAAACGCGGGCTCATCAAAGCGAACGGCTGCGATCCCGCAAAACGACACGATGGTAATCGTCATCATATCAAGGGCAACAACCCGGTCGGGTAAGCTCGGCCCGCGTACCAGGCGCACCAAGGCAAGCGCGGTGGCCGTCAGAATCAAGACCCCTGCAACATCGACGGCAAAGACCAAAAACGGGCTCATTTGCGACCCTCCACAGCGTCGATCACCCAACGCTCCATCCCGGACTTCAACTCGTGGCACAGCGCCTCGGGGTCATCGGCAAACATCGCATGAACCTTCAGCGTCTTGCGATCCTGGCTCACATCAAGGCTGAGCGTGCCTGGGGTCAGTGTGATCAGATTGGTAACCAGCAAGATGCCGGCATCAGATTTAACATCAAGCGGCACGTCGATGATCGCAGGTGCCGCCCGGTGCCGCGGCGTCAGCACGTCCCATGCCACAGTCAGCGAAGACAGGATCAATTCGTAGTGAAACATCACGATCAGCTTGATCCATGCATAGACTCGGAAGAAATACCCCGACGCGCCGGTCAACGGCTGAATGACCCATAGCGCGAAATACCCCAAGATAAAGCCGGACCCGAGGTTAAACAGCGACAACTCGCCCATCAGACCGGTCCAAACGATGGCCAAAAGCAGGTTGAAGGCAAGAACGTTCATTCGGCACCCCCTTTCACGGCTGCAATATAGGCCGATGGGTCCAGAAGTTGCGCCGCCGACACCTCAGCGAAGGCAACAAAGGGTTCAGGGAACAGTCCGATGATCATCGTCATCACCGCGAGCGTCGCAATCGGCAGGATCAAAGCACGCCGTGTCTTCGGGTCAAGCGTGGACAGCGACGGGTCGATGCCGTCGGGGTGCGGTTCCCAAAAGGCCTGCGCCCAGATCTTGGTCATCGAGTAGATCGTCAAAAGCCCCACCAGCAGGGCCACGCCTGCGATGATCCAGCCTTCTGCCTCAAGCGCGGCTTTGACCAGAATGAATTTCGCCCAGAACCCCGACAGGGGCGGAAAACCGGCAAGTGAAAACGTGGGGATCAAAAACAGCACCGCCAAAAGCGGGGCGGATTTGTAAAGCCCGCCGATCTGTTTCAACTCGGTCCCACCCGCGATCCGACTGGCCACACCTGCGATCAGGAACAGGTTCGCCTTCACCACGATGTGGTGCACCAGGTAAAACACCGCGCCCACCAGGGCGAGGGGTGTCAAAAGGGCCAGCCCGAGGATCATGTAGCCAATCTGGCTGACGATATGAAACGACAGGATCTTGCGCATATCTGTCTGAGCCGCCGCCCCCAGAACACCGGTGACCATGGTCAGGCCCGCGACCCACAACAAGATCTGATGGGTAAAGGCGACGTCATGGTCAAAGACCAGCGTGAACATGCGAATAAGCGCGTAGACCCCGACCTTGGTCAAAAGCCCCGCAAACACCGCAGACACCGTGAAGGCGGGCGTGTGATAAGACGCCGGCAGCCAGAAAAACAGCGGAAACAGTGCGGCCTTCACGCCAAAGGCCACCATGAACGCCATGGCGACCACCGTCAGAAGGCCTTGGTCGGCGCCATCCACCGCAGTGGAAAGGTCTGCGAGGTTAAGCGTGCCGGTCATCCCGTAAAGAAGCCCAATGCCCGTCAGAAACAGGATGGTCGAGACAAGGTTCAGCGCCACGTACTTCACGCCGCCGTCGACCTGCTCCTTCGTGCCGCCCAGGATCAACAGCCCGAATGACGAGATCAGCATGACCTCAAACCAGACATACAGATTGAAAAGATCGCCCGTCAGGAAGGCGCCGACGACACCTGCGATCAACACGTTAAACAGCGCGTGATAGCCCAGCGCTTCTTTCTCGCGCGTGATGTCGGCCAGCGCATAAACCGATGAGGTCAGCGCGATGATCGCCGTAATCACAACCATCACGGCCGACAGATAGTCGGCGACCAGGGTGATCCCGAACGGGGCCGCCCAGCCCCCCATTTGTCCCGCAAGGATGCCAACGTCCAGCACCGCCAAGATCAGCGCGATCGACACGCCCAGCAACACTGCCGATCCGCCCACGGAAATCCAGCGACCCGCCGAGCGATGGCGCAGCAGAAAGGCAAAAGCTGCTGTCAGGAAGGGCACAGCAATGGGAAGGGCCAGAAGCCAGCTCATTTTGGCGGGTCCTCAGGTTCGGCCAGCCGCATCTCATTGGCATTGAGCGTGCCAAGGCTGACCCAGGCGCGCCAGACCAGCGTAATCGCAAAGGCAAAAAGGCCAAAGCCTATGACGATCGCGGTCAGAACCAGCGCCTGAGGCAAGGCGTTCGCCACCACTTCAACCGGTGCATCGGCCCCAACGGGCACCAGTGCGGGCGCGCCTTCGGTCAGCCGCCCTGCGGTGAAAATCGTCATGTTCGCGGCATTCGAAATCAGCACCAGACCGAAGATGAACCGAAGCATATGGCCCGACAGCATCAGATAGACCGCTGCTGCGACCATCGCACCGATGACAAGGGCCAAAAGTGCTTCCATCAGATCTCTTCTTCCATGGTGAAGACAAGGGCGAGCACCGATCCGAAGACAGCACCATAGACCCCGATGTCAAACATCAAGACGGTGGAGATCGGCAGGCCTTTGTCGTCCTCGGTCGCGCCCACAAAAAGCCACTGGCCGGTGAAAAAAACATCGCCAAACAGGGCCGCGATCAAGCCTGCCCCAAGCGCGATCAACAGCCCCAGAACAGCGATGGTTTCAGGTGGCAGGCGCAGGGCTGCGCGCGCATCCTTCGTGCCGCATGCAATCGCATAAAGGACGAGGCCCGACGCCCCGATCAGCCCACCTATAAACCCGCCACCAGGTTCATTGTGCCCACGCAACAGCATAAAGACCGACACCAGCAGCAACAGCCCCGCCAAATAGCGCGTCCCCGCGCGAAGGATCACCGAGTTCATTTGGTCCCTCCTTTGGGCGGGCGAAGAAGGGCCACGGCAGACAATGCCGCGATCACCACAACGGCCACTTCGCCGAAGGTATCAAGAGCACGAAAATCAACGAGGATGACGTTGACGATGTTGCGGCCGAAGGCTTCCGGCCAGCTTGTCACCTCAAAATATGTTGTCAGGCTTCGGTCGAGGGGGGCCGACAAGACCGCCAACAGCGACAGGCTGACAACCGCACCGACCCCCAGCGCAATCACTGCATGTCCGGGCCGAAACTTCGTCGGCTGCGCCGACAAGGGCGGCAGGCGCAACATCACGACCGACACCAGAACAACGACCAGCACCTCGACCATCAGCTGGGTGATCGCAACGTCCGGCGCCCCAAAAAAGATGAAGATCAGTGCGGCCCCGATCCCCACAACGCCAAGGGCGGCAATCGCTGCAATCCGCGACCGCGTGATGGCCGCCTGCGCTGATCCAACAAGGATCAGAGCGCAAAGGGCAAGGTCAATCCAAGTGATGGGCGAAAAGGCTGGCGCCAGCCCCGGCAGGCCGCGCAAGACCATCGCCGCGCCAATCGCAACCGCGATGGTCACAAACGTCGCCACCATATAGTCAGACATGCGCCCCGTCTGGATCAAGCCGGTGACCCGGGCCGAAAAGCGCTTGAGCCACTCCATGAAATTGTCCCAGCCGCGATCCAGGCTCGGCGTTGCGTCATCGATCCGGATCAAAGCGCGCCTCAGGCCAACATGGCCCGCATAGATCGCACCACCCACAGCAAATGTCGCAAGCGACAAATAAAGCGGGACATTCACGCCCGCCCAAAGCTTCAATTCCTTGGCGTTTTCGGCCGCTCCGGTCAGAGCGGCCACCGTCGGTGTGACAAGGGACCATTGCACCATCAGCGGTGCCAGCCCGAATACCAAGCCAAGAACCGCAAGCACAACAGGACCTGCCAGCATCGTCCATGGAACCTCGCGCGGGGCTTGCGGCAAACTGGTCCCGCGATTGCGCCAAAACGGGCGGATCGCAACAATACCGGCCACCGCAAACATCAACGCATTCGCGGCAAAGGCCGCACCTACGATCAACACCGGGTTTGACGCGCCTTCCAGTGCGCCCGCGTACATCAACTCTTTCGCGATGTAGCCTAACAGCGGCGGCAAACCGGCCATGGACAATGCGGCCAGACCGGCGGCCAACGCGGTAACGGGCATCGTCGGGCCAAGGCCGCCCAGGGCATCGGCCTCACGCGTTTTGACCGCGTAGTCCACATTGCCAATCACCAAAAACAGCGCGGCTTTGTAAAACGAGTGCACAATCAAAAATGTCGCAAAGGCCGTGAGCGCGTAGTCGGACGTTTGGCCCAAGAACAGGGTCAAGGTGCCAAGAGCCATCAAAGTCGTATAAGCCAGAACCTGTTTCAGATCGGTCTGGCGAAGGGCTGCGACACTGGCAAAAACCGCCGTGATCCCGCCAAGAATGGTCAGTGCATAAAACCACAGATCGCTCGATGACATCGTCGGATGCATCCGCGCCATGACGTATACACCCGCTTTGACCATTGTTGCCGAGTGAAGATAGGCTGAGACCGGCGTCGGAGCGGCCATCGCATTGGGCAACCAGAAGTGAAACGGAACCTGCGCCGACTTTGTGAAAGTCCCGGCCAGAAGCAAAATCAGCATCGGCACGAACAAGGCGTGCTCGGTCAGCGCATCACCTGTGGCCAGGATTTCCGAAACGCGGGTTGTCCCCGCTGCGAACCCGATCAGAATCAAACCAGCCAGAAAAGCCAGCGCGCCTGCGCCTGTGACAAATGAAGGAAAAGGCGGGTCCAGACGATCTTGTGTTGTTCGTCCCACGTTTCAACTGGAAGCCGCTCGCCTATCACCTG
>JBCBCY010000019.1:0-61296 GCA_038530285.1 Pseudomonadota bacterium
GGCCGGTACGGCGAAAGCCAAGCGGACGTCCAAAGGCATGCGCGGCCATTTCGCCGCCGCCAAGGTCGAGCCCAAGCGCAAGATCGCGGAGTTTCGGGTGGACCCCGAAAACCTGATCGACGTGGGCGAGGAAATCACCGCGAACCATTACTTCGAAGGCCAGTTCGTCGACGTGTCTGGCACGTCGATTGGTAAGGGCTTTGCAGGGGCGATGAAGCGGCACAACTTCGGGGGCCTTCGGGCGACCCACGGTGTGTCGATTTCCCACCGGTCGCACGGGTCCACGGGCCAGTGTCAGGACCCGGGCCGTGTGTTCAAAGGCAAGAAGATGGCCGGCCACATGGGGGCGGCGCGGGTGACCACGCAGAACCTGCAGGTCGTGCGCACCGATGCCGACCGTGGTCTGATCATGGTCAAGGGCGCTGTGCCGGGGTCAAAAGGTGGCTGGGTGACGATCAAGGATGCGGTCAAGAAGGCCACGCCTGAAAACGTGATCCTGCCCGCCGCCCTGAAGTCTGCCGCCGCTGCTGCCGAAAAGGCTGCCGAAGAAGCCGCAGCCGCTGCTGCCGCTGAAGAGGAAGCCGCAGCACAGGCCGCCGCGGAAGCCGAACAGGCCGCGATGGAAGCCGCTGAAGGTGACACGACGGATGCAGTCGCGGAAGCCGAAGCCGCTGAGAAGAAGGAAGGCGAGGAATGAAACTCGACGTGATCAAACTCGACGGCGGCAAGGCCGGATCGGTCGATGTCTCGGAAGAGGTCTTTGACCTCGAACCGCGCGCCGATATCCTGCACCGCGTCGTCCGCTGGCAGCGCAACAAGGCGCAAGCCGGGACCCACAAGGTGAAAACCCGGTCGGAAACCAGCTATTCGACCAAGAAGATCTATCGCCAGAAGGGCACCGGTGGCGCACGCCACGGCGACCGGAATGCGCCGATCTTCCGCAAAGGCGGGATTTACAAAGGCCCAACCCCGCGCAGCCACGCCCATGATCTGCCGAAGAAATTCCGCAAGCTGGGTCTGAAGCACGCTCTGTCTGCCAAAGCAAAAGCGGGCGAATTGGTTGTGGTCGACACCGCAGAATCCGACGGCAAGACGGGCGCTTTGGCCAAGCAGGTCAAAAACCTCGGCTGGAAGCGCGCGTTGGTGATTGACGGCGCTGCGGTCAACGAAGGCTTCGCCAAGGCGGCGGCCAATATCGAAGGTCTGGACGTCCTGCCGTCGATGGGTGCCAACGTCTATGACATCTTGAAGCGTGACACTTTGGTCCTGACAAAGGCCGGTGTCGAAGCATTGGAGGCTCGCCTGAAATGAGTGCCAAGGCAGAACATTACGACGTGATCCGCAAGCCGATCATCACCGAAAAAGCGACCATGGCGTCGGAAAACGGTGCGGTCGTGTTTGAGGTCGCACCAGAAGCGAACAAGCCGCAGATCAAAGCGGCGGTCGAAGAGCTGTTCGGCGTCAAGGTGAAGGCCGTCAACACGACCATCACCAAGGGCAAGACCAAGCGGTTCCGCGGCCAGCTCGGCAAACGCAAAGACGTCAAGAAGGCCTATGTGACCCTTGAAGAGGGCAACACGATCGACGTCTCGACGGGACTTTAAGCCCCCCGGGCGGGGTGAGCCTGCCTTTGGAATTCTGGAATGGGGCGGACTTCGGTCCGCCCCTTTTTCGTATTGATTGACCACGTTGGCGAAACAATGCCGGGCGTGAGCAGGGTATTGACCGTGTTGCTGGCTAATAGAAATCCCTTGCCATCATGACGCCACAATGGCTTGACCTGTACCCGTGTTGAGTGGCCGAACTTAAAAGGAAACCAGAATGCAATTTCGGAACAAATTTCTTACGTCTGCAGTTGCGCTTGCCGGCGCGATGCTTTGCACGGCTGCATCCGCCGCAACATTCGATGAGGTCGATGCGAATGGGGATTCGGTTCTGACCGAGCAAGAATTTATCGACGCGCTCGGCGGTCACCATGGTCCGATTGCGTATCGCCAGTACAACACCGATGCCCAACCGATTACCTTGGTCACCGATGAAGAGGTGCAGGCCACCGACCCCGAAACCGGCGAACTGCTGTTTAATGAAGACGGTACACCGCTGCTTGAGATCATCACCACCGAAACGCAGATCGAGGGCGTCACCGTCAATGAGATCCGTCGCTCGCAGCGCGGCTTTGAACAATCAAACGCCGGCAAGGCTCGCGCCGCAGCAAACATGCAGCGCGCGGCTGAAAACCGTGCCAATGCCGGCAACAACGGCAACCGCGGCGGTGGCAACGGCAAAGGCAATGGTGGCGGAAACGGCAACGGGAATGGCCGCAACAAATAGGTTGAGGCGGCCCGGTATCAGCCGGTTGTAATAGACGAGCTGGCTACAGAATGGGGCGGACTCTGGTCCGCCCTCTTTCATTTTCCCGGGAGGTCACAGGCTTATCATTGGATATGGATATGGATATGTGGGCTGACTATGCTGTTTGTGAACACTTTGGTTGGAGAATGACAATGGACAGAAATCTTGCATCCTGGGATAGGATCGCGCGCGTCGTTCTGGGCGCGCTTTTGGTGATCGGTTCGCTGACAGGCGCAATCGGCATCTGGGGCTGGATTGGCGTTGTTTTGCTGGCGACGGCAGGCATGAACTTCTGCCCCGCCTACCGGGTGTTCGGAATCAAGACCTGCACCGACTGCTGACGCAAACGGTGGTACTAGTGGTTGTGCGCGCCTCGCCGGTTTGGCGGGGCGTTTTTGTACTGTTCTCTTTGGTGGTAGCGGCGCCGCTGAGCGCCCGTTCATCCTATGGTGCGGGGGTCTGGCATGACCCCGCTCGGTCGGCCGTCCGATATGGGGGTGACCCCCTGTCGGATGGTGGGACTTCGGTGGTGTGTTCGAACGGGTTGAGTTTTGGGGCCGGGGTCTTGTGATCGGGTAAAGGTAGCGTTCGGTGGTTTTGATTGGCTACTTCAGTTCGTTGAGCCCAAAGTGTCTAATCACCTCGCTACCACGGTTTCGACCTCCCCGCTGCGAGTCACTTGGTGAACTTGGAAGAGTCTCGGTTGCTAGTCCAAATAGTTCACTTGGCGGCTTGTAAATAAGGTGGTCTTTGTCTCGCGCCTTTTCAAATCCAAAACCTGACAGCAATGAGCCCAACTGTTTAGGCATTTGGTTTCCGTCCCGACAGGCAGACTTGATTTGTGATACGAGAGATACCGACCTACCAGTATATTCCGTTTTGGCGACAAATCTACGGATAAATTCGTCTGTTCTCATGTTGCGCTCTACACTCGGTGACTCCAATGCTAGTTCGAGAAATGAACGAAGGCGATCATAGAATTCACCTTCGTATAGCTCAGGACCAATTTCTTCCTTCAAACGGTCTGGCAAAATATCTGGAGTCTCATGTGCTGCATCAGACTTTCTAGCTTTCTCAGATTCCAGCAAGAGCTCCAAATTATTTATTTTCTCATCCTTTGCTGCAAGCTCGCTATCGAAGGCATCAGCATACTCAGAAATTGCTTCACCCGTATTTTCCAATGCACGCTCACGCAGAATTCGCGAGTGTTATTCTTGTAAATCCTGCCATTCCCAACAGTTGCGAGCCGCAAGACCAGATACATATTTGACCGCGCTTCGTTCGCAGAATTCGGCAAGTGCTTCCCCGTCTAAGTCATTTGATCGTCTCAACGCTCTGATAACCTGCATACCATCAGACGAGAAAATTCCCACGGCTCCGCCGTAGGGGTTCTTCCTAGTAGTCGCCTCCATGAGTTCAAACGAAAATCCACGACTTGGCTCGACAAAAACGTGGCAGATACCAGAAAGCTTTTTTGCGATGTAATCAACATCAAGAGGCAATTCATCGTTGTTTCCCCTCGACACGTACAAAGTCGGAAGTAGTATTGAGGTTCCGCCAGAAATTGATTTGGCTGCTGTATTCACTTCATTTTCAGAAACAAATATTGGATCGCTACTAACAGTGATTTCACCGTCTATTCCAATCCAATTGTCTTCTATCACCTGCCGAATAATGTGAGGTTTTTTGGGCGTTTCTACTATCGCATTTGGGTCTGCTGCTACGCACTGGCCTCGAACGCGAAGACCGGAACTCCGGGTTCCTTGGGTAACAACAAATTCCGTCCGCCAGCGCCGACCAAATGGATCAGGTAGCTCAAGTCTAGCACCGAAGACCTCCGAATCTTTCAATAAAAGAGACTTGATCGACAAGGTTTCACCTTGCTCGCTTTCGAGCCAGACCTCATCGTCGTAGAGTTCTTGAGCAGATATGTCTTCTAAGACACGACTTCTCGAAATGCCACGTATCCAAGCAATTGTTGCAGCAACGAAGTCTTGCTTCGATATCGTCTTAGCGAGAGGTAGTTCCGTGGCAAATATGCTCATGCTTTCTCCAAAGATGCTGTAACTAACAATCAAGGGTATATCGCCTTACGCGCCCCCTTGCCACACACCCCCACCCTCGCTATAGACCATCATCTTTCCCGCCCCGGATTCGTTTGGGGCGCGGTACTTTGGGGACACCGCTTCTTTTGGGGCCCCAGACAAACATAGCAGGGCTCAACGCCCGCAAAGCAAACGGAAGACAGAAAGCATGGCACTCAAGTCGTATAAGCCGACGACGCCGGGCCAGCGCGGGCTGGTGCTGATCGACCGTTCGGAGCTTTGGAAAGGCCGTCCGGTCAAATCCCTTGTTGAGGGTTTGACCAAAAAGGCGGGCCGGAACAATACCGGACGGATCACGATGCGTCGTCGTGGTGGGGGCGCAAAACGTCTCTACCGGATCGTGGATTTCAAACGTCGCAAGTACGACGTGGAAGCCACCGTGACCCGGATTGAATATGACCCCAACCGCACGGCGTTTATCGCATTGGTCCAGTACCATGATGGCGAGCAGGCCTATATCCTGGCGCCGCAGCGGTTGGGCGTGGGCGACAAGGTCGTCTCGGGCACCAAGGTTGACGTCAAGCCGGGCAATGCGATGCCGTTTGCGGGCATGCCGATTGGCACGATCGTGCACAACATCGAAATGAAGCCCGGCAAGGGTGGTCAGATCGCGCGGGCCGCTGGCACCTACGCCCAGTTCGTCGGCCGCGATGGCGGCTACGCGCAGATCCGCCTGTCGTCGGGTGAGCTTCGCATGGTCCGCCAGGAATGCATGGCCACTGTTGGTGCCGTGTCGAACCCCGACAATTCCAACCAGAACATCGGTAAGGCCGGCCGCAACCGCCACAAGGGCAAGCGCCCGAGCGTGCGCGGTGTGGTCATGAACCCGGTCGATCACCCCCATGGTGGTGGTGAGGGGCGGACCTCAGGTGGTCGCCACCCGGTCACCCCCTGGGGCAAGCCAACTAAGGGTGCGCGCACCCGTGACAAGAACAAGGCGTCGTCGAAGCTGATCATCCGCTCGCGCCACGCCAAGAAGAAGGGCCGCTGATATGGGTCGCTCCGTCTGGAAAGGCCCCTTCGTGGACTCTTACGTCCTGAAGAAGGCCGAAAAGTCCCGCGAAAGTGGGCGCAACGAAGTCATCAAGATCTGGTCGCGTCGTTCGACGATCCTGCCCCAGTTCGTGGGCCTGACGTTTGGCGTTTATAATGGCCAGAAACACATTCCGGTGAACGTGTCCGAAGATATGATCGGCCAGAAGTTCGGGGAATATTCGCCCACGCGCACCTACTACGGGCACGCCGCTGACAAAAAGGCGAAACGCAAATGAGCAAGGAAAAGAACCCGCGCCGCGTGGCTGACAACGAAGCCATGGCAAAGACGCGTATGCTGAAAACCTCGCCCCAGAAGCTGAACCTTGTCGCTGCGATGATCCGCGGCAAGAAGGTGGAAAAGGCGCTGGCGGATCTGGCGTTTTCAAAGCGTCGGATTTCCGAAGACGTGCGCAAATGCCTGCAATCGGCGATTGCCAATGCCGAAAACAACCACAACCTTGATGTCGACGAGCTGATCGTGGCCGAGGCTTGGGTTGGCAAGCATCTGACGATGAAGCGCGGGCGTCCGCGCGCACGGGGCCGCTATGGCCGCATCATCAAGCCGTTTTCGGAACTGACGATCAAGGTCCGCCAAGTTGAGGAGGCCTCGTAATGGGTCAGAAAGTTAATCCCATTGGCATGCGGCTTCAGGTCAACCGGACCTGGGACAGCCGTTGGTATGCCAACACCAAGGATTTCGGTAATCTTCTGCTGGAAGACATCAAAATCCGCGACTTCATCAAAGAAGAATGCAAGCAGGCGGGTGTGTCGCGTGTGATCATCGAACGCCCGCACGGCAAATGCCGGGTGACGGTGCACACCGCGCGCCCTGGGGTGATCATCGGCAAGAAAGGGGCGGACATCGAAGGTCTGCGCCGCAAGCTGGCCGCGATGACCAATGCCGAATTGCATCTCAACATCGTTGAGGTTCGCAAGCCTGAGCTGGACGCCGCCCTGGTGGCCGAAAGCGTCGCGCAACAGCTCGAACGTCGTGTGTCGTTCCGCCGGGCGATGAAGCGCGCGGTGCAAAACGCGATGCGCATGGGCGCCCTCGGGATCCGCGTGAACGTCGCAGGCCGTTTGGGTGGGGCAGAGATTGCCCGGACCGAATGGTACCGCGAGGGCCGCGTGCCCTTGCACACCCTGCGCGCGGACATCGATTATGCGCTGGCCGAAGCCAAGACCGCCTATGGGATCATCGGCATCAAGGTCTGGATCTTCAAAGGCGAAATCATGGAGCATGACCCGGCTGCACGCGATCGGCGTCAGCAGGAACTCCAGGACGGCCCAGCACCACGCGGTGCCGGTGGCGGCCGCCGGAACTGAGGGAATTAAAAGATGCTACAGCCAAAGCGCACAAAATTCCGCAAGCTCCACAAGGGCCGGATCAAAGGCCAGGCCAAAGGCGGGTCTGACCTGAACTTCGGCACCTATGGTCTCAAAGCGGTCGAGCCGGAGCGTATCACCGCGCGCCAGATCGAAGCGGCCCGTCGTGCCATGACCCGTCATATGAAACGTCAGGGCCGGGTCTGGATCCGGATTTTCCCGGACACCCCGGTGACGGCCAAGCCCATCGAAGTTCGCATGGGTAAGGGTAAAGGCTCGGTCGATCGTTGGGCCTGTAAGGTCAAACCCGGCCGGATGATGTTCGAGATCGACGGTGTGACAGATGTTGTCGCCCGTGAGGCCCTGCGCCTTGCGGCGATGAAACTGCCGGTGAAAACACGCACCGTGGTCCGCGAGGATTGGTGATCGGCGGCGGGGGTGAACCCCGCCGTACTGCAAAAGAAGATAGGTAGGGCGGGGTTTCACCCCGCCTTATTTTTTTGTGTAATTGAGCGAGGATTGTATGACTCAATGCTCGCCACGTGTTTTTTTTGGCAGGCCAAATCTGATGCATTGGGGCCGAACGCTTCAGTGGCTTAGAAGTTCCCGTGGATCGCTTCTTCAGGCCATGGTACCTCGACAAACGGGCTTGTTTTTTGCTCGGCTTGCTGGAGCCTTAGATGATTTTTGGTATTATTCTGTTCTTTCTTGTTCCGCTCTTCTCAATCTTAGTCCACGTGACGGTTGTCGCACGTTCGATTAAACGCGTGACTGAGAACCAGCGGGACAACAATATCTTGCTTTATCTCTTCGGCAGTGAAAGCCATTTGGAGAGTGCTTGCTTTGCCGCCCTCGTTCTTGCGCTCCCGGTGAGCGGCCCGCTCCATGTTCTTGGGGTGACCTACCTCGGATTTTGCGAAGGCGCGACAAATGTCGGGTACGAGTGCAGCGGAAACTATGATTATTTCTTGATTACTGCTTCACAGGTCGAGTTTGGCTTTCTTTTTCTATATTCGATACCTTGGCTACTGGCTTCATTCGCAACTGTAGCGGTTTTTCTCTTCAGTCTTTTTTTGGCTCTATGGATTGAATTCAGGAAAAGTGATGGCTGAGGCCTCAAAATAGAAACCCGACCCTCCGCCGGGAGAGCCCATTGCAACGCTCACAACCCGCCCAACACCGCCATCCCAGGCTGGGGCGCAATTCCGTCTACCCCGTCTTCACCCCCACAAGTGACCGCAGCAGCAGACCGATCCCGCCGACAAAGAGCACGATGATCACGATCAGATCAAACGCGCTCATCCGCTGCAGGTGTACATTCAAATTCGCCAAGACCCCGAAGATCAGGCCGACGAGGGACCCGCCCGCCAAAAGCCAGCCGATGGGATTGCGCGAATTGTAAAACAAAAACCCGACGCCGAATAAAAACGGAATGAAAATCATCCCTGTCGTCACGTTGAACCCGCCGAAGGAATAGACTGAGGCGCCGAACCCCCAATTGGGCCGCACAATGATCCGGCTCAGCAATAAATAGCCGCCGCCGCACATCATCACCACGCCCAACAGGAATTGCATCACCCCGCCTTCGGTTCCGCCTGCGCCTTTAAATGGCATCTGCCGTCCTTTCACCATGCGCCCCGGTGCAGACCATAGGCCATGTGGCGCGGGCCATAAAGCGCAAGGCGCTCACACCACCCGGTGGCCCGCCGCGTCCAGGATCATCTCGCCGTCTTCTTTGTAGACCGGCCCGGGCGGCCAGCGGTCCAAAAGGTCCAGCACAAATTCAGAAGGTCGGCACAGCCGCACCCCCTTGGGCGTGCACACGATGGGCCGGTTCACCAGCACGGGATGCTCCAGCATCGCCTCCATCAGCGCGTCATCTGACACCGAAGGGTCCAGAAGCCCCAGATCCTCGGCCGGGCTTTTGGTGATCCGCAAGGCCTGACGCGGGGTCAGATCAGCCGCCGCGAAAAGCCCCAGAAGCTGGCCCCGGGTCCAGCCCGTCTGCAGGTATTCGACGATTTCGGGCGCATAGCCCGCCGCGCGCACCAATGCGACGACGTTCCGCGATGTGCCGCATTCGGGGTTGTGGTGAATAACGATCATGGCGCTCTCCTTTGTCCCGAGACTAGCGATGATTGTGCGCGCGATTGTGACGCCCTAAAACGCCTCCATGAAAACGCTTTTCGCCACGCGGCTGTACCAGACCAAACTGACCGGCATCGATGCCGATGAACTCACCGCGTCATGCTACTCCATCGCGGAAGATGACGAAGCGGGTCAGGTGTGGTGCGAAGACCAGGGCTATCCCGGCTACACGTCCTATGCCTCGCTCACCGATCTGCCCTGGCGGTTCCCGATCTTTGCCGACATTACCCGCCAGCTTGACCGGCATGCAGGCCAATTCGCCGAGGCGCTGGCATTTGATCTGGGCGACAAGCCTCTGGTCCTGGAAGACATCTGGATCAACATCCTGCCCGAAGGTGGCATTCATACCGCGCATATTCACCCCCATTCGGTGATTTCCGGCACGGCTTATGTGGCCATGCCGCCGGGCACGTCGGCGATCAAGTTCGAGGACCCGCGCCTGGCGATGATGATGGCCACCCCGCCGCGCCGCAAAGACGCGCCCGAGGATCTGCGCCAGTTCATCTACGCCCAACCCGCCGTGGGTGATGTGCTGATGTGGGAAAGCTGGCTGCGCCACGAGGTGCCGATGAACATGGCCGAGGATGACCGGATTTCCGTCAGCTTCAACTACCGCTGGGGGTAGGGGCGTTTTGCGCGTCGAACCGATGGCCAACCTTTTCGGCCAGTTCTTTGAGGGTTGCTGCCAACCGCGTCAGCTCTGAGCGCGCATCGGTCATATCAGGTGCGTAGCGCACAATCAGATATTCGCGTTGTTCGGTCATGCTTTGAAGGTGAGCACGTGTTCGCTGGCCAAGTTTCAGGTCAACCACGCTGGGTTGTGCTGCCATCTCTGCGAGTTCGTGTTGGTAGCCGCGGATGGTGCTGTGCGCGGTGCCGTCAAGGCGCAACAGGGCCTGAAGGTATAGCTCGATCCCATGGATGGCGCACAAGTTGGCGGGGGCAATAAGCGTCTTGGCCTTGCCATCTTTCTGTTTGCGCAGGGTGTCGAAGGCCAGCCGGTAGTGGTTTGCCAAACCCAACATCTCTTGCGGCGTCGCCGTTTCGCCGGGGTAGGATATGGGGGTCTGGTCGTTCATGGGATCGACCCTGGCGGGCAATTCTGGTGAAATTGCGACCAGACGGCTCGACTGATCCACATCCTGTCCCCGGGCATCCGACGCAACGTCACCCGCCCGTCTGTGAACTGGGTCACAGAGCGCGCGCCGCTGCTGCCTTAAAGTTAGCGCCCGTAAACAAAAAAAAATTTAGTGGGAGCTGAATTATGAACAAAATGGTTGCCGAATTTATCGGGACCTTCACCCTGGTCCTATTTGGCTGTGGCGCGGCGGTGATTGCCGGGGGCGATATTGGCCTTACCGGTATTTCCTTTGCCTTCGGTCTGGCGCTGATCGGCATGGCTTATGGTATTGGCGCGGTGTCGGGCTGCCACATCAACCCGGCGGTGTCGCTGGGCATGGTGGTCGCGGGCCGGATGGAAATGTCAGAGGCCATCAAATACATCATCTCGCAGGTCGCAGGCGCGATCCTTGGCGCGCTGGTGCTGCTGATCATTGCCAGCGGCAAGGCCGATTACACGGTTGGCACAAACGGGCTGGGTCAGAACGGCTGGGGCGCGGGCTATCTGGGCGAATACACGATGGTCTCTGCCTTTGTGTTCGAGGTCGTTGCCACGTTCCTCTTCATGGTTGTGATCCTGGGCGCCACAAGCGCGAATGCCCCCGGTGCCATGGCCGGGCTCGCGATTGGTCTGGCGCTGGTGGTGATCCACCTGGTGGGCATCAATGTCACCGGCGTTTCGGTGAACCCGGCCCGGTCGATTGGCCCGGCATTGTTCGCGGGCACCACCGCGCTGGCGCAATTGTGGCTGTTCATCGTCGCCCCCATCATCGGGGCCGCCGCAGCGGGCGCGCTTTTCAAAGCCGGCCTTCTGGACACTGCTGCGCCGGCCGAAGAGTAAACCACTCAGGGGTGCGCGGTCTCACTCCCGCGCGCCCCACCCCCCAAGTGGGCGAGCATCAGATTTCGCCCAAGTAATAGCCAATCGCTTCGGCCAGTTCGGTTTCTTCATATTTGAAATGCGACCGGATGACCGCTTCGAGCTTTTTAAAGATCGCCGCGGCTTGGGCAAAATTCGCATCCGTCTGGTCGTACATCAGGGCCATCGCGGCGCGTTCCAGCCGGACGAGAAGTTCGTGCACAACCTCATGTTCAGCGCGCAGCTTGGCGACGATCTGGGCGAAGACGCCCCCTCCGGCGGTTTCAAGACGCGGAAACATCGACGCCTGCTCGATGTCATGGTGCATCGTCAGCACCCGGCATTCCTGCCCGCACAGGGACCCGAAGGCGCGGAAGTTTTCGCCCATGTCCGTGGCCAGCACGATATCGCGCAACTCTGCCGGTGGAGCGTCGCCAGCTTCGATCCGGCGCAAGACGGCCGCAATCCGGGCCATGTCCATCAGGTAGTGGCGGTGGATCGCGGCCAGATGGCGGCCTGCGCGGATATGGTCTTCGGTGGCACCCTCGATCTTGGGGGCGGCGGGCCGAGCGCCTTCTTGCAGGTCAAGTGCGTTGAGGTGCTGTTGGGCAAGGTCGGACATGGGCGCAGCTTTCAAATTCCATCGGCCAGCCTTATCTAGGGCGGATGGACAAACATGACAAAGCCGAAGCCGAAGTCGAAGCGCCACCAAACCCGTTGCACCTTTTGGGCCGGTGGATTTGGCGCGACATCAGGGCGATGGTCATCGGCGGCGTGATCGGCGCCATCATTGGGCTGGCTGTGTCGGTCCTTGGGCTTGGAATGCTGAACCTTGGCCTTGTCGGATTGTTTGCGATTTTGGGTGCTGCGATCGCAGGGCTTGTGCGCAGCCTAATGGCGGGTGCCTTCTTTTAAGCGACCGACTTTTAAGCGAGCGCGCGACTTTTCCCTTGCCACAGAGCGTCCCAGGTCGTAAACGCGGCGCTCATTCACCTTCTCCGTTGGAATCAGGGTGACCCCGGACGATCTGATCGGGGGCCTGCCAACGAGTGTTGATAAGGAACGATCGGCCATGAAAGCCGCAGAACTGCGTGAAAAAACGCCGGACCAGCTTCGGGACGAGCTCGCCAACCTGAAAAAGGAGGCGTTCAACCTGCGTTTCCAACAGGCGACCGGCCAGCTTGAAAACACCGCCCGCATGCGGGGCGTCAAGCGTGACGCCGCCCGGGTGAAGACCATTTTGAACGAAAAAGCGGCAGCCGCCGCAGCGGAGGCGTAAGATGCCCAAACGTATCCTTCAGGGCGTTGTCACTTCGGACAAGAACGAACAGACCGTCACCGTGCTTGTCGAACGCCGCTATACGCATCCGATGATGAAAAAGACCGTGCGCTCGTCCAAGAAGTACCGCGCGCATGATCCGAAAAACACTTACAAGACCGGCGATTCAGTCCGCATTCAGGAATGCGCGCCGATCTCGAAAACCAAACGCTGGGAGGTTGTGACGGCCTAACAGCCCTAACAACACCCGGTTCAGCGAAACCCTGGGCAAGAAAGCCCAAAGGTCGGGAGAACCACTATGATCCAGATGCAGACCAATCTGGATGTTGCTGACAACTCTGGCGCACGCCGGGTTCAGTGCATCAAGGTCCTCGGCGGCTCGAAGCGGAAATATGCCTCTGTTGGCGACATCATTGTGGTGTCGGTGAAAGAGGCCATTCCGCGCGGCCGCGTGAAAAAGGGCGACGTGCGTAAAGCCGTTGTCGTCCGGACTGCCAAGGAAGTCCGCCGCGAAGACGGCACCGCGATCCGTTTTGATCGCAATGCCGCTGTCATCCTGAACAACAACAACGAGCCGATCGGCACCCGTATCTTCGGGCCTGTCGTGCGCGAGTTGCGTGGCAAGAACTTCATGAAGATCATTTCGCTTGCGCCGGAGGTGCTCTGATGGCTGCGAAACTCAAAAAAGGCGACAAGGTCCGCGTGCTGGCCGGTAAGGACAAGGGCAAGGAAGGCGAGATCACAACCGTCATGCCCGCCAAAGGCAAAGCCGTGGTCGATGGCGTGAATATCGCGATCCGTCACACCAAGCAAAGCCAGACCAACCAGGGCGGGCGCGTGCCCCAGGCGATGCCGATTGATCTGTCGAACCTCGCGCTTCTGGACAAAAACGGCAAGCCGACCCGCGTTGGGTTCAAGATGGACGGCGACAAGAAAGTCCGGTTCGCCAAGACAACAGGGGACGTGATCTGATGCTTGACGACGCAAATTACACGCCGCGCCTGAAGTCGGTTTACACCGACACGATCCGTGCCGCGATGAAAGAAGAGTTCGGCTATAAAAACGACATGCAGATCCCGCGGCTGGACAAGATTGTCCTGAACATTGGCTGCGGCGCCGAAGCGGTGAAAGATTCCAAGAAAGCCAAATCGGCTCAGGAAGATCTGACAGCGATCGCAGGTCAAAAGGCCATGGTCACCGTCGCCAAGAAATCCATTGCGGGCTTCCGGGTGCGTGAAGACATGCCGATGGGCGCCAAAGTGACCCTGCGCGGCGACCGGATGTACGAATTTCTGGACCGTCTGATCACCATCGCACTGCCCCGCGTCCGCGACTTTCGCGGCGTGAAGGACAGCTTTGATGGCCGCGGCAACTTCGCGATGGGCCTGAAAGAACACATCGTCTTCCCCGAGATCAACTTCGACAAAGTCGACGAAGTCTGGGGCATGGACATCATCATCACCACCACCGCGCCGAATGACGCGGAAGGCAAGGCGCTGTTGAAGCATTTCAACATGCCCTTCAACGCTTAAAGGAATTCGGACATGGCAAAAAAGGCAATGGTCGAACGCGAAGTGAAGCGTCAGAAGCTGGTGGAGAAATACGCCGCCAAGCGGGCCGCACTTAAAGCGATCGCAAACGATGACACAAAGCCGATGGAAGAACGGTTCAAGGCGCGCCTGAAACTGGCGAAACTGCCGCGCAACTCGTCGCCAACCCGGCTGCACAACCGCTGCCAGCTGACGGGGCGCCCACACGCGTATTACCGCAAGCTGAAAGTCAGCCGCATCGCACTGCGGGATCTTGGGTCAAACGGCCAGGTCCCCGGTCTCGTGAAGTCCAGCTGGTAAGGAGGGTATAGATAAATGAACGATCCTCTTGGTGATATGTTGACCCGCATCCGCAATGCGCAGATGCGTGGCAAATCCTCCACCCACAGCCCGGCGTCGAAGCTGCGCACCTGGGTTCTCGATGTGCTGACCGACGAAGGCTATATTCGCGGGTATGAAAAGACCCTTGATGCCAAAGGCCACCCATCGATCCGCATCGACCTGAAGTACTACGAAGGCACCCCGGTGATCCGCGAATTGAAGCGCGTCTCAAAGCCGGGCCGCCGGGTGTACATGGGTGTTGGCGACATCCCGCAGGTCCGTCAGGGCCTGGGTGTCTCCATCGTGTCCACGTCGAAAGGCGTGATGTCTGACCAGAACGCGCGCTCTGCCAATATTGGCGGCGAAGTGCTCTGCACGGTCTTCTAAGGAGAGTCTGATGTCTCGTATTGGCAAAAAACCGGTCGAGCTGCCCAGCGGGGTGGAAGCCTCCATCTCGGGACAGACCGTCTCCGTCAAGGGGCCCAAGGGCACCCGGGAGTTCACCGCGACCGACGATGTCACGATCAGCGTCGACGGCAATGTCGTCACTGTTGAACCGCGCGGCAAATCCAAGCGCGCCCGCCAGCAGTGGGGCATGTCGCGCACGCAGGTTGAAAACCTTGTCACCGGCGTGACCAACGGGTTCAAAAAAGAGCTTGAGATCCAGGGTGTGGGCTACCGTGCCCAGATGCAGGGCAACAAGCTTGTGCTGAACCTTGGCCTGTCACATGACGTGAATTTCGAAGTGCCCGAAGGCGTGACCGTCACCTGCCCCAAGCAGACCGAGATCACCGTCGAAGGGATTGATCAACAACTCGTCGGCCAGGTCGCGGCCAACATCCGCGAATGGCGTAAGCCCGAGCCCTACAAGGGCAAAGGTATCCGCTACAAAGGCGAGTATATCTTCCGCAAGGAAGGCAAGAAGAAGTAAGGACCGGACATATGGCACTTTCCAAAAGAGAGCTGTTCCAGAAGCGCCGCATGCGCGTCCGGAACAAACTTCGCAAAGTCAACGCAGGCCGTGTGCGCCTGTCGGTGCACCGTTCGTCAAAGAACATTTCGGTGCAGTTGATTGATGATGTGGCGGGCACGACGCTGGCCTCGGCGTCGACGCTTGAAAAAGACCTGGGCGTTGTGGGCAAGAACAACGTCGAAGCGGCCACCAAGGTGGGTCAGGCGATTGCCGAGCGCGCCAAGAAAGCCGGCGTGTCGGAAGCCTATTTCGACCGGGGCGGTTTTCTGTTCCACGGCAAGGTAAAGGCGCTGGCAGAGGCCGCGCGTGAGGCTGGCCTGAAGATTTAGCAATGCGCGGGGGCGGTGATCGCCCCCCGATGACCTGGGCTGCTGGTAAAAAGGCGGCACCGAGGTTGGACAACGGGCGACACGCCCAGAAGATAGGAGGCCGCAATGGCCAGAGAACCAAACAGAGGCGGTGGCCGCGGACGCCGCGACCGTGACGAGACACCGGAATTCGCTGACCGCCTGGTCGCCATCAACCGGGTGTCGAAAACCGTGAAGGGTGGTAAGCGCTTTGGCTTTGCAGCCCTCGTCGTCGTGGGCGACCAAAAAGGCCGCGTCGGCTTCGGCAAAGGCAAGGCGAAAGAAGTGCCCGAGGCGATCCGCAAGGCCACCGAGCAAGCCAAGCGTCAGATGATCCGCGTGCCGCTGCGCGAAGGCCGCACGCTGCACCACGACATCGAAGGCCGCCATGGTGCGGGCAAAGTGGTGATGCGCACCGCACCGACGGGGACCGGGATTATCGCCGGTGGTCCGATGCGGGCTGTGTTCGAAATGCTCGGTGTCCAGGACGTGGTCGCGAAGTCCATCGGGTCGCAGAACCCTTACAACATGATCCGCGCCACGATTGACGGGCTGAAGAAAGAGGCCTCGCCTCGGTCGGTCGCTCAGCGTCGCGGCAAGAAGGTCGCCGACATTCTGCCCAAGCGTGATGACGCGCCTGCGGCGGCTGAGCCGGAAACAGAAGCAGCGGAGGCTTAAACCATGGCCAAAACCATCGTTGTCAAACAGATCGGCAGCCCGATCCGCCGCCCCGCCGACCAGCGCGCCACGCTTGTGGGTCTGGGTCTGAACAAGATGCACAAGACCCGCGAGTTGGAAGACACGCCAAGCGTCCGCGGCATGGTCAACAAGATCCCGCATCTGGTGGAGATTGTCGAAGAGCGCGGCTGAGCGCCCGACCATCGTGAGAAATTGAAAACGCCCCCGGTTCCGCAGGGGGCGTTTTTTGTTGGTAGATCATTCTCGTATTCTGAGCAGCTGGAGAATCTTCGGCAACGTCCTCAGCGCAGAACAAACCCGTTCGGCGTAAGCCGCAAAGCCTGCAGATCAACGCCAGCGTTGCGGGCATTCTGCACGGCGGTGGCCGCAAAGCTGTTCAGACTTGCCGGATCACCCTGCATGGCGCGTGTCGTTTCACTCATGATCAGGGCTTCCATCAGATGCGCTTCGGCAAACAACTGGCGCGCCGCGTCGTCGCTTGCCAAAAACTCTGGCGTGGCCAGCAACGTGCCCGCGACCTGATTTCGGACCGCCATCAGCATGGCCGGGGCAGGGTTCTCCGCGATTTTTTGTGAGGCGTTCCAAGCCGCAACCAACCAAATTGCGTAGGCGTCCGCTGTGTTTTGCCGATCAAGACCATAGGCGGATCGCATGAGCGTGCCGATGTCATCCATAATGCCCGGTTGTGCCGTCACAAGCGCTTGTAATTCCGCCTTTGCCAATGGGTTGGCCGTTTGGCTGATGAAGGTCTGCAAGTTCGCCTGTGTACGGGTTGGGTCAGCCGTATACGTCAAGCTTGCAACCTGTTGGGGATTGGGCGACGTGCTGGAATTGCGCCGCTCCAATCTTTTTTCGAACTGGCGGTTCTGGTTGATTGTCATCGCCATATTGCCGGCGAGGTTGCTGAACGCATGCAGCGGTCCGGCGGCCACAGTGAGCATCAGATAAAGCGTCAGAAGTCTCAAAAACTTGGTCATGAGGTCATGTGCTTTCAGGACGATACAGCGTCAGGCTGCGGGAGAGCCATAGCTGACGTCAAAATTAAATGTTCCGTCCGGGTTCAGTGTAAAAGTGCAGTGTGTCCAAGCGGGCTTGCCTTCGACACGCATCATAGTGCGCAAGGCGTGCAGCGCGTCATCCGCTTCAAAATCGAGGTTGGCGTCAACCGCTTGGCCCAACGACCATGTGTCACCAACCTTGTATTGATACCGTTTATCGGTCCAATCGTCTTCCATTTCCACGCTGAGCGCTGCCTGGCTGAAATCGGCGGGGCAGATGCTCTGCAAAGCGCGGGCCAGCGCAGCGTAGGCTTCAGTTTCAGTCATCGGACTTCGCGGAATCTTGGGTTGATATGATCGAGTGGAAAGATAGCCGGGTCGTTTTGGTTTACCAACAGCCAAAAACAATCTCGACCCAACCGAGCACAGCCACGCCTGCTTATACCGGCGGGAACACCTCGCTCATCGGCACCGACCGGCCCTTGTCCATCATGATGCGCACATGTTTGCGGCGGATCTGGCGGGGCTCAGGCACGCCGACCGAATGGGCGATGATCTCAACCTCGCCAATCAGCTTTTCGGCATAGGCCGCCACCCGGCGCCATTTGTCTTCCACCACCAGTCCTTTCTGGAAGCGCGGATCATGGGTGGTGATGCCCGTGGGGCAGGTGTTTTTGTTGCATTTCAGCGCCTGGATACAGCCGAGCGCGAACATGAACCCGCGTGCGGAGGTCACAAAATCCGCCCCGGCCGCCAGCGCCCAGGCGATATCACCGGGGTTCACCAGCTTGCCTGACGCGACGATCCGGACGCGGTCTTTCAGCCCGGCTGCGTTACGCAGATCGACCACCACCGGCAAAGCCTCACGGATGGACATGCCCACCAGATCGATCAGCGGCATGGGTGCTGCCCCCGTGCCGCCTTCGCCGCCGTCAAGTGTGATGAAATCAGGCGCGGCGTCGGCCCCGCGCGCGGTGATGGCCGAAAACAGCCCGGCAATCGCATCTTCGGCGCCCATAACCGTTTTGATGCCCACGGGCTTGCCGGTCACGCCCCGGATATGGGCGATCATGTCCAAAAGATCGTCCCAATCATCAACCTCCGCGTGGCGGTTGGGGGAAATCCCATCCTGGCCGACGCGCAATACCCGGATGGCGGCGATTTCCTCGGTCACTTTCTCGCCGGGCAGGATCCCGCCCTTGCCGGGCTTGGCCCCTTGCGCGAGTTTCACTTCGAACATGCGCACGGTGTCATGGGCCGCGACCTCACGCAGTTTTTCGTCCGACAGATGGCCCGCCTCGTCGCGGACGCCGAATTTGGCCGTACCAATCTGAAAGACGATGTCGGCCCCGCCCGCCAGATGATAGGGCGACAGCCCGCCTTCGCCGGTGTTCATCCAGATGCCTGCGGCCTTGGCGCCGCGCGACAGGGCTTCGACGGCGGGGCGCGAGATGGCGCCAAAGCTCATGCCGGAGATGTTGAAGAATGACTGTGCCTGGAACGGGTGGGGGCAGGCCGCCCCGATCACCAGGGGTTCGGACTTGGCGAATTGGTCCTCGACCGGGGGAAAGGCGGCGTTGACGAAAATCGGCGTGCCGACGACGCCTAGGTTCCGGGTCGACCCGAAGGCGACCGTGTTGCTTTTGCCGGTCCCTGCGTGTTTGACCCATTCGCGCTGGGCGCGGTTGAAGGGCAATTCCTCGCGGTCCATTGCAAAGAAGTACTGCCGGAAGAACTCGCCCAACGTGGAAAACAGGTGTCGGAAGCGGCCCAGCACCGGGTAGTTGCGCCGGATCGCGTCATGGGTTTGCACCCGGTCGATCACGAACAAGACCGCCGCGACCAAAGCCAGTGCCCCGATGATCACGACAAAAGCCACGGCCAGGAAATTCAGCGCGTCCATTGCAAAGCCCATCCGGACCCTCCCTTTTGGCCCAGATGTGCCACGGGCGCGGGCGGGGCACAAATCACATAGGGTTTTGCCCAGGGTGAGCTATCTTTGCGCCATGCGTAAAGATGAGACCCGACCCCCGATTGAAACGATCACTACAGCGGCCGAATTGCGCCGCTGGTACTGGCTGAAAACCGACCTGGTGGATCGTGCCCGGACGCTGGGCCTGAAGACCATCGGCGGCAAGTTCGATATCCTGGACCGCATTGCGGCCTATCTTGAAAGCGGCGCGGCCCCGGTAGAAGCGAAACGCAGAGTCTCATCCCGGTTTGATTGGCATTCAGCCGCGCTGGACGATGGGACCGTGCTGACCGACAGCTACAAAAACACCCAGAACGTGCGGCGCTATTTCAAGGCGCGGCTGGGGGACGGGTTCAGGTTCAACATCGAATTCATGGCCTGGCTGAAGGCCAATACCGGGCGCACCCTGGCCGAGGCCTGCGACGAGTACCGCGCGATGAAGCTGCGCGAGGCTGCACCCGGCTTTCAATCAGACATCGCCCACCACAACCAGTTCAACCAATACACACGGGATTTTCTGGCTGACAATCCAGGGGCCGGGATGGATGAGGTGCGCCGCGTCTGGGCGTTGAAGATCAAGCAGCCGTCCGACACCGGGCGCCATGTCTATGATCGCGGCGACCTGACCCTGGCCCCCTAGCGCGGACCAAGTGCCGCGCCCGGTTCCCGGGGCCTTGCAAGTCCCCGGCCGCTGCTGCATGTCGGCCCCCGACACAATCGACAGCTGACAAAGGCGCCCCTTGCCCGACCGATCCTTCATCCGCCATGTGGTCTTTTTCACCGCCAAGGACCGCGCCGACCTTGCGCGCATCATCGACGGGCTGTCGCTGTTGAAGGACATCCCCCAGGCCGCGCTGGTCGAAGTGTCAGAAAACAAGCGGGTCGATCAGATCGCCAATGAGATTGACGCCGTGGTCTATGCCGAGTTTGCCGATCAGGCCGCGTTGGAGGCCTATAAGGCCCATCCCAACTATCAACGCGCCATCGATATTGTCCGCCCCTTGCGCGATGTTCGCCACGCGGTCGACTTTTAGGCCGGGCCCGAGATCCTTCAAAGGATCTCATCAAATCCTCACAGGATTTGGGCGCGTCACCGCACCGACAGGATCACTTCGATATCGCGGCGGGTGAGATTGGCCATCAAGGCCTTTTCTTCACCGTTCAAGGGTGCGTCTTTGGCGATGTAGCCTTCGATCTGGGCGGCCACGGTGCTGGTGGACCGGTAGTACAGATCGGGGTCGCGCGCGCTGAGGTCACCGACCAGCCGCTGCAGCACGCGCTTTTTCTTTTCCGACACCAGGTCTTTGCGGTTGGTTTCAAGCATGATCGGTCCCTTTCGGTTTCCCTTGAGGTAGCGTGGAAAAGGGGGGTGGCCAGGGCCACCGGGCCCTGCGCAAATCGCTTGATCGTGCGGGTCCCATCCCCTATACGCCCTCAGTGCTCAACCCGAGCACGCACACAAACCAAGAAAAGCCGCGTCCGTCCCATCATCGCTTCGGGGTCGGTTACGGCAAGGAGAAGCGACATGAAACTGCACGACCTCCGGGACAATCCCGGTGCCAGCAAGAAATCCAAACGCGTGGGCCGTGGGCCCGGGTCCGGCAAAGGCAAAATGGCCGGCCGCGGGATCAAGGGCCAGAAGTCCCGTTCGGGCGTGGCGATCAATGGCTACGAAGGCGGCCAGATGCCTTTGTATCAGCGCCTGCCAAAACGCGGGTTCAATAAGCCCAACCGCAAGAAATTTGCCGTTGTGAACCTCGGGCTTATCCAGAAGTTCATCGACGACAAGAAGCTTGATGCAAAAGCCGATATCACCGAAGACGCGCTGGTGGCCTGTGGCCTGGTGCGCCGCAAGCTCGACGGTGTGCGGGTCCTGGGCTCGGGCGAGATCACCGCGAAAGCCAAGATCACCGTGACCGGCGCTTCGAAGTCCGCGATTGAAGCGGTCGAGAAAGCCGGTGGCTCACTGACGGTCACGTCCGCGGCAGCGGCTGAGTAACAGCCCGTTTAAAGGTTGTTCGGGGCCGCCTGGCCCCTTACATCTTTCTAACGTTTTCCAAGCGCCGCCGACGCGAGACCGTGGGGCGGCGTCTTACCACACGAAAGAGACGCCATGGCATCCGCAGCAGAACAGATGGCCGCCAACGTAAGCTGGTCGACCTTGGGCAAGGCGACCGAGCTGAGGCAACGGATTTTCTTCACCATCGGTTTGCTGATCGTCTACCGCGTGGGCACCTATATCCCAGTTCCGGGCATTGATGGTGTCGCCTTGCAGCAGTTCTTCGATCAGGCCGCAGCGGGCTTGGGCGGTGTTTTGAACATGTTCACGGGTGGTGCGATTTCGCGCATGGGCATCTTCGCGTTGGGGATCATGCCTTATATCTCGGCCTCGATCATCATCCAGCTACTCTCGTCGATGTGGGAGCCCTTAAAGCAGCTGAAGAAAGAGGGCGAAGCGGGCCGCAAGAAAATCAACCAATACACGCGCTACGGCACGGTTTTGTTGGCGACCTTCCAGGCCTACGGGCTGGCGGTCAGCCTTGAATCGGGCGGCCTTGCGGTTGATCCGGGCTGGTTCTTCCGCGCAGCAGTGGTGATCACGCTGGTCGGCGGCACGATGTTCCTGATGTGGCTGGGTGAACAGATCACCGCACGCGGTGTGGGCAACGGCATTTCGCTGATCATCTATGTCGGCATCATCGCCGAACTGCCCGCAGCTTTGGCGCAGTTCTTTGAACAAGGCCGCACGGGCGCGTTGGCGACCCCGGCCGTTCTTGGCGTGATTGCGATGCTGATCGGCACGATGATCTTTGTGGTCTTCATGGAACGGTCTTTGCGCAAGATCCACATCCAGTATCCGCGCCGTCAGGTGGGCATGAAGGTCTATGATGGGTCCTCGTCGCATCTGCCGGTGAAAGTGAACCCCGCAGGTGTGATCCCGGCGATCTTCGCCTCATCGCTTCTGCTTCTGCCCACAACGATTTCGACCTTTTCGGGCGGGCAATCGGCCGGACCGGTGATGTCGGTGATCCTGGCTTACTTCGGTCCCGGACAGCCGCTGTACTTGCTGTTCTTTGCGGCCATGATCATCTTTTTCACGTACTTCTACACCACCAACGTGGCGTTCAAGACCGAAGATGTGGCCGAAAACCTGAAGAACCAGAACGGGTTTATCCCCGGCATTCGGCCCGGCAAGAAGACCGAAGAATACCTTGACTACGTGGTCACGCGGATCCTGGTTCTGGGGTCGGCCTACCTGGCGCTGGTCTGTCTGATGCCCGAAATCGTGCGGTCAAACCTTGCGATCACCGCCTATTTCGGTGGCACATCGATCCTGATTATCGTGTCTGTGGGTATGGACACGGTGCAACAAATCCAGTCTCATCTCTTGGCCCATCAATACGAAGGGCTTATTGAGAAGTCGCAGCTCGGGCGGAAAAACCGCAAGCGCGGCAGGGGGACTGCAAGACGATGAATATCATACTGCTCGGCCCTCCGGGGGCCGGGAAGGGGACGCAAGCCAAGATTCTCGAAGAGAAACGTGGCATGATCCAGCTTTCCACCGGTGACATGCTGCGCGAGGCGCGCACATCGGGCACCGAGATGGGCAACAAGGTTGCCGCGATCATGGATGCCGGCGAATTGGTCACCGACGAGATCGTCATCGGCCTGATCGAAGAAAAGCTGAACACCACCGATGGCATGGGGTTCATCTTTGATGGCTTCCCCCGCACATTGGGCCAGGCTGACGCGCTGGGCGAGTTGTTGGACGCCCACGGTCAGGGCCTGAATGCCGTGATCGCGATGGAAGTAAATGATGAGGCGCTTGTGGGCCGCATCCTTAATCGCGCGAAAGAAGCCGTGGCCGCGGGCGGAACAGCCCGGGCAGATGACAATGCCGAAAGCCTGAAGACCCGCCTGCTGGAATATTACAAGAAGACCTCGCCCCTGATCGGGTACTACCATGCCAAGGGGAACCTGTCCTGGGTGCCGGGGCTGGGCACGATTGACGAGGTGACCGAGGCGATTGCGGGCGTTTTGGACGGCTGACAAAATTCCTGTCTCAGGAATTTGTCAGAAGCCTTGAAAGGCTTTTGGGTCGCGCCCCAAATAAACCTTGACACTCTCTTGACGCGGGGCAGCCAACACCCTATCTCACCCCATCTCGACTGACGACGGCCAAGAATCACGGGGGTCGCACCTCCGTTCCGAAACATCGAGAAGCTGAATGAAGCCCGGCGCAAACGTCCCGGGCTTTGCGTTGTGAAAACAGGGCCTGGAATGACGGGCTCGCGACGAAAGGAACTGCCACGTGGCACGTATCGCCGGGGTCAATATCCCCACCGCCAAACGCGTCCCCATCGCGCTGACTTACATCACCGGGATCGGGCATGCATCGGCCAAGGAAATCTGCGAAGCGACCAAGATCGACGTCACCCGCCGGGTGAACGAGCTTTCTGACGCTGAGGTTCTGGCCATCCGCGAACACATCGACGCGAACTACACCGTCGAAGGTGACCTGCGCCGCGAAGTGCAGATGAACATCAAGCGCCTGATGGACCTCGGCTCGTACCGCGGCCTGCGTCATCGTCGTAACCTGCCCGTACGCGGTCAGCGGACCCACACCAATGCGCGCACGCGTAAAGGCCCGGCGAAAGCAATCGCCGGCAAGAAGAAGTAGGGGCAGGGATATGGCACGCGATACCCGCAAGACAAAGAAGAAGGTTTCGAAAAACATCGCCACTGGTGTGGCGCATGTGAATTCGTCCTTCAACAACACCAAGATTTTGATTTCTGACGTTCAAGGCAATGCGATTGCCTGGTCGTCGGCCGGCACCATGGGCTTCAAGGGCTCGCGGAAGTCCACGCCCTATGCCGCTCAGATGGCCGCAGAAGACGCGGGCAAAAAGGCGCAGGAACATGGCGTAAAGACGCTGGAAGTCGAAGTGCAGGGCCCCGGCTCTGGCCGCGAAAGCGCGTTGCGCGCCCTGGCGGCTGTCGGGTTCAACATCACGTCGATCCGTGATGTGACACCGATCGCTCACAACGGCTGCCGCCCGCCAAAACGCCGCCGCGTCTAGGTCGGACAAGAAACTACCGGTCCGTGTGGGGGAACCCGTTCGGGCCATGTCGCAATCCCTCGGGACCCCTTCCGTTTTGGACATGAGCGGTCGGGACACAGATTGAGGAGACACCCATGATCCATAAGAACTGGCAAGAACTGATTAAGCCTGGCCAACTCGTTGTGAAACCGGGCAATGACCCGCTGCGCCAAGCGACGGTTGTCGCGGAACCGCTTGAGCGTGGCTTTGGCCTGACGCTGGGCAATGCGCTGCGCCGCGTGCTGATGAGCTCGCTGCAGGGTGCGGCCATCACGAGCGTTCAGATCGACAACGTGCTGCACGAGTTTTCATCCGTCGCAGGCGTGCGCGAAGATGTCACCGACATCATCTTGAACCTCAAAGGTGTCGCGATCCGCATGGAAGTCGAAGGGCCAAAGCGGCTGTCGATTTCGGCCAAGGGCCCGCAGGTGGTCACCGCCGGTGACATCACTGAAACCGCGGGCATCGAGGTTTTGAACAAGGACCATGTGATCTGCCACCTTGATGACGGGGCGGATCTGTTCATTGAACTGACGGTCAACACCGGCAAAGGCTACGTGGCCGCTGACAAGAACCGGCCCGAAGACGCGCCCATCGGCCTGGTGCCTGTCGATGCGATCTATTCGCCGGTCAAGAAGGTCAGCTATGACGTACAGCCGACCCGCGAAGGTCAAGTTCTGGACTATGACAAGCTGACACTGAAGGTGGAAACCGACGGCTCGATCAGTCCCGATGATGCGGTGGCCTATGCCGCACGCATCCTGCAAGACCAGCTGTCGATCTTCGTCAACTTCGACGAGCCGGAATCGGCCCGGACCGAAACCGAAGACGACGGGCTCGAGTTCAACCCGCTTCTGCTGAAGAAGGTTGACGAGTTGGAGCTTTCGGTGCGGTCTGCGAACTGCCTGAAGAATGACAACATCGTATATATAGGGGACTTAATCCAGAAGACGGAGGCCGAAATGCTTCGGACGCCGAACTTCGGGCGGAAATCCCTGAACGAAATCAAGGAAGTGCTTTCGGGCATGGGGCTGCACCTCGGCATGGATGTCGAAGAATGGCCGCCTGAGAACATCGAAGATCTGGCCAAGAAGTTCGAAGACCAGTTCTGAGATTTCGGGATTGGCGGGGGTGACCCCGCCGTCCCATCCTGGGCATCCCGCCCCAAGGTGAGTGTTGGACACGCATCCGGCGCCGGACAAAGCAAAACAGCCCGTAGAGGGCACGAAATTGGAGTAAGAAAATGCGTCACGCTCGCGGATACCGCCGGCTGAACCGGACACATGAGCACCGCAAAGCCATGTTCGCCAACATGGCTGGTTCGCTTATTGAACATGAACAGATCAAGACCACGCTGCCGAAAGCCAAAGAGCTTAAGCGCGTTGTCGACAAGCTGATTACGCTGGGAAAACGCGGCGACCTGCACGCCCGCCGCCAGGCCGCGTCTCGGCTGAAGCAGGACGCCTATGTCGCCAAGCTGTTTGACGTTCTTGGCCCCCGTTACGCTGATCGCCCCGGTGGCTATGTGCGCGTCCTGAAAGCGGGCTTCCGCTACGGGGATATGGCGCCGATGGCCATCATCGAGCTTGTTGACCGCGATATCGATGCTAAGGGTGCCGGTGATCGCGCCCGGGTCGAAGCTGAGGCCGCTGCCGAAGACTAGGTCTTTGTGTTACATGAATACGAAAAAGCCGATCCGTTGGGTCGGCTTTTTTAGTTGGGCGTCTCTCTAAAGGCCGCGCGCAAGGCAATTGCTTCGGCCAATTCTTCCATGACTGCGGTGCCGTCGGTCTTGCGTTCACTGAGCGACAGGAATGACAAAACGAGCGATCGTTCCCCGGCTTCAAGGGTTGCCAGAGCGGCTTCGGCTGCATCGGTTTTCGACATGGGTTCCCACCACCTTCTCTCTGTTTGAATACACCTTAAGGTTGATCTGAGTTCGGGCAAGCTGTCTAAAAGGATAGGTTTTGGACTCGGGTTTTCGGGGCCGGACTGAGACGTTTGATCTCATAACGCCGTGACACTTGCCCCCGACCTATACCCTGTGATGTATCAAAAACTTACTAAATTCAATGCGATAGAGATTTATAGATTGTGAGGAAACTTGGGTTTTACCAATGCTCCTATACGTGGTACATGTCAGGCGCAGATAAACTGCAAGTTGAAATCGGATTGATTCGTGACGCAACCGTTCAAGGCCTTTTTGGCGGGCTATGACCCGCAAATGCCCCGGGAAGAGCCGGGTCCGAAAGGCAATGCACCAAAGTCGTTCGACAAAAGCCATTTCGATGAAGAGCTGGCCAAGCTGGATGTCTATGCCGAGGCGGGATACTTCCTGGCGCTTCACATTCGCTTCACCTCGCCGCTGATGTTTTTCCAGACGTACAATGAGGCCTGGATCAAGCAATATACCGAAAACGGCTATGTTCTGCGCGATCCGATGACCGCGTGGTCATTCGCCAGCACCGGTGCCACGCGCTGGAGCAATCCGCGCATCCCGGACCCTTTCCGCATCTTTGAGGAAGCCAAGACATTCGGTTTGAAATTCGGCGCGACAGTCTCTGTAGGCCCCGTTTTATCACGGTCTGTGTGTTCGGTCGCGCGATCGGACCGCGAGTTTACAGACGAAGAGATGGCCGAAATGTCCGAACTGGTCGCGCGGTTGCACAGCATGGTCGAACCGACCACACGCCTGACCAAAGCCCAGCACGAAGCGCTCAGTTGTATCGCCGACGGGCACCGCCATGCCGCCGCCGCTGCAATGCTCGGCATTTCGGAAAGTGCGCTTAAGGTGCGCCTGTCAGCGGCGCGCGATCGATTGATGGCACGCACGACCGCCGAAGCGATTCAACGCGCCAAAGACTACAACCTTCTTTAAGCAAATTGATGCTCTGTTGAGCCGACCCCGATTTATTCGGCGTTTTCGGCGTTCGGCATGTGCGGAAACATTCGCCTCTAGGTAGAGTGAATTGTGTGCGATTCGTGCACAATGACCCTCAACACGGAGAATGGTTATGCAAACCACCACACTTTCGTTTTCGAACATCCACAACCACGGCGAACTCTTTGCTAACATGCTGCGGGCCCGCCATGAATTGTTCATTCAGCACAACCACTGGGCACTGCCCGAAGCCGACGGCATGGAGTATGACCAATACGATACCCCGGCTTCGCGCTGGGTTGTCGTGCACGATCAGTTCGGCGAAGTCCTTGCCGGCAACCGCTTGACCCCTACAACCACAAATTGTGGAATTTACAGCTACATGATCCGCGACGCCCAGCGGGGATTGCTGGACACCATTCCGTCCACGCTTTTGTACGAAGAGGCACCAGTGTCCCCGACGGTTTGGGAAAGTTCACGGTTGTTTGTCTCGCACCGGGTGCCAGCCAACATTCGCCGGCGCGTCCATGCGCGGTTGGTCTTTGAGCTTGCAAAATCCGCCCGTGAATTGGGTGCAAGCCATTGCCTGACCTTGCTGAATGCCAATTGGCCGCGGTGGGCCAAGCGGGTGGGTGTCAACATGACCGCCATGGGTCCGGTGATGGAAATCGAAGGCGTCGACAACCAGGTTGTGTCCATGGATTTCACCCAATCGATGCACTAGCACGCGGTCTTCTTTTCGGGTGCGATGGAAGGGTCTGCGCGCTAAGCGAGCTTGCAGGTGCCGCAGCCCTTCCAATGAAAGACAGACCGCCATAGAGACTGTCTATGGCGGATCTATTCGACACTGAACCGGCGACGTCGGATGCAGCCCCGCGGCCCTTGGCCGACCGGTTGCGTCCGACCGCGCTGGCGTACGTGATTGGGCAGGATCACCTGTTGGGCCCCAATGGCCCCTTGGGCACGATGTTGGCCGCAGGTCAGCTCGGCTCGATCATTTTCTGGGGACCGCCGGGCACGGGCAAGACCACCATCGCGCGACTTTTGGCCGATGAAACCGACATGGCCTTTGTCCAAATCTCGGCGATCTTCTCGGGCGTTGGCGATCTGAAGAAGGTCTTCGAAGCCGCGCGCCTGCTCCACACGGGCGGGCAGGGCACGCTGTTGTTTGTCGACGAAATCCACCGGTTCAACAAAGCCCAGCAGGACGGATTTTTGCCGTTCATGGAAAACGGCACGATCCTGCTGGTGGGGGCGACCACGGAAAACCCGTCATTTGAATTGAACCGGGCGCTGTTGTCGCGGGCCCAGGTCATGGTGCTGGAACGGCTCGATCTGGCCGCCCTCGAACGCATTGCCCAACGCGCAGAAGCCGAGGTTGGCGCCCTGCCGCTGACAGGTCCGGCGCGCGAAAGCCTGTTGGACATGGCGGACGGTGACGGGCGCGCGCTGTTGAACCTGATCGAACAGGTCGCCGGCTGGGGGCTGGGCGAAAAGATTGACACGCCCGCTCTGGCGGGGCGGTTGCAGCGGCGCGCGGCGCAATACGACAAATCGGGCGATGCCCATTACAATCTGATTTCGGCGCTGCACAAATCGGTCCGCGGGTCGGACCCCGATGCGGCCCTTTATTGGTATGCGCGCATGCTCGAAGGGGGCGAAGACCCGCGATATCTGGCGCGCCGGATCACGCGCATGGCGGTCGAAGATATCGGGCTGGCCGATCCGCAGGCCAATCAGATCTGTCTGTCAGCCTGGGAAACCTATGAACGGCTGGGCTCGCCTGAAGGCGAATTGGCGATCGCCGAGGCGCTGGTTTACCTCGCGTTGGCGCCGAAATCGAACGGGGTCTATGTGGCCTACAAGGCCGCGCGGCGGCTGGCCAAAGACAGCGGGTCCGAGCCGCCGCCGAAACATATCCTCAATGCCCCGACGGCCCTGATGAAGGATCAGGGTTATGGTGCCGGCTATGCCTATGACCACGATGCCGAAGACGGGTTTTCGGGTGCAAATTATTTCCCCGACGATATGAAGCGCCCGGTGCTGTATGCCCCGCCGGAACGCGGGTTCGAACGCGAGTTGAAAAAGCGGCTGGAGTACTTTGCAAAACAGCGCACCAAACGCGGCAGCTGACACGCGGTTGACAGCCCTCGCGCCCGCGCCCATGACAGCGCCCATGTTGCAAACGCTGGCTCTTGTCGCGCTGGGAGGCGCCCTTGGATCTGTCGCCCGCTTCCTGGTGGGGCTGGCGGTCGCCTTTCCCTTCGGCACGCTGGCCGTCAACGTGATCGGCAGCTTTGCGATCGGTCTGTTGTGGGCGTCCCAGGTCGACAAATCTGGCGGTGCGATGGCCTTTTTGATGTTCGGCCTCCTTGGGGGTTTTACGACGTTCTCCAGTTTCTCACTCGATGTGATGCGCCTTGCAGGCGATGGCCGCATGGGGGCGGCTGGCGTCTATGTGCTTGCGTCTGTTGCCCTCAGCCTGACCGCCTGCTTTGCTGGGTTGACCCTGATACGAGGTGCACCGTGACGTCTTCATCCTGGCAGAAATACTCCGGGGTCTGGGGCAGCGCCCCAGCCGATCGGACATGAGCGGCGTTCAAACCGTAACGGTGGCTTCGGGCGAAGGCGACCAGCGCCTTGACCGCTGGTTGAAGCGGCGTTTCCCGGACCTGACCCAGGGCCGGATCGAAAAGGGATGCCGGAAAGGCGAGTTTCGCGTCGATGGTGCACGGGCGAAACCGGCGACCCGGGTCACCGAAGGCCAGGACGTGCGCATCCCGCCCTTGCCCGACGCGGCCGCACCAAAGGTCGCGCGCGCGACGGATGTCGATCCGGGCGATGCCAAGATGATCCAGGCGGCCGTGATCTGGCGGGACGATCACATCATCGCCCTGAACAAACCAGCCGGGTTGCCGACCCAAGGGGGGTCGAAACAGACCCGCCATGTCGATGGTCTGGCCGAAGCGCTGCGCTTTGGGTTTGACGAAAAGCCGCGCCTGGTGCACCGGCTCGACAAGGACACCTCAGGCGTGTTGCTCTTGGCGCGAACCCGCGTGGTCGCATCGAAACTGGCCGAGGCGTTTCAATCGCGCGAGGCGCGTAAAATCTACTGGGCTGCTGTGGCTGGCACCCCGAAACCTTCGATGGGTACGGTGCGGTTTGGCCTGGTCAAGGCGGGCCGGACGTCTGAGAAAATGCACTGTATTCACCCCGACGCGGTGGCCGACACGCCCGATGCCAAACGCGCGACAACCGATTATGCGGTGCTGTCGAACCTGGGCGGGCGCCTGTCCTGGGCCGCGCTTGTCCCGATCACCGGGCGCACCCACCAATTGCGCGCGCATATGGCCGAGATTGGCCATCCCATTGTGGGTGACGGAAAATATGGCGGGTCGGGGCAGGAAAACCTGGGCGATGGCTGGGGGGCCGGGCTGGGCGGCGGGGTGTCGAAAAAACTGCATCTTCATGCGCGGTCGCTGGCTTTTGATCATCCCGTGACCGGTGCCCGCGTCAATCTGGTCGCCCCGCTGCCCGATCATATGGCCAAAACCTGGGATATGCTGGGCTGGGACGCAGGCGATGTGCCCGCTGACCCGTTTGAGGATGTCGAATGACCGAACTGTCGCTGGTTGTCTTTGATGTCGACGGCACATTGATCGACAGTCAGGCCCATATCGCGGCCGCCCTTGAAGCCATGTACCGCGATGGTGGCCGGCAGGCCCCGGACCGCAGGGCGCTTTTGTCGATTGTCGGGTTGTCGCTGACCCAGGCGATCCAAAAGCTGGAACCTGACCTTTCCGACGCCGCTGTCGCCGATTGGGCCGCGGCTTACCGCGCGCATTTCGTCGACCTTCGCCGGACCGATGCTCCATCGCCGATGTATCCCGGGGCGAAAGCCTGTCTTGACCGGCTGATGGCGGTCGACCCGCTGCTTGTGGGTGTGGCCACTGGCAAGGCGCGCCGCGGCCTCGACCATCTGATCGCGGCGCATGATCTGTCGCGATATTTCGTGACTCTGCAAACCTCGGACCTGCACCCGTCAAAGCCCCATCCGGCCATGCTGGAAGCGGCTTTGGCCGAAGCAGGTGTGCCCGCCAGTCGCGCGGTGATGATCGGGGACACGACGTTTGACATGGACATGGGAGCCGCCGCCGGGGTGGCCACCATCGCCGTCACCTGGGGGTATCACAGCGAAGAGCGGTTGCGCGGTACCGCGGCCAATGCGGTCGTGCGTACCTTTGATGAGGTCGCCCCGGCCGTGGGCGCTTTACTGGGCCACGCGTTATGAGCGATTGGGCCCCCCGCAAATTCTGGACGGACGTGACGGCACGCCCCGAAGGCGAAGGCTGGGCGGTCTATCTGGACGACCGGCCCCTGCGCACACCGGCCAAGGCGGCCCTGATCGCACCGACGCCTGCCATGGCAGAAGCGGTGGCCGAGGAGTGGCGCGCGCAAGACGAAACCATCGATCCCGGATCCATGCCGGTCACCCGGTCGCTGAATGTCGTGCTGGACAAGATCATGGTAAACCCAACGCCGGTGGCCGATATGCTGGCCAACTACGCCGAGACGGATCTTTTGTGTTACCGGGCCACACAGCCCGACGCCCTTGTCGCCCGGCAGGCGGAAGCCTGGGATCCCCATCTTGATTGGGCGGCGGACACCTATGGCGCGCGACTGGTCACAACGGCCGGCGTCATGCCTGTGACGCAACCCGCCGAGGCGGTGGTCAGATTGGCGCGCGCGGTGCATGACCTTGACCCCTATGATCTGGCGGCAGCCCACGATCTGGTGACGCTTTCGGGGTCACTGATTCTCGGGCTGGCGGCCATGGCGGGCCGGATTGATGCGGAAACGCTGTGGGCGGCGGCCCGGTTGGACGAATCTTGGCAGATCGAACAATGGGGCCCGGACGAGGAAGCGGAATCGCTGGCCGCGACCAAAAAAGAGGCAGTTTTACACGCGCTTGCGTTTCAGGCACTCGCGAAAAAACCTGCCTGAATCTAGGCCAGATTGGCAAATTTACCTTACGTGAACGGTGATTTGGCCCCGTGAGGTTTAATGCCTACGTCTTGACCACTAGTCACAAAATTGCGCACAAAGGCGTCCTGCGAGGGGCAAACGCCGTCGCACAAATAAAGATCATCCCCTGGATGAGGGGAGACGTTGCCTTGGCAGAGGCGATAACCAGGATGAGGATACACATGAAAAAAACCACATTGTTCGGCACGCTGACTGTTGCGGCCATTGCTGCTGCAGGCATGGCGCCTGCCCAGACGCTTGAAGAAACAAAAGCACGCGGCACGGTTCTGTGCGGCGTCACCGAAGGTACGCTGGGCTTCTCGGCGCGCAATTCCGAAGGCAAGCACGAAGGCTTCGACGTTGATTTCTGCAAGGCCATGGCCGCTGCAATCTTCGACGACACCGAAGCTGTTGACTATGTCGAACTGTCGTCGGCCAACCGCTTTACCGCCCTTTCGGCTGGCCAGGCGGACGTGCTGTACCGCACCACGACCTGGACCTTCACACGTGACGTCGACCTGAAGACATCGTTTGTGGGCATCAACTACTACGATGGTCAGGGCTTCATGGTTCCCAAGGAACTGGGCGTGACATCGGCACTTGATCTGGAAGGCGCGACCGTCTGCATCGAGGTCGGCACCACGACCGAGTTGAACCTGTCGGACTACTTCCGCGTCAATTCGATGACCTACAACCCGCTGCCCGTGGGTGGCACGACCGAAGCCAAGGCGCTCTTCGAAGAAGGCGCGTGTGACGTCTACACCACTGACGCATCAGCGCTGGCCGGTGTGCGGGCATCGCTGGCAGATCCGGCGGCCTACATCATTCTTCCTGAAATCGTGTCGAAAGAGCCGCTTGGGCCAACCGTTCGTCACGGCGACAACGACTGGGAAGATCTGGTGCGCTGGACCCAGAACGCGCTGGTCGCGGCTGAAGAGCTGGGCGTGACATCCACCAACGTCATGGAACTGGCCGAAGGCACCGACAACCCATCGATCAACCGCCTTCTGGGGTCGGAAGGTGACCTTGGCGCGATGCTGGGTCTCGACAGTGACTGGGCCGTGCGCGCGATCGCCGCTGTGGGCAACTACGGCGAAATCTTCGAGCGTAACATCGGTGAGAGTACGCCGATCGGCCTCGCACGCGGATTGAACGCGCTTTATACCAACGGCGGCCTGCAGTACTCGCCTCCGTTCCGGTAAAGACTTCTGGGGGTGCCTTCGGGCGCCCCCAACTTTTTGAGGGGATCGGTTCGTGTGGGGATACGGACCGGACAACAATCCAAAAACTGGCCACCAGGAGGGTAGGATGTCGCACGCCACCTTGCCGCCGCAGGAGCGCTTCCAACTCAGGATGCTTCTGCAGGATCGGCGCTATCGATCAATGACGATACAGATCGTTGTGCTCCTTTTGGTGCTTTGCGGGTTTTTCTGGCTCGCCCGGAATGCCGCGATCAACCTGGCCGAACTTGGCAAACCCATCCGCTTTGACTTTTTGTGGCAAACCGCGGGCTATGATATTCCGCAGCGTCTGATCGCCTATGAGGCGACCGATACCCACTTCCGCGCCACGATGGTGGGGCTTCTGAACACGCTACTGGTCGCCGTCATGGGCTGTATCACGGCGACACTCATCGGCTTGATCGGTGGCGTCTTGCGCCTGTCGAACAACTGGCTGATCGCGCGCATCGTCACGCTTTACGTCGAAATTTTCCGCAACGTGCCTGTGCTTTTGTGGATCATCGCCTGCATGCTGACGGTTATCACGCTGTTTCCGCAGCCGCGCGAGTTTCGCGGTGAGGACCCGGCCGCCACGATGGTGCTGTGGGATTCGGTGGCCCTGACCAACCGCGGCTTCTACATCCCGGCCGCTGAACTCACCCGGGGCCTCGGCAGCCTGAACCTGGGTTTTATGTCGATCAGCCTGAATTTCATCGTGATCGTGGCGCTGCTGGTTGGCGGCATTTTTGCGATCCGCTGGAACAATGCGCGCGCCACCCGTCTGCAGATTGAAACCGGCGTGCGCCCAGGCACCTTCTGGCCAAATATGGCGATGCTGTTTTTGCCGCTGATCGCTGTGTTGATCGCGCTGGGCTTCACGTTGGAAAAGCCGGAACTGCGCGGGTTTAACTTTTCGGGCGGCATCACGATGTCCGCGCCCCTGATCGGCCTGTGGCTGGGCCTGTCGCTTTATACCGGCACCTATATCGTCGAAATCGTGCGGTCCGGCATCATGGCGGTGTCAAAGGGCCAGACCGAAGCCGCCGCCGCCCTGGGCATAAGGCCCAACCGGATCATGACGCTTGTCATCCTGCCCCAGGCTTTGCGGGTGATCATCCCGCAGCTGATCTCGCAATATCTGAACCTCACGAAGAACTCGTCGCTGGCCGTGGCGATTGGCTATGCCGACCTGGTGGCCACCCTGGGCACCACGACGCTGAACCAAACAGGGCGCGAGATGGAGACGATTCTGCTTCTCATGGCGATCTACCTGACCATCTCACTGTCCATCTCGGGCGTGATGAACTGGTACAATGAACGCGTCAAACTGGTGGAGCGGTAAGATGGACACAGCTGCATTCGTCCGCACGGAAATGGTCGACCCCAAAGAGGCGCCATCCTCCGCCGTGGGGCCCATGAAGTGGCTCAGAGACAACCTGTTCTCGTCGCCGGTCAACGCGATCCTGACGCTGGTGTCGATCTTGATCGCTTACTACGCGCTGTCGGGACTGATCCCTTGGATCTTCCTTGGCGTCTGGAACGCAAGTTCGCTTGATGAATGCCGCGAGATCTTCGCCGCCCGCTACGGCGACGGGGTGGAATACGCCTGCTGGGCAGTGATCGCCGACCGCTGGGATCAGGTGATCTTCGGGTTCTACTCGGCCGATCAATACTGGCGCCCCATACTGGGGTGGATCCTGATTGGCGTCGCAGCGGTGCCGGTCCTTGTGCCCAATGCACCGCGCTGGCTGTTTTACGTCACGGTTGCGACCTTGTTCATATATCCATTCCTGATCTGGGGCGGGACCATCTGGCCCTATGTCATGGCCGCTTTGGGTTTTGTTGTGGGCTATGTCGCCTACCGGGTCCTGGACCGCGTTTCGGCAGGCAGCGCCTTTTCGACGGTCATTGCCGTCACGGGCAGCGTTCTGGCCGCCGCCGTCTGGTGGATCGTCCTGTCGGGCCCGATCGCAAGCACCTTGGCCGAGGCCCTGCCCATCGGGATTGAAGCGTTCAAATCGCGCGACCTGGCGGGCTTTGCCCTGGCGATCACCATCGGGGTGGTGGCCATTGTCGCCTCGCTGCCGTTGGCCATTGCCCTGGCGCTGGGGCGTCAGTCGGACATGTTCATCGTCAACAAGCTGTCGACGGGCTTTATCGAAACGATCCGGGGTGTGCCGCTGATCACCCTGATCTTCGTGGCCGTGGTGCTGTTGAACTACTTCCTGCCGTCGGGGACGGATGTGGACCCGATCTTGGCGATCATGATCCTGGTGACGTTGTTCACCGCGGCCTATATCGCGGAAGTGATCCGCGCGGGTTTGGCTGCTGTGCCAAAGGGCCAGTATGAAGCCGCCGACAGCCTGGGGCTGAACTACGGAATGGCGCAGCGGCTGATCATCCTGCCGCAAGCCCTGAAAATCGCCATCCCTGGGATCGTGTCGAACTTCATTTCGGTCTTCAAAGACACCGTGCTGGTGTCGATCGTGTTCCCGAACGACCCCTTGGGGATCGCTGACACCATCCGTGCGGATTCGAACTGGAACGGCATCGTGTGGGAGCTTTACGGCTTCATCGCCTTTGTCTTCTTCGTGTTCTGTTTCGCGATGTCCCGCTATTCGATGTATCTGGAGCGCCGCCTTCAGACCGGTCACAAATAGGAGCCGATCCATGACAGACATTGCCGCTGAATTAGAGGTCGACCGTTCCAAGCTGAACGTGTCATCCGAGGTCGCAGTCCAGATCAAGGGGCTGAACAAGTGGTACGGGCAATTCCACGTGCTGCGCGACATTGACCTGACGGTCTATCGGGGCGAGCGCATCGTGATCGCGGGCCCATCGGGGTCCGGCAAATCGACGCTGATCCGCTGCCTGAACGCGCTGGAAGAACACCAGCAGGGTCAGATCATCGTGGATGGCACCGAATTGTCGTCAGACATCAAGAACATCGACACGATCCGGTCGGAAGTTGGCATGTGCTTTCAGCATTTCAACTTGTTCCCGCATCTGACGATCCTGGAAAATTGCACGCTGGCGCCGATCTGGGTGCGCAAAACACCCAAGAAGGAAGCCGAAGAGACGGCGATGCACTTCCTTGAAAAGGTAAAGATCCCCGATCAGGCCGGCAAATACCCCGGCCAGCTTTCAGGCGGTCAGCAGCAGCGTGTGGCCATCGCGCGCAGCCTGTGCATGCGCCCCCGGATCATGCTGTTTGACGAACCGACCTCGGCGCTTGACCCTGAGATGATCGCCGAAGTTCTCGACACGATGATTGAACTCGCCCACGAGGGCATGACCATGCTGTGCGTGACCCATGAGATGGGCTTTGCCCGCAAGGTCGCCAACCGGGTGATTTTCATGGATGCCGGACAGATCGTGGAACAGAACGAACCAGAAGAATTCTTCAACAACCCGAAATCCGACCGCACCAAGCTGTTCCTCAGCCAGATCCTGGGGCACTAGCCCAAAGCGTCAGCCCAGCAATTCGCGGGGCACAGCGAAGTCGGCGACCTGGCCGCTGCGCCATGTGATCGCATCCCAGGTTTCGGCGTCAAAGGTGATGACCGTTGTGGCCCCGGTGGGATATTGCTGAAACTTCGGATGGCGCGCGGGCGTCTTGGTGATGTCGCGTGCGAACTGACCGATCCCCGGATTATGGGCGATCACCATAATGGTTGGCACTTGGGCGGTTTTGACCACGCCAAGGATCGTATCGGCACTGGCAAGATAAAGCGCGGGGTTCGATTGCATGGCCGTTGTCTGGGGAAAGCCCTTGACCATCCGCGACCATGTTTCCACCGTGCGGCGCGCGGCCGATACGATCACCTCGTCGGGCAGATAGCCCTGGCCCACAAGCCAGTCCCCAATCGCTTTTGCCGACTGGCGGCCCCGCCCGTTGAGCGGACGGTCGAAATCCTCCTGCGTGGGGTCATCCCAAGCGGATTTCGCGTGTCGCATAAGGATCAGGGTCAGGCTCATCGGTGAAACTGCGCCATGTGGAAAGCCGATTGTGCGTCCACTCTGCCGTAACTTGCCCCCGCCGGGCAAGCCGCGCGCACCTGACAGCCCTGTGCCATGCAGGTGGCCGATCCCGCGCCATCAAGGTGGGCGTGGCATCGGGGTAGGTCGTATCCATCACCCGTTAGCGCACCGACGGGGCAGGCGGTCACGCAGGGTTTCGCAGCACAGGTGTTGCAGGGCTTGGCGGGCTGTGTCGGGGTCGCTACGCCAAAGGGCAGCGCAATGGCGCCCCGGTAGCTGACCCAAAGCCCGGCCGTATCATGCACCAAAAGCCCCACCGGGCTGGGCCAGGCGCGCCCGCTGTCTGTCGCCCAGCGTTGAAACGGCGCATAGGGCGGCCCGCCGAAGGGAAAGATCGCGGTGCCCCCAAGCCGGTCGGAAAGCGCTTTGACCACACGGGTCGACCAGCGGTCGAGCGGGTCCGCCGCGCCGTCGGTGAATTCTGGCGCGCCCGTGACATGGTCCCAAAACCCAGGCTCGCCCGGTCCCAAAAGGACAAGTGATTTGGTCCCTTCAGGGGTCGACGGATCGCCGTCGCAGGACACCAGACCGAACACCGACAATGCGACCTCGCGCGCCATCGCTTCGATCTGATCGTGTGTCATTGGGGCGCGCGGATCAGGCTGCCCGCGCCGTGTTCGGTATAAAGTTCCAGCAGGCAGGCGTTGGGCGCGCGCCCGTCCAGGATAACAACCGCCCGCACGCCGCCGTCGATGGCGGTCAGCGCGGTTTCGACCTTGGGGATCATCCCGCCCGCGACGGTGCCGTCCTTGATCATCGCGTGGCACTGGTCGGGGGTCAGTTCGGTGACCACATCGCCCGCGGCATTTTTCACACCCGGCACGTCGGTCAACAAAAGCAGGCGGTCTGCGGTCAGCGCGGCGGCAATCGCGCCTGCCGCGGTGTCGCCATTGACGTTGAAGGTCTCGCCCGCGCGGCCCATGCCGATGGGGGCGATCACGGGGATGATTTCATCCTTGGCAAGGCTGGTTAGATAGTCCGGGTTCACCTCGACCGGGGTGCCGACAAAGCCCATCGCGGGGTCGGCCATGTCGCAGATCATCAGGCTGGCGTCCTTGCCCGACACGCCCACCGCGCGCCCGCCCTGATCATTGATGGCCTGGACTATGCCCTTGTTCACGCGGCCCGACAGCACCATCTCGACGACCTCGACCGTGGCCGCATCGGTGACGCGGCGCCCGTTGACGAAGTCGGATTTGATGCCCAGCCGGTCCAGCGTGGCATTGATCATCGGCCCGCCACCATGGACAATCACCGGGTTCACCCCGACCTGGCGCATCAGCACCACATCGCGTGCAAAATCGGCCATAGCGTCGGCGTCGCCCATCGCGTGGCCGCCAAACTTGATGACCACGGTGGCGCCGTCGTAGCGCTGCAGATAGGGCAGAGCCTCGGACAGGGTCCGGGCGGTGGCGATCCAGTCTCGGTTCATATCTCTTGGTTTCATAAGGGCCTCTCGCGCCCCCCTCTAGACGGCGCGGGGGCCCGGTTCAAGCCGGTGCCGCCGCCGCCGCCTAGCCCAGGTCGGCGATGATCGCGCGCAGGTCTTCGATCCCGGTCTTTTCTTCTGACGATGTCACAAGGATTTCGGGATAGGCTGCGGGGTGGGCCCGAAGCTTGCTGCGCGTCTGGTCAATCGCGCGCTCAAGCCCGCCCTTTTTCGGCTTGTCCGCCTTGGTCATCACCGCCTGAAAGGTCACCGCGGCGGTATCGAGCAGCGCCATGATCTCTTCATCGACTGGCTTCACCCCGTGGCGTGCATCGATCAGCACAAAGGCGCGCCGCAAGGTTGCGCGGCCCGCCAGATAGGCTTTCAGCAGCGCTTGCCAGGTCGCGACCACATCCAAAGGCGCATTGGCAAAACCGTAGCCTGGCAGATCGACAAGGTAGTGCGTGTCGCCCTGGGTGAAAAAGTTGATCTCTTGCGTCCGGCCCGGCGTGTTGGACGCCCGCGCCAGCGCCTTGTGGCCGGTGAGCGCGTTGATCAGGGTGGATTTGCCGACGTTGGACCGCCCGGCAAAGCACACCTCGACCCTGTTGTCGGGCGGCATGCCATCCATCGCCACAACGCCTTTGACGAATTCGGATGGGGCGGCAAACAGCAACCTGCCCGCCTCGCGCTGGGCGTCTGTAGTCTGGGCAAGGGGGAACGGCAGCGCCATCAGACAAGCGTCGCGGTATCGCCCAAAGCGATCGTGCCGCTTTCGACAACCTCGGCGTAGACGCCGAATTCCTGATGCCCGAAGCCTTGCAGCGCACCCAGCGTGTCGGCATCGCGCGTGCCGGTTGTCGGGTTGGCCATGGTCGCTTTGCAACGCGTGATCTCGACCTTTATTTCAAGCATCGCGGTCCCGATCTGAAGGGTCCGACCAACCCAGCCTTTCTCGGCCCAGGCCTCGGCATCGCTGAGCCACAGGTTGCCGCGCCAGCGGTGGATCGACAGATCGCGCCCCAAGGCGGTTTCGACCGCAGCATGGCTGGCCAGCGTGTGGATGGACAGCCAAGCACCTTCGACATCCGTCAGATGGGTGTTGTCGGCGCGGTAAATGCCTGTGGGCGCGGGCCGATCCGCAGGCCAGATGCGTGCCAACCAGTCTTCCAGCAAGGGCCAATCGGTTTCGTCATCCGGGCGCAGTTTGATCTGGCCTGCTTGCGGATGATCAAGGGTCAGCGTGTCGCCGTCGGCCCCGAGTTGGGCGGTGGCCGCCATCAGCGCAGGTTCGGTGACGCCGCGCAGGAAATTGGCCTTCTTGGCCCAACCTGTCGACAGTTTGGCGCGATCGTGCGCGACCGCCCAGAGCCGGTCAAACGGCAGCCAGGCCCCGGCCGTCAGGTCCACTTCCGTGAGCTCTTCGCGCCCGATGGCTTTCAGCGGATGACGCCATATCTGGGCAAGCGCGAGCGTCATTTCTTGGCGGGCGGGTCGCCGTCGCCGGCCGGTTTTCGGCGGAAACTGCCGAGGATGTTGCCAAACAGATCCGGTTTGTACCCATGGCTGCGCATGATCAGATATTGCTGGCAAAAGGTGATCACGTTGTTGGCGATCCAGTAGATCACCAGGCCGCTGGCGAAGGACCCCAGCATGAACATGAACACCCAGGGCAGCCAGGCAAAGATCTGCGCCTGCATCGCATCGGTCGGTGCGGGGTTCAGTTTTTGCTGCAACCACATCGACACGCCCAGGCCCAGAGGCAGGATGCCGATGAAGATCAGCGCCAGGATCGAGCCGGGCTCAGGCGGGGCGTAAGGCAGCACGCCCCACAGGTTGAAGATTGACGACGGGTCGGGCGCGGACAAATCCTTGATCCAGCCGATCCAGGGCGCATGGCGCAGCTCGAGCGTGACGAAAATGACCTTATAAAGCGAAAAGAAGATCGGAATCTGCAGAATGATCGGCAAACACCCTGAGGCGGGGTTCACCTTTTCCTTCTTATAAAGCTCCATGATTTCGGCCTGAAGCTTCTGGCGGTCTTCGCCGGCGCGTTCCTTGATCTTCTCCATCTCGGGTTGAAGTTCGCGCATTTTCGCCATCGAGGCGTAGGATTTGTAAGCCAGCGGGAACAGGACCACCTTGATGATGACGGTCAGTGCGATGATGGCCCAGCCCATGTTGCCGATCAGGCCGTTGAGCCAGTGCAGAAGCTGAAAGATCGGCTTGGTCAGGAAGTAGAACCAACCCCAATCGATGGAATCGACGAAGCGTTCTACGCCGAGGCTGTCTTCATAGCCCCGGATCGCTTCCCATTCCTTGGCGCCCGCGAACAGATGCGTGGTGGTACTGGCGCTGGCCCCTGGCGCGACCTCGACCGTGGGCATTCGGATTTCGGTGCGGTAGGCATCCTCGGCGGCGAAGTAGCGTTTGACGGCGGTGAAAGGATTGCCTGGTTCGGGGATCAGTGCGGTCATCCAGTAGTGATCGGTGATGCCGACCCAGCCGTTTTCGGCCACGTCGATGACTTCCGCAGAGGGTCCCCAAAGGGGGTCAGCGCCCAGATCGGTCATATCGCTGTAGGTGGTTTCCGACAACTCGCCGTCGAACTTGCCGATGGCCCCTTCATGCAGGATGAAAAAGCCTTTCAGATCATCTGGCAGGCCGTTGCGCGCGATCACGCCGTAAGGCGCAAGTCGCACCGCGGCGTCGGAGGTGTTGGTCACGGTTTGCGTGACGCTGAACAGAAAGTCATCGTCGATTTCAATGCGGCGTTCGAAGGTCAATCCCGCGTCACTGGTCCAGCCCAGAACAAGCGGCGTGGCCGGCGTGAGTTGGCTGCCTTCAACAATCTGCCAGGGGGTGTCGTTGCCGGGCACATCTTCAAAATCCAGCGCCCCGCCGGGGACCCAACCGTAAAGCGCGTAGTAGGCGCCCGCTTGACCCAGCGGGTTGAGCAGGTGGACCACATCGGCTTCCGGATCGAGCGTTTCGCGGTAATCCTTCAGCGACAAGTCATCGAGCCGCCCACCTGTCAGGGAGATTGTGCCGGTCAGCCGCGGCGATTCGATGTCGGCCCGCGGGGTCTCTTCGGGCAAGGCCTCGGTCGCGAGGCCTCCACTTTCAGCGGGATCCGCACCGGGCTGTGCCCCTTGTGTTGCGGTCGCCGGCGGCAGCGCGGGCTGAGTGTCCGTGGCAACGGCCGGGTCGGTCACGGGGGCGGGCTCTTCGGGTGGGAACAGCACGAACCAAATCATGATGACCAGAAAACTCAGGGCTGTGGCCAGCAGGAGATTCCGGTTCTGATCGTCCATATCGGTAACATCGCATCGCTGTTGGGTCGCGATGGTTCAACCGGGCAGGGGCCCAAACGTCAAGCGGTTTTACCATCGCCTGTGTTGCGATCTTTGTCTTCGCTCGCATGTGAGGCAAATCCCGGCAGGGCCATCGGCCCTGCTTGCTGCCTATGTGCGTGGATCCAGCTGGACAAAGCGTCAAACGGCATTGGACGCGCCACGACATAACCCTGGACATGCAGACACCCAAGTTGCGCCACCATGGCGTGCTCGCCCACGGTTTCGACCCCCTCGGCGAGCGTTTCAAGTTTGAGTTGCTCGGCCATCGTCACAATCGCGGCAACCATTGCTTGCTGGGACGGATCGGAATCCACATTGGAGATATAGCTGCGGTCAATTTTCAACCGATGGACTTCAAAGCGCCGCAGCGACGACAAGGATGCATTGCCTGTCCCGAAGTCATCAAGATCAATCTTGCAGCCTAGGCGCACCAATGCGGCAAGGTTGCGTGACACCATGTCATCGGCGCCGTCGCTCGTTACGGTTTCCAGCACCTCAATCGTCAGGCGGGCCGGATCAACCTCATGGCGATCAAGTTCCCAGCGTACGCGATTGCTGAATGTGGGATCTCGCAGTTCGGCTTCGGTCACGTTTATTCCGACCGACGGCACAACAAGCCTGGCTTCATCGCAGGCTTTCAGGGCAGACAAAGCCCCGTTCAAAATCACCTCGCCAAGGCGGACCAGAAGTCCTTCCGTTTCAAGGACTGGCAGGAAGTCGCCAGGCGAAATCAAGCCCCGGTCCGGGTCGTCCCAACGCGCAAGCACTTCCATCCCCGTCACAAGGCCGGTGTCGGTCGAGACCTGAGGTTGGAACCACGGCGTGATGCGCCCGTCGGTCAGCGCGTTCAGGGCCTCGGCCCGCAGCACCCCGTGGTCGCGGTCTTTCTTGAGCATCCCCTGAGAATACCGCCGGATGGCACCGCCAGTGATCGCAAGGGCTTCATCAAGGGCGCGCTCGGCCCCCGAAATCAGACCTTCGGCCGTAAGCGACGGGGCAACAGGTGGCAGACAAATTCCGACGCTGCATGTGGGATAAACCTTGAGACCGTCGATCTGGAAGGGCTCTGAAAGCGCGTTTTGGAACCTGCTGGCAATTTCAATCGCCATCTCAAGGTCCACCCGGTGCAACTGCGTCAAGCCAACACAGAACCGCGGCCCGTCAAGCCGGACGACCGCGTCCCATTCCCGGGTCGCTTTGCGAAGGCGGTCGGCCGCTTCGACAAGGATATTGCGCGTGGCATTGTCGCCGTAGCGCGCGCTCAACGTTTCAAACTCCTCAAAACCAAGGGCAAAACAGGCCATGTTGCGCCGGTTGTCCGCATCGTTGCCGCGGGCATCGTCGAGCCGCTGGATCAGGCTGTCGCGTCGGCCCAAACCGGTGACCGGATCGCTGGAGTTGAGTTTTGCGCGCCGCCTCGTCCAGATCTGCCGGGTCGCCAGCAGCACGATCGGCAAGACAACGGCCACGATGATAAGTCCAACCCGCCCGAACCCGATGTAGGCAGCCAGACACATCGTCGGCACCAGGGCGATCGCCCAAGGACTTTGCAGCCCATCGATGACCGTTGCGGACCGAAACATTGGCAAGGTGCGGGTGCGGGGCGTGCTTTGGGCGGTCTGTCTCATACCCACCGCTATACGCAACAACCCTCTTTCAGCGGTTAACGATCCCCAGTTTTTTCCCCGTCCGTGGCACGCAAAAGCCCCGCAAAGTCAAAAAGCTTGGGGTCAAGAAGGTGCGACGGCCGCGCATTCATCAGCGCCCGGAACATCACTTGCCGGCGCCCCGGAGCGTTCATTTCCCAGCCATCAAGGATCGCCTTGACCTGTTGGCGCTGTAGCCCGTCTTGGCTGCCACACAGGTCGCAGGGGATGATCGGATAGCGCATCGCCCGGGCAAATCGGTCGCAATCGTCTTCGGAGACATGCGCCAGCGGACGGTAGACAAAGACATCGCCTTGTTCGTTCACCAGCTTCGGCGGCATGGTCGCAAGCCGCCCGCCGTGAAAAAGGTTCATGAAAAATGTCTCTAAAATATCGTCGCGGTGATGGCCAAGAACGACCGCCGAGCAGCCTTCCTCGCGGGCGATTCGGTAAAGATGCCCGCGCCGGAGCCGCGAACACAGCGCGCAATAGGTCCGGCCCGCCGGCACCTTGTCGACCACCACGCTATAGGTGTCCTGGTATTCGATCCGGTGGGAGATGCCCATTTTCTCAAGGAATTCAGGGAGAACGGTGGCGGGAAACCCCGGCTGACCCTGGTCGAGGTTGCACGCCAGCAGATCGACCGGCAAAAGCCCGCGCCATTTCAGCTCATAAAGCACCGCCAGAAGCGTGTAGCTGTCCTTGCCGCCCGACAGGCACACCAGCCAGCGTGTGTCGCGTTCGATCATGCCGTATTGGTCAATCGCGTCGCGCACATTTCGCACGATGCGTTTTCTGAGCTTACGGAACTCAGTCGTTTTGGGTGCACCGGCAAAAAGCGGGTGAATATCGTCGGCCTCATCGAGCATGGGGGTGGGTATGCCAGAGGCTGTGGCGGCTGCCTAGTCTCATCCAACGGGGGGTTTTGTACGTAATGTAGTAAAAGCGGGGAGCGCTATGCGCATTTTGTACATTCTATCTTTCGCGGTTTTGGCCGCCTGCGGGACGCCATCGCTGGATGATCCCAAGCTGTCGGACAAAAAGCTGGATCTCGAAGAGTTCTTTGACGGCAAGCTGATTGCCTATGGGCAATTCCAGGATCTGTTCGGGACGGTGCGCCGCCGGTTCGAGGTGGAGGTCACCGGCGACTGGAACGGAGAGCGGCTGCGCCTGGTCGAAGACTTCACCTATGAAGATGGCGCCACCGAGCAGCGGATCTGGACGCTGACCAAAACCGGCCCCGACAGCTGGACCGGCACCGCGCCGGGCGTGATCGGGACGGCCACGGGCGAAGAACGCGGCGACACCTTCAATTGGGCCTATACGATCGACCTGCCGATCCCTGCCGCCGACGGAAGTGTGGACACGCTGCGTGCAAGCTTTGACGACTGGATGTGGCTGTTGTCCGAGGACCGTTTGCTGAACCGCGCCTATATGCGCCGTTTCGGGGTCCCCATCGGCGAGGTTATCATCACGTTTGAAAAACTCTAGGTCCGCTTGTGGGGGTGCTGAGGCGGGCCTTGCAAGAGGTCATGCCAAGGGGAGGTCCCATGCCGGACCCGGCCACAATACCGGAGCGTTACCACGGGCTGGACCTGCTCCGCGCGGTTGCGATGCTGCTGGGCCTCGTGATCCATGCGCCTCTGGTCTACTTCTTCACCGATATACAGACCGATTTCGGCATCGTGGATGTGCAACAGATCGAAACCTGGGCTATGCCGATTGGCGGATGGATCCATCAATGGCGGATGCCGGTGTTCTTTCTGCTGGCAGGGTTCTTCGCGCTGTTGGTGCTTGAACGTCGCGGGGCGGGCGCCTTTGCCCGGGACCGGCTGGTGCGGCTCGGCCTGGCGTTGCTGATCTTCATGGTGCCTTACGACATGCTGGATGGGCGTCTGGATGCGACGCTGATGCATCTTTGGTTTCTCTATTATCTATTGCCGATGTGTTTGGCGGCGACCTTGTTGTGGCGGCTGGGGGCACCGCTTGGAGGTCTTGCCGTCCCTGCGCGGCGGATTTGGACCTGGCCGGTCTATCTTGTCGCGCTGATCCCGTTGAGCATTGCCGCTACGGGTCCTGATTTCTTCGTCCCGCTGCCTGAGCAGCTGGGGGATTTCGCCCTTGCCCCCTTTGCCTATTACAGTGCCTGGTTTGCGCTGGGGGCGGCCCTTTATCACCATCGCGCGGTACTGGGTGACCTCGCCCGGTTCTGGGTGATCGTGGCCGCGCTGGGGCTTGGGCTGGTGACTTTGGTGAGCCATTGGAGCGGGGTGCCGGGGGTTGGCGCGGTGTCGTCGCTGTTGTGGGTGCTTGGGGCCACGGGGCTGGCGCACCGGGTGTTGCCAACCCGGTCGTCCCGGGTCAATTGGCTGATCGAGCTGTCTTATCCGATATACTTGCTGCACATCTTCCCATCGGTCTTTGTGGGGATTGGCCTGCTGGCGCTGGGGGTGCCGCAGATCATTGCGATCCCGGCCACGATTGTGCTGAGTTTCGCGATCTCGGCGGCGGGGTATTACGCGATTATAAAGTACACGCCCCTTGATTGGGTGGTGAACGGGTACAAAAAGGCGTGGTTCAAATGGCCTGGTGGGACCCGCGCGATCCGAAAAGTGTGAAGCGGTTTTCGGGTAAATTGCGCGGCGATGAAAGGACCCGCGCGATCCGAAAAGTGTGAAGCGGTTTTCGGGTAGATTGCGCGGCGATGAAAGGATACGCGATCCGAAAAGTGTGAAGTGGTTTTCGTGTAAATTGCGCGGCAAACTGCCGGGTCTACGGTTTGCGGTCCGGCACGTTATCGACGCCCGACCCGCCCCAGGGGTGGCACCGGGCGATGCGCCGGGCGGCCAGCCAGGTGCCTTTGAGCCCGCCGTGCTTTTCCAGCGCTTCCAATGCATAGGCCGAGCAGGTCGGGTGATACCGGCACGACATCCCCACCCAGGGGCTTAAGACCAGCCGGTAGGCGCGCACGGGCAGCGAGATCACCCAGGCCAGCGGGGTCATGGCCCGTGGATCTTGGCGGCGGCCCGGGCCAGATCGGCGGCCAGATCGCTATAGGCGCGGCTGGCGGTCACATCGCGCCGCCCGATCAGCACGTAATCCCAGCCGGGCTGCGCCACTGGGGCGAGCACTTCGGCCGCCAGGGCCCGCAGCCGCCGCTTGGCACGATTGCGCGCGACCGCATTGCCAACCTTTTTGGAACATGTGAACCCGACCCGGGCGGGCGCATCATCGCCCCGGTGCCGGCCCAAAAGGACAAAGCCGGGCGTTGCGGCCCGGCGTCCTGAATTCACAGACAGAAAATCTTTGCGCTTTTGCAGACCGCCGAGGCGCAAGACAGGGCCCGGCGTCAGCACCGGTGGCCCGGACATCTTACGCGCTGAGCGACTTCCGGCCCCGCACGCGACGTGCGTTCAGGATTTTCCGGCCGGCTTTGGTTGCCATACGCGCGCGAAAGCCGTGACGGCGCTTGCGCACAAGGTTCGAAGGCTGAAACGTCCGCTTCATGGGCTCGCTCCGTGGTTGGCCGGTCGCCCGGCGTTGATCAGAAGGCCGTCTTCTAGTCAGGGTGATGGGGCCTGTCAACGTGGGCGACAGGGGAAATTGCAACAAAGCCACGCGAATACGGGGTCAATTGTTACAGAGGCGAAACGGAACGGGCCTGATCCTCACGGAAAGTGACAGGGGCCATCAAGCGCCCGTGAGCGGCCTGTTTTCGCCCCACATCGGTGCCGATGTTCTGGCAAGAAGACACATGAACCCACGAGGGACCGATGACTGACATGACCGAAGCTGGCGGAAACAGCCCCGAAAAGAGCGCGCTTTTGAAGCGGCTGCCCCTGATTGCTATCCTTGTGGTCGCGGTCGTGGGCGCCTTCACCCTGAAGGACTACCTGTCGTTTGATGCGCTGGCGGCCAACCGCGAGGCGCTGATTGCCTTCCGCGATGCCAATTACCTTCTGACGGTCGGGGCATTTATCGCCGCCTACATCGTGATCGTGGCGTTTTCATTGCCCGGCGCGTCGATTGCCACGCTGACGGGCGGGTTCTTGTTTGCGACCTTCCCGGGTGCCTTGTTCAACGTGGCCGCCGCCACCATCGGGGCCACGGCGATCTTTCTGGCCGCCCGCTGGGGCTTTGGCGAAAAGCTGGGGGCGAAGCTTGAAGGGTCGGACGGGGCGGTCAAAAAGATCAAAGACGGGATCGATGAAAACCAGTGGTCGATGCTGTTTCTGATCCGGCTGGTGCCGGCGGTGCCGTTCTTTCTGGCCAACCTGATCCCATCGTTTCTGGAGGTCCCGTTGCACCGCTTTGTCATCTCGACCTTTCTGGGCATCATCCCCGGGACGGTCGTCTATACCTCGGTCGGGGCGGGTCTGGGCGAGGTTTTTGCCCGCGGCGAGACCCCAAACCTTGGCATCATCTTTGAGCCCCACATCCTGCTGCCGATCCTTGGGTTGGCGGCCCTGGCGGCCCTGCCGATCATCATCAAAGCCCTCACCGGCAAAAAAGGTGCGTGATCCATGGACCAAAGCCAGTTGAACACCGAAGGAGCGACCACCGTGGAACGGATTAAGACAGACCTTTTGATCATCGGCGCAGGGTCGGGCGGATTGTCCATTGCCGCAGGGGCCGCCCAGATGGGCGCATCGGTGGTGATGCTGGAAGGCCACAAGATGGGGGGTGACTGCCTGAACTTCGGCTGTGTCCCTTCGAAGGCGCTGATCGCGGCCGGCAAACAGGCCCATGCGATGAAAACCGGCGAAAAACTGGGCGTGGCCCCGGTGATGCCTCAGGTCGATTATGCCTCGGCCAAGGACCACGTCCACAAGGTGATCGCGACGATTGAACCCCATGACAGCCAGGAACGGTTCGAAGGCTTTGGTGTCCGGGTGATCCGGGAGTTCGGCAAGTTCATCTCCAAGACTGAGGTGCAGGCCGGGGACCATGTGATCGAAGCGCGCCGGATCGTCATCGCCACGGGGTCAGGGCCGTTCGTGCCGCCGATCCCGGGGGTGGAGGACACGCCGTATTACACCAATGAGGACATCTTTGATCTGCGCGAGCGGCCCGAGCATTTGATCATCATTGGTGGCGGGCCCATCGGGATGGAAATGGCGCAGGCCCATGTGCGGCTTGGCTCACGCGTCACGGTGATCGAGGCCGCCAAAGCCATGGGCAAGGACGACCCTGAGATGGCCGCGATTGTTCTGGACAACCTGCGCGCCGAAGGCGTGGAGATCATCGAAGGTCAGGGGGCGGAAAAACTGTCAGGCACAGCAGGTGAGGTGCGCGTCGATCTGGCAGATGGCCGGGTGATCGACGGCAGCCACATCCTGATGGCGGTGGGCCGCAAGGTGAACATCGACAAGCTGGACCTGGCCGCAGGCGGTGTCGCCCATGACCGGGCGGTGAAGGTCGGGCCTGATCTGAAATCGGTGACCAACAAGCGGGTCTATGCGGTGGGTGACGCGGCCGGTGGTCTGCAATTTACCCATGTGGCGGGCTATCACGCGGGCATTGTCATTCGTTCGGCCCTGTTGGGTCTGCCGGCCAAACAGCGCACCGATCATATCCCCTGGGCGACGTACACGGACCCCGAGCTGGCCCAGGTCGGCCTGACCGAAGCGGAGGCCCGCGCGAAATACGGCGCCGGCTTTGATGTCGTGCGCGCCGAATTTGCGGGCAATGACCGCGCGATCGCGGAAGCCAAGACCACCGGTTTGGTCAAGGTCATGGTGGTGAAAGGCCGCCCCGTCGGGGCCTCTATCGTTGGGCCGCAGGCGGGCGAGCTTATTCAGGTTTGGGCGCTGGCCATTGCCAATAAGCTGAAAATGTCAGCTATATCAAACATGGTGGCGCCCTATCCAACCTTGGGAGAGGTTAACAAACGCGCCGCCGGGGCCTATTTCTCTCCCAAATTGTTTGACAGCCCGACCATCAAGCGGGTCGTCGGCGCCGTACAGCGCTGGTTGCCGTAAGGCGCGGCGAAGAGGGAAGACCATGGGGCTCAATACCCTTTCGGGGCGTTTTCTGATCCTGACGATCATCTTCGTCATGCTGGCGGAGGTGTTCATCTTCGTCCCCTCTATCGCGCGGTTCCGCGAAGACTGGATGCTGAACCGGCTGGAACGCGCGCAAATCGCGTCGCTGGCTTTGCTGGCCACCGAAGAGATCGACGCGCGCCTGGAAGAAGAGCTTTTGCTGAATGCGGGCGTTCTGAACGTGGTCTTGCGCCGCGATGAGGTGCGCCAGCTGATGCTGTCGTCGCCCATCCCGTCGCCCATCGCTGATACCTTTGATCTGCGCGATACGATGGCACCGACCCTGATCATGGATGCCATAGCGCGGCTGGCGAACCCTGAGCCTGAGGTCGTGCGCGTCATCGGCAATCCGGTGCAGGACGCAGGGCTATTGATCGAGGTGACGATTGAAACCGCCCCCTTGCGTGCGGCGATGATCGACTACGGCATCCGCATTCTGATCCTGTCTGCGGTGATTTCCGTCTTTACCGCAACGCTGTTGTTCCTGGCGGTGCGGGGGTTTTTGGTGAAACCGATCCGGGGTGTGGTGGGCGCGATGCAATCTTACGCCAATGCGCCTGAAGATGCGCGCCGGATCATTGAACCGTCGGCGGGCATTCGCGAATTGCGCGAGGCCGAAGAGGCGCTGCAGACCCTGCAATCGCAGCTGACGTCGAACCTGCGCCAGAAGGACCGGTTGGCCCAGCTTGGGGGTGCGGTCGCGAAGATCAGCCATGATCTGCGCAATATCCTGACCACCGCGCAGCTTTTCACGGACCGGCTGGAAGCCAGCCAGGACCCGACCGTGGCGCGCATGGTGCCGAAGTTGTTGAACTCCATGCGCCGGGCGATCCATCTGGCCGAAGCCACGCTGACCTTCGGCAAGGCCGAAGAAGCCCCGCCCCAGCTGGATCAGGTGCAGCTTTGCGATATCGTGGCCGAAGTGTTCGAGGCTGAGGCATTGGCCGATGAGGGCGACACCTGCGCCTTTGTCGATGAGGTGCCGCCGACGTTCACGCTGCGGGCGGACCGCGAACAGCTTTACCGGGTGCTGTCCAATCTGGTGCGCAACGCGCGTCAGGCAATGACGGTGACGGGCGCGGGCGGACAGGTGTCGATTTCGGCCGCCGAGACGGAAGGCGACTGGATGGTCCGGGTGAGCGATACCGGCCCCGGGCTGCCAGCCAGGACGCAAGAGAACCTGTTTCAGGCTTTCGCGGGGTCGGTGCGCAAGGGCGGATCGGGTCTGGGTCTTGCCATTGCCAGCGAATTGGTGCGCGGCCACGGGGGCCGGATCGAGTTGGAACGCACCAGCGCGGACGGGACATGTTTCATGATCTGCCTGCCAAAATCGGTGGTGAACCTCGACCGCGCGGCGGAATAGGCAAAGCCTCTTGCATCGCGGGGCCCTTAAGCGTATCTCGCTCTGGCTCGCGCGCTGGTAGCTCAGTTGGATAGAGTACTTGACTACGAATCAAGGGGTCGGGGGTTCGAATCCTCCCCAGCGCGCCAAGCTTTTCATCTAAGTATATGATTCAATTGACAGAAATGATATTAGTTTGTGGCCGTTCCCCCAATTGCTCCCTCAGAAAGCCTTTCGTACACGCCTGCTAGAATGCAATAGTCACGAAAGCATTCGGTTGAACTCACTAAGTTGAGCGCTCCACGTTTGAGTGTCACGACACATCCACCCCGTGGCCTGGATTACTTCAGAGTGTACGCGCCTTAGGTCTTTGTGAAAAATTGGTTCGTGGTGCGCGATGCGGTTCCTAAACCGACGGATAACGTTGAATCGACTATGCACCACTGCTCGGCGACCTTTGAAGTTGGGAAAAGCCTTGTAGCAAGCACGTCGCCAAAGGGTTTCATCATACTTTTGAGCGAGCAGGCTTACCCAAAATGAGAACTTCAGTTCTGCGATTAAGTCGCCTGACGTCTTCTCGGCGTCTGGCTTTGAAAGGTCGTTCCACGCCTTTTGCACCGACTCGAATGCAGAGGCGTCTAACGGCGTTGCATCATCGAGCATCCAACCTGCACCGTAGGCAAGTCTCATTTGAAGGTGTTAGTGGTTGCGTAAGCAGACTTCCAAAGCCTGAAGTGTGGGATAGAAGGCGGCAGAGAGCTTCATGTTCCGTTTGTATAGGCTGATAGAAAGGTCCAGGTCATCGCCCTGATTTTCCAAGTACTTTCCTAGTCTTTCGCGCGATATGCTTGTCTCGAGCGCCGAGTTTATTTTGGGTGTTCTCATTTTCTTTACTTGCCATAAATCTGGTCATGGTCATGTATAAAACCGTATACCCCCGGTCGGCTTCTGCTTCGCATGCTCCGGGGGTCAGTCGTTTTAAGCCACTTGCATCGTCCAAGAATCGGTAGTTTCGCGTTTATTCTCGGCACTATAGCTCTGACGGTTGAGGCTTACCAAACCCCCCCCGTTTCCATCTTTGGATGGCTGACAAATCCAGGTCCGCCAACCTCCTCCGTTTGAGATGTCTTCAGCCCAAAGTAGGCTAGGGGTTCTGACTTGAGCGAGGTCGAAAGCTGGCCTTTCGAAAATAATACGCAATCGACCCCTCATAGTTTTTCGAACCACGGTCCACCGGTGTTTTGGCCTCCTGGTGGTGAAGGTTTGTTTTAGGGGGGGGCCTGATTGATTAGGACGGCAACCTCGATGCCTTCCGCTTCCAAGGCCGACACGCGCTTGTCAGCGCCGTCACGGCCCAAGCATCTCTTTTCGCCCAAGATGATTGTATCTTGGTCTCGCGTGACCCTTCTGAGCGCACGGTATCCTTCCCTAAGCGTGACCTTACCCATTGGTTTGTCCACATAGACATACTGAGCGCCCATGTTGTGGAGTTGCTGGATTTGACGAGACAAAGCCCCGGGATGGTTTGAGACCGCATGTTCGAAGACACGCGACCTCTCACAGCCCTGGAAGGTTTCAGGATGGCAGACGCCGCGGGTCACTTGATTGGCTCCTGATCCTTGTGCCACTCGCAAGTGTGCTCCAAGTCATCAATGCAATCGACAAGCATGCGCTCAGCATTCTAGGGCACGGTCTGGGAAGACCGATGTGCCGAACATCTTCTCAGGAACGAGAGAAGAGTCCCGAGCCAGCATTTCCCTCTGAAAGATGCTGATAGCCCCACATAGCTTGTCGTGGCTGGTCATCTCTGGTCGGCTACGGGCTGGCATTATTTCTAGTTCGTTTACTGATATTTAACCGTGATGTCGCCATATTTTGGCCGTGGGGTGCAAAAGGATTCCCTATGGCACTTGGTATCATTCTGTTGGTCTGGCTGGTCTCTATACCTATCACCGCGATTGTTCTTTGGCTTGGTTTTGATGGCTATGCGATTGCCTTTCTTTGGGCAGGTAGTGTTGTAGCAAGTTTGCTTCTCACTTATGCCAAGGCGCTCTGCCAGCTTCGAAAGGAACGAGAGAATGAAGCCGCGATTGTTTCAAAGACTCGCGTTCTTGAGCCGAGTTGAGCGGGTAATTTAGATTTCAAGTTTATGGAACCCGCATCATGGACTGGGAGCAAATTGTAAACAAAGACCTTGCGACCGAACTTGACCGCAAGGGCATGAGTCGTGAGGATTTGACAAGCTTGATTGGTATACCAGCGGTAACCATATGCTTACTTGAAGGTAGCGAGGACCAGCGCAGACTCGTGTCAAATCAGACTAAGGAAGCGGTGTTTCTTGCGCTAGGTCGCATTTTCTTTCAGAATGAAGCTTCATAGCGCCAACACGCCGTTCAGAATGCGTTGGAAGCCTTATTGGTTCAAGGCCTCGAGAACGAGTCTGTAGCTTCGGGGTCGAGGCTAGCTGTGCGGTTAGCCGAGCGTTCTAGCGGTCCTTAAACGTTGCTCCCACACCTGCCACAATACTCATCTCCGAGATGGGAGACTTTTTATGACAGATTGCGCGGCGCCGAGATAGCATTGTTTCGACGGGCGAATTGCGAGCGTTAATGGATTGCCAAGTTTTGTCGGTGCTGCTCGGCACCAAAGCCAACTCAAGCAGGTTTGACTAAGTTTCGAGTTGTCAGCACGCGTTAAGGTTGTGTTAACCCTTGTTGACGTAGAATCGGAGCGCAAGCAGCCGAGCAGCACGCGGGGTTCCGTGGCGACACCCACCCCTCGCTCCCGAACGGAACTCCGTGTGCCTCATGCAAGCCTCAGAATTCCACTCGTGCAGCTTGTAATGCTGTCTCTCTGGCAGTGTGCGAGCGAAGACATCGAGGCAGAAAGGGCTTTTGTGAGCTGGACAGCAAGGGAGTTGGCTGGCCTGCTGCCGCTTTCATGGACACCGAGATAAGGTGTTTATGAAACTGGAGTATCTAAATGACGAGAAGAGTTTTCATCTGCGAGTCCAAACAGGAGGAGGTGGACTTGATAGCGAGGCATGGCGTCAGCACGGCTCGGGCTTCACGGGATCGGAAGATAAATGCAAAGGTGCTTCTCCGATGGTTGCGTGCCTCTGAATCTGATGGACCCGTAGCGTTTGCCGGGAACGGCAAGCTGACGCCAGAGCAAGAAGAGCTTAGGTGCCTGCAGCGAAGTCTCAAATTTGAAAGCGGAGCGTGACATTCTAGCAAAGGCCGCGGCCTACCTCGCCAAGGAATAGCTCTGACCTTTGGGTTCGTCGCAAAGCACCGCGGGGTTAGGCCAGTAAGTTGGATGTGCGATGCGCTCAGTGTATCGCGAAGTGGCTTTCATGCCTGGCTGGCACGGCCGCGCAGCGACAGATCAATCCAGGATGAGAACCTATCGGCAGCGATCCGGTCCAGCTTTCTGCGTTCGGATCGGACATATGGTTCCAGACGTTTTTGGCACGATCTTTTTGGAGAAGGATATTGCAGCCTGCACTGTGTCGAACGGCTCATGTGCCACCACGCCTTCAGAACCCGCCCAAAGCACCGACAACCACCAAAAGATTAAGGTACCCGACCGATCATTGCGGCAACGTGCTTTGGAGAGCGGTAGAGGCAAGCGGTCCGAAACAGAAATGGGTTGCAGACTTAACCTAGATCTGGATTGCGGAAGGATGGCTCTACGTTGCAGCCGTCATCGATCTGTTTTTGCGGCGTGTTGTGGGCTGTTCAACGAGCGTGAAAATGACGTCCCAGATGGCCACCATCGCCCTGATCAAGGCGATCTAGCGCAGGGGAGGACTGGACTAGTGGCTGCACTATTCCGACCAGGGCAGCCAATATACCAATCGGCCGTTCCAGCGACTAATGGCCGAGGGTGGGATCACATGCACAATGAGCCGTTCAGGCAATGTTTGTGACAACGCTACGTTGGAGAACTTCTTCTCTTCGATGAAAACAGAACGGATCAAACGCAGAGTCTAATGAACTAGAATGGAGGCGCACACAGATGTCTTCGATTACATCTAATACCTTTATAACCCGAAACGCCGCCACGTGAACATCGGCAATCTAAGTCCGTTCACATTCAAGGAACGATCTATGAAAGCTTGAGTTGCCGTCCATGAAACAAGCAGTAGGCAAGCGCTGCGTTCTTATGAACAACTCAAGCTCGGGCGGTCACTTGAGCTTCATAGGCAGAAGATCCGCAAAGGTTGGTCAAGTCGATACCTTTGTCTCGACTTCTCCAGGGTTCGCTGCTTCGTACGTCTTGGGTTCAGAAACGACATTCATTGCGATTGCTGCTGTTCTTTGAAGTTCCTTAGAGAGTTGCTTCAGCTCGTTTTCGTTTGCGTATTTCGTTAGGTCGTTCAAAACATCTACCATCCATTGATGACCTAGGCTCATGAGTATCCTCCACGTAGCAACCATGACTCAACACAACTATAGATTGTATTTACTCACGCTTGGCAAACTTGTCCACAAGTTTTTCACAGAATGCCAAGGCCACGGTCGAAGAAACACTCAAAAGCAGCTAAAATTATACTCTTGAGCATGTCCAATTTGGGCGCGGATTTGGTATTCTCGTAGCCATGGATGACGCGTTAGCTTTAAAGATTCGTACACTTGCAGGTGAAGCCCGCTATCAAGGCTTTGTAACCGTCGCGGCATCCCTGGAACAGATTGTCGAGTTAGCCCTTCGAAGAAACTAAGCTCATCCAATTGGCGAGTAGCCCACCGTTCCTCCACCAGAGTCTTAAGCCGTCATACTGCCTGAGGCCCGGATCATGCAAAGGCACCCACACACCATCGCAACGAGGCAAATTACGACGGTCGACGCCTAGGCAAGCGCCTGTGGTACTAATGCACTGATAGACCTGCAACGTTAGAGTTTTACGGGGGCCAACCGAAGCAGGCCTCGTCGGGCTGTCGATCATTTTTTCCGCTTCCCTTGGGTTGGAGTGGCCCCCCTCAGAGTTTTTCGCCAAGCTCGACACCTTGTCATACTTCTCCGTACCTCACAAACTCCCTTCCGTTTTGTGAAATGCTCGGCCTGCTGAGTCGGGATTGGCTCTAACGGGATATGGCAAAATTATGGCTAGAGTCCATGGATAACCATTTCTGCTCGCAAAGTTAAGACTCTGGGCCCTTTATCCGTTTCCTCAAGAGCTGAGCGAACATCTCGAGGAGCCGAACAGTGAGCTAGTGTGTTTCACCCAGCAATTAGGGCATTAAATAAAGATCGCAGCTCTGAGAAACTGAAGGGTTTCTTAACCACTTTCATCGTTCGATCATACTGATCGCCGAGTGATTTAGCAATTTCTGCGCTTCCTGTGACAACAAGAGCCGTCAGGAGCCTGACTGCTTCTAGCTCAAAACCACTAAGCCACCCAACAATCTGATGGCCTTCTAGACTAGGTAGACGAAGGCTCCAACAAGTCCCTTCGGTAAGATCTTGCTTTTTGTATAAAAAGTAAAACTACGTCCGTCCATCCCGCTGGTTTTTCCCAGAAAAGTGTGAAACGCTTGGCCCAGTAGAACGGAAACCGGAACCACGGCATCCTTTTAGCGAGCGCTGGCTACCTATTCGAGATCGTCGAATAGTCTACCGTAGAGAGCATGGAGACTGGAATTCACGGGCCACGAGGACTGTTGGCACTTCCAGATCAATTGTGTAGTTCTAGAATCGACGCCGCATCCAAACGATGCAAGAGCCAATAGTCTAGCAACTCTCTATACCTGCCGTTTTCCACGATCTTATTAGTTGCAGGATGACCTCCACCTATGAGATTAATCATATTTGCACCTCCAAGAGACGCTGAAAACCTTCTAGCTTCAATTTCGTCAACGCCATTGTAGCTGTCATAGTGCACAAATGCAGTACAAGACGTCAGAACCGCCTTCTCGGGCACGTAATATCTATCGGGAGTGTATTGGTGGTGCTTAGGTGGGTAGGCTGGTGAAGTTGCAATTATTGTGTCCGGCTGCCTCCGATTCGCTAATAGTAGTAACCCAAAGCAGCCCATGCTGAATCCCAAGTAGATCACTTGGCTATACGACTCTAAAAACGCTGACGTGGCTTCAAGTGCGGGGGTCAAGTCGCTATTCAGAAACCAGTCATTCTTACACGTGTCGACCCGAAAAAAGTCAAAACCACGGTCCAAGAACGCACCGCCCTGTTTGATGCTAGGAAAGTAAGCTCGGTCTCGGCGCCAATGATCAAAAGTTACAATTGCCGAAGAACTGCCTCTCGAACGCCGATAGCAACGCAGATTCTGCCCCTCAAAGTAGCCCTCATAGTCACTCGCCATATTACCACCAAAAAAGCCATTCGGTACGCCCTTTAAAACCCAACGGGTAAATATTTTACTTCTGGAGGTGACACTACCGGAATGAGTTGGCATGTTGTGATCAGGCTCTGAACTCCCGGAAGGCTGTCCCGGTACATGTTCCCCTACCAGGGAATGTGAGCAAGTATTTCTGACTACTACAAACACGCGAATAGAAACCCAATGCTAAATATGCCTACTAGCTCAACAGAATTTCTTATTACATGCGCAATCAAGCACACGGAGGCCTAGCTCTCTTTGTTTGATGAGAAACATGACCTCCAAAATTCCGTCAAGTCTTGTCTACAGACTCAAAGGGAAACCAAAGAATAGTGCGCCAATTCGGGCGCTTCCGCCGACAACAGGAATGAGCGTTCCACAGCGTGACCAATCTAACGGGCATGAGTTCTAGGAATTGATCAACTAGAAAAACGCGTCCTTACTTCATCCAGACCAGCCAAAAGAGGAATGATGTTGAGGTACAAGCGGTAGGATGTCTATGCGGCCCCCACTTAGGTCTCCACCCCTCGCGTCCTAACGGGGTCCGCAGGGGTCGAGAAACTGAGAATATTCCTACCAAGCTCCGAATCCAAGGAACTTTGGAGAACTTTCATATCACCAAGAGATATGTTCAGCCCCTCATCTTCCATATACTGCGCAATTTCAGCTAGCACTTTGACAAGCCAAACATGTTTCGTATCGGACATATTGATTCTTCAATCCATCGACTTTGTATTTCAAGACAATTCATCCAGTATTTGAAGTAGATTAAAATTGAATGAATATCTCAATATCTCAACTTCAAGCGATTTTCTGAATATCAAGATCTACGTAAGTTTGAAGAGTCGGAAAGTTCAAAAGAGTGCCAGTTCTTGTCATTTTACTTGGAGTTTTTCGTGTGGCAACAGTTTGGATTTCATAGACAATTGTCGGGAAGTCCTGCCTGATTCTACTTCCCACTTGGGCAGCGACAATCGCAATCAAATTTGCGGCCATAGTCATAAGGTTGAATCTATGAACCCAACCGGCGAAATACTTACACTGTAGGATGTATTTTGGTACATCAATAGGTCCTTTGCAGGCTGGGTCCGCGTTCGTCGGCTATCTTTCTCTTGAATGGATGCTTCGACTGGTTCACAATTAGATGGATGGTTCTCATCTTTCATTTGGCGGTTTTTGCAGTGTATGGCTGAAGCAAATTTTTTTGGAGAATTATGGAGCCCGGATGGTTCGGCTCCACTAGTTTTTAGAGAGCTTGGAACACTAGCCGGACTTCTTTTCCTCACGGTTTGGAACCTTACCGGCTTCGATCGGTCCTGTGTTGTTCGTACTTTGGCAAGATCGCTCATGACTTCGTCAGGAATTTCTTCCTCGTTGTGTTCGCTTCCTTGCTTCGGAGAGGTAGTGCGCCCGATCTCATACAGGAACAAGTCGATGGCCCGTTCGGTTAGGAATGATGATCCGTAGCACCCGTCTTCGTATAACAGATCGCAAATCGCTTTCATCAGATCAAAGAGGTAGTCGGCATCAATCCAGATAGTTTCTTCGTCAGAGGGAGGCTGCCTTCCAGTGAACTCTGCCGAGCGCCTCGCCTCTGGCCCTTCAGCACCTAGGCTCATAAGAATACTCCGCAGCTTTGCCCAACAACAGTTTCAATTACGACTTATCAATGAATAATTCGTTTCGCTCAAATGGTGGTTAAAGTGTCACTCAATTAGCGGTTGGAGGAGCGGCAGACTTGTTGTCTTGCATGTTTTTCGCGATGCTTTGTTCTCCGTAAATTTGGCCCTTTGAGAAGGGAGGTTTCCCTATTTGTTTGACCCTTATGAGATTGGAACCCTATAAGCGTGTAAAAGTTCATGTTGGCTTAGTAGTCGTTCATTTGGAGCGACCGACTAACCACTGATTTCGCGGATCTAAGGAGGTGCCTCGGTTTGTATAGACAAGTTGAAGCCATTTTCTAGGTGGACGCGTCGCACTGATTTGCCGCAACTGGGATTGTTCAGGGCAAGCTGAGATATGCGTGACCGAGAGCCGCCAGGCTAGAACCTTCCGGCTGAATCAGTCCCACTCTTCCGTCAGTTAGCCGAAGCCTTGAGCCATGGGGATGCAGGTGATGTCCATGCCCACACCTGGTTGGGCCGGGGCACTGCTAGCTTGAGCAAGAGGTATAGATAGTTCTTGTTGCTCGGTGCCGGTTTCGAAGTGTTCGGCTTCCGATGTTGGATTTCTGCTAGCCATCCGCTTCATCAGTGTACAGCCATGGCGCCGACCGGCAGTGAAACCCTCCTGTCGAAGCAGTACCTTCAACATTCGGCTGCCAACCAAGACAAATTCAATGTGCATCTCGTCGATCCGGCGCACTAACCGCAAGTTGTTTTCGCTGGCCTACGGGCGCTGATAATACAGGCTACCATGGCTGAGCCCGAGGAGCTCCGCTTGCCGGTTCAGGCTCATGCTCAACTTGCGGTTTGGATTTGTCACTTCTTTGCGCTCGGCTACAGACCGGCTGTGTCGAGTGGACCCTCCAAAAGATCGTTCTCCAAGGTCTTCTGACCGATCTTTGCGTGCGGCGAGGTGCTGTCGATTTCCGACTCTTTGCTCTTTGACTAGTCGTTAAAAACGTCGACCACGCCATCGAAAAACTGTCTTATTCACTGCTTGATCTAGTTTGGATTTAGGTCAAACTGCACGGACAGCTCGCCGATTTTCTTGTCGCCCTACGGCGCCGATAGCGCGACCTTCCCATTGAAATCCACGCTTTGGTTTTTTCTCCGACATCTTTCGCTCCTCCATCTCGGCATTACTGCCAGATTGGGAGCAGTAAATCCCCGCAACTCACCCGTTTTCCCGAGCCGCCTCTCTTGATTGTGGGCATAGTGCAGACTGTGCAGTGGGCACTTTTTCAATCATTCATTTCTCATTCGATCATCAAGGTATTCAGCAAGAAAGTTCTGTATTGGCTTGCTTGGAGCGTTATGGCGTCACTCGACCTTGCTGTCTTCACGCCATTTCAAAATCGTCTTTTGTGTCAGCTCTGTCGCGTTTTCCGAGAGCACCATTCGGGGGTTCTCTTCAGATCCGTCTCCTCAGTTAAAGTTCAGGTTTACCTTGGACGAAAGAAATTTCACATATGCAGGTGAATCTCTGTTGGTCGAATACCTTAGTGCTGCTTTCGTTCTCATCGTACCTCCCTCGAAGAGTTATGATGAGCGAAGACTAGTCCCCCGGAACGGGATCGATGCCTATCTAAATGGCCGAGCCAGGCTATGTCATGGGCGTCTCAAATCAACATACTTGCATGCTTTTTTAGAAGGGCATTATCTCTTCTGGGAATTCGCATATCCACTCTTGGTCGGATGAATCCTCGTCGAAAACGCCCTGGCCAGCCGTCAGCGCATCCCAAAGCGCTTGTTCCCCGGCGCTGACATCATCCGCTTCGCCAATCGTTTCAAACATCACATTGCCTGAGCCGTTTGACAGGGTCAGCGACACGCTGTCGGTGGTATAGTCGATCGTGACCGTGGCGTTCCGGCTTCCGAGACCCGAGATATCGGCGTCGTCGAAGACACCGATGATTTCGTCGGCATCCATCAGCATGAGCGCTTCACCATTCGATGCGGTGAGACCCGCCAGATCGACTTTCAGCGTCGCCTCGCCCAGATCGATGCCTGAGCGCACGTCTGGTGCGTCGCCGAATGCGCCGGTGCGGAATTCCTCGATGGTGCCCAGCCCGCCGTCTTCGGACGAATATTCGACCGTGGCACCCTCTTCGAAGGCCAGAAGT
>JBCBCY010000020.1:0-61114 GCA_038530285.1 Pseudomonadota bacterium
AACCGGTAGGCGCTGATGGCCAGGTGCAGATTGTTCGAAAAGATGCGCAGGTTCTTGTGTTGCGACAACGCCGCCACCACCAGTTCTGGTGTTGTTCCGATCGAGACCGCCAGTGTGACATCGTCCCCGATCAAAAGACTGGCCGCATGCCCGACCCTTTGTTTCGCAGCCAGGTTGAGCACGCGGCGCAACTCGTAGTGGTCCGAATTCGCTGTGGCCAGTTCGACCCCGCCATGCACGCGGCGCAACAGGCCACGTTCGCACATATCGTTGATATCTTTTCGAATTGTCTGCGTCGTCACGCCGAACAGGCGGGCGAGATCGTCCACCTTGGCGCTGCCGTTTGTCCGCACGAGTTCGGCCACCCGCGCCTGTCGGTCGGTGCACCATTCCGGGGTCTGGGCAAACTGAGTGCGATGGTCTTGTTTCATATGAAAGCCATGCACTCACCAGATGAAGCCCGTATGACGATTGCGGCTCTGGCCCGCAGAACACTCCGGTTTTGATGATGGCATCTTCCACGAACGCCCGTTTACCGTGCTCGGACCCTTTCAGCCCGGCCTGAACCGCAAATCACAACACAAGGGGCGCGACCCCGGTGGGCAGATGAGACCCCCGCGCGCGCCCGCGCGCACTTTCGTGTCCGGCCCATTGCTGCCAGCACAAAGTGTAAAGGGGGGGGGTTCGCGGGCCTGTGGATGTTTCGATCTTTGCTGCGATCTGGATACAGATTTCATCTCAAGCAACGGTTTTGAACTTAGATTTGACATGATCGGGTGCCAGACAGCGATGGCTTGAGCGGTACGGGAAAGGATTCCCGCCCGCCAAGCCGGCGGCAAATCAGAAAGTGTTGAGCAAAAAGCGCATGATCAAAGTCACGAACTTCAGCAAGCAATACAAGGGCTTCACAGCCGTCAAGAACCTCAGCTTTTCGGTCGAACCCGGCCAGATCCTGGGATTGCTCGGACCCAATGGCGCGGGCAAGACAACAACCTTGCGCACCTTGTGCGGGATTATCCCGCCCAGTTCGGGAAGCCTTTCGGTTGCGGGCCACGACGTTGTCCACGCCCCCCTGACCGCCAAAAAGAACCTTGGTTATATTCCTGACGATCCACGGCTTTTCGACACCATGACCGTGTGGGAACACCTGGCATTCACGGCGGCCGCTTACAAACTTGCAGACTTCGAACAGGATGCCGAAGGGCTTCTTGCGTCATTCGAACTGACACACAAGCGCGACACGCTCGTCCATAACCTGTCGCGCGGTATGCGCCAAAAGGTGGCGATCGCCTGTGCCTTTCTGCACGACCCCAAAGTGATCTTGTTCGACGAACCCCTGACGGGCCTCGACCCTCAAGGGATCCGGGGCATTCAACAAGCCATCCGCGAACGCGCGCAGGCCGGTGCCGCCATCATCATCAGCTCGCACCTTTTGAGCCTGTTTGAGAATTTATGCACGCATATCATGGTGCTGAACCTTGGCGAGTGCCGCCGATTTGGCACGATGGAAGACCTTCTGAGCGAGGTCGGCCATACCGACAGCACCTCGGCCCTTGAAGAGGTGTATTTCTCGATCACGCAGGCTCAAGACCAGAGCACCGAGACGGCGGCGGTCTAAAAGATGGATGCTGCACTTCGCCAACTTCTCATCCTGCGACTGCGCGGCGGCCTGCGTCAGCGCCTGCACCAATTGGCAAGCCTGCGCGGCCTGCTGTTTTCGGCAGCCTTTGGGGCGATCATCTGGTTCCTGATCGCATCAAACAGTGCCACGGGCATGGGCTTTTTGGGATCCGCAGCCCTGGACCGACAAGAGTTTGGCGCCCAGATCATGACCTTCATGCCGCTTGGCATGCTCGGCCTGTCGCTGCTCACGGTCTTGATGACGACCGGTCCCACGTTTCACTTTTCTCCCAACGAGATCAATTTTCTCTTTACCGGGCCGTTCCGCCGACGCGATCTGATCCTTTACAAGTTCGCGGCCTATCTGGCCGGCGTCGCCCTCAGCAGCCTGTTCATCACGATCCTTGTGCAGCCGGACGCAGGATCGGCCCTGTCTGTCTTTATCGCTTCGCTGTTGACGCTTGTGTTCGTGCAATTGAACAGCGCCGTCATCAGCATGACGGGCCATGCGCTCGACGGCAGTAAATTCGCAAGGCTTCGCTGGCCCGCCACTGCGCTTGTTGGCGCCATTGTCGCAGCAGCCGCGCTTTACGCATGGGCCACGCCAGACCGAGGGTTGATCGACCTTCTGACGGACTTTCGACAGTCCTGGATCGGGACCATCATATTGATCCCCTACATCGCATTTGCGAAACTTTTCGTGGCGCAAACGCTGCCAGATCTGGCCCTTTGGACCCTTGTCGCGGTCGGTATCAATGCGGCCTTGTTGCGCGCAGTCATCGTGCTCGATGCGCGCACGGCCGACCGCTCCCTTGCGGAGAACGCCCGGCTCAGCAACAGATGGGAGCGGATCAAGCAAGGTGGATCGTTCTGGGCCACGGAACGGACCGAGGTGCGCTCGGTCCGTCGTGCCCCCAGTCTCGGCGGTTTGGGGCCCATCGCGGCGCGCCAAGCCCTTAACGCGCTGCGCAATTCGTTCAAGCTGATCATCATATTTGTCGGCCTTGCCGCGTGTATTGCGCCGGTTGCCATGGCGCTTGGCGCGCCGGTCACGCAAGCACAGACGATGATGATCATCTATATTTTCCTGGCATTCATCCTGCCGCGCAATCTGGTTTGTGACTTTCGCGGTGACCTCAGCCGGATGGAAATCTACAAGACACTGCCGATCGCGCCCTGGCGCATTTGCGCCGGCCAGCTTTTGGTTCAAACTCTTTTGGGCTACGCCATTGCCCTGACGATAATCGCAAGCGTCCTTGTCTTCGAAGACAGCGTCACACCACGTTTTGCACTGATCATGGCGGCTTTTGCCTTTCCGTTGACGTTTCTGATCTATGCCGTCGAGAACACGGTCCATCTTTTGTTCCCGACAAAGCTTGTTGCGATGGGACGCGCAGATTTTGAGTTTCTTGGGCGCTCAATCGTCGAGTTTATCGCAAAAACCATCATTGTTTTTGCCGCGATAGCCGCATCAGGTGCCGTGGGGTTGGTGACCTTCCAGAAGATGGGACCCACATTGGTCATACCAGGCGTGGCCAGCTGGCTGACCCTGACGTTGATCGGACTGCTGACATTGGTCGCACTGCAATATGCGTTCCGGCGCTTCGCGGTCGCAGAAACCATCGACTAGTCAGCATTGGGCGTATTGCGCGCGCCAGACCGTGGGCGGCGTATGTCTCGCCATTTCCGAGTTCATCATGCGGTCGCGTGCGCTGATAGGTGGCGCGGGCGGCATCGAAGCCATGCAGGTCATCGACCGCGAGGTGTTTCGCTGGGTGTTCATGGCCCTGTTTCTGGGTATGGCAGCCATTTCGGTTAGTGTTGCCGGCTACGGGGCCTTCGGCCTGTCGGGCCCTGCGGGAACACTGATCATGGTGGCCGGGCGGGTCTACCTGATCGGCTGTTTCAGTGTCGCCGTCGGTTTCAACGCACCGATGAACGAGGCACCTGCAGGAATAGAGACATCATCGGGCGCCACGCGCGACGACTTGCTTCAGACCGATGTGCCCCGCTGGACCTTCTGGAACTCGGTGCCGACCTTTGCCCGTGCCGTGGCCGCAGCACTGCTTCTTTTCGGGCTGCTTTGGATGACCCAGAACCAGGCGCAGCCCGTGTGATGGGTGCCGCCCTTTGTTGCCGTGCACCAGGCCCCCCGTGCGACGCGGTGCCGGTTGCACGCAGTCCGAAAAATCCGGCTGTCGGGTTTTCCCTTTGACCAGTTTCGCGGTAGGTCTTTTGAATGACGCCTCAAATTTTCGGCCGCAAAACCTCAAGCAATGTTCAGGTCGTGATGTGGGGCGCAGCGGAACTGGGCCTTGCGGTCGAACGGTTGGATTTCGGTGGCGTCTTCGGTGGCACCGATACGCCCGCCTTTCGCCGAATGAACCCGATGGGGCGGGTGCCGGTCCTGAAAGACGCCGATGTCACCATGTTCGAAAGCCAGGCCATTTTGCGATATCTCGCAGCCAAGGCGGTGCCCACGCCACTCTGGCCGAACGCTGCGATCGCGCGGGCCCCGGTTGATCAATGGATGGAATGGAGCAAAGGCACGCTGTTCCCGGCCTTCAACTACAAGGTGTTCTGGCAACTGGTCCGGACCAGCGCGACAGAGCGTGACCATACCGCGGTGGCTGCCGGCATCGCAGAAGTGAAACACCTGATGCAGATCGCCAGCGACCAGATCGCCCGGCAGGGTTGGCTTGCGGGCCCGCAGATGAGCCTTGCCGACATCACCTTCGGCACCGGGCTTTACCGATATTTCACGCTGGACATCGACCGGGCCGACTTGCCCGACCTTGCGTCCTATTATGACCGGCTGACCGCGCGGGCGGCCTATGCCGAGCATGTGATGGTGCCCTACGATGCATTGCGCCACCCTGACGCGTGATCGGGCCGTACCCCGGCGGCAGACCAAAGCGGCGTTCAGAACTTGCCCGAATTGCCCCAAGCCGCGCGCGGGCTGATCACTTCTTCGTTCATCCAGTGTTCGACGATCTTACCATCGGCGAGCCGGTAAAGATCGAAGACCGCAATGTCACTGCCCGCGGCATGACGTTTGCCGTAGGTCACCACGAAATCGCCCTGCCCGATCAGGTTGAACAGCATCTCATAGGACCCGGCCGCGTCTGAGCCCAACCAGTTGGCAAGGCCACCCTGCCCCGGCCCAATGTTTGCTGCATGCTGGATCAGATCATCGGCCACGAAGGCGCCAATCTTGCCGGGATTTTTCTGCTGGCGGACCTGTTTGGTATATTCCAGAACCACCGTCTTGTTGGCGTTGGTATCGGCGGAAAGATCAACCGCCCGCACCCCGCCGACCATATCTTCGCCCGACATCGTCTGAGCGGTGTAAGGCGCGATCGTATCCCAATGTTCAAGGATCAGACCGTCGGGATCGGTATAGAACATGTCCATCGTCACCCATTGGGCGGCCCCGTCATTCAGCGACTGATAGGCGCTGCAGAACACCCAGGGCCCATCTTCGAAAATGCGGGTGATCTCGATCTCACGCTTGGGGTTGCGGGCCACGAAGGGCTCAAAGAAGGCCAAAAACCCCTCAGCCCCGTCAGCCACCCCGGTCGAATGCTGCGTGTAGCGGTGCCCGGTGTACGCATGAACGGCCGCGCGCGCGTTCCCGCCCGCGATGCCTTCCAGATAGATCCGCCGCACATTGTCCAGTGCTTTGCCCATGGGCTTGCCTTTCTGTCTTGTCGAATGGGGGGGCGGGCGCGCCGCCACCCCCCTTGGTGATCATTTGTCCCAGTATTGGGCCGCAAGCCCAAGAAGGAACTCCCCCTGGTACCCGGGATAGGCCGCGATCATCGCCGCGGTCACCTCATCAGGGGTCGCTGCCGCATCCCAGGCCGCGTCGAGCGTTTTGATATACCCAATCGCAGTGTCCAATTCGCCCCGCGTGGTGGGCAGACCATGGCCGACCAAAAGCGTGTCAAACGCTGCATCATCGCGCAGCGATTCAAGGGTTGCGATCCAGTTCTTGCGGTCGATGCCGGGGGCAAAGTAGATCCCGTTGTAAACCAGATCCTGAACCACCGCGACCTTCTGTTCGGGCAGCACCGCAACGATGGTCTTGGGCGCTTCGGCATTGTCATAGGCCCGGAATTCCACCGGCACACCACCGATGTCGGTCATGCCAAGCGCCAGATCTTCGCCCGTCAAAAGTGACGTGGGCTCTGGAAAGTCGCCACCCGTGGCTTCCGCCCGCAGGCCGTCGCGGATTTCGGGCAGGGTTTTGAACTCTACCCCTTCAAACGTCGACACACCGCCCCAATGGTCGGGGTGTTCGTGGCTGACATAGGCGGTGTGAACGCGCTTGCCGGTGGCCGCGACCAGGCCCGCCACTTCGGCGGCTGTCGGCGGCAACATGGTGGCGTCGACCACCAAAAGCTGATCGCCCAATTCAATCACATGGGACGTCACGTTGACCGCCTGGGCGGGCGAGACATAGGTGTGGAAGGTCACCCCAGCCTTGGTGAAGTTGAACGCCGTGCCCGGTGGCAACTGGCCTTGTGCGCGCACAGGTGCCGGCGTCAGCCCGCCTTTCAGCAAGGCCACGGTTCCGGCGGTCAATGCGGCCCCTTTCAACAGGGCGCGGCGGTTCAATGCATTGGACATTTCAGTCTCCTTTGAAGTGAGTGTGAGGGCGCCCGCCAAGGGCACATCAGGCGCTGTGGTAGGCCTGGCTGACGGCGAAACTGTCTTCGAACCAATGCCAGAGCACGACTTGACCACCCCGAACCTTGGCGCGCAGGGCGAAGGTGAATGCGCCGATGTCCTTGCCGGACTTGGTTGTCACCCCGTTCATGCGCCCAAAGACGGCAACGGTATCGCCGGCGGCAAAAGCGTCGGTGTTTTCCCAAAGCGTGGTCTGCAAATTGGCCGAAAAGACGCCAAGAAAGTCGAAGATCGCCGCTTTGCCGGTGGTCTCGCCGATCCAGGGCAAACGGGTGTCGCCTTCGTTGTGCCACACCATGTCATCGGCCATCAGGGCCCCCATGGCGTCAGCGTCACCGCTGCCCATGGCGCCCATGAAAGCCATGACTGTGTCGAAAGACGCCTGACTTTGATCATCCATTGTGCGCGCTCCTGCGTGTTGTGCCATGCCAGTGGCCAATACGGCGGCCAGCGGCGTGATCAGAAAGGTTCTGCGGTGCATCGTGCTCTCCCAGACGGGCATCCGGGGGCCGACCCCGGACGTCATGATCGAAGGCTATTGACGCAGGGGCTTCCGCATAACTATGCGAATTCGGATGGAACTATTCGGCTGACACGAACAATGATCGACAAGCTGCGCAGTATCGCGATTTTTGCCACCGTGGTGGACGCCGGCACGTTCCGGGCCGCTGCCGCCACCCTGGGGCTGGCCCCATCACGGGTGAGCGAGACTGTCTCGGCGCTGGAAAAGTCGCTTGGGGTGACCTTGCTATACCGCTCGACCCGGCAATTGTCGCTGACCAGCGAGGGGCGCATTCTGCACGAAAAAGCGCAACAGATGCTGGCCAGTGCCGAAAGCGGGCTCGATGCGATCAACCCGGCTTCAGCGGACCCCCACGGCGCGCTGCGCGTCACCGCACCGGCCTTCGTGGTGCAAACCGGCCTTGTCGACACCTTCGCCGAATTTGCGCGCACCTATCCCAGGATCGCGCTGACGTTCGACTTCTCAGACGAGCCGCGTGACCTTATTCGGGACGGTTTTGACGTCAGTATTCGGGCCGGCTGGCTGGACGACAGCGAATTTATGTCCCGCAGCATTGGCCAGGCTGACCGGTTGTTGGTGGCATCCCCCGATTATGTGGCCGACAGGCCGGCCCCGACCCGCCCCGCGGACCTGGAAGACTGGGATTGGGTCCGCTTTGCGATGCGTCCCGAAAAGACCGAGTTAACCGGTCCCGACGCGCAGATCGCGACAGTCACAGGCCGGTCGCATGTCTTGGTCAACACAGCCGAAGCGCTTTATGAATTTGCCGCACGCGGTCTGGGCGTCACGGCTATCCCCGAGCATCTGGCCTGTCGCGGCTTTGACCGGGGCGATCTGGTGCATGTGCTGCCCCAATGGTCGCTGAAAGCGCTGGGGCTCTACGCGGTCTGGCCCGACCAGTCCCGCCGCGAAACCCTGACCACGCTTTTTGTCCGGTTTCTGGCGGACCGCTGAGCCCTGCATCATCGTGTCACGCCCCCTGGTGGCTTGCATCGGGCGCGCAAGCGGTATACATGTGTATACAAATCTGGCGTCAGACTTAAACTGCCGTTCACAACCGCCTGATAAAACGACACAAACCAAAACAGCCGAGACCGACATGAGCCTTTATGCAGCCTATCTAGAAGAGATTGAGACCCGCAAATCCCAAGGGCTAAGCCCCAAACCCATCGATGAGGCGGGCCTGACGGCCGAGATCATCGGGCTGATCAAGGACACCGGCAACGCCCACCGCAAAGACGCGCTGCACTATTTCATCTACAACACCCTGCCCGGCACCACGTCGGCTGCCGGCGAAAAGGCGCAGTTCCTTAAAGCGATCATTCTGGGGGCCGAGGTCGTGCCCGAGATCACGCCGGACTTCGCATTTGAGCTGTTGTCGCACATGAAGGGCGGCCCCTCGGTTGAAGTGCTGCTGGACATCGCCCTGGGCGCGGACGCGGGCCTGGCCACCCAGGCCACCGACGTTCTGAAAACGCAAGTGTTCCTCTATGAAGCTGACACCGACCGGATCGCGGCGGCCCACAAGGCGGGCAATCCGGTCGCGACCGACCTTTTGGAAAGCTATGCGGCGGCCGAATTCTTCACCAAACTGCCGGACGTCGAAGAAGAAGTGCAGGTCGTGTCCTACATCGCCGCGGAAGGCGATATCTCGACCGATCTTCTGTCGCCCGGCAATCAGGCCCACAGCCGGGCCGACCGTGAGCTACATGGCAAATGCCTGATCTCGGAACGGGCCCAGGCCGAAATTCAGGCCCTGAAGCTGCAACACCCCGACAAACGGGTGATGCTGGTGGCCGAAAAAGGCACCATGGGTGTCGGGTCTTCGCGCATGTCGGGGGTCAACAACGTCGCCCTTTGGACCGGCACCCAGGCCAGCCCTTATGTGCCGTTCGTGAACATCGCGCCTGTGGTCGCGGGCACCAATGGGATTTCACCAATTTTCCTGACCACCGTGGGTGTGACCGGCGGCATCGGGGTCGATCTAAAAAACTGGGTCAAGAAAACGGGTGAGGACGGCAAGCCGATCCTGAACAACGACGGCAACCCGATTTTGGAACAAAAGTACTCGGTCGAAACCGGCACCGTTCTGAAGATCAACACCAAGGACAAAAAGCTCTATTCCGAAGACGGCGAAGAATTGGTCGATATGTCGGCCTCCTTCACGCCGCAAAAGGTCGAGTTCATGAAGGCCGGCGGGTCCTATGCCATTGTATTTGGCAAAAAGCTGCAGACCTTCGCGGCCGAAACGCTGGGCATCGAAGCGCCCCAGGTTTTCGCCCCGGCCAAGGAAGTCAGCCACCCGGGCCAGGGCCTGACGGCGGTTGAGAAAATCTTCAACGCCAATGCGGTCGGTGTCGCGCCGGGCACGGTGCTGCACGCCGGATCAGACGTGCGCGCGCGGGTCAATATCGTGGGCTCCCAAGACACCACCGGGCCAATGACGGCGCAAGAGCTTGAAGCGATGGCTGCAACCGTGTTGTCGCCATCGGTCGATGGTGCTTACCAGTCGGGCTGCCACACGGCATCGGTCTGGGACGCGAAAGCGGCGGCCAACACCCCGAAACTGATGGCCTTCATGCACAAGTTCGGGCTGGTCACAGGCCGCGACCCCAAGGGCCAGTACCACGCGATGACGGATGTGATCCACAAGGTCCTCAATGACATCACGGTCGATGATTGGGCGATCATCATCGGCGGCGACAGCCACACGCGCATGTCCAAAGGCGTGGCCTTTGGGGCCGATTCCGGCACCGTTGCCCTGGCCCTGGCCACGGGTGAAGCCACCATGCCGATCCCGGAATCGGTCAAGGTCACGTTCAAAGGTGAGATGGCCGAGCACATGGATTTCCGCGATGTGGTCCATGCCACCCAGGCCCAGATGCTGGAACAATTCGGCGACAACGTCTTTCAGGGCCGCGTGATCGAAGTGCATATCGGCACGCTTCTGGCCGATCAGGCGTTCACCTTCACCGACTGGACGGCTGAGATGAAGGCCAAAGCCTCGGTCTGTATTTCCAATGACGAGACGCTGATCAAATCGCTGGAACTGGCGCGCGACCGCATCCAGATCATGATCAACAAAGGCATGGAAAACCCAGCCGGCATGCTCCAGCACCTGATCGATATCGCTGAAGCCCGGATTGCCCAGATTGAAAGCGGGGAGAAGCCTGCGCTGGCGCCCGATGCCAATGCGAAATACTTCGCCGAAGTGGTCGTCGATCTTGATGCCATCGTCGAGCCGATGATCGCGGACCCGGATGTCGCCAACATCGACATCTCGAAGCGCTACACCCATGATACGATCCGTCCCATCAGCTATTACGGGGCGGAAAAGGTGATCGATCTGGGCTTTGTCGGCTCTTGCATGGTCCATAAGGGCGACATCAAGATCGTCGCGCAAATGCTTCGTAACCTGGAAGAAAAGCATGGTAGCCTAGCATTCAAGGCACCCCTGGTCGTGGCCGCGCCCACCTACAACATCATCGAAGAACTGAAGGTCGAAGGCGACTGGGAAATCCTGCAGAAGTACAGCGGGTTTGAGTTCGATGACGCGGCCCCGAAGACCACGGCGCGGACGGAGTATGAAAACATCCTCTACCTCGAACGCCCAGGGTGTAACCTGTGCATGGGCAACCAGGAAAAGGCCGCCAAGGGCGACACGGTGCTGGCGACCTCCACACGGCTCTTCAAAGGCCGGGTGGTTGAGGATTCAGACGCCAAGACCGGCGAGTCGCTACTGGGGTCCACCCCGGTCGTGGTGCTGTCGGCAATCCTCGGGCGCACGCCGACCTTGCAAGAGTACAAAGACGCCGTGAAAGGCATCAACCTGACGAAGTTTGCCCCACCGGTGCAGACGCCGCTCGATACCCAGTCGGTGCATTTCTAGGCCTGGCCCGGCACGACGATGGCGCGCACCTCGCCCTTCGGGGCGGGGTTTGCGATCACGTCAGGCGCCTCATCCAGCGTGATCTGGCGCGTGATCAGAGGGGCGACATCAATCTGGCCGGCCCCGATCATTTCGGCCGCCCGCTGATGGGTGAACGGGTTCAGAAAACTGAAGTGCATCTGGATTTCGCGAAAGAGCAGATCAAAGGGTTCGATCTGAACCTTTTGACCATCCGGCAGCACCCCTAGGACCACGATCCGCCCGCCTGCGCGCGTCAGCGCTGGCGCCATTTCGACCGTGGCAGGCACGCCTGCGCATTCAACCACCAGATCGGCGCCCTCGGGCCAAAGCTCATTGGCCACCTCCGGCGACCCGGCAGTGACATCCGCCCCCATCACCCGGCCCAAAGCCTGCTTTTGGGCCGACCGCGTCAGCAGCATTACTTCGGCCCCGGCGCGCGCCGCAAGGGCCACCGCCATCAACCCGATCACCCCGCCGCCGATCACGCAAACACGCTCACCGGGGCGCGCGGCCCCTATGTCCATCCCGTGGATCGTGCAGGCCAAGGGTTCGCAAAAGGCACCGTGCAACGGGTCAAGATCGCCCGGCAGGGCATGGGCCTTGCGGGCGGGAAAGGCGCAGAATTCCGCAAAGCCCCCATCGCGGTGGATCCCCGTGGCGATGTTATATGCGCACAGGTTCACCTGGCCGCGACGACAAGCCGGACAGGCCCCGCACCAGGTGTTTGGATCGCATGTCACCCGCGTCCCGGCCGCAATTTTGTGACCGTTAGGGTCCACCACCAGACCGGAAAACTCATGGCCCAGAACCTTGCCGGGCACGGACGGAAACTCGCCCTTGAACAAATGCCGGTCGGTGCCGCAGATACCGGCGGCTTCAACGCGGATGACGATGTCACCGGGCCCCGGCGTCGGGTCTGGCACGGTGTTGGTGGCGATGGTGCCGATGTCCAGAAGTTGGGTCGCGCGCATCACATCCCCTCCAATTGGCCGAGTTTCGGGATCGCTTCGGTTGCGGTCATGCCGCGCAGGCTTTCGCGGGCAACGGCCCTTGCCAGCCCAAGGGCGCGCGCGGGTGGCCACCCTTCGTGGACGGCGTAGAGCAGACCTGCGCAAAACGCATCGCCGGCCCCCAGATGGCTGACGATCTGGTCGCGGCGCAACGGGGTCACATGCGCCTCGGCGTTTGTCCCATCCGCGCCGCACCACACCGCTTGCTCGGCCGAATGCACCACGACTGCACCAGTAACACCCAAGGCCAGGAGGTCAGCCGCCATCTGGCCCAGATCTGCACTGTCCGAGGCGCCTGTGGCCCGCGCCGCCTCAACCTCGTTCAGGATCAGATAGTCGATATGGGGCGCTGCGGCGGCCACGATTGCTGCAAAGTCCGACGTCTGGCCAGACACCAGATCCACCGCCGTGATCAGCCCTGCCGCCCGGGCGCGCGCCAACACTTTTGCGGCCTGTGTGCCATCGGGGGTCAGACGATCCATCTCGGCCATCAGTGTCAAATAGCCAAGGTAGAATATCCGTGCGGGCGTGTCGCGAAAGGTGCCCGCGGGGAAATCAGCCGCCCCCAGCACATCGTTCGCCCCGCCTTGGTAGAAAAACGTGCGGCTGCGGCCGGCCACGGACATCACATGGGTATGGGCCGTTGGCACGCCGGATTTCACGGCCAAGGTATCGGGCAGGCCAAGCCCCGCACATTCGGTGCGGATAAACGCGCCGTACTCATCATCGCCCACCGCGCCCATCGGCCAAAGCGGCAAGCCCGTTTGCAACCGCGCCAGCGCCGCGATCACATTGGCCGCCCCACCTCCGACCCCTCGGGTCTGGGCGGTTATGCGCACCAGATCGCTTTCATCGGGCCAGCTTTCAACGCCGTGGACCTGATCGACGATCCAATTGCCCGCGCAGATGATGCCCGACCGCTCTGCCATGCGCCTAGGCGTAGTTGACCGGTTCAACGCATTGGTCCGTCCCGGCTTTGAGGGCTGCGGTCAGAATGGCGTGGTGATCCGCCGCCTCGCCCGGGGTGACGCAGGCAAAGCCGCCCGCGTCCCCGCCTGCAAGTTCATCGAGATACGCCGCCCACATCTGTTGCAGGGCATCGGGAAAGCCGAACTCAAAAATCCCGCCAGTGATGGCCGGAAACAGGGTCTGAAACCCGAGGTCTTCGACCTGCCAGACCTGAGCGCGCCCCGCATAGCGCATGTAGCGCCATTGCCGGGGGTTGGCCGTGGTGAATTCCGCCGAGCCCCGCGTGCCCAGGACCCGAAGGCTCCATGTGTTGGAATGGCCCGGCCCGATGCGCCAAGTCTTCAGAACCAGGGGCCAGCCGTCGTCCATATAGCCGGTGATAGTGGCGTTGTCCCAGGTGTCGCACGCCACGACATTGCCTTTGCCATCGGGTCGCGTCGGGAACCGGTTGACCAGCGCGGCGGCCACCCGCGCGGGCCGCCACCCCAGCCGCAGGGGCACGTGCAACACATGCATGCCCAGATCGCCCATGCAGCCATAGGCGCCGTTTACATCGACCATGCGTTTCCAGTTGATCGGCTTTTGGGGGTTGAGGTCAGACGAATGCAGAAACGCCGCTTCCACTTCGATCACCTCGCCGATCTCACCTGCGCGGACGAAATCGATCACCCGCTGCGCGCCGGGAAAATAAGGCATTTCCGACGAACAGCGCACCAGAAGGTCGGGGTGGGCGTCAATCGCGGCCTGAATGGTGGCATTGGCTGCGGCATCGATCCCGAAAGGTTTTTCCCCGAACAAATGTTTTCCCGCCGCCAGAATATCTGGGTAGATCGCCGCGTGCAGGTTATGGGGCACCGCACAATAGATCGCTTCGATGTCGGGGTTGGCCAGCAGGGCTTTGTAATCGTCGGTGACCTGCGTCACGCTTGGCACCTTGTCGGCAAACCAGTTGGTCAGCGCCGGGTTCAGATCGCACACCGCGACAATTTCGGGCCGGGCCTTCATGTCATTCAGATGCAGCCAGCGCGCGGCGGTCGAGGCGAACTCACGCCCCATCAGCCCGCAGCCGATGACGCCAAATTTCACGACGCGTGTCATGGGATCATCGCCAGGGCGTCCGCCGCTGTGGCGCCATCATGGACCACCGCCATCAGCGCTTTCGTCATTGCCGCAGGGTTGGCATGGTGGATCACGTTGCGGCCATAGACGATGCCCTTGGCGCCCTGGTCCATCAGCACCTTGGTGCGCGTCAGGATGTCTTCGTCCGACACCTTGCCGCCGCCCCGCACCAGCACCGGGATCCCTTGGGCGATTTCGATCACGCGGTGGTATTCACCCGGATCATCGCAAGGGTCCGCCTTGATAATATCGGCACCGAGTTCAACCGCCTGGCGGACCAGCGGCAGGATCTTGTCGATGTCGCCGTCGACCATATAGCCCCCGCCGGCCTTTTCATTGTCCTGCATGACAAGCGGTTCGACCATCAACGGCATGCCCGCCAAATCACAGGCGCGTTTCATCGCGTTTATGTTACGAATGCAGGCGGCATGAACATCGGGCTCATCTGGCAGCATCAACAGGTTGACCACCACACAGGCCGCATCAAGCGCCAGACCTTGCTCCACCGGTTCCGCGATAACCTCTGAAAACAGCGTTCGCGGCAGCGGGTTGCCGTAGACATTGGCAATGTCGGTGCGCAGGACCAGGGCCGGGCGCGCTTTGCCGGGGATGGCCTGCAGGATCGGGGCCGTGCCGGGCGGCAGCTGGATCGCATCCGGGGCGGCTGAGGCCACTGTGGCAATTGCAGCCTGCATGTCTTCGATGCCGCCCAGAAAGCCGCGTTCATTGAACATGCCGTGATCAATCGCGACGTCGAAGCAATGGCCGGACGTGCCGAACAGGCGGTTCATGCGGGCAGCTTTCATCGGCGGGCTCCTTTTGGGGTCAGGCGCGCAGCCGCGCCCCGGTTTCGGTATCAAAAAAGCAGGCTTGGGCAGGATCGAAAGCGATCCCGGCGGTAGTGCCGCTCGCTATCTCGAAATCCTTGGGCATTTTCACCACCAGGGGCTTTTCGCTCGCCCGGAAGGTCACCAACGTCTGGTCGCCGGTCATTTCCAGGGTGAACACCCGCGCATCGACCTGCCCTGCCCCTTCGCCGACCACCTGGCAATCCTCGGGCCGGAACCCAAGCGTGACCCCTGCCGTATCAGACAGGCCCGGTGCGGGGAGGTGCACACCGGGCCCGGTGAAGGCGCCGTTCTGGATGGCCCCTTCGACAAAGTTCATCGGCGGTGAGCCCATGAAACCGGCCACAAACAGGGTTGCGGGATCTGAATAGACTTCTTTAGGGGTGCCAAGCTGCTGCAATTCGCCGTCCTTCATGATCGCCACGCGGTGGGCGAGCGTCATCGCCTCGATCTGGTCGTGAGTGACATAGACCGTGGTGATGCCCAGATCGGATTGCATATGTTTGAGCTCAGCGCGCATATTGCCCCTGAGTTTCGCATCTAGGTTTGACAAGGGCTCGTCCATCAAGAACACCGCCGGGCGCCGGATAATGGCGCGGGCCAAGGCGACCCGCTGGCGTTGCCCGCCTGAGAGTTGCCCCGGCAAACGGTCGAGCAGATGATCGAGCTCCACCTGCTCGGCGGCGGCCTTGATCTGGGCGGCCATCTCGGCCGGCGGGGTCTTGGCGACCTTCAAAGGAAAGCCGATATTTTCGCCCACGGTCTTGTGGGGGTAAAGCGCGTAGGATTGAAAGACCATCGCGATGTCGCGGTATTTGGGCAGCACTTCGGTCACGTCGCGGTCACCGATCATCAGCGTGCCTTCGGTGATGCTTTCCAGCCCCGCAATCATCCGCAGGGCGGTGGATTTGCCGCAGCCCGACGGGCCTAGCAGCACCAAAAACTCCCCCGGGGCCACATCCAGCGACAGGTCTTTAAGCGCATGGAACGCCCCGTAATACTTGTTCATCGCCCGGATCGAGATGCCCTTGGCAGCCCCCGTGATCTTGGTGTTCGCATTCATGATCTACCCTTTCACCGCTCCCACCAGGAGGCCTTTGGAGATGTATTTCTGCAAGACAATCGCCAAGGCGACCACGGGGATGATCATGATGATGATCGCGACTGACATGGACCACCAAAGGATCCCGCGTTCGCCCGCGTTCATCGCCGCGACCAATATCGGAAGGGTCTGCGCCTTGGTGGTCGATAAAAACAGCGCCAGCAGATATTCGTTCCACGAAAAGATCATCACCAGCAGCGTCGTGGCGGCTAACCCTGTGCGCGACAGCGGCAAAACGATCTCGCGGAAGGTCATGATCATGGTCGCGCCATCCAGCTGGGCGCTTTCTTCCAGATCGCGGGGGATCGAGTTGAAAAAGTCGTACATCAGCCAGACCACGATGGGCAGGTTGATGACCGCATAGGTCAGGATGATCGCCAGGTGTGTGTCGAGCATCCGCACCGATTGGAACATCATGTAGATCGGCACGACGACGACGATGGGGGCGAGGATGCGCTGCGAAATGATCCAGAACAGGATATCGCCGTTCGCCAGCCGCACCGTGTAAAGCCGCCCAACCGCGCGCATCAGGAAGAAAAACAGCGCCACAACGACGGCCAGTGTCAGCCACAGGTCGGTGCCGTACACCCCGATGGCGACCGCCGCGGCGATCATCAGGACCACGAAATAAAGGATCGTAATCAGGTTCGGCGCGAAGTTGATCCGGCTCAGCGAATAGGCCGCCATTGACCCCACCGCGACCGACAGCGCGGTCGACGAAAACGCGATGATGATCGAATTGCGATAGGCCCGGAAGGTGTCGGCGGCATCAATCACGAAAAGCTCGCGCCAGGCATGAAGGCTCGGCTGAAAATCCACCCAAGGGATGAAATATGGCCCCTCGTTCACCGCAGCGGGTGTTTTGAACGACGTGATCACCAGCCAATAAATCGGGAACAGGACAAACAGCGCCCAAAGGGTCAGGATGGTATACAAAACGATCTTCGAGGCAGGCGCCATCTGACCAATGCGGCGGGGCTCGAACAGGCCGGGTTTGTGGGGCGTGGTCTGGCTCATCGCTGCGCCCTCACCCGGGCCAGCACGACCAGATTGAAAAAAGACACGCAGATCACCACCGTGATAAACAGAAGGATATAGGCGATGGCAGAGGCCGACCCCAGATCAAGCGAGCGCCAGGCGTAATAGGCCTGCAGGCTCACCGATTCCGTGGCGATCCCGGGCCCGCCGGCGGTCATGATGTTGGGCAGGTCCACGATCTTGAAGGCTTCGATCACACGGATCAGCATCACGGTTGCGGCAATCGGCAGAACCTGGGGCCAGATAATCTCGCGGAAGGTCATCCAGTTCCCTGCCCCGTCGATTTCTGCCGCTTCATTGAGGTCTTTGGACACGCTTTCAAAGCCTGCCAGCATCATGATGAAGACAAAGGGAATCCATTGCCACGAATCCGCAATGATGATGAAAAACCGCGCCGCCCAGGGGTCCGCCGCCCAGGCCCAATTGCCAAGGCCGACCCATTGCCACAGGTCAGAAAACGGCCCCTTGGTGGTGTCGGCCATCATCCGGAAAATGTAGCCGACGCCGATGGGCGTGATCATCATCGGCACAAAGAAGATCACCCGGAAGGTGCGGCTGCCCCGGATGTGTTGCGAGCAAGCGAAGGCCAGCCCGGTGCCGATCAGAAACTGTATCCCGCAGCCGACGATCACGTAAAACAGCGTCGTGCCCACGGTGCCAAAGGGGCGCCCCGACAGGGTGGTGGTCGCAAAGAGCCACGCGAGCCCCAGCGCCATGGCGAAGGTGATCATCCGGCCGATAAAGCCCACCCAGGTGAAATGGGTCCGGGCGTATGTCACCATCCACCAGACCAGACCCACCGTGCAGGCGATCCCAAAAAGCCAGCCCAAAACCGACAGGGGGCCAAAGGTGCCCAGCATGTGAAATTGTTCTGATCCGAAGAGTTGTTTGTCAAAGTTCCGCCAGCCCGCAAAGCGGACGCGAAAGCCACCGCCCCCAAGCCGGATGCGCGAAAACGCCAGCACCAGCGACGCCAGCAGCGGAAAGATCGAGAACACAAGGATCAAGACCACTGCGGGGGCCAAAAAGAGCCGCCCCATATGTTTGTCGAGCCACTGGTCCATGGATCAGATCATTTCTGCTGGAATGGATAAAGGGCGCGGGCCGTTTCCCGCCCGCGCCAGGTTTAAGATCAGTTGGTGATGCCCAAAGACAGCTTGTAGATCGCGGCTTGTTCGTCGCGGCCGAAGTCCTCGGTGATTTCTTCCCAACCTTCCTCGATGTTCTCCAGCGCCTGATCGACGGTGATTTCGCCGGCCAGATAACGGGCCAACTCACGGTCCAGGACCACACCGGTGTACTGCTGCGCACCGGGGATGCGGAAGTCAGACGCCATGTTGGGGTGATTGAGCGAATCCTTGATCGCACCCAGATAGTTCTCGGCTGCGTCTTCCGAAAAGCCCGCTTCGACCCACAACGCGGTGTCCTCAAGCTGGGAATTCCGGTAGGGGTTGTACCCCGTCCAGCCCATGGTGACATCCACGTTCGATTGCGCCGCCTGGTTCATGTAGGACATGAAGTCGTAAGCGGCCTGCTTTTTCTGGTCATCAAGCGTGTTTGAAATTGCCGCCGTCCAGCCGCCGAAGGCCGCGAAAGGCGCAAAGTTCACGCCATCGACCGCATGGGGGCAATTGCCCGACCCGCAGGCTTCCAACTCACCGGTGGCGGTGTTCAGGACTTCCATGGACCCCGGCATCATGATCGCGCCGATCTTGTCTTTGATCGCGCTGCCCTCTTCGATGGACAAAGGCCCGATATCGCCCCAGTCGATCACCATGCCGCAGCGCCCGGCCAGCGCCAGCGCGCGGGTGTCGCCGATGTCATGGTTCAACACATCGGGCGGGTTAAACGCGATCGAGGCTTTGAAGATCTCGAACGCGCGTTTCCAAGCGGCGTTGTTGATCTTCGGCGCCATGGTTTCAGGATCGAAGTAAAGCCCCTCTGCGGTGCCCTTCGACTGAACGCGGCTTGCGGCCACCGACTGGATCGCAAAATAGCTTTGCGCATTGCGCTTCATGAAGGTGCAAGACCCGTAATCGGCCTCACCATCGCCGTTCATGTCCTGGCCGTGAATGGCCGCACCGACTTCGAGGTATTCTTCCCAGGTTTTCGGCGGTTCAAGCCCGTTTTCTTCGAACACGTCCGTGCGGTAGTACATCATCTGGAAATCGCCATCGAGCGTGATGAAATACGTCGATCCTTCGACCTTCTGATTGAAGTCCCGGAAGTAAGGCGCGATGTCTTGCAGATCGATGTCCGCGTCCGCCTCGATATAGGGGTCGAGGTTTTCGACCAGACCGGCAGACACCAGTTCAACCCCCCAGCCCGAGGCGAAGACGCCCACATCGACCGAATTGGTGCCCGTGGCCCAGTCGGTCAGAAGCTTCTGAAAGATCTCGGCGAAGGGCACTTCGGCGACACGGATTTCGGCCCCCGTCATGGCCTTGAATTCTTCCCCGCGCTCAACGATTCGACCCGCGATCACCGGACCGGGACGGGTCAGGATGTTGATCGTGACCCCGCCGTAATGGCCATCTGCACTGACCGCCATCGGCGCGAGTGCCGCCGTCGCCGCCAGGGCTGATCCCTTAAGTAGCTTGCGTAACATGTTTTTCCTCCACTGTTTTTCGCTTATGCGAAACCCCACAGGCTTGGCGCCCTTCGGGGATGTTGCGCCGCCAAATGATGTCGGGACGCCCGTTCTGGTCTTTAGAGTTTCGGTGCGCGCGCAGACCTATGGCCCTCCTCCGGCGCGCCCTCCCTCACGTGCAAAACGCTACTTGCGGCCCCGGGACCTGTCAACTAACATGTTAGTCGAAATGCACACTGCGACAACCCATCCCGATGCAGACGTCTCGAAGCTGCCAATCGTCAACAGCCTGAACGGCTCGCTGGCCGATCGGGTCTATCTGGCGGTCAAACAGGCGATCCTGCAGCTGGATTTTCCGCCCGGCGCCTTTATCCGCAAGGCGGCTTTGTGTGACCAATTGGGGGTGTCGCGCTCGCCAGTGTCCGAAGCCCTGGCCCGGCTTGCCACCGAAGGTCTGGTGGACATCGTGCCGCAATCAGGCACGAGGGTCGCACGCCTGTCGATGGCAGCCATCCGCGATGACGCCTTTCTGCGCGAAGCCCTTGAAGTGGCCGCCGCCCGCCATGCCGCATTGCACCGGACCGACGAAATGCTCGCGCGGCTGACCCGCAACATCGAAATGCAAAAGCTTCAGGTTGTGGATGTGGATGCAAAGGATTTCTTTGAAACCGACATCGCGCTGCATGAAATGCTGATGGCCACGACCGGGGTGGCGCGCCTGCCCGAAACGGTGCGCATGCTGTCGTCGCAAGTGGACCGGGCGCGCCAGATGCTGTTGCCCCACAGCGGCCGGCTCAGCGAAACCGTGGCCGAACATATCGACCTTATCGATGCTGTGGCGCGCCGCGACGCCAAAGGGGCCGAAGACGCCATGCGCCATCATGTGCGCCAGTTGATCAAACGGCTGGAACCTTTGGAAGCGGACCGGCCGGATTTGTTTTCAAAATGACGCCGGACGCGACCCGCCCATTGAATGCACGCACATCCCGGCCCGTGCCGCTGACCGCGATGGGATTTGGGGCCGCCGGTCTTGGAAATCTTTTTCGCAAAGTCACGGACGCCGCCGCGCAGGCCACGCTGCAGGCCGCCTATGACGCGGGCATCCGGTATTTCGACACGGCCCCGCAATACGGGCTCGGCCGGTCGGAAACCCGGGTGGGAACCGCTCTGGCCCGGTTTGGTCGCGACAGCGTTCAGCTTTCCACCAAGGTCGGTCGCCTTTTGGAAGACTGCGCGCCCGAAGACGTGACCCCCGAGGCCTTCATCGATACGCCGCAAAAGCGCATCGTGTTTGATTATTCCTACGACGGGGTCATGCGATCTTATGAGGCCAGCCGGGCGCGTCTGAACACCCCGCGCGCCGATATCCTGCTGGTGCATGACGTCTGCGCCTTCAGCCAGGGATCGCAGGCCGCCTCCGACGCGCGGGTGCGCGAACTCTTTGATGACGGCGGCTACCGCGCCCTGGACGAATTGCGCGCCGCCGGGGAGATCGCCGCGATCGGGGCGGGCGTGAACGAATGGCAGGTCTGCGAGCGATTGTTGGGTCTGGGCGATTTCGACGGCTTCCTTTTGGCGGGCCGCTACACGCTTTTGGAACAAGACGCGCTGAACAGCTTCCTGCCGCTGTGTGAAAAGCGCGATGTGGGGATCATCCTGGGCGGGCCCTATAATTCGGGCATCCTTGCCACCGGCGCGGTGCCGGGCGCCAAGTACAATTACGCCCCTGCCCCGCCCGACATCATGGCCCGCGTCGCCCGGATTGAAACGGTCTGCCGGGCCCATGACACGCCCCTGATCGCGGCGGCCTTGCAGTTTGTCATGGGTCACGGGGCGGTCAAATCCGTGATCCCGGGGGCCATGTCCGCCGATGAGGTCGCAGCCAATGTCGCGGTCTTCACCACGCCCGTACCCGCCGGACTGTGGTCGGACTTGCGCGGCGAAGGCCTCATTCATCCAGACGCCCCCCTGCCCAAGGAGACGCCCCATGCTGCATAACATCGACCCCATCTTGTCGCCCGATCTGCTCTATGCCCTGCGCGCGATGGGCCACGGCGATGAGATCGCCCTGGTCGACGCCAACTTCCCCGGCACCTCGACCGGCCCGACCTGCATTCGCGCCGATGGGTCCACCGCATCCGAGATTCTGCGTGCCGTGCTGACGCTGATGCCGCTTGATACCTTTGTGGACGATCCTGCGCTTTGCATGGCGGTTGTCGGCGATCCCGACACCCAGCCCGAAGCGGTGCAGGACTTCCAGACCATCATAAACGACGTCGCCGATGCCCCTCGACCGATCCAATCGCTCGAACGGTTCGCGTTTTATGACCGGGCCGCGACGGCCTTTGCCGTGGTTCAAACCGGCGAGCGCCGCCTTTACGGCAACATCATCCTCAAAAAAGGCGTCATAAAGTGAAGATCGACGCGCATCAGCATTTCTGGGCGCTTGAACGGGGCGATTACGGCTGGCTGACGCCGGACCTCGATCCCATCTACCGCGACTTCGGACCGGGCGATCTGGCCCCGCACCTAAAGGCGGCCGGGATCGGCGGTTCGGTGCTGGTCCAGGCCGCGCCCACGGATGCCGAAACCGACTACATGCTGAGCCTGGCCGCGGCCCATGACACGATCAAGGGCGTTGTCGGCTGGGTGGATTTTGAACGCGCGGATGCACCGGCCCGGATCGCGGAGCTGGCCCGGCACGAAAAACTTGTCGGCCTCAGACCCATGATCCAGGACATCCCCGACCCCGATTGGATGATCTCGGCGGATCTGACCCCGGCCTTTCGCGCCATGGTCCGCCACGGGTTGGTGTTTGACGCGCTGACCCTGCCGAAGCATCTGAAAAACCTCGCCACGCTGCTGGCCCAGCACCCCGATCTGGCCTGCGTCATCGACCATGGATCGAAACCGGACATCGCCGCGGGCACCTTCCACGATTGGGCCGCCGACATGACCTATCTGGCCGGGGCGACACAGGCGCGGGTGAAACTGTCGGGCCTGGTCACCGAAGCCGGCCCCGACTGGACAGTCGAGACATTGCGCCCCTTCACGGACCACATCATCGCGCATTTCGGTGCCGCCCGGGTGATCTGGGGCAGCGATTGGCCCGTCGCGATGCTGGCAAGCGATTATGCGCGCTGGTGGGACACAACCGGCGATCTTTTGGCTGGCCTGCCGCAGACAGACCGCGCCGCCATCCTTGGGCGAAACGCCATCGAATTTTACGGGTTGGAGACACCGCTATGACGCACCGCCTTTCAGGCAAGACCGCCCTTTTGACCGCCGCAGGCCAGGGCATTGGCCGGGCCACGGCCCTGGCTTTTGCCGCCGAAGGCGCGCGCGTCATTGCCACCGATATCAACCCCAACACCCTTGCCACCCTCGCGGAGACACCCGGCATCGAGACCCAAGTGCTCGATGTGCTCGACGCGGGCGCAGTCGAGGCTTTCACCCAAAGCCTCGACCCCGTTACCACGCTGTTTAATTGTGCAGGCTTCGTCGCCCATGGCAGCATTCTTGAAGGGTCTGACGACGATTGGGCCTTCAGCTTCGATCTGAACGTGCACGCCACCTACCGGATCACCAAGGCCGTCCTGCCGGGCATGGTGGAGGCCGGGTCAGGCTCGATCATCACGGTGTCCTCTGTCGCCTCGTCGATCAAGGGCGTGGTCAACCGTTGTGCTTATTCCACGACCAAAGCCGCTTTGATCGGGCTGACAAAATCCATCGCCGCCGATTACGTCACGAAAGGGGTGCGCGCCAATGCGATCTGCCCCGGCACCGTCGACAGCCCGTCGATGCACCAACGCCTGCGCGACACCGGCGATTATGACGCCGCTCTGGCCGCCTTTGTCGCCCGCCAACCTATGGGCCGCATCGGCACGGCCGAGGAAATCGCCGCCATGGCCGTCTATCTGGCCAGCGATGATGCGCAATTCACCACCGGACAAGCGCTTGCCGTCGATGGCGGCTGGTCGATCTGAAAAGGACCCCAAGACATGAAACTTCTCCGCTACGGCGCACCGGGCGCTGAAAAACCGGGCCTCATGGCCGCCGATGGCACCATCCGCGATCTGTCGGGCCATGTGAGCGATATTGCCGGTGACGCCCTGACCGACACCGGTTTGGCCGTGCTGGCCGCCCTCGACCCTGCCAGCCTTCCGGTGGTCGAAGACGAAAGGATCGGCGCTTGCGTAGGCGCGGTCGGCAAATTCATCTGCATCGGGTTGAACTACGCCGACCACGCCGCGGAATCCGGCATGGAGCTGCCCGAAGAGCCGGTGATCTTTTTCAAAGCCACCTCGGCCATCATGGGGCCTGACGACACCGTGGAAATCCCGCGCGGGTCGGTCAAAACCGATTGGGAGGTCGAGTTGGGCATCGTCATCGGGGCGCATACGAAATACGTCTCTGAAGCCGAGGCGTTGAACCACGTCGCAGGCTACTGCGTGGTCAATGACCTGTCCGAACGCGATTTCCAGCTGCATCGGTCGGGCCAATGGGTCAAAGGCAAATCGGCCGACACCTTCGGCCCCATCGGGCCATGGCTTGTGACCCGCGATGAGGTGCCCGACCCCCAGGGCCTGGCGATGTACCTCGATGTGAACGGGCACCGCTACCAGGACGGATCCACAGCGACCATGCATTTTGGCGTCGCCACGATCGTGTCGCATCTGTCGCACTTCATGTCCCTGCAGCCGGGCGACGTGATCTCGACCGGGACACCGCCGGGCGTGGGCATGGGGCAAAAGCCACAGGTCTACCTCAAACCCGGCGATGTGATGGAACTGGGCATCGACGGGCTTGGCACACAACGCCAAACCGTCGTGGCCGCCCCATGACCCGCATCACCGGCATCCGCACCTACGATCTTCGGTTCCCCACGTCAGACCACCTTGATGGGTCCGATGCGATGAACCCCGACCCCGATTATTCCGCCGCCTATGTGGTGCTGGAAACCGATGGACCCCATGAAGGCCACGGGCTGACCTTCACCATTGGGCGCGGCACGGAAGTCTGCGTGGCCGCGGTTGACGCACTTGGCGCCCTGGTCACAGGCCTCGATCTGGAGTGGATCAGCGCCGATATGGGCCGGTTCTGGCGCCACATCACCGGCGACAGCCAATTGCGGTGGATTGGCCCCGACAAGGGTGCCATCCACATGGCGGCAGGGGCCGTGGTCAACGCCGCATGGGATCTTTGGGCGAAAGACGCGGGCAAGCCCGTCTGGCTTCTGGTGGCCGAAATGCCGCCTGAAGAGATCGTGCGCCTGATCGATTTTCGCTATCTCACCGATGCGCTGACCCCTGATGAGGCTTTGGCGATCCTGACCGCGCAGGCGCCGGCCAAAGACGCACGGATCGCGACACTGAAACGCGAAGGCTACCCCTGCTACACGACATCGGCCGGGTGGCTCGGCTACCCTGACGACAAGCTGCGGCGGCTGTGCCGTGAGGCGAAAGCGTCCGGCTTCACCCATACCAAGTTCAAGGTCGGGCGCGACATCGATGACGACATCCGCCGGTTGACCATCGCGCGCGAAGAACTGGGCGACGACATGACCATCATGATCGACGCCAATCAGGTCTGGGATGTGGACGTGGCCATCGACTGGGTCAAGAAACTCGCCTTTGCAAAGCCGTTCTTCATTGAAGAACCCACCAGCCCCGATGACGTTCTGGGCCACAAAGCGATCCGCGAGGGCGTCGCACCCGTGAAAGTCGCCACGGGCGAGATGTGCCAGAACCGGATCATGTTCAAACAATTCATCACCGCAGGGGCGATCGACATCGTCCAGATCGACAGCTGCCGGATGGGTGGGTTGAATGAGGTTTTGGCCGTGATGCTGATGGCGGCCAAATACGACCTGCCGGTCTGGCCCCATGCAGGCGGCGTGGGCCTGTGCGAATACGTCCAACACATGTCGATGATCGATTACGTGGCGATCTGCGGCGAAAAGGACAGCCGCCGGATTGAGTTTGTGGACCATCTGCACGAACATTTCACCGACCCCTGCCGGGTGGAAAACGGCGCCTATCTGGCCCCAGAAGCTCCGGGGTTCTCGATTGAAATGAAGCCTGCCAGCATCGCGCAGTACACCTTCAACGGATAGCGCCCGGAAACGCTGTGTTGCCCGACAGGAAACAAAACCGCGGCTAGGCTGTTAACACTTGTAAAGGATCCAAGGCGTGGCAGCCTTGGCATGGCCCCAGCGAAACCCGGCGCCCGCCCACATCCTGCCACGTCTGCGTGATCACCTGTTTTTTGCGGCAGCCCTTGTTTCTATCTGCCTAAGGACCGCCGAAGGGCCCCAATGTTTCGTCAGGGGTCGTGAAAGGAGTACCCATGGCAGACGACAAAACACCGCCCGAAACACCCACCCCACCTGTGGCCGCACAGGCGCCCGCCAAGGATGCGCCGGATCGCAAGATCACGGACAATCCCGGCGAAGGGAGCCATATGTTCTCGGATTGGGCGATCATCTAGGCCGCGTCTTGCCAAGCGGGTGGGCTGGCGTGACATCGGGCTTTCGGCCCCAGTACGGTGTTGGACGCCGTATCATACGTTTTGAAAACACCGCTTTTTTGGGGTTCTCGGGTGCGCAAAGCCATGCCATCGTTCGCGCCATGTCCGACCCGATATCATCGATCCGCAACCTTGGTCCTGCCATGGAAGAGGCCTTTGAAAAGGTCGGGATCACGTCCGCCGATCAGCTGCGTGAGCTGGGCACGGATGCGGCTTACGCCAAGCTACTGGCTGCCGGGACCCGGCCACATTTCATCGGCTATTATGTGATTGAGATGGGGTTGCAAGGCCGGCCCTGGAACGATTGCAAGGGCGCTGAAAAAGACGCGCTGCGGGCGCGGTTCGATGCCCTGAAAGCGGAAAACGGGCCGGCTGATACCGACCCGTTTGAAAAGATCTTAAACGAAATTGGCCTGTTAGAGCGCTAACCCTTTTTCACAGCGCCGATCCCTAATCAGCCGACCAATTCGAGACCTGCGAAGAAATACGCGATCTCTTCGGCGGCCGTTTCCGGCGCGTCCGACCCGTGAACCGAGTTTTCGCCAACGGATTCCGCAAATTCCGCCCGGATCGTGCCGGGGTCGGCATCCGCGGGGTTGGTGGCGCCCATAACCTCGCGGTTTTTCAAAATGGCACCTTCGCCTTCCAGCACCTGGACGACGACCGGGGCCGAGGCCATGAACTCGCACAATTCATCGTAGAACGGACGCTCAGCATGCACCTTGTAGAACTCGCCCGCCTGCGCCTTGGTCATGTGGATGCGCTTCTGGGCCACGATCCGCAGGCCCGCTTCTTCAAACTTGGCATTGATCTTGCCGGTCAGGTTCCGCTTGGTTGCATCGGGCTTGATGATCGAAAACGTGCGCTCAAGAGCCATGGTCTTTCCTTTGAGTATATGCGGCGAACCCCTGCCCGCCGCGTCGATTTTCGCCGTCCGCGTAGCATGTGCGCGGGGTGTTGGAAAGCCTCTCCGGGTGTCCGTGCGCCTGTATACGACAAACGCCACCAAGAACGCATTTCCCCCCGCGCGCGGCTCTGCTAGGCGGGGCCCATGCTGAAGCTGAAAGACATCTCATTCTCGATTGCCGGGCGCCCCTTGTTCGAAAGCGCCTCCGCCGCGATACCGTCGGGCCACCGGGTGGGGATCGTCGGGCGGAACGGGGCGGGCAAAACCACGCTGTTTCGGCTGATCCGCGGCGAGTTGGCGCTGGAAGGCGGCGCGATCGAGGTGCCGAAGGGCGCGCGCATTGGTGGCGTGGCCCAGGAAGTGCCCGCCTCTGCCACCTCCCTTTTAGACACGGTGCTGGAAGCGGATGTGGAACGCGCTGAGCTGTTGGCGGAAGCCGAGACTGCAACCGACCCCACACGCATCGCCGATATCCAGATGCGACTGGCCGACATTGACGCCTGGTCGGCCGAAGCGCGTGCCTCGACCATCCTGAAGGGCCTTGGGTTTTCGACCGCCGATCAGGCCCGGCCCTGCTCGGATTTCTCGGGTGGCTGGCGGATGCGCGTGGCCCTGGCAGGCGTGCTGTTTTCGGCCCCCGATCTGTTGCTCTTGGACGAGCCGACCAACTACCTTGATCTGGAAGGTGCGCTGTGGCTGGAAAACTACTTGGCGCGCTACCCCCATACGGTGCTGGTGATCAGCCACGACCGGGGGCTTCTCAATCGGTCTGTCGAAGCGATTTTGCATCTCGAAGACCGCAAACTCACCCTGTACCAGGGCGGCTACGACACCTTTGCCGACACCCGCATGGCGCGGCTGGCCGTGGCCGAAGCTGAGGCCAAGAAACAGGACGCGCGGCGCGCGCATCTGCAGTCTTTCGTGGACCGGTTTCGCGCCAAAGCGTCAAAAGCCAACCAGGCCCAGGCGCGCCTGAAGATGATCGCCAAGATGAAGCCGATCACCACCCCGCAAGAGGCGGCGCTGAAGAAATTCAGCTTCCCACAGCCTGATGAATTGTCGCCACCGATTGTGAACCTCGAATCTGCGTCTGTTGGCTACGGCAATGACCCGGTGCTGGAAAAACTCAGCTTGCGCATCGACCAGGACGACCGGATCGCGCTTCTGGGTCGCAATGGCGAGGGAAAATCTACGTTTTCCAAGCTTTTGGCGGGCAAACTTGAAGCAGAAGGCGGGCGGCTGACCCGCGCCCGCAAGCTGGAGGTCGGCTATTTCGCACAACACCAGCTGGATGAATTGCACGCCGATGAGACGCCGCTGGATCATCTGCGCCGGGCGCGTCCGGGCGAAGGCGAAGCCAAGCTGCGCGCGCGGCTGGGCGGGTTCGGGCTGGGGGCGGATCAGGCCACGATGCTGGCGGGCGATCTGTCTGGGGGGCAAAAGGCGCGGCTGGCGCTGCTCTTGGCCACCATCGATGCGCCGCAGCTTCTCATCCTTGATGAGCCGACAAACCACCTGGACATCGAAAGCCGCGAAGCCCTGGTCGAAGCCCTGGCGGCCTATTCCGGCGCGGTGGTGCTGGTCAGCCACGATATGCATCTTCTGTCGCTGATTGCCGACCGACTTTGGCTGGTCGAAGGCGGGCGGGTCGCGCCGTTTGAGGATGATCTGAATGCGTACCGCAAAAAGCTGTTGTCTGATCCCGCGCCGCGATCAGTGGCCAGCACGCCCAAACCCAAACCCGCATCGAAATCAGAGCGCGCGGATCTGAAAGCGGCCATGCGAGAGGCGGAAGCCCGGGTTGAAAAGGTCGAAGCGATCCGCGCCAAACTGGCAGAACGCATGGCCGATCCGGGTCTTTACGACGAAGCGCGTGCCGGCGAAGCGGCCAAGCTGCAAAAGCAATATAGCGAAGCCGAGACCGCGCTGGAACGCGCTGAAGCGCTGTGGGTCAAGGCGCAAGACCGGCTCGACGCCGCCGGGTGACCGCAGGGGCCTAGGATCGCGCGCCAAGGCGTCCTATGTGGGTGTGATGGACCAAAGTGACATCCCCAGACTGGTCTATCTGATCGTGCTCTGCCTGGCCGTGGCGGGCTGGTTTATTGCCGAAAACCGCCAATCGCTGGGCAAGACCGCGCGGCAGGCCCTGGTATGGGGGCTGATTTTCTTGGGCGTGATTGCGGGTTTCGGCCTGTGGGAGGATATCCGCCGCGATATCGCCCCGCGCCAGGCGATCATGGGGGATGGCGCCCGGATTGAAGTGCCCCGCGCCGGCGATGGGCACTACCACCTTGTGGTGGGGGTCAACGGCACGCCGGTGGAGTTCCTGGTCGATACCGGGGCGAGTTCGGTCGTGCTGTCGGACCGCGATGCGCGCCGCGTGGGCATCGACGTCGAGAACCTGGCGTTTACCGGTTTTGCCAACACCGCCAATGGGGTGGTGCGCACGGCACAAGTCCGGGTGGATGACGTATCGCTTGGTGGCGTGAGTTTGCGGAATTTCCCTGTGTCAGTGAACGGCGGGCAGATGGGCTTTTCGCTTTTGGGGATGGATTATCTGGAAACCTTTGAGCGGATCGAGATTTCGGGCGGCCAACTGGTGCTTGAACGCTAAAGCACGGTAAGCGTCCAGGCAAAGCCACCCCAACCAGGACAGGGCCAGAATGAAAACGCTCGTTTTTTTAGGATCTTTGCGCGATAGCGCCCCGCCCAGCCCTGCCCGGCTTGGGGCGCGGGTGGCGGCCGCCACGGCCGGGCGGCTGGGCGATTTGGGCGCTGAGGTAACGCTGATCGATCCGCTCAATTTGGACCTACCGCAGCCCTTCAAGCCCCATTTCGCCTATGCCCCATCGAAGGTCCCGGCCGTGCTGGCGGACCTGGCCGCCCAGATTGAGGGGGCGGAAGCCTTTGTCGCCGTCAGCCCCGAATACAACCATTCCATGAGCCCGGCCTTGGCCGATCTTCTCAATCATTTTGGCAGTTCGCTGTTTTCGTTCAAACCAAGCGCCATCGTGACCTATTCGGCAGGCCAATGGGGTGGCGCGCGCGCGGCGGTACAGATGCGGACCTTTCTGGCCGAATTGGGCTGTTTGCCCGTGTCTGCGATGGTGCATATCCCCCATGCACAAGACGTGTTTGACAAAGATGGCCGCTATAGTGACGGCGTCGATGCCCCCCGATGGGACGCCTATTTGGATCGCAGCCTGACTCAGCTTCAATGGTGGGCTGAGGCCGCGCGCGCGCAGCGCGATGTCCGCCCCGGAACCCAGGCGTTCAAAGCCTCGCCCCAAGAGCGCAACGCGCCCTAGACCGTCCCGCTTTCGGCTTTTTTGGCCCAGGTGCCCGTTTCTTCCGACCAATAGACCGCTGGGATGCCCGCTTCGGTCAAGCTGCGCCATTGATCGCGGGCGGCCGCCACTGCCGCCTCATCGGCCCCTTCGAACAGCAAACAGACCCGTTCGAGTGTTGCGGCCTCTTCGGGGCTGATCACCGCGCCGTCCAGCGCCACAAGGCACGTCGCCCCATTGGGCGCCTCGGCGCTGGTTGTCAGCAAAACCGGTTGGTCGCCGTCATGGGGACCGCCTGCCAGCCCATGGGGCAAAAACCCGTCGCCGGCCCAAAGCTGTGTGTCCAGCCGGTCCAGCGTGGCGGGGTCGGTGCCGCGCACAGCCACGCGCCAGCCTGCCCCCAGCGCCTTGGGCAGAAGCATCGCCAGGGTCGCTTCGACGGGCGAGCGGGTCAGATGATAAAACCAGGCGGCCGCCACGCTCAGCCCTCGTAACGATCCGCGATCAGCCGGTTCAGCGCCAACACGCCCCAGCCGGTCGCACCTTTGGGGCTGAAGGTCGCGTCGCCCTCGCGGAAGGCGGCACCTGCGATATCAAGATGGATCCAGGGCGTGTCGTCCTTGACGAACCGCTGCAGGAATTGCGCCGCCGTGATCGAGCCCGCCCAGCGGCCCCCGACGTTTTTCATATCCGCCACACGGGATTTCAACAGCTTGTCATAGGCCGGGCCCAGCGGCATCCGCCAGGCCCCTTCGCCCTCGGCCTTGGCCGCGCCCAGAAACGCCTCTGCCAGCGTGTCGTTGTTGGAAAACACGCCCGCATGTTCATGGCCAAGACTGACAATGATCGCGCCGGTCAGGGTCGCCAGGTCGATCATGCCTTTGGGTTTGAACCGCTCTTGGGCGTACCACATCACATCGGCCAGCACCAAACGGCCCTCGGCATCGGTGTTGATTACCTCGACCGTGTCGCCCTTCATGGACACCACCACATCGCCGGGGCGTTGGGCGCGGCCGTCGGGCATGTTTTCCACCAGGCCCACAATGCCGACCACGTTCGCCTTGGCGCCGCGCATCGCCAGCGTCTTCATTGCGCCGGCAACGGTGCCCGCCCCGCCCATGTCCATGGTCATCAGTTCCATGCCCGCGGCCGGTTTCAGGCTGATCCCGCCGGTGTCGAACACCACGCCCTTGCCCAAAAGGGCGAAAGGCGCTTCGTCACCGCCACCGTTCCATTCCATGACAACGACTTTCGACGGGGTTTCAGACCCCATGCCCACGGCCAAAAGCGTCCTCATCCCCAGCTTTTCCAGCTCTGGCTCATCAAGCACCTCAACCTTCAGACCCAGGGATTTCAGCTCGACCAGCCGGTCGGCGAATTCCGTTGTTGTCAGAACATTCGACGGCTCGTTCACCAGATCGCGGGTGAAAAACACACCCTCAGCCAGCGCTGTGACCGTTGCTGCCGCCGCTTCCGCCTCATCGGGTTTGGACACCATCACATCGAACGCCGGGCCTGTTTTGACCTCGCCCGCCTCGCCGGTCATGTGATCGACAAAGCTGTAGTTGCGCAGCACGGCCCCCAGGGCGATGTCTTCGACCAAGCGCATGTTGCCGGCCAGGATCAAAACAGCGTCACTGCCCGCGCCCGCCCCGATCGCCGCGCCGGCCTTGCGGGCATCGGCCACCTTGGGGCGCCGGTCGAGTTTGATGACCTGCAACGCCTCTGCTGCCAACCCGGTGGGATAAGACAGGTCCTTGGCGTCACCTGCCCCCATATCGGCAAAAGCGCTGCTTTCGGCAAATCGCGCCAGCGCGCCCTTTGTCAGCCGGTTCACCCGGCGGCCCAACTGATCCAGCTTGCCGCTTTCGGCGACAAAGATCGCCATGCGCCCCGGTGTCGTTCCAATCGCGTTCAAATCAACATCACGGAAGGTCAAGGAGCGGGGCGTGGTCATGGCAGGGCCTTTTCGTCGGGAAACTCACCCAACAGGTAGCGGCGGGTCGCAGGCTTGGCCAGCGGGCAATTGCCGAAGTCGTGACGAAACCTGGCCCGGAAAGGTTTTCGCCCCCGAATTGTTGGTCTAGTCTACCGGCAACAAGAGTGGGGCAGATAAGTTGAGGCGTGGTATCGGCAAAAGCCTGTTGGGGTGGGCCTGCGTGACGGCATTGGCCATCTGCCTTGCCGTCGCCTGGCCCAGTCGCGCCACCGCTCAGACCGCATCCCTGGTCGCAGATGCCATTTCGCTTGATGGGGACAGCGCGATTGTCGCCGAAGGCAATGTCGAAATCTTCTTTGAAGGCACCACATTGCGCGCCGCGCGTCTGCGCTATGATAGATCGAGCGACCAATTGATCCTTGATGGGCCGATCCGCCTGAGCCAGGGCGACGAGACTGTGCTTTTGGCAAATTCCGGCGCGCTGGACGATGATTTGCGCAACGGGATCCTGCGGTCAGCGCGCTTTGTCCTCGACAACCAGCTGCAGTTGTCCGCAGCCCGGGTGCGCCGGATCGACGGGCGTTATACCGAGTTGAGCCGCACGATCGCCACCGCCTGCCGGATCTGCGACGAAAACTCGCCGCCGATCTGGGAAATCCGTGCAAGCCGGGTCGTGCATGACCAGCAAGAGAAACAACTTTATCTGGACAACGCGCAGTTCCGCGTCGGCGGCGTGCCCATTTTCTATTGGCCGTCGCTGCGCCTGCCCGATCCGACATTGACCCGGGCGTCAGGGTTTTTGCTGACCCGGGCCAGCACGTCGTCCCAACTGGGCGTGGGCCTGCGCTTTCCCTATTTCATCCGGCTGGGCGATCATGCCGACGTCACCCTGACCCCTTACATTTCGACCCGAACGACCACGCTGGAAATGGCTTACCGGCAAGAAATCCGCCGCGGCGATCTCAGCTTTCGGGGGGCCGTGTCCAGCGACAGTTTGCGCGCCGGGGAACGGTCCTATCTATTTGGCCGGGGCCGGTTGGCGCTCAGCCGGGGGTATGAGCTGAACTTCGACATCGAATTGGTGTCCGACGAAGCCTACCTGTCGGATTACGATTATTCCGGCAAGGACCGGTTGGATTCGGCCGTCGCCCTGACCCGGACCGAACGCAACGAAAAGATCCTGTTTGAGGCGACCGATTTTCGCACGCTGCGCGCGTCAGAAATCCCGATCTCGGACACATTGCCCGAAACCCTGTTCGAAGCGAGCTACGAACGCCAAGTGTCGGGCAATGTCCTGGGCGGCGCCCTTTGGGTGTCGGCGGATTTCATGGCCCTGACCCGGCCCTCGGCGGTGGATGGGGACGGCCGCGATGTCGTGCGCACCGGCGCTGCGATCGAATGGAACGCCAGCGAAGTGTTCGGCCCGGGCCTGATCGCCGAGGTTGAGGCGAGCACCGCGGTCGATGTCTATGCCGTCAACCAGGATCCGACCTTTGGCACAGGCACCGTGCGCGCCACGCCGGCGGTCGCCGCGACCCTGCGCTGGCCATTGTCGCGCGCCACGCCCGACGGTGCCATTCAATCGCTGGAACCTGTCGTGCAACTGGCCTGGTCGCAAAGCTCAGGCGCCGATGTGCCCGACGAAGACAGTATTTCGCCGGAACTCGACGAAGGAAACCTGTTCTCGCTGTCGCGCTATCCCGGCTCTGACCGCCGCGAGGAAGGCTTTCGGGGGGCCGCGGGTGTCACCTGGACACAGACCTACAGCGACGGCGGCGAACTGGCCTTGTCGTTCGGCCGGATTTTCCGGTTCGACGACAAAGCTGTCCTGGCGGACGATGTTGCCGACTGGCTGGCCGCCATTCGCATGTCCGGCCTTGGCGGGTTTGATGCCCAGGGCCGCCTTCTGGCAGAAGATGACGTGGGCCTGACCCGCGCGATCGGGACAATCGGCTGGTCCAACGAGCGCACACGCCTGTCGGGGTCGATCATCCGCTCATTTGCGGACCCTGACGCGCCGACCGACGACGACACTGCCGAACTGGCGTTTGACGGATCGTATGATTTCAACCGGCACTGGCGGGGCGATCTGCGGTGGCGCTACGACCTTGTGGCGGACGAGCCAACCTCGGCCGGGCTGGGCCTGACATACCGCAATGAATGTGTGGGCGTGGATTTCGACATCACACAGGACTATACCGATTCAAGTAGTATCGATCCGATCACCACCGCCTCACTGTCGGTGTCGCTGGGCGGGATCGGAGGGGGCGCGACCGGACCGGCGCGCCAATGCAGAGGGTAAAGATGATGAGACCTGTCGTTTTCGGGTTTGTGGCCTGTGTTTTGGCTTTGGCCGGTGTTGCGGTCCCCGCCGCCGCCCAGGGGCTGTTTTCACCGGTGCTGACGATCAACGAGCGGATGATCAACGGCTACCAGCTTGACCAGCGGACCCGGTTTCTGACCCTGCTTGGGGTGCCCGAAAACCAGGGCGAAGCCGCGCTCACTCAATTGACGATCGAGGCGCTGCAAATTCAGGCCGCCGAAGCCGCAGGCTTTGTGCCAACGCCCGAAGCCCTTGTCGCCGGCGAGACCGAGTTTGCCGCCCGCGCAAACCTGACGCGCGAGCAATTCATCGCTGCCCTGGGGCAAGGCGGCGTCGATGCGACGACCTTCAGCGATTTCATTGCCGCAGGCGTGGCGTGGCGCGCATATGTGCAAGACCGGTTCCGCGCCCCTGCCGAGCGTCTTCAGACGGGCGTTCTGGCCCGCGCGTTGGAAACCGCAGACCTCGAAGAAGGCCGCCGGGTCCTGTTGTCGGAGATCATTCTGCCCGCCAACAGCCCCGAATCCCGCGCGATTTCGCGGGCCCGCGCCGAAGGGTTTTCACAGATTACCAATGCCGAAGCCTTCGGGGCCGCTGCCAGCCAGTTTTCACTCGCGCAAACCCGGTTCCGAAATGGCGAGGTGGAATGGCGGCCCATTGCTGCCCTGCCAGAAGAGGTCGTGGCCGCGGTCGGCAACCTTCAGCCCGGCCAGACCAGCCGCCCTGTCGATCTGGAAAACGCCATTGCAGTGTTCTTTGTCCGCGACGTGGAACTGACGCCCCCGACGACCACGCAATTCGCCTCAGTCGATTTCGCCCGCCTTCGTCTGCCCGCCGGCCGTACGGCTGAAGCGCAGCGCATCCTTGCGGCGGTCAATGCCTGCGAAGACCTCGAAGGGCGCAGCGGCGCGTTTTCCGAAGGCGCCTTTGTGCGCGAAACCACGCTTTTGTCGGTGGTGCCGGCGGATTTGCGCGCCGTGTTTGACGGGCTCGATGCCGGCGAAGGGCGCGTGGTGCAACGCCAAGGCAGTCCCGAGGTGGTGTTTTTGTGCCAGCGGACCTTTGGTCAGGATGCCGAAATTGACCTGACGCTTTTGCGTCTGGGTCTGATCAACCAGCGGCTTGCACTGCTGACGCGCAAGCATTTGTCGGACCTGCGTGACCGCGCCGTGATCATTCGCCCCGAAGACGGATGAGCCAAGCCCCGCTTGTCGTCAGCGCAGGTGAACCCGCCGGCATTGGCCCCGAAATTGCCGCCAAGGCCTGGCAGGTGCTGACTGCGGATCTGCCCTTTGCATGGATCGGCGATCCGACCCATTTGCCCGAAGGCACACCGTTTGAGACGGTCCGTGACCTCGGCGCGGCCACAGACGTCGCAGCCCGCGCGCTGCCCGTTCTGGCGCGCGATTTTGGCTCCGCCGCAACACCCGGGCGCCCGACCCCGGCCCATGCCGAACATGTCATCGCCGCGATCCGGGACGGGGCCGCCCTGGCTGCGACCGGCGCGGCATCGGGTCTTGTGACCGCGCCGATTTCGAAAAAGGCGCTGATCGACGGGGCGGGATTTGCCTTCCCCGGCCATACCGAGCTTTTGGCTGATCTGGCCGGGGTGGACCGCGTTGTGATGATGCTAGCTGGGCCCGACCTGCGCGTCGTGCCCGCCACGATCCATATCCCCCTGGCGGACGTGCCGGCCGCTTTGACCCAAAGCCTGATCATGGAAACGGTCACGGTTCTGGCCCGCGATCTGACCGCGCGGTTTGGCATCAAGACCCCGCGCATTGCCCTGGCGGGGCTGAACCCCCATGCAGGCGAAGGCGGTGCGATGGGCCGCGAAGAGATCGAGGTGATCACCCCCGCGATCACAGCTTTGAAAGCCCGGGGCCACGCCGTCACCGGCCCGTGGCCTGCCGATACGATGTTTCACGCCGCCGCCCGGGCGCGCTATGACGCGGCGCTGTGCATGTACCACGACCAGGCTCTTGTGCCTCTGAAAACCCTGGCCTTTGACGAAGGCGTCAATGTCACTTTGGGCCTGCCGTTTGTGCGCACCTCGCCCGATCATGGCACGGCCTTTGACATTGCGGGCCAGAACAAAGCCGATCCATCCTCGATGATTGCGGCCCTGCGTCTGGCCGCCAAGATGGCCCAGAGATGAGCATGATTTGGTGAGTATCGATCGCTTGCCCCCCCTGCGTGAGGTGATCGCCGCCCATGGTCTGGCGGCGCGGAAGTCGCTGGGCCAGAACTTCATTCTCGATCTGAACCTGACAGCCAAAATCGCGCGGGCGGCCGGAGATCTGACCGGCGCCGATGTGATTGAAGTCGGCCCCGGCCCGGGCGGGTTGACCCGGGGGTTATTGGCCAAAGGCGCACGCCGGGTGCTTGCGGTCGAAAAGGACGCCCGCTGCCTGCCCGCCTTGGCCGAGATCACGGCTGCCGATCCCAGGCTTGAGGTCATCGAAGGCGACGCGCTGGATATCGACTTTGCCGCGCGCACCACCGCACCTGTGAAGATCGTGGCGAACCTGCCCTATAACGTGGGCACCGAGCTTTTGACCCGCTGGCTCGATCCACCCGGGGGCGATCCGGCCTGGCCGCCCTTCTGGTCGAGCCTGACGCTGATGTTCCAGCGCGAAGTGGCTGAGCGGATCGTCGCGGTCCCGGGGTCGAAGGCCTACGGGCGTCTGTCGGTCCTGACCCATTGGCGCGCTGACGCGCGCATTGCGATGGATCTGCCACCTTCGGCCTTTGTACCGCCGCCAAAGGTCCGCTCGGCCGTGGTGCATATCACCGCCCTGCCCGAACCGCGCTACCCGGCCCCGCAAAAGGTTCTGCAAACTGTGGTGAAAGCGGCGTTCAATCAGCGCCGGAAGATGTTGCGTTCAAGCCTGAAGGCCCTGACGCCCGAGATTGAAACGGTGCTGCACGCTGCAGGCATCGCGCCCACGGACCGGGCCGAAACGGTCGATGTCGAACGGTTTTGCGCCCTGGCGCGCGCGCTCGACGCCAGAGGTTATTCTGCGGCTTCGTGACCTTCGGTGTCGGGGGTCGGCTGGGGCGCCGCCTCAGGGGCAGCGTCTTGTGGCGGCTGTGCATCGGCCTTGGGCTTGCGCGCGCGCCGGTTGCGCTGCGGCTTGCTTTCAGGCGTTTCCACCAGACCGGCATCGCTGTCAGACTGGCTGGCCACCTCAATCACCTCAACGGCAGGTGCATTGTCCTGGCCCTGGTCACCGCTTCGGTCCCCGCCCTGATCGCCGCCCTGATCGTTGTGCTGGTTTTGCGGCTGGCCGCCGCCGCCGGGCTGCTCACCGCGGGCCTCGCGCCGTTCGCGGTCCTGGGCGTCTCGGCGCTCCTGGGCTTCGCGCTGTTCGCGCTGCGCTTCATTGAGCATGCGCACGTAGTGTTCGGCATGTTGCTGGAAATTTTCAAGCGCAACCCGGTCGCCGGACAATTGCGCATCGCGCGCCAATTGATTGTACTTGTCAATGACTTGCTGCGGCGTGCCGCGCACCTTGCCCTCCGGTCCGTTTGAATCAAACACACGGTTGACGATGTTGCCGGACGGGCGGTTGCGGTTCGATTTCGACCGCGAACGTGACTTCGAAGATCTCATACAGGTATGATCCAGACTTGCATTTGGCAGTCGCGCGACCCTGTCCCCTGTGGCGTGGTATCAGCCGGTGGTCGCGTAGGTGGAAATTTGGCGCGATGGTGGGCGAACCCGCCGTCAAGCGCAGGTCTTTTTATGCATGATGGGTCGCAAACGGCAAGCATAAAGTATGCAAAGCTGGTGCAATAAGCGGGTCTAGCCCTGTTTTTGCGCCTCAAGGACACGGTCGCGTCCATCAAGGTCGCAGTGAACGCGCACCTGGCCCAACCCACCAGCAACAAGCAACTCAGACACCGCCGCCGCCTGGGTCGGCCCGATTTCGAGTAAAAGGCGCCCCCCGGGGCGCAGAAACCCGGCCGCACGCGCGGCAATGACCCGGTAGGCCGACAAACCGTCCGCCTCGTCGGTCAAGGCGATACGCGGTTCATGCTCGCGCACTTCGGGGGCCAGATGCGCCATCTCCACCGCCGCGATATAGGGCGGGTTCGACACGATCAGATCATAGGTGCCGCCCACATCATCCCACCAGTCCGACAGGGGCAGGATCAGCCGATCGGCGACGCCGTGAGCTGCTGCATTTTCCCCCGCCACCAAAACCGCGTGTTCAGAAATATCCGTGCCCACGCCCGTTGCATCCGGACGCTCGGCCAGAAGCGAAATGACAATGGCGCCCGACCCCGTGCCAAGATCGAGTACCTTTTCAAAGGGGGCCCGCAAAGCCACTTCAACCAGAACTTCTGTTTCCGGCCTTGGATCAAGGACATGGGCGTTGACTTTGAATGCGCTTTTCCAGAACGCGCGCTCTCCCAGAATATGCGACATCGGCTCACGCCGGGCCCGGCGCGCCACAGCCTGGTCCAGCCAACCGGGCGCATGGGTGTCTGCGGCGCGTTCCAGACGGCGCAGATCACCCGGCGGGTCCGCAACCCCGGCCGCGGCAAGGGCCGCCAAAGCCTTTGTGCGGGTCATCGGCGGCGGGGGCGCGGAAACTGGGAGTTTCCGATCCGATTTTTGAGGTCAAAAATCGCGCCCCTCACAGCCCGCTCTCGGCCAGTTTTTGGGCCTGGTCATCTGCGATCAGGGCATCGATTACCTCATCAAGATCGCCGGCGACCACCTGATCAAGCTTGTAAAGCGTCAGGTTGATCCGGTGATCGGTCATCCGGCCTTGGGGGAAATTATAGGTGCGGATGCGTTCGGACCGGTCGCCCGAGCCCACTTGAGACTTCCGGTCGGCAGAGCGTTCGCTGTCAATGCGTTGGCGTTCGGCATCATAAAGCCGCGACCGCAAGACCTGCATGGCGATCTCACGGTTGCGGTGTTGAGACTTTTCCGAACTGGTCACCACAATGCCGGACGGCAAATGGGTGATGCGCACGGCCGAATCCGTTGTGTTCACGTGCTGGCCGCCCGCGCCTGAGGCGCGCATCGTATCGATGCGAATGTCCCCGGCGGGGATATCGATATCGACCTCTTCGGCTTCGGGCAGCACGGCCACGGTCGCGGCAGATGTATGGATGCGCCCCCCCGATTCCGTGCTGGGCACGCGCTGTACACGGTGCACGCCGGATTCGTACTTCAGCCGCGCAAACACCCCGTCGCCCGAGATATTGGCGACTACATCCTTGATGCCGCCAATCTCGGTCTGGGTTTCCTCGATGATCGACAGCTTCCAGCCCTGGGCTTCGGCATAGCGTTGATACATCCGCAAAAGATCGCCCGCGAACAAGGCGGCCTCTTCACCTCCCGTGCCGGGCCGGATTTCCAGGATGGCGGCCCGGTCATCGGCGGCATCTCTCGGCAAAAGCGCCAGACGCACGGCATGTTCGGCGTCCGGCAGAGCCGCGCGCAGGCCCCGCAGCTCCTCTTCGGCCAGATCTTTCATCTCGGGGTCTTCCAGCATGGCCTCAGCCTCGGCCTGGGCAGCGACGAGCCCCTGATAAGTCTGCACGGTTTCCACCACCAGCTTCAGCCCGGCGTATTCCTTCGAAATCGTCGCGATCTCATCGCCTGAGGCACCGGATGCCAGCTTGGCTTCGAGAAACTCAAAGCGCGAGATGATTTCCTGTAGGCGGCTTTCGGGGATCATCGCCCTGAGATGCTGGAACCCCGGGCAGCCGTCAAGGGGCCGCCGGAAAGGTCATTGCCAGATGATCCATCAGCGCCTCGACCCGTTTGCGGTTCACACCCCAGTCGTAGCCTGCATAGCGCGACCGGCTATGAACAGCCAGAACAGCACCACCCCCGACATCAACCGCGCGGATCGACAGGTCATCGGGAAACCGGAATACCCGGCTGCGCACCACGTAAGTCACGTGTAGCGCTTGGGGCCCGTTTGCGATGGACCGCGCATTGAGCTCGCTTAGAATGTAGGCATTGGCCGTATCGAACAGGGCCTCGGGCGTGGTGGCAAAGGCCAAGGCCTGAGGTGCGCGCAACACGTAAGAGGCCGGCGTGGTGCGCCCGTCGGTCACAGGATCGATATGGGCCTCTGCCGGCTTGTCAGGTGCCACCCGCACGAAGACCAAAAAGGCCACAACACCCAAAAGGGCTAAAAGGATCAAAAGGCCGAGGAGTTTCATACCGCGCCATGTAACCCGCCGCCCGCGCGGCTCAAGACTTAACGCCGCGTGAAGGCCCAAAGACAGATGAGTTCCAATGTCACATGGGCCGCCGCAATCGCGGTTGCCCCGGCGGTGTCAAACGGTGGCGCGACTTCGACAACGTCTCCGCCCACAAGGTTGATGCCCGCGATATCACGCAGGATGATCGCCGCCTGCCCCGATGACAGCCCGCCCCAGACCGGCGTGCCCGTGCCGGGGGCTGCTGCGGGGTCAAGCGCATCGATATCAAACGACAGATAAACAGGATTGGTCCCGACAATATCCTTGATGCGCCGGGCCACCGCCACCGGCCCGTCCAGATGCACCGCGCGCGCGTCAATCTGGTGGAGCCCCAGGTCGACGTCGTTATGGGTGCGAATGCCCACCTGCACCGAGGTCGCAGGATCGATCACGCCGTCTTTCACGGCCTTGAAAAACATCGTGCCATGATCCACCCGGGCCGGATCATCATCGGGCCAGGTGTCGGAATGGGCGTCAAACTGCAAAAGCGACACGGGCCCGTAGCTGTCGGCATGCGCTTCGATCAGCGGCCGGCTGATGGAATGGTCCCCCCCCAGCGCGATCACGCCGGTGCCGTGTTCGATCAGAGCGGTGGCATGGGCCTTGATGCGCGCGGGCACCTCGCCCGGTTTGGCATAGTCAAACGCCATGTCGCCGGCATCGGCCACGGCAAATTCCGACAACGGGTCAAATCCCCAGCCCCACGGCGGATCAAACGGCAAAAGCGATGATGCTTCGCGGATGGCGCGTGGCCCCAGCCGGGCGCCAGGCCGGTTGGTGGTCGCCTGATCAAAGGGAATGCCGGTCACGGCCAGATCCACCTCGTCCATCTGTTTGGTATAGCGCCGCCGCATGAACGACAACGCCCCGGCAAAGGCGTTTTCATAAGCCCCGCCCTTCAGATCGCCGGTAAAGGCCCGGTCGGTGTCGCGCCCTGCGTCTTTCAATGCCATGTTGCCCTCGTGTCTTTGGCCCCTGTTTTGGGCCAGTCTGGCGAGAACCACCAGCCCCCATGGACAGGCGCGCCGCGCAGCGCTAAGCGCGATCTATGACCCGAAACGACGATCTGATCCACGCCCCCGATGGCGGCCTGCCGCGCCTTTTGGCGATCATGCGCGCCTTGCGCGACCCCGACACAGGCTGCCCCTGGGACATCGAACAAACCTTTGAAACCATCGCGCCCTACACGATCGAAGAAGCCTATGAGGTCGCAGATGCCATCGAACGCGGTGACATGGACGATCTGCGCGGCGAGTTGGGCGACCTGCTGTTGCAGGTGGTCTATCACGGCGCCATCGCCGAAGAAAAAGGCGCGTTTGATATCGACGATATCCTGCGCGGTATTTCCGACAAGATGGTTGCCCGCCACCCCCATGTGTTCGGCGATGAGACCCGCGACAAAACGGCGGCGGATCAGACCCGCGATTGGGAGGCCGCAAAAGCCGCCGAGCGGGCCGGGAAGGCCCAAATCCGCACGCTGGACGGGGTCGCGATGGGCCTGCCTGCCCTGACCCGAGCGCTGAAGCTGCAAAAGCGATTGGCGCGCGTGGGCTTTGACTGGGCCAGCGAAGGGCCGGTGCTGGACAAGCTGACCGAGGAGATCGCCGAATTGGCCGAAGCCCGCGAGATTTCAGCCGATGCCACCGAAGACGAGTTCGGCGACCTGCTGTTCGTGCTGGTGAACCTTGCGCGCCACTGGGGCGTGGACCCCGAAGCGGCCCTGCGGCGCACCAATGCCAAGGTCACCCGCCGGTTTGGCTGGATCGAAGACCGGCTGGCCGAAGCGGGCAAAACCCCCGCCGACAGTGATCTGGCGGAAATGGACGCGCTGTGGGATGCCGCCAAAGCCGACGAACGGACATGATCCGCGCCTTTATCGCCCTGCCCCTGCGCGGTGAGGCCGCGCGCCAGATTCGGGGACGCCAAAGCCCCATCGCAGGTGCGCGCGCCGTCGAGGATGAGGATTTTCACCTGACCCTGACATTTCTTGGCGATCAGCCCGAAGCGGTCCTGCGCGCCCTGGCCGACGATCTTGAAACGCTGACCCCGGACCCTTTTGAGGTCACATTGACCCATGCGGATGTGATGGGCGGGGCCGACCCCCGGGTGGTGGCCTTGATGGCAGGGGCGTCGGACCCGTTGGTGACCCTGCAGGCGCGCGTGGCCCGGCTTGCGCTTGGGGCCGGCATTGATCTGAAACGCCGCCGGTTTCGACCCCATGTGACGCTCTACCGGTTGCCGCGCACACCGGGGCCCGACACGCACCAGAAAATCCAGGCTTGGCTGGCGCGCCAGGCGGGCGCGGCCCCGATCACCTTCGCTGCAACGTCGTTTGAACTGATCGAATCCCACCTGACGCCAGACGGGCCGATCTATACCACGCTGGCCGACTTCCCCTTTGCGGGACATCTCGCCCAGTTCGACCAGGGCAGTTGACGTCCCGCGCGCCAAACGCCAAACACGCCCATGGCTCCGCGCAAGATCATCATCGACACCGACCCCGGCCAGGACGACGCCGTCGCTATTTTGCTGGCACTTGCATCCCCCGAGGAGGTTGAGGTTCTGGGCATCACGACCGTGGCGGGCAACGTCCCGCTGGACCTGACGTCAAAGAATGCGCTGATCACCTGCGAAGTTGCCGGGCGCACCGATATAAAGGTTTTTGCCGGGTGCGATCGCCCGCTCGGCCATGATCTTGTGACCGCAGAGCATGTGCATGGCAAATCCGGACTGGATGGCTCAGAGCTTCCTTCCCCGCAAATGCAGCTGACCGAAGGGCATGGCGTCGATTTCATCATCAACACGCTGATGCGTGCGCCCGAAAGCACCGTGACCCTGTGCACGCTTGGTCCGCTGACAAACATTGCCGTCGCGATTGACCGCGCGCCCGGCATCCTCGCGCGGGCCAAGGAAATCGTCATGATGGGGGGCGCGTATTTTGAGGTGGGAAACATCACGCCAACCGCCGAATTCAACATTTATGTCGACCCTGAAGCCGCTGATATCGTGTTTAAATCCGGAATACCGATCACGGTCATTCCGCTGGATGTCACCCACAAGGCGCTGGTAACAACGGCGCGCAACGATGCGCTGCGCTTTGTGGGCAACGAACAAGGCCGGATCGTTGCCGAATGGACCGACTTTTATGAACGCTTTGACCGCAAGAAATACGGCTCGGCCGGGGCGCCGCTGCACGATCCTTGCGTGATTGCCTACCTCATACAACCTGAGCTCTTCACGGGGCGGCCCATCAATGTCGAGATCGAAACCCTCAGCCCGCTGACCCGCGGCATGACCGTTGCCGATTGGTGGTACGTCACCGAACGGCCCACAAACGCGCTGTTCATGGGCGATATCGATGCGGATGGGTTTTTCACACTTTTGACAGAACGGATTGGTCGATTGTGAGCGCGTCCATTCATCTTGCCACGCCCGATGATGCGGTAAAACTGTTGCCGATGATTGAAGCCTTTCACGCCGAAGACGGCGTCAAAAGCGATGTCGAAGGACGCGCGGCTGCCATTGCCCCGCTGCTGGAAGGCTCGCCCCATGGTGCGCTGTGGCTGATCGGACCGCGCGCGGCCCCTGTCGGCTACATCGCGATCACCTTCGGCTGGTCGCTGGCCTCAGGCGGGTTGGACGGCACGATCGACGAGTTTTTCATTCGCGAAACTGTGCGTGGCCGCGGCGTGGGCACCGAAGTTCTGATCGCACTGATGAGCGAGCTGGAAGCCGGTGGCGTCACCGCGCTGCATCTCGAAGTGGCCGACGGCAATGACCGCGCCGCACGGATCTACAAGCGGATTGGCTTCAAAACCCGCGAGAAATACCGGGTGATGTCATGGGTGCCGGGCGGCGGGCGCTGAAACACGCCGCACCCGCGCCTATATGTGACCCATGGATCTGACCTTCGCCTTCGATAACTCCTTTTCCCGCCTTCCCGCGGGATTTTTCGCGGCCTTGCCGCCCACACCGGTTGCGGCCCCGGGTTTGGTGGCGATCAACGCCGGGTTGGCCCGCGATCTTGGCCTTGAGGCCGACGCCTTGGCCTCGCCCAACGGGATCGACATGCTGGCCGGCAACACTGTGCCCGATGGTGCAGCACCGCTCGCCCAGGCCTATGCAGGCCACCAGTTCGGGGGCTTTGTGCCGCAACTGGGCGACGGGCGCGCGGTGCTCTTGGGTGAAATCCTTGCCCCTGACGGGCGCCGGTTTGACATCCAGCTGAAAGGATCGGGCCGCACGCCTTTTTCGCGCGGGGGCGACGGGCGGGCCTGGCTGGGCCCGGTGATGCGCGAATACATCGTGTCCGAAGCCATGGCCGCCCTTGGCGTACCCACCACAAGGGCGCTGGCCGCGGTGACAACAGGCGAAACGGTCCTGCGCGACGGCCCCATGCCGGGGGCGGTACTGACCAGGGTCGCCGCCAGCCACATCCGGGTGGGGACGTTTCAATTCTTTGCCGTGCGCAATGATACGGCCGCGCTTCAAACCCTGACCGACCATGTGATCGCGCGCCACTACCCCGAGGCCGAAACCGCGCTGGATATGCTGAACGCGGTGATCGCCGCCCAGGCGCAATTGGTGGCCCGCTGGATGGGGCTGGGGTTCATCCACGGGGTGATGAACACCGACAACACCACCGTGTCCGGCGAAACGATTGACTATGGCCCCTGCGCCTTCATGGACGCCTATCACCCGCTGAAGGTCTTCTCGTCGATCGACGCCCATGGCCGCTATGCTTATGCGCGCCAGCCCGAAGTGTTGGTGTGGAACCTGGCGCAACTGGCATCGGCCCTATTGCCGCTGATTGACCCCGACCAGGAGACCGCGATTGAACGCGCAACCGAGGCGGTGCACCGCTTCCCCGATCTTTATTCCGAGGCTTGGCTTGCGGAATTTCGCGCCAAACTCGGGCTGGCGCGTGCCGAAGACGACGACAAAGCCTTGATCGAACAGCTTTTGGCCACAATGGCCGAAAGGGGTGCGGATTTCACCAATACATTCCGTGCCTTGCCAGATGCGCCCTTCCCCGATTGGCACGCCAAATGGGCCGCGCGATTGGCGCGCGAACGCGCCACGCCGGAGGATCGGCGCACAGCACTGGCGGCAAAGAACCCCGCCGTCATTCCCCGCAACCACCAGATAGAGGCGGCCATTCAGGCCGGTGTGGCGGGCGACTACGGCCCGTTTCATGCGCTGAACCGGGTCCTGAGCACACCGTTTGATCTGGCCGACGCCGACCGCGCTTTTGCGGCCGGGCCCACCCCGGACGAAGAGGTCACCCAGACCTTTTGCGGGACCTGAGCCCCGACAGGGCTTTTCACCGCCCCGGCACCCGATTATCACCGACATTACGAAAGGGGCGGCATGTCTGACACCATCATCGAACGTTGTGAAGCGCGCGGCCTGCGCCTGACCGAACAACGCCGCACAATCGCGCGTGTCCTTGAAGGTGCGGACGACCACCCGGACGTGGAAGAGCTTTACGCCCGCGCCTCAGGCGTTGATCCGCGGATTTCGCTGGCCACGGTCTACCGCACGGTGAAGCTGTTCGAAGAGGCGGGGATCCTCGAAAAGCTGGAATTCGGCGACGGGCGCGCGCGCTACGAAGACGCCGAACGCGACCACCACGATCACCTGATCGATCTGAAATCGGGCGATGTGATCGAATTTGTCGATGCGGAAATCGAAGCGCTGCAAGAAAAGATCGCCCGCAAGCTGGGCTACAAGCTGAAAGGTCATCGTCTGGAACTCTACGGGGTTCCCCTTGGTTCTGACGAAACGTGAGGCGCATCGCGCAACTATCGGTGCCCTATGCGCCCCAAATCCCCAAGGCGTCAGACCGCCCATGTGATCGCATCTTTTAGTGGACAATTTTCGCGGCATTGTCCTGATGATCTGCGGCATGGCGGCCTTTGCCTGCGGTGACCTTTTCCTCAAGCTTTCGGTTCTGCAGGTGCCCCTGCCCCAGGTCGTGCTGGTCCAGGCGCTTGGGGGTGCGGCGATTTTTCTGACCCTGGCAGTCGCCCGGGGGGAGCGCATCTGGTCGCGGGTTCTGACCACCCGCCCGGTGGTCATCCGCAACCTGGGCGAGGTTCTGGCCGTGGTCTTCATCACGATCGGGCTGTCGCTGTCAGACCTCGCCAAAGCCTCGGCCCTGATGCAGACCCTGCCCCTGATCGCGGTGCTTGGCGCGGTTGTTTTCTTAGGCGAACGGCCCGGCTGGCGGCGCTGGACCTCTGTCGCGGTGGGGTTGCTCGGCGTGTTGATCGTGTTGCGGCCCACGGCGGGGCTGGATCCCGGCCTGGTCGCGATCCTGGTGGGCGTTCTGGGACTTGCGGCCCGGGATCTGTCGACCCGCGCGGTCGATCCGGGCACATCGTCGGTGGTTTTGGCCGCCTATTCCTTTGCCAGCGTGATCCCCGTCGCGGGAATCTGGCTGGTGTGGGATGGTCGCGCCCTTTGGCCAACACCCGGCGCCTGGGCGCTTTTGCTGGCCATGACGCTGGCGGTCGCGCTGGCGTTTTTTCTGGTGACTGCGGCCCTCAGGAAGGGCGAGGTCTCGGTCATCATTCCATTCCGCTACACCCGGCTGGTGTTTGCGATGCTCCTGGCGATTGTCTTTCTGGGCGAGCGTCCGGACCTTTATGTCTACCTTGGCAGCGCGCTGATCATCGGCTCGGGGCTCTATGCGCTTTGGCGGGAACATGCGGTGCGCGCCAGCTAATTGTTATCGCTAACGGGGCTGGTTCACGCCTGCCCATCGGGCTGCTATAGAGACCTGAATCGCACGTCACCCCGAGGGACCCCATGAGCACGATCATCGACATTCACGCCCGCGAAATTCTTGACAGCCGGGGCAACCCAACCGTTGAGGTCGACGTCACCTTGGAAGACGGCACGCTGGGCCGCGCCGCGGTGCCCTCGGGGGCCTCAACCGGCGCCCATGAGGCGGTCGAAAAGCGCGACGGCGACAAGGCGCGCTACATGGGCAAGGGTGTCCTTGATGCGGTGGCCGCCGTGAACGGCGAATTGGCCGAAGCCCTGGTGGGCTTTGAAGCGACCGAGCAGGAAGCCATTGATGGCGCGATGATCGAACTTGACGGCACCGCCAACAAGGCCCGTTTGGGCGCCAATGCGATCCTGGGCGTCAGCCTGGCGGTGGCCAAGGCGGCGGCAGAGTTCACCGCCCAACCCCTTTACCGATACGTCGGCGGCACATCCGCCCGCGTCCTGCCGGTGCCGATGATGAACATCGTCAACGGCGGCGAACATGCCGACAACCCGATCGACATCCAGGAATTCATGGTCATGCCGGTGGGCGCCGACAGTTGTTCGGAAGCTATCCGCATGGGGTCGGAGATTTTCCACACCCTGAAAAAGGAACTCTCGGCGGCAAGCCACAACACCGGCATCGGCGACGAAGGGGGCTTTGCGCCGAACCTAAGCTCAACCCGCGAAGCGCTGGATTTCATCCTGACGTCCATCGACAAAGCGGGCTACACCGCTGGCGATGACATCATGCTGGCGCTGGATTGTGCGGCCACCGAATACTTCAAGGACGGACGCTATGTCATGGCAGGCGAAGGCAAAACCCTGACATCGGACGAAAATGTCGCCTATTTGGCCGCCCTGTGTGATGACTATCCGATCTTGTCGATTGAAGACGGCTGCGCGGAAGACGATTGGGATGGCTGGAAAGCGCTGACAGCGGCGATCGGCGACAAGATCCAGCTGGTGGGCGATGATCTGTTTGTGACCAACCCCGAACGTTTGTCGCGCGGGATCGCAGAAGCGGCCGCCAATTCGATGCTGGTGAAGGTCAACCAGATCGGGTCGCTGTCTGAAACCCTGCGCGCTGTCGACATGGCCCATCGGGCGCGGTTCACCAATGTGATGAGCCACCGCTCGGGCGAGACCGAAGACACCACCATTGCCGACCTGGCCGTGGCGACAAACTGCGGGCAGATCAAGACCGGCTCGCTGTCGCGGTCAGACCGTTTGGCCAAATACAACCAGCTTATTCGCATCGAAGAACAGCTGGAAGAAACCGCCATTTACGCGGGCCGTTCGGTCCTGCGGGGGTGATCGGTCCGGGGGTCTTGGGTGCTGGGGTCCATCGTGTCCCCAAGGGCCATATCGCGATGGTTATCACCTACCTTGAGATGACCGCGCGCCCGGCCCCGCGCACCGCCCCTGTCCCCGACGGCTATGCGCTGGCCCCTTGGCCGGACCCGCCGCTGGACGACTACCGCGCGATCATGCGGCTGATCGGGACCGACTGGCTGTGGCACGGGCGGTTGTCGCTGTCTGACGGCGAGTTGGCCCGGCGCATTCATGGGCCGGATGTCGACATCATGTGCCTGTGGGAAAGCACGTCACCCGTCGCGATTGCCGAACTCAAATTCAAGGGCGACAGCTGCAACCTGGCCTTTTTCGGCGTGGCCCCGGCGCTGATTGGCACCACCGGGGCGCGGGCGCTGATGGCGGACGCGATTGCGCGCGCCTGGGCGCGGCCCATCTCGCGGTTCGATCTGAACACCTGCACGCTTGATTCGCCCAAGGCGCTGGATTTTTACCGCCGCTCGGGGTTTTGCGAATATGACCGCGCGGTCGAGGTCGTGCGCGACCCGCGCCTGAACGGCATCCTGCCCCGCGATGCCGCCCCCAATATCGCGGTGATCGAATGACGGCCGAAGACATCATCGCCGCGCTTGATCTGGCCCCCCATCCCGAGGGTGGCTTTTACCGCCAGACCTGGGCCGCCGAGGGTCCGGGCCGCCCCGCTGGCACCGCGATCTACTTTCTGCTCAAAGCCGGGGCCCCCAGCCATTGGCACCGGGTCGATGCCGCCGAGATCTGGCACCACTACGCGGGCGCGGAATTGACGCTGCGGATCGCCAAGACCGAAACGGGGCCGGTCCAAACCCATCTGCTTGGCCCCGATCTGACCCGCGCGCGGCCCCAGGTTATCGTGCCCGCGCACCATTGGCAGGCGGCAGAAACCACAGGCGAATGGACGCTGGTGGGCTGCACGGTTTCCCCGGGCTTCCAGTTCGAAGGCTTCGAATTAGCGCCGCCGTCATTCGATATCCCCGGGTGACGCGGCGACTGATCATATCGCTGCTGCTGGTTGTTGCCGCAACCATCGCCGGGGTCGCCTTTGCCATGCGCGGCATTGACGGACCGCCTGAATGGGCCGAGGTCCTGAACCGCGACGGGTCTGAAGACGCGCAGGTTCTGGACGTCCAGGTCGTGCGCCTGAGCACCGGCGAATTCTCAGTCCTTTATGAGGCGCGGTTCACCGACGATCCGGCCCCTGATGTCATCTGCGTCACACCGGTGCGGCGCTGGTTTGACGACCGGCTTTTGCTGGTCAAACGCAGCCCAAACGCCTGCGGAGGGAAGCCAGATGCCTGAGGATCCAGATAAATACGACGAACTCTCCAGGATCATATTCCGCCAACGGCTGAAAGCCTGGGCCATCGCACTGGCAATCCTCCTGCCGTTTGCCGCCCTTTTGGGGATATTCGTGCTGCCCGACCAAGAGGTCGGCGCGCCGGAAGAAGCCCGTGTGATCTCAACCGCGATGGAGGCCAGCGACGGCCCGGCCCGCCGCCTGATCAATATCGAATTGAACGATGGAACGCGCGCCGTCCTCTCGGCGCGGCCCCTGATCGCACCAAGCCCCGGCGACATGCTGTGCGTGACCCGGGTGCGCCAGCCCGTTGTGGGCCGGATCAGCTTTCGCCCCGCCCGCCCAGGCGCCTGCGAAGGGCTGTAGTGTCGCCCGCGATCTGCCCGCCCGCGACGGGCGCAGGCACCCCAGTCGTGCCAGGCGCCGATGTTGGCAATCCGCGCAACACCCGGGCTGCGAGATAGCCAAAGGCCTGCGCTTCGACCATATCGCCGTCCAGTCCCGCTGTGTCTATCGGGTCTACCGGGCACGGCAGCGCACGGGCCAAGGCGGACATGATCGCAGGGTTGTGCCGCCCACCGCCCGTCACGAAGACCCGCTCGGGCGGCTGGGCCGCATGGGTTAAACCCGCGGCCACACAGGCCGCCACGACCGCGACCAGGGTGGCGGCCGCATCGGCGTCAGACAGATGATCAAGCCGGGCCAGCAGATTGGGGAAATCATCGCGGTCCAGCGACTTGGGCGGGATGCGCGCAAAATACGGCTCTGTCAGGAACGCGCTCACCACGCCCCGGTCCGCTGTTCCGGCCAGAGCGAGCGCGCCGTCTTTGTCCCAGGCCTGCCCCTTGCGCGCGGCCACCAGATCATTCAGCGGCCCATTCGCGGGACCGGTGTCAAAGGCCAGACAGGCGCCCGGGGCATCAGGCGCTGGCTGGCTGAGGTCCAAAAGCGTGATGTTTCCCACCCCGCCGAGGTTCAGCGCGGCCACATGGCGACCGACCCCGGCCTGGGCAAGGGCGGCAAAATGATAAAACGGGGCCAGCGGCGCGCCTTCGCCGCCCATTGCGACATCTGCGGCGCGGAAATCCCAAACCACCGGCTGGCCCAGAACGGCGGCCAATACGTCGCCCGACCCGATCTGGCGGGTGCCCCGGCCGCGCGGATCATGGGCGATGGTCTGGCCGTGAAACCCGATCAACTCAGCCCCCGTCAGACCCGCCAGAAGGTCCGCATGAACGGTCTCGACGATCTCGGCGGCGCGGCGCACCGCTGGCGTGTCACCCCAAACCCCAAAGACCGCGCGGATCGCCCGAGCCTCCGCCGGGGTGTAGGCGCGGTAGCGACTTTGGCCGGTCTCGAACACCGTCGCGCCATCGGTCAGCACAAGGGCGGCATCCACACCGTCCAGCGATGTGCCAGACATTGTGCCCGCGACCCAAATGGGTTTGCCCGTCACCGCTTTCCCTTCCCCCTTCGCGCCGATATAAGCGCGCAACCAATGGCCACAGCATAGACCAACACCCATGACCTATCATCCGAAATCGGACTTCATCGCGACGATCATGGCGCGGGGGTTTCTGGCCGACTGCACCGCACTGGAAGACCTTGACGAAAGGTTCCGGACCGAGGTTGTCACCGGCTATATCGGCTTTGATCTGACCGCGACGTCGCTGCACATCGGCAATCTTGTGCAGATCATGCTTTTGCGGTGGATGCAGAAGACCGGGCACAGGCCGATCACGTTGATGGGCGGCGGGACGACCAAGGTGGGCGATCCATCGGGCAAGGATGAGATGCGCAAAATGCTGAGCGTGGACCAGATCAACGCCAATGCCGACGGCATCCGGCAGGTATTTCAGCGCTATATTTCCTATGGCAATGGGCCAACCGACAGCCCGCTGGTGAACAATGCCGAATGGCTCGACAAGCTGGGCTACATCGATTTTCTGCGCGATATCGGCAAGCATTTCACGATCAACCGTCTGCTGGCGTTCGAAAGCGTCAAATCACGGCTCGACCGGGAACAGGCGCTGAGCTTTATCGAGTTCAACTACATGCTGCTCCAGGCCTATGATTTTCTCGAACTCAATCGGCGTTACGGCTGTATTTTGCAGATGGGCGGGTCGGACCAATGGGGCAATATCGTCTCGGGCGCCGATCTGATCCGCCGGGTCGAAGCCAAGGATGCCTTCGGGCTGACCACACCGCTGGTGACGCGGTCGGACGGCAAGAAAATGGGCAAATCGGCCGATGGCGCGATCTGGCTCAATGAAGACCGGATGTCAGGCTATGATTTCTGGCAGTGGTGGCGCAACGTCGATGACGCGGACGTGGGCAAGTTTTTGAAGATGTTCACCGAGCTTTCGATTGACGAGTGTGACCGGTTGGGGGCCCTTGGCGGGTCCGAGATCAACGAGGCCAAGGTGCGGCTGGCGAATGAAGTTACCACCCTGTGCCGGGGTGAATATGCCGCCCGAGCCGCCGAAGCCACCGCGCGTGAGGTGTTTGAAAAGGGCGGTGTAGGCGATGACCTGCCCACGGTGCGATTTCATGTCGATGAGCTTGGTGCCGAAGGCGTGTCAGCCGCCCAGATGTTTGTCAAAAGCGGGCTGGCGAAGTCCGGCAAGGACGCCAAGCGGCTGATTGCCGAAGGCGGTGCGCGGGTAAATGACGCGCCCGTCACCTCTGCCGGTCAGATGTTCACCGCCAACGACCTGGAAGGCACGCTGAAACTCTCGGCCGGCAAGAAGCGACACGCGCTGGTTCAGTTGGACAGCTAGCAGCGCGCGCCAAATTCCTTCCGCAAGGAATTTCCCAATTTCTTTTTAGAAATTGTCCCGCGCCTAGAGGCCAGCGCGCCACCAATCGACAAGCGTTAGCACCACAAACACCGGTACACTCAAGTAGACGGCCACCAACACTGCGGCCCAGATGGTCGGGCGCGGCGCAGGCGCGTTCAGTTTTGACAGGTGTTTTGTCATGGCGCGATTAACCCCGCTTTAAGTTAGCGCGAGGTTAAAGAGCCCATGTCGCTTCGACCGCTTGACCATCTTCCCACGCCGTCCTGGCCGGTGGCGCTGCAACAACACCCCGTGTTCGCTGCGGCTTTGGCGCATCTTGGGGTCGAGCACCGCTGCCTGGGCTGGTCGGACCGGGTCAATGAGGGGGCGGTTCTGGTCATGCAGCGCCGCTTCGGCCCGATCCGGCTGGGGGTTGCGTCACGCGCGCATCTGACACCTCAGGTGGCGAGCGATCTTGCGCATCGTTTCACAGGCGCGTTCGGGGCATTGGCGATCACCCCTGAAACGCACACCCATCTGGCCGGGGCCCTGCCCGTGGCAACACCGGCCCATGTGGCCGAATGGGATCTGACGCAATCACAGGCGGCGCGCCGCGCCGCTGTGTCCGGCGCGTTTCGCACCGCGTTGCGCAAGGCCGAAAGCGGGCGGCTGAAAACCCGGACCTTTGCGCCCAGCCGCGACACGCTTTTGACCACGCTGGCGCGCGACGCCGCCCAGCAGCGCCGCAAAGGCTTCCGCGCCCTGCCCGCCCATTTGGTTCTGGCGATCCACGCAGCCAGGCCGGAAGCCCTGCTGGTGTTTCAGGCCCACCAAAAGGGAGAGGTCCTCGCCGAGGTTCTCACGATCCTGCACGCGCCGGCGGCCACCTATCATCTGGGCTGGACCTCGCCCCGGGGGCGCGACGCGCAAGCCACCAACCTGTTGTTGTGGACTGCCGCCAATATGCTGGCGGACCGCGGCGTTGAACGGTTCGATCTGGGACTTGTGGCCACGGATCGGTCGCCCGGTCTCGCACGGTTCAAGATCGCCACAGGCGCGCGGGTCAGGCCGCTGGGCCCAACCCTGTTTTTTGGCCCGTTGACGGGTCTTCTCAGCCGGTTTGCACCGCGCGACGCTTACGCCGCCGCATAAGCCCGAGGCCCCCGAGAGCCCCGCCCAGAAGGACCATGCTTGCGGGCAACGGGATCGGTGCCAATTGATCTGAAAGTTGCGCGGCAGTGAACGTCCCGTCTGAGAACTTCAGGTTCTCCCAGGACCGGATCATCAAATTGGACACCGGCGTGCCGAGGTATTCGACAATCTGAAGCGAAAGCGTGTCGCCAAACAGTAAGGCCGAGGTCACGTAGGTCGAACTGATCGCGAAATCCATCGTGTCGGTGTCATCGCCACCATCGATCACGCCGCCAAAATCGGCCGCGTAGTAGACAAAGAAGTCATCGGCAAAGGTGAAAGTATCTTCGCCGGCGCCGAAATCCGCCCCGCCGTTGAGGATGCCGCCGGTGTGGTGGACGTAGGAATCATCCCCCCCGCCGAGGTTCATGGCCAGCCCCGATGTGCCGGTGATGGTCCCGAAATTCTCGATATGCTGGGATTTGTCATTGTCCACATCGGTTTCAATCGCGATGGTCCCCGCGATTTCGCCGTAGTTTGTGATGGTGGACACCGCGACATCGCTGGGATCGAAGTCGATCGCGGCATTGGTGGTGGATTTGATGACACCCGTCGCCGTGTTGGTGATGTCGCCCGAATCGATATCGATCGCATCCTGCGCTTCGATGGTGCCGACGATATCGGCCGGGCCCTGCGTATTCTCGATCCGGCCAGAGTTCAGGATCGTCGCGCGCTCGCCCACTTGCAGGGCATCATCGAAGCCTTCGATGGTGCCAGCGTTGTTGACAAACGCGTCATCGTCGAGTTCCACGCCTTCGTCGTTGGTCGACTTGATGATGCCGCTTGCCTCGTTGATGACCGAGGCGCGGTCCCCGGCTTCAACGGTTTTATCCGTGCCTTCGATCCGACCGCGGTTGGTCAGACTGAAGTCTTCGCCATTGTCGACATTGATGCCCTTATCGCCGATCATCGTGCCGTAATTGTTGACGGTGACGCCATCGGCGCCGTCGAATTCGAAGCCTGTCCCGTCTGGGATAATCTCTTCGCCTTTGACCACATCACCTTCAGCATTGATCGAGCCATAGTTGGTCACCGTCAGGCCATCGCCGGCCTGGATCGCATCATTGCCAGCGGTGATGTTGGCCGCCGTGTTGGTCGCTGAGCCGTTGATCAGCGTGATGTTGACAGCGGGCACACGTTCATCTTCGCCGTCGACCGGCAATTCATCGCGGGTTTCACCCTGGATCGCATCTTCGCCCGCAGCTGAGGTGATGGTGCCCTGATTGTCGATGGTCGTCCCGTCGCCAACTTCGGCCACCTTGGCTGCCGATGACAGGGTTGCGCCAAGCCCCACATTGATGGTGTGGCCCGGGTCGCGCATCTTGATCGCGGTTTCATCTGCATCGGTGTTGTTGAACACCGCATCGGGTTCGATGTTGATCGTGACGTTGTCAGAATTGTCGTCGATAAACCCGTTTTCGGGTCCGCCCGCCACGGTACAGGTCACCGTATCGTTGTTCCCCGGACTTAGGTCGTCACAATCTGCAAAAGCTGGAAATGCGAAGCTGAGCGGCGCCAGCACAAGCGCCGTGCTCGTCAAAAGACGTGTCATGGTTACCCCCTCGTAAACACAATATTAACCGTTCAACATCTTCGACATGAAGTAAAGCGCCCGAGATCAGCCCCGGGCGCATATTCATAAAAGTGTCATACTAGCTCGATCCGAGCATCCAGTCGCCACGCGGGAAAAACGCATGATAGGCAAAGGCGAACATCACATCATGGGGCAGATCAGCACCCGAGGCATCGCGCACCCGCACCGTGCCCACGTCTTTTGACGTGGCAATCAAGCCGCCGTCCAGCGCCGAAGCCTGGCCCGCGGTCCAAGAGATCGTGATACCCGCTTCGGTCACTTCGCCTTCGCGCTGCAACCTGTCAAACGTCCAGGCCTTTTCGCCCACGCGCACGACCCGCATCATCGGGTTGATGTCATGGGGCGGCATTTCACCGTCAAAGAAACGGGCATAGGGTTTGCCGCTGTCATACCCGACGTAAGGGTTTGAGCCGTATCGACCACGGCGCGGCGCCATCATCACCAATCCATCTGGGTTGCGCAGGGTGAATTCCGCCCAGCTTTCCATCCAGGCGGGCAGTTGGGTCAATTCGGTGCCCGCATGCACGCCCACAATCCCCTCACCGACGGCCTGTTGCCACCAGCTTTGGGTCTCACGGTCATACATGATCATGTCCGATTTTCTGAGCTTGCCGGACACCCCGAAGGATAATACCTCGCCATCAACCCGGCGATCAAACACCATGCCCGAGTTGCACAGCGGGCAATAGGTCACCGCCACCGGGACACCGCCGACCACATCATTGGCGATCTCGTGGAACATCAGATACCGGATCGGATAGGCCCGGGGCGTCGCCCCTTCAATCTCGACGGTGAGAACCGGTTCGCGCGCGCCAATGCCGGTTTCATCGGCAACGGCAATCATCTCTGGCGCGTCAACGGCCGGGATCTGATCCTTGCCGATCACATTGACGATTTCGTCAAAAGGCACGGTCGCCTGATCAAAATCGGTTTGGGGGAAGTCATATTTCCAGGTGTTCGGATTTGCCACGGCTGTGGCTGCGCCCAAACCCAGGGCAATCGCTGTGACAAATGAAAGGACACGCATGGGGCAATCTCCTGCAAAGCTGCCCCAACACTACCGCGGACGGGCCGCCAAAACAGCCCGCCTCACGAGAAGTTCACCAGCCGACACGGCCGGCGGCAGATCACTATTCAGTGACGCGCACGGCTTCCATCATATCAGGCTGGCCGATCACGGCGCCGTTCTGCCCCCGACCGCGCTTGATCGCATCGACCACATCCATGCCCGCGGTCACTTCGCCCACGACGGTGTATTGGCCGTTCAACTGAGGCGTTTCGCGGAACATGATAAAGAATTGCGAATTGCCGGAGTTGGGATCGTTCGACCGCGCCATGCCCACAACGCCGCGTGCATAATTGATGTCCGAAAACTCGGCCGGAAGATCGGGACGCGAAGACCCACCGGTACCGGACCGCGACATGTCACTGCCCATTTTGCCGTGCTGCACATCGCCGGTCTGGGCCATGAACCCGTCGATCACCCGGTGAAACACCACGCCGTCATAGGCGCCTTCGGCGGCCAGCGCGGTGATCTGTTCCACATGGGCGGGGGCGACATCTTCGAACAGGTCGATCACGATGGTGCCGTTGGCTTCACCGGCCACATCAATTTCCAGCCCGGTGGCAAAGGCGGGGCCGGCAAGAAGACAAAAGGCTGCTGCGGTTCTAAGCATCGGCAGCCACCTTGACCGAAATCATCTGATCGGGGTTCATCGGTGGCTCACCACGCGCGATCTTGTCGACAGCCTCCATCCCGTCGATCACGCGGCCATAGACCGTGTATTGCCCGTTGAGGAAATCATTGTCCGAAAAGTTGATGAAGAACTGCGAATTGGCCGAGTTCGGGTTTTGCGACCGGGCCGCGCCAAGCGTGCCACGCGCGTGGGGCAGTTTGGAAAATTCCGCTGGCAGATCGGGCAGGTCAGACGCGCCCGTGCCCGCCAGACGCAGGTTCAACCCCTCGCCCGCCTTGCCGTTGGCCACATCGCCGGTCTGGGCCATGAACCCGTCGATCACGCGGTGAAAGACCACGCCGTCATAGGCGCCTGACCGGGCCAGTTCCTTCATCCGCGCGGTATGCTCTGGTGCCACATCGGCCAGAAGTTCGATGGTGACGGTCCCGTCCTTGAGTTCGATAAGGATGGTGTTCTCTGGGTCTTTGATCTCGGCCATGTGCCTCTCCATGAATTTCGGCGGACACTAGAGCGCAATCCGAAAAGTGTGAAACGGTTTTCGGAACAAATTGCGCGTCCGGGCAGTCCGCTGCGCAATCGGGAAAGTGTGAAACGGTTTTGTCGAACAAATTGTGCGGCCGTTAGACACCGATGCGCCGGGCGGCGGGGAAACCCGCACAGGACAGGTTTCGCGTGTTGACGCGGGGTCCGGGTTGAGGCCACACACAAACAGACCAATCAGGGGTGCGCAAAATGGCTTGGAAAACGCTGGATGACATGGATCTCGCCGGGAAAGTGGCGCTGGTTCGGGTGGACATCAACGTCCCCATGGAAGACGGTCGCGTGACCGACGCCACCCGGATTGAGCGGATCAAGCCCACGATTGACGATATCCTGACAAAGGGCGGCAAACCGGTTCTGCTCGCCCATTTTGGCCGCCCGAAAGGCAAGCCCAACCCCGAGATGTCGCTGTCGCTGGTGCAACCTGCGTTGGAACAGGGGCTGGGCCGGGCGGTGACTTTCGTCGAAATGCCCAGCCGCGAGATGATCGATGGCACGCCCGAAGGCGCGGTCATTCTGGTGGAGAACACCCGTTTTACCCCGATGGAGGAAGCAAACGATCCGCAAATGGCAGGCTTTCTGGCCTCGCTGGGCGATGTGTTCATCCATGATGCGTTCTCGGCCGCCCACCGCGCCCATGCGTCGACCAAAGGGATCGCAAAGCTGTTGCCCTCTGCCGCGGGCCGCTTGATGCAGGCGGAACTGTCGGCCCTGGAGGCCGCTTTGGGGGCGCCCGAACGGCCGGTCGTGGCGGTGGTTGGCGGGGCGAAAGTGTCCACCAAGTTGGACCTTCTGGCCAACCTTGTGCGCAAAGTCGATCACCTGGTGATCGGCGGCGGCATGGCGAACACCTTTCTGGCCGCCAAGGGCATCGAGATCGGCACATCGCTTGCCGAGCGCGATCTGCTGGGCACCGCGCGCGACATCCTTGCGCGCGCCGATGAAGCCTCATGCGAGATCATCCTGCCGGTGGACATCGTTGTGGCCAACGCGTTCAAGGCCGGAGCCGCGTCAGAGATCATGCCGGCCGATGCCTGCCCGGCGGATGCGATGATCCTCGATGCCGGCCCGGCGACGGTCGATGCGATTTCGCAGGTCTTTGCCGGGGCCAAGACACTGATCTGGAATGGCCCTTTGGGGGCCTTTGAACTGGACCCGTTCGACCAGGCGACGGTCGCGGCCGCACAGGCCGCCGCAGCGCTGACCACCGCCGGAGGGCTCATATCGGTCGCCGGCGGTGGCGATACGGTGGCCGCGCTCAATCACGCGGGCGTGGCCGACAAGTTCACCTATGTCTCGACCGCAGGGGGGGCGTTTCTGGAATGGATGGAAGGCAAGACCCTGCCCGGCGTGGCGGCCCTGTCGGCGGACTAAGCGCGCGCGCCATTGGCCCCGGGCCCAGAACAGTCGCCCCTGTTCAGGCCCCGTCGCACGCTAACATTGAAACGCTGCGGCTTCGCGCTTGCCGACCCTTTCGTGCAGGCCTAGAACCCTTCGCGACGGATATTGGAGAAAGTTATGAGCACCCAACAGATGCGCGACCAGATCGCTGCAGGCCAAGGCTTTATCGCCGCGCTTGATCAATCGGGCGGGTCCACGCCCAAGGCCCTGGGACTTTACGGCATCGGCGAAGACCGCTTCAGCAATGACGCCGAAATGTTCGACCTGATCCATGCGATGCGCAGCCGGATCATCAAATCGCCCGCCTTCACCGGTGACAAGATCGTCGGCGCAATCCTGTTCGAGATGACGATGGACCGTGACATCGACGGTATCCCAACCGCGAAATATCTGTGGGAAAATCGCCGCGTGGTGCCGTTTTTGAAGGTCGACAAAGGCCTTGCGGACACAACCGACGGCGTGAAGCTGATGAAGCCGATGCCCGAGCTTGACGCCTTGCTCGACCGCGCTGTGGGCCACGGCGTTTATGGGACCAAGATGCGGTCCGTGATCGATGCCGCCAACCCCGCAGGGATTGCCGCCAATATCGCCCAGCAGTTTGAAATCGGCGCCCAGATCAGCGCAAAGGGGCTGATGCCGATCCTCGAGCCTGAGGTGACGATCACGATTGCCGACAAGGCCGACGCCGAAGATATCGTTCTGGATGAGATCACCAAGAACCTTGATGCCTTGCCTGCGGGCGAAGAGATCATGCTGAAGCTGTCGCTGCCCAGCAAGGTCAACCAGTACAAGTCGCTCGTTGATCACCCCAAAGTGCTGAAAGTGGTGGCCCTGTCTGGCGGGTATGGCCGCGATGAGGCAAACGCGCTTCTGGCCCAGCAAACCGGCATGATCGCATCGTTCAGCCGCGCCCTGTCGGAAGGCCTGTCAGACGGGCAGTCGGATGCAGATTTCGATGCCACCCTCGCCACGACGGTCGAAAGCATCTACCAGGCGTCCATCGCGGGTTAGGCGGTGTTGGGGGGCTCTGGCCCCCGCGCCGCTCCGCCCGTGATACGTCCCGCAAGACAACACCGCAGCCCGACCCGCGGGGAATATTGCCGAGGGCAATTTTGGGGATTCACACCGTGATCGCGACATGTCATAGTCGCTGAAACGTCCAGAGAGACGCGTGCAGGCAGTATGACGAAGACCCTTAAGAAACCGGCGTTCGGATTGGCGATCTATTTGATCGGCATCTTTCTGTTGGGCACCTATTTCACCTTTGCCTCGGTCCAGGGCGATTTCGGCCTGTTCCAACGCGTGCAGATCGATGCGGAAGCCGAAGCGCTGAAGATGGAACACGCCCGCCTGACCCGCGAGGTCGCCGAGATGGAAAACCTCACGCGGCGGCTGTCTGACGATTTTCTGGACCTTGACCTTCTCGACCAACAGGCCCGCGATGTGCTGGGCCGGGTGCGCTCCGACGAGATCGTGCTGCGGTAGGCGCGCGTGCAGCGAAGGACCGTTTTGAGCCCGAAGCGGCGGATGCCGCGGCGTGCTCGAACGTCCGGTTCCCAATCTCGATACGATCGAAAACTCCTTTCGGGTCGCGCGGATGGTTTGCGTAATTGTCACGGTCTGGGTGTAGCTTTCGCGGAACAGTGGAAGTTTCCTCTGGCATTGAAGGTGAGAATCGCACAGCCAAAAAGGAGTTTGCCCATGCCGAAGGTTGATCGCGCTACGGCGCCGCGCACTGAGCGCCAAGCCTATCCTGGAGAGCTCGTTCATCGCACTGACGGTTGTTGGAAAACTAAACTCGGTGACCCAGTCGGCCTAACTCAAATGGGCGTCGGAGAGGTCGAGCTC
>JBCBCY010000021.1:0-53921 GCA_038530285.1 Pseudomonadota bacterium
CACGAAGAGCTTTTCATTGAACGGCAAAAGGGCCTGCAAGAAGGCGTCCGTGTCAACCGACCCGGTGTCGGACCAAAGTTCAAACACGGCTTCGCGGCGCGGCAGGTCAAGGTATGTCGCGGTTGTGCCAAACTGGAAATCCAGATCGATGACGCAGACCTTGGGGGCGTCTTCTTCGGTCAGGTTTGCCAGTTCCCAGGCCATATTGATCGCCAGGTTCGTCGCACCTGTTCCGCCGGCCAATGCGTGGATCGGCAAAAGGACCCCGTCCTTGTCGCCGGTTCCTTTGAGAACCGCACCACCTTCGCCCATTACCGGGGCAGGGCGGCGCATCCGTTCGAGCGCATCGTGCAGGGCGCCGTCGGGCAGCGGGTAGGGGACAAATTCTTCCGCGCCGAGCTTCAAAAGCTGGTGCAGTGCAATCGGGCTGACTTCTTCGGCGATCAGCAGGACCTTGATCTTGCGGTCCAGAGCCACTTTGATCAGGTCAGCGACGGACGAAATGTCTTCTTCATCATCGCTGTCCATGGCGATCGCCACGAATTCGAGAAACTTGGCTTCGGGTTGGCGCAGGAAGACCCCTGCGTCATCAAACGTCAAATCACCCCAGTTTTCGCCGCACTCTGCCTCCATGTCCTCGATCAGAAGATCGAAGTTCTGGACATCCCGGGCAATCGTACAGGCGGTAATCTCTGCCGGCTCTGCCTGAACTGCTGCTGCGTTCGTCATGTCACTCACGTCCTTTACGTTTACGAAGAGCGCGACCCGCTGGCAATTTCTCCAAGGCCTTGCTTCCGTGGCGCACCTGAGCGGGTCGAGAATCGAACCGCGCCCAATGCTTCCTCGCGACCATAGGTGGCGGGCAATATTGGCGACATTGAGGCTAAAAGATCGTAATTATTCGTTTTCCGAAGACAGCGAAAACGACAAAAAAGGGCGGCCCGAAGGCCGCCCAGTTTTTCCAATTTAGCTCAAGTTTTCTGCGACTTAAGACTGGCTTGCGATTGCCGTGAGGCCACCACCGGAATCTGGTGTGGCTTCGGTCGCGCTGCCGACGTATTCGCGCCAGATCACCTGGGCGTATTTGCCGTTCAGCACGGTGGGGTGGTTCTTCACAAAACCCGACACTTGGGTGACCGTCCGGCGGTTGCGGCGTTCGCGGTCGCCGGTGACAATCAAAGGACGGGTTTCGCCGAAGGACACCATGGCTTCGAGACGCGAGCGGCTCACACCCTGGCTGGCCAGGAAGTTCACCACCGCACGGGCCCGGCGCAGGCCGAGGTTCTTGTTGTAGGCGTCAGAGCCCACAGCGTCCGTGTGACCAAAGACCCGGAAGCGGGCTTCAGGGAACTGGCGGATGAAGTTTGCCTGCTCCATCAAGACCGCGCGGGCGTCACCATCAAGCACCGTGCTGTCGAAGGCGAAGTTCACCATCGTCGGCACCGCTTCTGCGAAGCGCGCATTCAAGCTTTCAGCAAAGCTTTTCTCGCCGTTCTGGATCTGGGTGTTGTTCATCGTCGGGTTGCCAAAGGCCCCTTCGTCGATGAATGCACCTGCTTCCTGGTAGAACGGGCTGCCGAGATTGGCGTCGCCGCAAGCCGACAGGGCCAAAGCGGAGCTTGCCGCAAGAAGGATTTTTGTGCGGATCATCTGCCTTACTCCATCACGTAGCCGTAGGACCCGGTAAAGTCCTGCTTGGCCACTTCTGCTGCCGGGGTGCCAGCCTGAGCACCGCCGATGGTTTGCCCGAAGAGGAACAATTCGTTCTCAGTCGGGATGCGCACCCGGTCGGTTGGCAGGGCCAAAGCCTCGCCGCGCGTCGGGGTCACAAGATGCGGGGTGATGATGACGACAAGTTCCGACTGGCTGCGCTGGTAGCTCGACGACCGGAACAGGGCGCCAAGAACCGGAACATCGCCAAGCCATGGCACTTGCGTCGCGGTATCTGCGAAATCGTCCTGGATCAGACCCGCAATCGCGAAGCTTTCACCGTCGCGCATTTCCACCACGGTTGAGGTTTCGCGGCGACGGAATGCCGGGATCGAGATCGCATCAGACGTCGACACCGTATTGTCGGGGTCAATTTCGGACACGGCCGCGTTTAGCTGCAGATTGATGATGTCACCATCCACAACCCGCGGGGTGAAGCGCAATTCGATACCAAAGGGGCGGAAGCTGACTGCGATACCGCCGTCGTCATCCACAACCGGGATCGGGAATTCGCCACCAGCAAGAAAGCGGGCTTCCTGACCGGACAAAGCCACCAGGTTCGGTTCAGCCAGAGTGCGCACAAGGCCTTTGGTTTCAAGGGCTTCAAGCAAGGCGCCAATGGCGACATCACCCAAAGTAAAGCCCACAACCGCGGTCCCGATGGCGCCGTCGCCAAGGTTCAGCGTGGTTGAGCCTGCACCACCGATGTTGCCGGCGTTCACCACGCCGGAGCCACCGCCGATGCTGACGCCCGTGCGGCCGTCCCCATCGCCGAAGTCAGAATCGCCAATCAGACCGGCGTTCAGGCCTTTTGATACCGACCGTGCCATTTCTGAAAAGCGCACTTTCAGCATCACTTGCTGTTCGCCACCCACCATCATCAGGTTCGACACCCGGTCAGGCGCGTAACGGTTGGCAAGATCAAGCGCGCGGTCCAGTTTCTGGATCGAGCTTACGGTGCCTGACAGGACAATGCCGTCGTTGGCGGTGCGCACTTCAATGTGTTCGCCGGGAAGGATCTGGCGAAGCCGTTCCTTGAATTCTGCCAGGTCCGGGGTCACCCGAACGTCGACATTGGTAATCAACCGGCCATCTGGGCCGAGCAGGGTGAGTGTTGTCCGGCCCGGCGCGCGGCCCAGAACGTAAATCGTGCGATCCGACAGTGTCGAGATATCCGCGATGCCGGGGTTGGCGATCGACAGTTCCGCGAAGGGGACTTCCGATTCCACCACGACAGCGCGGTTTGTGGACACATTCAGACTTTGCGACGTCTCACCGGTTTGAACGGAAATGGTCTGCGCGTGCCCGGTCGACACGGCAGATACTGAAACGGCAAACCCCACGAGGGCCGCCTTCAAGAATCTGTCAATTTTCATTGTGACCTGCCTCTCCGATCACGCCTCAGTTAGCGCGGGTCTTTTCTGCCCGCATTGCGCAGACCATGCGCGACGTCACGATTTATTGCAAGAATCAATACGTTGAAGGGTTTGGTTTATGTGGATAAGTGGCAACAGTGACGCGGTGTTGTTGCCCAAACGAAGACGCGCGCCCCACATGATGTGGCGCGCGCGCATGGAACTACCGATATGTCGCGTCTACTCTTCAGGACACGCAATCGGAATATTGACCACTTCGGTGCCGCGACGCGACCGAACCGAACAGGTCCGGCGTTCTTCGCGCGGTGCCGGGCCTTTGATACCCAGAAGCTGACGCTGGTTGACCGAGACGTTTTCGGCAACCTGCTGTTCTTCCGCACCCACAAGCGACAGCGACAGTTTGCCTGTGGCCTGCGCCTGGGCAAGACCGGCGGCCTGCGTTGGATCCACCTGAACCGTGACCGTCCGTGCCACGACCACTTCGTTGCGGTCTTCATCGGCGGATTGGTCGATCGCGATGATCCGAACTGCGGGCTGGATCAACTGAGTGACCTCGCCAATTTCAGAACGGCCAGACCAATAGACATCGACCCGGTCGCCGGGGCGCAAAAAGCCCGACACGCCCGAGGTGACATCGACCCGGATAGTGAAGGCGCGCTTGCCGGCTTCAAGGCGCGCTGACACGCCGGCGTCTTCGCCCGGGCCAGTGACCTTGCCGGCCAGAATGACTTCATTGTCTTCGATGGTGCGCATCACAGATCGCGTGACGTCCGGGCCTTGCGGGAACAATTGCTCTTCCGACGTAAAGGCGCCGCGCGGCACTGCATTCTCCGGCCAGCGGACAAGCTCGACATCCTCAGCTGTGAGACGCTCGCCATAGCGCTTCAGATTCTTCGCGATATAGACGTCGACCAATGGCACGGCGCGTTCACGTGCTGCACGTTCACGTGCGAGCGCATCTTCATGTGCCGAAATGTATCCTTGAGCCATGTAGACGGCGAACCCTGCCAACCCCAAGCCCAGGAAAAGAACTGCTCCGAAAACGAGGCGCATGGTCAATTCCTTTATGCTTCCCGATCACGCGGGAGGGATTCCCGCGCATTTCCTTACGGGCAGTCTTGCAGCAGATTGTGGCGAGTTCGTGGAACGAACGGGGATTTCCCGTGCAAAGTTCCAGGTCAGGAGGGGCGGCGTATCTTGCCGCCCCAGCCTGGTTTAGTATGTGGCGATTTCTTGTGCTGAAAGGTGCGCACCGACACCGGCAGAATGGTCCAAAGCACCATTTGCAACCGAGGTGATCACTGCAATGCCCAGACCGACGATTGCGGCGGTCAGCACCACCCAGTCCACGGTCACTGCGCCATCTTCCGACTTCAGAAATTGTGCGAACTGCACGCGCATGTCATTTACTCCGAGTTCAATCCGGTCTCATGTGGGCGAGACCGCAAGTTTCGATTGCACTCTTGATGACATTTGAATGTGTCTCAAATTTGGCCGCACTGCGCTCGATTGGACAGAAACAAATTGTTTTGAAATAGGAAAGACTGCGCTTAAAAGCGCCGTCTTTCCAGAGCTTTAGGGATTAGTAGGTCGCGATTTCCTGGTTCGCCAGGTTCGACGAAATGGTATCCGACAAGGTCGTGACACCACCCGAAACGGATGCCAGAACGGCAATGCCGAGCCCGACGATTGCGGCGGTCAGAACCACCCAGTCAACTGTCACGGCACCGTCTTCGGATGTCAGGAATTCTGTGGTCTTTGCAAGCATACTATTCACTCCGTTACATTGCCCCACATGGTCGGGGCGCTTGGTTACAGGGCGAGTGATGCCATGCGAATATGTCTCAAATTTGGCGGAACGGGGCCGCTAAACAGAAAGTTGACGGTAACGTCAACGCGCTGGGCCGACCATGGCGTTCAGCGCAAAAAAAAGGCCGCGCAATTTGCGCGGCCTTCTTTGGATATCGGATCGCACTTAGTAAGTTGCGATTTCCTGGTTGGCCAGGTTTGTCGAGATCTTGTCCGACAGGCTGGTCACACCGCCCGAAACCGACGCCAGAACGGCGATGGCCAGGCCAACGATAGCTGCAGTCAGAACAACCCAGTCAACTGTGACAGCGCCGTCTTCGTTCTTCAGAAAGTTAATCAGTTTCATCGTTCGTCTCCGTTGATGAAATGTGCCGCAAGCAGCAGACACATTAGTAAGTTGCGATTTCCTGGTTAGCCAGGTTGGTCGAGATTTTGTCCGACAGGCTGGTCACACCGCCCGAAACCGAGGCCAGGACCGCAATGGCCAGACCAACGATAGCAGCAGTAAGAACAACCCAGTCGACCGTTACGGCGCCAGATTCGTCAGACGTGAATGTCTTCGCGAGCTTGAACAGTTTCATGTTTCCCTCCAAAGGTACGCTCATTTACAAAACCACCTTGGCGGGACAACCGATCGTGCTCTTCACGTATCGACCGCCGTGGTATGAGGGACATATGGCCGGTCAATTGGGGCGAGAGTTTGACTAGTGTAGTACCTTTTTGGAGAGCCTTTCGATTCTGTTAAATATTTTTCTATATTACTGTTTTTAAACAGTATTTTTTGTTTTCTGTTGTTCTATTGGCGCGACATTCGCCAGTGTTTGGTGCAACCATTTCCAAGGTGTGAACAATAAAATTCGCCACACTGGCTTTTGGGCGCGGGATTTGGCAAAATGCGTCCAACGAGGCACCAAAGAGCAGGCCCAAACACATGAGACGTTTTATATCCGCCGCGGCTGCGGCGTGTTTGCTGTGGTCATCCCCGCTTTGGGCTGACACGCCGCCACCCTTGCCGGAGTTTTCTTCAAAGCGGGTTGGTGTGCCGAAACCCGGTGGTGCCAGGCGCATCACGATCCAGATTGACCCGGCTTTGGCTTATATCCAGCCGTTGCCGTCCGATCGCACTGAGGTCGAGGAAGAAACCGTCGTAAGCGCAGCTGTGGCCCCGGTGAAGCCGGTGGGACGCTACGACTGGTTCTGGAAGGACGTGGCAGCCGATATGACGGCCAATGGCGCGCAGCGCTCTATGGCTGCTGTGGAAGCCCTTGAGAAGGTTGCGGGCAGTTCGCGCGACGTATCGGCCCCGCGCGCGCAGGACTTGCGCGTTATCATTGACGCTTACGGCACGGACATTCTGCTCAAATCGCTCGAAACCAAGGTCTCGCCGGCGTTGGCGCTGGCTGTGATTGCGGTGGAAAGCTCTGGCCGGATCGACGCGGTCAGTTCTGCCGGTGCCAAGGGGCTGATGCAACTGATGCCTGCAACGGCGGAACGTTTCGGCGTGTTTGACACCACCGCAGCAGAGAACATTCGCGGTGGGATCGAATACCTTGATTGGTTGATCCGCCATTTTGACGGGGATCCGGTGCTCGCACTTGCGGGGTATAACGCAGGCGAGGGCGCGGTTGCTGAACACGGTGGGGTGCCGCCCTATCCAGAGACGCGCGATTACATCCCAAAAGTCATCGCCGCGTGGCGCGTGGTTCGGCTGTTGTGCAAGACGCCACCTGCCTTTTTGGAAGATGGATGCGTCTTTGAAGGCAAAAACAGCCCGACCTGAGGTTGTTCAGACCGACAGTTTCTTGAAAATCGGTTCGGGGATGTGGCGGATGATGGTCATGATCCCCCACCAAAAGAACGGCGTGTAGATCACGTTGCGGCCCTTATCGACGGCGCGCAGGATATCCTTGGCGACCTTTTCCGGCGAGGCGACCAGAAACATGCCGTCCAATCCCCAGGTCATGGCCGTGTCGACAAAGCCGGGTTTTACTGTAACCACATGCACGTCCTTGCGGCCAAGCCGGTTTCTGAGGCCTGCCAGGTAGGTGTGAAAACCCGCCTTGGCTGAACCGTAGACGTAATTGCCGATCCGCCCCCGGTCGCCCGCGACGGATCCAACACCCACGACCGCGCCGCCCTTGTCTTCCAATGTCGGCGCAATCGCGGTCAAAAACGCCGCCGGACCGCCGTAGCTGTCGGCGATGGTGCCCGCGATCAGGCCCGGATCAGCGTCAATCTCTTCCTGCGGGGGCATGGACCCCACAAAAACCGCGACACTCACTGTCCCGTCGAGCGCATCTGCCCGCGTCAGGATAGGGGCGAAGCTTTCAATGTCGCGGGCATCGAACGCGATTGCTTCGGCGACCGGTGCCCCACGCGCGCCCGCGTCACCGGCCGAGGCGTTCAAATCCTCCATGTCGCGGCCACACAAAACGACGCCATCCCCGCGGTCCGCCACGGCACGGGCGAAAGCGCGCGCCATGGAAGATGTGGCGCCAAGAATGATCCAGGTGTTCGACATTACAATGCCCTCAGGTTCAGACGCCGGGTCATATCGGTTTCAAACGCGCCTTCGGGGTCGATTTTTGCGACCGCCTTGGCCCAGGCGGCCCGTTCTGGATACATCGCCGCGATGGTGGCGGCATCTGCAACACTGTCCTTGGCCAGATAGACGCGCCCGCCAGCCTCGGCGGTATCGCGCACGAGGTCTTTGATGATGTCCGCCGCCCGGCCTCGGTTGGGGAAGTCCACCGCCAGGGTGTACCCTTCCATCGGGAAGGACATCATGCCGGCGCGACCGGCCCCCATGCGTTTGAGAACCGCCAGCGGCGAGGCGACCCCGGCCTTGGCGATCTTTTCCATCATCGCGCGCAAGGCGTCAGACGCGCCCAGTGGGACAACACATTGAAACTGGTGAAAGCCGGCTTTGCCGTACAGCCGGTTCCAGTCGTGGATTTTATCCAGCGGAAAGAAGAAATCATTGATTGGCTTGACCACTGTCCGGCCCCGCCCGGGCACCCGGCGCCAGTAAAGTTCATTGAAGACACGTACCACAGGCGGCGACAGCGCAAAGCCCGGCGCATCCATCGGCACGGATTTGGCGCGTTTCCTGGGGGGTGTCAGGCCGGATCCGGTTTCGCCCTCTTCCAGGATGCCACGCCCCAATGCGGCCCCGCACGCGGTCGCGTCGATCCAGCCCACGGTGTAGTCGGCGGTGGATGTGTCAAGCAGGGCCAAATGCTCATCCCAATCCTTGATCCGGCGTTCAGTGACCACCATGACATCGCCCTTGCAGGGCTTCATGCGCAACCGCGCCGAGGCGATGGCGCCTGTCTGGCCCAGACCCGCAACCGTCACCGCAAAGAGCTTGTCTTTGGGTTTAACAGTTTTTTTGCCCTGAGGTGTGATCAGGTCAAAACGCTCGACATGTTCGCCGAAAGACCCGCTGTGGTGATGGTTCTTGCCATGGACATCATTGGCAATGCAGCCGCCCACCGTGGCAAAGCCGGTGCCGGGCATCACCGGTGGCAGCCAGCCTTGTGGCGCGAAAATCTCTGCCAATTGACCCAAAGGGCAACCCGCTTCGACCTCTAAAATCCCCGTGCGGTCATCAAAGCTCAAGATCCGGTCCAGACGTGACGCGTCAATCGCGCGTCCATCGGAGTTTAGGCAAGGATCGCCGTAGGATCTGCGATTGCCGATGACCGGGGCAGGGGTGTCTGCGATCAAGGCGGCCAGGGCGCGGGTCCGCTCGGGGCGTGCCAAAGCACCGCTTGCGCGCAGTGCCCGGCCCCAACCCCAGTACTCAGACTGCTTCCAGGCCATCTTTCATCCTTTTGGAAATCCGTTCTGCGAAAGGGAAAATGGCAAGTCCGATCCCGATCGCGAACCAAAGCGTTGTCACACGGATGATCAATGTGGCCGGGACGGACACTTCAAGCGGCACCCCTTCAAGGGCCAACAGGGCAACCATGACGGCTTCCGCACCGCCAACGCCGCCCGGCGCGCCGGTCAGCCCGCCCGCAAGGGTGGCGAAAATGAAGATCCCGGTCGCAGCACCCAGGCCCACATCGGCTCCCATCCAGTCAAGTAGCAGCCAAAACGCAATCGCTTCAGCGCCCCATCCGATCAGGCCCAGCACCATTGCCACGCCCATGACGGCCGGACTGGTAAACGCATCAAGTGACAAGGCCGCCCGGCGGACCCGCGCGAACAGACGCTTGGCCATGCCGGTGGACTTATACCCTATCGTGGCTGCAGCCCTCAAAAGCCGCGGGCGGGTGGCCACAAAGGCCAAGGCAAGGGCCAGCCCCACCACCGGGACCGCGCCGACGATCCCTGTTGCCGAGAACGCCAATGCCAACGCGAGAAGCACGGCCATGGCTGCAAGATCGGACGCCCGGTCGATCAGAACCAGCGGCGCAGTGCGTTCAAAGCTCCATCCTGTCTCACGGCGGATCCAGCGCATGCGGACAAGCTCACCCACCCGGCCAGGGGTGACCGACATCGCCAGGCCCCCAAGAAAATGACGAAAATCCTGGATCAGGCCCGTTGGCAGGCCAAGACGCTGCGAAAACAGCCGCCACCGCAAGCCGCGGAACACGTAGTTCACGATGCTCAGCGCCAAGAGGAAGACCATTTCGGGACCCGTAACACTGCGCAGCCCCGCCAGGGTCTCTTCCCATCCGGTGGCCGCAGCAAGACCCACAAGCCCGCCCAGCACCAGAACGAACAGCCCCCCCAACAGGGCCACATCACGCCAACGGCGCGATGGATCGGCAACCACGTTGGTGGCCGCGATTTGGCTTTGATCTGGTGTCATGCCCATTTCACTGGTGGCCTATTCAGGCTTTGGGGCAGCAATATGAAGCTGCCGCGGACTTGGTGTCGCAATATTATGGTTGCCGCCTAAACGGCAAAAACGTCCGCCCATTCGGGATGTCGGCGCCGCTGGGCGTTCACAAAGGGGCAAAGGGGGGTGATCTTCACGCCTTCTGCCCGCGCATCGTCAACCAGCCGCGCCACCAGGGCCGCCCCGGCCCCGGTGCCCCGCAGGGCGTCGGGCACACCGGTGTGGTCGGCGATAATCAAACTTGGCGAGACCACCGAATAAGTCAGTTCGGCCTCAGCACCGTCTTTTTGCAGCACGTAGCGACCTTTGGAGCCCTCAACCTCACGGGTGATCTCAAACTCAGACAATCGTGGCATCCGTCGCGGCGCGGATATCGTCTTCGCTGACGTCTGGCGCGGTCTCAACGATTTTCAGCCCGCCCTCGACGACTTTGAACACGCCAAGGTTGGTGATGATCAGATCCACCACGCCGGTGCCGGTCAGAGGCAGCGTGCAGGCTTTCAGGACTTTGGTTTCGCCCTTTTTGTTCTGGTGGTCCATCACCACGATGACCCGGCCTACGCCCGCCACCAGATCCATCGCTCCGCCCATGCCTTTGACAAGCTTGCCCGGGATCATCCAATTGGCCAGATCGCCATTTTCGGCCACTTCCATGGCGCCCAGAATGGCGGCGGCGATCTTGCCGCCCCGGATCATGCCAAAGCTTGTGGCGCTGTCGAAATAGGCCGTGCGGTCCATCTCGGTGATGGTCTGTTTGCCGGCATTGATCAGATCGGGGTCTTCGTCGCCTTCGTAGGGGAAGGGGCCCATCCCGAGCATCCCGTTTTCCGATTGCAGCGTGATGTCCTTGTCGCCGACGTAATTGGCCACCAGCGTCGGGATCCCGATGCCAAGGTTCACATACATCCCGTCTTCAAGCTCTTCGGCCGCGCGTGCGGCCATCTGATTGCGATCCCAGGGCATTATGCGTCCTCCCGCTTGCGTAGCGTACGCTGTTCGATCCGCTTTTCGTGGGTGCCCTGGATCAGACGGTGCACGTAGATCCCCGGCAGGTGGATCAGGTCAGGGTCCAGGCTGCCCACCGGCACGATTTCCTCAACCTCCATGATGCAGACCTTGCCGCAGGTGGCGGCAGGCACATTGAAGTTGCGCGCGGTCTTGCGGAAAATCGCATTGCCGGTTTCATCTGCTTTCCAGGCTTTCACGATGGAGATATCGGCAAATATCCCTTCTTCCATGATGTAGGTCTCGCCGCCGAAGTCCTTGTGTTCCTTGCCCTCGGCCACCTGGGTGCCCACGCCGGTCTTGGTGTAAAAACCAGGGATGCCCGCACCACCGGCACGCATGCGTTCGGCCAGCGTGCCTTGGGGGTTGAACTCGATCTCAAGCTCGCCCGACAGGTATTGCTGCATGAAAAGATCGTTTTCGCCCACGTACGAGCTCAGCATCTTTTTGACCTGTTTGGTCTGCAGCAGGATGCCAATGCCGAAGTCGTCCACGCCGGCGTTGTTGGACGCAAATGTCAGGTTTTTTACGCCTGCATCCTGGATCGCCTGCAACAAAAGCTCAGGTATGCCGCACAGGCCGAAGCCTCCGGCGGCGATGAACATGTCGTTGTGTAAAAGCCCGTCGAGAGCCTCGGCCGCGGATCCATAGACTTTTTGCATCGAACTCCCCCGAAAAGTCATCTGCTGAGGTTCTGGCCTCAGGGTGCCGCAAAGTCAATCGCCGCGCTGCGGCAACGGGGGTGCGTGCGCCCGGCCTGAGGGCTCCCAAGGGAGTATTTTCCCAGGATGAAGGAGGGCGTCCGGCCTAGCTTGCCTTTTTCTTCGCTGGTTTTTTGGTGGTCTTGCGGCGCGTGCCTTTTTTGGCGGATTTTTCGTCGATCAGTTCCACGGCTTGTGCAATGGTCAGATCGTGGGGTTTGATCGCCTCTGGGATCGTCGCGTTGACCTTTTCCCACTTCACGTAGGGCCCGTACTTGCCGTCCATGATCGCCATTGCACCGCCGCTTTCGGGGTGTTCGCCCAGATCGCGCAGCACCTTGGCCTTGCCGCGCCCGCGTGACGCCGCCTTCTGGTCGATCAGTTCGACCGCGCGGTTCATGCCGACCTCCCAAACTTCGTCCAGACCTTCAAGGTTCGCGTTGATGCCACCTTTGAACGACGTGGATTCAGCGTGTTTCAGATAGGGGCCATAGCGACCCACATTGGCCCAGATCGCCACGCCGTCATCGGGGTGGTGGCCCACAAGCCGGGGCAGGGCCAAGAGCTTCAGCGCCTGGGCCAGATCAACCTCTTCGGCGGGCCATTCTTTCGGAATCCCGGTGCGCGGCGGTTTTTTGTTGTCGTCTGTGACCTCGCCGCGCTGGGCATAGGGGCCGAACCGGCCATTGAAGATGTAGATCTTGTCGCCTTGGTCCTCGCCTAACAGCTTGCCTTCGGGCGGGATAGACCGCGCCATTTCCTCTTCAGACTGGGGCGGACCAAAGGGGCGGGTGAAGCGGCATTCGGGGTAGTTCGAACAGCCGATGAACGCCCCGCCCGACCGCGCGGTGCGCATGGACAACCGCCCATTGCCGCAGTTTGGGCACAGGCGCGGGTCAGACCCGTCTTCCTTGGGTGGGAACAGGTGCGGTTCGAGAACCTCATTTATCTTTTCAAGGACTTCGGTGATCCGCAGCTCTGACGTCTCGGCGATTGCTGCCGAAAAATCCCGCCAAAACCGGTCGAGCACATCTTTCCAGTCGCGGTCGCCTGCCGTGATATCATCGAGTTCTTCTTCGAGGTTCGCGGTGAATTCGTAGCCGACGTATTTGCGGAAATAGTTCATCAGGAACGCTGTCACCAAGCGCCCTTTGTCCTCCGGGAACAGGCGATTCTTGTCTTTTGAGACATACCCGCGATCCTGGATCGTGGTGGTGATCGAGGTATAGGTCGACGGCCGCCCGATCCCGATCTCTTCCATCTTCTTGATCAGCGTCGCTTCGGTGTAGCGCGGCGGCGGTTGCGTGAAGTGCTGCTCAGGCGTGACCGATTGTTTGGGCGTGGCGTCCCCCTGCGCAAGCTGCGGCAGGCGCTTGTCGTCTTCGTCGACGACATCGTCGCGGCCTTCTTCGTAGACCCGCATGAACCCGTCAAACAGCACCACCTGGCCGGTCGCGCGCAGCATGACCTGGGCGTCCGCCGACCCGACATCGACCGTGGTGCGTTCCATCCGCGCCGCCTCCATCTGGCTTGCGAGCGTGCGCTTCCAGATCAGATCGTAGAGTTTGCGCTGATCGGCATCGGTGATTTTCAGGCTTGGGGCATCAGCGGCCATATCGGTGGGCCGGATGCATTCATGGGCTTCCTGGGCGTTTTTTGCCTTGTTTTTGTAGATGCGCGGCGAGCCGGGCACGTATTCCGCCCCGTACCGGTCCTTGATCGCATCGCGCGCGCCTTGAACGGCCTCCGGCGCCATGTCGATCCCGTCGGTTCGCATGTAGGTGATGTGGCCCGCTTCATAAAGACGTTGGGCGCATTGCATGGTCTGGCGGGCACCGAAGCCAAACTTGCGGCTGGCTTCCTGCTGCATCGTTGACGTCATGAACGGTGGCGATGGATTGCGGTTGGCCGGTTTGGCTTCGACCGATTGCACCGTCAGATCGCGGCTCTCAATCGCTTGCACGGCCATTTCGGCGTCGGTGGCATTCTTCAGGTCAAACTTGTCGAGCTTTTCGCCCGCCAGCATCGTCAGGCGCGCTTCAAAGGTCTGGCCGCGCGGGGTCGCGAGCATGGCCTTCACCGACCAGTATTCGCGGGCCTTGAAGGCCTCGATTTCCATCTCGCGTTCGACGATCAGACGCAGCGACACCGATTGGACCCGGCCGGCAGAGCGCGATCCGGGCAGTTTCCGCCACAGGACCGGCGACAGGTTGAAACCCACCAGATAATCCAGCGCGCGGCGCGCCAGATAGGCGTCGACAAGTTCCATGTCGACGTCGCGCGGGTTGTCCATGCCGTGGGTCACGGCCGACTTGGTGATCGCGTTGAAGACCACGCGGCTGACGGGCGTGTCTTTCTTGACGGCCTTTCGGGCGGTCAGCGCTTCCAAAAGGTGCCAAGAAATCGCCTCGCCCTCGCGGTCGGGGTCGGTGGCCAGAATAAGCGCATTGTCGTCTTTCAGGGCGTCGGCGATCGCTTTGACGTGTTTTTTCGAATCGCTCGCGACTTCCCACTTCATGGAAAATTCGGACTCCGGGTCGACCGATCCATCTTTGGGCGGCAGGTCGCGCACATGCCCGTAAGAGGCCAGTACAACGTAGTCAGAGCCCAAGTATTTATTGATTGTCTTGGCTTTCGCCGGGCTCTCGACAACAACTACTGGCATGGGGAACCTTTCGAAAAATTGGAGGGGTCCAATGGCGGCGGAACATGTGGGCGTTGTTGGTGACTTGTCAACGGCGGCGTTTGCAGTCGGCAGGGCCAGGCCTATTGCCTGACGTGTCCGTGACCGCGCGGCGCCCCGTGGTCAGGCCACCAGATGCAGCCGCCCGGTGGGGTCCCGGCCGATCCGCCCGTCAAGTTCAAGGTTGACCAATTCCGCACCTATCGCGTCGGCTAAACCGCCGAGCGCACGGATCAGATCGTCCTGAGCCTCTGGCGCGGTTTGAAGTCGCGCAAGGATTTCATCGTGCAAGGCCGCCGTCTCGCGCAGGGTGCGGGGCGGTGCGGCAGGTTCAGGCGATTGTGTGCTGGCAGTTTGGACCGTTGCACCGGCCGGCCCCAGGGCTTCGACCAGATCACCGGCATGGCGCAGCAAGACGGCCCCATCGCGGATCAGCATGTTTGAGCCGGCCGAGCGCGCATCAAACGGATGGCCCGGTACGGCCAGAACCTCACGCCCCTGATCCAGCGCAATCCGCGCGGTGGTATGTGTGCCCGACTTGGCTGCCGCTTCGACCACCACGGTCGCCCGGCACAGGCCGGAAATGATCCGGTCGCGCATCACAAAGTGGCGCGGGCGCACTTCGGCATGCATGGGATGTTCAGAGATCAACAGCCCCTTTTCGCCGATTTCCTGTGCCAAAACCGCGTTCTCATGGGGATAGACCACGTCGACGCCACCGGGCATCACGGCAATCGTACCGGTGTCGAGCGCGGCCAGATGGGCGGCGGTATCCACACCGCGCGCCAGGCCCGACACCACCATATGGCCCATTTCGCCCAACTCGCCCGCCAATCGCTTCGCCATTCGTGTGCCAAGTGATGATGCGTTGCGCGCCCCGATCAGCGCCGTCATCGGCCGTTGAAGCAACGCGGTATCGCCAATCGCCCAGAAAAACGGGGGCGGATCGGCGATTTCGGCCAACAGGGCAGGGTAGTCAGGACTGCCAAAGGCCACCGGAACGGCTCGGGCACGTTGGCCGGCGCGCCATTCGTCTTCCGCGACTTTCTTCGATGCGGGGGTGTAATTGGCCACACCGGCGTCCGATGCGATCTTCGGCAGGGCGTCAAGGGCCGCCGCGGCGGTCCCATGTTCGTCCAGCAATCTAAAGAAGGTCGTCACACCGATGCGGCGAGAGCGCAAGAGACGGAACCAGTCTAGCCACGCTTCCTCTGTGAGGGGTGGGGTGAGAGGGTGGGTGGAAGGGATATTACTATCCTTGGCCATCCTGGCTCCGTCCGCTTGCAGGTCCCTGTTTGGCGTGAGTCGGTTAACGAGGGGTTACTAGACAGCGAACTTGCGCAATTCTTGTCGCTCTTAGGTTGTGCCCTCGCTATTTTGGGGGAGGGCCGCATCCCGTCCCTCCACCTCAGCCTGTACTTTCGGACAGGTGCCCTGTGGATAAGTGCGGGCCTGCGGCGCGCGGGCAAAGGATCACTCATGCACGACTCGGGGAATGTGGTCGGCAGATTCGCCCACGCCGGACCACGACACAGAAAATTCGGCGCAAATTTCGGTGCGGTCAGGCCTAAGTGGCGGACCCACCCACCGTGAGCCCGCCGATCAACAAAGACGGCAACCCGACACCCACAGGCACCCATTGGCCCGCCTTGCCGCAATTGCCGATGCCCGGGTCAAGGGCGAGGTCATTGCCGATCGCGCGAATGTCCTTCAGCGCCGTGGCGCCATCCCCGATCAACGTTGCCCCTTTGACCGGCGCGCCGACTTTGCCGCTTTTGACCTGGTAGGCTTCTGTGCAGGAGAAGACGAACTTGCCCGATGTGATATCGACCTGGCCGCCGCCGAACCCAACTGCCCAGATCCCGTCTTTGACGTCCGCGACGATGTCTTCGGGGGCAGCATGCCCGCTTAACATATATGTGTTGGTCATGCGCGGCATGGGCGTGTGGGCATAGCTTTCGCGCCGCCCGTTGCCGGTGGGGGCCACACCCATCAGACGCGCGTTCTGGCGGTCCTGCATGTAGCCGACCAATATCCCGTCCTCGATCAACGTGTTTTTCGCCGAAGGGGTGCCTTCGTCATCCACAGTGATCGACCCGCGCCGGTCGGGGATCGTCCCGTCATCAAGGACCGTCACACCTGGTGCCGCCACGCGCTGGCCCAACAGCCCAGCAAAAGCGGAGGTCTTTTTGCGGTTGAAATCGCCTTCCAAGCCGTGGCCCACGGCCTCATGCAGCAAGATGCCCGGCCAGCCGGGGCCCAACGCCACATCCATCACGCCAGCGGGGGCTGGAACCGCTTCGAGGTTCACCAGCGCGATGCGCAGGGCCTCGCGCGCGGCCCCTTTCCAGTGTTCAGGCGCCATCAACAGGCTCAGCGATTGCCGCCCGCCGCCGCCTGACGTGCCACTTTCGCGCCGCCCGTTTTCTTCGACGATCACATGCACGTTCAGCCGCGCCATGGGGCGAATGTCCATCACCAACGCGCCATCGGGGCGCAAGATGGCGACCTCTTGCAAGGATGCGGCAATCGTGGCCGAAACCTGGACCACACGGGCATCTTCCTCGCGCAGAAAGGCGTCGATCTCGCGCAAGGCGTCGACCTTGGTGCCAAAGGTGGCCTCGCCCAGGGGGTCGGTGTCGCTGTAAAGCTTCTGGTTGGTGGCCGCCGGGCCGTCGGCCAGGGTTCCGCCGCCGTTGCCCACGGCCAGGCGCACCGTTTCGCTGGCGCGCTTGATGGCCTGTTCGCTTATTTCGGTGGAATGTGCGTAGCCGGCCGTCTCACCGCGCACCGCGCGCAGCCCGAACCCTTCGGCGGCATCATAGCTTGCGGTCTTTAGCCGACCGTCGTCGAAAGCCAGGACTTCGGCGCGACGGCGTTCCAGAAACAATTCACCATCATCGGCCCCTGCGACCGCGGCCTGGAGGGTGCGCAGGGCGGTGTCGCGGTCGATATGTGTGGAAAAGGGCAAAAATGGTGTCTCGGTGGGCATCAAAAAGTCTCCAAATCAGGGGCCGGGGTGGCCGAATGCCGCAATGCGCAATCTTGTGGCACCCTTGGTAATATGTTTTTCACATCCTTGGATACAACACGGGTGACAGGGAATTGTTCCCCGACCCCGCGACCCGGCTGACATCGGGGCTTTTGGATCAGGAGAAAGAAATGCGCGTTTCGACATTCCGCAGCGCTGTAGCGATCGCCACCGGACTTATGGGGGCTGCAAGTGCGGTGCAGGCGCAGGTCTTGCCGGACGGGCTTGAAATCAAGGGGGCCCCGATCGACGGCGCGACCGGTTTCCAGACACCCGCAACCGGCACGATGCGCGACATCGTCTGGCTGGATAGCTTTCTGTTGGTGGTGATCACGGTGATCACTCTGTTCGTTATTGCGCTTTTGGGCTGGTGCATTGTTCGGTTCAACCAGAAGGCCAACCCAGAGCCTGCGACCTTCACACACAACCAGCCTTTGGAAGTGACCTGGACCATTGTGCCCGCCGTAATTCTGGTTGGCATCGGGTTTGCGTCCTTGCCGATCCTGTTCGACCAGCAACAAATCCCCGAAGCGGATGTCACGATCAAGACAACCGGGTACCAGTGGTACTGGGGTTACGAATACCCCGACCACGGGATTGAATTCGACAGCTACATGCTGCAGCGCGATGAGCTGGAAGAGTTTGGCTATAGCCAGGATGAGTATCGTCTGGCCACCGACACCGCCGTCGTGGTGCCCACGGGGCAGACCATCGTCGTGCAGGTCACCGGTGGCGACGTGATCCATTCCTGGGCGATGCCTGCCTTTGGTGTGAAGCAGGATGCCGTTCCCGGTCGTCTGGCAGAGCTTTGGTTTGAAGTCGATGAAGGCGCCGAAGGGATTTACTTTGGCCAGTGTTCCGAGCTTTGCGGGCTTGATCACGCCTATATGCCGATCACGGTCGTCGCGGTCAGCCAGGCGGATTACGAAATCTGGCTCGAAGGCGCGATTGAGGAATTTGCCGGGACGCCGCGCAATCTGACCGTCGCGGCAGCGGAGTAAGCAAACGTGAGCGACGCAAGCGTCCACACCACCGAGTACGAGCCGCAGTTCGGCGATTACGTGGCTTTGCTGAAGCCTCGAGTGATGTCTTTGGTGGTGTTCACGGCCCTTATCGCATTGTTGGTGGCACCCGGTGCCATCCATCCCTTTGTCGCGATGACGGCGATTTTGTTCATCGCGCTTGGGGCAGGGGCCTCTGGCGCGTTGAACATGTGGTATGATGCAGACATTGACGCGGTGATGCGGCGGACGGCCAAACGCCCTGTGCCGGCGGGCCGGGTGAGTGCACAGGACGCGCTGTACATCGGGATCGGCCTTTCGGGGCTGTCGGTTGTGATGCTGGCGCTGGCGACAAACCTTGTGGCCGCGGGGCTTTTGGCGTTCACGATCTTTTTCTACGCGGTGGTCTACACGATCTGGCTCAAACGGGCGACGCCGCAGAATATCGTGATTGGTGGTGCTGCAGGGGCATTCCCGCCGATGATCGGTTGGGCCGCAGTGACCGGCGGCGTGTCCGTGGAAAGCGTTTTGATGTTTGCGTTGATCTTTATGTGGACGCCGCCCCACTTCTGGGCGCTGGCATTGTTCATGAAGTCCGACTACGACGATGCGGGTGTCCCGATGCTGACAGTCACCCACGGGCGTAAATCCACGCGGCGCCATATCCTTGTCTATACCGCACTTTTGCTGCCGGTTGGCCCGGCACTGGCGCTCAGCTCGGTTGGTGGGCCGGTCACCTTGGCGGCCTCGGTGATCCTCAACCTGATGTTCCTCAAAGGGGCCTATGACATCTGGCGCCGGGATGAGGCGGCGGCCGAAGCCGACGGCTACAAGGTCGAAAAACAGGTCTTCCGGTTTTCGCTCTACTATCTGTTCTTGCACTTTGGCGCCCTGCTCGTTGATCTGGCAATCGGGGGCTGGGGCTGATGGCCATTCGGGCAACACATGAGCTTCACGACCGCCGCGCGTCTCGTAATCGCGGCGTTGGTATTGTGCTCGTGGCGTTTATCGCGATTGTCTTCGGTCTGACCGTGGTCAAGGTGCGCACGATCGGCGCGACCGAGGGCTTTGACCATGTGGTGCGCCCGGCGCTTGAAACACGAGGTTTGGAATGACCGACGAGATCGCCCAAGCACAACAAAACAAACGGACCGTCATGCGGTTGGTGGGCGTTGGCGTGCTGATGGGCGCGCTCGCATGGGCGTCGGTGCCGCTCTATGACCTGTTTTGCCGGGTCACGGGGTTCGGTGGCACACCGCTGGTGGCTGAAACCGGCGCGGATACTGTTCTTGACCAGACAATTGAGGTGCGCTTTGACGCCTCGCTGGCATCGGATATGCCCTGGGACTTCCGCCCGATGGAGCGGACGATGACGATCCGCTTGGGCGAGACTGCCCTTGCCTTTTACGAGGCGCACAATCCGACCAACATGCCCGTTGCGGGGTCAGCCAGCTTTAATGTCGCCCCCTTTGCGGCGGGTGGGTATTTCACCAAGATCGACTGTTTCTGTTTTGAAGAGCAGGTGCTGCAGCCAGGTGAAACGGTGCAGATGCCCGTCAGCTTTTACGTCGATCCAGAGATCCTTGAGGATGAGGAAGGCAAGCATGTGCCGACCATCACCCTGTCCTACACATTCCATGTCATTGATCTGCCCCAGGATCCGGCCGCGCTTGACGTGCTGCCTGCCGGGCCAGTGAACTAAGCCGGGAGAGACCGCGATGGCCCACGAAAAAAATCACGATTATCACATCATCGACCCTTCGGTCTGGCCATTCGTTGCAGCCGTATCAGCCTTTGTGATGCTCTACGGGGCGGTCGCGTGGATGTTTGGCGGCGCGAGCTTTCTGTTTGGCGCGATTGAAATCAGTGGGCCATGGCTTTTCCTGATCGGCTTTGCCGGCGTGTGCTACGTGATGTTCGCCTGGTGGGCCGATGTTGTGGCCGAATCCAACGGCGGCGACCACACGCCCGTGGTGCGGATCGGCCTACGCTACGGCTTCATCATGTTCATCATGTCCGAAGTGATGTTCTTTGCGGCCTGGTTCTGGAGCTTTTTCAAACACGCAATCTTCCCGATGGACCCAAATGGCCTGTCGCCGACGGTGGATGGTGTCTGGCCGCCGGCGGGGATTGAAACCTTCGACCCCTGGCATCTACCCTTGATCAACACATTGATCCTGCTGTGCTCAGGTGCTGCTGCAACCTGGGCGCACCACGCGCTGGTGCATGAAAACAACCGTAAGGATATGGCCAACGGGCTGATCCTGGCGGTGGTTCTGGGCATGATCTTCACCGTGCTTCAGGCGTATGAATACACCCACGCGGCCTTCGGCTTTGCGGGCAATATCTACGGCGCCAACTTCTTCATGGCGACCGGGTTCCACGGGCTTCACGTGGTGATCGGCACGATCTTCTTGTTCGTGTGCTATCTCCGGCTGCGCGCAGGACATTTCACACCGGAAAAACACATCGGGTTCGAAGCTGCCGCATGGTACTGGCACTTCGTCGATGTGGTCTGGCTGTTTTTGTTCGCCGCGATCTACGTTTGGGGCGCATGACGCATTTTTTGCGACCAAACGGGTTACCACTCCTGGCAGAAGACCGAAACTCGGGCGCGGCGTTCACCGCGCCCGCTCTCGTTTCTGACGGCCGATGAAACGCGCACTGTTCCCGATCTTGCTCGGTCTTCTGGGCGTGGGTGTGCTCACAGGTCTCGGGGTGTGGCAGCTGCAACGGCTTGAGTGGAAAGAAAATCTATTGGCCGAAATCGAAACCCGCATCAAAGACGCGCCGGTCGCCCTGCCGGCCACGCCCAGCGTCGATGACAGTGCGTTTTTGTCGGTGACACTGACCGGCACGATTGATGGCGCGCCGATCCCGGTTTTTGGCACCTGGCGCGAGGCGGGTGCGGGGTACCGCATCATCGCCCCGGTGGTTACCGAGGGCCGGCGGGTCATGGTGGACCTTGGCGTGGCGGGGGCGCGAGATCCTGAATTGCCGTCGGGCGCATTGACGCTTGATGGCAACCTGTCTTGGCCGGAAGAAACCGAACCGAACCCTGACGCAGACATCTGGACCAATCTTGATCTGCCCGCCATGGCCGCGCGACTGGGCACCGAACCTGTGCTGGTCGTTGCGCGTGAGATCACTGGCGTGCAGCTGCCCTTCGCGCCCATTCCAATTGGAACCGAAGGTATTCCAAACAACCATTTCGGCTACGCGGTGCAATGGTTCGGGCTTGCACTTGTCTGGGCGGGGATGACAGCGTTTCTTCTTCGGCGTATGCACGGCCAGACGGGGAACGATGAGGCGTAATGCGGTACATTTCGACACGGGGGGAGGCGCCGGAGCTCGGCTTTGAAGAGGCCATGCTTTCGGGGTTGGCATTGGACGGCGGGCTTTATGTGCCCGGCGCCGTCCCGACGCTGAGCCACGAGACCATCGCAGGCTTTGCGGGGCAACCTTATGAGGATGTCGCCTTTGAGGTCGTGCGCCCCTTTGTAACAGATGCTTTTGACGACGAGACATTGCGCGGGATCATCGCGCGGGCCTATTCGGTTTTTGGCCATGACGCGCGCGCGCCGCTGAAACAGCTGGATGCGAACCACTTTTTGTTGGAATTGTTCCACGGTCCTACGCTGGCGTTCAAAGACTTCGCGATGCAACTGATTGGGCAGATGTTCCAGGTGTCGCTCGAACGCTCCGGGCGGCGTGTCACAATTGTGGGCGCGACGTCCGGCGACACGGGCTCGGCCGCGATTGAGGCTTTCGCCGGTCTGACCAACGTCGATGTGTTCATCATGTACCCCAACGGCCGGGTGTCAGAGGTTCAGCGCCGTCAGATGACAACGCCAGCGGCCGCAAATGTTCACGCCCTGGCTGTGGACGGCGATTTTGACGATTGCCAGGCGCGCCTGAAGGACATGTTCAACGATCACGCGTTCCGCAGCGAAGTGTCTTTGGCGGCGGTCAATTCAATCAACTGGGCCCGAGTGCTGGCCCAAGTTGTGTATTATTTCACCTCGGCGGTGGCGCTTGGCGCGCCTGAGCGGGCGGTCAGCTACACTGTGCCCACCGGCAATTTTGGCGACATTTTTGCCGGTTTCATCGCCAAGGAAATGGGCCTGCCGATCAACCGGCTGGTGATTGCGACGAACCAGAACGATATCCTTGACCGCGCGATGCGGGACGCGGCCTACACAAAACACGGGGTGCGCCCTTCGATCAGCCCGTCGATGGACATCGAAGTGTCGTCCAACTTTGAACGCGCATTGTTCTGGGCCCATGACCACGACGGGGCGGCAGTGGCGGGGCTGATGGACGAACTGGCCACAACCGGCAGCTTTCAGATATCACCCAACGCCATGACGGCGCTGTCGGCACATTACGACAGCGGCATGGCGAACGAAGCGACCACGGCGGACACCATCAAAGCCACGCTTGCCGCGCGCGGCGAACTTCTTTGCCCGCATTCGGCGGTTGGGGTTCATGTGGCCGACGCGCATATCGCACGCGCACCGGGTATCCCGATGGTCACACTGGCCACGGCCCACCCGGCCAAGTTCCCAGACGCTGTTGAAGCCGCCACCGGGGTCCGGCCTGCCCTTCCGCCGCGAATGGGGGACCTTTTTGATCTGCCAGAGCGCATTGCCAAAGCCCCTAATGACCTTGGGGATTTGCAAGACATCATCCGAAAAGGCCGCGCAGCATGAGCGTTTCTCTTCACCGCCTTCCAAACGGCGTTCGTGTCGTGACCGAAGAAATGCCCGGGCTGCACTCGGCCTCTGTCGGGGTCTGGGTCACCGCAGGGGGGCGCCATGAACGGGCGCGCGAAAATGGCATCGCGCATTTTCTTGAACATATGGCGTTCAAAGGAACCCAGCGGCGCAGCGCGTTTGATATCGCCGAAGAGATTGAAAACGTAGGCGGTTACATCAACGCCTATACCTCGCGCGAGATGACAGCTTACTACGCGCGGGTTTTGGAAAACGATGTGGACCTCGCGCTGGATGTGATTTCGGACATCGTGTTGAACCCGGCGTTCGACCCCAAAGAGATTGAGGTTGAACGCCATGTGATCTTGCAGGAAATCGGCCAGGCGCTGGATACGCCCGACGACATTATTTTCGACTGGCTGCAGGAAGCCGCTTACCCCGATCAGCCCATGGGGCGCACTATCCTGGGCCCCGCCGAGCGGATCGAAGCCTTTGGTCGCGACGATCTGGCGGGGTTTGTTGCAGACCACTACCAGCCGGGTTCCATCATCGTGGCCGCTGCCGGGGCAATTGACCCCGAGGCGGTGTTGAAACGGGTGGAAGCCACTTTTGGCGCAATGCCGGCAGGCACGTTGGCCCAACCCGAACCGGCTGCCTTTCGGGGGGGTGAACACCGGGTCGTCAAAGACCTTGAGCAAGCGCATGTGGCCTTCGGGTTCGAAATGCCGGGCTACCGGGACGATGCTATTTATGCCGCGCAGATTTTCACCACCGCATTCGGTGGCGGGATGTCGTCGCGCCTGTTTCAGGAAGTCCGCGAAAAGCGCGGATTGTGCTATACGATCTTCGCCCAGGCTGGCGCCTATGCCGACAGCGGCATGATGACAATCTATGCCGGGACAAGCGGTGCAGAGGTCGCCGAACTGACGGAACTGACCTGCGATGAGCTTGCGCGCGCCGCAGAAGGGTTGCGCGAAGATGAACTCGACCGGGCGCGCGCGCAGATCAAGGCGGGTTTGTTGATGGGGCTCGAAAGCCCGTCGAACCGCGCCGAACGGCTGGCGCGGATGGTCGCGATCTGGGACCGGGTGCCGGATGTGACCGAAACGATTGAGCGGATCGATGGGGTCACTGGCGCGGATGTGCGTGCCCTGGCTGGCAAGATGGTTGAAACCCAGGCTGCCCTTGCGCTCTACGGACAGGTGTCCGGAGCGCCCGAGCTTTTGGCGCTGCGGCGCCGATTGGCTGCGTAATGCTGGCGCTGCGGCGGCGGCTGAGGCTCCAGACCGAGCGGCTCAGTCTGCGACCGCCATCGCATTCTGATCACCGGGCCTGGGCAAGCATTCGGCGCGCTAGCGAGGATTTTCTGGTCCAGTGGGAACCCACCTGGGCGCGCAACCATCTGACGCGCAAGGCGTTTACAAACCGGGTCTATTGGGCGAACCGCGCGATCGCCTCTGGCACGGCGGTGCCGTTGTTCATGTTTCGGCGCGACGATGACGCGCTGGTGGGGGCCATAACGCTTGACAATATCCGGCGCGGGCCTGCGCAATCAGGCACGCTTGGCTATTGGGTCGGCGAAACTTATGCGCGGCGCGGATACATGGGCGAGGCGATTGATGCGGTTGTGCATCACGCGTTTCACGGACTTGACCTTAGCCGCGTTGAAGCCGCGTGTTTGCCCGAAAACGCGGCCTCGCGCGGTTTGTTGGAAAAGTCCGGCTTCAAATATGAAGGCGTGGCGCAGAGCTATCTGCAGATCAACGGGCGCTGGCGCAATCACGTCCTATACGCAAACCTGCGCAGCGACCGGCGCGGCAAGGCCTAGCCTGGCGACGGTCCATGCCGCGTTTTCGATGAAACAGGCGGTGCGTTTGGCCACATCTTCGGCGCGTTCTGCATCGGCCCCGTCTTTTCAAACTGCTATGCCATCGCGGGTGTTGCGTCGATGATCTTCGATTTGGGTCGCAGCTTCTCAAACGGGTCTTCGCGTTGATGCTGGGGCGGTTCGGTGACCTCCCAAAACAGGAGCGCCAGGTCGTCGCCGCCCAGATTGATGGCCCGGGCGAGACGACCGATCATCTCAAGTCCGCGGGGCGTGAACTCACCATGGGTCCAACCGATTTCGAGGGCGGCTTTCATGATGATGTCGCGGGTGACGGCGGTCTCATCCTCACCGATCCAGGCCAGTTCGTCTTCATCCGCGTCGTCGCGGTAGGTCATCAGGGCCAGGGCCGCCTCGTCATGGGTCAGTTCCATGCCCGTGGCGCTGGCCACCTGGCTGGACAGTTCCGGTGGGCTGATGCCACCCGTCGCCGCGGCCACATATGTCATCGCAGCCAGCATTTTGTCAGGGTCAGCCATGGGCGCATCGGCGTCCACATCCGCGCCGGGCCAAAGACCACCGGTCAGAAGGGCCGCTGAGATGAGGCCAAGGCCCATTGCAAGGGTTGGGGAGAAATGGGTCGAATGATCTTCGACCGCGATCATCGGCATGTCGCCTTGAACAGGACCTGTCAGGCACAGCTCGGCGAGCCATCTCAGTGCGTCGCCCGTATCACTTCCACTGAACGACACGGCCGCGGCGCCAACGGACAATCCTGCAGCAGTCCAAAGCGTCATATTTCGCATCTACGTCACTCCCCAGATGATGACCAAATTGCGACTCGTTCCCAACCAGGGGCCAACATCCCGGCGAATTGTGGTCAAATCTGGGCAGGCACGTGTCGGTCCGCCTGAAAATACGCCCAATTTGAACGATTGGCGGCCTCTCGCCTGCCGCAATCCATGACACCGGCCATGACCTGGGCAAAAGTGACGCTAGATTGAGCAAAAGTTGGATGGAGGATCCCGAAAATGCGTTTCATCACTTTCGCCTTTGCGGTCATGCTCGTCTCGACGGCCGCTGCGCAGGAGCGCCGGCCAAGCCATTGCATCGCCATCGCGGACGCAGCCCCGGGCATAGCCTATGTCCAGAAGGCCAGTTGGCAGGCCCCGCTTGAGGATTTCACGATCCGGCTGAGTTACATCGACCACTCGATGTTTCTGTTGCAGACCCAGGGCGGATTGTCGGCGGTCACGGATTACACCGGGTTCATCGGCGCGGTGGATCTGGTGCCCGATGTGGTGACCATGAACAACGCCCATTCCAGCCACTGGACCGCCGCACCAGACAACCGGATCCCCCATGTGCTGCCGGGCTGGCCGCAAAGCGGGGAACCGGCGGACTACGGCGTCGATCTGGGCGAGATGTATGTGCGCAACATCACCACCGACATCCGCAGCCAATTCGGCGATGTCCGCGAGGATGGCAATTCGATTTTCGTGTTCGAGGTTGAGGGCCTGTGCGTGGGCCATCTGGGGCACCTCCATCATGAACCTGATGAGGCGCAATATGCTGCCCTTGGTCGTCTGGATATCGTCATGGCGGCGGTCGACGGCGGGCTGACGGTGGACCTGCCGACAATGATCCGGATCGTGAAGCGGCTGAAATCGTCCGTGGTGATCCCGATGCACTGGTTCTCGAACGGCTCACTCGATCGGTTTCTGGCCGGCGTCTCAGATGAGTTTGCGATTGCCCGTGATGGTGTTTCAAGCCTGGAGGTCTCGTTGCGGACGCTGCCGTCGCGCCCGACGGTGGTGGTGCTTGAACCGCTGTGGCTGGGCTTTCAGGAGTAACTTGCTCACCCCGCGTCGGCGTGGAACAAGCGAAGGATGGACAACCCACCCGACGACGTGATCCACCGGCTGACCAAGGCGCTGGGTCCCACGGCGATCCGACCCACTCAACCGGGATATCTCGAAGAGCCTCGGGGCCTTTGGCGCGGGCGGGCAGGGGTGGTTGTGGCGCCCGCCAGCACGCAGGACGTGGCCCAGGTGATCGCGGTCGCACGCGAAACCGGCACGCCAGTCATACCCTATTCGGGCGGCACCGGCCTGGTGGGCGGGCAGGTCACGGAAACCGGCGCGCCGATCATTTTGTCGATGGACCGCATGACTACGATTCGCGAAGTGCACACCTACGAAAACGTCGTCGTTGTTGATGCCGGATGCACCCTGGCGGCGGTTCAGCAGGCCGCGGCCACGATTGAGCGGTTGTTTCCGCTGTCGTATGGGTCCGAAGGCACCGCGCGGATCGGGGGGGCCTTGTCGGTGAATTCGGGCGGTCTGAACGTGCTGCGCTACGGGATGGCGCGCGATCTTTGCCTCGGCATTGAAGCGGTTTTGCCGGATGGTTCTATTTTCCACGGGCTCAAACGGCTCCGCAAGGACAACACCGGCTATGATCTGCGCCATCTGCTGATCGGGTCAGAGGGCACTTTGGGCGTGATTACCGGGGCAAGCTTGCGTTTGGTGCCCCGGCCAACGGACGTCGGTACCGCGATGTTGGCCGTGCCCGACCCCGAGGCGGCGCTAGGGCTGTTTCATCTTGTTCAAGACAGGGTCGGTGATGGTGTCTCGGCCTTTGAAGTCCTTTCGGGGACAGGGTTCGAATTTCTCGCGGAAGCCGGTTTACCCCACAAGCCAGTGTTTGACGTGCGGCCCGAATGGTCGGTGCTGATGGAATTGGGTCTGTTCGGCGGACGCGACCCGTCCTTGATGCTGGAAGAGATCTTTTCCGAAGCGCTTGAAGCTGGCCTTGTGACGGACGGGGTCGTTGCATCGTCCGGGCAACAGCGCGCGGATCTCTGGGCGATCCGCGAAACGATCCCGCTGGCGAACCGGGCTGTCGGTGCGGTGGCGTCCCATGACGTGTCGCTGCCCCTGTCAGAAGTCGCGGGCTTTTTGGCAGAAGCGCCGCGTGCCCTAGCCAAGGTGGCAAAGATCAGGATCAACGCCTTTGGGCATTTGGGTGATGGGAACATTCACTTCAATCTTTTCGCGCCCAAAGGACAATCCGCCAAAGACTTCAGCGCCCTGCGCGAGACCCTGTCGGAGGTCATCACTGAGATGGTGGTCGCAAAGGGGGGCAGTTTCAGTGCCGAGCACGGGATTGGGCGACTTAAGGTGGCGACACTCCAGCGCTATGGTGATCCAGCACGGTTGGCCGCGATGCGTGCGATCAAGGATGCGCTTGATCCGATGGGTCTGATGAACCCCGGCGCGGTCCTGCCGGAGGCGTGAGCTTGCGGGTTCTGGTCTTGGGCGCGTCGGGCACGGCGGGGGCGGCGGCGTCAAAGGCGCTGGCTGCAGACGGTCATCAACTGGTGTTTGTGCTGCGCCCGGGGGCGGCGGCGCCTGTCGCCGGCGAGATCGTGCGGGCCGACCCTTCTGACAGCGCCAGATTTTATGACGCGGTTCTCGGGGCGGCGCCGGATGCAATTGTGTCGTGCCTCGCGTCGCGAACCGGGACCGCTCAGGACGCATGGAACATCGATCATGATGCCCATGTCACTGCGCTTGAGGCCGCGCAGGCGGCTGGCGTTCGCCAGTTTGTCCTGCTGTCTGCACTATGCGTGCAGCGGCCGATGCTTGAATTCCAGCGCGCGAAACTGGCGTTTGAAGACCGGCTGATGCAGTCGGGCCTCATCTATTCGATCGTGCGACCAACGGCATTTTTCAAGTCCTTGTCGGGTCAAGTGGCCCGGGTTCAAGCGGGCAAGCCGTTCCTGGTCTTTGGCGACGGTCGGATGACAGCCTGCAAGCCCATCTCTGACGGTGATCTGGGCGATTACATTGCAGGGTGTTTGAACGATCCTGCCCGCGCCAATCGCATTCTGCCGATCGGCGGCCCTGGCCCGGCCCTGACCCCGCTTGATCAAGCCGCAATCCTGTCGGAGCTGTTGGGCCGCGAGGTGCCCGTGCGGCGGGTGCCGGTCGCGTTGATGTCGGCCATCATCGGCGGGATGGCACTGGCCGGCCTCGTCCATCCGCGCGCACGTGACCGGGCGGAATTCGCCCGTATCGGGCGGTACTATGGGACGCAATCGATGCTGGTCTGGGACGACGCACTTGGACGATATTCGGCTGAGGCCACGCCGGAGTTCGGCTCTGACACATTGCGAGATCATTATGCGGCCCTGCTGGCTGGAGACGCCGAGGCGGCCCTGGGTGCCCATGGCGCGTTCTAAACGGGAAAGTCCCGGGCCGTCAGGCGCCGTCGAATTCGCACAAGATATGCACGTCCATATCAAGCGCTTCGAGTTTTGCGCGCCCGCCAAGGTCTGGAAGATCGATGATAAAGGCGCATCCTATGATGTCGCCGCCCATGCGTTCGACCAATTTTATCCCGGCTTCCGCGGTGCCGCCGGTGGCCAGAAGGTCATCAACGACGAGGACTTTTTCGCCTGGTTCTATGGCGTCGGTGTGCACTTCCATCACCGCTTCGCCGTACTCAAGCGTGTAGTCTTCTGACAAGGTTGCGCCGGGCAGTTTGCCCTTTTTGCGGATCGGCACGAAGCCCACTGACAATTGGTGTGCCAATGCGCCACCAATGATGAAGCCGCGCGCTTCCAGCCCCACGACCTTGTCGATCCGGGTGCCGGCATAGGGGTGCAAAAGCTGATCGATGCACATCCGAAACCCGCGGGGGTCTGCAAACAGCGTCGTCACGTCGCGAAACATAATCCCTTCATGGGGGAAATCGACGATGGTGCGGATGTAGTCTTTGACGGTTTTGCCTGGGGCCATGGGTCGCGCGCTCCGTTACGGTGTCAGCGCCTTACTGTGCCCATGGCCCCAGGTCTTGCAAGTCTTGCCTTACGCGCGACGCAACGCGCGCCAGACCCGGGTGCCGGTCTGAGGAAGCCAGCGCAAGCGCGGCTGTGTCCAATCGAGGCGATCCTGGATCAATATGCTCTGTGCGGCCTGTAGTGTCATTTTATCATTCCTTTCCAATTGTCCACCCGCTATTGTCGTCTAGCAGTTATACAGCGTATGTATATACATAGGATAGCAAAGTCAAGTCGTCGGGGAAAACGTGGGCAAAAAAGAGGGGAAGAAGGGCGGCAAGGACAGCCAGTTGGTCCTGCGGCTTGAAAAGGAAGAGCGCGACGCTTTCGTCGCCCTTTGCAAGGATATGGATACCTCAGCGGCGCGTGAAATCCGCCGGTTCATCCGTGAATTCGTCAAGGAAAACGGGCAGGACTAGTCCAGAACCCGGCCCGCAACGGCATCCAGCTTGGCCACCAGATCGGGGTCGCGTTTGTCAGGCGCGGTGATGATGGCGTATTCGAGCGCCTTGTCGCAGCCGTGCGGGCAGGCCTCGCGCGGGCCGCCAAGCCGTTCGGGCAGGCCTTTGACAAGGCTGCGGGCATTTTCGGAATTGCCTTTCAGAACGGCCATGATCGCGGTGATGTCGACGGCGCCATGGTCGGGATGCCAGCTGTCATAATCGGTGACCATGGCGACCGAGGCATAGCAAAGCTCGGCCTCGCGGGCGAGTTTGGCTTCAGGCATATTGGTCATGCCGATCACATCCGCGCCCCAACTGTCGCGGTACATCTTGCTTTCGGCGACGGAGGAAAACTGTGGGCCTTCCATTGCCAGATAGGTCCCGCCGCGGTGTACGGTGATGCCAGCGGCTTGGGCCGCATCGGCGGCAGCTTCACCCAGGCGCGGGCATGTGGGATGGGCGACCGACACATGGGCCACGCAGCCGGTGCCGAAGAAGGATTTTTCGCGCGCAAACGTCCGGTCGATGAACTGGTTGACGACGACGAAGTGGCCCGGTGCCATTTCTTCGCGGAACGACCCCACCGCTGAGATGCTGATCACATCTGTCACGCCCAGCCGTTTCAGCGCATCGATATTGGCGCGGTAGGGCACCGTGGTGGGCGAATGGACATGGCCGCGCCCGTGGCGGGGCAGGAAGGCCATTTTGACCCCGTCCAAAACGCCGGTCAGAATTGCGTCGGACGGCGTCCCCCAGGGCGTGGCCACGTCGGTCCAGGCCGCGTCTTCCAACCCGTCGACGTCATAGACTCCCGAGCCGCCGATCACGCCGATCATGGTGTTGGTCATTGGGGGGCCTCCTGCCGGTTTTCACTGTCGCCAATGGACCCCGAATGGCAGGCCGCCGCAATGGGGCAGAGTGCGCAGGTCGAGATATTCCGCAACAGCGGCGGTGTGTTTTGCCGCAGCACCCGAAAGCGGGCGATCAGTCGCGCCGGATGATGCCGGTAATGGCGGCCGCGCCAATGGCCGTGACGATCCATCCCGCCAGCGCCATGACGGATTTGAACCACCACAGATGCCAGCCCCATGGCCCGCGCGTGGTCGACGGCGCCCAAGCCTCTGTCTGGCCGAAGTTTATGATCGGGATGACGACATCGGCGGCATAGATGATGGGATCGAAGGTTTCCCAATCGCGGCCTGCAGCGGTTTCATCCGACCAGGCGTCGGCGGGGTTGGGGGCGGTTGCGGCCAGAAAGACCCAATCGTCAGACAATTGGATGATATCGGAGTTGGGGGCGAAATCGCCTGCGTTGTAAGCTTGCGCGCTGAACAGCCAGGTGATGCCAATGAGACCGGCGATAACGAGTAGCGTTCGGAAGGGTTTGTACCCATAACCCGCGCCAAGCCGTGCTGCGCAGTCCAAAGTCCAAGCTCCAAAGCGGCGCAGATCGTACCAGATGCTTTTCAGCCACGCGCGAACCGTTCCATCAAGTGCAACACGAAATCTCTGGCGGCGGTGCCAGTTGTGACGCCGCTCGCGCCCGATCAAGACGGCGCGCGAGTCCCATTCATGGCCCATCTCGCGCAGGACCTTGGCCAGATGGGTATAGGGTTGGGGGAAGAAACGGCCGGGTTTTTCGCCTTTCGCGATCCAATCGAGCCGGGTTTTGGCATCGGTGGCCCCGCCAATGATGCGATCATAGGTGAACCCGTCGAGTTCAATGCGCCCCCCGCCGGGCCACGACTCGGTGTCATCTACCAGCATGGTCGCGTGGGCATCTGTGAAATCGATCATGGCATGGGGTGCTGTGACCCCGCGCCAAAAGAGACCCTGACCGGTCTTCATGCCCAGCGCGGTGAGGGCAAAGCCCTCTTTCGCCTCGAACTTCGCGTCGTTGCAAGACAACTGCCCGCCGATGTCGGCGCCGTTCACATCGACGGTCGCTTTTGCAGTGACGCTGCCCAGAAACACGTCTTGACCTGTTTTGATGCCCTGCGCGTCGAGGGCATCGCCCGTTTCGGTCAGAAACTTTGCGCCGTTGCAAGCCAACTGCCCGCCAATCTCGGCGCCGTTTACGTTGACGGTCGCCTTTGCGGTGACGTCGCGCAGAAACATGTCCGCACCTGTTTTGACCCCTTGGGCGTTGAGGGCGTTGCCGGTTTCGGCCAAGAACTTTGCACCTTCGCAATCCAACTGCCCGCCAATCTCGGCGCTGTTCAGAGCCACTTCTGCGGTAGAGGTGACATCGCTCAGAAAAACAGCGCCTTTCGAGTTTAGGTGCGGGGCATAGAGTCCGGCCAAATGACAATTGGACAGATCAAGCATCTCAACCCGCGCCTGCTCCATATCGATCCGCTGATCGAAGCGGCAATGAGACATATCAATTGCGCCGGGGACCTTGTGAAAACCGATGTTGAGTGTGCCGGTCACATGGGCGCCCTGTATCCAAACCCCCGTCGGGTCGGATTTGTATTTTTCACAGCCCCCAAGGATGAAATAGCGCAGGACTTCGGCGCGGATATGCACCTCTGGGTCGGGCGTTTGGCCGGGCTCCAGTTCAGGCGGGACATTCTCGCCCAGTTTGCAAAACTCCCCAGCCACGACCGCGTCGCGTAGCTGCAGCTCTGCCGGGGTCAGAGCATCCTCACCACCCATCCCGTCAATCTCCGCCCAGGTGCGGATATGGCCCTTGATCTCATCCATAGGGCGAGCCTAACAAATCAGGATCGCGCTGTAAGGTCCTGAAATCCCCACCCTGCGCCCACAGAAGAGCCGCCTTGCAAACTATCCCTAGCTGCGACGCAGCGATTGCGCTAACTACCCGTCAACGCGACTTTAGGCCGATTTCGCCTATGTCTTCACAAACAAAACCCGTGATCGAGCGCTTATGACCCGTCTTCTGTCCGCCGTGGCCAATGGCATGCCACTTTCGAAGCTTTATGGCTCCTCTGTTGAGATGAGCCCGGAGCGCATAAGGATTGAGCTTTTGGCGGGCCTCACGGTCGCGCTCGCTCTGGTGCCCGAAGCGGTGGCATTTGCCTTTGTGGCTGGGGTGCATCCGCTGGTGGGGCTTTATGCGGCCTTTATCGTCGGGTTGATTACAGCGGTTTTTGGCGGCCGGCCGGGCATGATTTCAGGTGCGACGGGGGCTTTGGCTGTCGTGATGGTGTCGCTGGTGGCCACACACGGGGTCGAATACCTGTTTGCGACTGTGGTTCTGATGGGTGTGATCCAGATCGCTGCCGGGATTTTCAGGTTGGGCAAGTTCATTCGAATGGTGCCGCATCCGGTGATGCTGGGCTTCGTCAATGGCCTGGCGATTGTGATTTTCCTCGCGCAGCTGACACAGTTTCAGGTGCCTGGCACGGCGGAAGCGTCTGGCCACGGTATGGCGGGCGGTGAATGGCTTTCAGGTGTGCCGTTGGTCATCATGCTGGTGCTGGTTGTTGCGACGATGGTGATCATCTGGGGGATGCCGAAGCTCACCACCAAGGTGCCGGCCCCGTTGGCGGGCATCGCCATCGTGGCGGCAGTGGTGATCGCGTTTGATCTGCCGGTCCCGCGCGTGGGCGACATGGCCTCGATCCAGGGCGGTTTGCCGTTGTTTCATATCCCCTCCGTTCCCCTGAATTGGGACACGTTCGAGATTATCCTGCCCTATGCGTTGATCCTGGCCGCCATCGGTCTGATCGAAAGCCTTCTGACGCTGAACCTGGTGGGTGAGATCACCGGCGAACGCGGCGGGGCCAGCCGCGAATGCATCGCCCAAGGGGCGGCAAACACCGTGACGGGATTTTTCGGTGGCATGGGCGGATGTGCGATGATCGGCCAGTCGATGATCAACGTCAATTCGGGTGCGAGGACCCGGATTTCGGGGATTGTGGCTGCCCTTTTCCTGCTGATCTTCATCCTGTTTGCCGCCCCGCTGATCGAGTTGATTCCGCTGGCAGCCCTAGTGGGCGTGATGTTCATGGTGGTGATCGGGACGTTTGCCTGGAACACGTTCAAGATCATGCGCAAGGTTCCCTGGACGGATTCGGCCGTGATCGTGCTGGTCACGGTTGTCACGGTCATGGAAGACCTTGCGGTGGCGGTTGTTGTCGGCGTGATCGTCTCGGCGCTGACCTATGCCTGGCAAAACGCGACACGCATCCATGCAAAAACCTACACCACGCCAGAAGGGGCCAAGGTCTATCAGGTGCAGGGGCCGTTGTTCTTTGGCTCGGCTGAAGGGTTCGCAGAGGTGTTTGACCCCAAGTCTGACCCGTCACTGGTGATTGTCGATTTCGCCGACAGTCGGGTGGTGGACCAATCCGCGTTAACCGCGATTGAGGCTGTGGCCGCGAAGTACGAAGCGGCCGGCAAGGCGCTGCAATTGCGCCACCTCAGCCGGGATTGCCACGCGCTGTTGCAGACCGCGGGACAGTTGGTGATCGATAGCGATGACGACCCTGACTATCAGGTCGCGGCCGATTACGGCGTGCGCACCGGCGTTTTGGCGGGCGGGCACTAGCCAAGCGCGTCGATCCTTAAAGGATCGAGGCGAGATTTTTGAAAAAATCTCACCTCAAAACCTACAGGTTTTGCACGGCTCCCGGCACATCGGCGTCCCAACTTGGCCCGAATTGGGTGGTTCAATGGCCCCATGAGGTTTCTTTGGACCCTATCTGTTGTTCCGCGTCCTGACGCCAGTTTCCTGGGGCTGATGGGCGTGACGCTTGCGTCGTTCTTGCTGTTTCAGGATGTTCCCGTCGCGGTTTTCGGGCGCGACCTTACGGCGTTGCAACTGGCCTTGTCGGTCTTCTTTTTCACCTCGATCGCGCGAAACCTGATCCTGAACAGTTCCATGTGGCGCCGAACCACGGGCAAGATCGGCGGTCTTGTTGCTATGCTCATGGTGCCGGTGGCGGTTCTTTGGATCACCAGTGTTGCAGCCCCTGCCACGCTGCAGATCGCCTTTTCTGCCTATATGCTCGCCTATGCCGCCGTTGTGCTGGCCATGGTCAAATGGGACGGCGACAACCTTCATATGCTGCCTTCGGTCTGGGCGCGCGATCCGCGCTTTGCACCGCAGACCGTCACCCTGGTCGCGGTTGGCGATGCGGTCTTCGCGGTCACCCTGGCCGCAATCGCGCTTCATGGAAGCGAACTCGCCTGGATCGGGGTGATGACTTTGGGCGCCATTGCCACCAAGCTTTTTGTGAACTGGATCAACGTGCTGATGGTCATCGTCCTGTTGGAGGATGACGACTAGCCACCAGGCCGTGCCAGCGTGAACAGCTCGGTGATTTCGGCACAATCCAAATAGCCGCACCGCGCGATGGGCCGAACCTTTGTCAGGTCAAAGATCCCGTCCGTCAGACAATCGTCCCGGATGTGCACGCCGGTGACCGTGCCAAAGGCGACTTGGTTCGCCTCGCCCGGAAGCTCGATGATCTGGGACATTTCGCATTCCAGGGCTGCGGCTACCCCGGCGACGCGGGAACACGCGATTGTCTCGCAGGAAATCCGGTTCAGACCGGTATGGTCGAACTCGTCGACCTCGCGCGCCCATGGGCCTGACGAGGCATTCATCATGTCCAAAAAAGCGCGCGTGACGATGTTCACGCAGAACACACCGGTGTCGCGGATGTTGGCCATTGTGTCCTTGGTGCCGTCGCGGTCGGGTTTGGCGCTGGTCGAGGCGAACATCACTTGTGGGGGGGTGTAGGCGACCGCGTTGAAAAACGAATAGGGGGCCAGGTTTTCGGATCCGTCGCCCCCACGCGTTGAGATCCATCCGATGGGCCGGGGGGCCACGATGGCATTGAACGGATTGCGCGGCAGGCCGTGGCCATCTGCGGGGCGGTAGAACATCTTGTGCACCTCTTGGTTTGTCCGCGACCTAGCGCCATGCTAGGGCCGCATCCAGCCAAAAACGGGGGCAAGGTTGGAGCTGACACGCGAAGAGGCGGACGATTGGTGGGAGGTCGAAGCGCTTTTTGATCTGGCCTTTGCGCCGGGGCGCGATGCTTTGTCCTCCTACCGGCTGCGCGACGGCATCGCCCCGATTGCCGATCTGGCCAAGGTTGTCCGTTCACCCCAGGGCGCTGTGGCGGCGGCCGTTCGGTTCTGGCCGGTCCGGGTTGGAACTGCACCAACGCTGCTTTTGGGACCGATCGCGGTCCACCCGATCCATCAGGGAGAGGGTCTGGGCGGTTGGCTGATCGAACAGGCGCTCGCGCCGGCCGCCGCCGATTGGGACCGGGTGATGCTTGTCGGGGATGCGTCCTATTACGGCCGTTTCGGGTTTGAGCCCTTGGCCGGTGTGATCATGCCGCCGCCAACCAATCCCGATCGTACGTTGGGCCGCGCGCTGGTGCCCGGCGGCTGGGACGGTGTTGTCGGTGAAGTGACGCGCTGGTCCTAATCGTCGTTGGTGTCCAAAGCATCGGCCTGACGGCGCACAATCTGGCTGCGCAAATCATGCATGGCCATCAACATCGCGTTTGCATGGGCATCGATGTCAGCCGCACTGGCCTTGGTCTGAACCCAGTGAGCGGCCGCATTGATCGCCTCAACGGTGGCAGGGGCGATTTTTGCATCGCGATCTGCCAGTTCGGACTGGCGCGCGGCGATCCAGGCCTCGATGTCGCGGCGTTCGGCGGCGGTGATGTTGCGCCCGCCCTGGGGCCGGACCTCGCCGTTGCGGACGTTGGCCATGGCCAGGGGATCAAGGTCCAGCCTGCCCTGCCGGTTTTCCGCGTCGACCCGAAAGACCAGGGCGCCGTTGTCGCGGATGCGGTAGTAAAGCTTTGGCAGTTTCATTGGCAGCCTTTCACAAACTCCGCCATCCGCGCCAGGGCATCCTTCAATACGTCGTCGGCCGCCGCATAGCTCAGCCGCACATGGGGGGACAACCCGAAGGCCGCCCCAAAGACCAGCGCGACCCCGGTTTCGTCCAATAGGGCCTCGGCGATGGCGCGGTCATCTGCCATCACCTGACCTGCCGGGGAACGGCGCCCGATCAGCCCGGCGACCGATGGATACACGTAGAACGCCCCTTGTGGTGTCGGGCACTCGATCCCTTCCATCGCATTCAGCTCTGTCACAACAAGGTCGCGGCGGCGCAGGAATGCCGCCCGTGACGTCTCAAGATAGTCCTGTGGACCTGATAGGGCAGCCACACCCGCCCATTGGCTGATCGACGACGGGTTGGTGGTTGATTGCGATTGCAGCTTACGCATGGCTGCGATCAAGGATGCGGGCCCACCCGCATAGCCCAACCGCCAACCTGTCATGGCATAGGCCTTTGAGACGCCGTTCACCGTCAACACCCGGTCTTTCAGGTCCGGTGCCACAGCGGCGAGTGTTGCGAATGAAAAGCCGGGGAAGGTGATGTGTTCGTAGATGTCATCGGCCATGACATGCACCTGCCCATGGGGGCGGATGACATCGGCCAGCGCCGAAAGTTCGGCCGCGGTATAGCCCGCCCCCGTGGGGTTGCCGGGCGAATTGAGGATGATCCACTTGGTCCGGGGCGTGATCGCGGCCGCGAGATCTTCGGGGCGCAACCTGAACCCTTGGGCAAGGCCACACGGCAAGATCACCGGAACCCCGGCCGAAAACTGCACCATGTCGGGGTAACTCACCCAATACGGGGCAGGGATGATCACCTCGTCGCCCGGTTCAATCGTGGCCAGGAACGCGTTCCAGATCACATGTTTGCCCCCAGAGCCGACGCTTATTTCCGAGTGCGCATAGCTCAGCGCATTCTCACGGGCAAATTTCGCGGCGATTGCGGCTTTCAGTTCGGGGATGCCATCGACGGCCGTATACCGGGTTTTGCCGGCTTTTGCCGCGGCATGGGCGGCGGCGATGATATGGTCGGGCGTGTTGAAATCCGGCTCGCCTGCGGCAAGTGCGATAACATCTCGACCGGCGGCTTTCATTTCTGCGGCGCGGTTTGACATCGCCACGGTGGGCGATGCACCGATCCGGTCGAGTGTCGCGGACAGGAAGGCCATGGTCGTCTCCGGTACTGTTCGATATTCGCTTTTCACATTAGGGTGGAGGGGTCCAGACCAACGAGGCGCTATGGAAGACCCAGCATTGGAAGAAGCCGCACGTGAGGGTGAAAACTGGTATGCCGAGGAGGCGGCCACCTTCGGCGACCGTGTCACAGCGGGGCGCGAGGCGGTCGGTTTGTCGGCGGCTGAGCTTGCCCAGCGGCTTGGTGTCACCGAAGAGACGCTGTCGGCCTGGGAACAGGATATGTCCGGGCCACGGTCGAACCGGTTGCAGATGCTCGCAGCCGTTCTGAACGTTCCGCTACGCTGGTTGGTGACCGGTGAAGGCGATGCCCCGTCTGATGTCGGCACGCTCAGCGAGGCGGATGCGACCGCCATCCTCGAAGAAGTGCGCGCGCTGCGCGGCGAAGCCGAACGGACCGGTGAGCGGTTGCGCGCGCTTGAGCTTCGCTTGACGGATGTGATGGGGGCGGGATCGTGATGTTGGATACGCCGCGTCTGAAGCGGCTCAAAATCCGGTCCTGGCGGCGTGGAACGCGCGAAATGGACCTGATTCTTGGGGCGTTTTTCGATACACACGGAGGCGGTTTGACGCCCGTGGAGCTTGATCTTTACGAAGAGATGCTGACTGAAAACGACCACGATCTTTATGCATGGGTCTCTCGGAAAACGCCGGTACCGGAACGGTTTGCGGCGCTGATTGCCCAGATACAGGCCAGCCGGGATCCTGTCTGACGCGTCAGATTTTTTGTAAGTTTTCGTGGCTTAACTGAATGTTGGGGGTTTTGGCGCAGAACTCTGGCCTGAGAATAGGCACGAGTGGAGAGAACCATGTCTTTGCATCAACCGATTGCGCCGGTCGCCGGTGAAACGATCCTGACCGATTACCTGGATTGCCTGTCGCTGATCGAACGGTTGCACCGGTTGCTTCTGGACGTGGTCAAAGACGAGTTTGAGCGTCTTGGCGTTCTGGAAATCAACGCCGTTCAGGCGCTTTTGTTGTTCCATATCGGCGAAAACGAAGTGACGGCGGGTGAGCTGAAAACCCGCGGATACTATCAAGGGTCCAACGTGTCCTACAACCTGAAAAAACTGGTTGAGATGGGCTACATGCACCATCAGCGCTGTGAGATTGATCGCCGTTCCGTCCGTGTGAAACTCACCGACAAAGGCACCGAAATCCGTACGATCGTGGCAGACTTGTTCGAACGCCATACCGAAATCTTCGAAAAGTCCGCCACGTTTGGTGAAACAGGCATGTCGACGCTCAACACCTCCCTGAAAGGGATGGAGCGGTTCTGGATCGATCAGATCCGCTACATCTACTAGGGGAGCCGGAGCCGGGTTCGCCCCTACCAGTGACCGGTGTTTTCCATGCTGGCCCAAGGTTCGGCGGGCGGCAGGTGATCGCCTTTTTGCAGAAGTTCGATTGAGATGTTGTCGGGTGACCGAACGAATGCCATGTGCCCATCGCGGGGCGGGCGATTGATGGTGACACCGGCATCCATCAGGCGCTGACATGCGCCGTAGATATCATCGACCCGGTATGCCAGATGACCAAAATGACGCGAATCCGAAGGTAGCCCCTCGTCGCCGTCCCAATTGTACGTCAGTTCGACGTCTGCCGTGCCGTCGGTCTTGTCGGGCGGTGACATGAACACCAGCGTAAACCGGCCCCCTTCGCTGTCGCGGCGGCGTCGTTCGGTCAGGCCCAAAAGCCCGTAGAAGGCGATGGATGCTTCAAGGTCTTTCACCCTGACCATGGTGTGAAGGTATTCGATGCCCATGCGGGGCTCCCTGTTTGGTCTACCTGCTGGGCGCACCCTATCCAATTGGCCGGGCGGATTGGAGTGAAAAACGCCCGCTAAATGAGATCCAGTTCTTCGGTCTCTTCATTCTCGCCTTCGGGGCCGGCAGAGGCGAAGACTTCCTCATCGGTGATGGTCAAAGCCTCCATCAACGATAGGCTCTCTTCCACTTCGGTGTCGCGCAACAGACCGTCATTCGACAGGGTGATGCGATCAATCACATGGCCGTCTGATCGGCCGATCAATTCAAGCCGGTAGCCCGTATCGGCCTCAAGCGAGACCTTGGCGCTGCTTTTCACGTGGTTTTCATCGAAGGTGTTCCCCCATTTCAACTCACGATCAGCCTCGCCCAACCCGGTGAAAAGCTTGATCGGGTCCAAGACGACCTCGCCCGTCTCAAGGTTTGTGACCTTCACCCAAGCGTCGTTGCCTGTGTCGCTGCGCACATCGCCAGGATCCTGAGCGCTTTGAAACCGACCGGCATGAAGGCCGATGAAATAGTCGCCTCCTTCCTGGGTGACAAAGTCGAACGACAGTTCCTGGCCGGCCTGCGCCTTGTTGTAAGAATTCCCTTCGGCGTCCCACAGCATCCCGGTTTCGCCATCGACAGACACCTTGGACCAATGCCCGTTGGCTTCGCCACTCTCGGCCTCAAGAACCAACTGGCCGTCGGCCGCGTAAAAAGCGGCTGCGGCATCCTCCACGGCGTAGTCCTCTTCGGCTTCTGCGATGCGGTCCGCGTCGTCAGCCGAGAGCGGTTGCGATCCTCCCTGCGCGCCTGAGCTGCCGGCCCCGACTGCAAAAAATCCAAATAGTACCGCCAAAAGTCCGAGCATCTGACCACTCCTCACGATGCCCCGCCCACGCCCCAGAAAGGCCCAAACTGTGACCGAAGTTGGGCCGATCCGGCCAGATTAGAGGAAACTGTGTTGCTGATCTGGGAACACAGCTGACGCTTTGACGGGTCCGCGTCTACATCTTGTGTTGAGGCGGCGAGCGAACCCTCTATGCTGAGGTCCTTGAGAATCGCTGAGGGCACCGATGAACCAGATGGCAGACACTCCTGAGACACCCGAAGAAGAAATTGCGCATCTGCGCGCAAATGCGCAACCGACGCTGCGTGCGACAGCACCGGGCATGGAGGCGCATCTTTATTCGGTGAAACCCGTGCTTGATCACGGTTTCATTCGGGTCATCGACTATATGGGCGACGATTCCGCGATCGTTCAGGCCGCGCGGGTGTCTTATGGCAAGGGAACCAAATCGGTGTCCAATGATGCCGGTCTGATCCGTTACCTGATGCGTCACTGGCATTCGACGCCGTTTGAAATGTGCGAGATCAAGCTGCATGTGAAGTTGCCGGTCTTTGTTGCGCGCCAGTGGATCCGCCATCGGACCGCCAATGTGAATGAATACTCCGCCCGGTATTCAATCCTTGACCGCGAATTCTACATACCTGCGCCCGAGCATCTGGCGGCGCAATCGACAGTGAACAATCAAGGCCGCGGCGCGGTCCTGGAAGGCGAAGAGGCAGACCGTGTTCTTGACATGTTGCGCGACGACGCCACGCGGTCATACGACCACTATCAGGACATGCTCAGCCAGGACGGCCAGCAGGGGCTGGCGCGCGAACTTGCGCGGATGAACCTGCCGGCGAACATCTACACGCAGTGGTACTGGAAGGTCGATTTGCACAACCTGTTTCACTTCCTGAGGCTGCGCGCGGATGCCCATGCGCAATACGAAATTCGCGCCTATGCCGATGCGATTTGTGCCGTCGTCGCCGATTGGGTCCCACTGGCCTATGACGCGTTTGAGGACTACCGGATGGGCGGGGCGCAAATGTCAGGCAAGGCGCTGGAGTGTCTTCGTCGCATGCTGAAAGGCGAAGAGGTAACGCAAGAAACCTCAGGCATGTCGAAAGGTGAATGGCGCGAGTTCAAGGGGTTGATTGAAGAGTAAGCTTCCCGCAGACGCAGTCGCCCCGATCGTTGCCAACGACAGGGGAGCATACACCGCCCGAAGGCGGTGCGCGCCCGCACTAAAGAAGTTTTAACTCACCGGCGGATTGGCGGCCGTCTCGGCCTTCGATCATCTCGAATTCCACCTTTTGATTGTCAGCAAGGCCCGTCAAACCGGCGCGTTCCACCGCCGAGATATGTACGAAAATGTCCTTGCCGCCTTCGTCTGGGGCAATAAACCCGTATCCTTTGGTCGTATTGAACCACTTCACGGTTCCGGTAGGCATCTCAATTTCCTTCAATGTGCTCAGAGCGCGGGGCCCTGAGTGGTCACGCCTGTGGTTCAGTGGGCCGCAATGGCCTTGAACTTCTCCTTGCCTAAAGGTTTGGTGCGCTTTCATGAAAAAACAAGGGTTGGAGCCAGACTTCGCAGATTTGTGCGCAGCGGGCTCGGGGAATGGGCAGAATTGAGACTTTTTGGCTTGAAAAATTGCGATACCTGCAAGTCTGCGCTGAAAGCTTTGGCAGCAGCGGGAAAAAGCGTTCAGTTTGTAGACGTCCGCGCGGATCCACCGGGCCGGGACTTTCTGGCTGAAGTTCTAAAAACGCATGGAGCGGCGGCGCTCAACACAAGATCGACCACATGGCGTGGACTGGATGCGGACGCCCGGGCGCGTGATCCCTTGGATTTGCTTGTGGCCCATCCTGCTTTGATGAAACGCCCGGTCATAGAAGTGGATGGGGTTTTGTACCTCGGCTGGACCGATCAGGTGCGCGCTTCGGTCATGGCCTGAGCGGGCTGTCTTGCCGACAACATGCGGTCGACCGACATGGGCCCGCCGCCACGGAAGACCAGATACAAAAGGACAAAAATCCAAAATGCGCGCTGATCGAGGATGGCCGCCGAAGGCAGGCGGTCGAACCAGGTGCCGATATCGGCAGCCGCCAGCCCGTGCCCCACGACATCGACCCAGGACTGGACAATGACAAATCCGATCATTCCGATCGCTGCAAGGCGGGTGAACAGGCCGATCACAACAAGGATGGGCAGGATCAGCTCGGCCCAGGTGCCGGCGAAGGCCACCGCCCAGTGGAACAGACCAAACTGGGATGCGTCATAGCCAACGGCTTCAAAGGCGCGCGGGAATATCGTGACGTAGGCCGACGCAGAGGGTTGAAAGAGGCCCGAAAACCCATCGCCCAGCTTTTGCCAGCCCGAGTTCAGATAGTAGGTCAACAGCGTTGCCGCGAAGACCAGACGCGCCAAGCTGGGCAAAACCACGGGGGCGAGACGTTCAAGCTCCCCAACTGAGGTTGCGTAAAGGGCCAGAAGCCGGGTCATGTGAAGTCTCCGATCGCGGTGATGGCATTGCCTGACAGCAGCAGGCCGAGCGTTGTATTCAGGTCGAACGTTTCGGGCACGCCGGGGACGCTCATCGCGTCCCCCAACGTTGCCCCACGTGCAAGGGCGCGGACAAAGGCTGCGCCGCCTGCCGGCAAAACGGCGGCAACGGGGTCAAATGCGGGCCGGGTGACCAGCACGTCCTGGGCTGCCATCGCGGGTTTGGGCGCGCCGGGCTCCATATTGAAACGCCAGATCGCGTGCACCGGCCAGGGCGATGAGATCAGCATCAGGGCCGGGGCAAAGCGCAGTTGGGTCTGCGTCAGCTGCTCGGGCGGTATCTGGCCCAGGGCTGCGGGGTCAATCGGGTCGCAATCGGCGGCATGGTAGCTTTCGCGGATCGCCTGTTCCAACCGTGCCACATCGGGCAGATAGCCGATGGATTTGGCGGTAGGGAAACCGGCCAGAAACGCAGAAAACTCGTCCCCCCAAAGCATCAAAAGGGGAGATTTGGGCGGATGGGCGCGCAAAAACGCCCCGGCAAGCACTTTGAAATTTGCCTCGCCCACCAGTTTGCGGACAGCGGGAAAGGCGACTTCCAACGCTTGGGTCAGGCTGACGACGACATTGTTGCGGTAAACGTCGAACCGTTTGCCCGCCGGTCGTCCGGCCGGATCAGATAGCCCCGGTGGCGGTGTCATCGCGGGGTCAAACAGGGCCGCTTTGAAGTCGGCTTCGATCCTCATGCGGGGACCTGCGACAGCAAGGCATCGGCACGCTCAGCCTCGGCGCGCAGGACCGCCCATTCGGGCAGATCACTGTCCCATTCGATCAGCGTCGGGCGGCGCCCGGCCTTGTCGATGGTATGAGCGTAAAGGGCCCAGACCGGGTCGACGACGGGTTTGTCGTGACTGTCGATCAGCAAAGGCGCGCCGTGGTCATCGGCATCTTCGGTATGCCCGCCCAGGTGCAATTCGCCCACCGCGTGCAGCGGAAAGGCGTCAATGTAACTTTGCGCATCGGTTTGCTGGTTGGTGGCCGACACGAACACGTTGTTCACGTCCAGCAAAAGCCCGCAGCCAGTGCGGCGGGTCAGTTCGCCCAGAAAATCGGTCTCAGACATGTCAGAGGCGTCAAAAGCAAGATAGGTGGACGGATTCTCAAGAAGCATCTGTCGGCCCAGGACATCTTGCACGCGGTCGATATGGGCGGCGACGCGGGCCAGTGTCTGTTGGGTGTAGGGCAGGGGCAAAAGGTCGTTCAGAAAGCCCGTGTCATGGGTCGACCAGGCAAGATGTTCTGAAAAACTCGCAGGGTTCAGCCAGCTTACAAGGTGTTTCAGGCGCAAAAGGTGGTCTTCGTCCAAGGGGCCTTCGCCGCCGATGGACAGGCCGACGCCGTGTACCGAGATTGCAAATCGTTCCGCCAAATGGCGCAATTGGGCGATCGGGCGGCCCCCCGCACCCATGTAGTTTTCAGCATGGATTTCGATCCACTCCACCGGGCCTGCGGCGGTTTCGAGATCGTTGAAATAGTCCGATTTATAGCCAACGCCGGTTGCCAGGGGCAGGCCACTAGAAAGGGACGTTGCGTCTAGCATGGTGCGGCTCGTTTCTTTTGGGTTTCGTCAGGCAAGCAGCACCCCGGAAGCACCGGGGCGCTGCGGAAATCGGCTTATGCCGGCAAATCACGCTCAAGCGCTTCAAGCGAGCCCATGCGGTCCGACCCGTCTGCCATGGCCGGCAGTTCGATGTCAGCGCATGTGCCTGCGTCAACCAACGTCCAGGCATTGCCCTGGTAATCGACGGTCGAGGTGCCCTGGCAGGTGGTGCCGGGACCTGCGGCGCAATCGTTTTCGCCAGCCAGCGAAACGCCGAAGCACTTTTCTTTGCCCTGAGCGTGGGCAGGCGATGTTGCATGTGCAGCCAGAGCGGCGGCGACGGCGCCAGCAACGGCGAGTGTTTTTACAGTATTCGACATGGGTGAGTTTCCTTCACGTTGTAAATCGATGCCACCATCGCGGTGACGCTCAACGATAAAGCCGTGATTTGGATAACATTCTATTCACACAGGCGTGTTCCACGGCCTCGTTACGGCCTGAAACATGACGGGCTTGTGAGTTGCACTTTACCGCGGTTTAGGCTGCCGCGGCGGAATTGCTCTGACGGGTGAACCGCGCTTTGAGCCTGCGACGCAAGCGTGGCAGCGGGCGCTCAAACGCCTGGGCAAAGGCCAGCGATCCGATGACGGCAACGACACCGCCACCAAGGATAAAACTTGCACCCGTCCAACCTGTCAGGGCGCTGGTGATCTGGATCAGTGGGAAGTGACAGACGTAAAGCGAAAAGCTGGCCCCTGCGAGCCAGGGAATGGCGCCGGGCACCCGCAAGGGGGTGGCGCGAAACAAGGTTCCGACCGAATAGAGTTGCACAGCCGTCATGATGCCTAACGTCAGATCCCAGACCAGGTGTGCCTGAAAACGGAGGTCTGGAAATAGCCCCGGCGCCCCGGTTGGATGACCAGCGATTGCCACGGCGGTGTAGATCACAACGGGCCCAACAGCGCCGACCCAGAGCATCGCGCGCGGGCAGGTCCACATGTGACGCCACGCGAAATAGGCAAGCGCTCCGGCAAGCCAGACTGGCATGTAAAGTAGCACGTAGGGTCCAAACAGCGCCGCGCCAAGGACCAGAAGTGCGATCCGCGACCAGCCCCGCATATAGAAGGCGACGGCAAATAGGATGTAATAGGCGGCCTCAAAACTCAGCGACCACAAGGGGCCATTGATCCCGATGCGACTGCTTTGCCAAAGCCACTCATTGGAAAACGTCAGGCCGAAGAAGACATATTCATGGAAGGCCAGCGGGTTGAAGAACCCCCCGTCATAGGACGCAGGCGATACCGCCCGGCCCCAAGTGTCGAGCGCGAAGGTCAAGATTACGGCCGGCAGCATCACCGACCACAGCCGCGTCAGGCGTGCAAATGCGAAGGCGCCCGGGGCTCGGTCTGCTGCAGCATGGGCGATGACAAAACCAGAAATGGCGAAAAAGACCATCACCGCGTCTGATCCGAAGTCAAAGCCCGCATTCAGATCTCTCGGCGCGCCGTGATAGCGACGCAGCATCAGGTGGTCCAAAAGCACCGCCATGGCCGCGCCGATGCGCAGCACATCCATGTGGATCGACAAGGCAGGGGGGATGACCCGGATTTTCTGCACGTCAAAGGTCTCGGTTTCGTTGCGAGCCTAAGGTTGGCCGAAAAATATGGCGTGGGTGTGGCTGGACGCCCTGGCGCTGCGGCGCGCGCGGCGCCTAGCGCAGATCGGGGGGGATGGCGTCTTGGTTCAGGGTTTCGACGATGTCGTCAAAGGCTGCGACCGATGTCTGTTTTTCGCCCAGGCGACGAACAGTCACCGTGCGTTCTTCGACCTCGCGTCCGCCGATGGCCAGGATCACCGGCACTTTGCCGACCGAGTGTTCGCGGACCTTGTAGTTGATCTTCTCGTTGCGAATGTCGGCTTCGGCGCGGATGCCCTTGTCGCGCAGGGCGGCGGTAATTTCCTGCACGAAATCGTCCGCATCCGACACGATGGAGGCGACGACGACCTGGCGCGGGGCCAGCCAGAACGGGAAGCGGCCCGCGAAGTTCTCGATCAGAATGCCGATGAAGCGTTCAAACGAGCCCAGGATCGCGCGGTGCAACATCACGGGTGTGTGCTTTTCGCCGTCCGCGCCGATGTAGCTGGCCCCCAGCCGCTCCGGGATGATGAAATCCACCTGAAGGGTGCCGCATTGCCAGTCGCGCCCAATCGCGTCGGTCAGAACGAACTCCAGCTTGGGGCCGTAAAACGCGCCCTCGCCGGGGTTGAGTTCGTATTCGCAGCCTGCCGCCTTTGTGGCCGCCGCCAGAAGCGCATCGGCCCGGTCCCATTGTTCGTCCGTGCCTGCGCGCACCTCGGGCCGGTCAGAGAACTTCACCTTGAAGCTTTCAAACCCAAGGTCGCGGTACACCTTGCCCAGAAAATCGAGGAAGCCCTTGGTTTCGGCTTCGATCTGATCTTCGGTGCAAAAGATATGCGCGTCATCCTGGGTGAACCCGCGCACCCGCATGATCCCGTGCAAAGCGCCTGAGGGTTCGTAGCGGTTGCAGGCGCCGAACTCGGCCATGCGCAGGGGCAGGTCGCGGTAGGATTTCAGACCGTGTTTGAAGATTTCCACGTGGCAGGGGCAGTTCATCGGTTTCAGCGCGTTGATCGCCTTTTCGCGGGCATGCTCTTCGTCAACCTCGACGATGAACATGTTTTCTTGGTACTTTTCCCAATGGCCCGACGCTTCCCAGAGCTTGCGGTTCACGACCTGGGGAGTGTTCACCTCGATATAGCCATGCGCGCGTTGTTGGCGGCGCATGTAATCTTGCAGGCTGGTGAACACGGACCAACCGTTCTGGTGCCAAAAGATCTGGCCCGGGGCCTCTTCTTGCAGGTGAAACAGCTCCATCTCGCGGCCCAGCTTGCGGTGGTCGCGTTTGGCGGCCTCTTCCAGCATGGTCAGATGGGCTTTGAGGTCATTTCGGTTCTTGAACGCGGCCCCGTAGATGCGTTGCAGCATGGGCCGGGAGCTGTCACCGCGCCAATAGGCGCCTGCAACACTCATCAACTTGAATGCGTCTGCGGGCACCTGCCCGGTGTGTTGCAAGTGCGGGCCACGACACAGGTCTTGCCAATCGCCATGCCAATACATCCGCAAGGGTTCATCGCCCGGGATCGCGTCGATCAATTCGACCTTGTAGGGTTCGCCTGAGGCTTCGTAATGGGCCACCGCGCGCGCGCGCTCCCAGACCTCGGTCCGGACCGGATCGCGGGCGTTGATGATCTTTTTCATCTCCGCTTCGATTGCCCCTAGGTCTTCTGGGGTGAAAGGCTCGGCCCGGTCGAAATCATAGTACCAGCCGTGGTCGATCACCGGACCGATTGTGACTTTGACATCCGGCCAGATCGCCTGGACCGCGCGCGCCATGATATGCGCCAGATCGTGGCGGATCAGTTCAAGGGCGGCTGCGTCATCGGCCATGGTGTTGATGGTGACGTCGGCGTCAGCCTCGATTGGCCAGGCCAGGTCCCAATGGGCGCCGTCGACCTGGGCGCTTATGGCCTTTTTCGCCAATGAAGGCGCAATGGACGCGGCCACGTCGGCGGGGGTGACGCCCGCGTCGTAATCGCGTTTCGATCCATCAGGAAAGGTCAGGGAAATTTGGGCCATGATCATGGCTCCTCGTCGGTTTGGCGCCTACAAAACGCCCGGTTGCGGGTTTTGGTAGGCACTGGTCGCCGAGAACGCCGTGAACGTCAAGGTGGTGCAAAAGTCTTCCGCAAGACTTTTGGCAAATTCCTTTCAAGGAATTTGGTTGCGCGGGGTCAGATACGGCCCGAGCAGGGCATTGCGTAGCCAACGGGCGAAATCGAATTGTGCCGTATTGTGCGGAACTTGGCGTTTTGGGCCACGTTGCAGGCGGTCTGTCGACGTGCGGTTTCCGCAATGGCCCGGGGTGAATTCCGGCCCGTGCTGGTAAAGACCATGATCGCGGTGTCACCGACGATCACCCGGCGCGCCCGCACGGGGCCTGATGGTGCACGCAACGTGCCACCTGGCGTGTCGATATAGGCCGCGGCCCGCTTCAGACGGTCGCTCATCGACGCAGGCACCGGGCCTTTGTCGCGGTAGGTTGGAACGTCAGCTGCAACGGGTGTTGCTGCGGCGACAACGGCGCCAAAGGCAACCAGACCGGCAGCGAACAGGGTTTTAAGTCGGCGGACAATACGCATGGCGGGCGGTCCTTTCTGATCCTGCCCCCGCCGGGTGGTTAACCAACAATCGCGGCACGCCCGGGGCAGCGGCGGGGCCTTTTGGCGGAAACGAAGGCTTGAAAGCCGTGCATGGTTTCTTCACATCAGCCCTGTGACATTGTTTCTCGACACCGACACAGGCCGACGGTTGGCCTATGACCTCACCCCGGGCACGGGCCCTGGCGTGGTGTTTCTGGGCGGGTTCAAATCCGACAAGGAGGGGTCAAAGGCGCTCTATCTGGAAGAGTGGGCGCGGGGGCGGGGGCGGGCGTTTTTGCGGTTTGACTATTCGGGGCACGGTCAAAGCTCGGGGACGTTCGAAGAGGGTGCGATCGGCGATTGGGCCGAGGATGCGGCTTCGGCGGTTAACATGTTGACAACAGGGCCACAAATCCTTGTCGGGTCCTCCATGGGCGGCTGGATCGCGGCCCTTTTTGCCAAAGCGAACCCGGGAAAAGTGGCGGGCTTTGTCGGCATCGCCGCCGCGCCTGATTTCACCGAAGACGGCTTTTTTGTACAATTTTCACCAAAACAAAAAGCGGCTTTGTACAATTTGGGGCATGTCGATCTGCCGTCCGACTACGGTGCGCCCTACCGGATTACCCGCCGATTGATCGAAGACGGGCGCGATCATCTGGTGTTACGCGCCCCCTTGCCGATGCCGTTTCCGGTGCGCCTGCTGCAGGGGACGGGCGACACGGACGTCACGCGCGAGACGGCGCTGGCGTTTTTCGATCATATCGACAGTCCCGACAGCCGGTTGACCTTTGTGCGCGGAGCCGACCACCGGTTTTCGAGCCCGCAGTGTCTCGACCTGATCACGGCCACGATAGAGGGGCTGGCGACTTGATGCAGATCAAAGCGTTAACCATTTGGCGCGTATATTTGAGGGGCACCCACAACGACACCAGACCGCCAAGATGACAAAAAACCTGTTGCATCAAAGTCAAATCCTGTCTCTCAACGCGACGACGATTGCGCGCCATAGCCAGTCCCTGGTGCGTGGCGCCATTCGCGATTTGCGGGACTTCGAAGCCATCGAGGAGGCCTTCGAGGCTTTGTGTGACCGCGCAGGTTCCAATCATTTGGATCCAGACGCCGGTTAGTCGGTCACGCGTGTATCAGTCTAACCCGCGCTGTCTTCGGCCACATGGGCCGCGCGCCGGATCACGAATATGATGGCCGCGTTTGCCAAAAGCGACGTCGTCAACATCAGCGTCATAAGTGACAGCGCCCCGCCACCGCCGGTCAGAACCACACCTGCAAGCATCGACAACAGCGACCCGCCGCCGATCATCGCCGCCCCGCCGACACCGGAGGCTGTGCCGGCAAGGCGTGGGCGCACCGACAGCAAGCCCGCGCTGGCATTGGGCACCACAAGGCCGTTTCCCAATCCGATTGATGTGCAAGCCAGAAAGAACACATAGGCGCTGCCAAGTCCGACCAAATGCAAAAAGGCACCGATGCCAATGCCGGTGGCCGTGATCATGGTGCCGATCAGCACCATTTTGTTGATCCCGACGCGCGCCGCGAAACGGCCCGACAGAAAGCTGCCCGTCATGTAGCCGGTGGCCGGTGCGCCGAAGCCGACCCCGGCCCAGAAGGCCGATAGCCCGTAAACTTCGGTCGCGACCAAGGGTGCGCCGCCCAAAAAGGCGAAGAAACTGCCCGATGCGAAGGCGGCGGCAAGCACATAACCCCAGAAGCGCTGGGACCCAAAGAGTTCGGGCATATCGCGCATTTGATCGCCAAAGGTTGATCCTGATCCGGGGTTGGTTTCGCCCATATCGCTCCATGCCAGCGCGAAGACCAGTATGCCGCTGATGGCCAGGACCCAAAAGCTGCCGCGCCAGCCAAAGCCCAGTTCCAGCGCGCCGCCCACCATCGGGGCCAGCATTGGCACCAGCGCCATGGACCCGGTGACATAGCCGATCATCGAAGCGGCCTGGTTGGGCGGGTACATGTCACGCACAACCGCACGTGACAGCGCAATCCCTGTCACCACAGACGCCTGCAGCATCCGGCAGGCCATGAACACTTCGATACTGGTCGCCAGGATGCAGCCGAAACTGGCCACAACAAAGATCGCCATCGCCCAAAGCGTCACCAGCCGGCGCCCATAGCGGTCGGCCAGCGGACCGATCACCAGCTGCAAGACCCCGGTGAGCAGCAGATAAAGCGAAACGGCGAGCTGCATGATTTCATAGCTCGTGGCAAAATACTCCGTCATCGCGGGCAGCGAGGGCAGGAAAATCGCCATGTTCATCGCACCAATCGCGGCGAGCATGATCAAGGTCAGAATGTGGGGCGGGGTGGCGCGGTCAAAAAGCCGGCCCGACGGGTCCGATGCCATAGTCACGAGGTATCATGGATGGCCGGACTGTCCAGCCGGTTGGGCCGGCTTGGGGAAATCTTGCAGTTGCGAAAAAATCGTTGCGCAACAAATTGCAATCCGCTTAGGGATTTGCGAAAGATAATTTCGCAGCCGCAGAAAGATTGTCGCGCCGCCCCGAGAGTTCTAGGGATGGATGCGCAGCCGAGGTTGGCGGAGACATAGGGACGACACGCATATGACCATTCTCGAGCAACTCGAAGGGCGCCGCGCCGCAGCACGGGCCGGGGGCGGAAAACGCCGGATTGATGCGCAGCACGCCAAGGGCAAATTGACCGCGCGCGAGCGGATCGAGGTTTTGCTGGACGAAGACAGCTTCGAAGAGTTCGACATGTTCGTGGCGCACCGCGCAACCGACTTTGGGATGGAAAACGACCGGCCCGCCGGCGACGGCGTGGTCACGGGCTGGGGCACGATCAACGGCCGGCTGGTGTATGTGTTTTCGCAGGATTTCACAGTGTTCGGCGGATCGCTTTCGGAAACCCACGCCCAGAAAATCTGCAAGATCATGGATATGGCCATGCAGAACGGCGCGCCGGTCATTGGGTTGAACGATTCAGGTGGCGCGCGCATTCAGGAAGGTGTCGCGTCGCTGGCGGGCTACGCTGAGGTGTTCCAGCGCAATATCCTGGCCTCGGGCGTGGTGCCGCAGATCAGCGTGATCATGGGCCCTTGCGCGGGGGGGGCGGTCTATAGCCCGGCGATGACCGACTTTATTTTCATGGTCGAAGACACGTCTTACATGTTTGTCACCGGGCCAGACGTGGTCAAAACCGTCACAAATGAGGTTGTGACGGCTGAAGAACTGGGCGGGGCATCGACCCATACGAAGAAATCATCTGTCGCGGATGGCGCGTTCAAAAACGATATGGAAACGCTGGCCGAGATCCGCAGGCTTTATGACTTTCTGCCGCTTTCCAACATGGAAAAGCCGCCCGTTCGCCCGTTCTATGATGATCCCGGCCGGGTGGAAGCGTCGCTTGATACCCTGGTGCCGGCCAACCCCAACCAGCCCTATGACATGAAGGAACTGATCACGAAGATCGCCGACGAGGGCGATTTTTTCGAGATCCAGCGCGATCATGCGGGCAACATCATCACCGGGTTTATCCGGATCGAAGGGGCAACGGTGGGCGTTGTGGCCAATCAGCCGATGGTGCTGGCGGGGTGTTTGGATATCGATTCGGCGCGCAAAGGCGCGCGGTTCGTCCGGTTTTGCGATGCGTTCAATATTCCGATCCTGACTTTGGTCGATGTGCCGGGCTTTTTGCCGGGCGTGAGCCAGGAATACGCGGGCATCATCAAACACGGTGCGAAACTGCTTTATGCCTACGGCGAGGCGACGGTGCCAAAGGTCACGCTGATCACCCGGAAAGCCTATGGCGGGGCCTATGTGGTGATGGCGTCCAAACACCTGCGCGGCGATTTCAACTACGCCTGGCCGTCGGCCGAAATTGCCGTGATGGGGTCGAAAGGGGCGGTGGAAATCCTGTATCGGTCCGAACGCGATGATCCTGATGCGATTGCCAAACACACACAGGAATACGAGGACAATTTCGCCTCGCCCTTCCGAGCGGCCGAACGCGGTTTCATCGATGAGGTGATCCAGCCGCGGTCGACCCGCAAGCGGATCGCCAGGGCGTTCTCGTCGCTGCGCACCAAGCGGCTGCAGAACCCCTGGAAGAAACACGACAACCTGCCTTTGTGAGGAGTGGCGCAGTGAGGTCGGTTTCCGCAGCGTCAACAGCGCGCCCGTTTAAAGGCGAGTGTTGCTTTATGATGCAACCCGGCCACAATTTGCCGTCGCGCGCATGTAACCATATGAATTCCCGCAACGTTGTATTAGCGTCACCTCTGATACCCCTACGGGTATTGGATAAACGGAAAGGGGACAGGGACCGGATACTTTCCCGGGGCTTGTCTTTCGGCAATTTAGGAGACCCAGATGTCGAAGAGCATCACCGCACTTCTCGCCCTTGGCCTGTTCACGTTGGTTGCTGCTTGCGCCCAGCAGGAAGAGGTTGTCTTCGTCGAGCCCGAGCCCATCGAGGCCGAGCCGATGATGGAGAAGTTCTAAGTTTAGAACTGGGCGGGCTTTCGGGTCCGCCCGACCTAAACACGGCGCGTTTGGCCAACAGGGGTTGGCTATGATCAAGCACCGTGGATTTCCCGGGCGCCTTCCGGGCACCGATTTTCAATTCACAATCCGGCGTGCAAATCCCAAAGGGGCCACCCCTTTGAAAGCGCGCGATCGCCATGCGGATCGCCGTCCGAGTGATCGTGAAGCCGACGCCGTTTTCCTGTCAGCCCTGTGGGAGCACTTCGGCGACCAACCTTTTGAGCGCGGCAATCTCGATGCGGGCCGGCTGTCCTGGCTATTGGGCCGAGAGGTCTTGCCCGTCGGCGAATCATTCGATCCCGCAAGCTACGACGCAGAGCTTCAAATTGATGCGCGCGCCGCAAAGGCTGCGTTTCCCGAGGTTTTCGGATGAGGACGGGCAGATTATCGCCGATGCCACACGATTTGCGGCGGGCGGCTGCCATTGATGGTGTCGGGCAAAATCCAG
>JBCBCY010000022.1:0-50633 GCA_038530285.1 Pseudomonadota bacterium
TCCACACGCTCGGACTTTTGACCTTGGGCCTCTTCGTTGTAATCGGCTTTGAGACGATCCTGCGGACAGCACGCGTCGTCATCATGTCTTCAGTTTCCGAAACCTACAAGTTGACGCAAACGGCGAAATTCGTTGATCGAATACTTGCGGCGCATCCGGCTGCTTATGCCAAGGCGACAGGAGCGGAACATCTCGAGCGTTTCGGGGCTATCGGAAAGTTGCGGGATTCTTATGCCGGTCAGGGTCGGCTTGCGAAAATTGAGTTGCCTTTTGCAGTGCTCTTTATCGCAATGATCGGACTGATTGGCGCCTGGCTCGTTGTTATCCCGATTTTGGGTGTCATTTTGCTGTTATGGTTCACCGGCGTTCTCGTCCGCTATCAAGAGCCCATATTTGACGAACGCAACACGTTGGACGCCAGACGCTACGCGTTCCTGATCGAAATCCTCTCGCAAATCGGATCCATCAAACTGAACACGATGGAAAAGCAAATGCTGAGGCGCTTCGAGATGATGCAGGGCAAATCGACGAAAAACAGCCGGTGGACCATACTGTTCTCCGGTCTTTCGCAAGCGTTTGGCGCCGTCTACGCCCAAGCAGTGCTTGTGGCGATGGGGCTGTTTGGCGGATTCCTCGTGATCCGAGGAAACATCGGAATGGCAGAACTCGCAGCTTGCATGCTTCTCAACGGTCGAACGATCCAGCCATTCGTGAAGATGCTTGGGGTCTGGGCACAGTCCGAAAGCATCGCTGCATCCGAGAAAAAGCTCAACGCCGCGCTGACGATTGAGGCGCCTGCATTGGTTGACGATCAGCAGTCCGTCCTTGCGGGCGGCCAGATCGACATTGAGGATTTGACCATCGCATACGCGGGCTCATCGTCGCCAGTTATTCAGGATCTAAGCGCCACTATCCTACCCGGAGACAGCATGTCCATCATTGGCGAGGACGGCACCGGAAAGATGGCACTGCTCAAGGTGATTATGGGTGAGATGCAGCCCAAAGCAGGTCGGGTCTTGATCGATGGCAAGCCCGTGAGCGCGGTTTGGCCTCCACGCGGCAAGAATGGGATCGCTATGGTTGGCATTGGACCCGTCATCTTCAACGGGACGATCTTGCAGAACATCAGCGCGTTTGGCGATGGCGAAAACATAGAAAGAGCGCTTGAGGTGTCCCGAACCTTGGGGCTCGAAGAACAAATCCATCGATTGCCGATGGGTTACAACACTGTATTGGGAGAGAACAGCCGGTTTGTTCTTGATGCGTCGTGCCGAAAGCTGATCGCACTGGTACGGGCGTTCGTTGTCCAGCCGAAGATCCTAGTTTTGCACGATCCAACTTATGGAATCGACCACAAACCAAGACAGAAGCTCGTGGCGCATATCACCGAAGGTCTCGGGGAAATGACCGTCGTTGCCGTGACCCACGACGACCTGCTCGCTGGCGCTTCCGAAGATACGTTGCTTCTGCAGGACAGAAAGTACGAAGTTTGGGGTGCCGATTTGCGGGCTGACACCTTAGGATCGCAGCATCCGAGTATCGCATCATGACCGCTGAAGCCGATGCTGCATTGCCGATGCTCAACAACCTTCTGTCTGCAGCAGGTTGGCACGGCAGCAAGGGACGCGTATTTGAAGCCGTACCGCACATGTCCGACGACCTTTCGGTGGAGGACATTCTGAGCACGCTTGAGAACCTTGAAGTTCCCACGTCCCATACCACCGGCAACCCGCACCATATCACACCCGACGATACTCCGCTCCTCTTTGTTGATGGTCGCGGGCAAATGCTAGGGATCCTTGAGGCGCGCGACGATGAATTGTTGATTGCCCAACCAGGCAGCGAAGACCCCGTCTGGACACCACGCTGGCGGGAAAAAGGACTTATGATCCGCTTGGAGCGGTTCGACTTCGGTGTTGCTGAGGTAGACACGCGAACCGTGTTCGAGTTTGTGCGCGACTTCAGCGGCATGTTCCCATGGCTTTTCATAACTTCGCTGCTGACAAACATCATGGGCTTGGCGTCGCCCCTGTTGATCATGGTGATTTATGACCGGGTCATCCCATCAGGATCAACCCATCTCATCGTCGCTTTGGCGCTATTCATGCTTGCAGCCTTGATGACCGATTTTGCTTTCCGCATGGCGCGGGCGAGGACAATTGCGCACATCGGAAGCGAAACTGAGCGCAAACTAGGTCATGCGTTGATGCGCAAGATCATGGCCCTCCATATCAGCCAGATCGAAAAGACCGACGTTGAGCGTCAACTCGCGCGCTTCAAGCAATTCGAGTCTTTGCGCGAAGCGTTCACCGGTCAAGCACTTGGGTCGCTGCTTGACTTGCCATTCGTGCTTCTCTTCCTTGCCGTAATTGCATGGATTGCCCCGCCAATATTTTTCTTGATTTGCGCACTCATCCTGACATTTATCGTGGTTGCAGTCTCTTCATTTCCCAAGCAACAGGCTTTGAACAGCGAAGCGGCACGAGATCGGGCAGCATTGCAAGCGCACGTGTTCGAGACGACTCGGTACCAAGAAGACATTCAACGTCTCGGGCTTGCGTCGAATTGGCGCCAGCGCAACGCGCACCTCGCCTCGCGCGCTGCAAAGTCGGGACGCAAAGCACGACAATATCAGATGATGGGACAAGGTTTCTCGCAGACCCTTATGGCAATCGCCGGCGTCGGCTCCATCGCAATTAGTACCGTCGCCGCGATCAACGGAAATATGACATTTGGCGCGCTCATCGCAGTCATTGCGTTGGTCTGGAAAGTACTGACACCAATAGTAGCGCTGCACGCAAGCGCACCTCAGTTCATTGGATATTTGCAAAGCCGCAAGCAAGCCGATCGCGTGTTGGCCTTACCCGAAGAAATCATTCGCGGTGCCGGTCAGTCACACCAGAAGGTGCTAGAAGGCCAAATCTCGATCGCAAATGTGACCTTTCGGTACAGCCCTGCTGGTGCTCTCGCGATGTCGCAAGTCAATCTCGATATCGCGGCAGAAGAATTCTTTTGCCTCGCCGGCGAGACCAACAGCGGCAAGACCACCCTCATGTCTTTGGTAGTCGGTCTGTACCAATCAAGCGTTGGCTCCATTGCGCTTGATGACATCGATATCCGTCAAATTCCAGTTGATGATCTGCGCCAGTCAATTACCTATGCCAATGGCGCAAACGAGCATTTCTATGGGACCATCTACCAGAACTTTCGCTTGGCGGCGCCGGACATCACGGAAGAGGACGCGAGTCAGGCGATTATCGATATCGGCTTGAAACATGAACTCGAAACGATGCCTGACGGTATCCACACACGGCTAACGGAAGCGTTTCGCGCCTCAATGTCCGATTCAACACTTCGCGCTCTGGCATTGGCGCGTGCGTTTGCCCGGAATTCTTCGGTTTACATGTTCAATAACCCCGGCATTGGTCTCGACAAGCGCCGCAAAGAGGCGCTGAAAACCTGCCTTTGTAGTCTTCAAGCCAAGCAAAAAACCATCATCCTTGCCACGAATGACGAAGACCTCATGCGCTTGGCCGATCGCTTCGTCTTCATGCAGCAGGGCCAAATTGTCATCGATGATCGCGGAACCAGTGGATTGAGAAAAGTTAAAGCCATCTTAGCGAGAAACAGGAGCTAGAGCCATGTTTGCCCGTTCAAGTCGACCGCGAACCGGAGTTTTTCGCAAAGCCGATCTGCGCTCAAGAAACCATCCACCTTTCGTTGCCGGTATGGTCGTGGGCACACTAACGATCTTCGTCGGGTTTGCCATCGTGATTGCCGGCTGGACCTCGGTACCTGAAGTAACCCGAGCGCCCGGCGAGATAGCACCAACGAATGATTTCGTTCAGATTGAAGCGCACGAACTTGGGACCGTTGTCGCGGTCGCGGCGCGTGAAGGGGACGTTGTAACCGAAGGCCAAGTGTTGGCTACGTTGAACTCCATTGAATTGTCCCAACAAGAGTTGACAATCAAAGAAGAAATAAGAGCGTTGCGCGAGCAAGAACGCAATTCCGCATTTGTTCTGGATCAATTAGCGAACGAAACGGACCAAGTGCCGAAACCGGTTTCTGAGAACGGAGACCTTACCTATGCATTGTCAACACTAAGGACATTTCAAGCGCGGCAAGATAGCGATCTGAATACCTTGGACCAGCTTGCACGGGATGCAGAGCGGCACCTTGCCGCGATGGCTCGCCTGCAAACCCAGGTCGATGCCAAGACGACGCAGGTGGCAGATACCACGTCGCTCTTCGAAAAAGGCCTCGCGACCCGTGCGCAGTTGACCGCAAGCAAGGACGCGCTTTCGGCTGTTGTAGACCAGTTGCACAACTTCGAACTCAGCCTGTCAGCTACGGAAAAAGAGATATCTACGCTGCGTGCTAAGTTGACCAACGATAGGCTGACGTTGAAAGAACTCCATGTTGAGCGCCATTTCGAGGTGTCGCAACAGTTGGCGCTCAAACATGCACAGCGGCGCACGCTTGCCGAGCGGATTGCAGGCCTTGAGATCATTGCCCCAACCGATGGACGCATCCACTCCGTCGGCTTTCCGAACCAGGGTGAAGTCATCGACCGCGGCGAACAACTGTTTGAACTATTGCCGACCGGCGACTCCTTGATTGCAGTGTTGCGCCTGCCGACACGAGAGATAGGCCATATCTCTACAGGCATGTCGGTCCAATTGCGCCTTGAAACCTTTGATACCCGGTCAACGGAACCACTCGTCGGGGAGATTGTAAGCATCTCTCCAAACCGAGTCTACGATCGCGATCTTGGCGAGGACTATTTCCGCGCAACCGTTGAACTTAACGAAGACGATCCGTCCTTTTCTGCGCTGAGTAATCGCATTAGAGCAGGCATGGCATTGACTGCAGAAGTCGTCACACGCGAGCGCTCGATGCTTGCCTATTTACTTAAGCCTGTCGAACGCTCAATCTCGTCTGCTTTCAGCGAGCGATGAAGGCAGAAGGGGTCATCGGATTTGAGCCGTCACCACCAGGTATGGATTTGAGGAATGTCTACTCGGACTATTCTGAAGCAATGTCCGAGTTAAAAGCGGACGATCGAGCGCTTTGGACCTGTCGCGCGTTTGTGCCAACCCAAGTGCTCGTTTAGGCCACTTTCCATTCGAAAGCGACCAGACTTTTCTAGCCCAGTGCTGAGTGACGACGTCGCGGGTTACAGAACCCATTGATGTATTCGAGGATGGCCATTTCCGCATTGCGCCGTGTCTCCCAGGAATGCCGCCAGATCGTTTCAGCCTTGATGGTCTTGAAGAAGGTCTCGACGGCGGCATTGTCGTAGCAATTGCCTTTCCCTGACATCAACGCCTTAAAGCCATGTTGGCGCAGGATCTTCTGATCGTCGTGAGAACAGTCTTGCGAGCCACGATCCGTATGATGGATGCAGCCTTTGGGCGGTTGCCGGAATGCTGTGGCCATCTTCAACGCCCGGATCGCGAGGTCCCGTTTCATCCGGTTCGAGACAGCCTAGCCAATGACCCGCCTTGAATGCAGGTTGAGGATCACGGCGAGATACAGCCAACCCTCACGTGTCCAGATATAGCTATTATCACCAGCCCATTTCTGATTGGGCTTGTTTGCCACAAAGTCACGGTCAAGCAGGTTGGGTGAAATGTTGAACCTGTGATCGCTATCCGCTGTCACCTTATGTTTGCTTGTTCTGACGACGGAGATTCCGTTCTGGCGCATCAAACCGCCCAAACGGCGATGACCGACGTTTAGGCCGATCTCCTTCAACTCTTCGGTCATCCGCGGCCTGCCATAGCTGCCCAAGCTGAGACGGGATTGTTCTTTGATGTGTGCCTACGTGACCAGATCAGATCGTTGCTTGCGGCTGGCTGGACGGTTGCGGAACGCCCGTAGACCCCGTGTGCTAACGCCGACGACCTCACATAGCCGGTTGGCTGGGAAGGTGCGCCTGTGTTCTTCGACAAACCTAAATCTCATCGCTTTAGGCCCGCGAATAACTGGGTGGCCTCTTTTTGTATCTCCCTGTCCTCCTTGAGATGCCGGATCTCACGTCGAAGCCGATCATTCTCTTTGGCGCGGCCTAAGTCCTCATGTGAAGCCACGTTCGTGTCTCGATGCGCCGTGATCCATTTGTTCAGCGTCGACATCCCGACACCCAAATCATCAGCCACTTGCTTACGCGTTAGCCCACCTGTCAGCGCGATTCGCACCGCATCTTGCCAGAATTCGTCCGTTCGTTTCAGTCCAACAGTCGGTCTCCTTTGTTGCAATAAATTCTATCAATGGAGCGGCATCAAACCGCGACAGGTCCAATTCGCAGCATCGGTGGCGATGGGCTCAAACCGGACCTTCACTGCGCCTTTGATACTGCCGTCTCACTCCGCCGCGACGGCGGACACCTTACCGGTGCGTTTTGCCTTTATGCGGTCCTCAATCTCATCGCGGAAGTGGCAGATCAGCCCCTGAATGGGCCAGGCCGCGGCATCGCCCAGCGCGCAAATCGTGTGGCCTTCGACCTGTTTGGTGACATCCAGAAGCATATCGATCTCTTCAGGTTCAGCCTCGCCCGTCACGAGCCGGTCCATCACCCGCATCATCCAGCCGGTGCCTTCACGGCAGGGCGTGCACTGGCCGCAGGATTCGTGCTTGTAAAACTTCGACAACCGCCAGATCGCTTTGATGATATCGGTCTGCTGATCCATCACGATGACCGCGGCCGTCCCGAGGCCTGAGCGTTGTTCGCGCAGCCAATCAAAATCCATGATCGCGTCTTCTTGCATGATCTTGCCGGGCAGACAGGGCACCGAGGACCCACCGGGGATCACCGCTTTCAGGTTGTCCCAGCCGCCGCGAATGCCACCGCAATGCCGCTCGATCAGCTCTTGAAACGAGATCGACATCGCCTCTTCGACGACACACGGCGTGTTCACATGGCCCGAGATCGCAAAAAGCTTGGTGCCGGCGTTGTTGGGCCGACCAAAACCTGCAAACCAGTCCGGGCCACGGCGCAGGATCGTGGGCACAACAGCGATGGATTCGACGTTGTTCACCGTGGTCGGGCAGCCATAAAGCCCCGCACCGGCCGGAAACGGCGGTTTCATCCGGGGCATGCCCTTTTTGCCCTCAAGGCTTTCGATCAGCGCGGTTTCTTCACCGCAAATGTAGGCCCCCGCCCCATGGTGCAGATAGATGTCGAAATCATAGCCCGATTTGCAGGCGTTCTTGCCCACGAGCCCTGCGTCATAGGCTTCGTCAATCGCGGCCTGCAGCGCCTCTTTTTCGCGGATGTATTCGCCGCGGATGTAGATGTAGCAGGCATGGGCCTGCATCGCGAAGGACGCAATCAGGCAGCCCTCGACCAGCGTGTGCGGGTCATGGCGCATGATTTCGCGGTCTTTGCAGGTGCCCGGTTCTGATTCGTCGGCATTCACGACCAGATAGGCCGGGCGACCGTCGCTTTCTTTGGGCATGAACGACCATTTCAGCCCCGTGGGGAAGCCCGCACCGCCCCGGCCGCGCAGGCCAGAGGCCTTCATCTGGTCGATGATCCAGTCGCGCCCCTTATCGAGGATGCCCTTGGTCGCGTCCCAGTGGCCGCGCGCTTTGGCACCGGCAAGGTCACGGCTTTCGAAACCGTAGATATTGGTGAATATCCGGTCTTTGTCTTCGAGCATGCTGCCCATCACCTTGTTCTAGCCGTTTCGGCGTTTGCGCCACACGTGCCAGGTTACAATAAGCGCCCAGGCCAGGGCCGCCAATGCGGCAAGATCGAACAGGTACACAAATCGTGTCTCAAGCCCGATCTGGCCGCCAATCCATTGCGCCGCCATCCACAGGATCATTGTCAAAGCGATGACAATCGAGGCGATCCGTGCTTGCCGGGACAGATGAACATCCGTACTGCGTTCGTCGCTCATGTCTCCCTCGGGGTTCATGGGGCAATTTGCCCCTGTTCGTGCCGGTTCCCATGCGGTCTTTGCCGCTTTTTGGTCCCGCGCGCCGATGACCGGCGCTGCGGTCTCTTACACACCCTTAGTAAACGTCGCCCTTATCAACCTTTTTCGAAAACGCCGTCTCGCCGCCGGCGGCCAGAAGCTTGGCCTGGTCCACCCATGTGTCACGGGTCACGCGGCCTTTGAACCCTTCGAGGTTGGCATCGACCCAGGCAACCTCGTCAGGGGTCCAGGATGCGATCTGATCGAAGTGGTAAAAGCCCAGCGAGTTACAGAGCTTTTCCATTTTCGGCCCGACACCCTTGATTTTCTTGAGGTCGTCGGCTTTGCCGCCGCGGGGCCCGTCGAGGGCTGCCGGCCGCGTGCCTTCATCCTTGCCTTCGACCACACCGTCGCCGTCGTAGTCTTCGCCCGTTGCCGCAACCGGTTCAGGTGTCGGTTCGGGCGCTGGGGCCGGTGCTGGGGTGGGCTCGGGGACCGGCTCAGGAGCTGGTTCTGGCTCTGGTGTTGGCTCTGGTGTTGGCTCTGGCGCTGGCGCCGGTGTCGGGGCCGGAGCGGCCACCGGCGTGGCCACGGGTGCGGCCGCCTTGGGCGCCTCTGCCGATCCGAGCGCGCCGTTGGGATTGTGGAACGCCACAAACAGGAACATCGCGACCGCGAATGCAACCAATAACGCCAAAAACAAAGCGGGGCTGAATGTGAACTTCCCGATCGCAAGGAGTGCGACGAAGGCCACCACGCCGATCCCGCCGGATATCGCTCCGACCAGCAGCATGGACCCTTGCGTTTGTTTCGACATGGCAGCGTTCTCCTAAAATTCTTTTCGCCCGAATCCTCATAGCAGGTTTTTTGGGGGGTGGTAAATTATGTCGCACCCCCGGATGCAAAGGTTTTGGCTTGCGCGACCCATTCGTCACGCGTGGCCCGGCCTTTGAACCCTTCGAGGTTGTCGTCGATCCAGGCAAGCTCGCGGTCGGTCCACTGAGCAATCTGGTCGAAATGGAAAATCCCCAACGAATGCAACAACTTCTCAAGCTTGGGCCCGACACCTTTGATGCGTTTGAGGTCATCTGCGGCGCCACCGCGCGGCCCATCGAGGGCTTCAGGCTTGTCCGCCGGGGCGGACGCCTGTGCGGGGGCAGGTTTGGCAGCGGGCGCCGCTTTTGGCGTTGCCGCAACGTCAGCCTTGGGGCTGCCCTGCCAGGGCGCGGTCAGCGGCACTTCGGTCCCGTCGATCCGCTTGACCGTGTCGCCAATGGCCAGGGCCAGTGAGACCGAGGCGTTGCCATCGGCCGGCGTACCGGTGGGGGCAAGGCTGGTGGCCCCACCGGCCGGTTCGGCGGCGTAGCGCCCGTTTTGCGGGCCCGGGCGCGGCACGTCCCCGGCGCGCAAGTGCTCAATGATCTCGCCGAAACGCTCTGCGGTCAGGTCTTCGTAGTAATCCTTGCCGATCTGGGCCATGGGCGCGTTGGCGCAGGCGCCGAGGCATTCAACCTCTTCCCAGCTGAGTTTGCCATCAGCGGAAATGTCATGGGGCTCTGCGGCGATCTTGTCTTTGCACACCGCGATCAGATCTTCGGCCCCGCAGATCATGCAGGACGTGGTGCCGCAGACCTGAATATGGGCCGTTGACCCAACAGGTTGCAGTTGGAACATGAAGTAGAATGTCGCGACTTCCAGCACCCGGATATAGGCCATATCGAGCATCTCGCCGATGTGTTCCATCGCCGGGCGCGACAGCCAGCCTTCCTGTTCCTGAGCGCGCCACAACAACGGGATGATCGCGCTGGCCTGGCGGCCTTCGGGGTATTTGGTGATCTGCGCTTGCGCCCAGGCCAGATTGGCGGGCGTGAAAGCGAAGGTGTCGGGCTGGTCAGGGTGCAATCTGCGAAGCATCGTTTCCCTTTTCTGACCCTGGGCACAGGTCGGGTCGTTTCGACATCTGATGTGTGTTGGTGGACTGAAACGCAAGCGGTTTCAAGCGCATGCCACACCCCACGGCCCGTTAACCCGCAACGGCCCAGTTGAGGGCCGCCCAAGCCGACAGGGCCAGCACCGCCACCCCAATAATAAAGGCTGCCACATTGCCAAACCGTTTCTTGGTCAGCAGCATCACCCCGAGCGACAGGGCAATCGGGACAACGACAAGAAGGGCGAGTGTAAAGGTATTGAATTCCATGGTGTGCTTCGTCTAGCGGTCAATCTCTCCGAACACGACATCCATGGTGCCGATGATGGCCGCGACATCGGCCAATTGGTGGCCGCCCGCGATGTAATCCATCGATTGCAGGTGCAAAAACCCCGGCGCGCGCAGCTTGGCGCGGTAGGGTTTGTTGGTGCCATCGGCCACCAGATAGACGCCAAATTCGCCCTTGGGAGCTTCGACGGCGGCATAAACCTCACCCGCAGGCACATGGAAGCCTTCGGTGTAAAGTTTGAAATGGTGGATCAGCGCTTCCATCGAGGTTTTCATGTCACCGCGTTTGGGCGGCGTGATCTTGCCCCGGGCCATGATGTCGCCCTGCCCTTCGGGGGCGCGGAGTTTTTCGATCGCCTGCAGGATGATGCGCACGCTTTCGCGCATTTCCGCCATCCGGCAGAGGTAGCGGTCATAACAATCGCCGTTTTTGCCCACGGGCACCCGGAAATCAAATTCGTCATAGCATTCGTAAGGCTGCGCGCGGCGCAAATCCCACGCCAGGCCAGAGCCGCGCACCATCACGCCCGAATAGCCCCAATCGAGGATGTCTTGCTCGGTGACCACACCGATATCGGCATTGCGCTGCTTGAAAATCCGGTTCTCGGTCAAAAGACCGTCGATATCGTCGAGGACTTTCGGGAACTCGCCCGCCCAGGTCTCAATATCATCCAGAAGATCCGGCGGCAGGTCCTGGTGCACCCCGCCGGGGCGGAAATAGGCCGCGTGAAGCCGCGCCCCGCAGGCGCGTTCGTAAAACACCATCAGCTTTTCGCGCTCTTCAAAGCCCCAAAGCGGCGGGGTCAGCGCGCCCACATCCAGCGCCTGGGTGGTCACGTTCAACAGGTGGTTCAGAACGCGGCCAATCTCGGAATACAAAACCCGGATCAGCGAGGCGCGGCGTGGCACCGGCGTGCCGGTGAGCTTTTCAATCGCCAGACACCAGGCGTGTTCCTGGTTCATGGGGGCCACGTAATCGAGCCGGTCGAAGTAGGGCAGGTTCTGCAGGTAGGTGCGGCTTTCCATCAGCTTTTCGGTGCCACGGTGCAACAGGCCGATATGGGGGTCGCAGCGTTCGACAATCTCGCCGTCGAGTTCCAGCACCAGACGCAGCACGCCGTGGGCCGCGGGGTGCTGAGGCCCGAAGTTCAGATTGAAATTGCGGATCTTCTGTTCGCCGGTCAGGGCATCTTCAAAACCGCGTCCATCCATCACTTTGTTCCCTTACCGCCAGGCGTCGGGCACCGGCCCAAGCTCACGTTCCACGTATTCATATTGAGGCGCCAGCCAATCTCTAAGCGCCAGACGTTGCTCAGGCAATAACTCTAACGCCTGGCCGGGATGAACAACTGCGTCAATTGGACCCCGAAACGGCCCGATGCCCAGATGATCGGCAATTTGCGCCAGACCGCGCCCTGAAAACAGGTCTTCATAGAAGGGGACACAAAGCGCGTCGCCCACCGCGTTGCCAAGCCGTGCAAGGTTGCCGGCATAGTCCGACCGACGCGCGATCTGGCTTTCCTGACCGCGCAGGGTGCGGCGCAAAATGCGGCCTGCGCGGTCCGCCGTCACCTCGCCGGACGGCTCACGGCGCGCCGCAATCATGCGGATATGCGACCAGATGCGGTCCACCGGATCGCGCAGGACATAGACAAACCGCACCTTGGGGGTCAGTGCGGCCATCTGTTTCAGACGGGTTCCGGGCAACAGCGCATAGGCCGGGGTGATATCGCCGACGACGGCTTCGGTGGTGCGCCCGCCATTGAGATAGGTGAGATAGGCGCGCGTATCCTCGCCGCGGGTCAGCACGCCCAACCATTCGGTCCGGTCTTGCAGGCGCAACGCCTCGCCCAGCGCCTTGCGAGGCCCGGCGGCTTCGACCTTTTTGGCCAGCACCGCCTGGCGGTTTTCGTGTTTGGAGATTTCGCGGTCGAGCGTGCCGTTTTCCAGCGCCGAAAAGTAGTGGAGTTCCTTAATCGACCGGAAGTGGCAATCGGGGTGTTCGGCCAAACGTTCATAAAGCCAGCCCGTGCCCGCCTTGGTCGCACCGACGCAGAACAAAATCGTGCCCGCGCCCATGCTAGAGCCCTTCGATGTCATCCTTGAAGGCGATGATCCACAACAAGATGAGGGCGACGGCAGGCAGAAACGCCATGATCGCGAAGTACTTGTTGATCCCGTAGCGCGGCAAAAGCTTCCAAAACGGGACGACAAGCAAGGCGCCCACGACAAAGAACAGCACGACGGGGTTCATCCTTTGGCCCCTTGTGATGTTTCGCCACCCTTTTCGTCGCCCTTTTCATCGCCGGGCAGGATGTAGTCGGCGCCTTCCCAGGGGCTCATGAAGTCGAACTGACGGTATTCCTGCACCAGGCTGACCGGTTCATAGACCACGCGCTTTTCAACGTCGTCATAGCGGACTTCGGAATAGCCCGTGGTGGGGAAATCCTTGCGCAAGGGATGACCGCGAAAGCCGTAATCGGTCAGGAGCCGGCGCAGATCTGGGTGGCCTTTGAAGTAGATGCCGAACATATCGAAAACCTCGCGTTCGAACCAATTGGCCGCGGGGATCAGCCCCGTAAGCGAGGGCAGCATTTCGTCTTCGCGCACGGCGGTTTTGATACGGATGCGGTGGTTTTCGTACATCGACAGGTAGTGATAGACGACGTCGAAGCGCACCTCGCGTTCGGGATAATCGACGCCCGTGATGTCCACCAGCGTGGAGAACCGGCAGGTCCGGTCGGTCTGCAAGAACTCGGTGAAGCTGACAAGCGAGGCGGGGGCGACCGTGACGCTCAACTCGCCGTGAGAGACCTCCCACGACAAGACGCAATCGGGGCGGCGGGCTTCGATATGGGTGCCCAGTTCATGGGGGTCGGCGGCCATGGCTATCTCACAATCGTTCCGGTGCGGCGGATTTTGCGTTGCAGCTGAAGGATCCCGTACAAAAGCGCCTCTGCGGTGGGCGGACAGCCGGGGACGTAGATGTCCACCGGCACGATCCGGTCACAGCCGCGCACGACCGAGTAGCTGTAGTGGTAATAGCCGCCGCCGTTCGCACATGACCCCATCGAGATCACGTAGCGCGGCTCGGCCATCTGGTCGTAGACCTTGCGCAGGGCCGGCGCCATCTTGTTGGTCAGCGTGCCGGCCACGATCATCACGTCCGATTGCCGAGGCGAGGCGCGCGGCGCAATCCCGAAGCGTTCGGCGTCATAGCGCGGCATCGAGGTGTGCATCATCTCAACCGCGCAGCAGGCCAGCCCAAAGGTCATCCAGTGCAGCGACCCCGTGCGCGCCCAGTTGATCAACGCGTCAGAGGACGTGACAAGAAAGCCCTTGTCCTGAAGTTCGGCATTGAGCGCCCGGGTCGAGGCGTCTTTGTCAGCGCCTGCGGTGTTGATCCCGGCAGTCGTATCTGTCGTAGCGAGTGACATGTCGTCGGCACCTTTCGCTGTTTCGACTTGGCTAGGCCATCCCGGCCGCATTGGCAACGCGGCATCACGGCCCAGGCGGCTGGTTTACGTTTCTGCCCGCAACTCGGTTAACCGGTCCTGAAAATAAGAGATCGTAGACCCAAGCCCCTGGTCAAGCGGGATTGTGGGCGACCAGCCAAGACATGTTTCGGCAAGTGTGATGTCGGGTTTGCGCTGCTGGGGGTCATCGGTCGGCAGGTCTCGCGTCACCAGTTCGGACCGCGACCCCGTCTTTTCAAGGACCGCTTCGGCCAGGGAGCGAATGGTGAATTCCACCGGATTGCCCAAGTTGATCGGGCCGGTGATGTCCGCGTCAGATCCCATCAGCGCGATCAAACCATCCACCAGATCATCGACATAGCAGAACGACCGGGTCTGCGACCCGTCGCCGTAGATGGAAATCGGCGCCCCCTGCAGGGCCTGGACGATGAAATTGGACACCACCCGCCCATCGGCATGGTGCATGCGCGGCCCGTAGGTGTTGAAAATACGCGCCACTTTTATCTCCAGCCTTTCCTGGCGGTGATAATCGAAAAACAGGGTTTCAGCGCAGCGTTTGCCTTCGTCATAGCACGAGCGCACCCCAATGGGATTGACGTTGCCCCAGTAATCCTCGGTCTGGGGGTGGACGGTCGGGTCGCCGTAAACCTCAGACGTGGACGCCTGCAGGATCCGGCATTTCAGCCGTTTGGCCAGCCCCAGCATGTTGATCGCCCCGTGCACGGAGGTTTTCGTCGTCGCCACCGGGTCGTGCTGGTAGTGCACGGGCGAGGCCGGACAGGCGAGGTTGTAGATCTCGTCGACTTCCACATAGAGCGGAAAGGTCACATCGTGGCGCATGAATTCGAACCGTGGATGACCATGCAGATGTTCGATATTGCGCTTTGTCCCGGTAAACAGGTTGTCGACGCACAACACCTCATGCCCCTGCCCCAACAGCCGATCGACCAAATGCGAGCCCAAAAATCCGGCCCCGCCCGTCACAAGGATGCGTTTGCGGCTTTCATACAAGCGGGCCATCGCGTCGGGTCTTTCCTAGATGCGGCAGATATCAACGGCTGAGACCACCGCGCAAAAGGGCGCTATTCCCAAGTCATCGCGCCCTTTTTCCACTCGTAGATAAAGCCGATGGTCAGGACCAACAGGAACACCATCATCGACCAGAAGGCGGTGTTAGACAGGGTTGGAAAGGCCGTGGCCCAGGGGAAGAGAAACGCGATCTCAAGGTCGAAGATGATGAACAGGATCGACACGAGATAAAACCGGACGTCGAATTTCATGCGCGCATCGTCAAAGGCATTAAAGCCGCATTCATAGGCCGAGACCTTTTCGGGGTCGGGGTTGGACACGGCCAGCACCACCGCGGCCAGCACAAGGATCAAGGCCAACCCCACGGACACGCCGAGGAAAATCAGGATCGGCAGGTATTCACTGAGAAGCTCGTCCAACGCAGGGCCTCATTCGGTAGGTGTTGGTTGTGTCTACGGCGACCGCGCAAGGCGGTCAACGGCCCCACTGCCGCGCCTTTGCCGCACCCTGATTTTTCGTTTCGCAAATTCTCTTAGCGCAACCTTGTTAACGCTGGGTAATCGCGCAACGCTCAGGTCCAAAAAAACCGTGGGTTTCGGAGACGGCACTGATTTGAGCCTGGTCTGACTGGAGTGATAAGGTGGCAGACGATAATCGTGAAGCGTCCATCGTGGACGGCGCTTTTGAGGTTCTCATGGCCGAAGGGCTTGAGCATCTGTCTTACAACAAAGTTGCAAAGGCTGCAGGCACCACGCGCCAACTTGTCCGCTATTATTTCCCGGACCCCGACGATCTGATGATCGCGCTGTGCGACCAAATCGCGCGTGTGTACCGCGAAGCCCTGATCGGCGGCATGGCAGAACGGCAGGGTCCGGACCGGATTGCGCTGTTTTTGGACTTTTACTTCGATCTTCTCGACGCGCCGCGCAAGCCCCGCGACGATCAGGTCTATGATGCCTTGCTGTCGCTGGCGACCCGGTCTGATCGTGTGAAGACGAACCTGCGTCAGCAGTATACTCTTCTGGGCCATGTTATCAGCCACGAGCTGCGACAGGAATATCCTGAAATCCCCCTGCCCGCCTGCGAACAGCTGTCTTTCGTCTTTGTCAGTCTGATGTATGGCCATTGGAAGATGGTCGCGTCACTGGGCTTAAGCGAGGATCACAAGCGGATCACGCGGCAAGCGATGGACCGGTTGATCGAATCGTATCGCGCCCAGCCAGAGGCGGCAGAGTGCTCAAACACCTGGAAAATGGCGGATTGAGCGCCGAGCGCGTTTTTTCGAAGTGAAAAATTTACCCAGCGGAAACCCTGGTTTTCAAACCTTTCGCCCGGATTCTCCGGCTTGCGTGCTTTTTCGGTACGCAAAACCGCGCACAGCAACGTTGACCGATGAAAATGCTTTGTAAACCATTGGCCTAGGCGTGTGTGAGACGCCGATTTTTTAGTTGGGGGATAATCCATGAAAATTCTATCTGCCGCGGCGGGCGCGTTCCTGACCGCGGGCATGTTTGCCAGTATGGCGTCGGCGGCCACGGTCACGGCGACGTTCGAAGGTGACGTGGTCGACGCGAACGGCTTTTCACCTGCTGCGATTGGAACGCAGATGGTGGTGACGCTCATCGGTGAGGATGATGCGGTCGGGTCGATGAGCATTCCTGTGCCCACGGAGATCGACGTGAGCGGCGGGGCGATTGAGTCCTTCGCGCTGACAAGTCTCGGCATTTCTGTAGCCTCAATCGGCCTTGACGCCGTGGCGACCAATGCCCGCATTTGGGTGGGTGACAACACGACCGTCGCCGGCGTGATTTATGACACCATCTTCGCACAGGGCATGGTCGGTGATCTCTTGTTGCAATTCGTGGTGGGACTGTCACCTGACAAGTTCAGCGGGACAGACCTGGATCTTGCGGTCCAGCAAGGTCTGGCGCAGGCCAACTCTGAATTTGAGTTTGGCAATGTGATCGGCCCTAACACGCCCGGCAATGTCGGCTTGTTGGCAAATACCGGGATCACGGGTCTGATCTCGATCGATCCTGATCCTGATCCCGACCCCGATCCGGGCAATGGCGGTGGGACCGGCGGCGGTGGTGGCACGCCGGGTCTGACACCGGTGCCTCTGCCCGCGTCGGGTTTGTTGTTAATCGGTGGGGTTGCGGCCTTTGGTGCGATGCGCCGCAAACGTGCGTAACTGACAGGTCAGCACCTTTTGGGGTCGCTTTCGGGCGGCCCCTTTTTGTGGCTTGGCTTCAGGGGGTTTGGGCCGCGCCTTCGATCAGGCCTTCGTTCACGGCCAGCCAGCGTGCGCGGTAGGCGTGGCGCGCGGCCTCGGCGACATCATTTTGGAACGATGCGCCGACGCCTGCCCCCACCGCCGCGCCGATCACCGGGGCCAATTGGCCGATCTTGCGCGCCGACAGGTTGACCCCGAGGGTGGCGGCCACCCGGTGCATCGCGGCATGGGTTCCGGCGGCCTGGCCTGTCAGCTTGACGATATTGGTCCAGGTCTCAGCCGATACGTCATCGCGGTCGCGGTCCATTCGGTCGAGGATCGCGCGTTTTTCAGCCGCCGAATTGGCGCCGGCCAGTTGCAGGATATCAAGGATGAACACCCGCTCGGATGTCTCCCCGCCACCAAACCCGTAGCACAGCCCCGTCAGGCGCGCGGTGCGCAGCGCCAGGGTGATCGTGGTGGGAATATCCGCCGCCAGCCCGAACACCCCGAACGCGCCCGCAGCCCCGCCGCCCGTCGCGGCATAGCCGATGGCCCAGCGGCGCACATCTGTCGCGGCAGCCTCACATGCGGCAAGATCGGCGAAATCATGGGAAATCGCCGCGTTGCGGATGGTGGCCGAGGCCGCCCAATCGGCCCCGAGCAAAGCCGCTTCGACCGCTTCGGTCGGGATCAGCCGGTGGGTCAGCGCGCCCATTGGCCGGGCCAGGGAATGAAGCATTCGTGGCAGTGCCGAAGGCGGCGCGGCGCGGTAGGCGTCCTGTTCGGCAAGGATGCGCGCGACCAGATCGCTCGGCAGGTCGGTCATTGGGTTCGCTCCCTGAGGCTGCGCAAATGGATCGTGCGGTCGGCGGTCATCTCCATCTGGCAGGAGGCACCTGCGATGTTGCGCATCGAGCCCCGGCCCCAGACCGCGTAATCGACAAGGCATTCGGCGTCGCGAAAATCGATCCAGATGCGTTGGGCGCTGCGCACCGCGTCGCGCAGGCTGGGAAAGCCCGTGTCTGCGACGCCTTCGAGCGCGTCCATCTCTGCCGCCCAGGCCAAGGTGGCCTGGTATTCGCGGTTAAGGTAGTCATCCCAGACGCGGGTTTCGGCGGCCATGCAATCGACCATGCCAAGGGTCGTGTCCCCGCCCGCTTCTGTCTGAGAGCAGATCTGCGACAGCGCCCCTTTGCAATCGGCCATCGTGGCGGGATCGGAATCGAAGATGCAGATTTCAAGGCGCGGGCCATAGGTGGCCACGTAGCGCTCAAGCGTGTCGGTCGCCGCGGAAGGGCCTGCGAACGTGACGGCTGCGCTGAGGCCCAGCGCAAAACGGGAAGCCAGACGGAAAGCCAATGTCATGGGACAGATATAGGAAGGCAGCGCGCGCTCCGCCATGATTTGGTGTTTCAGGTTTCGGGATTCAGGTTTCGGGCAACGTCTGGTCAAGCCGCACCGTGACACCAAACCGGTTGACGGCGCGTTCAAACCCCGACCCGCAGGTCACAACGATCCAGACGGGCTCGACACCCGGTCGCGCGGTGCAGTCTTCGGCCCGCCCGCCCGCTTCGACGTAGTCTGCCGCCAGCCGGTTGATCACGCGGGTTTCATCCAGGCGCACCACCCACAGCCCCGCCGACAGCCCAAGGGTCGTGGCCATGCCCAGAAGCAGGATCAGGCCCAGGATCATCGGGCGGGAGAGGCGATGGCGGCGCATGCCCTGTCTTGGCACATGGGCGCGGGCTCTGCACCCTCTGCGATGCCGGTGGCGATGAAAACTGCCGCAGCGATCAATCCGACGATCTTGAACATAGGAGGCATCCTGTTTTGTTGTCTTGCCCCCCAGGCGTGATCAACAAAGCAGGGATAAGGAATAACGCCGACGTGGCCGCAGCAAGTTATCCGATAGCGAAGGGCTATTCCGCGGCGAGATGCGGCGCGGCCCGGGTGACTTCGTCGGCGATAATCCGCGCGATCAGGGCGGCGTCGTCTGCGGTGAAGGTCAGCGGCAGGCGCAGGTCCATCACGCCCTTCAGGACACGGTCAGACGCGGGCATGGGCGTAGGCTTGGCGAAGTCCCAATGGGAATAAACGGATGTGAAGCCCTGGGGCCGGTCGGCGCCGAACCATTTGAGTTCTACCCCACGGGCTTTGGCGCGGTCCACCACGGCCATGATCGCCGCATCGGGCCAATCGAGAAGCAGGAATTGGAACGACGAGGCGACGAAGTGTTCTTGGGCGGGCCGGTCGATCAGGGTCAGGCCCGGCGTGCCGGCAAGGCCCGCTTCAATCACGGCGTAAAGCGCGTTGTACTGCGCCGCATTGTCGGCCAGCGCGCGAAGTTGCGGGCGCAGGATCGCCGCGCGCAGGTTGTCCATGCGCCCCGACATGTTGGGCGCCTCGCCCGCATGGGCGGCGATCACGTCTGGCTCGGGCGCGGCCCCGTGCCGGTCATAGAGCATGTAGCTGCCCGACATCAGGATCATCTTGGCGGCAAGGTCCGGGTCATCGGTGATGGCAAAGCCACCCTCGCCCGAATTGGCATGCTTGTAAGTCTGGGTGGAATAGCAGCCGATCACGCCGTGACGCCCCGACGGTGTGCCGCGCCAGGCCGCCCCCATGGTGTGGGCGCAATCTTCCACCACGGTCAGGTTGTGGTCCGCCGCAATCGCCATCAGCGCGTCCATATCGGCGATATGCCCGCGCATGTGGGATAGCAGCAGGACATCGGCCTGGTCGGCCTTGGCGGCGAGATCGTCCAGGTCGATGGTCAAATCCGGGGTGACGCCCACGAAAACCGGCTGAGCCCCCACCGCGTTGATCGCCCCCGGCACCGGCGCCAGCGTAAACGCGTTCGACAAAACCTTATCGCCCGGGCCCACACCCAAAGCGCGCAGGGCAATGCGCATCGCATATCCGCCTGAGGTCACGGCCAGCGCGTATTTCGCCCCTGTCAGGGCGGCAAATTCCGCCTCCAGATGCTCGGTCTCAGACACTTCGCCGGGGGCGGTATTGTACCGGTGCAGCTTGCCCGAGCGCATGATCTCAACCGCCGCGACAATCCCGTCTTCGGGGATCGGCGCCTGCTGGGTGAAGGATTTTTCGAACATTTCCGTCATGGCGTAAGAGTGCCGGGGCGCATCGGCCCGGTCAAGGAACGAGCGCGTCGGCCAGGTCGGGCAAATCGTCATAGGCGGCCAAAAGCGCGTCGGGGGTCAAAGCGGCCATATCGCCACCTGCGGGCCCGAAGGTGACCAGCACAACGGGCACACCTGCCGCCCGGGCGGTGTCGCGGTCGGTGATGGTATCGCCGATCAGGAGCGAGCGCGCGACGCTGCCGCCTGCCTGTTCGACGGACGCCACATAAGGGGCCGCATCGGGTTTGCGAGTGGCCAATGTGTCGGCCCCGATGAGCGACCCAAACAGGTCCCGCACGCCCAGCCGGCCCATCAGGGTTTCGGCCAGACCTTCAGGTTTGTTGGTGCAAATGGCCGTCTTCCAGCCTTGGGCGCGCAAGCTCTCAATCGCGGCGATGGCCCCGGGGTAAAGCGTGGTCTCGCGGTCGATGCAATCGGCATAAGCGGCCAGTAGCTTTGGGTACTGCCGGTCAATCTCAGCCGTCCCTGCACCGGCATCGACCCGCGAAAACCCCAGCTTCAGCATCGCCCGCCCGCCACGCAGGGCGGTGGCGGCATCCGTGGCAGGGTCCAAAACCGCGCCAAGGCCGAGGTCTTCAAAGCACCAGTTCGCCGCCGCGATCAGGTCGGCGGAGGTGTCCGCCAATGTGCCATCAAGGTCGAAAACGATCGTCTTTGCGCCCATGGTAAATGAAACACCCTGTCATATCCGGTGAACGGCTGGGTCTTGCCAGACGCGGGTCAGTCCGTAAAACGTGGGGTTAACAAAGAAAAGAGCAGATATGGCGACACAGCTTGTTCTTCTGGCGGCTGGCCAAGGCAAACGCATGAAGTCGGACCGCCCTAAGGTTCTGCACGCGGTCGCGGGGCGCGCGCTGTTTTTGCATGCGCTCGATGCGGCCCGGGGGCTGGATCTGGAGCGCAAAGTGGTCGTGGTCGGCAATGGCGCCGAGGCGGTTGAGGCGGCCGCGCGCGCGGATGATCCCGGTGTTGAGACGGTGCTGCAGGCCGACCGGCTGGGCACGGGGCATGCGGTGGCACAAGCCGCCCCCCTGTTGGCGGACGCGGGCGGTCAAACGCTTATCCTTTACGGCGACACACCCTTTATTCGGCCCGAGACCTTGGCTGCGATGGCCGAGGCCCTCGGCCAAGGCGCCGATCTGGTGGTCTTGGGGTTTGATGCGGCGGATCCGGCCAAATACGGCCGGTTGATCACAGATGGCGACGTGCTGGAGCGGATCGTTGAATACAACGACGCGAGCGAGGCCGAGCGCGCGGTGACCTTGTGCAATTCTGGCGTGATGATGGGGGACACAGGGGTCGTGTTTGATCTGGTCGCGCGATTGGACAATGCCAATGCGGCGGGCGAATACTACCTGACCGACCTGCCCGGGCTGGCCCGCGACAAGGGCCTGACCACACGCGTGGTGCGCTGCGATGAAGACGAAACGCTGGGCGTGAACTCGCGCGCCGATCTGGCCGCGGCCGAGGCGGTTTTTCAGACCCGCGCGCGCAAGGCGGCCATGCTGGGCGGGGTAACGCTTGAGGCGCCCCAGACGGTTTACTTTTCCCATGACACGGCCCTGGCAGCGGATGTGCGGGTGGAGCCCAATGTGGTCTTCGGCCCCGACGTGCAGGTGGAAAGTGGGGCGGTGATCCGGGCGTTTTCGCATCTGGAAGGGGCGCGCGTGGCTGCTGGTGCCGTCGTCGGGCCCTATGCGCGGCTGCGGCCGGGAGCTGAGATTGGCGCGCGCGCCAGGGTCGGCAATTTCGTGGAAATCAAGAACGCCAGCCTCGCGGAAGGCGCCAAGGCCAACCACCTGAGCTATCTGGGCGATGCAACCGTCGGGGCGGGGGCGAACATTGGCGCCGGGGCGATCACCTGCAATTACGACGGTGTGGGCAAGCACAAGACCCAGATCGGCGCGGGCGCCTTTGTGGGGTCGAACACGCTGATGGTGGCCCCTGTGTCGGTGGGTGAGGCCGCCGTGACCGCGGCAGGCTCGGTCATCACTGAAGATGTGCCGCCGGGCGACCTGGCGATCGCGCGATCAAAGCAAACGAATAAAAAAGGTTTCGGTGCCATGTTGATGGAAACGCTCCGGGCCAAACACAGAAAGTGAGGCAGACATGTGTGGGATCGTAGGCATATTGTCGGATCATGAGGCAGCCCCTGTGCTGGTCGAAGCCCTTAAGCGGTTGGAATACCGGGGCTACGATTCCGCCGGGATCGCGACGATTAACAAAGGTGGGCTCGACCGGCGCCGCGCGGTCGGCAAGCTGGTGAACCTGTCGGACCTTCTGGTGCATGACCCGCTGCCCGGCAAATCCGGCATCGGGCACACCCGCTGGGCCACCCACGGCGGGCCGACGGTGGAAAACGCGCACCCCCACAAGGCGCGCCAGGTGGCCGTGGTCCACAACGGCATTATCGAGAATTTCAAAGCGCTGCGCGACGACCTGGCGGCCAAGGGTCTGACCCCGCAAAGCGAGACGGACACTGAGACCATTGCCTTGCTGGCGCAGAGTTTCTTGGACCAGGGGCTGGCCCCCCGGGATGCCGCCGAGCAGACCATCGCGCGGCTTGAAGGGGCCTATGCGCTGGCATTCCTGTTTGAAGGGCAAAGCGATCTGATCATCGTGGCGCGCAAAGGCCCGCCCCTGGCGGTGGGCTACGGCGATGGGGAAATGTTCGTCGGTTCGGACGCCATTGCACTGGCCCCGCTCACCGATCAGATCACCTATCTTGAAGAAGGCGATTGGGCGATTGTCACCCGCGACGGGGTCGAGATTATCAATGCGCGGGGCGAACGGGCCAACCGGGAAATCAAGACGATCCAGATCGACACCGCCCAGGTGGAAAAGGGCGGCCACAAGCACTTCATGGCCAAGGAAATCGCCGAACAGCCCACGGTGGTGGCCGAAGCGGTGCAGAAAAACGTGGCCAACGGCGAATTGACCCTACCGGTGACGGTGCCCGACTTTTCCGAGATCGACCGCATCGTCATGGTCGCCTGCGGGACGGCCTATTACGCCTGCGCGGTCGCGAAATACTGGTTTGAAGGGATCGCCGATATCCCGGTTGAGGTCGATATCGCGTCTGAATACCGCTACCGGAGCCCGCCGATCGGCCCCCGCACGTTGGCGATTTTCGTCAGCCAATCGGGCGAAACGGCCGATACGCTGGCCGCCCTGCGCTATGCGGCGGAACGCGCGCGCATCTTGTCGGTGGTCAACGTCCTTGAAAGTTCGATCGCGCGCGAAAGCGACGTGGCCCTGCCCATTCATGCGGGCGCCGAAATTGGCGTGGCCTCGACCAAGGCGTTCACCTGTCAGCTGACGGTTCTGGCCTCGCTCGTGATCAAGGCAGCGGCCGACCGGGGGGCGATTGGCGACGCGGCAGTTGCCGCGCGGATCAAGGATTTGCACCGTTTGCCGGGCCTTATGGCGCAAGCGATGTCGACCGAAGACCAGATCGCCAAGATCAGCCAAGAGCTTGCGGGGGCGCAGGACATCCTGTTTCTAGGACGCGGCACGCTTTACCCGATTGCGATGGAAGGGGCGCTGAAACTTAAAGAAATCAGCTACATCCACGCCGAAGGTTATGCAAGCGGTGAGCTGAAGCACGGCCCCATCGCGCTGATTGACGAAAACGTGCCCGTGATCGTGATGGCGCCGAAGGATCATCTGTTTGAAAAGACAATCTCGAACATGTCCGAAGTCCAGGCGCGCGGCGGCAAGATCGTACTTTTAACCGATGCCGAAGGTGCGGCTGAGGTGGGCGACAGCGTCTGGCATGTGGTCGAATTGCCCAAGATCACGGCCTATCTGGCCCCGATCCTTTATGCGGTGCCCGCGCAGCTTTTGGCGTACCACACGGCTGTGGCAAAGGGCACGGATGTCGACCAGCCGCGCAATCTGGCGAAATCGGTGACCGTGGAATAGCCCTCTGGGCACTCTAGGACTTGCCCCCGCATCGCAAACAGATAGCCTTCGCCGCACCCACCCACGGCTAAGGTTCCACATGTCTGTCCAATTTCCAGAAATCCGCAAAAGCCACCGCGCCCTCATCGACCGCGTCCCGGTATTTTTCGTCGCCACCGCCGCACCTGATGGCCGCGTGAACCTTTCGCCAAAAGGGCGCAACAGCCTCAAGGTCCTGGGCCCAAATCGGATCATTTGGCTGAACTACACAGGGTCCGGGAATGAAACCGCCGGCCATCTGCTGCAACACCCGCGCATGACCCTGATGTGGTGTGCCTTTGACGGCGACCCGATGATCCTGCGCGCCTTCGGCACCGCCCGGGCCGTGCACCCCGGCGATCTTGATTGGGATGATCTTTCGTCCCAATTCTCGCCCGACCCCGCGACCCGGCAAATTTTTGACCTCAAGGTCGAAATGGTGCGCGCGTCGTGCGGCACTGCCGTACCGGTAATGAGCTACGTTGAAGATCGCACCGAATTGGCGGAATGGTCGGCCGCCAAAAGCCCCGAAGAATTGATTGCCTATCGCAACAAAAAGAACCTTCAAACCATCGACGGCTTCCCGACGGGGCTGAAACAGATCGCACCGTGACGCCCGTAGGGGCGCTTGGGTTTTTTCGCCTACCGCGGTTTTCTCGCCCGGCGAGGGGGCTATATTCCCGTGGCAGGCAGGGGCTTTAGAACCCAACACGGATGGCGGGCCCAAATCCGCCGTAGAAAAGTCGGCCCCTGGGTCGTCGGCAATGTGTGTGACGCAGGGCCGCGACAACACCATCGGCGGCGCGGGGGCCGCCTGATCACGGACCTTCGGGCAAATGGTTTTGCCGGAACACGGAGCGAGAGATGACCAGAACCCTACTTTTAGGCTCGATCGGCGTGCTTGCCGAAACCTCAGACCTGCAGCGGAGGGCGTTCAACCGGGCCTTTGCCGAAGCCGGGTTAAGCTGGATTTGGTCGAAACCCGATTACGCCGACATGCTGGCGCAATCGGGCGGCCAAGACCGGGTGGCCCGGTACGCCGCGTCCCGGGGCGAACAGGTCGACGCGGCAGCGATCCACCTGGCCAAATCGCACCATTTTCAGGACCTGTTGCGCAGCGAAGGCGCGGTGGCGCGCCCCGGCGTGCGGTCGACCTTGGCAGCGGCCGACCGTGTGGGCCTGGTGACAACGACGTCGCCGGAAAACGTGGGCACCCTTCTGGCGGCCTTGGCACCGGATGTGCGCATGAACCAATTCGAAGTTGTGATCGACCGCAGCCAGGTGAGCGCGGTCAAGCCTGACCCAGAGGCTTATCACCTGGCTTTGACGCGCATGCGGCTTTTGCCGCGCGATGTTGTCGCCGTCGAAGACAACCCCCCAGGGGCGGCCGCGGCGCGGGCGGCTGGTATCAAGGTGATTGCCTTCCCGGGCGCAATGCATGAAGGCGCAGATTTTGGCCCGGTTCACGCAACCGTAACGCGGCTGGTCCTTGACAATCAGGCCAATGCGGCCTGACACCAGACCATGGGGGCCACTGGGGCTGCCCGGGGAAAGCATCGCGCCATGACGGCACCACTGATCGATCCATTTCAACGCGCCATCAGCTACCTGCGGGTGTCGGTGACCGACCGTTGCGATTTTCGCTGCGTTTATTGTATGTCAGAACAGATGACGTTCCTGCCCAAAAAGGAACTTCTGACGCTGGAAGAGCTTGACCGGCTCTGTTCAACCTTCATCCGCCTGGGCGTGAAAAAGCTGCGCATCACTGGCGGTGAGCCCCTGGTGCGGCGCGATATCATGACGTTTTTCAATGGCATGGCCCGCCATCTTGACGCGGGCACGCTGGAAGAATTGACCGTTACGACGAACGGGTCGCAGCTTGAACGCTTCGCGGGTGACCTGGCTGCAGCCGGGGTGCGGCGGATCAATGTGTCACTTGATACGCTGGATGAGGACAAGTTCGCCCGCGTCACCCGGTGGGGCCGCCTGCCCCAGGTGCTGCGCGGGATTGATGCCGCGCAGGCCGCGGGCTTGCGGGTGAAGATCAATACGGTGGCCTTGAAAGGGTTCAACGAAGACGAGCTATTTACGCTGACTGAATGGTGTGCGGCCCGCGATATGGACCTGACATTTATCGAGGTCATGCCGATGGGCGATCTTGGCGGTGAAGACCGGGTCGGGCAATATTGGTCGCTGAAGGATGTGCGCGCCCGGCTGGGTGAAGACTACACGCTGACCGATCTGACGGAGCGCACCGGCGGGCCCGCGCGCTATGTCCGGGTGGAAAGCACAGGTCAAAAGATCGGTTTCATCACGCCGCTGTCGCATAATTTCTGCGAAAGCTGCAACCGGGTGCGGATCACCTGCACGGGTGAGATTTACATGTGCCTGGGTCAGGAAGACATGGCCGACCTGCGCGCGCCCTTGCGCGCCAGCCCGGGTGACGATGCCCCGCTTGAAGCGGCAATTCGGGCCGCGATTGCGGCCAAACCCAAAGGACACGACTTTGACTACTCGCGCCAGCGCGCCGATGGGCAGGTCACCCGCCACATGAGCCACACCGGCGGCTAGGAGCAGCTTTGTACACCGTTGTATCCTGCTAAACCCCTGCCATTAATGATTTTTTTGATAGACATCTGCGAAAAGGTCGCTAGGTAGACGGCGACATTTATTGAAGGCATCCATGAGCTCGGTCGAAGATCATCCCCTGCGTTACATGCTCGCCAACGAGTTGCACGCGCGCCCCTTTCCGACGCTAGACACCCCGTGTCGCGCCGCCTACCTGGCCATCAAGCGGCCCGAAAAGGCGGCCGCGAGGGACCGCGACGCCGATTTCGCGCATCTTGTGGCGCTTCTTGATCGCTATGGCGCGCAGCATCCGCAACCGGGGGCGACCCACTACTTCGGCCAGATCGGCAAGCATCAGCTTAAATGGGAAAGCCATACCGAGTTCGTGACCTACACGATCTTCGGCAATGGCGTGGCGGACCCCGCGTTCGATGCCAGCACGTTCAAGATGTTTCCCGAAGACTGGCTGGCGGATGCCCCCGGCGTGCGCATGACCTCTGCCCTGATCCGGGTCGAAGAACAGCTCGACGATACCGGCATCGAAGACAAGATCGAGGACTGGTTTGTGCCCGAAAGCCTGGCCGTCAGCCGCGTGCTGGACGATTCCGCGATCATCGCGACGGATTTCCGGATCGACCCGCAGGGCCATATGCGGATTGCGATTTTCGCACGGCCCGACACGGGCTCGCGCCGGATTGGCCGGGTTGTTCAGCGCCTGTCGGAGATTGAGACCTACAAGACCATGTCGATGCTGGGACTGGCGCGGGTGCGCGATTTGGGCCCGCGATTGGGCGCGCGCGACACCGAGCTGACCCAGTTGATCGAGCAGATGGCCGATGACACCGCAGCCCCCGACCAAACGCTGAAATCGCTTTTGACGGTGGCGGCGGACCTCGAAAAGATCCTGGCGCAATCGTCTTTCCGGTTTGGGGCCACGGGGGCCTATGAGCGGATTGTGAACCAGCGGATCGAGGTGCTGCGCGAAGAGCGCTTCAAAGGGCGCCAGACGTTTTCAGAATTCATGATGCGCCGGTTTGACCCCGCGATGCGGACCGTGAAGGCCACCGAAGCGCGATTGCAGACCATGGCCGACCGGGCCGCACAGGCCGGCAATCTTCTTCGAACCCGGGTCGATGTTGACCGGTCTGCCCAGAACCAGAAGCTTCTGGAAAGCATGGACAAACGCGCCGATCTGCAATTGCGCCTGCAACGCACGGTCGAAGGCCTGTCGGTGGTCGCGATCAGCTATTATGCCGTGAACCTGGCGATTTACATGCTGGGACCCGTGGGCGAAGGGGTTGGCGTGTCCGGCATCGTGCTGACTGCCATCGTGACCCCGGTTGTAGTGCTTTTGGTCTGGGCCATCGTCCGGCGGATCCGAAATTCGATGGAGTGAGGCTTTTCCTGACCCGCACGCCGGGCTAGGTCTTGGGCAAGCGCAAAAGGAGTGCCCCGATGCCGATCCGCAACCGATTTTCCGAGCTTTTGCCTGAGATCACCGCCTGGCGGCGCGATTTCCATGAAAATCCGGAAATCCTTTATGAGACGCACCGGACCTCGGGCATTGTGGCCGAAAAACTCCGCGACTTTGGCTGTGACGAGGTGGTGGAAGGCATAGGGCGCACCGGCGTGGTCGGTGTGATCAAGGGCAAGGCCGATACGGCCGGGCGGGTCGTGGCGCTGCGCGCGGACATGGACGCCTTGCCGATCCCGGAGGAAACCGGGTTGCCGCATGCGTCAAAGACCCCCGGTGCGATGCATGCCTGTGGCCATGACGGGCATACCGCGATGCTTCTGGGGGCGGCAAAATACCTTGCAGAGACCCGGAATTTCGACGGCACGCTGGTGGTGGTGTTTCAGCCGGCCGAAGAAGGTGGCGCGGGCGGCGAGGCGATGGTGAAAGACGGGTTGATGGACCGTTGGGGCATTCAGGAAATCTACGGGATGCACAATTGGCCCGGCATGAGCGAAGGCGCGTTTGCCATCCGCCCCGGCGCGTTTTTCGCCGCCACCGATACGTTTGACATCAAGGTGCAGGGCGTGGGCGGCCATGCGGCCAAACCCCAATCGACCCGCGACCCTGTTGTCGGGGCGGCCCAGCTTGTGTCCGCCTTGCAGACGATCGTATCGCGGTCTTCGGACCCGACGCTGCAGCTGGTGGTCTCGGTCACCTCGATGGTGACCTCGTCGACGGCGTACAACGTGATCCCGCAGAACGTCGAAATCCGCGGCACCGTGCGAACGATGGACGCGGGCATTCGCGATCTGGCTGAGGCGCGCATGGGCGAGATTTGTGCAGGCCTCGGGGCGGCGATGGGCCTTGAGATCGCGTTTGACTACACCCGCTCCTACCCCGTGATGGCCAACCACGAAACCGAAACCCTTCATGCGATTGAGGCCGCCAAGCGCGTCTCGGGCGATTGCGCGGATGCGCCGCTGGTGATGGGGGGGGAGGATTTCGCCTATATGCTCGAAGCGCGGCCAGGCGCCTACATCTTGGTGGGCAATGGCGAAACGGCTTCGGTGCATCACCCGAAATACGACTTCACCGATGAGATCATCCCGGTGGGCTGTTCATATTGGGCCGAACTTACCGAGACAAGAATGCCGCTTTCGGGCGCATAACGGCGCGTTTTTCGCGCGAATGGCGGCACGATCCCTGCCAAGCTGACCCAAATGGCGAAAGGGATGCAGGGCTATGCGGATTGGTTTTATCGGATTGGGTCAGGTGGGCGGCAAGCTTGCGGGGTCTGTGTTGCGCAACGGGTTTGACCTGACGGTGCATGATCTTGACCCTGCGCTGACGGCAGAGTTCAAAGCGCGCGGGGCGGATGTGGCCGAAAGCCCGGCAGATATGGCAAAATCGGTGGACATTGTGATCACCTGCCTGCCCTCCCCCGCGGCCTGTTCGGCGGTGATCGAGGGCGACAACGGTGTTTTGTCAGCCGCCCATGACGGGCTCATCTGGCTTGAGATGTCCACGACCGACGCGGGCGAAGTGACGCGGTTGGGGGCCGCGATGGCGCAGGCGGGCGCGCGGACGCTTGATTGCCCGGTCTCAGGCGGGTGCCACCGGGCCGCGACCGGCAATATCTCAATCTTTGCAGGCGGCGACCGCGCGGATTTCGACGCGGTGCTGCCGGTGTTGACGGTGCTGGGGCGGCGGGTCCTGCACACAGGGGCTTTGGGGACAGCGAGCCAGTTGAAAGTGGTGACGAACTATCTGGCCACGGCCAACCTTCTGGCGGTGACCGAAGCGCTTGCGACATGCGCCGGGGCCGGCCTTGATCTGAAAAAGGCCTATGAGGCGATTGCGATTTCGTCGGGGACGTCTTTTGTCCATGAAACCGAAGGCCAGGTGATCTTGTCGGGGTCGCGCCAGATCGATTTCACCATTGATCTGGTTCTCAAGGACATCGGGCTTTTTCAGGCCATGGCAGACGACGCGAATGTGCCGCTGGAGTTGTCGCCGATGCTGATCGACATCTTCAAGGACGGGGCGGACCGGTTCGGGCCGCGCGCGCAGTCGGACGATATTATCCGGCGTCTGGAGGACCCCACAGGTCTGGATGTGACAGCACCTGGCTTTCCCGCAGAATTGGTGGACGACGAACCAGAAGAGCCCGGCTACGAAGTGGGCCGCTAGCCAGGGGGCGAAATCTCTTACCAAAGAGATTTGAAAATTTTTTTGAAAAAAATTTCCCCGCTTTGTCGATCGGGGGCCGCTCTCTTCGTCATGGGGGTGAAGACGCTGATGTCTTCGCACCCAAATTGGAGAGACAGATGGACCTTATGACAATCCTAAAAGTAGGCGGCGGCGTGGTCGCTGTGGCAGTGGCCGCAACGTTTTTGTTGCCGCGCAATGTTGAAGTGACGCGCAGTGCGGTGTTGGCGATACAGCCCGACGACGTGCTGACCCGGGCCAAATCGACGACGGGGTTTCAGACCTTCAACCCCTACCGGACGGCCGATCCGGATCTGAAGATCACGCCTTTTGGGCCTGAAAGCGGCATCGGTGCGGGATTTGCCTTTGACGGCAAAGGGGGCAAAGGCACCCAGACCATCGCCGCGATCACCGACACATCGGTCACATATGTGATCGACATGGGGGCTATGGGCAAACCGACCCAGTCAATCACGGCCACACCGACCGAAGGCGGCACGGAAGTCACCTGGCGCGTTGAAAGCGATATGGGGATGAACCCCGTTTTTCGCGTCTTCGGGCTGTTCATGGACCCCATGATGGGCCCTGTTTTCGAACAGGGACTTGCAAATCTGGAAAAAACTGCGGCCTGATCGGCCCCAAGGAAAAGGACCAAACCCATGCGTTATACATTTTTGCTTTATTCGAACCCGGCTGACTTTGCCGACATGACCCCCGAAGACGGTGCCCGCGCCCAGCAAGCTTACGGCGCCTATATCGGCGCCTTGAAAGAGGCCGGCGTTTTCATCGACACCGATTGGCTGCAGCCGGCGCCCACGGCCACCACGCTGTCGATGAAAGACGGTGAAAGACGGGTTCAAGATGGGCCGTTTGCCGACACCAAGGAAACGCTCGGCGGGTTTTTCGCCATCGATGTCCCTGACCTGGATGCGGCTCTCGCCTGGGCTGAAAAATGCCCTGCCGCGCACTTCGGCAAGGTTGAAATCCGGGCGTCGCAAATGCCACCGGCGTGAAAACCGACACCATCCCAGAGGCGCGCGCGGAAGATGTCGCGCGCGCCTCTTACGGCAAGCTTCTGGCGATCCTCGCCAAGCAATCAGGTGATATCGCTGCGGCCGAAGACGCCCTTGCCGATGCCTTTGAAGCCGCCTTGAAAACCTGGCCCAGCCGCGGCGTTCCCGACAAACCCGAGGCCTGGCTTTTGACCACCGCACGCAACTGCCGGACCGATCGCGCGCGCCGCGATGCGCGGATGGTTGTCACCGACGAGGTGCCTGAAATGCTCAACGCCGCCACACAGGAGACCGACTTTCCAGACGAACGTCTGAAGCTGATGTTCGTCTGCGCTCACCCGGCGATCAACGCCGCCTTGCGCACCCCGTTGATGCTGCAGACGGTTCTGGGGATTGAGGCGAAACTGATCGCCCAGGCGTTCTTGATCCCTTCGGCGACGATGGCCCAGCGGCTGGTGCGGGCGAAGGCCAAGATCAAGGGTGCCCGCATCCCCTTTGTCATCCCTGACACAGACGCGTTGCCAGAGCGATTGAGCTACGTGCTTGAGGCGATTTACGGCGCCTATGCGCTGGACTGGATGGGCGAAGATGACGCGCTGTCGAACGAAGCGCTGTTTCTGGCGTCGCTCACCGCAGAGTTGATGCCCGATGAGCCAGAGGTCATGGGGTTGTTGGCTTTGTTGTTGTTTTTGCACGGGCGGCGGGCCGCGCGGGTCAAGGATGGCCAGTTGATCCCGCTGCAAGACCAGGACGTGACCCTGTGGGATGAAGGCGTCATCTACCGCGCTGCGATGTTTATGGAAGCCGCGTCCACCATGGGACAGCCGGGGCGGTTTCAAATCGAAGCCGCGATCCAGTCGGTGCATGCGGCAAGGATGAACACCGGGGCCACGGACTGGCGGGCGCTGTCGCAGCTTTATGCGGGATTGATGGCCACCCACCCCACCATCGGTGCGGCAGTGGCGCAAGCCGCCGCCGTGGGGGAAGACGCCGGGCCCAAGGCCGGTCTTGCGATGCTGGACAAAATTGATCCGGCCGCAACCCATGCGTTCCAGCCGGCCTGGGCGACCCGAGCGCATCTGTTGGCGCGCGCCGGCGCATACGACGACGCGCGTGCGGCATATGACAAAGCAATTAGCCTGGCGACAGACATTCCCGCGCGCCGCTGGCTGGAAGGTCAGCGCCGCGGGTTGGAAACGGGCCGCGACGCCGGCTAGGACAGACAGCCCGGCAGGGCCACACGGGTGCGGGCGTCTTCGCCAAACGCCCCGGTGGCGGTTGTGGTGCCAGCCGTCAGGGTGACGCCAGCGCCCACGATTTCAGACCGCGACACAGTGATTTCGCGCGCCCCGATCGTATCGTCGAGATCGATGGTGAAGGCGACCACTTCGCCCGGGGCAAGTCCTGACAACGCAAGCTCAAGGCTGGTGTCGCCATCGGCGACCTGCGGCAATGTCGTGACACGCTCGCCGCCTGACACAAGCTCGAACGGCTGGAACACTTCCACACCCGCCCCTTCGCCGGTGACGTCAAACACCAGCCCGGCGGCAGACCCGGCCAGATCAACGGTCAGGATCATCGCGCCCGTGGCGCATGTGCCTTCGTGGGTGAAAACAAACCGGTCCTTGGGCGCGCCTTCGATAAACCGCACAGACAGGTCGGCAAAGGCGGGACCGGCGGCCAGAAGGGCGGCGGCGGTGGCAAGAACAAGGCGCATGGATATCTCCGAAAAATCGATATTTCTTGGCCAAGGACCTAGGCCAGCAAAACGCCCGGTCCAGTCGAACCGGGCGTTTTTGAGTTTATCGGCGGCTGACCGCCCCCGTGTCAGTCGACCTTGGGCAGCAGTGCGTCGATTGAGGCTTTGGCGTCGCCGTAATACATCCGCGTGTTGTCTTTGAAAAACAGCGGGTTTTCGATGCCAGAATACCCTGTGCCCTGACCGCGTTTGAGAACGAAGGTCTGCTTGGCTTTCCAGACCTCTAACACCGGCATGCCAGCGATGGGCGAGTTCGGATCGTCCTGTGCGGCGGGGTTCACGATGTCGTTCGACCCGATAATGATCGAGACATCGGTGTCGGGGAAATCCTCGTTGATCTCATCCATTTCCAGCACGATGTCGTAAGGCACCTTGGCTTCGGCCAGAAGCACGTTCATGTGCCCCGGCAGACGGCCCGCCACGGGATGGATCGCAAAGCGGACGTTTTTGCCTTGCGCACGCAGCTTGCGAACCAATTCGGACACGGCTTGCTGGGCCTGGGCGACGGCCATGCCGTAGCCCGGCACGATGACAATGCTGTCGGCTTCATTCAACGCCGCCGCGACACCGTCGGCATCAATGGCGACCTGTTCGCCTTCCACCGCCATCTGTTCGCCGCCGCCACCCCCAAAGCCGCCAAGGATGACAGACACGAAGGACCGGTTCATGGCCTTACACATGATGTAGGACAGGATCGCGCCCGATGAGCCCACCAGCGCGCCGACCACGATGAGAAGGTCATTGCCAAGCGAGAAGCCGATCGCTGCGGCCGCCCAGCCTGAGTAGCTGTTGAGCATCGACACAACCACGGGCATGTCGGCCCCGCCGATGCCCATGATCAGATGGTAGCCGATAAACAGCGCCAAAAGCGACAGAAGGATCAGTGTCCAGCTGCCTGAGCCTGACAGATACATGATCAAAAACAGCAGCGACAAAGCCGCCGCCCCGGCGTTCAGCATATGCCCGCCGGGAAGCTGTTTGGCGGCTGAATCCACCCGGCCGGCCAGTTTGCCGTAGGCGATGACGGACCCGGTGAAGGTCACAGCACCAATCCAGATGCCCAGGGCCAGCTCGATCCTCAGGATGCTGATCTCGACGCTGGTTTTCTTGGCGACCAATTGACCGAAGACCGACAGCGTGTCTGTGACCTCTTTCGGCAGACCCACCGCCGTGACACCGTCAAGGCTGGCCCCCAGAACCCCGCCATTTTCCGCGTAAAGCGCTGAGACCGTGTTGATCATCAGGTCGGCGTTAAAACCGACAAAGACCGCCGCCAGACCCACGAGCGAGTGCATGATCGCGACCAGTTCGGGCATCTGGGTCATCTCGACCCGGGTGGCCAATTGGTGGCCGACGACCGCGCCAATGGCGATCAGCACGAGCGACAAAAGCCACAGGCCCGCGCCGGGCCCGATCAGCGTGGCGAGCACCGCAATGGCCATGCCCGCAATGCCGTACCAGACGGCGCGTTTGGCGCTTTCCTGGCCCGAAAGCCCCCCGAGTGACAGGATGAATAGAACTGCCGCGACAACGTAAGCGGCTGTTGTGAAACCGAAATCCATGACCCCGCCCCCCCCTTAAGACTTCTGGAACATGGCAAGCATGCGCCGTGTGACGAGGAACCCGCCAAAGATATTGACGGCCGCCATGAGTATCCCAAGGGCCGCGAGGATGGTGATCAGCACACCAGATGAGCCAACCTGGACCAGCGCGCCCAGAATGATGATCGACGAGATCGCATTGGTGACCGCCATCAGCGGGGTGTGCAGGCTGTGGGCGACATTCCAGATCACCTGGAAGCCGATGAAGACCGACAACACAAAGACGATGAAATGCTGCATGAAGCTCGCGGGCGTATAAAGCCCCGCCAGCAGGATCAGCGCGCCCCCAATGGCCAACAGCGTGACCTGCGTTTTGGTTTCGGCCTTGAAGGCGGCCACCTCTGCGGCGCGCTTTTCTTCCGGTGTCAGTTCCTTGGGCGCCTCTTTCTTAGGGGCGGCTGCAATCGCGGCCACCTTGGGCGGCGGCGGTGGGAAGGTGATGTCGCCCGCGTGGGTGATGGTCGCGCCGCGGATCACGTCGTCTTCCATGTTGTGGTTCACAACGCCGTCCTTTTCGGGTGTGAGATCCGTCATCATGTGGCGGATATTGGTTGAATAAAGCGTCGAGGATTGCGCGGCCATCCGGCTGGGGAAATCGGTGTAACCGACGATTGTTACCCCATTGTCGGAGACGATCTTTTCGTCCTTCTTGGTCAATTCGCAATTGCCGCCACGCTCAGCCGCAAGGTCCACGATGACCGAGCCGGGCTTCATCGCCTCGACCATGTCGCGGGTCCACAAAACCGGCGCGTCGCGGCCCGGGATCAGGGCTGTGGTGATGACGATATCAACCTCGGGGGCCAGTTCGCGGAACTTTTCCAGCTGCTTTTCGCGGAATTCGGGGCTGGACGGGGCTGCGTAGCCGCCTGTGGCCGCACCATCTTGAGCCTCTTCAAACTCAAGGAAGACGAATTCGGCCCCCATGGATTCGATTTGTTCGGCCACTTCGGGGCGCACATCGAAGGCATAGGTGATCGCGCCAAGCGAGGTGGACGTCCCGATGGCGGCCAGACCGGCCACGCCGGCGCCCACCACAAGCACCTTGGCGGGGGGCACTTTGCCCGCAGCTGTCACCTGGCCGGTGAAGAACCGACCGAAGTTGTTGCCCGCTTCGATCACGGCGCGGTAGCCTGCGATATTGGCCATGGACGACAGCGCGTCCATCTTCTGGGCGCGGCTGATGCGCGGCACCATATCCATCGCGACCACGGTGGCGGATGTCTTCTTGGCAGCCTCAAGTAGCTTTTCGTTCTGGCCGGGATAGAAGAAGGAAATCAATGTCTTGTCAGCGGTCAGCCGCTTGACCTCAGCCGTTGAGGGCTCGCGCACCTTGGCGATGACCTCGGCCTCTTTCCAAAGGGCGGCGGCGGTCTTGACGACCTTGACGCCTGCAGCTTCGTATTGCGCGTCTGAGAACCCCGCAAGGGCACCGGCCCCGGCTTCGATCAGACAGTCATGACCCAATTTCTGAAGTTGGAGAGCGCTGTCGGGGGTCATGGCCACCCGGGCTTCTCCGGCGAACGTTTCTTTCGGCGCACCGATCTTCAAGTCTTCATCCCCCGCAACGCTGAACGGGTCCGTTTTGGACCCGACAAAGGCGTGTCCGTCTTAGCGACGGCACTTCGTTGTGACAAGGCGGTGGCGTGCATGTCGGCCATGCAGGTCAGATCCAGCGCCTTACCCGGTTCCTGTATGTAGGCCAGGTTTCGGGAAAGCCAGCCGCCAGCCGGGCTTCTTCGGCGCGGATGAACCGCCGGTCGATCAGCCAGACAAAGCCGGGCAGGATAATGAGGGTCAAAATCGCGCCGTTTGACAGGCCAACGCCCGCAAGGACCAGCGCATCGCCAAGGTAGATCGGATTGCGGGTGAACGCGAAGATCCCGGTTGTGATCATCGCATCGGGTTGCTGGTGCGGGATCGGCGTGGTGTCCCCCCGCCAGAACGCCCAAAGCGCGGCTGCCATCAGTGCCAGACCGAGTGCGACAAAGCCGCCGCCGATCCAGGCGCCCAAACTGCCGACCGGGAGACCGCCGGTCAGTGCTGCTTCGGACCAAATGCAGCCCAATCCGGCAAAAAGCCAGACCGGGGGAATATCGATCATCTGCCAGCGTGTCATGGGCCGGACCTATCCTGTCTGGCCGGTGTCTGCCAAGCCCAAGGGGCGGGCAGCGACGGAAAGCCGGGGCGGCCGCGTATCACCCTGGCACATGCATCCAAAGGGAGGCAGATGACATGATACGTATCTTTATGACGACCGCAGCCTTGGCGGTTGGATTTGCAGTAACCGCGATAGACGCGCACGCCGGACCGCTGGACCGGCTGGAAGACCGGGTCGACCGGCGCGAAAGCGTGATTGACCGGCAAGTGGACAACGGGCGCCTTGACGTGATCGAGGACCGGATTGACCGGGCCGAAAGCGTCGCGGACCGGCGCGGTATTGAGCGGACGCCGCGCATCGACCGGATCGAGCGGCGGTCGTGGTGGCGGATCTGGGGCAACACCGGCAGCTAGGCACGCGTGCCCTGCCCCCGGGCCTAACCTAGGGTCTGCCCCATTGTAACGAGTGCGCGCCGGCCCCTTGTCCCCCGGGGCCGGCGCTGTTTGGCCTAACCTTCGCCCTTGGCCAGCATGGACGCTTTTTCCAGATGGCCCGAACAATCGTCGGCCATGCCTGCTTCCATCTTTTCCTTGGCCATGGCGAATTCCTCTTCGGCCATGGCGCGCTTGTCTTCGGGCGCTTCCATGACTTCTTTCATCACCATCGACACGGTTTCTTCGTCACAGGTCTTGCCGGCATGGCTGGCAGCCTGAACGGGGGCGGCTTGCAGAAAAAGGCCTGCGGCAGCGGCGGTCAATGTGGTCAAAGCGATCGATTTCATCTTGTCTCTCCATGTTGGTCTTCACACGAGAGACCTTTCGCGAAGGTCGCGATCACACACCAATGAAACCACCGAGAGTTTTCGTGACCCGGCCGTCACGGTCGTGTGAGGTCAGGCCGTTTTCAGCGCCTTGGGCCGCGCGCCCTTGGCCCAGTCGGCCACCGCACGACCGAAGGCGGCAAACAGCGGGTTTGACACCGGGTCGGCCATGGCATTCCATTCGGGATGCCATTGCACCCCCAGCGCAAAGCCCGGCGCACCCTCTATCCGGATGGCTTCGGGCGTGCCATCGGGTGCGAAGCCTTCGATGACAACGCGGGGGCCCGGATCCTCAATCCCCTGGCCATGCAGCGTGTTGGTGCGCACGACCTCAGCGCCGAACAGACCGGCAAAAACCCCGCCCGGGGTCAGTGTCACGTCATGGCGCAGGGCGAATTTCTCTTCCTGGGTACCGTCGGGCGGCATTCGGTGATTGTCACGGCCCGGCAGGTCGCGGATTTCGGGATGCAAGGTGGACCCGAACGCCACGGCAAGTTCCTGAAACCCACGACACAGCGCCAGGACGGGCTGGCCGCGTTCCACGGCTGCGCGGATCAGCGGCAAGGCAACGGCGTCGCGGCCGGGGTCAAAATCACCATGGGCGGGTGTTTCGGCATGGCCGTATTCGGACGGGTGCACATTGGCGCGCGCACCGGGGAACAAAAAGCCCGCACAGGTGTCCAAGAGCGTGTCGATATCGGCGCATTTGGGATCAGCGGGGATGATCAGCGGCTGCACGCCTGAGGCTTCAAAGACCGCCTGAGCGTTCAGACGCCCGCCCATATCAACGACATATTGTTCGTTGACCAGGTGAAGACTGCCCATAATCCCGACGATTGGCCGTGCCATCATGAATGCTCCGAATACATGGACCACACATATGCGATCGGGTGGGTTTGAAAAGCCCAAAGGCAGAACACCCGCTGTGCGCTGGTGTCAGGCCTCGCCCACAAGGCCGGCCGCTGCGATCCCGGCAAGCCCGGCTTCGGCGTCGTTTTCAGAGGTATCACCGGTGACGCCCAGCGCGCCGACGATGGCACCTTTCTTGTCGCGGACCACAATGCCGCCGGGCACCGGGATGACCTTGCCGCCGTAAGCGCCGTTTACAGCCGTCATGAAATAGGCCTGTTGTTCGGCCCGCGCCATTTGCTGCGTGCCTGTCATCCCCAGCATTACACAGCCGTAGGCCTTGCCGCGCGCAATCTCAAACCGGCCCACGGCGGCACCGTCTTCACGCTCAACCGCCAAGACATGCCCACCGGCATCCAGCACCACCACCGACAGGGGTTTAAGGTCCATCTCGCGGCCCCGGGCCAGGGTCTTGCGGATCATCGTGCGTGCTTTGTTGAGGCTGATGTGAGCCATCTGGCGTTCCTTCCTTGTGCCTAGGCCTGGGCGGCCTTTTTTTCCAACCGGCGTTTGTGCAGCACCGGTTCGGTATAGCCCGAGGGCTGGTTGACACCGTCTAGCACCAGTTCGAGCGCGGCCCTGTAAGCCACCCCGTCAAACCCGGGCGCCATGGGCGTATAGGCGGCGTCATCGGCGTTTTGGCCATCGACGACGGCGGCCATCTTTTCAAAGGTGGCCACGATCTGGTCGCGTGTGACGACGCCGTGCTGCAGCCAGTTGGCCATGTGCTGGGCGGAAATGCGGCAGGTGGCGCGGTCTTCCATCAGGCCGATGTTGTTGATGTCGGGCACTTTCGAACAGCCCACACCGGCGTCAATCCAGCGCACCACGTAGCCAAGGATCCCTTGGGCGTTGTTTTCCAACTCATTGGCGATGTCGGCGTCCGTCCAATCGGGGTTTCCCGCCAGTGGGACGGTCAGAAGATCATCCAATGTTCCGCGCGGGCCCTGGGACGCAATCTCGGCCTGGCGCGCGGCCACATCCACCTTGTGATAATGCAGCGCATGCAGTGTTGCAGCGGTGGGCGATGGCACCCAGGCGCAATTGGCTCCGGCCATCGGGTGGCCGATTTTCTGGTCAATCATGTCCGCCATCCGGTCGGGCATCGCCCACATGCCCTTGCCGATCTGCGCCTTGCCCGCCAGCCCGCAGGCCAGACCGATATCGACGTTGCGGTCCTCATAAGATGCGATCCAGGGCTTTGATTTCATATCACCTTTACGGATCATCGGGCCTGCTGCCATTGAGGTGTGCATCTCATCGCCCGTGCGGTCCAGAAAGCCGGTGTTGATAAAGGCCACGCGCGATTTCGCCGCCCGGATGCATTCTTTGAGGTTGGCCGAGGTGCGGCGCTCTTCATCCATGATGCCAAGTTTGACGGTATTGGCCGGCAGGCCCAGTAGGGCTTCAACCCGGTCGAAGGTTTCGACCGCGAAGGCGACCTCATCGGGGCCGTGCATTTTGGGTTTGACCACATAGACCGACCCGGTGGTCGAGTTGCGCGCCGGGTGGTCGGTGGACTTTTTAAGGTCATGTACGGCGATCAGCGTGGTCACCACCGCATCCATCAGCCCTTCGAAAATCTCGGACCCGTCGGCCAAAAGGATCGCGGGGTTGGTCATCAGATGGCCGACATTTCGGATCAGCATGACCGCGCGGCCGGTGATCTTGATCTTCTCGCCACCGCGCCAGCCACAGGTGTCCTGGTCCAGCACGCGGGTGAAGCTTGTGTCGCCCTTGGTGACGGTTTCAGACAAATCGCCTTTCATCAGGCCCAGCCAGTTGCGATAGGCATGGGTCTTGTCTTGAGCATCGACACAGGCGACGGAATCTTCGCAATCCATGATCGCGGTCAGGGCGGATTCAAGCTGGATATCATCGACGCCCGCGGGGTCTGTCGCCCCGATCCGTCCCTTTGGATTGATCTGAACCGCGATGTGCATCCCGTTGTTTTTGAGAAAGATTTCCGCCAGCGTACCGTCTTCGGCATAGTTCGCGGCTACAAACTGGCCGGGGTCTTTCAAAGCCGGGACAACCACGTCGTTTTCGACCCGGTAGTCTGTGACATCCCCATGGCTGCCCTTGGCCAGCGGCACGGCGTCATCCAAAAACGCCTTGGCCGCCGCAATCACCTTGGCCCCGCGCGCGGCATCAAAGCCCTTGCCTTGGGGCAGATCGCCCAGCGCATCGGTGCCGTAGAACGCGTCATACAAAGACCCCCAGCGCGCGTTGGCCGCATTGAGCGCATAGCGCGCATTGGTGATCGGCACGACCAGCTGCGGCCCGGCGACAGAGGCGAACTCGGGGTCCGTTTGCGGCGTTTCGATCGCGAAATCGGGGCCTTCGGGCACCAGATAGCCGATGTCTTTCAGCATCGCCTGATAGGCCGGCTGATCGGTGATCGGCCCCGGATTGGCGCGGTGCCAGGTGTCGAGTTTGGCCTGAATCTCAGCGCGTTTGGCCAGTAGGTTTGCGTTTTTCGGCTGAAAATCCGCCACAAGGGCCGCAAACCCATCCCAGAAGTCCGCCGCGTCCACCCCGGTGCCGGGCAAAGCCTCCGCTTCAAGAAAATCCGCCAATTCCGCCGCCACATGAAGCCCAGCGCGTTCGACCCGTTCGACCATCGACCATTCCTTCGCCATACCGTCGTATACTGGCGCGCAACTTAGCGGCCCGAGTGGAACGGGCAAGGAAAATGCGCAAATTGGTCAGGTTTTCGAACCAGCGCGCGCGCGCCGGCAGCGGTCCGAGCAATATTTGACGTCATCCCAGACTTTTGCCCATTTCTTGCGCCAGGTGAACGGACGGCCACAGGTGGCACAGTCTTTCCGGGGCAGATCACGCTTTTTGGTCATGGGGCTACAGGTCGAGCTTCAACTGATCGGGGTCCGAAGGCCGGACCCGCTTGCGCGGGCTGCGGTCGTTGACGAACCGCCCTTGCCGGTCTTTGCGGCTGGCGTGCTTTTCAACGACGCGGGCGGCCTCTGTCCGGAACGCCTCGCCCCGGCGCACCGCCCAGACTGCCTCACGCGCGGCTTTTGCCGCGGCTTTCACATCGACGATGGGGGCGGGATAGGTGACGCCCAACAGGCTCGGGGCACCCTCCCACGTCCATGGCTCTTGCAGGTGCGTCTCAGGCACCGCGCAGAGTTCGGGGACCCAGGTGCGGGTGAAGACGCCGCCGGGGTCCTGGTCATGGCCCTGTTTTACCGGGTTATAAATCCGCACGGTGTTCATGCCGGTCGTGCCCGATTGCATCTGGATCTGCGGCCAGTGAATGCCGGGCTCGTAATCGGTGAAATACCGCGCCAGCACCGGCCCTGTGGCGCGCCAATCAAGCCAAAGGTGATAGCTTGCCACCGCCACCAGCATCGAGCGCATCCGGAAATTCAGCCAGCCACCGGCGCGCAGATACCGCATGCAGGCGTCGACAAAGGGCAGACCGGTTTCGCCCATTGCCCAGGCATGAAGCCGTGCTGCATCGGGTTCGGTCGGGCGCAGGCCTTCATAGGCGCGGTGCAGGCAGGCCCATTCGATGGCGGGCTCATCTTCGAGTTTTTGTATGAAGTGATCGCGCCAGGCCAGGCGTGACTGGAAGGATTTCAGGCTGCCGCCCCAGCCGTCGCGGGTACCGCGCACCTCGCGCTGGCGCGCGGCTGTGGCCTGGAACGCCTCACGCCCCGACACCGTGCCCCAGGCCAGATGCGGCGACAGGCGCGAACAGCCGGTTTCGCCCTTGACCGGGGTTGCCATGTCTGCACGGTAGGTGCGGCCGCGCTCGGTCAGAAAGCCCCCCAGAAGCGACAGCGCATGGGACCGGCCCCCGGGCTGACGGTTGGGACAAAGATCGGCCCCCAGCCCCAAGTCTGACGCGGTTGGAATTGCACCGGGGTCAAGCCCCGCAACACCGTTCAAGCCTTCGGGGGATTGTGACTGCGGCTGGCCCATGCGCGCGTCGCGGGTTTTGGCCCATTGATCGCGCGTGCCCAACCGCCGGACCACCCCGGCCTGGGGCAGTTCACGCCATTGGACACCTCGGCGCGCCGCCCATGCGCCCACCCGGCGGTCGCGCGCATAGGTCACCGCGTTGCCGGTTTCTTCATGCGACCACAGGGCGCTGGCGCCAATTTCGCGCGCCAAAGCGTCCAACACATCGACCGCGTCGCCCAGCCGCACCAGCAACGGCGCCCCGAGCCGAGCGAGGTCTTGGCGCAACTCGCCCAGGCTTTCGGCCACGAAGGCCCATTGCCGGGCAGAGGCGTCCGACCCCTGCCAGACCTCTGGCTCGGCAATGAACAGGGGCACCACGGCGGCATCACCCAGCGCGCCCAAAAGGGCGTGGTCGGCGATGCGCAGATCGCGTTTGAACCAAAGGATCACGGACATGTTAAGCGATGTAGCGGGTCCGCGCCGCGATCAAGGGCGACGCGCCCGCAAAGGCTGTTGCCGGGGGCGATCCAGCGGGTTAGCGTGCCGAAGTTTTTACCAATCGATCAAAGATCATGCCCCAGAACGCCCCCGCCCCGATCCTGCTGGCCGACTACGCGCCCTACCCGTTTCAGATCGACCGGGTGCACCTGACGTTCCGGCTGGACCCTGAAGCAACCCGGGTCCTGTCACGGCTGGAGGTCACGCCGCTGGACCCCGGTCGACCCATGGATCTTTTTGGCGAAGACCTGAAGCTGGTCCATGACAGTCACAACCGGCCGAAGCTGGCGATCAACGCGGCGGCCATCGACGCAGAGCCGTTGGATGAAACCGCAGCACCCTATGCCAAAGGCATCCGGATCAACGCGACCGATATTCCGGACGGGCCGTTCACCCTGACCTGCGAAGTTGAGATCAATCCGGCCGCCAACACCGCCCTTGAGGGGCTTTATATGTCCGGCGGTATGTATTCGACACAATGCGAGGCCGAAGGGTTCCGGCGGATCACCTATTACCCCGACCGGCCCGATGTCATGGCGCCGTTTACGGTTCGAATTGAAAGCGACGAAAAGGTGCTGTTGTCGAACGGAAATCCTACAGCGTCCGGGCCCGGCTGGGCGCAATGGGATGATCCCTGGCCGAAACCGGCCTATCTTTTTGCGCTGGTGGCAGGTGATCTGATGGCCCGCTCGGACGCGTTTACCACCGCGTCGGGCGCAGATGTTGTGCTGAACATCTGGGTGCGCCCCGGCGATGAGCACAAATGCGACTACGCCATGGACGCGCTGCAGCGGTCGATGCGCTGGGACGAACAGGTCTATGGCCGCGAATACGATCTGGATGTGTTCAACATCGTGGCGGTCGATGATTTCAACGCCGGCGCGATGGAGAACAAGGGGCTGAATATCTTCAACGCGAAGTATGTGCTCGCCAGCCCCGAAACCGCGACCGACCGCGATTATGAGCTGATCGAGGGCATCATCGCGCATGAGTATTTCCACAACTGGACCGGCAATAGGATCACCTGTCGCGACTGGTTCCAGCTGTGCCTGAAAGAAGGGCTGACGGTCTTCCGCGACCAGCAGTTTTCGGGCGATATGCGCAGCCACGCGGTCAAACGGATCGATGATGTGTTGATGCTGCGCGCGCGCCAGTTCCGCGAAGACGGCGGCCCCTTGGCACATCCCGTGCGGCCCGAAAGCTTTGTGGAGATCAACAACTTTTACACAGCGACCGTCTACGAAAAGGGCGCCGAGGTGATCGGGATGCTCAAAACACTCGTCGGCGACGCGGCTTATGCCGAGGCGCTGGATTTGTATTTTGAGCGTCACGATGGGCAGGCGTGCACAATTGAAGACTGGCTCAAGGTGTTCGAAGACGCCACGGGCCGCGATCTGACGCAATTCGCGCTGTGGTACAGCCAGGCCGGAACGCCACAGGTCACGGTAGACGATCAGATGAAGGACGGGGTGTATCTGCTGCATGTGTCGCAGAAAACAGACCCCACGCCCGGTCAGGATCACAAGGACCCCAAGGTGATCCCGATGGCAACGGGGCTTTTGCAGGATGATGGGCGCGAAACCCTGGCCACAACCGTGCTGGATGTGAACGGCCCGTGCCAGACGTTCGCGTTTTACTGGAATGGCGACGCCTGGCAGCAACACGCACCCGCGACCCCGGTGCCCGCGCCTGAAAAACCCACGCCCTCGCTCCTTCGGGGGTTCTCGGCCCCGGTCGTGCTGGTGCGCGACACGTCCGAAGCCGAGCGCACGGTGTTGCTGGCTCATGACACCGATCCATTCAACAAATGGGAAGCGGGGCGCGGGCTGGCCAAAGACGTGCTGATCGCGGCCATTGTCGATGATGCGAAGGCCCCGGGCACCTGGTGCGAAGCTTTGAACCAGGTCTTGACCGATGGCGCACTTGATCCGGCCTTTCGCGCTTTGATCCTGGCTTTGCCGCGCGAAGACGATCTGGCCCAGACAATCCACCAAAGCGGCATGGTGCCCGACCCGTCGGCCATTCATGCCGCGCGCCGCCGCATCAAGGGCGAGCTTGGGGCGGCGCTGGCCCCGACCCTGACCCGCCTTTTCGAACAGATGCACAGCACCGGCCCCTATTCGCCCGATGCCAAGGCGGCGGGCAAACGCGCGCTGCGCGGTGCGGTCCTCGACCTGATCAGCTTGACCGACGGGGGCGCGCTGGCCTCAGATCTGTTCGCGCAGGCCGACAATATGACCGAAAGCCTGAATGCGCTCACGGCCCTTTTGGCGGCGGGCCACGGCGCGGCAGAGCTTGATGCGTTTTACACGCGGTGGAAGGACGACCGGCTGGTTTTGGACAAATGGTTCATGTTCAAGACACTTTACGCCGCGCCAGAGGACGCCGCGCGGGCGACCGCCGAGATCACCACCCACCCGGCCTTTGACTGGCGCAACCCAAATCGGTTTCGGTCGGTCCTTGGTGGGCTGGCGGGCAACCAGGCGGGCTTTCATCATGCCGGTGGCGCGGGCTACCAAGTTTATACCGACTGGCTTTTGAAGCTCGACCCCAAGAACCCGCAAACGGCCGCGCGCATGGCCACCGTGTTTGAAACCTGGACCCGGTATGATGCCGATCGCCAGGCGTTGATCTGCGCCCAGTTGGACCGGATGGCACAAACACCCGGTCTGAGCCGCGATATGACCGAGATCGTCAGCCGCATTCGCAGCGCCTGAGACCCCGAACCGGCAATTTGCCGCCTAGGTTTTACGGTCTGGCACGTGCGCGCGCTGAAAATTTGGGGTACGTTACACAAGTGTCGTGTTGATCTGCTCCAAGGCGTGCACATGCGGGAAAGACTTGATCCTTTGATAAAAGAGCGCGCGCCTTGGCTGTTTGGCACCAGCAAGGTCGCCGAACCCGCGCGCGGGATCCTCAACCGGGTGCTGGGCTACGACCGCACCGTCGCGCTGGCCGAACACTTCAGCGATATGGATGTGCGCGACATCATGGACCAGTTGTCGCTTCTGCTGGCGCGGGATGTGAAGGTCACCGGGCTTGAGAATGTGCCCCTGACCGGCCCGGCCCTGATCGTGGCCAACCACCCCACCGGCATCGCCGACGGCATCATGCTGTGGCACGCGCTGGCGCGGCGCCGGCCTGATCTGTTCATCTACGCCAATTCCGACATCATGCGCATTCTGCCGCAGTTTTCTGACATCATCGCACCGGTCGAATGGCAAGAACACAAGCGCAGCCATTCCAAAACCCGTGAAACCATGGCCTACACCCGCCGCGCAATTGATGACGGGCGCCTGGGCGTGATTTTCCCGTCAGGGCGTTTGGCCAAGCGTCGCGGATTGTGGCTGTTTGAACGCCCCTGGATGGCGTCTGCCGCGATGATCGCCAAGAAATTCGACCTGCCGGTGATCCCCGTCAAGGTGCGGGCGCGCAACTCGGCCCTGTTTTATCTTTTTGACCTCATTCACCCGACGCTGCGGGACATCACCTTGTTCCATGAGACGTTGAACAAGGGCCGTCAGCCCTACCGGATTGGCATCGGCAAACCGATCCATCCCGCCGATTTACCCCAGCGGTCCGACGACGGGATCAGGGTGCTGCGGCGGGCCACATTGCGGATGGGTGGACGCGACACGCCAAGCGTTTCGCTGGTGTCATCAAGCCGAAAACCCCGCTGGGCCCGCGGGCTTCTCACCGAGACTTGACGTCGCGTTAGCACTGGCGAGGGCGTTTCAATACTGCTAAATTCTTAGGCGTGCGTGCAGCGAGGGGCTGTGCGGTGGTATGAGCGAAGGACGCAGTATGCGTAAAAACACTCTATTTTCAATGGCTTTGGCTGCGGCCCTTGCGCTTCCGGGTGCATCATTTGCAGCAACCGTTGTCAATTTTGACGATGGCTCCGAGGGCAACCTGAACGGTACAGAAGTGTTCAGCGGTCTCGTGGAAGTGGACGGTAACGGCAAAACGCTGGGATTGTACAACTCCAATTGTAACGGCAACGGCTCCACTCAGTTTGGCGTAAGCTGCACAGGTGGCGACCCTGACCTGGCGTCCGGCACGGCGTTTGGAACAGACCCGCAGGGCCTGGTTCTGATCATCGAAGAAAACCCCGGCGACAGCACACCCGACGATGATCGCCGCGGTGGCACGATCTCGTTCAGCTTTGCCCAAGCCGTGGTCATGAACGCGATCACGCTTTTGGACCTTGATCGGGACTTCACCAACATCATGCTGACCTTCTTCTTTGAAGGCGGCGGCGTGCTCAGCACGGGCCTGAACGGGGCAGATGCTGTGACCTTGCTTGGGTCGGAAACCGGCGACAACTCACTGCGCCGCTACGACTTTTCGGGTCTGGCACCCATCACCGGCTTTGACTTCAAAACAACCGACAGCGGCGCGATTGCATCGCTTGAAGTGACCCCGGTTCCGCTGCCTGCCGCTGGCTGGCTTCTGATTGGTGGTCTTGGCGGTCTGGTCGCCATGAAGCGGCGCAAGGCCAAAGCGCAAGCCTAAAGCGCGGGCCACAAGGGATTTGGACGGCGCGGAAGGATGCTTCCGCGCCGTTTTTCATTGGGCGCAGTAGCTTTGCGCCTGCGTATAGGCCGAGATCTTGTCGCGTTGCCGGGCCCGGGTCAGCGGTCCCCAATCCGCCGCAACACCGCCACCATCGGCGATGACCCCGTCGCGCGCGACGGTCGTTGCCATGATCCGCACCCCGCAGGCCAGGTTGGCCTCACCCGACTTCAGCCCGTCCGCCGTGGTCGCTTCGCAGCCATAGCCGCGCGCGGTGGCCGGCGAAATCTGCAAAAGCCCATGCCAGCGCCCGCCCCCGCCTGACACATCTTCGCGCCAGGTGCTTTCTTCCCCCGCCAGCACCGACAGAAAGCTGACCCAGAAGGCTTTGCGCGCCTCGGGGCCAGAGGCGGCGAAGGCGGGACAAAACGCGGCAGCATCGCCAGGCACGCGGTCAATCAGGGCCGCGCCGGGTCCATCCAGCGCGTCCAGTACCGCCTGGGTCCAGCCCGCCCCCCCTGGCAGATCGTCCCATTGGGCCTGGGCTTGAACCCGCGTGGCGGGGTTTGCGGGGTTTGCGGGCGTTGTGGCACTTTCGCTGGTCGCACCGCCGCAGGATGACAACACCACCACAAGGCAGGTCACGGGGATGGATGGCAGCCGCATTCGGTCTCTCCTGACGTGCCCCGACTGAAACTTGGCAAGTCCCGACTTGCCTGTCGACAAACCAGGGCGGTCTGGCCCAAAACCGGCGGCTCCTTGCCTTGGTTGCGCCCGAAACCCGCGGTAGGCTCTGGAACGATTGACCAAGGGAAAGACCGGGACATGCACATTCTTGCAGGCCTTTTGGACCTCGCCGTGGGCGCCTATTTCTTTTTTTATCGCGCACGCAATGCCGTGCAGATCGCCGATGACGTCGCCGATATGGCCCAGACCGCCGTGGGGGCCGCGCGCCGGTTCGGCTTTCGTCGCCGCGCCAATGTGCACCCCGTCGATTGCATCGAGGACCCGAAGCTCGCGGTTGCGGGGCTGGCGACGGCCTATGCCGAGCTGGACGCTTTGCCCACGCAGGAAACTCGCGATGCGCTTCTGGTGGGGTTTCAATCGGCCCTTGATGTGTCGCGCAACGATGCCGAAGAACTTGCCGTCCTTGGCCAGTGGTTTGTCAATGAATGCAAAGGGGCGGACGCCGCCGTGCCGCGGATCGCGCGTAGGCTCGCGCGGATGGACGGCGCCCGCGGGCTTGTTTCGGTGATGGAGGTGATCGGCCAGGTCGCAAAGACCGGCGATCCTGCACCGTCCGAAAAGCAGGCCGAGGCATTGACCGAAATCAAGCGGATCTTCAAAGTCTAAGCCCACGCTTGTGGCGCGCGCGCGGCTCGCCTAGAACCCAGTGCGACACGCGCGGAGGCACCATGCTGGACCTGACATTCGACACCCCGACCCCCAAAGTCATCCAAGGGGCCAAGCACGATTGGGAACTGGTGATCGGGCTGGAAGTCCACGCCCAGGTGTCCACCAATGCCAAGCTCTTTTCGGGCGCGTCCACAACATTTGGCGCGGAGCCCAATTCGAACGTGGCTTTCGTGGATGCGGGCATGCCGGGGATGCTTCCCGTGATCAACGAAGAATGCGTCGCGCAAGCCGTGCGCACGGGGTTGGGACTGAAGGCGGCGATCCATCTGGAAAGTGCCTTTGACCGGAAGAATTACTTCTACCCCGACCTGCCCCAGGGCTATCAGATCTCGCAGCTTTATCAACCGATTGTCGGCGAAGGCGAAGTGCTAGTGGAACTCGGCGATGGCACGGCCCGGATCGTGCGGATCGAACGCATTCACCTGGAACAGGACGCGGGCAAATCCATCCACGACATGGACCCGCACATGTCCTTTGTCGACCTCAACCGCACCGGTGTCGCCCTGATGGAGATCGTGTCGCGCCCTGATATCCGGGGGCCTGAGGAAGCGGCGGCTTACGTCGTGAAACTGCGCCAGATCATGCAGTATCTGGGCACCTGCGACGGCAATATGCAAAACGGCAACCTGCGCGCGGATGTGAACGTGTCGGTCTGTCGCCCTGGCGCCTACGAACGCTACCAGGCGACCCAGGATTTTTCCCATCTGGGAACGCGCTGCGAGATCAAGAACATGAATTCGATGCGCTTCATCCAGGCCGCGATTGATGTCGAAGCCCGCCGCCAGATCGCCATTTTGGAAGACGGCGGCGAGGTCGTGCAGGAAACCCGGCTTTATGACCCCGACAAGAACGAAACCCGGTCGATGCGGTCCAAGGAAGAAGCGCATGATTACCGTTACTTCCCCTGCCCCGACCTGTTGCCGCTTGAGATTGAGCAAGCCTGGGTGGATGACATCGCCTCTGCCCTGCCCGAATTGCCCGACGCCAAGAAGGCGCGCTTTATCGCGGATTATGGCCTGTCGGAGTATGATGCGAGCGTGCTGACGGCGGAGGTTGAAAACGCCGCCTATTTCGAACAGGTCGTCGCGGTCTCGGGCGATGGGAAACTGGCCGCCAACTGGGTGATCAACGATCTGTTTGGCGCGCTGAAGACCGACGGCGACAAAGACATCGCCGACAGCCCGGTGACCCCGGCGCAGTTGGGCGGGATCATCACGCTGATCAAATCGGATGTGATTTCGGGTAAGATCGCCAAGGACCTGTTTGAGATCGTTTATGCCGAAGGCGGCGATCCCGCGGAGATTGTCGAGGCCCGCGGGATGAAACAGGTGACCGACACCGGTGCGATTGAGGCCGCGGTCGATGAGATCATCGCCGCCAACCCCGCCCAGGTCGAAAAGGCCAAGGCGAACCCCAAGCTCGCAGGCTGGTTCGTGGGCCAGGTGATGAAGGCCACGGGCGGCAAGGCCAACCCCAAAGCGGTGAACCAGATCGTGGCGGCGAAGCTGGGGCTTTAGGGGCCTAACCCGTCCAAAACTCTTGATTTACCAAAACTTTGACCCTTTCTTTAGCACGAAGGGGTGTTTGGGTGAACGACCGTCAAAATCTTGCAGAACACGGGACCGCCCTTGTCGTGACAGGCATTGCGGCGATGGGCCTTGCCGTGTCTGCACCCATCGCGGCCAGCGCGGCCGTGGTTGTCGCTTGGGGTCTTGACCAGATCCGGCGCACCAACTCCCAAAGGTGTAAATCTGCGGTAAACCGCGCCGCGCGTATTCTCAAAGACGGCGACTACCCTAACCGTGGGATCACTGCAGCCTTACAGCTTCTATAAGAGCGACGGCACCATATCTCGATTGATACACGCACATTGAAA
>JBCBCY010000023.1:0-50576 GCA_038530285.1 Pseudomonadota bacterium
GGCGGCACATGTCCTACAAGGAAGCTGCGACCGAATTGGTAGACTACGTGGCTGACATGGGGTTCACCCATATCGAGTTTCTGCCGATTTCCGAACACCCCTTCGATGGGTCCTGGGGCTATCAGCCGGTGGGGATGTATGCCCCGACGATCCGCTTTGGCCCCCCGCATGAGTTCCGCGATTTTGTTGATGCCGCCCACCAAAAGGGGCTCGGCGTGCTTCTTGATTGGGTGCCGGGGCATTTTCCGACCGATGCCCATGGGCTGGGGCAGTTCGACGGCACGGCACTTTATGAACACGCCGACCCCAAAGAAGGGTTCCACCAGGATTGGAACACTCTGATCTACAATTTTGGCCGGGTGGAAGTCGCCAACTATCTGGTTTCAAACGCGCTTTACTGGTGTGAGGAGTATCACATCGACGGGCTGCGTGTGGATGCTGTGGCGTCCATGCTTTACCGCGATTACTCGCGCGAGGCAGGCGAATGGATCCCCAACAAGGACGGGGGCCGTGAGAATTACGAAGCCATCGCGATGCTGCAAGGCATGAACATCTCGGTCTACGGCGCCGATGACAGCGTGATGACGGTGGCCGAAGAATCCACGGCCTTTCCCGGCGTATCGCGGCCTGTGGATGCCGGTGGGCTTGGCTTTGGGTTCAAGTGGAACATGGGCTGGATGAACGACACGCTTGAGTACATCCAGAAAGACCCCGTGCACCGCAAATACCACCACCACCAGATGACCTTCGGTCTGCATTACGCCTATTCGGAGAACTTCATCCTGCCGATCAGCCATGACGAGGTGGTACACGGCAAAGGCTCGATGATCGGGAAGATGCCGGGCAACGATTGGGAGAAATTCGCCAATCTGCGGGCGTACTACGGGTTCATGTGGGGTCATCCGGGCAAGAAGCTGTTGTTCATGGGCCAGGAATTCGGCCAGCGCGCGGAATGGAACCACAATGAAGCGCTGGATTGGGGCGCTTTGGACGATCCGATGCACACCGGGTTGCAGCGGTTGGTGCGCGATCTGAACACGCTTTACCGGGCCACACCTGCGCTTCACGCCAAGGACTGCGATCCGGCCGGGTTTGCCTGGATTGAAGAAAACGACGCCGAAGAAAGCGTGTTCGCATGGGCGCGCTTCGGGGGGCCAGATGATCCCCCTGCGGTGGTTCTTTCCAACCTCACCCCGATCGAACGCGTGGGCTGGCATGTGGGCTTGCCGCGCAGCGGTGCCTGGGTCGAGGCGCTCAATACCGATGCCGCGCTATATGGTGGGGCAGACCGGGGAAATCTGGGACAGGTCAACGCGACGGAGGAGGGGTGGCACGGCCAGCCCGCGTCGGCCCGTGTCACGATCCCGCCACTCTCGACCGTTATCCTGGTCGCGGGCGGCGGCTAACATCAGGGGGAAAGAATGGCTCAAACCAATGCGTTGTTGTCGTCACAGGCCATGGCCTTTGTGCTGGCGGGGGGACGTGGGTCGCGTCTGAAGGAATTGACCGACCGGCGGGTGAAGCCTGCAGTGTATTTCGGGGGCAAGACCCGGATCATTGATTTCGCCCTGTCGAATGCGCTGAATTCGGGCATCCGGCGGATGTCAGTCGCCACCCAATACAAGGCCCATTCGCTGATCCGCCATTGCCAGCGCGGCTGGAACTTTTTCCGGGCCGAGCGAAACGAATACCTTGATATCCTGCCGGCATCCCAGCGGGTGAACGAAGATAAATGGTATGTGGGCACGGCGGACGCTGTGACGCAAAACATTGATATCGTTGATTCTTACGAAATCGAATACGTCGTCATTCTGGCGGGCGATCATATCTACAAGATGGACTACGAAAAGATGCTTCGCCAGCATGTTGACCAGGGCGCCGATGTCACGGTGGGCTGTCTGACTGTGCCAAGGATGGAGGCAACTGCCTTCGGCGTGATGCATGTTGATGCCAAGGATCAGATCACGCAGTTTCTGGAAAAGCCCGCCGATCCGCCGGGTATTCCAGGTGATGAGGCCAATGCGCTGGCGTCCATGGGCATCTATGTCTTCAACTGGACATTCCTGCGCGAGCTGCTGCTTGAAGATGCCGAAAATCCAGACAGCAGCCACGATTTCGGAAATGACCTGATCCCCGGGATCGTCAAATCGGGCAAGGCGGTTGCGCACCGGTTCACCGACAGTTGTGTCCGCCACACCAGCGAAGCTCCGGCTTATTGGCGCGATGTCGGCACGGTCGATGCCTATTGGCAGGCCAATATCGACCTGACGAACTTTGATCCTGACCTCAATCTGTGGGACACCAATTGGCCGATCTGGACCTATTCCGAAAGTGTGCCTCCGGCGAAATTTATCCACGACGAAGAAGACAGGCGCGGCTCGGCGGTGTCCTCTTTGGTCGCGGGGGGCTGCATCATCTCTGGCACACGGATCCGCAATTCGCTGTTGTTCACACAAGTCCATACCAATTCGTTTTCCGAACTCGATCACGTGGTGGCCTTGCCTTACGTGAACGTTGCCCGTTCGGCGCGCTTGCGAAAATGTGTGATCGACCGGGGTGTGCAGATCCCCAAAGGCTTGATCGTGGGCGAGGACCCCGAAGAAGATGCCAAGTGGTTCCGGGTGACAGATACCGGTATCACGCTGATAACCCAGGACATGCTTGACCGGAGAGATGCCGAAAAATGAGACCAGTGCTGTCGGTCACTTCGGAATGCGCGCCGCTGGTGAAAACCGGCGGCCTTGCCGATGTGGCCGGGGCACTGCCTGCAGCCCTTGCGCCGAAGGGGTGGCAGATGCGCACGCTTGTGCCGGGGTACCCTGCGGTGATGGCCGCCCTTGGCAAGGCCAAGACGGTCGCCAAGATCACTGATTTGTTCGGGGGACCGGCGCGGGTCCTCGCGGGCAAGGCCGGCGGGCTCGATCTTCTGGTGCTCGATGCGCCGCATCTTTATGACCGGTCGGGAACGCTTTACCTTGATGAGGCGGGCAAGGACTTTGCCGACAACCCGCAGCGTTTTGCGGCACTGTCCCTTGCGGCCGCCGAGATTGCCAAGGGTGCTGTCAAAGGGTGGGTGCCTGAGGTCGTGCATTGCCACGACTGGCAGGCGGGGCTGGTTCCGTATTACCTGCGCGACGCGTCCGTGGGCACGGTCTTTACCATTCACAACATCGCCTTTCAGGGCGTAGCACCTGCGACCATGGTTGAAACGCTTGGCATCGACCGGGGCGATTTCATCGAACAGGGCTTGGAATATTGGGGTCAGGTCAGCGCGTTGAAAGCGGGCCTGCGCTGGGCGGACCAGATCTCAACCGTCAGTCCGACCTATGCGGCTGAACTGACCACGCCGGAGTTCGGCATGGGAATGGAAGGGCTGTTGCGGGCGCGTGAACGCGACCTGACAGGGATCCTCAATGGGGTCGATACCACAGCTTGGAACTCGGCCGAAGATGACGCGATCGCGGCCTACAAGACACCTAAGGGCAAGGCCCGCAACAAAAAACACCTGCGCAAGGCCTTTGGACTGCCTGAAACGGACGGTCCATTGGCGGTCGTGGTGTCGCGCCTGTCAGATCAAAAAGGGCTCGATGTTCTGTTGGATGCCTTGCCGGCCCTTGTGGACCGGGGTGGTCAGCTTGTGTTGCTGGGCACGGGCGATCCCGTGCTTGAGGCCAAGTTTCGCGCCGCTGCCGCGCATCCCAATGTTGCAGTGCATATTGGATATGATGAGGCGCTGTCCCACCAGGTGATTGCAGGCGGCGACGCCATCTTGATCCCATCGCGGTTTGAACCCTGCGGGCTGACACAGCTGTACGGATTGCGATATGGTACGATCCCGGTGGTCGCGCGCACCGGCGGGCTGGTCGATACAGTGATCGATGCCTCGCCCGCGGCCTTGCGGGCCGGTGTCGCCACGGGATTGCAGTTTGGTCCCGTCACGCCGCATGCGCTGGCGACCGCCCTTTTGCGGCTTGTGGACCTGTACCAGGATGCCCCGACATGGGCGCGGATGCAGAAAAACGCGATGGCCTCCGAAGTCGGCTGGGACATGTCTGCCGGGGAATATGCAACGCTTTATGAGAAGGTTGCTCAGCGGTGACAAAGCCGGTGCTGACAGGCGGCAATGCGACCCGGTTGGGGGCCCACGCCACGAAAGATGGTGTGAATTTCGCGGTCTTTTCGGATCATGCGACAGCGGTGACGTTGTGCTTGTTTGACGATGACGGGGCCGAGACCCGGATTGACCTGCCAGAGCGCGATGGCGGGGTCTGGTACGGGGCGGTGAAGGGCATCAAACCTGGTCAGCTTTACGGCTACCGGGTGTCTGGACCTTATCGGCCCGATGAAGGCCACCGGTTCAATCCCAACAAGCTGTTGATGGACCCCTATGCGCGGGCGCTGACCGGCCACCCCAACTGGACCGAGGCGGTTTACGGCTACACGCGCGGGGCCGTCGCCGGTGATCTCACGTTCGATGACCGCGATTCCGCCCCCGATACGGTCAGGTCCATTGTCACAGACTTTGCGCCGCCCCCCGCCGATCATCCCAGAACCCCCTGGGAGGAAACGATTATCTATGAAGCCCATCCCAAGGGGTTCACACAATTGATGGATGGTGTTGAGGCCCCGGGGACCTACGCGGCCCTCGGATCGGACCGTGTGATTGACCACCTGACATCGCTTGGGATCACTGCGCTTGAGCTGTTGCCGGTCCATGCCTTTCTCAACGACCATTTTCTGGTGAACAAGGGTTTGACCAATTATTGGGGCTATCAGCCCTGGGGGTATTTTGCGCCCGACCTGCGTTACGCTTCGGGATCAGCTGCAGAGGAATTTCGCACCATGGTCGACCGGCTACATGAGGCCGGGATCGAGGTGATTTTGGATGTGGTGTACAACCATTCCGTCGAAGCCGATCACCTGGGCCCGACCCTGTCGTTTCGGGGCCTCGACAACAAAAGCTACTACCGGTTGGAAAAAGACCCGCGGTACTACGTGAATGACACCGGCACCGGCAATACGCTGAACCTTGATCACCCGATGGTGTTGCGGATGGTGATGGACAGCTTGCGCTACTGGGTTGAGGTGATGGGCGTCGATGGCTTTCGTTTTGATTTGTGTGCCACACTGGGGCGCACGGGCGAGGGTGGCTTTGACGCAGGTGCGGCCTTTTTTGACGCTGTCCGCCAAGACCCGGTTCTGGCTGAGACCAAGCTGATCGCTGAGCCGTGGGACATTGGCCCGGGCGGATATCAACTGGGCAACTTTCCGCCCCCGTTTCACGAATGGAATGACCGGTTCCGCGACGGGGCGCGCAGGTTCTGGCGCGGCGACCCGGGCCGGGTGCCGGATTTGGCCGCCCGGATGACGGGATCGGCGGGGGAGTTTGACCGCGCAGGTCGGCCCGCGTCCGCCTCGGTGAACCTGATCACGGCCCATGACGGGATGACACTTGCGGACCTGACGCGCTATTCAAAACGCCACAATCTGGCCAATGGCGAAGGCGGAAAAGACGGTCATTCCGAGGATTTTTCCGACAATTTTGGCGAAGAAGGTCCCACTGAGGACCCAGACCGGGCCGCCGCGCGGGCGCAACGGCGTCGAAATCTTCTCGCGACCCTGTTTCTGGCGCAAGGCACACCGATGCTGCTGGCTGGCGACGAGATCGGCCATACGCAGGCCGGCAACAACAACGCCTACAACCAGGACAATGAGACCACCTGGCTTGATTGGGCGGCGGCAGATGCCCCGACGCTGGACTTCACGCGGAAAATCATCGCCTTCCGCAAAGCCCACCCGATCCTGTCGCAGCGCCTGTTTCTGCATGCGCGTGAACGCAGTGTCGACGGGGCGCCCGACCTGTTCTGGCGGCGCGAGGATGGAGCGCCGATGACGACGGCAGATTGGAATGACCCGGGCCGCAAACTGATTGCGGTGGAAATGCGCACCGCCTCGGGGACGCCGGCTTACCGAAGCCTGGAATCTGCGATCTTCATGATCTTCAATGCGGGGCCAGATGCCGAAGTGGTTTTGCCCAATGCGCCCGACGGCCAGGTATGGAGTGTGCATTTCAACACCGCACGCCCCGATGAAACGCCCCGCCCGCGCCCGGTTGATACCGTGTTTGCCTGCGCTGAAAGTGTAAAAGTCTTTGTTCTAAAGCCCGCCTGAGGACCTGAAAGTATGGAAGTGATCACCGTCAAAACTGCTCCGATCGAAGGTCAAAAGCCCGGCACATCGGGGTTGCGCAAGAAAACCCGGGTCTTCATGGGGTCCCACTACCTGGAAAACTTCGTCGCCTCGATCTTTGCAGGCATTGGCGGGGCGGCGGGAAAGACCTTCGTTGTGGGCGGCGATGGGCGCTATTTCAACGACCGCGCCATTCAGGTGATCGCGCGGATGGCGGCTGCTGAAGGGGCGGCAAAGCTGGTGATCGGGCAGGGGGGGATTTTATCGACGCCGGCGGCGTCTCACCTGATCCGCAAGCGCGGCACCGATGGTGGCATCATCTTGTCTGCCAGTCATAACCCCGGCGGCATAGACGAAGACTTCGGCATCAAGTTCAACATGGCCAATGGGGGGCCTGCGAATGAGGCGCTGACCGATGCGATGTTTGAGACCACCAAGACCATCACCAGCTACAAGATCATGGAAGGCCCCGATCTGGACTTGTCGTCGGTGGGGGTGAGCCAATACGGCGAAATGGCGGTCGAAATCGTCGATCCGGTGGCCGATTACGCCGCCCTGATGGAAGAGCTCTTTGATTTCGACGCGATTGCAGGGCTGTTCAAAGGCGGCTTCACCATGGCGTTCGATGCGATGCACGCAGTGACTGGGCCCTATGCCAAGACGATCCTTGAAAATCGGCTGGGGGCGACCGCGGGAACGGTTCTCAATGGGACACCCAGCGCGGATTTCGGCGGCGGTCACCCCGATCCCAACCCGATCTGGGCAAAACCGCTGGTCGATCTGGTGATGGGGCCCGATGCACCCGACTTTGCCGCAGCATCCGACGGTGACGGCGACCGCAACATGATCCTGGGGCGCGGCGTCTATGTGACCCCGTCGGATTCGCTGGCCGTTCTGGCGGCCAATGCCGGATGCGCGCCGATGTATGCGTCAGGCCTGACGGGGGTGGCGCGGTCTATGCCAACGTCGGGGGCCGTGGACCGCGTGGCAAAGGCTCTGGGCATCGGGTCATTTGAGACTCCAACGGGCTGGAAGTTCTTCGGCAATCTTCTGGACGCAGACCGCGCGCAACTCTGCGGCGAAGAATCTGCCGGCACATCAGGCAATCATGTGCGCGAAAAAGACGGGCTCTGGGCGGTGTTGTTCTGGCTGAACATCCTTGCGGTGACCGGCAAACCCGTGGCCGAGATTTTGGCAGGCCATTGGGCGACTTACGGACGCAATTATTACACGCGACATGACTATGAGGCGGTCGAGACGGATCGCGCCAACGCGTTAATGGACGGCTTGCGTGCCAAGCTTGGCGATTTGCCGGGGCAGGCGGCTGCCGGGCTCACAGTCGCTTCGGCGGACGAGTTTGCCTATGACGATCCGGTCGATGGGTCGCGGTCTGCTGGTCAGGGCCTGCGCATCGGGTTCGAAGGCGGGGCGCGCGTGGTGTTTCGTTTGTCAGGCACCGGAACCGAAGGTGCGACGCTGCGGGTCTATCTTGAGGCTTACGAACCTGATGCCGCAAAGACCCAAGGGGACCCTGAAGAGGCTTTGGCCACCGTGATTGCGGCCGCTGACGCGATTGCGGAGATCACGGCGCATACCGGCCGCAATGGGCCGGATGTACGCACCTGAGCTCAGCGGGCTGCTTGCCCGGGCGCCGGGATAATCACTTGGAGCCGCCCTTGCGCAAGATCGGGGCCGAGCGCCCACCACCGGGCAAGAAGGCCGTATATCCGTTGTCGACGCCGACCTGGCGCACAACGATCGGGCCCAGGCGTGCGGCCCACCCAAATTCCAGCCCGTCTCCCCGCGGCAAATCGGCAACCAGTGTCACCTCTGAAATCCGGATCAATGTGACATCACCAACCGGTGGGATCATCACCGCATCAATCTGCAGATCAAGTGGCTCGGTGGCCATGTCGGCGGTGATGGACTGCGCCACGTCGTCCCACGCGGCACGAAAGGCCTCTTCCATCTCGGCGGGGTCAAGGGCGCGCAACGTGTCATAAACATCGGCTTCTTCCGCGTCGTTGGTGTTTGAAACACCCGAAAGATCGATCCCAGCCACCGGGGCTTCGATAACCCAATCAATCTTAATTTCAACGGTTTGAGCGCCGATATTGATGTCTGCGACGGCGGGCTGAACTTCGTGCGCGACCGCGCCTCGCACAAACGTCAGAACGAACATGCTTGACACAAGGCCCAGCCAGAGCACCCTGTGAGGCACGATTTTCATTTGATGAACCGGACCCATGCGCAAAATCACCCTCGCTCTCAGCCTCGTTGTTGCTTCTATCACAGGAGCAGCGCAGGGCCACGAATTCTGGATCGACCCGCTGACGTTCTTTGTCACACCAGGCACGCCGATACGCGCCGATATCAAAGTCGGCGAGAACTTCAAAGGGACCCCGTCAGTCTATCTGCCAAGCCGGTTCAACCGGTTTGACATCGGGACAGCGGCCGGGTTTGCGGCGGTGCAGAGCCGGCAAGGCGATCGGCCCGCGCTGAACCAGATCGCGCCGAACGGATTGGCGGTGGTGGTGCATGAGACCACCAACAGCCAGCTGACCTACACCGAATTTGCAAAGTTCGAGAAGTTCGTTGCCCACAAGGATGCAAACTGGGTGATCGATGAACATCGCGCGCGCGGCTTGCCGGAAGATGAATTTGTCGAGGTCTATTCCCGCTATGCCAAATCCCTGATCGCGGTTGGGTCTGGCCAGGGGGCGGACCGCAACGTGGGTCTTCTGACCGAGATCGTCGCCTTGGCCAATCCTTATACCGACAATGTCAGCAACGGCATTCCGGTCCGGGTTTTGTATCGCAGCGCCCCTCGGGCTGGCGCACAAGTCGAAGTGTTCGAACGCGCGCCCGGCGGTGACGTCCGGGTTTTCCTGGTCACGGCAAATGCAAGCGGAGAAGCCCGCATTCCGGTGAAAGCGGGGTACAGCTACATGCTCGATTCTGTTGTTTTGCGGGCGCCGGAAGGGGCCGCGGCTCAGAATCCCAAGGCGGTCTGGGAAAGCCTTTGGGCCAATCTGACCTTCGCGGTGCCGGGTTAGGCCTGAGTTTTCACGGCTAGAAGTTAAGAACCGCGCCGGATCGCTCCGGCGCGGTTTCTTCTGAACGCAGGCACTCACAACGCGTCACTCGTTACATACCTTTAAACGGGGCCTAGTCGGCCTCGCCCAAACCGGTGTCGATGAACCAACCACCAGGGCCAGCGATCTCATCAGGCAGGGCGAAAATCATCACTTCACGAAGCACCAGACACACGATTGCACTTGTTACGATACCATCAAACGACAGGGTAATCAGTTCACTCATCTTCTTCACCTCACACAATCACTCACGCACTCAACTTGAGTGTAATTTGATCAAAGATGTCGGCGCCCCAAAGGCGCAGGAAAGGTGATTTCAGCGCAATCGAGCGGTTTTAGCCTGCCGGTTCCGTGGCGGAATTGAGCCATTGTTCGCCGCCGGGAAACAACGCGGTGTCGTAGGTCACTTCCGTCAAACAAAGCCCGTGTGGCGGCGCAACGGGGCCACATTTCGCACGATCTTTGGCCAAAAGTGCCGATGTCACGTCATCTGGGGTCCAAGCGCCTGCGCCGACCCGTTCCAGCGTTCCTGCAAAAGACCGCACCTGGTTGTGCAAAAAGCTGCGTGCGACGACCTCAAGTCGGATTTCCTGGCCGTGGGGGACTTTGTGGGCCGTGACCTGCAGCCCATCCAGCGTTTTGACCGGGCTTTTGGCCTGACACATGGTTGACCGGAAGGTCGTGAAATCGTGGTGACCGATCAGCCGGTCGGCCCCGGCTTGCATAGCGGCCGGATCAAGCGGGTGCTTGATGTGCCAGACCTGACCCATCGCAAGCACCGCAGGCGCGCGGCGCGTCAGAATGCGGTACACATACCGGCGCAAGCGGGCCGAAAACCTTGGATGCCAATCGGGGTCCTGTGGTTCGGCGACCGCCACGATCGCGACGGGCGCGGGCCGAAGATGAGCGTTGAGTGCCTCCATCAGGCGGAACGGGTCCCAGGGCTTGTCCATCTGGCACATCGCGACCTGATATGTCGCATGAACGCCCGCATCGGTGCGCCCGGCGGCGGAAATGGTCTGGGCGGGGCCCAACTTGGCAAGTGCTGTCTCAACCGCACCCTGCACACTGGGTGCATGGTCCTGACGTTGCCAGCCGGAAAACGGCGCGCCGTCATATTCAATTTTAAGTGCATAGGCCTGCATGGGGCGGGGATTAGCCCGCTCGGCGGCTCAAGTCCAACGGGCGTTCCATTTCCTGAAACGGGCAAGGGGGGCCGCGCAGCTTAGGGCCAATCCTCCTTGCCACTGGCAACTTTGCGCGGCGCTTCTTATCTTCGCTTCACGGGCAAGGGGCAGCGAGTTGATTTTAGGCGACATTGCAGACGGGGTGACGCGCGGCGTCGAAGGGGCGGTGTCAACCGTGTCGGAAGCCTTCTTTGAACCCGTCATTCGGCTGGGAGTGACTGGGCTTTCACGGTCGGGGAAGACCATTTTCATCACCTCGCTTGTTGCTAATCTGCTCGACAGGGGCCGGATGCCCGGCCTAGTGGCCGCGGGCGAGGGGCGCATCGAAGCCGCCTATCTTCAGCCCCAGCCAGACGACACGTTGCCGCGTTTTGACTATGAAACCCATCTTGGCGCGCTAAGCGGCGCAGCACCCGTCTGGCCGGACAGCACACGGGGCGTGTCGGAACTTCGCCTGTCGCTCAAGGTGCGGCCCAAAGGTCTGTTGTCTGGTCTGCAAGGGGCCCGGACCATCCATATCGACATCGTCGATTACCCCGGCGAGTGGCTTTTGGACCTTGGACTTCTGGACAAAAGCTTCGCGGATTGGTCGGCTGAAACGCTCGCCCGGACCCGGTTGCGCGACGAAGGTGCGGTGTACCGCGCAGCATTGGAAGACGCTGACCCTTCGGCAAAGTTGGATGAACCGGCAGCAGGCGCCCTGGCGCGCGCCTTTACTGAATACCTGACCGCAGCCAGGGCGGCCGGGTTTTCCGATTGCACGCCGGGGCGGTTTTTATTGCCCGGCGATCTGGCAGGCTCGCCCGCGTTGACCTTCGCCCCTTTGCCAGCAGGATCGGCCCCGCGCGGATCGCTCGCGCGGGAATTCGAACGCCGGTACGAAGCCTATAAGCGCCGCGTCGTTACGCCGTTTTTTCGCGATCATTTTGCGCGGATTGACCGGCAGATCGTTCTGGCCGACGTGTTGGGCGCGATCCATGCGGGACCTGCCGCGGTTGAGGATTTGCGTCAAACCATGGCCGATATTCTCCGCGCCTTTCGGCCGGGCCGCAATGCGTTCCTGAGCCAAATCTTCATGGGCCGCCGGGTCGAGAAGATCCTTTTTGCAGCCACTAAGGCGGACCACATCCATTCATCCCAGCACGCTCGGCTGACGGCGATCACCGAAGCGCTGTTGTCGCAAGCAAGGTCACGCGCCGATTTTGCCGGCGCATCGACACAGGCCATATCGATGGCCTCGATCCGCGCGACAACAGAAGACACCGTGACCCACAATGCGGCCCCGCTCAATGTGGTGCGCGGTCAGCTTCTGACGACAGGCAAGATGGCGGCCTTCCATCCCGGTGATTTGCCGCAGGACCCGGGCCATCTTTTGCAACCTGCCCGGTCGGGCGGCACCACATGGCTTGACGGCGACTATGGGATCATGGCCTTCGCACCACAGCCCATGACGCTGAAACCGGGCGATGGCCCGCCGCATATCCGCCTCGATCGGGCGGCAGAGTTTCTGATCGGAGATCGGCTATGAGCGATGCCCCCAAAGCGCCTGTGCTGATTGAGATGGACGCGCCCGGCGCCAACCCCGCAGAGGCCGCGCCGGTCGAAGACGCGCCCGACGGGGCTGCGATGCTGGCTGTCGCAGGGATTGTGGCAAGACGGCCGTCGCGGCTGGCGCGCTGGTTCTGGGGTTCGCTGATTGCGATGATTTCATTCGGCTTGTCGGTTGCGGCCTACGACTTTGTGGCCGGTCTGATTGCGAGAAACCCCGCTTTGGGGGCGGTCGCGCTGGGGCTTTTGGGCCTGTTTCTTCTGATCTGCGTGATCATCGTATTGCGCGAATGGGCCGCATTGGCCCGCCTGTCGCGTCTCGACGGGCTTCAACATGCTGCGGCCAGTGCTACCACCCGCGACGAGGCGCAGGTTGTCACCGATCAATTGCTGCGCCTGTATAAGGGCCGGCCGGACATGGATTGGCCGCGCCAACGTTTTGGCGACCGCCAAGCGGATGTGTTTGATGCCGACGCTTTGCTGTCGCTGGCCGAAACCGACCTTTTGGCGCCGCTCGATCAGGCCGCCACCAAAGAAGTCGAAGCCGCGGCCCGGCAGGTCGCCACGGTGACCGCACTTGTGCCCATTGCCTTGGCCGATGTGATCGCGGCCCTGACGGCCAATCTGCGCATGATCCGCCGGATCGCCACGATTTATGGCGGGCGCGGCGGCACGCTGGGGTCCTGGCGGTTGATCCGCGCCGTGTTTTCCCATCTGGTGGCCACAGGGGCCGTCGCGGTGGGTGACGATATGCTCGGGTCGGTTGCGGGCGGGGGGATCTTGTCGAAGCTGTCACGTCGTTTTGGCGAAGGTCTGATAAACGGCGCCTTGACGGCCCGGGTTGGCGTCGCCGCAATTGAAGTTTGCCGCCCGCTGCCCTTTGCGGCCCAGAAGCGCCCATCGGTTTCGGCCCTCGTCGGGCGCGCGGTGACGGGCTTGTTTGACAAAAAGGAAGGGTGAGGAATGGAAAGTCTGGCCGTTGATCTTTCGACCACAACCCGCACGCCACTTGAGCCCGACCATATCGCGGCCATGCGCAAGGTCGGCACCTTGCGCGATGTCCAAGCTGGCGAGATGTTGGTGCAATTTGGCGATCCGATCTCGGACTTCATCTGGGTCGAAAGTGGTGAGGTGGAAGCGGTCAATCCTGTGACGGGCGGGCGTTACGGCAACGGCGCGACCCTTGGTCCGGGACAATTTTTTGGTGAGATCAGCTTTCTCTCCGGCGGGCGGGTGCTGATGGGGGCACGCGCGGTCCAAGACAGCCAGATACTGTCGGTGCCGCGCGACGCCATGCTTGATCTGATGAGCCGTATTCCGGAGATGTCCGATATCATCGTCACCGTCTTTGCCGGGCGCCGTCGTGGGCTGTTGGAATCGAACCAGGCGGCGCTGACAATTCTCGGGGCCGAGCAATCGCGCGATCTGCGCCGTCTGGCGGCCTTTGCCAGCCGCAACAAGATCCCGGTCCGCATGATCGAGCTTGGAACGGATGAGGCCGCAGCGGAGGCTGAAATCTGCGCGCTTTTGCCCAACCAGCCCGCGGTGATCATCGGCAAGGATGAGATTGTCGAAGACGTCACCCCACGTGGGGTCGCCGAACGGCTGGGCCTTGCGATCCCGATTGATCCTGAACAGGTCGTCGATGTGGTGATCGTCGGCGGTGGCCCGGGCGGGGTGGCCGCGGCGGTCTATGCCGGGGCCGAAGGGTTGTCCGCACTGGTGGTCGAGGACCTTGCCATCGGCGGGCAGGCGGGCACGTCCAGCCGCATTGAAAACTACATGGGCTTCCCAACCGGCATTTCCGGCGCCGATCTGTGTTGGCGCGGCGAAGTGCAGGCGATGAAGTTCGGCACGCGGTTTGCGGTGCCGCGCCGCGCGGTGGGTCTTGAGAAACTCGGTGACGGGACGTTTTGCGTGACCTTGGATGACGACGCGCAGGTCTGCGCGCGCGCTGTGGTGATCGCCACGGGCGTGCAATACCGCCAATTGCCGATCGAGCGGTTGGCCGATTTCGAAGGCGCTGGCGTCTATTATGCGGCAACGGATGTCGAAGCGCGCTATTGCCGCCAAAGCGAGGTGATCGTGATCGGTGGCGGCAATTCGGCGGGCCAGGCGGCGATGTATCTGTCGCGCACCGCGTCCCATGTCCATGTGCTGGTGCGCGGGGCTTCGCTGGCGGCCTCAATGTCTGATTACCTGTTGTCGCGGCTTGAACAGAACCAGCGCATCACGATCCACTATTCAACGGAAATGACTGCGTTGCACGGGGATGACACGCTTGCGGCCGCGACCATTCGCGATAAGGCCGCGGGCGAAGAGCACCGCATCAATACCGCCGGTGTGTTCATCATGGTGGGTGCGGCCCCAAACACTGGCTGGCTGTCGGATCTGGTGGCCCTTGATGAAAAGGGGTTCGTGCAAACTGGCCCGCCCGTCGGGGCCGCGTCTGTGTTTGAAACCTCGCAGCCCGGGGTCTTTGCGGTGGGTGACGTCCGCGCGGGTTCTGTCAAACGCGTGGCCTCTGCGGTGGGCGAAGGTTCGGTCGTGATGAGCCAGGTCTGGACCCATGTCGATAGCGCCACTCACTCGTCGTAAAGACGCTTTTCTTCGTTGAACCTGAGCCGCGCGGCGACGTCTTTCAGGCTTTGATCGGTGCCCGATTGGTCCTTCAGCGCCTCGGCATAGGTCGGCAACCCTTCAGTGGGGCCGGCGTCTTCTGGTCGCCATAGACCCGACCGGATCACCGCTTTGCCGCAATGAAAAAACGCCTCTTCTACATCGACGAGCACGGCAAATTCCGGCACGCGGTCCTTGATCGCCAGGCGCGCGCGAATATCGGCGTCGCGCACCACCCGGGCAGACCCGTTCACCCGCACGACCTCATTTCGGTTGGGCACAAAGAACACCAGCCCAATGCGCCCCGTCTGAAGGATGTTTTCAAACCCATCGAACCGGTGGTTGCCGGGACGGTCCGGCACCGCCAATGTGTTATCATCCAGCACAGCGACAAACCCCGCCGGGTCGCCCTTGGGCGAGACATCCACCCGGCCTGACGCGTCATAAGTCGCCATCACCAAAAACGGCGAGGCGGCAATCCAGGCGCGGCAATGGGCGTCAACATGGTCGATGATCTTGGTGACCTGCGGCGGCTGGATCCCGTCGATCACGCCCCGTACCTCGGCCATGTTGGTGACCACGTCCTTGGCCTTGTACATCCATTGCCTCCCTCTTCTGGTGGGCGACCATACCACGGTGCGCCCGAACCGATAGGCTGTGGCCGCAAGCCCCTCACGCTGGCATGATGGCAACATGAAGCTTGAACATGGCCATACCGAAGAAGAGATCGCCGCGCGCATCGCCGCCCCCGCCCGGCAATCCTACATCAAGGATTTCGTCTATGGCGCCATCGACGGTACCGTGACGACCTTTGCGATTGTCGCCGGTGTGGCAGGGGCCGGCTTGTCGCCCACGGTGATCGTGGCGCTTGGCCTGGCCAATGTGCTGGCAGACGGGTTTTCCATGGCGGCGGGGAACTATTCGGGCACAAAGGCCGACCGCGACGATATCCGCCGTCTGCGCGCGATGGAACACCGCCATATCGACCTTTACCCCGAAGGCGAACGCGCCGAATTGCGCGCCATCCTTGCTGGCAAGGGCCTTTCGGGCGACGTGTTAGAGGCCGCCACCGATGCCATTGCTGCCAACCGCCAATCCTGGATCGACACGATGATGGAAGGCGAATATGGGCTGTCTTCGACCGACCCTCACCCGATGCGCGCGGCCGTTGCGACGTTCCTTGCGTTTCTGGCCGCCGGCATCATCCCGCTTGTGCCGTTTCTGTTTGGCCTGGCCGAGGCGTTCACCTGGTCGGCCTGCCTGACTGCGGTGGTGTTTTTCGCCATCGGTGCACTTAAGGCGCGTTGGTCGCTGACGCCCTGGTGGCGCTCTGGCGCTGAAACGCTGGTGATCGGGGGTGTGGCTGCGATCATTGCCTATGTCGTTGGGTCATTCTTTGCTTCTTGAGGCCGCTTTACCCGCCCGTTCATGGCTCCTATAACGCACCCCATGATGACCGCATGCATCATTCGAATTACGGGCCCGGCGCGCTGCATATGAGCCGCCGGGACAAGGCGTTTGAGCCATCGCGCCGCCCTTTGCACCCCCTTCCGACCTGATCCGAAAGACACAAGACATGTGTGCTGATACGCCCGATTACAAAGACACCCTGTCCCTGCCCGAAACCGAGTTTCCGATGCGCGCAGGCCTGCCCAAGCGCGAGCCTGATTGGCTAGCGCGTTGGGAGAAGATCGGGGTCTATGACCGCCTGCGCGAGAAACAGGGGCGCGCGCCCTTTACGCTGCACGATGGCCCGCCTTACGCCAACGGGCATCTGCACATTGGGCACGCGCTGAACAAGACGATCAAGGACATGATCGTGCGCAGCCATCAGATGATGGGCCATGACGCGCGCTATATCCCGGGCTGGGATTGCCACGGGCTGCCGATCGAATGGAAAATCGAAGAGCAATACCGCAAGAAGGGCCGCAACAAAGATGACGTCGATGTCGTCGAGTTCCGCCGCGAATGCCGCGACTTTGCCGCCGGCTGGGTTGATGTGCAGCGCGACGAATTCAAGCGGCTGGGCATCACCGGCAATTGGGATGACCCTTACCTGACGATGGACTTTCACGCCGAGCGCGTGATCGCCGAGGAGTTCCAGAAATTCCTGATGAACGGCTCGCTCTATCAGGGCTCAAAGCCCGTGATGTGGTCGCCGATTGAACAGACAGCACTTGCCGAGGCCGAAGTCGAGTACCACGACAAGGACAGTTTTACCATTTGGGTGAAGTTCAAAGTGGCCCAAAAGCAGGTCCTTGAACCGGTCTCCGACAGCGACCCGGTGGGTCAGGTTGCGGCCTTGTCCGACCTTGATGGGGCCAGCGTTGTGATTTGGACCACGACGCCCTGGACCATCCCGTCGAACAAGGCCGTGGTTTTTGGCGCGGACATTTCCTATGGTTTGTACAAGGTCACCGGGACGCCGGATGAGTGCTGGGCCGCGGTCGGAGACACCTACCTTTTGGCTGACAATTTGGCTGCGGACGTGTTTGCACGCGCGCGGTTGGAACCCGGTCAGTGGACTCGCGTCCGCGATGTGGCGGCGGACGAACTGTCACACCTCGCTTTGACCCACCCCCTGCACGGTGCGGACGGCTCAAACGGCGAATGGGACGACCTCCGCGACTTCCGCGCGGCGGATTTTGTCACCGATACCGAAGGCACAGGCTTCGTCCATTGCGCGCCGTCCCACGGGATGGAGGAATACGAGCTTTACCGCGATCTGGGCATGCTGGCCGACGTCATCACCTACAACGTGATGGACGACGGGAAGTTCCGCGATGACCTGCCTTTTTTTGGCGGCCAATACATCTTGTCGCGCAAGGGTGGTGAGGGCACCGCCAACACCGCCGTAATCGACAAATTGGCCGAGGTCGGCGGGCTGCTCGCGCGCGGCAAGATCAAACACTCCTACCCGCATTCGTGGCGCTCCAAGGCCCCGATCATCTACCGCAACACGCCGCAATGGTTTGCGGCCATCGACAAAGACATTGCCGTGGGTGACGACACATTCACCATCCGCGACCGTGCCTTGGCCGAGATTGACCGCGTCAAATGGACCCCGCAATCGGGCCGCAACCGCCTGCATTCCATGATGGAAGCGCGCCCCGATTGGGTGCTGTCACGCCAGCGCGCCTGGGGCGTACCCCTGACCTGTTTCACCAAAAAGGGGGCCCTGCCCACGGACCCCGACTTCCTGCTCAGGAACGAAGCGGTCAACCAGCGCGTTTTGGACGCGTTTGAAGCTGAAGGGGCCGACGCCTGGTATAAACCAGGCGCAAAAGAGCGGTTCCTCGGAAACGACGTCGACCCCGATGCCTATGATCAGGTGTTCGACATTCTTGATGTGTGGTTCGACTCAGGCTCAACCCATGCCTTTGTGCTGCGCGACCGCGACGACGGCACCGAAGACGGAATTGCCGACGTCTATATGGAAGGCACCGACCAGCATCGCGGTTGGTTCCATTCCTCGCTCTTGCAATCTGTGGGCACCACGGGCCGGGCGCCTTACCGCAACGTGGTAACCCACGGCATGACGCTCGATGAGAAGGGCTTCAAAATGTCGAAGTCCATCGGCAACACCATCGTGCCCGAAGAGGTCGTCAAGCAATACGGGGCGGATATTTTGCGGCTTTGGGTGGCCCAGACCGATTACACCGCCGACCAACGGATCGGGCCGGAAATCCTGAAAGGCGTGGCCGACAGCTACCGCCGCTTGCGCAACACCATGCGGTTTATGCTGGGAAACCTTGCGGGGTTTGATGCGTCGAACACAGTCGCCCCCGCGGATATGCCCGAGTTGGAACGCTGGGTGCTGCACCGCATGGCCGAGGTCGATGCACGCGTGCGCGCAGGCTATAAAGCCTTCGATTTCCAGGGCGTGTTCCGCGAAGTGTTCGACTTTGCCAATGCCGACCTGTCGTCGTTCTATTTCGATATCCGCAAAGACACGCTTTATTGCGATCCCAAGGATGGCGAAGCGCGCCGGGCGGCGCAAACGGTGCTCGACCTGTTGTTCCACCGGCTTACGACATGGCTGGCGCCGATCCTGGTGTTCACCATGGAAGAGGTCTGGCTGGAGCGTTTCCCCGGTGACGACAGTTCGGTCCATCTGATTGATATGCCCGACACGCCAGAAGGGTGGTTGGACACAGATTTGGCAGCCAAGTGGGACGGGATCCGTCGCACCCGGCGCGTGGTGACGGCGGCGCTGGAAATCCAGCGGCGCGAGAAGGTCATTGGCGCGTCTTTGGAAGCCGCGCCTGTGGTCCATATCCCCGACGCATTGAGCGGTGATCTAGCGAGCGTCGATTTTGCCGATATCTGCATCACGTCTGCGATTGAATTGGTCACCGATCCGGTGCCGGCGGACGCCTTCACCCTGCCGGATGTGGACGGGATCGGTGTGGTCTTTGCCAAAGCCAATGGCGACAAATGCCAACGCTGTTGGAAGATCCTGCCCGATGTCGGACTGCACGCCCACCCCGGTGTCTGCGGGCGGTGCAACGCCGCGCTGGGGTGATGCCTCTGGCGGGAGTATTTTTGCCAGGAGGAAGGCCCCGGGCGGCGAGACTTTAGCCGTCCGGGCCGTATAAAATCTGCTGAAACGTACCCGCGGCAACCAGATAGAGGCTGGTGAAGATCAGCCCCCAATGGGCCCAGCTTTGCGGGTCGAAATCGACCCAGGCCGCCCAGCCTGCGAAGAATGTCCAGGCAAAGGCAATGGGCAAGGTGAGGCTGCGCCAACGCTGGGTCCGGACAGGGTGGACGAATTTCACCGGCAGGAACATCGCGACCGCGAGCACCACCACGATCGAAAGGATCGTCCAGAACCCAGGCGCCAGCGCAAACAGCACAATTGCCGCCATGTTCCAGCATCCCGGAAATCCTGAGAAGGAATTGTCCTTCGTTTTCATTCGGGTATCGGCAAAATACATCGCGCTGGCAAAGGTGATGACGATGATTGCGACCCAACCGGTCCAGCCCGGCAACAACCCCGACTTGAAAAGCGCGAAAGCGGGAATGAAGACGTACGTCAGATAATCGATGATCAAATCCAGCAGCACCCCGTCGAACTGGGGCGCGTTGGATTTGACGTCGAACTTGCGCGCCAGCGGTCCGTCGATCCCGTCGACCGCAAAGGCCACCACCAGCCAAAGAAACATAAGGTCCCATTTTGCGTCGACTGCCGCGAGCATCGCCAACATCGCAAATATGGCCCCGGTTGCGGTTAAGAAGTGGACGCTAAGTGCTGCAAATCGGGCGGTCATAAAACTGTCATGACCGATTGGCGCGCAAAGTGGAAGGGTCAGCGCGCCCGGGGATGGGCCGCTTTGTAAACGTCCATCAGCCGCGCGGTATCGACGGCCGTATAGGCCTGGGTCGTCGAGAGTGAGGCATGGCCCAAAAGCTCCTGGATCGCGCGCAGGTCGCCGCCCGCATCAAGAAGGTGGGTCGCAAAGGAATGGCGCATCGCGTGGGGTGTCGCGGTGGCTGGCAAGCCCAAGGCTGCGCGGGCTTCGGCCATGGCTTTCTGGATCACGCGCGGGCTTAGAACGCCGCCGCGCGCACCGCGAAAAACCGGTGAACCCGGTTCGGGCGGGTAGGGCGTGATCGCAAGGTAGGCTTCCATGGCAACGCGGGCGGGCGCGATCACGGGCACCATGCGTTCCTTGTCGCCCTTGCCGCGGATGACGACGGTGTCGCGCAACGGCAGCATGTCCCCTGTCAGGCCAAGCGCTTCTGAAATCCGCAATCCGCAGCCCCAAAGCAAGGTCAGAACGGCGACATCGCGGGCCGCGGTCCAATCGTCGCTGGCTTGACTTTCGACCTGAGCGAGAACGGCCTCAGCCGAGGGCACAGCGAGGGGGCGGGGCAAGCCTTGGGTGAATTTCGGCGCCCGGACGGCAAGCACGGCGGTGGGGTCGAACCCATCGCGTTCGGCCAGCCAGGACACGAAGGATTTCACCGCCGACAAGGCCCGCGCCAGCGACCGTGCCCCCAAGCCCCGGCTGCGCTCATGCGCCATCCAGGCGCGCATGTCCTGGGTTGTCAGCCGCGCAAGGGGGGCTGCACCGCCCGCATCGCCGCCGTGATAGTCTTTGAGAAACGCAAAGAACCGCGAAAGGTCGGCGCGATAGGCATTTTGGGTGGCCGCTGAACGCCCCCGCAACGCGCCAAGACCAGACAACCAGTCGCTCAGCGCGTCGCGCTCATAGGGCGTTAGCTCAAGGCTCACCCCAGCCAGCGACGGATGACGCGACCCAACACCGACCCAAAGAAATCGAGAAGATCGGTCGCTTGCCCTGGCATGAACTGGCGCGGGTCATCAGATGCAAGCGCAAGCATGGCCGGAAAGCGGCCTTCGCCAAGGTCAACCTTAAGGCAGGCCTCCGAGGCGACCCAGTCTGACGCAGGCCCGTAAAGGGCGGTTTCACCCAAAGGGACCTGACGCAGGATCACACGCTGTTCTTCGTCACGCGCGGCCATGTACGTCTGCACAAAGCCGGGTTCGACGACCCGAACGACCTCTTCCACGCGGGCCAAAGACGGGTTGCCGGTGCCGTCGGCGGTTTCAAGGACAAGCCGCGTGGTTGAGACGTGCAGCAGGTCATTCACCTGGGTGCCGAGCGCGTGCAGGAAGGATTCGAAGTCATCATGTTCGAAAAGTGCAAGTACGGCCCGATGGACCTGTTGGGTGCCCGACAAATTGTCATAGGCGGCCGCGATCACGGTGCTATGGGTCTGCTCAAGCCGCGACAGGCGCGTTTCCAGACGGTCCATTGCGACGCCGCGCAGGTCGACGATGTTGCCCCGCTTGGGTGATCCATTGGCCTCAATCAATGCCCGCATCAAATCGGCGTCCTCAAGAATGACGTCCGGTGTTTCTAGCAGCTTCTGTCTGACTTCTGGTCCGATCATAGCTTCTTCAATTTGCATCACACCCCCCTCGGCATGGTCTTATGCAAGCAATCTTCCTGTAAAATAACAGGCGCACTTGAAGAGTATCGGCAGGCCGGGCATCGAAGCTCAAGAAATTTTGGAACCGTCATTCACATGCGCGGCAAAGCGCGGCCAATTGGCCACGCTTTGGAAACAGTCAGTTCTTAAAGGATTTTCTGTCCGGTTTTGGCCCAATCATCCAAAAAGGCCTGTAGGCCTTTGTCCGTCAGGACGTGATTGGCCATTTTCTTGATCACGTCAGGCGGGGCGGTCGCAACGTCGGCCCCGATTTTGGCCGCGTCCGACATGTGGTTGGCCGACCGGATTGATGCGGCCAGGATCTGGGTCTTCATGTTGTAATTGTCATAGATCTCGCGGATGTCGGCGATCAGGTCCATCCCGTCGAGGTTGAGGTCATCCAACCGGCCGATGAAAGGCGAGATGAAGGTCGCGCCCGCTTTCGCGGCCAATAGCGCCTGATTGGCCGAAAAACACAGGGTCACATTGACCATGCGGCCTTCGTCGGTGAGCACTTTGCAGGCCTTCAGCCCCGCCCAGGTCAGCGGGACCTTGATTGTGATGTTGTCGGCAATCTTTGCCAACTCGCGGCCCTCAGCGATCATCCCGTCAGCGTCCAACGCGACGGTTTCCGCACTGACGGGGCCAGCGACCATCTCGCAGATTTCCTTGGTCACCTCTTTGATGTCGCGGCCCGACTTCATGATCAAGGACGGGTTGGTGGTGACACCATCGACCATCCTGAGGTCGTTCAATTCGGCGATGGCGTCGGTATCGGCGGTATCGACAAAGAATTTCATGTGTGGTCCTTTTGCTCAGGCAGCTGATGGTGCTGCCGTGATAGCGCAACCAGTGCTGGATAAGAAGCCTACCTATCGGGCCCGAAGCGCTTAAAATGAGGCTGGATTATGGATTTTTCGGTTTGGTTGGCATTTTTGGCCGCTTCGACGGCTTTGTTGCTGATCCCCGGGCCTACGGTCCTTCTGGTTTTGGCCTATGCGCTGGGCGAGGGGCGGCGTGTGGCCGTTCCCACGGCGCTGGGCGTTGCGGCGGGTGATCTGATCGCGATGAGCCTTTCGCTTTTGGGGCTCGGAGCCTTGGTTTTGGCTTCGGCCACTGCCTTTGTGGTGCTGAAGTGGATCGGAGCAGTCTATCTGGTGTGGCTGGGCGTGCGCATGATCCGCGGGGCGGGCCATGGTCCCGCGCATTATGCCCGCCCGCCCGGCGGGCTCGCGCCGCGTGCGGCGTTTGCAAACGCGGCCGTGGTGACCGCGCTCAATCCCAAATCGATCGCTTTTTTTATCGCCTTTGTCCCGCAATTCATTGACCCAGGTGCAGTATTCTGGCCGCAAGCGGCGATCTTTATCGGGACATTCGTTGTTCTGGCCGGGGTCAACGCGCTGGCCTACGCTTTGGCGGCGACGCGGCTGCGGGGCGTGATGGCGCGGCCTGGGGTGCTGGTGTGGGTCACGCGCGCAGGCGGCGCGACGCTGATCGCGATGGGGGCCGCGACGGCAGCCTTGCGGCGCACAACAGCGTAAGGAGGAAATCCGGGCTTTTCCTCAACCCGCGAGCGCCGTAGCAACGGGTATGATCGAGCATTTTGGCGAAGGTGAACTGGTGGCGGTACTGACCGGGCAACCCCTGGGGCGCCCGCTCGATTACAAAGCGCCAGAAGGCGGCTGCCTGACCGGCGCCTTTGTGGAAGTTCCGCTGGGTCCACGTAAGGTGCTGGGCGTGGTCTGGGGCCCGGGGGCAGGTGACTACGATTATGCCAAAGTCCGCAGCGTGATCCGGGTCTTGGACGCCGTCGCGATGCGCGATGAGATGAAGACCTTTCTGCTGCGCGCGGCGGATTACACCCTGACATCTATGCCCGCGATGCTCAGGCTTGCGACCCGCTCGCCCGGGCTGGGCGATCCGCCTTCGATGCGAAAGGTCTACCGGCTGGGCCAAGGCGAACCTTCCCGGATGACCGATGCGCGCACCCGCGTACTGGACACCCTGCGCGACATGGGCGGGTTGTCTTTCACATTGCGCGAATTGGCCGAAACCGCCGGGGTGACCACATCGGTGGTAAAGGGCCTGGTGAAAACCGGTGCGGTGGCCGAAGAAGACAGCCCACGCGACACGCCCTATCCGCGTTTGGAACCCGGCCAAAGTCAGTATGACCTGACCAGCGAGCAGCAGGCGGCGGCCGAAAGCCTTCGGTCCGGTGTGGCATCAGGGGCTTATGGGACCACGCTTTTGCGCGGCATCACCGGATCCGGCAAAACCGAAGTCTACCTTGAGGCTGTGGCGGCCTGTCTGGCCGCGGGCCGCCAGGCGCTGGTTCTCTTGCCCGAAATCGCACTGACGGCGGAATTTCTCACCCGGGTTGAGGCGCGTTTTGGCGCGCGGCCCGCCGAGTGGCATTCAGGGATCACCGCAACCGAGCGACGCCGCTGCTGGCGCATGGTTGGCGAAGGCGGGGCCGATCTGGTCGTGGGCGCACGATCCGCGCTGTTCCTGCCGTTCCGCAATCTGGGCCTGATCGTCGTCGATGAGGAACACGACACGTCTTACAAGCAGGAAGACGGTGTTCTTTACAACGCGCGCGACATGGCTGTGTTGCGCGCGTCGATTGTCGGTGCCCAGGTGGTGCTGGCCTCGGCCACGCCCAGTCTGGAAACCTGGGCCAATGCCGAGGCCGGCAAATACACCCGCATCGAACTGACCACGCGGTTCGGCCCCGCAATCCTGCCCCAGATGACCGCGATCGACATGCGCGCCGAAGACCTGCCGGGCAACCGCTGGGTGTCACCTAGCCTGGCCGGGGCGGTGCGCGCCCGGCTGGACGCCGGCGAACAGAGCCTTTTGTTTCTGAACCGTCGCGGCTATGCGCCGGTCACGATTTGCCGGGCCTGCGGGCACCAGATCGGGTGTTCGGAATGCGACGCGCGCATGGTCGAACACCGGTTTCTAAAGCGTCTCGTCTGCCACCAATGCGGCGCGACACGGCCTGTTCCCACAACATGCCCATCGTGCGACGCCGAAGACCGCATGGCGCCTGTTGGCCCCGGGGTGGAACGGTTGGGCGAAGAAACCGCCGAGCTGTTCCCGGACGCCCGCGTCGAGGTTCTGTCGTCTGATATGTACGGCTCTGCCCGTGCGCTGAAGGCGCGGATCGAAGCGATTGCGGGGGGGGAGGCCGATATCATCATCGGCACCCAGATTGTCGCCAAGGGCCACAATTTTCCAAACCTGACCCTGGTGGGCGTGATCGATGCCGATCTGGGGTTGCAGGGGTCTGACCTGCGCGCCGCAGAACGCACCTTTCAATTGATGCGACAGGTCGCGGGTCGGGCGGGTCGGGGCGCGCGCCCCGGCGCGGCCCTGTTGCAGACCTTTCAACCCGAACACCCGGTGATCCGCGCCATTCTGGGGGGCGATGAGGAGGCATTCTGGCGCGCAGAAGCCGCCGAGCGAAAAGCCGCAGGCGTGCCGCCCTATGGTCGGATGGCCGGGATCGTTCTGTCCTCGCCCAATGTGCAAGAGGTGTTTGATTTTGGCACCGCCCTTGCCCGAGCCGATGGTCCGCTGCGCCAGATCTCGGCTCAGGTTTATGGGCCAGCACCGGCGCCGATCGCACGGATCAGGGGCCGACACCGCGTCAGGCTATTGGTGAAAGCGGATAAGTCCGCCCCCTTGCAGCCCGCCATCGCTGCGTGGATCGGCCAGCTAAAGCCCCCGACCAACCTGCGCCTCGCCGTCGATATCGACCCACAAAGCTTCTATTGAACGCTTGTTAAATTGAGAGCCGGGGCGATGCCCCGTCTCACTCCCTTTTCTGGCCGCGTGGTGCTGGCTTGGTCACGATGCGAGGGCTCCACCGCAAAGCCCGCAGGCAATGAGGTCCATGAATGAGAGGCCGTGCCTCCGGCACTGATAGGGAGCGGGGGCCCGCGCCCGGGTTGCGACCCGCGCGGCCAGTCCTTGCAAGGACAAGGGAAGGGCGGCCGCTGTGATCGCGCTTTCGCCGCGCGACCCCCAGGCGTAAGGAGGGGCCATGCGGATTGTCGAACTACACATCACGAAAGAGTTCACGGTCTGGCGTCGTCCTGTGGCGCTGTTGATCCTGATGGCGGCCGCGATGCCGCTGGCGCTGTCGACATGGCACGCGCTTTTGAACAATTTCGTCATTGAGACCGCAGGGTTTACCGGCGTTGAAATCGGGTGGCTGCACACGGTGCGCGAGGTCCCCGGTTTTCTTGCCATCGGCGTGATCCCAATCCTCTTGGTGATGCGCGAACAGGTTGTCGCCCTTGTGGCACTTTTGCTTCTGGGCGTCGCAACCGCAATCACGGCCTGGTTCCCCTCACTTGGCGGTATTCTGACGATCACCATGTTATCGTCGATCGGGTTTCACTATTTCGAGACCGTCAACCAATCGTTGCAGTTGCAATGGATCGAAAAAGACCGGGCCCCCCAGACCCTGGGTTGGCTGGTGGCGGTGGGATCGGGTGCGTCATTGCTGTCATACGGTGCGATTGTCGTTTTGTGGAAAAGCCTCGGGCTTGATTACAACACCGTCTACCTTGCCTCGGGTGGGGCCTGCGCTTTGATTGCGGTCTATTGCATGGTGGCCTTCCCGCAATTCCAGGCGCCGAACCCGCAGCGCAAGCAATTGATCCTGCGGCGGCGCTACTGGCTTTACTACGCGCTGCAGATGATGTCGGGGGCGCGCCGCCAGATCTTCGTGGTCTTTGCCGCCTTCATGATGGTGGAACGTTTTGGATTTGAAGTTCATCAAGTCACGGCGCTGTTCTTGCTCAATTTCCTGGTCAACATGCTGTTTGCGCCCCTTATGGGCAAAGCTGTGGCCCGATTTGGTGAGCGCAATGCGCTGGCGTTTGAATACGCGGGGCTGATTGTCGTCTTTCTGGCCTACGGCGGGATTTACTGGCTGGGCTGGGGCATGCTGGTGGCCGCCGGGCTCTACGTGATTGATCATTTGTTTTTCGCGCTGGCCTTTGCGATGAAGACGTACTTTCAGAAAATTGCGGACCCCCGCGACATTGCACCCACCGCGGCTGTGGCCTTTACGATCAACCATATTGCGGCTGTTTTTCTGCCAGCCTTACTTGGGTATCTCTGGATCACGGCGCCAGGCGGGGTGTTTCTTCTGGCCGCCGCGATGGCTGCTGCCTCGCTTGGATTGGCGCTGATGATACCGCGCCATCCCGAACCTGGAAACGAAACCGTGTTTGCGCGTCGGCGATTTCCTGCCCCCGCAGAGTAGAAGCCGAACATCGGCGGCCTATATGTCACTCCAGCCAAGGAGTGCTCTGACATGTTCCTCTTCCAACGCAAGACCGCCGACATGGTTGCTGCTGAAAATGCGCTGCCCGGGCGCGCCACGCCGATTGAAACGGCGCCGACCCATTTCGTCTTCGACAGGCCATTAAGCGCAGATGTGCCCGATGGCATGGCCGAAGCCATGTTCGGGATGGGCTGTTTCTGGGGCGTCGAGCGGATGTTCTGGAAACTCGACGGGGTCCACCTGACGATGGTCGGTTATGCGGCGGGTTTCACTGAAAACCCAACGTATGAAGAAGTCTGTTCAGGGCGCACGGGCCACAATGAAGTCGTGCGGGTGGTCTATGACCCGTCGGTCGTGTCTTACGAGACCCTTCTGAAAACCTTTTGGGAAGGGCATGATCCAACCCAGGGGATGCGGCAGGGCAACGATGTTGGTACGCAATATCGCTCAGGCATCTATGTCTATAGCGCCGAACAACGCGCGGTGGCAGAAGCGTCGAAAGCGGTGTTCGCGCATCGTTTGTCAGGCGCGGGGCTTGGGGCCGTCACGACCGAGATTCTTGACGCGCCGGCGTTCTATTTTGCCGAAGGGTACCACCAGCAGTATCTGGCCAAAAATCCCGGCGGTTATTGCGGGCTTGGGGGCACGGGCGTGACCTGCCCGATTGGTATTGGCGTGACGGCGGCTGAATAAGGCGGCGCGCTGACCCGCCCTCCTTTTCACACAAGACACACACCGGGGCGGCGCAAAACCGGCCCAGGGCCATCGTTGCGGGGGCGGTTGGCCAGCCCCTGTCGGTTGACCCTGGGCGCGGGGGCGCGTAGCCGGCGGGCATGACAACCTGGACTGCATTCACCACCCTTGCCGGAAAGCCCCCTGCGGAAGCCTTGGGCGCAGCATTGGAAGCGTTGGACCCGGCCCCGGCGGGTGTTGGCGTTTTTGAGATTGAAGATGGCAAGGGCCGCTGGGAAGTCGGCGGTTACTTTACCGAAGCCCCTGACGAGATTGCACTGGCGCTTTTGTCAGCGGCCTTCGGCGCGGCGGAATTTGTCGTCTCCGAATTGCCCGAAACCGATTGGGTGGCGAAGGTGCGCCGTGATCTTGCCCCGGTCGATGCAGGGCGCTTTTTTGTATACGGCAGCCATGACGCAGATAAAATTCCGCCCGGGCGTGTGCCGCTGTTGATCGAAGCGGCCATGGCTTTTGGGACCGGACACCATGGGACCACGCAAGGGTGCCTGATGGCGCTTGATGTTTTGGCACAGACCGGGTGGCAGGCCCGCCGCGTGGCCGATATCGGGTGTGGCACGGCTGTGCTTGCGATGGCGGCAAAAGCGGTCTGGCCGGACGCCCAGGTCACGGCGTCCGACATCGACGCGGTCGCAATCGAGGTGGCCAAAGCCAATCTGGCCGCAAACGGCATGGTAGATGCCGTTGACACAGAGGTGGCAGCGGGTGTGGATGGCCCCATGACCCAGAATGCCGCGCCGTTTGATCTGATTTTCGCCAATATCCTAAAGGGGCCGCTGATTGATCTCGCTCCCTCGCTGACAAGGGCGTTGGATGCGGGGGGCAAACTGATTCTTTCAGGGCTTCTGACCGCCCAGGCGGATGAGGTTGCGTCTGTTTATTGCGCCTGTGGAACCAATCTTGCGCAGCGACGCGATATTGTCGACTGGTCCACCCTCATTTTCGAAAAGTCTGGTTAAATTCGTGTAAGATCGGCCATATTTCTGCCGTAGTCGCCATAGTGATGCCGAATTTTTGGGGCAGATACGGCGCTGCGTGGGCTTATTATTATTCCTGGTGCAGGAGGCCGTCATGGGCGACGCAAACCAAAGAAATTTTGAGGTGCGAATGAACAAGATCAACCGGCGCCACAAGCGCCTTTCGCGGGGCTACGTCATGTCTGTGAACCACGATGGGTTGATCATCGCACAACCAAAGGCACGCCAAAGCTGGATCCCGTGGCGCGGAATCCTGTTTGCACTGGTGGGAACGATTCTGGTGAAAGCCGTGATGCTGGCGCAAGTGGGCACTGCGGAATATCAGGCGCGGGTCACGAATTTGGCCGCGGGCAATCAGTTTGAACAAATCGGTGCCTACGTCCTGACTGCCGATCCGGCGACCCAGTGGATTGCGGGGCAGATGGCGCCGTTTCTTCCGGGTGCAGACGGCTAGGCACGCGGGCATATCGCAGATTGGAGGGCGGCCTTTCGGGCCGCCCTTTTGCATTCAGCGGCGCCCGTAAAGCGCAGCCTTTTCGATGTCCGCCCGGTTCAGGCCAAGATCATCCAGAATATAGTCGGGCATCGACTGCAATTGTGCGGCAGCCTTTCGGTTCTTGCGCCATTCCAGCACGTCCGAAAACAATCCCGACAGCGAAAACCCCATCGACCCACGGCGGGCGCGAGGGGCAGCGATTTGGTACGCAGCCATAGTGATAATCCTTCCAAAAAAGTGGGGCGGTTTGCCACCCTCATGGTCCGGACATGGGATAGCGGGCCACGGGGCACAATTGCCATTTTCCGTTAGCCGCTATGCTCAACGCGCAGAGCGGTTTAACACAGAATGAACGCGCCGCCTTGGCAGATGTTCTTGTTTCGTGCTAGGGCTGGATGATAGAAAAGAAAACGCACCGGCAGGGTGGGGCAGCACATGCGAATATTGGGGATCGACCCAGGGCTTCGGACCCTTGGCTGGGGCGTCATTGATGTTGATGGCAGCCGGCTGCGCCACGTTGGAAACGGCCAGTGCCAGGGCGGTGCAGGCGCGATGTCTGACCGGCTTCTGCGGTTGTTCGACGTGCTGACAGAGGTGGTGGCCCAATACGCGCCGCAGGCTGCCGCGGTCGAAGCAACGTTTGTGAACAAGGACGGCGCTGGAACCTTGAAGCTTGGTCAGGCCCGTGGGGTCGCGATGCTGGTGCCTGCCCGCGCAGGGCTCATGGTTGGGGAATACGCGCCCAACACCGTGAAGAAAACCGTGGTCGGTGTGGGCCATGCCGACAAAAAGCAGGTCCAACACATGGTCAGCCTGCAATTGCCGGGGGTCGAATTTGCGGGAGCCGACGCTGCCGACGCTCTGGCAATTGCGATATGCCATGCCCACCACGCCCGCGCACCGCGCAAGGTGGTGGCATGATCGGGCGGATTGCGGGCCGGATCGACACCCGCGGCGATGACCACGTGCTCATCGATACAGGCGGTGTGGGCTATGTGGTCTATGTCTCTGAAAGAACCCTGGCGAGCCTTCCAGGCGCGGGAGAGGCCGCAGCGCTCTATACCGATCTGTTGGTCCGCGAAGATAACTTGCAGCTTTTTGGCTTCCCGACGCTGGTCGAAAAGGAATGGCACCGGCTGTTGATGTCGGTCCAAGGGATCGGCGCCAAGGCGTCGATGGCAATCCTTGGTGCGCTTGGGGCCGATGGGGTCAGCCGCGCGATTGCGCTTGGCGACTGGACGGCGGTCAAGGCCGCCCCCGGGGTGGGCCCCAAGATCGCCCAGCGGGTTGTGAATGAACTCAAAGACAAGGCCCCTGCCGTTATGGCGATGGGGGCAGGCCCGGTGGCAGAGGTGCTGGCGCAAGGGGCGACGGGTTCCGAGGTGATCGAGACACCCTCACACGTTGCGGCTGCGCCGGGGCGCGGCGCGCAGGCCGATGCGCTGTCGGCTTTGCAGAACCTTGGCTATGGGCCGGGCGAGGCCGCCGCTGCCGTGGCAGAAGCCGCTCAGGGGGGCGACACAGAGGCGCCCGCCTTGATCCGCGCGGCGCTGAAGCTTCTGGCACCGGCAGGTTGATGGATGGAACCTGATCCGACCCTTCGGCCCGATGTACGCCCCGAAGACCGCGCGCCAGAACAGGACCGGGCCCTGCGGCCCAAGGCACTGTCGGATTTCATCGGACAGGCAGAAGCGCGCGCCAACCTTAGGGTGTTCATCGAAAGCGCCAAGCGGCGCGGCGAGGCGATGGATCACGCGCTTTTTCACGGACCGCCCGGTTTGGGCAAAACCACGCTTGCTGGGATTGTCGCGGGCGAGTTGGGGGTGGGCTTTCGCATGACCTCGGGGCCGGTGCTGGCGCGCGCGGGCGATTTGGCCGCCATCCTGACCAATCTTGAAGCCCGCGATGTTCTGTTCATCGACGAAATCCACCGGATGAACCCGGCCGTGGAAGAGGTGTTGTATCCTGCGATGGAGGATCACGAGCTGGACCTTGTCATCGGCGAGGGGCCAGCCGCGCGCACCGTCAGGATTGAGTTGCAGCCCTTCACATTGATCGGGGCGACCACGCGGCTGGGCTTGCTGACCACGCCCTTGCGTGACCGGTTCGGGATCCCGGTGCGGCTTGAGTTTTACACCGACGCCGAGCTTGACCAGATCGTCGCGCGCGGCGCGCGGCTGATGGGGCTTGAGGCGGACCCCGCAGGCACGCGCGAGATTGCCACCCGGGCCCGGGGGACGCCGCGGATTGCGGGACGCCTGCTGCGCCGTGTGGTCGATTTTGCGGTGGTCGAAGGCGATGGGCGGATCACCAAGGCGATTGCTGATGCCGCGCTCACACGGCTCGGGGTCGATGGGCTGGGTCTTGATAGTGCCGACCGGCGGTACTTGCGGCTGATCGCCGAGGCCTATCAGGGTGGCCCGGTCGGGGTCGAAACTTTGGCTGCGGCCTTATCAGAAGCCCGCGATGCCATCGAAGAGGTGATCGAACCCTATCTGTTGCAACAGGGCCTGATCCAGCGCACTCCGCGCGGGCGAATGTTGGCGGCCCGCGCCTGGGCGCATCTGGGGTTGGCCCCACCCGAAGCGCCGGGGCAGGGGGTATTGCTGTGATGCGATCCTTGAAAGGATCGCGGTCGGTTTTTTCAAAAAAGCCGGTGCCTCCGGCGGGGATATTTATAGGAAGATGAAGGGGGCAGGGCGCGGGATGGACCCCGTAGAAAACAAGACAGGACCGAAAACGCTGGCTGACCTATCGCGTCTTTCCCAGCAGGTGTCTGATATCTATGCCGTGCGGTTCGGGATCGACCGCGACGCGGCCTGGCATCTTGGAAAGCTCTGCGAAGAATTGGGCGAGTTGCAGTCGGCCTGGCTTAAATCTTCTGGCCGAGGGCGAGGGGATGCGGACAAGTCTGCGCTTGAAGACGAGGTCGCCGATCTGTTCGCCCAAATTCTCTTGTTCGCAAACTGGCAGGAAATCGATATCGAGGCCGCCGTGACCCGAAAGTGGCTTAAATACCTGCCGGAAGAAACCCGATGACGCCCGAAGATCTGACATCCTACTTCACCCGCTCTGACGGCAGCTATTTCTTCGCCCGCTGGGGTCGGCCGATCGCGCCGGTGGTCTTTGGCGTCGAAGACGCGACTTTGCAGGTCGTCAAGGGCGCTTTCGAAGCCATGGTGACCCTTGCTGATCACAGTATGGACGACACCGACCCCGAGTTGGGCGCCAACCTGTTGGTGTTTTTTGTCCGCTCCTGGCAGGAGCTTTTAGACACGCCCGGTGTGGGAAAGCTTGTCCCCGATCTGATCCCGCTGGTCGATACCTTGCGGGCGCGCCAAGCCAATCAGTACCGGATTTTCCGCTTTGATGAGGCCGGCGCCATCAAAGCGGCCTTCGTTTTTCTGAAAATTGACGCGGCTCTGGCAGAGGTGCCCGCCGACACGCTTGCCCTGTCCGAAGCCGCCCAGACCATTCTTTTGTGGTCGGACACGGCGTTCAAAACCAACGGCCCCCTGGCGCAATTGCCCGACAACAAAGGTGCTGTCCTCAAGCCCGAGATCGCCAATATCATCCGTGCGGCCTATGATCCGATTTTGCCAGCACATGCCACCGATCCATCCCACGGGCTGAGGCTTTATGCCCGGCTTACGCGTCCTTCATGATTTTCAGCTAAGGCATCCCAATGATGGAAGAAAGCGCGCCCCACCGGTTTGAAACCCGGGTTTATTACGAAGACACCGATCTGGCCGGGATCGTCTATTATGCCAATTACCTCAAATACATAGAACGCGCGCGCACCGAATGGGTTCGGGGATTGGGCGTTGACCAGGTCAAGCTCAAAGCCGACACCGGGATTGTGTTCGCGGTGTCTCGCGTCGAAGCCAATTATACCCAGCCTGGCCGGTTCGACGATGTTTTGACCGTGACAACCTTGCCTTTGGCCGCAACCCCGGCCCGATTGACGCTGGCGCAGGCCGTCTACCGCGACCACACGCTTTTGTTTGACGCAGAAGTGACGCTGGTGGCGATCGGGGCCGATGGCCGCCCCGCCCGCCTGCCAGAGGTGATCCGGGCGAAACTCGGCACCTAAATGCCGACGCACCTGCACCTAGTTCTTGGCGCGCGCGCCAAGAAAGGTTAACCTGTCTCCAACAGAGCCGCACCAAATCGCGGCCAACAGGCAGAGCAGGTAACATGACCCCCGAAGTGGATTTCACTCTATTGGGCCTATTTGGCCGTGCGACCCTGACCGTTCAGATCGTGATGTTGATGCTGATCTTCGCGTCGATCTGGGGTTGGGCCGTGATCATCGGAAAACACATCTCCTTTCGGCGGGCCCGGGCCGAAGCTGGCCGGTTTGACGCTGAATTCTGGTCCGGCAACCCGCTGGATGAGTTGTTCGACCGCATTGGTGAGGACCCAGATGGGCCCGCCGAAAAGGTTTTTGCCGCGGGCATGATCGAATGGCAGCGTTCGCAGCGCGATGATGGTGGCATGATCGCCGGGGCCGAGGCGCGCATCGACCGGTCGATGGATGTTGCGATCGCCAAAGAGGCCGAAGCGCTGAACCGGGGCCTGCCCTTGCTGGCAACGATCGGTTCGACCGCGCCATTCATCGGCCTGTTCGGCACGGTTTGGGGCATCATGAACGCCTTTATTGAAATTGCCGAACAGCAATCGACCAACCTGGCCGTCGTCGCACCCGGCATTGCCGAAGCGCTTCTGGCGACCGGGCTGGGGCTGCTGGCCGCGATCCCGGCAGTGATATTTTATAACAAGCTGTCTTCTGACAGTGACCGGATCGTGGCGGGCTACGAAGCCTTCGCCGACGAATTCGCGACGATCCTGTCGCGGCAGCTGGACGGGTAGAATGGGCGCGACCTTACAGACGGCTGAACGCAGCGGGCGACGTCGCCGGCGTCGGCGGGCCAAGCCCATGTCCGAGATTAACGTCACGCCTTTTGTCGACGTGATGCTGGTCTTGCTGATCATCTTCATGGTCGCCGCCCCTTTGCTGACGGTCGGCGTCCCGGTCGAACTGCCCGAGACTGCCGCCGAGGCGCTTCCCAGCGATGACGAAGAGCCTCTGACCGTGACCCTGACGGCCGCGGGCACAATCACCATCCAGGAAACCGAGGTTGCCCCGGACACTTTGATCACCCGGCTGTCGGCGATTGCCGCCGAACGCACGTCTGACCAGATCTTCCTGCGGGCCGATGGGGCCATCCCTTATGCCCGCGTGGCCGAACTGATGGGCGCGCTGAATGCCGGCGGGTTTTCCAACATCGGCCTTGTGACCGAAACCGGCGGGCCGACGTTCAACGGTCAAGACACCGGGGCAGGATCTCCTTGAGGTGGTCTGGGGCTGGTACATCTCTGGCGCGGCCCATGTGCTGTTGTTTCTGGCCGTGCTTCTGGGCGGGCTGTTTTCGCGCAGCGCCGAAGAGCCGATGAGCGTGGCTGACGTGCAAATCCTGTCGGAGGCTGAATTCGCCGCCCTGACCTTGCGCAATCCCGCGCCCCCCGTGCCGGAGGCGCCGACCGCCGCACCACCGCCCGAACCGGAAGCCGCGCCCGATGCACCTGCGCGCGACACGCCATTGCCCCAGATCACCGACGCCGAGCCACCCGTGGCTGAAACCCCCGAACCGACACCTGAGGTGACAATCCCCCAGCCCATCCCCGAGGCCGAGGTCGACGACACCGCTCCCGTGGTGAACACGCCTGAGCCTTTGCCGGACGGGCCGCGTTTTGATGCGCCCCCTGCGCGGGCCGACCGCGTCGCGCCGACACCTGCGCCAGCGCCGCCCGACACCGCGCGGATCGCACCCGATGCGGCCCCCGATATCGCCCCGGCCCCCGATGCGCCGCCCACGGAAGTGGCTGAAGAAACCGAAGAGGCCGCGCCGGACCAGGCCGCGCCCGATCTGGCCACCGAAGCCGATGAGGCGACCGAAAGCCTTGCGCTTGCGACCTCGCCCCGGCCACGTGCGCGGCCCAATCGGCCTGCCCCGGTGGAAACGCCCGAGCCTGCGCCAGCCGCCCAAACCGTGACCGATACCGCGCCTTCAACCGATGACGCGGTTGCGGCGGCGCTGGCAGAGGCGGACACCGCCCCTGCGGGCGATCCCGGCCCGCCGCTGACCAGTGGTGAGCTGGATAACCTGCGGGTGTCGGTGGGGGGCTGCTGGAACACAGGGTCGCTTTCGACCGAGGCGAAAAACACGATCGTCACCATCTTTGTTGCCATGAATGAAGACGGCACGCCGGATGTGAACTCTTTGCGGATGATCGGGTTTTCCAACGGGTCCGAAGCGGCGGCAAACAACATGTTCAGCGCGGCCAGACGGGCGATCATCCGCTGCGGGACGCGCGGCTTTCCGCTGCCGCTTGAAAAATATGCCCAATGGCGGGAAATCGAAATGACATTCAATCTGGATGGAGTGAGTTTTTGATGCGCATTTTTGTTTTGCTTCTGGCGCTGGTCGCGGCCCTTCCGCTGGCGGCGCAAACCCGCGAAGGTCCCCTGCGGATCGAGATCAATCGCGGCGTCATCGAACCCTTGCCGTTCGCAATCTCGCCGTTCGTGGCCGAAAATGCCGGCGCTGAAAGCTGGGCCGATCAGATCACCCGGGTCGTGGCCGCTGACCTTGCGGGCACCGGGCTGTTTCGCGAAATCGGGCAGGACGCCTTCATCGCGCGCGTGGCCGATTTCAACGCGCCCGTGACCTATACCGACTGGAAACCGATCAATGCCGAGGCGCTGATCACGGGTGCTGTGCGGCTGGACGGCGACCGGATCACAGTGAAATTCCGCCTGTTTGATGTCTTCGCCGAGGCGCCCCTGGGCGAGGGGCTGCAATTTGCAGGCGACACCGAAGGCTGGCGGCGCATGGCCCACAAAGTGGCTGATCAGGTCTATGCGCGGATCACCGGCGAAGGCGGGTATTTCGACAGCCGGGTGGTGTTTGTCGCCGAAGCGGGGCCAAAGAACGCGCGCGAAAAACGCCTGGCGATCATGGACTATGACGGCGCGAACACCCAGTTCCTCACCGATGCGTCGGCCCTTGTGCTGGCCCCGCGCATCAGCCGGGCCGGCGACCGGGTGCTTTACACAAGCTATGAAACCGGATTTCCCCAGATTTTCGAATTGAACGTCGGGTCGTCTCAGCGCCGCCCCTTGGGGGTGCAGGGCGACACGATGACCTTTGCGCCGCGCTATGACCCGTCGGGGCGCGCGATCATCTATTCGTTGACCGACGGCGGGAACACCGACATCTACCGGCTTGATACCGCAACCGGCGGGCGGTCGCGTCTGACGTCGGCACCATCGATTGAAACCGCGCCGTCGTTTTCGCCCGATGGGACCCAGATCGTGTTTGAAAGCGACCGTTCGGGCAATCAGCAGCTTTACGTGATGCCTGCCACCGGGGGCGAGCCGCGCCGCATCAGCTTTGGCCAGGGCCGCTACGGCACCCCGGTGTGGAGCCCGCGCGGCGATCTGATCGCCTTCACCAAGCAAAACCAGGGCCGGTTTCATATTGGCGTGATGCGCACCGATGGGTCCGATGAACGCTTGCTGACCGCGTCGTTTCTGGACGAAGGCCCAACCTGGTCACCCAATGGCCGGGTGATCATGTTCACCCGCGAAACGGCGGGCGAGGGGGGGCAGCCGGCGCTTTTCTCGGTCGATATCTCGGGCCGGAACCTGCGCCGGGTACCCACGCCCGGGGCGGCCTCTGACCCGGCATGGTCGCCGCTTTTGCCATGACCGGTCGGCCCCATTTCAACACGGCGTGGAACGTGATAGACTTTGAAAAAAGAGCAGCACCGTAAACAAAACAGGTGAACAGATGTCCCTATCTTTGAAAACCAGCGCCCTATTGGTCGCAGCCGTTGCGTTGTCGGCGTGTTCGGCAACCAATGACCGTTTGTCGACGCAAGCGCCGGCAACCTCAAACGCAGGTATCGCGTCAGGTCCCTTGGGGGATCCCACCGATCCCAGTTCGGTGGCCTACTTCAACCAAACCATTGGCGACCGCGTCCTTTTCGCGGTCGACCAGCACACGCTGACCCCGCAGGGTGAAACGGCGCTGACCCAGCAGGCCAACTGGCTGGCGACCAACCCCGAATATGCAGCAGTAATCGAAGGCCATGCCGACGAGCAGGGCACCCGGGAATACAACCTTGCCCTTGGGGCGCGCCGGGCCTCATCGGTGCAGAACTATTTGATCGCCCAAGGCGTGGCCCCGTCGCGGCTGCGCACGGTGTCGTTTGGGAAAGAACGCCCGATCGAGGTCTGCTCGGACGAGGCTTGTTATAGCCAGAACCGGCGCGCGGTGACAATTCTCAGCGCCGGCAACGTCGGCTTCTAGGAGACCGCAGATGATCCGCCTTCTTTGCGTTTGCCTTTTGTTGGCGACCCCGCTGGCCGCGCAAGAACAAGACCAGACCCTTGCTGACATTCGGCAGGAACTGACGGTCTTGTTCGTTGAAATCCAGAAGCTGAAGCGTGAATTGTCAACGACTGGCGGGGCCAGCGCGAACCTGTCGGCCACGTCGATCCCTGCGCGGGTTGACGCGATGGAGGCTGAGCTTGTCAGCCTGACATCGAAGACCGAGGAGTTGGAAAACCGGATCAACCGCGTTGTGGCCGATGGCACCAACCGGATCGGGGATCTGGAATTCCGGCTTGTTGAACTTGAAGGCGGTGACATCTCGACCCTGGGCGAGACCACCACGCTGGGGGGCTTTGATGAAGGCGTGTCAAGCGCTGAACCAGCTCCGATTGAGCCTTCGGAAGGCGTGCAGCTTGCGGTTGGCGAACAGGCTGATTTCGACCTGGCGATGGATGCGTTTGAAGCGGGCGACTACCAGACGGCCACTGACCGGTTTCAGGTGTTTTCCGACACCTATCTGGGTGGCCCTCTTGCCGGGGAAGCGCATTTCATGCGCGGGCAGTCTTTGGATGCGCTCGGTATGACGGCCTCTGCCGCGCGGGCCTATTTGGCGTCCTATTCAGGTGATCCCCACGGCAGCCGCGCGCCCGAAGCGCTTTTGTACCTTGGCCTGTCTCTCGACGCGCTGGGCCAGATTGCGGAAGGCTGTGCGACCTTGGGCGAGGTGACCACCCGGTTTCCCGAAAGTGCGGCATCGATCGAAGCACAAACCGCGCGGGCGGATCTTGGCTGCTCGTGACCTCACCGCTGCTTGACGCCCTGGCCGCTGAGGTCGCTGGCCTTGGCGATTTGGGCGTGGCGGTATCGGGCGGGTCTGACAGCCTTGGCCTGCTTCATCTTCTATCGGACCTGTCAGGGCGCAGGCTGCATGTGGTGACCGTTGACCATGGGCTTAGACCCACGTCAGCCGGAGAGGCGTTGCACGTTGAACGCATCGCCGAAGCCTTGGGCCACCGTCATACGACGCTCACCTGGGCGGGCTGGGACGGCAAAGGCAACCTGCAGGATCAGGCGCGGCGCACGCGCTATTCGATGATGGCCGACTGGGCAGCAGACCTCGCACTTGATGCGGTGGCTTTGGGCCACACGATGGATGATCAGGCCGAAACCTTCCTGATGCGTCTGGGCCGTGAAGCCGGCGTCGATGGGCTGGCTTCGATGGACCAGCGCTTTACCCGGTTCGGCACGACGTTCATCCGCCCGCTTCTGTTTTGCCGCCGCGAAGCGTTGCGCGACATGCTCGCGGCCCGGGGCGTGACCTGGGTCGAAGACCCTTCAAATGATGATGAGACCTTTGACCGGGTCCGTGCGCGCCGCGCCGTCGAAGGCTTGGTGCCGCTGGGCCTTACGGCCGACAAGCTTGCCGCGGCGGCGGCCAATCTGTCAGCCGCGCGCGGTGCACTCGACAGCTACGGTGAAAAGTTCATCCGCGCCTATGTGAAGTCCACTGCCGGCGATCTGACCTTTGACCGCACGGCCTTTCAGGGTGAACCGATGGAAACCCGCCGGCGCCTTTTGGCCGCAGCGCTTCGGTTTGTGGCCTCTGCCCCCTATCCGCCGCGCCGGGCCGCGCTGGACGACGCCCTTGGCGCCGTTGCCGACCCGCGCAACACCGCGTTGCACGGTTGCCGGGTCTTGGCGTCGGATATGATGGTGCGGATAACCCGTGAACATGCCGCGATTGCCTCGGTTTCCGGGCCCACGGACGAAGTCTGGGACATGCGCTGGCGCCTTGATGGGCCCCATGATCCGGGCCTGCGGGTGCGGCCCTTGGGCGAAGCGGTGGCTGGGGTGCCGACCTGGCGGGACACCAAGTTGCCCCGCGCGACGCTTCTGGCCTCACCCGCGGTCTGGCGGGGTGATACATTGGTCGCGGCCCCCGTTGCGGGCCTTGAAAACGGCTGGACCGCCACCGCGCCCGCCTGCGACGAATTCGCGGCCTTTTTTTGCCGACATTGAAGTTGCGGGCTATATGTCTATTTATTGCCATGAACCTGGGTCATGCTGGCTGGACCCTGACGCATCCCGAGTAAAGGAGCATACCTTTGGGTAACGCGCGCAACATCGCCTTCTGGGTGGTTCTGTTTCTTCTGATCCTTGCCCTGTTCAACCTGTTCTCAGGTGGACAGTCGACCATGACGTCGCGCACGATCAGTTATTCTGACTTTGTCGAGCGGGTGGACCGTGGCGAGGTTTCTTCTGTCACGATCGATGGGGAACGCGTGACGTTCCGGTCGAACGATGGTAATGACTATGTGACGATCCAGCCCGAAGGCGCTGAAATCACCGACAAACTCATCGAAAACGATGTAACCGTGAACGCGCGCCCGCAAGAGCAATCGGGCTTCACAACAGTGCTGATGACCTTCCTGCCGTTTCTTATCCTGATCGGTGTCTGGATCTACTTTATGAACCGGATGCAGGGCGGCGGGCGCGGTGGTGCAATGGGCTTTGGCAAATCCAAGGCCAAGCTTCTGACCGAAAAACATGGCCGCGTGACCTTTGATGATGTTGCGGGCATCGATGAGGCCAAGGAAGAGCTTGAAGAGATCGTCGAGTTCTTGCGCAATCCGCAGAAATTCTCGCGCTTGGGCGGCAAGATTCCCAAAGGCGCACTTCTCGTGGGCCCTCCCGGGACGGGTAAAACGCTTCTGGCGCGTGCCATTGCGGGGGAAGCGGGCGTGCCGTTCTTCACCATATCAGGGTCCGACTTCGTGGAAATGTTCGTCGGTGTGGGGGCGTCGCGCGTCCGTGACATGTTTGAGCAGGCCAAAAAGAACGCGCCCTGCATCGTCTTTATCGACGAGATTGACGCGGTTGGTCGCTCGCGCGGTGTCGGCTACGGCGGCGGCAATGACGAACGCGAACAGACCTTGAACCAGCTTCTGGTCGAAATGGACGGGTTTGAGGCCAACGAGGGTATCATCATCATCGCGGCCACCAACCGGCCCGATGTGCTGGACCCAGCCCTTTTGCGACCCGGTCGTTTTGACCGTCAGGTGCAGGTGCCCAACCCCGACATCAAGGGCCGCGAAAAGATCCTTGGCGTTCATGCCCGCAAAGTGCCCCTGGGCCCCGATGTGGACCTGCGGATTATTGCACGCGGCACGCCCGGGTTTTCGGGCGCTGATCTGGCCAACCTTGTGAACGAAGCCGCCCTGATGGCCGCCCGTGTGGGCCGCCGGTTTGTGACGATGGAAGACTTTGAGAACGCCAAAGACAAGGTGATGATGGGGGCCGAGCGTCGGTCGATGGTCATGACCGAGGACGAGAAAAAGCTGACCGCCTATCATGAGGCCGGCCACGCCGTCGTCGGGCTGAACGTGCCCCAGCACGACCCGATCCACAAAGCCACCATCATTCCGCGTGGTCGGGCCCTGGGTCTGGTCTTGTCACTGCCAGAACGCGACCAGCTGTCGGTGAGCTACACCAAATACAAATCCAAGATCGCCATGGCGATGGGCGGGCGTGTGGCCGAAGAGTTGATCTTTGGGGCTGAGAACGTGACCTCCGGGGCGTCTTCGGACATCCAGCAAGTGACGCGGATCGCGCGCGCCATGGTCACGCAGTTCGGGTTTGCTGAAGAGCTTGGCTACATCGATTATGCCAATGAACAGCAGTCGCACCTTGGCGCCTATCAAGGCGGGACGTCGCATTCCGAAGCGATGCAGAAGCTCATTGACCAAAAGGTCAAAGAGATCGTCGACGAAGGCTATGAAACGGCCAAGCGCATTCTGACCGAAAAGGGCGATGATCTTGAGCGGTTGGCGCAGGGGCTTTTGGAATACGAGACCCTGACCGGCAATGAAATCGCCAAGGTGATTTCGGGCGAGCCGCTGAACCGCGGCGATGACAACGACGATACGCCAGCCTCTGGCACGCCGTCTTCCATCACAGCGATCCCCAAGACCAAGCCCCGGTCGAAGCCATCGTCCGACGATGGCGGGATGGAACCGGAACCGACCTGATTGCGCGCCTCGCGGCGCAGTCTATCCAAATGGGTGGGGGGCTCTGCCCCCCGCTTCGCTCCCCCCGGAGTATTTTTGCCAGGATGAAGGCCCTTCAGGCGGGCTTTGGCACGTGTTGATCGATGAGGACCGGGTTGCCGTCCGGGTCAACCACCGCAAAACTTGCAACGCCGTCGCCTTCCAGCCCTGTGTCCTGCATGGTTTCGATCCCGGCGGCTGTGAGCCGGGCATGGATGTCGCGGACATCTTCGAAGTCTGCCAAGGGCGTGGCGTCTTGAGCCCAGCCGGGGTTGAAGGTCAGCATGTTTGTCTCGAACATCCCCTGAAAGAGCCCAAGAACGGTGTCACCCATCTTCAGGATCAACCAACCCTGCTCGGGTGCTCCGCCCATGGCGGTGAACCCGAGATGTTCGTAAAATGACTTCGACGCCTCAAGATCTTTCACGGCGAGGCTGACGGAAAACGCGCCTAAATGCATGTGCTGTCTCCTTGATGAATGCGCCAAGCCTAGCGCGCTAATTGCAATTGCAAAAGGTGTGGGCTTCAGCCTAGGTGCGGTGCGCAACATGCAAAGGGATGCGATATGCCGGCTTTGGAACGCCACGACGTCACCGGTGAAATCGTCTGGATCGGGCGGACGCCAGACCGGTCGGTCACTTTGCGCTCAGAGGTGATGGCCACCGCAGAGCTGACCTTTGATGGCATGGTTGGCGAAGACCATGGCCATGCGACGCGGCCGTCTTGCGGGCGGGTCACCGGGCTTTATCGGCGCGGCACCGAAATCCGCAACACCAGGCAATTGTCGGTTGTGGCCGAAGAGGACCTTGCCGCGATCGCCGCCGACATGGGGGTCGACCGGCTTGATCCGGCGGACATCGGCGCATCGATTGTCGTGCGCGGCATTCCCGATTTCAGCTTTCTGACCCCGTCGAGCCGATTACAGGCCCCGTCCGGCGCGACTCTGACTGTGGACATGGAAAACCGCCCCTGCCATCTGCCCGCCGCGTCTCTCGATCAATCGCACCCCGGCGCCGGGACAGGTTTCAAGACCGCGGCCAAAGGACGGCGCGGCATCACAGCCTGGGTCGAACGCCCAGGTTCCATCGCATTGGGCGACCTGTTGACCCTGTTCGTCCCGGCACAACGCGCCTGGGAAGGTCTAGGTCGGTTAATCTAGGTCAGCAAAATCGTCGCCAAGGCGCCCAGGGACAGGCCCAGAAATACACCGGCGTGAATCAAAATTGTTGCAGCTTTCATAGCCGAAATCTCACTCATAAAAAACAACTCCGACGAGCATAACACGACAACTGGTCCTATTTGGTTTCTTTTTTGGAGATAAACCGTCGCGCCAGTCGCAATAATGATGGCCTGTGTCGTGAATCGCACTTTACAAGATTTTTGCGGCGTCTATGCGGGAATTAGACATGTGAGGAACGCATCATGAGCCATCCGTCTGACATTGAAATCGCGCGCGCCGCCGACAAAAAGCCGATCCTTGAAATTGGCGCCGGACTTGGCATTCCGTCAGAAAGTCTTGTGCCCTACGGCCATGACAAGGCGAAGGTGTCTTCAGAGTTCATCAAAGGGCTCGAGGGTCGGCCCGACGGCAAGTTGATCCTGGTGACGGCAATCAATCCGACCCCGGCCGGGGAAGGCAAGACCACGACGACCGTGGGTCTGGGCGACGGGCTCAATGCGATTGGCAAGAATGCGGTGATCTGTATCCGCGAAGCCTCGCTCGGCCCGAACTTCGGGATGAAGGGTGGCGCGGCGGGCGGCGGTTACGCCCAGATCGTTCCGATGGAGGAGATGAACCTTCATTTCACAGGCGATTTCCACGCGATCACGTCCGCGCACAACCTTTTGTCGGCGATGATCGACAACCACATCTACTGGGGCAACACGCTGGAGATTGACGAACGCCGGGTCGCCTGGAAGCGCGTTCTGGACATGAACGACCGCGCGCTGCGCGACACAGTGACGTCGCTTGGTGGGGTATCGAACGGGTTCCCGCGCCAGACGGGCTTTGACATCACGGTGGCATCCGAAGTGATGGCAATCTTGTGTTTGTCAACTGATCTGGCGGATCTGCAAAAGCGCCTTGGCGATATGATCGTGGCCTATCGGCGTGACCGCAGTCCGATCTATGCCCGCGACATCAAGGCCGATGGCGCCATGACGGTGCTGTTGAAAGACGCGATGCAGCCCAATCTGGTGCAGACGCTGGAAAACAATCCCGCCTTCGTGCACGGCGGCCCGTTTGCCAACATCGCCCATGGCTGCAACTCGGTGATCGCCACCAAGACCGCGTTGAAACTGGGGGACTTCGTGGTCACCGAAGCGGGCTTTGGCGCCGATCTTGGGGCTGAGAAATTCATGAACATCAAATGCCGCAAAGCGGGTCTGGCACCCGATTGCGTGGTGATCGTGGCCACGATCCGAGCAATGAAGATGAACGGTGGCGTGGCCAAGGCTGACCTTGACGGTGAGAATGTCGAAGCCGTCGTCTCAGGCTGCAAAAACCTTGGCCGCCACATCAAGAACGTGCGCAAGTTTGGCGTGCCTGCGGTGGTTGCGATCAACCATTTCGTCAAAGACACCGACGCCGAAATCCAGGCCGTGATCGACTATGTCGAAAGCCTTGGCGGTGAGGCGATTGTGTCGAAACACTGGGCGGATGGGTCGAAAGGGTCCGAAGCATTGGCCCGCCGTGTGGCGGAGATCGCCGAGAGTGGCACGGCACAATTCGCGCCGCTTTATCCCAACACGATGGGATTGTTTCAAAAGATCGAAACCGTCGCGAAGGAAATCTACCGCGCCGATGAGGTGATCGCCGACAAGAAAATCCGCAACCAACTGAAAACCTGGGAAGACGCAGGCTACGGCGACCTGCCGGTTTGCATGGCCAAGACGCAGTACAGCTTTTCGACCGATCCGAACCTGCGCGGCGCGCCCACGGGCCACACCGTGCCGATCCGCGAAGTGCGCCTGTCGGCGGGCGCAGGGTTTGTCGTGGTTGTCTGCGGTGAGATCATGACCATGCCGGGCCTACCGCGCACACCGGCGGCCGAAAGCATCGGGCTGAATGACGACGGCGAGGTCGTTGGGCTGTTCTAGCCCGGGCGCCAAACTGTCATACGGTTTGAATACAATTTGCCATACGTTTTGAATATGCCGACATCCGGGGGTGAAATGACCGCAACACGCATCGACGGGAAGATCTTCGCCCAAGGTATCCGCGACAAGATCGCGGCGCATGTCGCGCGGCTGAAAGATGAAAACGGCATCACACCCGGCCTTGCGGTGGTGCTGGTGGGCGAGGACCCCGCATCGGATGTCTATGTGGCGTCCAAGGCGCGCCAAACGGTCGAAGTGGGCATGAACAGCATTGAGCATCGCTTGCCGGCCGATACCTCTGAAGAGGATCTGTTTGCCCTGATCGACGAGTTGAATGCCGACCCTTCCGTCCATGGGGTGCTCTGTCAGTTCCCGGTGCCCGATCACCTTGATGAGCGGCGTGTGGTGGCCCGGATCGATCCGGCAAAGGATGTCGATGGGCTGAGTGTGACAAATGCGGGCCGGTTGTCGACGGGCTTGCAATCGCTGGTGTCGTGTACGCCCTTGGGCTGTCTGATGCTGCTGCGCGATCAGCTTGGGGACATGACGGGGCGGAACGCGGTGGTCATTGGGCGTTCGAACCTGTTCGGCAAGCCGATGGCGCAACTGTTGCTGCGCGAAAACTGCACCGTCACGATTGCCCATTCGCGAACCAAAGACCTTGATGACGTGTGTCGCCGCGCCGATATCCTGGTGGCCGCGGTGGGGCGCGCCAAGATGGTTCAGGGCGATTGGGTCAAGCCGGGGGCAACCGTGATCGATGTGGGCATCACCCGTGTGCCGCATCCTGAAAAATCGGGCAAAACCAGGTTGTTGGGCGATGTGGATTATGCCGCCGCGGCTGAAGTGGCCGCCGCCATCACACCGGTGCCTGGCGGTGTAGGGCCGATGACAATCGCATGTCTTTTGGCCAATACACTCACCGCGTGTTGTCGGGCGCACGGCCTGTCGGAACCTGAAGGATTGACCGCCTGAGCCCGGGGGCTAGGATTTAGGTAAGCCAGCCAGGAGCCAGCGCCCATGTCCACGTCCAAACCCAGAACCTATTCCGGTGACGCCATCGAAATTACTTTCGACATGGCCCGCTGCATCCATGCGCGAAACTGCTTTTTGAAACTGCCGGACGTGTTTGATCCGGCGCGCCGGCCCTGGGTTGATCCCGATGGCGCAAGTGCAGACGAAATTGCAGCCATGGTGCGGACCTGCCCGTCGGGCGCGTTGACCTACAAACGCCGCGACGGTGTCGCAGATGAAGCGCCGCCCAAACTCAACCGCGTCGCGGTGTTGGAAAATGGGCCCCTGGCGCTGCAGGGCGATCTGAGCATCGGCGGCGAAAACCAGACCCGAGCGACGCTATGTCGTTGTGGCCAAACCAAAAATCCACCTTACTGCGATTATTCGCATGTGGAGGCCGGGTTCGAAGCCACAGGCGAGCCTAAGGCTGACGCCAAAGAGGCTGAGATTGAACCGGGCGCCGGGTTGGATGTTGCAGGTCGCGAAGATGGGCCGCTCTTGGTCAAAGGTCCGATGGAGATCACGACGGGCACAGGCGCCCGGATCGCTCAGGCAGAAATGGCGCCTTTGTGCCGGTGCGGGTTGTCAGCAAACAAACCCTATTGCGACGGCAGCCACCGCGAAGGTGGGTTCAAGGTGCCCGAAGCGTAGCGGAGTTTTGAAAAACTCCGTTCAATTCCTTTCAGGAATTGGGCGCTTGCGGCACGGGCACCGCATAGATTTTTGACCCGGTCAGGAAGGCTTGTGCGACCGGTGCAAAAAGCTGGCGCAGGGCCGGGTCGGTCCAGTTCAACCCCCCGGTATAGGTCCCGAATGCTGGCAGGATCAGCCGGTCTTCGTCGGTCATAAAGCAAGCGCGGGTCATGGTTTTTCCCCGCGCTGAGATCCGTGCCTTTGGGTGGTAGTGGCCAGAGACTTCGCCTTTCTCAGCGCCTTTCGACGCGATATGGCGAAAGGTGAGGCTGCCAGTCCTCAACTCGCTTAGGTAGGTCCCGCCAAAACCCAGCGTTCCGGGATCATGGTTGCCCTCAATCCAAATCCAGCGCCGTCCGGCCATCAGCCGCGCAAGCCACAATCTGTCGTCGTCTTCCATCGCGGCGGCGGCCTGAGCGTCATCGAAACTGTCCCCCAGGCAAACCACGATTTCCGGCGTGGTAGACCTGATATCGGCGTCCAGTCGTGACAGCGTGTCGCGGGTTTCATAGGGCGGCAACATCTCGCCGCCACGTCGCGCCAGCCGCTCAGCTTTGCACAGATGCAGGTCAGACACGCACAAAAGGCGCTGGTCTGGCCAGTACAACGCGCCAGATGGCAGCGCACTCAGGGCGGCGCCCGCAAAGTTGAACGAATGGATGTTCATGGCTTGTTCTTGCGCACTTGGCGATCCTACGCAAGACCTGCTTCATTGAGCAAACGCTCAGTCTCTTCGGCCAATATACGGTCTGCCGCACCACCTTGGACGGGCACCCGGCCCGGTTCAAGAAACAACGGTGCGGCCAGTGGGGTCACACGGTCGACGATGACATGATCTACCTGCCCTCGGGTGCGGGTCAGCATCTCTTCGATCCGGCCAAAATCCACAAGGCCCCGCAGTGCTTCTTCGCGGGTGATGTGCATCATGAGGTGGTTGGGGTCATACTTTTGCAGCGTGTCGTACAAGATATCGGAAGAAAATGTCGCCTGACGGCCCGTTTTCTTGGCAACCGGGCTGCGGCGTTCAAGCATACCGGCCACGGTCGCGGCCGCCTTGAAGGTCCGTTTCATCACGGCGTTGCCCGCCAGCCAAGTCTCAAAATCTTCGCGCAGATTGGCTTCATCAAACAAGGGCGCAGGGTCACCAAGCCGTTCCAGTGACCAGATCAGAACCGCATAATCCGAGCACACAAAACCGATGGGGCCAAGATCCATCCGGTCCATTCGCTGCGTCAGCAACAGGCCCAGTGTCTGCATCGCGTTGCGTCCGGCAAACCCGTAAACACAGGTGTATTCGCGGCCCATATCAGGAAAGCTCTCAATTAGGAGCCGATCGCGCGATGGCAGTTTCGACGCGCGCGCCTGCAGGCCAAGCCAATCGGCCGTGTGGATGGGCAACCGGTCGAAATCGCGCGTGCGAAACATCTCAAGAATGCGGCTCGACAATTGGGTTGAGGTCGCAAATTTCGTGCCCATGAACGTCGCGATCTTGGGCGGTTTGTTGGCGTTGCGCGACACTTCGACGGTCATTTCGCGCAAAGATTCGTATCGCACCACCTGCCCGCCGATAAGGAATGTGTCGCCCGGGGTCAAAGTCGCCGCAAAGGCTTCTTCAACCTCGCCCAGGGGGCGACCGGCACGTCCCCGCATCCGCACTTTCAGCGTGTCGGTGTCCTGGATGGTGCCGATGTTCATGCGGATACGCTGGGCCGCGCGCGGGTCTCGCAACCGCCACAGCCCATCGGCGCCCTGTTTCAACCGCTGCCAGCGGTCATAGGCGCGCAGCGCGTAACCGCCCGTGGCGACCATATCGAGGCAGGCGTCAAAATCGCTCCGCGTCAGGCGGGTGTAAGCGCCCGCCGTGGTGACTTCCGAAAACAGCGCATCTGGGTCGATCGGCCCGGCACAAGCGGCAATCAGGATATGTTGGCACAAGACATCGCGCGGCCCCTGGGGGCGTGGGTCACCGTCCAGATCATGCGCGCGCACAGCATCAAGAGCGGCGACGCATTCGACGATTTCAAACCGGTTGGCGGGCACCAAAAGCGCCTTGGAGGGCGCGTTGTAGCGGTGGTTGGCCCGTCCGATCCGCTGGACAAGCCGTTTGACGTTCTTGGGCGCCCCAACCTGGATCACCAGGTCTACATCTCCCCAGTCGATCCCCAAATCCAGACTGCCCGTGCAGACAATCGCTTTGAGTGCGCCCGCCACCATGGCCGCTTCGACGCGTTCGCGCTGTTCGCGCGCCAGGCTTCCGTGATGAATGCCGATGGGCAGATCGTCTTCGTTTGCCAGCCAAAGGTTGTGAAAGTAGATTTCGGCTTGGGCGCGGGTGTTGTGAAAGATCAGGGTCGTGTTGTGTGCCTTTACTTGCTCAAGAACCTCCGGGATCGCATAGGTGCCGCCGCCGCCGCCCCAAGGGGGCGCGGCCTTGGTCGGCAGCATCGAAATGTCAGGATCCGGGCCGGGGTCCGCAAAAAGAACCGGACAGGGGTCAGGGTGGCGCGCCAGAAAGCGAGCAATCGCGCCGGGATCTTCGACCGTAGCAGATAGCCCCACACGTCGCAGGCCGGGCACAAGGCGTTGAAGCCGCGCCAGTGCCAGCATCAACTGATCGCCACGCTTTCCATCTGCCAGCGCATGGATCTCGTCGACGATCACGCGCTGCAGCCCGGCAAACATGCGCGGCGCGTCCTCATATGACAGCAGCAATGCAAGGCTTTCGGGTGTGGTCAGCAGAATATGTGGCGGATCAACGCGCTGTCGCTTTTTTTGCGTTTGGCTGGTGTCGCCAGTGCGGTCCTCGACCCGGATTGGCAGCTGAGTATCCTCGATGGGTGAGCGAAGATTGCGCCTGATATCAGCCGCGAGCGCCTTCAGGGGGGACACATAAAGCGTGTGCAAACGGGGCCGGGGGTCATTGGCCAGCTCAGCCAAGGTCGGCAGAAACCCTGCCATGGTCTTGCCGCCTCCGGTTGGCGCGATCAGCAAGGTGGCGGGATCAAGTGCGCGGTCGAGCATCTCACGCTGATGCGGATGCACCTGCCATCCACGGCCAGTGAACCAGGTTTCAATTTCCGAGGGCAATTCCATTGTGGGTATTCTAGACCACAAAAGGCGGAGCAAAAGCCCAGACCGGTCATCGGGGCCTTCATCCTGGCAAAAATACTCCCGCCGGAGGCCCGGAAATTTCCAAAATTTCCGCTTCGATTTCTTACTTAAGAAATCGCCAGCGCTAGTGAATGATCGTCTCTTCCTTGACGAACATGTTCGCCCAAGCGCGGTCGATCAGGTCGGGGCTCATCTGATAGGGAATGCCTTCGAATTCGCAGATCGCGATCATCTGGTCGATGAGGAAGATCGGTTGGTAGTTCGCGTAAACGTTTTCGATCTCGGGGTATTTGTATTTCATCAGATAAACGAGGGTGCTTTCATCAAGCGGCATTTTCCGCTTTTTGGCGACCATCGCGAAAATCTTCAGATAGTCTTCCTGGTTCGGCCCGTCGATCTTGATCTTGAAGAAGATCCGGCGCAGGGCGGCTTTGTCGAAAATCTCATTCGGGTGGAAGTTGGTAGAGAAAATCACCAGCGTGTCAAAGGGCACGGTGAACTTCTCGCCCGATTGAAGTGCGAGAATATCGCGGCTTTCTTCCAGGGGCACAATCCATCGGTTCACCAGCGCCTGTGGGGGTTCTTCCTGACGGCCAAGGTCGTCCACGATGAAGACGCCGCCGGTCGATTTCAGCTGCAACGGCGCCTGATAGGTCCGCGCGGTGGGGTTGTAGACCAGATCGAGCATATCAAGGCGCAATTCACCACCGGTAATCACTGTTGGGCGGTCACACAGCACATAACGCGTGTCGAACCGGCCTGTGGTGCGGCGCAGCGAATTGGGGTCGTCTTCTTCCTCAACAACGGCTGAGTGGACGATCGGGTCATAGACCGTGATCACCTGGCCGGAATATTCAATCGCGCGCGGCACGTAGATCTTGTCACCAAGTGCGTCGCGGATCCCGTTCGAGATTGAGGATTTACCATTGCCCGGCGGGCCATACATCAGCACCGACCGGCCGGCCGACACGGCGGGGCCCAAATGGTCCAGAAGCTCTTCTGGCAGGATCAGGTGGCCCATCGCGCCCAGAAGCTGACCGAGGCCGGCAAAGCACGGGCGCTCGATGCGCTGACCCAATCGGAAT
>JBCBCY010000024.1:0-50348 GCA_038530285.1 Pseudomonadota bacterium
TCGTCTATGCCAAGGGCAAGGGCGTCATTCTCAACGAACCCTCCGTGGTGGCGTATCACGTAAAAGATGGGAAAAAATAAGCCGCCTAGGGCCATCTTGCGCGCGCCTTTTGCCTCAAGTTTAGCGGTCCCCATCGTTGGTGCGGGTCCCCGCGCCTGTATATTCTCGCCCTGCGGAGGTTGGAAGTGGTTCCCCACCGTTTCTACATCCATGGCTGTCACGTCAATCACCCCTTCGTGTCAGGCGGCATACATCCGCCCGTCTGTCGTCGGTCAAAGTTGGGATTTGGTTAACGCGACAATTCGGCGAGAGTGTGGCGATTGTTGCGATTTCGGGGGTGTATTCGGAGCGGATGCAGTACGTATGGTAGGTGTATGCTGAGTGAAATGGTCAGGTATTTGGGGGTGGGGGGTGGTTTTGGGTGTGAGTTTGCTTGTGTGACCGGGTTTTCCGGCGGGTGTTTCGCACCGGAATTTTGAACTAGCTGAAACCGTTCGCTCACTGGGTTCTTGGCGGTGGTGCATAAGTTATGAGTTACGCTACGGATCTTCGCCCTCGATTATGTTCGCCCATTCCTCCGCGGTATCTATGCGATGAGTGTAAACCAAAGCCTCGTGATTGAAGCTGATGTTCGGAAACCGAACCGTATAAGCAAGAAGACCAAAAAGACGTACTTGAAACTGCGCAGATTTGTCTTTGCCTAGAAAGGCAATCCCATGAAATGAGTCGGGCTTATCTGCCCACCGATTAGTCACCCAACGATCTGAGGCAGCTTCGTCACCATCAATTAAAGCTTTGCGCAAACACTGGAACGCGCAGTCGTAAATCGATCCACCGATTATCAGAGCGGAGAACTGAAATGCTATTTTTAGCAGCAGCAACGAGCTCAGTGGCGCTTCAGAGTAGATCGGTGTGGAGGGGTGCTCATGCCACTTTCGTATACTGATCCCGCCACCAAGTCCGAGGTGTTGGCCAGGCGTGGCCTGAGCCCAACATTCTAGTGCCCCCTGAACTTCTTCTTCTGTAGCTCCAGTTCCACGCAACATGGAAGCTAACTTCTCGGGTGCGTCCACCTCAGGTACAATTAGAGAACCATCATTAAGCTGTGCCGTGCCTAGGCGGCCATCACTCCTCAACTTACTCTTCGCAATGTGGTCTCCGAACGCGCTCTTATACTGTGCTCCTTTTTCAAGGCTTTCCTTGAGTTCCAGAAGGTGGCTATCAAGCCCACTTGCCGCCTTTCGGATCTCCGGAGCAAGGCGAGCCTTAGCTTCAAAACTCGAGCCAAATTGGCTGTTACAGCGTTTGCAGATAAATCGACTTGTAAGTTTGCCGCCTATACTCTTCGGTATCACGTGTTCGAGCGTCAGCGGCTCATCTGAGTGGCAAACGATACATTTCTGGTGATTCCAATCAATATTCACGGACACGCCTCAAGTTGGCTCGATGGCCTTATGATGAGCGGGAGTCTACGAACCTCACAATTAGACCCACCAAATTGATCAAAGGCGCATAAGCCCTTGTATGTGAAGCTCGCCCTCAACCCTTAACCCCAAAACAAACAGGGCGCCCACCGGCGCCCCGCTCCCTTACCCCGCGTCTTTATAAGACACCGATTTCACATCCGCATCCGGGTCGGACTTCTGCCGCCGCACGAGCAACCTGTTCAGCGCCTTCACATAGGCCTTCGCAGACGCCACCACGGTGTCGGTATCGGCCGCCTCGCCGGTGACGATCCGGCCGTCTTCCTCCATCCGCACGGACACGGTCGCCTGGGCATCCGTGCCTTCGGTCACCGCATGCACCTGATAGACGTTGAGCCGAGCGTTATGGGGAAAGGCCGCTTTGACGGCATTGAACACCGCATCGACCGGCCCGTCGCCCTGGGCGGTGATCTGTCTATCCGCCTCGCCCACGCGAATGGTCAGATCGGCGGATTGGGGCGCCTCGGTGCCGCAGATGACGCGGAGGAATTTCACCTCTAAGTGGTCTTCCACGTCCTGGCCGGTGTAGTCGCGCATCAGGGCCATCAGGTCGTCTTCGAAGACTTCCTTTTTGCGGTCGGCGAGTGCTTTGAAGCGCACGAAGACATCGCCCAGCTGGTTGTCGGCCAGATCGAAGCCCAGTTCCTTGAGCTTTGAGCGCAGGGCGGCGCGGCCCGAATGCTTGCCCATGACGATGGAGGTCTCGGTGAGCCCGACATGTTCGGGGCGCATGATTTCGAACGTTTCGGCGTTTTTGAGCATGCCGTCCTGGTGGATTCCGCTTTCATGGGCGAAGGCGTTTTTGCCGACGATGGCCTTGTTGTATTGCACCTGGAAGCCAGAGACGGTGGCGACGCGGCGCGAGATGTGCATGATTTTCGTCGCATCGACGCCGGTGGTGTAGGGCATGATGTCGCCGCGCACCCGCAGGGCCATCACAACCTCTTCGAGTGCGGTGTTGCCGGCGCGTTCGCCCAGGCCGTTGATGGTGCATTCGATCTGGCGCGCGCCCCCTTCGACGGCCGCCAGCGCGTTGGCGGTCGCCATCCCGAGATCGTTGTGGCAATGGGTGGCGAAGGTGACGTCATCGGCCCCCGGGACCGCTTCGATCAACCCGCGGATGATGTCAGCGCTTTCGCGCGGGGCGGTGTAGCCGACGGTGTCGGGGATGTTGATGGTGGTCGCCCCGGCCTTGATCGCGATTTCGCAGACGCGGCAAAGGTAGTCCCATTCGGTGCGCGTGGCATCCATGGGCGACCATTGCACGTTGTCGCAGAGGTTGCGCGCGTGCGTGACAGTGTCGTGAATACGCTCGGCCATCTCGTCCATATCAAGGTTCGGGATCGCCCGGTGCAGAGGCGAGGTGCCGATGAAGGTGTGGATGCGCGGGGCGCGCGCGTGTTTCACAGCCTCCCAGCAGCGGTCGATGTCCTTGAAGTTCGCGCGTGCCAGCCCGCAGATCACGGATGACTTGGCATTCTTGGCAATCTCGGTGACGGCGGCGAAATCGCCTTCGGACGCGATGGGGAAGCCCGCTTCGATGATGTCGACGCCCATGTCATCGAGAAGCTCGGCAATCTCCAGTTTCTCATTGTGGGTCATGGTGGCACCCGGGGATTGCTCGCCGTCGCGCAGGGTCGTGTCGAAGATCAACACTTGGTTCTTATCTGTCATGATGTATCTCTTTTAGCCTTGGTGTCTTTGGCGCTGCTTCTCCCCTGAGCGGTCGCGCCAAGAAGGCACGCTCAGAGGCGGCTAAGAAGAAGCAATAGGCCAAGACGGCGCGTATGGAGCGCAATAGACATAGACGCCACAATACACCCGGAATTCGATTTGAAAACCCCTCAGATAAAGGTGCGGGCGTCGGCGCGCTCGCGCGGTTCCAGATGTGGGATCGCGTTGAAGCGCGACAAAAACGTGCCGGTGTCCAGCACGCGGAAGCGGTGGATCGATGTGTTTTGTATTGGCAGCACCACCTGGGCGAGCCGTTCAGCATCAAGTCCCAGCGCGACCCGCATCGCCATAGCGACCACGCCTGCGGATGTCAGGCAGAGGACCCGGCGCCCAGGGGTGGAGGCTTCGTCGATCACCTCTGCCACCCGGGCTTCGAACGCGGCGAAGGGTTCGGCCCCGGCAATTTCCGCGTTATGCCAGGCCTGAAAGGTTTGGGGCACATGGGCTGCGAAATCCTGCGCGCCTTTAGGCTGGGGGACGCCGTGGTTGATTTCCATCTCGCGGGCCAGGGCGAAATAATCCATTTCATTCAGGCGTGTGTCCTGGCGTTGGGGCGCAAAGCCCATTGCTTCGCCGGTCTGATTGTGGCGCCGCATGGTGCCCGACATCACCAGATCAAACGGGTCTTCATGGGCGCGCATCCACTCGCCCAGCCAGGTGGCCTGCTGCTGGCCCAGGTCCGATAAACGGTCATAATCTTCTTCGGAAGAGGCACCGGTGTTCGCCTGCCCGTGCCGTACCAGTACAATTTCACCCATCAGGCGCCTCCGCGTTGGACCGACCCAATAGACCGGGTCAGAACATCATGCAATCAGCACCAGGCGGCAAAGCGTCGGCCCCGTTGGGCAGGGTCGGCGTATAGGTGAAGGCGGCGATTTTAGCGCCCTGATCGAAGGCAATGAACATCTCGTCCGAGCCGGGCCGGATCGCGATGCCTTCGGGGTCGATGCCGAATTCAAACAGCGATTGGGTGGCCAGAAGATCGCCGTCTTCGGTGAATTCATACAGACTGTTGGTGCCTTCGCGGTCATCGACAATCAGCAAATGCCCGGTGCGCGGGTCGCGCGCGATCCCCTGGGCTTCGATCAGGGGCGGGTTCAGATCTTTGGTGTCGATCTGGCGCAGGATCTCGCCTGCCGGCGAAAACCAGGTCATCCGCTCGGGGTCGTCTTCGACGGTGATAATGACACCGTCTGCGGCCACGATCATCCCTTCGGTATCTGCAAACCCCCCACCCATCTGGAACGGCGGGGCGATGGCTTCGCCCATTTTCGTAATCCGCTGAAAGCCCCCGAAACCATCGGCCACGATCAGATTGTCGCCCTCGATCGCCACAGCCTTGATCCGCGTGAGATCGCTTTCAAACCGCCTGAGTTCCAGCCCATCGAGCGTGACGAGCACCAGCTCGCGGCTTTCATTGGCCAGCCAAAGCCCGCAGAAGGTCGGGTCGTATTCGAGGCTTGCAGGCCGGGCCAGATCGTAGACATTCGTCAACTTCAGGTCGAGCGTATGGGCCGGCAGGGCGGCCAGGACCAGAGCGGCGGAAAGCATCAGACGCATTGTCTCACCTCCTTTGGGTCGTCATCCCCACACTTGGCCCTAGGTGATGCCACGTCAATCAGGAGGGGCATGTGCAACGCGCATTAATAATAGGCGCATCGGGCGGGATCGGGGCGGCTGTGGCGGGCGAACTGGCTGCCCGCGGCTGGGATGTGACGGGACTGTCGCGGTCTGCCGACGGCTTTGATGTGACCGATGAGGCCTCGGTTCAGACCGGTTTGGCGGCGGTAAAGGGTGCGTTCGATCTGGTCTTCGTTGCCACGGGGGCCTTGGTGATTGACGGGGCAGAGCCTGAGAAAACCATTAAGGCCGTCACCCCCGCCGCCCTGTTGGCGCAGTTTCAATTGAACGCCATGGGGCCGTTTTTGGTGTTAAAGCATGCCGCGCATCTGCTGGCGAAGGATCGGCCAGCGGTCTTTGCCGCCCTATCGGCGCGCGTGGGGTCCATTGGTGACAACCAGATCGGCGGCTGGGCCAGTTACCGCACCGCCAAGGCGGCGCTGAACCAATTGTTGCACACGGCCGCGATTGAACTGGCGCGGTCGCACAAATCCCTGACTGTGTTGGCCCTGCATCCGGGCACGGTGGCGACGGATTTCACCGCGAAATACGCAGGCCGCCACAAGACCGTGCCGCCGTCGGAAGCTGCGGCGAACCTTGTGGACGTGGTCACGCGCGCGGGGCCTGAGCAGTCTGGCGGGTTTTACGATTATGCCTTTGCCGAGGTGCCCTGGTGAGCCGGTTGGTTCTTGTGCTGGCCGACCAATGCACGCCAGCGATCGCGGCGTTGCAGGCCGCTGACAAGACGAAGGATGTGGTTGTCATGGCCGAGGTTGGGGCGGAGGCGTCCTATGTGCCCCATCACCCCAAGAAGATCGCGTTTTTGTTTTCGGTCATGCGCCATTTCGCGGCGCGGCTGGTCGAGGACGGCTGGCAGGTGGCCTACACGCGGCTGGATGATCCGGACAACACCGGGTCGATCCCGGGGGAGTTGATCCGCTATGCCGAGCGGTTTGCCGCGTCTGACGTGCTGGCGACTGAACCAGGTGAATTCCGCCTGATCGAGGCGCTGCGAGATTGCCCGCTGGATGTGACGGTTCTGGCAGATGACCGGTTTTTGGCCAGCCATGCCGAGTTCGACGCCTGGGCCCAGGGGCGCAAGCAATTGCGGATGGAGTATTTCTACCGCGATATGCGTCGCAAAACGGGGCTGTTGATGGACGGTGATCAGCCTGAGGGGGGTAAGTGGAATTACGATGCTGATAACCGCAAACCCGCCCCCGATGAGGTGACGCACGACGGCCCGATGCGGTTTGCGCCTGATGAGATTACGGAAGGTGTGCTGGATTTGGTCGAAGCGCGCTTTGGCTCGAATTACGGCAAGTTGCGCCCGTTTTGGTTTGCGGTCAGGCCTGAGGATGCGACCCGCGCGTTAGACGATTGGATTGAAAAGGCGCTGCCGAAGTTTGGCGATTATCAGGATGCGATGCTGACCGGCGAGCGGTTTTTATATCATTCCATTACGTCGCTTTATATCCAAGTGGGGCTTTTGGACCCCATTGATGTCTGCCGGAAGGCCGAGGCCGCGTATCGCCAGGGCAAGGCGCCGCTGAATGCCGTCGAAGGGTTCATTCGCCAGATTATTGGCTGGCGCGAATTTATCCGCGGCATCTATTTCCGCGAGGGGCCGGGCTATACGCACCGGAACGTGTTGGACCATGACCGGAAATTACCCGAATTCTTTTGGGATGGTGCCACGGATATGCATTGCATTGCCGAAACCGTGGACCAGACCATGGAGGAAGCCTATGCCCATCATATTCAACGGCTGATGGTGACGGGGAATTTCGCGCTGCTGGCGGGCATTGATCCCTATGAGGTCCATGAATGGTATCTGGCGGTCTACGCCGATGCCTATGAATGGGTCGAAGCGCCCAATGTGATCGGGATGAGCCAGTTTGCCGATGGCGGTATTGTCGGGTCGAAGCCCTATGTGTCGTCGGGTAATTACATCGCGAAGATGTCGAATTATTGCGACAGCTGTGCGTATTCCGTGAAGACCAAATTGGGGCAGGGGGCGTGCCCGTTCAACCTGCTTTATTGGGCGTTTCTGGCGCGCCATGAGGATCGGTTTTCGAGAAACCCCCGGATGGCCAATATGTATGGCACCTGGAACCGAATGAAAGAAGATAAACGCGCGCAGATTTTGGCGGGGGCAGATGCGTTTTTGGCGAAGATGGAGAAGGGGGAAAGGGTTTGAGGCTTGGTCAGACGACCAACCTTTGAGGCCGAACGCGTTTTTGGCCCGTTGACTCTAAAACTATCGATTTAGGTTGACTATGAGCGTTCCAATTCGAAAGCCAAGGATGATTAGGAATGCAAGAGCAGAAATTCCAAAAATTGCTCGTACGGGTATAGTTTCGAATAAGTTCGGAATTGACCAAATCGTAAGAAACACAACAAAGAAGATTGCCACAAGTAGTTCGAGACTATTCCAAGTGTAGTGGAAGATCTTTTCTAGCAACTTCATCTGCCCAACAACTTTTCCAAATTGCGCTACCTCGTGTGCCTCATTGCGCCATCGTTCAGTATTGGCAAGATGGTCCGGCGATCTGGCCCCACCACAAAAAAAGGGCGACCCGCAGGCCGCCCCAATCTCATTCCAAAACGCCAAACTTACTCGGTGACCGTTTCCTCGGCCGGATCCGTCAAAGCGCCATTGGTCCAGGTGCCCGAGGCGACCTCTCCGCTGGCATAGCGGATCGTGCCTTCGCCCTGGCGTTTGCCGGCTTTGAACGTCCCTTCGTAGACGTCGCCGTTGGCATAGGTGGCCACACCCTGGCCGTCGATCTCACCGCCGACCCAGGCGCCGGTATAGGTGAACCCGTCTGACATGGTGATCGTGCCGGTGCCTTCGCGCTGGCCGTTCACGAACCCGCCTTCATAGACCGTACCATCTGAATAGGTCGCCTTGCCGGTGCCCCAACGCTGGCCGCCCTGCCATTCGCCTTCGTAGCGGTAGCCATCGGCAAAGGTCATCGTGCCGACCCCGTCCATCTGGGCGTTCTTGAACCCGCCTTCATAGACCAGACCGTTGGAATAGGTCGCCTTGCCGTCACCTTCGATGACGCCGGCTTTCCACATGCCCTGATAGGTGTTGCCATCGGGATAGGTGATCATGCCCGTGCCATCGGCCAGGTCGTCTTTAAACGATCCCTCGTAGATCGACCCATCAGGGTAGGTGACCTTGCCGTCGCCTTCGATACGGCCTTCGACCCAGGCGCCGACGTAAAGATAGCCATCGGTACCGGTAAAGGTGCCCGTGCCATGGCGGCGGTCATCTTCGAATGTGCCTTCGTAGATGTCACCGTTGGCGTAGACCACCTTGCCCTGGCCCTGGCGTTTGCCCGCGACTAGATCGCCTTCGTAGACATCGCCGTTGGGTTGGGTCAGCTGGCCGGTGCCGTTGATCTGGCCCTCGGCCCATTGGCCCACATAGACCAAGCCGTCGGGCATGGTCAGCGTGCCGCGGCCTTCGCGGGCGCCGCGCACCAGATCACCTTCGTAGACCGCGCCATCAGGATAGGTGATCTTGCCTTTGCCTTCCTTGATGCCGCCGGCCCATTGGCCTTCGTAGATATAGCCGTTGGGGCTTTCCATCCGCCCCTGACCTTCGTGCAGCGCATCGGCGAACCCGCCTTCGTAGCGCACGCCATTGGCATAGATCGCCACACCGGTGCCCGAGATCTTGCCGTCGACCCAATCGCCTTCATAGGTGCCGCCATCGGCAAAGGTGATCTTGCCGCGCCCTTCGGGCTTGCCGGCCACAAAGGCGCCTTCGTAAATGGACCCATTGGGGAATTCCGCGCGCCCCTGGCCGAGAATTTCGCCTTCGACCCAGTCGCCGGTGTAGACGTAGCCATTGGGCAACCGGTAGGTGCCGGTGCCGTCCTGTTTGCCGTCCTTGAAGGTGCCTTCATAGACGCCGCCGTCGTCATACTGCTTGGTCACAACCTCATCTGATTGTGCCAGCGCGGCCCCCGCCCATGATGTGACAACCAAACCAACTACCAAACCAGCAGAGCCAATGCCCCGACGTGTTTTTCCAGACGCTGTCATATTACCCGCTCGTTTACCCGGTTTTCGGATCTTGCCTTAATCTATCCACGCCCCGGTGCCCCCGCAACACGTTTCGGTGCGGCCTTTTCCTTTGGGCGTGGTCTGCTAAGTCTCGCCCGGATGTAGGAGCGATCATGGCCAACCGTTTTAGACTATCGCTGGCGCAATTGAACCCGGTTGTGGGCGACATTGCCGGCAATGCGCAAAAGGTGCGCGACGCCTGGGCGGTGGCCAAGGCGGACGGGGCCGATATGGTGGCCTTCCCCGAGATGTTTATCTTAGGCTATCAGCCCCAGGACCTGGTGATGAAGCCCCAGGTCGAGCGTGATTGTGCCAGTGCGATCAAGACTTTGGCCGAAGACTGTGGCGACGGACCTGTGATCGGGATCGGGGCGCCGTGGCGTGACGGGGGCGCGCTTTACAACTGCTATTTCATCCTAGCGACCGGGTCGGTGTCTTCGCGGCTGTTAAAGCATGAGCTGCCCAATGAGACCCTGTTTGACGAGGTGCGCCTGTATGAACCGGGGCCGATTTCGGGGCCTTATGCCGTTGGGCCGTTGCGTATCGGGTCGCCCATTTGTGAAGACGCCTGGCATCCGGATGTCGCCGAAGCCCAGGCTGAAAGCGGGGCGCAAATCCTCGTCGTGCCCAATGGCTCGCCGTACTATAGGGGCAAATTTGACCGCCGCTTGGGCCTGATGGTTGAGCGCACGGTCGAAACCGGGCTGCCGCTGGTCTATCTCAACATGGTCGGGGGACAGGATGATCAGGTCTTTGACGGGGCGTCATTCGTTCTGAACCCCGGGGGCGCGCTGGCGCTGTCGCTGCCCGCGTTTGAGGAAACCCAGGTCTCGGTTGATTTCACCGAAACCGACGACGGCTGGCGAGCGGAAACCGGCCCGCGTGAGGTTTACCCTGACGAATGGGAACAAGACTACCGCGCGATGGTCCTGTCCCTGGCTGATTACTTTCGCAAAACTGGGTTTTCAAAGGCAGTTCTTGGCCTGTCGGGCGGGGTGGATTCCGCCCTTGTGGCAACCATTGCGGCTGATGCGCTGGGGCCAGAAAACGTCCGCTGCGTGATGCTGCCGTCGGAATATACATCCGACCATTCTCTTGAAGATGCCGCAGGGGTGGCGAATGCGCTCGGCTGCCGGCTGGACACTGTGTCCATCGCGGGGCCGCGCGCGGCAGTGACAGATGCGCTTTCGCCCCTGTTTGAAGGCCTCGCCGAAGACGTCACCGAAGAGAACCTGCAATCGCGCCTGCGGGGTCTGTTGCTGATGGCCTTGTCGAACAAATTCGGCGAGATGCTGTTGACCACTGGCAACAAATCGGAAGTCGCAGTGGGCTATGCGACGATTTATGGTGACATGTCAGGCGGCTATAACCCACTGAAAGACCTATACAAAATTCGCGTTTTTGAAACCTGCCGCTGGCGCAATGCCAATCACCGGGACTGGATGCTGGCCCCGGCGGGCGAGGTGATCCCGCCCCGGGTCATCGACAAACCGCCCTCGGCTGAGCTGCGCGACGACCAGCGCGATGATGACAGCCTGCCGCCCTATGAGATCCTCGACCAGATCCTGGAAGCGCTGATTGATGATGAAAAATCCATCGCCGAAACGGTGGCGATGGGATTTGAACACGAGACGGTCAAGAAGATCGAGCGGTTGATCTATATCGCAGAGTACAAACGCTTTCAGTCCGCACCCGGCACGCGGTTGACGCCGCGGGCGTTTTGGCTCGACCGGCGCTATCCGATTGCCAACGGCTACCGCGACGAAGGGTAAGCGGGGAGCTTTTTTGGAGCTGCCTTGGGGCAAAAGCGCCCTTTTAGTTTGGTCGGCAGCGAAGGTCCGATTTGAGCCCAGATTGACCATTGCTACAACGCTAAAGGAGGCGTTGCTACGACTTTGGCCCTAGCTGTTCACCGACCAGTAGCCACTGGTCGCTCTTACAGACCAATACTGATGTGCCGCGTCCCGAGCCTGAAGCTTTCCGACCGTCAATGACGCCTGTCCAATGAAATTCAAAACTGTAAGCTGCGGCGCCTGCAGTTTCCGCCAGCCAATGAACGTTCTCGATCCGGTACTCTTCGCCCTTTATTGTACTGAAATTGTGTTGGTACGCCGCCCTGATCGCCTCTTTGCCGGCGTGCAAAGAACCATTCGAAAAGATTACTATCGCGTCGTCGCTGATGAGCGGCGCAACGGATTGCCAATCTTGGGTGCCAAGGGCGTGTTCGTACTCTTTCACAAAGGATTTGGCGGACATTGTAGCTTCCAATTCGTACTTGTCTAAAGTCGTAGAGTTATCAGAAAGCATCGATGCAAGCGAACTGCGTGGCAACAACTACGCGCAAAAGCGATATGGTCCGCTTCGTCCCGCAAACCAGACACTCTTGGGGCCACCATCTAGACCGCGGTCACCTCGGTCGCGGCCATCAACTGCGCCACATGGGCAGGCTCGCACAGCCGCGTGGCCTCAGTCGCCACTGATGAACTGGCTGAGGCCACACCATGGGCCAGGCAGGTTTTCAACGGCTCTTCGCGCGCCAGGCTCAAAGCAAAGGCACCGACAAAACTATCGCCTGCCCCGACCTTGGAAATCACCTCAACCGAGGGGCCGACCGCGTGCCAGCGTTCATTTTTTGATGCCAGAACCGACCCATCCGCCCCGCGCGCCACGATTACAATCCGCGCGACCCCCTTGTTGACCAGCGATTGCGCGAAATCGGCGGTATCACTGCGCTGGGGCAAGGCGCGGCCGGCGAGTTCTTCGGCTTCCGGGCCGTCCATACGCAACACCGCCACGGCTTCATGCGGGCCTTCGGCAAGGTGAAACAGCGCAGGCCCCGAGGTATCGACGATCAATTCGGCGCGCCGGTCGCGCACGTGATCGGCCAGGATCGACGGGAAATCCTTGGCCACACCGGGGGGCTGGCTGCCCGATAGGACCACCAGCGTGCCGTCGCCGGCGGCCTGATCGATGGACACAAGGCCGCGTGCGATGTCATCAAGGCTCCACGGCGGGCCGGGGGTGACAAAGCGGAATTGGTCCTTGCTGGTCAGATCGGTGACCGAGGTGGACCGGCGCGTCTCGCCGGGGCCCTGAAACGCCACCGTCGGCACGCCTTCCAAGGCCAGAAGCTGCAACAGATGCGCCCCTGTCGCCCCGCCGATGGCCACCAATGCCGTCGCCTGACCGCCCAAAATCCGGATCGCGCGCGCCACGTTGATACCGCCGCCGCCCGGGTCGATCTGGGGGTCCGAACAGCGCAGCTTCAACTCCGGCACGATGCTGGGCGCGGTCATGGATGTGTCGACCGCCGGGTTCAGCGTGATGGTCAGAATGTCAGTGCGCATCTTGGGCCTCCTCGGGTGCCCATTACTGTGCCGTTAGCGCCACCAGTGCAAGCGGGGTTTCACGACATTTCGCAACCTGCGGCTTGCGGGGTGGTCGGATTTGCACCAGCCTTCGGCCAATCACGCAAAATGGTCGAGGGGCAGGGCAATGGGTGCAACAACGAATGCGGTTTTTGGCGTGGCGTTCTTGATCCTTGCGATCGCGCTGACGTTTCTGATGTTCTACTTGTGGAAGTTCCCCTTCGATAAAGAGCGCCACGTCAGTTCCGCGCCGCGGCCGCTGATGAACCTGCACCGCCTGCTGGGCTGGGTGTTTGTGGGTATCTATGTGCTGTTGATGTGGGATATGGTGCCGCGGTTGTGGTCCTATCAGGTGGAATTGCCCGCCCGCACGGTGGTTCATCTGACCCTTGGCATGGCAATCGGGGCGATCTTGCTGATCAAGGTCGCGGTGGTGCGGTACTTCAAGCATATGGAGGCCACGCTGGCGCCGATCCTGGGCACCTCGCTGTTGATCTTCACGCTCTTGCTGACCGGGTTGGCCGTGCCTTACGCCGCGCGCGAGGCCTACCTGCGCGCCACCGCCCAGGACGGCGACGCCTTTTCGCCCGACCGGATTGAACGGGTCGCGACCTTCCTGCCGCTGCTGGGCTTCGAAGATGAACGCGGGCTTGAGGTTTTGGCGTCATCGGCGGGTCTGTCAGAAGGCCGCGCGGTGCTGACCCGCAAGTGCACCCAATGTCATGATCTGCGCACCATTCTGGTCAAACCCCGTACGCCCGAAGCCTGGCGCAGCACCGTGTCGCGCATGGCCACCCGCGCCGGTGCGCTAAACCCTATCAATGAGAGCGAGCAATGGTCGGTCACCGCGTATCTGATTGCGATCTCGCCGACCTTGCAGCAGACCGCCGCAGAACGCCGCCGCCTGATGCTGGAAAGTGACGCCAGCGCGGTCGCCGTCGAAGAAGCGGCGTTGGACGTCGAAGTGACTGCCCCTGACACCGTCGATCTTGCTGCCGCCCAAGGCGTGTTCGAACAAAAGTGTTCGCAATGCCATTCCCCACAACTCGTGCGCGGCACGGTCTTTACCACAACCGAAGATGTCTCATCCCTGGTGACCCGCATGGTTTCAAACGGGCTGACGGCTGAGGCGGACGAACTGGGCCAGATCATCGCCTATCTGTCGGCGGAATACGTCGAAGGCTAGGCGCCTAGGTCCACCATTCGTCGATCGCGGCAATGTCGTCATCGGACCAGCCGAAGTGGTGCGCCAACTCGTGCACGTAGACATGGGTAACCAATGCGCCCAGCGTGACATCGCCGCGCGTGGCCCATTCATCCAGGATGGGTCGGCGAAAAATCCAGATGGTGTCGGGGCCCATGGGCTGATCCATCACCGATTTTTCGGTCAGGGGGATGCCGTCATATAGCCCCGTCAGGGTGAAGGGATCGTCGATTTCCATCTCCGCCAGCAGCGCGTCGGGGGCGAAATCCTCAACCCGGATCACGACCCTTTCGGCCGCCGCGCGATAAGCGTCAGGCAACCCGGCGATGGCAGCCCCGACAAGGGCTTCGAAATCGGCCACCCCGGGCGCGGTGTCTTTGGCAAAGCGCATGGGGCGAAGATATGGACAAAACGGACCGCGTATGAAAGAGCGCGGCGTCAGGAGACCGCGCCATGACCATCACCCGTTTCGCCCCATCCCCCACCGGCTATCTGCATGTGGGCAACCTGCGCACCGCGCTGTTCAACTACCTGATCGCGCGCAAGGCGGGCGGGCAGTTCATCCTGCGGCTCGATGATACCGATCCCGAACGCTCCAAGCCCGAATTTGCCGATGCGATCCGGGAAGACCTCGACTGGTTGGGGCTGACCTGGGACAGGGTGGAGCGGCAATCGGACCGCCTGGACCGCTACGCCACCGCAGCCGATGAGTTGCGCGCGAAGGGCCGGTTTTATGAGGCCTGGGAGACGCCCACAGAACTGGACTTAAAGCGCAAAAAACAACTGAATATGGGCCGCCCGCCGGTCTATGACCGGGCCGCTCTGGCACTGTCGGACGACGAAAAGGATGCGCTGCGCGCCGAGCGGGGCCAAGGCGTGTGGCGCTTCAAACTTGATCACGCACGGATCAACTGGGTCGATGGGATTTTGGGCGAGACGTCGATAGATGCCGCGTCGGTGTCCGACCCCGTGCTGATCCGCCAGGACGGGCAGGTGCTTTATACCATCGCCTCGGTGGTTGATGACACGGACATGGGCATCACCCATGTGGTGCGCGGGTCCGATCATGTGACCAACACCGCGACACAAATCCAGATCATCGAGGCGCTGGGCCACGCCGCGCCCGCGTTCGCGCACCATTCGCTTTTGACCGGGCCAGGGGGGGAGGCATTGTCGAAACGTCTGGGCACCCTGGCGCTGCGCGATCTGCGCCAAGCCGGGGTCGAGCCGATGGCGCTGTTGTCCCATATGGCGCGGCTGGGCTCGTCTGATCCGTTTGAGATGCGCGGGTCGATAGACGATCTGGTCGCGGGGTTTGATCTCAGCCGGTTTGGGGCCGCAACCACCAAATTCGACAAAGAGGACCTTTTTCCCCTGACGGCCCGCTACCTGGCCGGGCTGCCCCTGGCCGACGTAAAGGCGACGATTGCCGATCTGGGCGTGCCCGAAGCGCTGCAATTGCATTTCTGGACGGTCTGCCGCGACAATATCACGACGCTGGGCGATCTTGGTGCGTGGTGGGATGTATTTTCCAAAGGGGCTGTGGCGCAGGTCGCGGAAGAGGATCGCGCGTTCGTGGCTCAAGCGTTTTCCATGCTGGGCGAGCCCCCCTATGACGGCGACACCTGGGCGGCATGGACCGGCGCGGTGAAAGAGGCGACGGGCCGCAAGGGCAAGGGGCTGTTCATGCCGCTGCGCCATGCGGTGACGGGGCGCACCCGGGGCCCTGAAATGGCCGATGTGATGCCGCTGTTGCAGATCAAGCCGAAGGTCTGATCGGGGCGACTATGGCGCGCCATTCAGGCAGCGCGCGTCACGCAAGAAGGGATTGCGCCGCCCTTGGCGTCGCGGTGGAGGGGGCTCTGCCCCCGCTCGCTTCGCTCGCCCCCCGGAGTATTTATGCCAGGATGAAGCCGATCGGGGCTTGATCGTTTCGCCGCAAAGGCGCAGCACTTGCTGTAAGGGGGGGCGATGTCCGAACAGGCAAAATTCCTAGAAGGCAGTCTTCTGCGGCATGTGACGGTCATGTCGCTGACGGCATCCATCGGACTGATGGCGGTGTTCCTCGTCGATTTCATCGACATGATCTTCATCTCGATGCTGGGCAAGGCCGAACTGGCCGCAGCCGTCGGCTATGCCGGCGCCCTGCTGTTTTTTACCACATCGTTTTCCATTGGTATGGCCATCGCCGCGGGCGCGCTGGTGGCCCGCGCTTTGGGGTCGGGCGACGATGATCTGGCGGCCCGGCGGGCGGCCACGGTGATGATCTGGGGGGTCATCTTCGGCGCGGTCTTTGCCGCGGTTGTCTGGGTGAACCTCGCCCCGCTTGCGATGCTGGTCGGCGCGTCGGGCAACACGCTGGACCTTGCGGTCGGCTATCTTCAGATCATCATCCCCACCATGCCGGTGTTGCTTGTGGGGATGGTTGGCTCGGCGATCCTGCGGGCCCATGGCGCGGCGGGAAAATCCATGTGGGTCACCATCATTGGCGGCGCGATCAATGCGGTTCTGGACCCGATCTTCATCTTCGCACTGGATATGGAACTGGCCGGCGCCGCCTGGGCCAGCGTGGCGGCCCGTTTCGGCATCGCGGTCTCTGCAATCTGGCTGATCCTGCGCGATCACGGCGGTTTGGCCATGCCCCGCCCGGCAGAGGTTTTCGGTGATGCCCGCCCCATCTTTGCCATCGCAGCCCCCGCCATCCTTACGCAACTTGCCACCCCCATCGGGCAGGCCTATGTCACCCGCGCCATGGCCGAGTTTGGCGAGGCGGCGGTCGCGGGCATGGCCATCGTGGCGCGCATCACCCCGGTCGCCTTTGCGGTGATCTTTGCGCTGTCTGGGGCCGTTGGCCCGATCATCGGCCAGAACTACGGCGCGGACCGCCACGACCGCGTGCGCGAGACCTTCCGGGACGCGCTGATCTTTTGCGGGATCGTTGTGGTGGCCATCTCCGCCGCCCTGTTCGCGCTGCGCGGGCCCATCGTCACCTTGTTTGAAGCCGATGGGGTGACCCTGGAACTTGTGTTTCTGTTTTGCGGGCCACTGGCCCTGGCCTACTTCTTCAACGGCGTGATCTTTGTGTCGAACGCCGCCTTCAACAACCTGGGCCACCCGTTCTGGTCAACGATCGTGAACTGGGGCCGCCACACGCTGGGCACCATCCCCTTTGTCATCGCCGGTGCCGCCCTTTATGGCGCCCCGGGCGTTCTTATCGGACAGGCCGCCGGCGGGGTCATTTTCGGTGTCCTTGCCTGGGTCATGGCCGCCCGGGTGATGAAAAGGGCGGTCGACATGCCCGCCGTCCCCCGCGCACCTTTTGCCCGCGACGCCCGCCAGGTCGGCCTGATCCACCATCGCCGCTAAGGCGCGGACCGCGGGCTGTGGACCGAATTTCAGCCCAATTTCTGCGCATTTTACACAAGGCGCCGGGTGCTTGAGGCCGGAATTGATGCAACCGGCCTTCAACGCCCAGAGTTCCCCTTGTCAGCCGTGCGTCGGCGCGCTAATCCCGAACCAGCACGACGGGAGACATGGGGTACGACCCCCGGGCCGAAGGAGCAACCGCCCCGGTAATCTCTCAGGCAAAAGGACCGCCGTGCGACAGGACTCTGGAGAGTGGTGCCACATGCACCCGCCGAAGGGATAGCGATCTCAGGCGCAAAGGACAGAGGGGGCACCAGCGGGCAGGGTTTGCCCGGGTTTGGTGCCGCGCTAGGATTGGCCGGCAAGACAAGGGGTGTCATGTCTGACCTGCAGCGTACGGGGCTTTACGACTTTCACGTCGAACTCGGTGCCAAGATGGTCCCGTTTGCCGGCTATAAGATGCCTGTGCAATATCCTAAGGGCGTGATGGCCGAGCATTTGCATTGCCGTGCGAAGGCCGGCCTGTTCGATGTGTCACACATGGGCCAGGTGATCCTGCCCGGCGGGGGGGCTGCAGAAGCGCTTGAGGCTTTGGTGCCGGTGAATGTGCAAGGGCTGAAAGAAGACCGCCAGCGCTATGGGTTTTTCACCAATGACAAAGGCGGCATCGAAGACGATCTGATGATCGCCAACCGCGGCGACCACCTGTTTTTGGTTGTCAATGCGGCCCGCAAGGACCACGACATCGCCCATATGAAAGCGGCGGGGCTGAAGCTGACGGTGATCCAGGATCGTGCGCTTCTGGCCCTTCAGGGCCCGGCTGCCGAAGCCGCGCTGGCACCGATTGTGCCCGAGGTCCGCGACATGGTGTTCATGGACGTGATCACGGTGGGGGATCTGTGGATTTCGCGTTCGGGCTACACCGGCGAAGACGGGTTTGAAATCTCGGTCCCCCAAGCGGAGGCCGAAGCGCTGGCCCGCCGCCTTCTGGCCGACGAAAACGTGACCCCCATCGGTCTGGGCGCACGGGATTCGCTGCGGTTGGAAGCGGGCTTGTGTCTTTACGGGCAGGACATGGATGACGGGCTGACCCCCGTCGAAGCCGCGCTGACCTGGGCCATTCAGAAGGTGCGTCGCAAGGGCGGCGCGCGCGAAGGCGGTTTCCCCGGCGCGGATGTGATCCTCGACCAGCTTGAAACCGGACCGCACCGCCACCGCGTTGGTCTTCGGCCCGATGGTCGCGCGCCGATGCGCCAGGGCGTGGCGCTGTTTGAAGGCGCCGAGGGCGGCGACCAGATCGGCTTTGTCACGTCCGGCGGGTTTGGCCCCACCGTTGGCGCCCCCGTCGCGATGGGAATCGTCGCTAACGGGTTGCACGCCCCCGGCACGCCGCTGTTCGGCGAGGTGCGCGGCAAGCGCCTGTCCGTTACCGTCACTGACCTTCCCTTCACCCCTGCAAATTTCAAGCGTTAGGAGACCCCAAGATGAAGTTCACCGAAGACCATGAATGGCTGTCCGCAGACGGCAATGTCATCACCGTCGGTATCACCGAACATGCGGCCTCCGAATTGGGCGATGTGGTGTTTGTCGAATTGCCTGAGGTCGAAACCCAGGTCGCCAAGGGCGATGAGGTTTCAGTGATTGAAAGCGTCAAGGCAGCATCCGACATCGTCGCCCCGCTGGACGGTGAAATCGTGGAAGTGAACGACGCGCTCGCCGATGCCCCGAGCCTTGTGAACGAGGACCCGCTGACCCACTGGTTCTTCAAGATCCGCATCGACGATGTCGCTGCCATGGACGCCTATATGGACGAAGACGCCTATAAAGAGTTCATCGAGTAAGGACGCTGCAGATGCCGTTTACCCCCACCGACTACCTGCCTTACGATTTTGCCAACCGCCGCCATATCGGCCCCAGCCCGGCCGAAATGGCGCAGATGCTGGCCGTCGTGGGCGCCGAAAGCCTTGACGCGCTGATCGATGACACGGTGCCTGCCGACATCCGTCAGGCCGAACCCTTGGCCTTTGGCAAACCGAAGTCGGAACGCGAATTGTTGTGGCACATGCGCCAGGTCGCGGCGAAGAACGCGGTCTTCACCACGATGATCGGCCAGGGGTTTTACGGCACCGTGACCCCGCCCGCAATCCAGCGCAATATTCTGGAAAATCCCGCCTGGTACACGGCCTATACGCCTTATCAGCCCGAGATTTCGCAGGGCCGACTTGAGGCGCTGCTGAATTACCAGACTATGGTGTCGGACCTGACCGGATTGCCGGTGGCGAATGCGTCTTTGCTCGATGAGGCGACAGCGGCCGCCGAAGCCATGGCGATGGCCAAACGCATGGCCAAATCCAAGGCGACGGCGTTCTTTGTCGATGAAAACTGCCACCCGCAAAACATCGCGGTGATGCAGACCCGGGCGGCACCCCTTGGGATTGAACTGATCGTGGGCGCGCCCGAAACCCTCGACCCGGCGGCGGTCTTTGGGGCGATCTTCCAATACCCCGGCACCTACGGCCACGTGCGCGACTTCACCGATCAGATCGCCGCCCTGCACGAACACCGCGCGCTGGGCATCGTCATCGCCGACCCCCTGGCGCTGACGCTGTTGAAAGAACCCGGTGCCATGGGCGCCGATATCGCGGTGGGCAACACGCAACGCTTCGGCGTGCCTATGGGCTACGGCGGCCCCCATGCGGCCTATATGGCCTGCACCGACGCGCTGAAACGCGCCCTGCCGGGCCGGTTGGTGGGCGTGTCGGTCGATGCGCGCGGCAACAAAGCCTACCGGCTGTCGTTGCAAACCCGCGAACAGCACATCCGCCGCGAAAAGGCCACATCGAACGTCTGCACCGCGCAGGCTTTGCTGGCCGTGATGGCGTCGTTTTACGCGGTGTTCCACGGGCCTGAGGGTCTGAAAGCCATCGCCCAACGTATCCACCGCAAGGCCGAACGGCTGGTGCAAGGGCTGGAAGCGGGCGGTTTCACCGTTGAGCCCCAGCACTTCTTTGACACCTTCACGGTTGAGGTCGGCGCGCTTCAGGGCGTGATCATGGAAGCGGGCCGCCGCGCGCGTATCAACTTCCGCGCCGTGGGCGAGACGAAAATCGGCATCGCGCTGGACGAAACCGTGCGGCCTGCCACTTTGGTCGATGTCTGGCGCGCTTTTGGGCTGGACTACCCCAAGGATGCCTTCGATGGCGGCTACACGCGCCTGCCGGATGCCCATCACCGTCGAAGCGAATTCCTGACCCACCCGATCTTTCACCTCAACCGGGCCGAGACCGAGATGATGCGCTATATGCGTCGTCTGGCCGACCGTGATCTGGCGCTTGATCGCGCGATGATCCCCTTAGGCTCGTGCACGATGAAGCTCAATGCCGCCGCCGAGATGATGCCGGTGACATGGCCCGAGTTTGCCAATATTCATCCCTTTGCGCCCGCCGATCAGGTGGCGGGCTATACCGAAATGCTGACCGATCTGTCGGACATTCTGTGCCAGGTCACGGGCTATGACGCGATGTCGATGCAGCCCAATTCCGGCGCCCAGGGCGAATACGCGGGCCTTTTGACCATTGCGGCCTATCACGCCGCCAACGGCGACACCGACCGCGACATCTGCCTGATCCCCACCTCGGCCCATGGCACCAACCCGGCCTCTGCCCAGATGGCGGGGATGGACGTAGTCGTGGTCAAGGCGGCCGACAACGGCGACATTGACGTCGAAGATTTTCGCGCAAAGGCCGAAGCCGCGGGCGACCGTTTGGCGGCCTGCATGATCACCTATCCTTCAACCCACGGCGTGTTCGAACCCACCGTGCGCGAGGTCTGCGAGATCACGCACGCCCATGGCGGCCAGGTCTATATGGACGGGGCCAATCTGAATGCGCTGGTGGGGCTGGTGAAACCCGGTGAAATCGGCGCGGACGTGTCTCACCTGAACCTGCACAAGACCTTCTGCATCCCCCATGGTGGCGGCGGGCCCGGCATGGGACCAATCGGTGTGCGCGCGCATTTGGCCCCCTATCTGCCCGGCCACCCCGAAACGGGGGGCGACATTGGCCCGGTGACGGCGACGCCGTTTGGGTCGGCGTCGATCCTGCCGATCAGCTGGGCCTATTGCCTTATGATGGGGGGCGAGGGGCTGACCCAGGCCACCAAAGTCGCGATCTTGTCGGCCAACTATTTGGCCAAGCGGCTCGAAGGGAACTTCGACATTCTGTTCAAAGGGGCCACGGGTCGCTCGGCCCATGAATGCATCCTGGATACCCGTCCCTTTGCGGACGCGGGTGTGAGTGTTGATGACATTGCCAAACGCCTGTCCGATTGCGGGTTTCACGCGCCGACCATGTCCTGGCCCGTCGCGGGCACGCTGATGATCGAACCCACGGAATCCGAAACCAAGGCCGAGTTGGACCGGTTCGTTACCGCCATGCTGGGCATCCGTGCCGAGATCGCCGCGATTGAAGCGGGCGACATAGACGCCGACAACAACCCGCTGAAACATGCGCCCCACACGGTCGAAGATCTGGTGGGTGATTGGGACAGGCCCTACAGCCGCGAACAGGGATGTTATCCGCCCGGCGCGTTCCGGGTCGACAAGTATTGGCCACCGGTCAACCGGGTCGACAATGCTTACGGCGACCGGAACCTGGTGTGCACCTGCCCACCGGTGGAGGATTACCTGCAAGCGGCAGAATAGCCCGCCACCCTCACCTCCAGTCTGATGGAATGCCATCATTTATACTGCATATCCCATCAAAGATGATGGAAAGTGCCGGGCGTGGAGTTGCCTAATCCCGGGCGTTCGCGCAGTGTCGCCGGCGTGCCCGAACGGGCGCACCGGGAGGAGACACGCGCCAGCCTACACCCGTCCGCAATCGCGCGGCGGTGGGCCCGGATTGCACCTTTTCCACGATAGGACTTTCGCTGGCCCAATCGAAGGAGCGGCAGGGATATGAGCAAAACGATCCGCCTCACGGCAGCCCAGGCGCTGGTGCGCTATCTGACCGCGCAACTCACCGAAGACGGTGATCCTTTCATCGCGGGTGTCTGGGCGATCTTCGGGCATGGCAATGTCGCGGGGCTGGGCGAGGCGCTTTACGCCAGTCGCGATGCCTTGCCGACCTACCGGGGTCACAACGAACAGACCATGGCCCATACCGCGATTGCCTATGCCAAGCAGATGGGACGCCGCCGCGCGATGGCCGTCACCTCGTCCATCGGGCCGGGGGCCACCAACATGGTCACGGCGGCCGCATTGGCCCATGTCAACCGGATCCCCTGTCTGTTCATTCCTGGTGATGTCTATGGCACGCGCCAGCCCGACCCGGTCTTGCAGCAGGTCGAAGACTTCCAGGATGGCACGGTCAGTGCCAACGATTGCTTCCGGCCCGTTTCGCGGTACTTCGACCGGATAACTCGGCCCGAACATATCCTGACCGCTTTGCCGCGCGCTTTTGCCACGATGACCGACCCCGCCGAAGCGGGCCCGGTCACGATTGCCTTTTGTCAGGACATCCAGGCGGAAGCTTACGATTATCCCGAAAGCTTTTTTGAACCGAAGGTTTGGCGCCAGCGGCGTATCCGCCCCGATGAGGCGGAATTGACCGCGCTGGCTGACGCCGTGAAAGCGGCCAAACGCCCGGTGATCGTCGCAGGCGGCGGGGTGCATTATTCGGGCGCGACCGAAGCGCTGAAGTCCTTTGTTGAGGCGCAGCAGATCCCCATCGTTGAAACGCAAGCGGGCAAATCTGCCCTGCCATGGGACCACGCGCTGAACTTCGGCCCTCTGGGCGTGACCGGCGGCACACCTGCCAATACGCTGTGTGCCGAGGCTGATCTGGTGCTGGGGGTCGGCTCGCGCTTTCAGGATTTCACCACCGGGTCCTGGTCGATCTTCAAAAACCCCGCGCGGCGGTTTTTTTCGATGAATGTGGCGGCCTATGATGCGGCCAAACGCGGGGCCGAACCGGTGCAATGCGATGCACGGGTTGGGCTGGCCGATCTTGGTGACGCGCTTGCCGGCTACCAGGCCCCGGCCCCTGATCAGACGCTCAAGACCGCATGGTTTGCCAATGTCGATCCGCTGACGGCACCGCCAACAGATACCAACGCCTTGCCCACCGACATGCAGGTCGTGGGTGCGGTGCAACGCGCGGCCACAGCACAAACCGTCGTGATGGGGGCGGCGGGCACCATGCCGGGCGAGTTGCACAAGCTGTGGAAGGCCGGCGCGCCGATGTCGTATCACATGGAATACGGCTTTTCCTGCATGGGCTACGAAATCGCCGGTGCCATCGGCATCAAAATGGCCAACCCCGACCGGGATGTGATCTGCATGCTCGGCGACGGGTCCTACATGATGGCGAATTCGGAACTGGCCACCGCGGTTATGATGGGCGTAAAAATCACGCTGGTGATCACCGACAATCGCGGCTTTGGCTGTATCAACCGGTTGCAGCGCGGCACCGGCGGGGCGGAGTTCAACAACCTGCTCGACACGGCGGTCCACGAAAATCCGTCCAACATCGATTTTGCGGCCCACGCAGGGTCGATGGGCGCCGGTACGGTCCACGTGCAGACCATCGCAGAGCTTGAAGACGCGCTTGCCCGCGCCAAGGACGCGCCCGGGCCCTTTGTGGTGGTGATCGACACCGACCCCTATCCGTCGACCGAACATGGCGGGGCATGGTGGCATGTCGCGGTGCCCGAAGTGTCTGACCGCGAAGAAGTGAACGAAAAACGCGCCGCCTTTGAAGCGGCCTACAAGGACAATGCCCAGTGATCAAAATCGGCATCTCCCCCATCGCATGGCAGAACGACGATCTGCCCGACATCACGGCCGCCTACACAATGGAACAAGCGCTGCGCGAAGCCCGCGACATCGGTTATACCGGCGTCGAACGCGGCCAACGCATGCCCGGCGACACCGAAGGGTTGCGCGCGTACCTCGACCGTGCCGGGATTGGCCTGTGTGGCGGCTGGTATTCGGGCACGATGTTCACCAACACGATTGCCGCCGAGACCCGGCAGATCGCGCCGCAGGTCCAGCAGTTCAAAGACCTTACCGCGCCATGTGTGGTTTACGGCGAATGTTCCAACACCATTCAGGGCGACCGCGCCACGCCGGTCAACAACCGCGTCAAGCTCACCCGGGATCAGGTGCTGGCCTATGCCGCCGATATGTCCGAGCTTGCCAAATGGGTGACAGGGCAGGGGATGGTGCTGGCCTATCACCACCACATGGGCGCGATGATCGAAGACCAGGACGATCTCGATTGGCTGATGGAAGGCTCGTCCGAAGACCTGAGCCTGTGTTTTGACACCGGGCACCTGCATTTCGGGGGCGGCGACGTGATGGGCACGCTCGACAAATGGGGCCACCGGATGACCCATGTGCACTACAAAGATGTGCGCATGCCCGTTGTCCAGCGCACGCGCGCCGAGAACCTGTCGTTTCTCGATGCGGTGATCGCGGGCGCTTTCACGGTGCCGGGCGACCCCACTGGCACCATCGATTTTGGCGCCGTCACAGCCAAGCTGGCGGCCATGGACTATGACGGCTGGATCGTGGTGGAAGCCGAGCAGGACCCCGCCAAGGCCCCGCCCTACGAGTATTCCAAAATGGGCTACGACCATATCGTGGCCATGTGTGATGCCGCCGGACTGAAGCGCGCGGCATGATCAAGGGGTTCGAAGTCCGCACCGCCTTCTTTCGCCCCCTCTGGCGGCGGATTGTGCTGGTGGGCTTCACCTGGGGTTGGGCCGGGTTCGAACTGATCCTGGGCAACCCGGGCTGGGCGTTTTTGTTTGCCGCCATCGCGGCCTATCTCGCCTGGGCCTTCTTTTTGGCGTTTGAAAAGGGCCCAACGGGCCGGGAGGATCAACCGTGAAAGACACAGCCTACTACGCGCTTGAGGATGCCGATATCGATGCGTTCCGGGCAGAAACATCGCAAACTCTGACGCCGAATGATGCCCCCCAGGCCGCCGAGATTGCCAAGAATATCCCGATCTATGACGGCCCGACGCTCCGCCCGGCCCTGGAAGACCCGGCTGCCCGACGCCGGCTGCAGGCCGAATGGGCCGATATCCTGGGGCGTCGTTCGGGCGTGGTGGTGATCCGTCAGGCCCAGCCCGATCACGCCGCGATTGATGCCGCAACGGACGCGTTCGATGCCATCATCGCCGCCGAAAAAGACGGCTCGGGCGGCGGCGGGGACCATTTCGCGGCAGCAGGCGCCAATGACCGGATCTGGAACAGCCTGCAAAAACTGTGTCTGGCGGACCCGGCCACTTTCGCGCGTTACCACGCCTGCCCTGAGATTGATGCCATTTCAGAAGCCTGGCTTGGCCCGAACTACCAGATGACCGCTCAGGTCAACCTTGTGCGCCCGGGCGGGGCGGCCCAGACCGCGCACCGCGATTACCACCTGGGGTTCATGTCGCCGGCCGAAGCTACGGCCTTTCCGGTCCCAATCCATCACCTGTCGCCCTATCTGACGCTGCAGGGGGGGCTGGCCCATGTGGACACACCCATCGAAGCGGGCCCCACGAAGCTTCTGCCCTTCAGTCAAATGTACGGGCCGGGATATCTCGCCTACGAAGACCCTGCCTTCCGCGACCATTTCGAACAGGCTTGCGTGCAGCTTCCCCTGGCCAAGGGCGACGCGCTGTTTTTCAGCCCCGCGCTGTTTCATGCCGCAGGTGAGAACCAGTCGAACGACATAAACCGTTTGGTGAACCTGTTTCAGGTGGGCTCGGCATTTGGACGGTCCATCGAAACGGTTGACCGTGTGGCAATGTCGACGGCGCTATATCCCGTGGTGCGCGACCTTCGCGCATCCGGGGCGCTGACACAGGCCGGTTTGCACGCTGCCATTGCGGCCACGGCTGAAGGCTACGGGTTTCCGACCAACCTCGACCGGGATTTGCCGTCTGGCGGATTGGCCCCTGAAAGCCAGGCGCAGCTGTTTCATCGGGCGCTGTCTGAAGGTATGACGCCGGCGGATTTTGCGGCCGAACTTGAAGCACAAGCGGGCCGTCGCGCCGCCTAGGCACCCCAATATCTTGATGCGAATGTGGGGAAATCCGCCGAGGCACCACAAGATTTTGGAAATTGACGAACCTTATCAGCAGCTTGTCCGCAGTGTGATGCGCGTGCCACAGTCTTGCCGGATTGCTATGGTTAAACCACCCTGGAATATGGTTAATACACCTTAGAAAAAGTCCTGTCGCATACGGCGGGCACGGTGTGTTTGAGGGAAAGGCCGCTTGTCATGACAAGAGCGCTGAAAGCCATTTCGTGGCTGGTTTTGATGGTTTGGGCAGGGGTCGCGGCCGCACAGGATGTGGTCGGCGAGGTGGTCACTGTCGCGGAAGGCGCGCGGCTTGAACGCGATGGCCGCCAGTTCGCAATCGCGCCGAAGGTGTCGATCCTGTCTGGCGATGCGATCACAACCAACGGCTCTGGCACCGTGCAGCTTTTGTTCCTCGATCAGACCCGGGTTGTTGTCGGGCCGAATTCGCAATTTGTCGCCCGCGACATCCGGATGCGCCGCAACGGTCGCGCGCAACGGTTTGCGGTCAATACCGTTGGTGGCACGTTCCGGTTCCTTTCGGGCAATTCGGCCAAGAACGTCTATGACATTCGCACGCCCTCTGCGACGATGGGTGTGCGCGGCACGCAGTTTGATTTCGCGGTCGAGCGGCGCAACGACACCTCGCTTGTGATGTTTGACGGCGAAGTTCAGATGTGCGGCGCGGGGCGGGTCTGCTACGCGGTGTCGGGCAGCTGCGCCACGATCCGCGCCGGTGCGCGCGGCGTGAACCCCGACCCGGTCGAAGATGGGGCCAAAGCGGCCCTTCTCAGACGCCAGTTTCCCTTTACACAGTCGCAAAACCGGCTTGGCGGTGGATTTCGCACATCGCTGTTGGGCTGTGGCCCAGAAGACGATGACAATCCGCTCCTCCGGCCCACCCGGATTGAACGTGTCGCACCCCCGCCACCGGGTCAGGTCGTGACCCCGGTCCAGGCCCCTGCATCGGGCGACGGCGACAACGGCGGGTCGACATCGGGTGGCGGTTCCGGCGGCGGCGGTGGCGGCGGTGGCGGACCGCGCTCGGGTCCCTGATCGGGGCCCGCCGGGCTGAGGGTTATGAAACGGGGCGTGCTCATCCTTCTTCTGGCCGGTCTGGCGCTGGCTGCGGTGGCGGGGGGCGCGCGCCTGGCAGACCCTGACCCGGTCCGCGATCTGCGACTAACGTATTTTGACTATTTGCAACGGCTTGGGCCCCGGCCGGCTGCCGATTTGCCGGTGCGCGTGGTCGAAATTGATGAAGCGTCGCTGGCCGCGGAAGGCCAATGGCCCTGGCCGCGCGACCGCATGGCAGACCTGCAAAGCCGATTGGCTGAGGCCGGTGCGACCGTCATCGTCTATGATGTGCTGTTCGCCGAGGCCGACCGGATGTCGCCGCGCCGCCTGATTGACCGGGCCGGTTTTGACCTGCCAGCAGACACCTTGCCGGACACCGACGCCATCTTCGCCGACAGCCTGTCGCTGGCTCCAACCGTATTGGGTATTGCGCGCACAGGCCAAACCGGCAGCGCGCCAGACGTCCGGGCGGGGTTTGTCGAGGTTGGCAATTCGCCCGCTGCAGGTCTTCCGGGGGCGGCGGGGTTCACACCGCTTGCTCCGGGGCTTGCCGAACGCGCCGAAGGCATTGGCGCGATTTCCATTCGCGCGACCGAAGCCGGCGGGGCCGTGCGCACGTTGCCTCTTGTTTGGGCCGGGCCAGACGGACCTGTTCCCAGCCTGTCGGTCGAGGCGCTGCGCCTGGCCTTTGGCGAGACAACGCTGACGCTGTTTGGCGCGGGCGATCTTGATGCCAGCATGGACGGTCTCGCGGTGGGGCAGGCCTTTGTGCCAACCTCGGCCCAGGGCGAACTTTGGCTGCATTACCGTCGCGACAGCCCGGACCTTTATGTGTCTGCACGCGCGGTTCTGTCGGCCCCGCCCGCTGACTGGGCGTCAAAGGTCGAAGGCCATATCGTTCTGGTCGGGACCTCTGCGGCGGGACTTCTCGATATTCGAACGACCGCGCTGGGTGAAGCTGTGCCCGGCGTGTCCATCCACGCCCAGGCGATCGAACAGATGTTGACCGGGCAATACCTGACGCGCAGCGACCTGGTGGGCGGGCTTGAAGTGCTTGTGGCGGTCGCATTGATCGGGGCGATCACGCTTGCAATGGCCTATTCCGGTCCTGTCTTCGCGGTCGGCATCGGCGCGGTTGGGGCCGCTGGCACACTCGCGGGCAGCTGGTGGGCTTTTGCCAGCCAGGCAACGCTTTTTGATGCGGCATTCCCTTTGGTTGCGGGTGGGCTGTCATTCGCCTTGCTGGCCGCGTACCGTCTGGTCGTCCTTGACCGTGAACGCCGCGCCATCCGGCGGTCCTTTTCGCATTATGTGGCGCCGGAAATCCTGGCTGAGGTTGAACGCAAGGGCCACCGATTGTCCCTTGGCGGCGAAACCCGCGACGTGACGGTCCTGTTTTCGGATGTGCGTGGGTTCACCGCCCTGACCGAGCAACTCTCGGCTGAAGATCTGGTCGGCCTTCTGAACACGCTGTTCGACGCATTGGGTCACGAGATCATGCACCAGCGCGGCACCATCGACAAATTCATCGGCGATGCCGTCATGGCGTTTTGGAATGCGCCGTTGGATCTGGCCGAACATGCCTCCCACGCGGTGGCCGCAGGATTGGGAATGCGCACCGCCCTGGCGCGGTTGAACGCGGGCCGCGCTGAGCCCGTGCGCATGGCGATCGGCATCGCCACGGGTCCGGCTTCGGTGGGCAACATCGGATCGAAGAACCGGTTCAATTACTCGGTCGTTGGCGAAACCGTAAACCTTGCGGCGCGGATTGAAGCGGCCTGCCGGGACACGGCCGCTGATATGCTGGTGACCGCGAACGTGGCCGAAGCGGCCCCTGGCTTTGCCTATCTTGATGCGGGGTCTTTGACCCTGAAAGGCGTGTCAGGCCGGGTGCGGAGCTTTGCGGTTGCTGGTGATGGCGCTCTGGCACAATCCGCCGCGTTTCAGGCTTTGGCCCGCGAACAAACCGCGCTCGCCGATGCTCTCCGGCAGGGGCATGTCACCCCGCTCGATCAGGTGCAGTCGCTGGCCCAGCAGGCCGAAGGCGTGGCACCGGGTCTGGGAGACTTCATCCTCGCGATGCCAGGACGCGCTGCAGACTACAAACCGCGTCGGCCCCATATTCGGGCCGTCAGCCCCTCAGGTCCTCGGTCACCGGTCGGGCCATGGTGATCCAGGCCGGCAACAGCGCCAGCACCGACGTCAGGCTGACAAACCCTGCCACCAGGTGAAGTTCGCGCCAGCCAAGGCGGGCGTCCACCACAATTTCGGTTTGCCGAGTGACACTCGAAGCGATCACCTCTGCTGCAATCCACCCCAGGGCCAGACCAAATGCAGCGCCAACCACAATCATCGCCGCACCGACGCCCCAGGTCACCGCAAAGACAAAACGGCGCGGGGCCCCCAGCGCGCGCAGCAAGGCCAGCTGCCGCGCCAGAAGCCGGGTGATCAGCACCAACCCGACAAGCACCGCCACAGTGACCAGCGCCTGTGTCGCCAGCGCCATCGCCGACAGGATTTGGCGCAGATCGCCCAACAGCCCATGAAGCCGCGCCAGCACCGCGCCGGGAAAGAACGCCATCGTGGTTTCGGTGTTGAATTGCTGGCGCAGCGCATAAGCCGCCCACAATTCGTCAACATCCACCAAGATTGCGGGCGTTCCGGGAAAGCGCGTCACCGAAAAGGGCGGGCCCAGCGTGCCATCCCAGCCCGGGTCATGCCCGTCGCCCAGCCCGTGGATGTCCCAGACCGATTCCACCGCCACCAAATAGGCCCGGTCCCAGGGGCTGCCCGTGGGTGGCAACCGGCCGGTGACCGTGTAGCCCACGCCGTGGGTTTCGTTGTTGGCTTCAAGGGCGGTGTCTTCAACCCCGTGAGTCGGCTCGATCACATCGCCGACACCCGCCGCGGCATAAGCCCCTGCCACGGCATCAAACATGTCCACCAACCCGCGCCCTTCGGCCAGCGTACCACCTGCCAGATGGGCCACGAAATCGGGCGTTGTCCCCACGACGGGTGCGCCCTGATAATTGTCACCAAAGGCGATGGGGGCCGCGAAATTGACGTGATCGGCCGCGGCCACGGCGGCAAAAGTCTCGCCGTCCAGCAAGGGCACAATCGCCGGTTCCAGATAAACGGCGGCCAGCATCATCGTTAGGTCGGACCCCCGCGCGGTGACCACCATGTCGAATTTTTCCGCCGCCCGGGCTGAGCCTTCGCGCAAGGACCGTTCCTGACTGGTCAGCCCCACGCCAAGCGCCACGGCCACCGCAATCAGACCCGTGAAGGTCGCGGCAACACCTTTGTGACGCGCGATCAGCGCCCGCACCAGTGGCAGGGGCCTGAACCCCCAAAGAACGATCAGGCCGATCAGGAAAAACGGCACCAACAACACGCCCAGCGTCAGCGCGTCCTGTTGTGTGACCGACAGGTCTCGCCACATGGTGTTCAATGCACTACCCACGCGGCGCCACCCTGAGCTTGCCGTCTACGACCGACGCCAACCGCCGCGCCCGCGCATGAATGGCCGGATCATGCGAGGCAATGATCAGTGTTTTCTGACCCCCCGCATAGGCGAAAAGATCGTCAATCAGCCGGTCGGCGGTGGCCCGGTCAAGGCTTGCGGTCGGCTCATCTGCCAGGACCACGGGCGGATCGGTGGCCAGCGCGCGCGCCACTGCAATGCGTTGTCGTTCGCCACCTGAATAGCGCGTCGCCCGCCTGCCACCCGAAGGGATGGATAACCGGTCCAGAAGGGCACCAGCCCGGGCTTTGATCACAGCGCGCTCTTTGCGGGGGGCATAGGCCGCCGCAAGCCCGGCATTGCCGAACGCCGTGAGTTCATCAAACAGCAGGTGGTCTTGAAACACCATGCCGATCATCTTGCGCCGGAAGGCAGCGCGCCCGGTCTCTGCCAAAGCCGCCAGGTCGATGTCGCCCCAGCGCACCGTGCCCCCCGTCGGCTGGATCAACCCGGCAAGCACCTGCAGAAGCGTGGATTTCCCAGCCCCCGAAGGGCCCCTGACGACCACAACGTCGCCGGGGGCGACATCAAACGCCGCCACCTCAAGCAAGGTCCGGCCATCGGCTGCGCGCACGGCCAGGTCACGCACCGAAAGCGGCGGCGGTAATGCATTGGTGTTGGCGTGCGACCTCATAGGCGTGAGGTACCGCGAAAGCCCGGCGACGCAAACCCCGCGCGCAGCCCTTGGCAAAGGACCGCAAGCCACCGCCAACATGACACTTCCATGACATTTTCGCCCGCAGGCGCAATCGCCCTTGCCTCGCCTTGTCGCGTCCCGCTACGCCACCGGGGCGAAGAACAGGGTGTTACATGGCGCGGATTGCTATCAACGGGCTCGGGCGGATCGGCAAGCTTCTGGTGCGCCGCCTTATTGATCAGGGCTTTGCCCATGACATCGTGCTGATGAACGACCCCGGCGCCAGTGTGGAAGACCACGCGGTCTTGTTGGAGTTCGATTCCGTGCATGGCCGCTGGCCCCGCGATATCGCCGTCGACGGTGACGCGCTGGTGATCGAAGGCCGCCGCATTCCCACGACCGGCGTCAAATCGATTGAGGATTTGCCCCTCGACGGCGTCGATCTGGTGTTGGATTCCACCGGCGTGTTCAAAACCGCCGCCAAAATCGCCCCCTATTTCGACGCGGGCGTGGGCAAGGTGCTGGTGTCCGCACCAGTGAAAGACGGCGGTGCGCTGAACCTTGTCTACGGCATCAACCACGATCTTTATGACCCCGCCCAGCACACTATCGTCACGGCGGCGTCCTGCACGACCAATTGCCTGGCCCCCGTGGTCAAAGTCATCCACGAAGAAATCGGCATCAAACACGGGTCGATCACCACGATCCACGATGTCACCAACACCCAGACCATCGTCGACAAACCCACGAAAAACCTGCGCCGGGCGCGTTCGGCCCTGACTAATCTGATCCCCACGACCACCGGATCGGCCACGGCGATCACGCTGATCTACCCCGAGCTGAAGGGCCGGCTGAACGGCCATGCGGTCCGCGTGCCCTTGCTGAATGCCTCGATCACCGATTGCGTGTTCGAAGTCGAACGCCCCGTCACGGCAGGGGAGGTGAACGATCTCTTCCGCGCCGCCGAAGCCGGACCCCTCAAGGGCATCCTGGGCGTTGAAGACCGCGCGCTGGTGTCGTCGGATTTCCTGAACGATGACCGCTCCAGCATCATCGACGCGCAATCGACCATGGTGATCAACGACACCCAACTGAAGATCTACGCCTGGTATGACAACGAATGGGGCTATGCCTGCCGGATGGCCGATATCGCCCAAATGATGGCCGATACCCTGTGACCCGGGCCGAGAACCCCATCGCGGCCTATGTCGCGGTCACGGCGGCCTATTGGGCGTTCATGCTGACCGATGGCGCGCTGCGGATGCTGGTTCTGTTGCACTTCAACGCGCTGGGGTTTTCGCCCATCCAGCTGGCGTATCTATTCATTCTGTACGAAGTCGCAGGGATCGTCACCAACCTGTGTGCGGGCTGGATCGCGGCGCGGTTCGGGCTGACCTCAACGCTTTATGCCGGGCTGGGGCTGCAGGTGGTGGCCTTGCTGGCGCTCACGCAACTTGATCCGGCCTGGTCGGTCGTGGCCTCGGTGGCCTTTGTGATGTGCGTGCAAGGCGCGTCAGGTGTCGCCAAGGACCTGTCGAAGATGTCGTCGAAATCGGCGGTGAAAATCCTTGCCCCCGAAGGCGGCGGGCTCTTTCGCTGGGTCGCGCTGCTGACGGGGTCGAAAAACGCGGTCAAAGGTGCCGGGTTTTTTCTGGGCACGCTCTTTCTGGGCTGGCTCGGGTTTGAAGCGGCCTTGCTGATTATGGCCGCAGTCCTGGCCACTATCCTGGTGGCGGTGGCCCTGTTCATGCCGCGCGGCCTGCCCAAAGGGCGCAAAGGTGCCAAGTTCTCCGAGGTGTTTTCAAAGGACCCGAACGTCAATCGATTGTCCGCCGCGCGCGTGTTTTTGTTCGGCGCCCGCGACGTTTGGTTTGTCGTCGGCATCCCGATCTTTTTCTACACCGTGCTGTCGGATGGCACGCCCGAGGGCAACCGGGCGGCGTTTTTCATGATCGGTACCTTCATGGCCGCCTGGATTGTGGGCTACGGCGCGGTACAGGCGGCGGCCCCGAAGTTTCTGGGCGGGGCCGCGCGCCCGGTGGCCGAGATCGCGCGCGCCGCCTCGCCCTGGGCCTGGGGGGTCGCGGTGATCCCGGCGGTTCTGGCAGCGGTGGCTTACATGATGGAAGGCGGTGTGACCCTTGCTGTTATCGTCGCCATCGGGCTTTTGGCCTTCGGTGTCGTGTTCGCGGTGAACTCCGCGCTGCATTCGTTTCTGATCCTGGCGTTCACCAAGGATGACCGCGTCACGATGGACGTTGGGTTTTACTATATGTCCAATGCGGCCGGGCGGCTGCTGGGCACGCTTTTGTCGGGTGTCAGCTACCAGATCGGCGGGTTGCCATTGTGCCTGGCGACCGCAGCTCTGATGGCCGCGCTGTCGGCGATTGCCGCGCGCGGTCTGGGGCAAACCGGGCCCGAACCCGCGACCGATTAGGCTTCATCTCCCCGGCAAATATCCCGGGGGATGCCGCAGGCCGGGGGCGGAGCCCCCCAAAATCGTCAGGCGGCAGAGCCCCCCGAAAATGTCACGCGGCAGCACCCTTAGTCCCCTTCGGGCGGGGCGCCACCTGCAAAGACATTCTCGCCCTGATAGTCACACGGGCCCTCCTGCATCTCCAGATGCAGACCCGTGCCGGTGTAGGGATGCGCCCGCACCAGGTCTTCATCGACCTCAATCCCCAGTCCAGGGGCGTTCGGGACCGGGATATAGCCGTTCTCGACCCCGATCGCGCCGCCGATCAGATCGCGGTGAAAGTCGGTCTCTATCGTTTCGGCCATCAACAGGTTTGGCGTGGCGGCCGCCAGATGCACATTTGCAGCCCATTCGACGGGGCCGGCATAAAGATGCGGCGCCAATTGTGCGCCCGCGGCCTCGGCCAGAACGGCGATCTTCTTGCCTTCCCAAATCCCGCCTGCGCGCCCAAGGGCAGGTTGCAAAATCGCAGCCCCTGCGCGCAAAGCCAGCGCGAACTCTGCCTTGGTGGTCAACCGCTCGCCCACCGCGACGGGCAGGGTCGTGCCCGCACAGACGCGCGCAAGCCCTTCCCAATCGTCCGGCGCGACGGGTTCTTCGTACCATGCGGGCGAAAAGGGTCTCAAAACTTCGGCCAATCGCAAGGCCCCGGCTGCGTTGAACTGCCCATGGGTACCAAACAATAGATCGGCCCGGTCGCCCACCGCGTCGCGGATCGCGGCACAAAACTCCGCTGAACGTGAGATATCGCGCATCGCGGGCTGATGGCCGCCGCGGATCGTATAGGGCCCCGCGGGGTCGAATTTCACGGCTGTATAGCCCCGATCCACCGCGCGCTGGGCCGCCTCGCCAGCCATCTCGGCCGACACCCAGAAGGCCTCCATATCGTCCCCCGCGGCAGGATAAAGATAGGTATACGCCCGGATGCGGTCGTTCACGCGCCCGCCCAGCATCGCCCAAACCGGCAGACCCCGGTCCTTGCCCAGAATATCCCAACACGCGATCTCAAGGCCGGAAAACGCGCCCATGACCGTGGGATCGGGCCGCGCAGTGAACCCCGACGAATGCACCCGGCGAAACATCAGCTCGATATTGGCGGGGTCCTCGCCTTCCATGTGGCGGTCAAACACATCCGCGATCACGCCCGTCATGGCGCCAGGCCCCACGGCGGCGGCATAGACCTCGCCCCAACCGACCACACCGGTATCGGTCGTGAGCTTCACCAATTGCCAATAACGCCCGCCCCAGCCCGGTGCAGGGGGCGCGGTGACGATAATCTCAAGGCTCTCTAGCTTCATCCTGGCCAAAATACTCCCGCCGGAGGCGCGATCCTTCCAAGGATCGCACCCGATTTTTCCAAAAATCGGACCCCGTCACTCAAGCACGATCACGTTGCGCCGTGCAGCCCCTGATTTCGTGTCCGCAATCGCGTCGTTGATCTCATCGAGCGACCAGCGGCCCGACACCAGATCATCCAGCTTCAACCGACCCTGTTCATACAGATCGACCATCCAGGGAATGTCGCGCGCCAGCACCACATTGCCCATCCGCGACCCTATGATGGATTGGCCGAAATAGGCCAGCAACTCGGGCTCATAGGTCACGTTTGATCCGGTCGGCGGCATGCCGACCGCCAGCAAGCGCCCCCCGGGGGCCAGGTAATCGCCCGCCCCTTTATAGACCGCAGGATGGCCCACAGTGACAAACACCGCATCGGCCCCGCGCGGCAGAATTGCGGCCAACGCCTCAGCCGCGCCGTCCCCGCCCAAGACCCCGTCCGTAGCCCCGAAGGCCCGGGCTGTCTCCAGCTTGTCTTGCGACATATCTACCGCCACGACCCGCCGGGCTCCGGCCAACCGCGCGCCCTGGACCGCATTCAGCCCGACACCGCCCGCGCCGATGACCACAGCCGTCTCCCCGGGTCGCAGCTTGGCATCGTTCACCACGGCCCCAACACCGGTGATCACCCCGCAAGACAACAGGCTTGCTGCAGCCATTGGCACCGCGTGCGACAGCGGCACGATCTGGCTTTCATGCACCACCACGCGTTCGGCAAACGCCGCGCAATTGATCCCTTGCGCAATCTCGGCCCCGCCCGCATCCGTCAAGACCGGAGCCACCCCCGGCACGTTTGAACAGGTCGCAGGCCGGCCTGAGGCGCAATCAGCGCACCGCCCGCAAGCCCTCAAAAGCGTCACAAGCACCCCATCACCTGACGCATAGCCCTCAACGCCCGCGCCCAGCGCAGACACATGGCCGGCCGCTTCATGGCCCAGAACCACCGGCAGCGTCCCGCCCCAGGCGCCATCGGCGGCCGATATATCGGAATGACAAATGGCAACGGCTGCCAGCGTGACCTCAACCTCGCCCGGACCAGGCGCGCGCAGCTCCAGCGTTTCCAGCTGAAGCGGTTCACCAAATGCGCGGCACACCGCCGCCTTCACCTGAGCCATGTGCCGGTCCTTTGTCGTCTGGCTTGATTGGCGCGCGACAGGCCCTGCGCGAACCGCTGAAAACCGACACAAAATGGCGTATTACGGCGATGACGTCGCGGGTGACCTTACGAAAACGACAAGACACAACCCCATCAGCGCCATTGAAACCAAAAACGGCGCGCCAGGCAGGACCACCGGTGCGCCCTCACCTGAAAAGGCGGCAAACACGCTGGCCATGATCAAAGGCGAGATGATCAGCGCCAGTGCCATCGCCGAGGACACCAGCCCTTGCAACTCGCCTTGCGCATCGTCGGGCACGGCCCGCGACATCAGCCCCTGCACCGCAGGGGTCACCACCGCGCCCAGGGCCGTGAGCGGCGTGAAGATCAGCGCCAGCGTGCCGTTTTCCACAAAGGCCAGCACCAGAAAGGCAAAAGCATTGAACACCAACCCGTAGATCACCGCGCCACGTTCGCCAAGCCAGCCCAGAATGTAGCGGATCAGGCCCCCCTGAACGATGGCCAGCGAGACCCCGAAGGCCCCCAGCGACACCCCGATCATGCCGGGCGACCAGCCAAAGCGCGCCTCACCGAAATAGGCCCAGATCACCGGGTAGACCATGAAGGCCACCTGATAGAGAAAGAACATCAGCACATAGGGCCCGACACTTGGCACCTTCGACAGGGCCTTGAACGCGCCAAACGGGTTCGCGCGGCGCCAGTCGAACGCACGCCTGATCCGGTCGGTGACGGTTTCGGGCAGAACAAAGTAGCCAAAGACCATATTGGCCGCTGAAATCGCGGCGGCGGCATAAAAGGGCGCGCGGGTCCCGAACTCAGCCAACAGACCGCCCAAAATCGGGCCCAAGACGAAACCCGCCCCGAAGGCCGCCCCGATCAGCCCAAACCGCGCGGCCTTCTCATGGGGTTCGGATATGTCTGCGATATAGGCCGTGGCGGTGGCCTGCGTGGCGGCTGTCACCCCGGCCACGATGCGCGCGGCCAGAAGCAGAAACAGGCTCGCCGCCAGCGCCATCACCAGATAATCGAGCGCCAGGATACCCAGGGTCGCAAGCAGGATTGGCCGTCGGCCAAACCGGTCCGACAAGGCCCCCATCAGCGGGCCGCACAGAAACTGCATCACCGCATAGCTTGTCGATAGAATGCCGCCCCAGATCGCGGCCTCGGCCAGGGTCAGCCCACCGATCTCGCGCAAAAGCGACGGCAAGACGGGGATCAAAAGCCCGACCCCGATCGTGTCGATCGCGACAGTTAGCAGGATGAAGATCAGGGGCAGGGGCACGCGCGGTCTCAGGCCACCCTAAGCCCAAGGATCGCTCGCGCTTCTTTCGGGGTGGCGACGGGTCGGTTATGAGCGGCACAGATATCGACAAGCCGGGTCACAAGGGCCGCGTTCGAGGGCGCCAAAGTGGTTTTATCCAGCCGGATGTTATCTTCGAGCCCGGTGCGCGCATGCCCGCCCGCAGCCACGGCCCATTCATTCAACAGGATCTGGCTTGGCCCGATCCCGGCCGCACACCATTGCGCGTCAGGCAGAAAGCGCTGCAAGGTCTCGACGTAAAAATCGAACACGCGCTTGTCGGCAGGCATCGCGTTTTTCACACCCATCACGAATTGCACGTAAGCCGGTCCCTTTAGCCGACCGTCTTTGACCATACGGGCGGCGTGGATGATATGGGACAGATCAAAGGCCTCAATCTCAGGCTTGATGTCATGGGCCAGCATCTCACCGGCCAGCCAATCGACCAGATCGGGCGGGTTTTCATAGACCCGCCTGGGAAAGTTGTTCGACCCCACCGTGAGCGACGCCATATCGGGCCGCAACGGCAGCATCCCGCCGCGCTCGCGCCCCGCACCCGACCGTCCACCGGTGGAAAACTGGATGATCATGCCGGGGCAATGCGCTTCTATCCCTTCTTTTAGACGAGCGAACTTTTCAGGGTCAGACGAAGGGCTTTCGTCGTCGTTGCGCACATGCAGATGGGCAATGCTGGCGCCGGCTTCAAAAGCCGCATGGGTTGACGCGACCTGCGCGTCGATGGTCACGGGCACCGCCGGGTTGTCGCTGGTTTTGGCGACCGATCCGGTGATCGCCACACAGATGATGCAGGGTTTTGACGTCATGTTCGTTGTCCCGCGCCGGTTGGCATCAGCTTTGGCCCGGGCGCGCCAGCGTTGCAAGGGCGCGCTCAAATATCGCCGGGTCGACATTGCCGCCCGTGGCCACCGCGATGACCGCCTCACCTGTGACCGCGCCGGGCTGAAACAGGGCCGCCGCCAACGCCACGGCCCCGCCGGGTTCCAGCACCAGCTTTAGCCGCTCATACGCAAGACCCACCGCGGCCAGTGCTTCGTCATCGGATACCCGCAAACCAGGGCCCGCGCGGGCTTGCAGCACCGGGAAGGTCAGCGCCCCCGGCGCGGGGGTCAGGATCGCATCGCAGATCGAGCCTGTTGCGGCCGTGTTCGACAGCCGCATGCCCGCCTCAAGCGAGCGGGCCATGTCGTCGAAGTCTTCGGGTTCCACCGGCCGCAACGTCAGACCCGGCGCGTGCGCCTCCAGCGCCAGGGCGATCCCGGCAGACAGACCCCCGCCGCCACAACAGGCCAGGACATCGCCTTCAGTGACGCCCGCGTCGCCGGCCTGGGCGGCAATCTCAAGCCCAACGCTGGCCTGACCGGCGATGACGTCGGGGTGATTGTAGGGCGGAATAAAGCTCAGGCCCCGGGCCTGGATGATCTCCTCGGCCAGCGCGTCCCGGTCGGTGGTTGCCCGGTCATAGGTCACCAGCTCTGCGCCGTAAGCGCGCGTGTTCTCCAGTTTGATCCGGGGGGCATCCGACGGCATCAGAATTGTCGCGGCCATTCCCAATTCGCGGGCGGCCAGTGCCACGCCTTGGGCGTGATTGCCCGACGACACGGCCAGCACGCCGCGCGCGGCCTCTTGTGCGGTCAAGGCCGACAACGCTGCCCGGGCCCCGCGATATTTGAAGCTGCCGGTCTTTTGCAACGCCTCTGCCTTCACCAGCACCCGGCGCCCGGCGATGTTGTTTAGAAACGCTGATTCCAACAGCGGTGTGCGCACCGCATGGCCTTTCAGCCGGTCGGCGGCGGCCTCGATCCGGGCGATGTCGGGGGCGGTCATTCCAGCAAGGCGGTCCACTCCGCGATGGCCGCAAGCGATTGGGGTTCGTCAAGAAACGGCACATGGCCGCGACCGGGCACATCGGCATAGATCATGTCGGGGCGCCGCGCGCGCATCTGTGCTGCGGTCTCCCGCGTCAGGATGTTGGAATTCTCGCCCCGGATCAGGGCCAAGGGCAGGCCAGCCAGCGCGTCGAAGACCGGCCAGAGGTCGGGCGCTTCGGCCTCGACCGTGGCCAGAACCGGCACGCGCAAATCAGGGTCATAGCGCAAGGTCAGACCATCCTCGATCTGATCGTAGAAATGGCGCACCTCGTCGTCCCAGCGCGACTGAGGAACGCCGGAAAACCCCGGTTGGCGCGCAGAAATCGCGGCGGCAGCTTCGGCATAGGTTTTCACACTGGGCGCAACCCCGATATAGTCGCGGATCACGGCCATGCCGTCTTGCGCAATCTCGGGCCCGATATCGTTCAGGCACACACCCGCCAGCCGATCCTTGGCCGTCGCCGCCAAAAGCATCGCAATCAGCCCCCCGCGCGAGGTGCCAAGGACGGCAACCTTGTCCAGCCCCAGATGGTTCAGCAGTTCGATCACGTCGCGCGCCTCAATCGGGATCGTATAGGTCTCGGGCGATGCCCAATCGGACCGCCCACGCCCCCGGTAATCCAGGCGGATCACCCGGCCTGGCAGGTGCGGCAACACATAATCGAAATCGCGTGCACAGCGGGTCAGCCCCGCAAGGCACAAGACCGCGCGGCCTTCGCCTTGATCATCGTAAGCCAGCGTCACTCCGTCGGAGGTTTTGAACGTCCCCATCTTAAAGCCCTGCCGCAATCGCGGGCACGCCTGACAGATCGCGCAGGATGTGATCAGGCGCGCGGCCCACACGGTCGACCGGGGCGCCCGCGCGGTTCACCCAGATCGTGTGAAACCCGTAGGCGCCTGCATTGCAGACGTCCCAGCCATTGGATGAGACAAACAAGACCTCGCCCGGGTCCGTTCCAAATTCCGCACCCACCATGTCGTATACTTTGGCCGCCGGTTTGAAGACGCCCACCGCATCCACTGACAGGCGCGCCTCAATCCACTCGCCCAGGCCCGACGATGTCACCGCCCCGTCGAGCATATCGGGCGACCCGTTGGACAGGATCGCATTGGTGACACCGGCCGCCATCAGCTCGGCCAGGCAGCGCGGCGCTTCGCGGTAGGGGGCCAGCTCCCAATAAAGTGCCAAAAGCCGTTCGCGCAGGTACGGGTCATCGAGCCCCGCGCGCTCCAACGCCCAATCCAGCCCGTCTTGGGTGACCTGCCAGAAAGACACGTAATCGCCGGTGACCGCGCGCAGCCAGGAATATTCCAACTGCTTGGCGCGCCAATCGGCCGCCAGGCTTTCCCAGGTCGCCGCCAGCTTGTCCTGGCCGGGTTCACCCGCGGCCACCCGGGCGGCTGCGGCCACATCGAAAAGGGTGCCATATGCGTCAAAGATCGCGACGCGGGCGGGCATTTACAGGTTCTCGGCCCGGGCCATGCCCAAAACGTGGTAGCCTGCGTCGACCGTGATGATCTCACCGGTGGTGCAGGCGCCTTGGCCCGAACACAGGTAGACGGCCGTGCCCCCCACCGCTTCGAGCGTCGCGTTATGGCCCAAAGGCGCGTTCGCCTCGGCGGTCTTGAAGGTTTTGCGCGCCCCGGAAATCGCAGCACCGGCCAGCGTCTTCATCGGGCCGGGGCTGATCGCATTCACCCGGATCCCGTCGCGGCCCAGATCATTGGCCAGATACCGCACCGAACTTTCAAGCGCGGCCTTGGCCACCCCCATGACGTTGTAAAACGGCGTGACGCGGTTCGATCCCAGATAGGTCAGCGTCACGATCGACCCGCCGTCACTCATCAACGGATGGGCGCGCTTGGCGATATCAATCAGCGAATAACACGAGATCGTCAGCGAGTTCTTGAAGTTCTCGCGCGTGGTGTCGACAAACCGGCCGGCCAACTCGTTCTTGTCGGAATAGGCCAGCGCATGGATCACGAAGTCCAGCTTGCCCCACCGCGCTTTGATCTGATCAAACGCCGCATCCATCTGCGCGTCATCCAGCACATCCACATCAATCAGAAAGTCCGTGCCCAACTGTTCGGCCAGCGGGATGGCGCGTTTGCCAAAGGCCTCGCCCTGATACGACAGCGCCAGGTCCGCACCTTCCTCGTAAAGCGCCTTGCCGATCCCGAACGCGATCGACCTGTCGTTGGCCACGCCCATGACAAGCCCGCGCTTGCCCTTCATAAGTTCCGGCATTGTCTAGCTCCGCATGCGCGACAAAAGCATGGATCCGTTGGTCCCGCCAAAGCCGAAAGAATTGGTCATCACCGTGTCGAGCCCTGCATTTTCCACATATGACGTGGCGATCTCGCCCGGCGTAATGGCCGGGTCCAGCGTTTCGACATTGATCGAAGGCGCGATGAAGTCCTGGTCCAGCATCAACAGGCTGTAAATCGCTTCTTGCGCGCCGGCTGCCCCCTGGGAATGGCCGGTCATCGACTTCGTGGAAGATATCGGCGGGGCGGTGTTGCCAAAGGTCCGGCGCACCGCTTCCACCTCGCCCACATCGCCCACGGGGGTCGAGGTGCCATGGGCGTTGATATAGCCCACCTCGCGGCCCTCCGGCAGGGTCGCCAGCGCCTTTTTCATGGCCCGTTCGCCGCCTTCGCCGGACGGGGCCACCATATCGTGGCCGTCTGACGTGGCCCCAAAACCGGTCACCTCGGCATAGATCTTGGCGCCCCGGGCTTGTGCGCGCTCCAACGGTTCGAGAACCACCATGCCCGCGCCGCCTGCAATCACGAACCCATCGCGGTCAGCATCAAAGGCGCGCGAGGCTTTGGTCGGCGTGTCATTGTACTTCGACGACATGGCCCCCATCGCATCGAACAGACACGACAGCGTCCAGTCCAATTCTTCGCCGCCGCCGCCGAACATGATCTCTTGCTGGCCAAGGGCGACCTGCTGGGCGGCCATGCCGATACAATGCAGCGACGTCGAACAGGCCGACGTGATCGAGAAATTCATCCCCTTGATCTTGTACGCCGTCGCCAGGTTGGCCGAAATCGTCGACGACATGCATTTTGGCACCGCAAAGGGCCCGATCCGCTTGGTGGCCCCCGTCTTCAACACGGTTTGATGGGCGGCAAACATCGCCGACGTGGACGGCCCGCCCGACCCGGCGATCAACCCGGTCTCGGGGTGGACAACCTCATCTTCGCTCAGGCCCGCATCCGCAATCGCCTGACCCATCGCGATATGGGCATAGGCCGCACCGGGTCCCATGAAGCGCATCACGCGTTTGTCGATATGCTCGGACGGATCGATCTTCAGCGTGCCCGCCACCCGGCTTCTGAACCCGTGTTCGGCCATTTCAGCACTGGCTTCGATCCCCGACCGGCCCGCCTTCAGAGAGGCCGCAACCTCCTCAGCCGAATTGCCAATGGGTGAGACGATCCCCAACCCTGTTATCGCGACACGCCGCATGACAGCTCCCTTGTGGTCTGCGCCCCTATCTAGGGGGCCTGGCAGGGGCAGGGCAAGTAGGTCCTATGGGCAAAGACCCGCATGGGCCGCCTGCGCCGATCGGCAAAGACTTGACCATTGCCCCACGCCGGCCTGATTTGCCGTGTTTTCGCCACAATCTGGCATTTCATCTGGCCGCGCTGCACAATCCGGGATGACGTTCATGAATCCGCTTTTTCTTCTTATGGGCCTGTTCGGCGCGATGTTCGCGATGTCGGGTGGATCAACCGCCAGTACGACGTCTGAGGCCCTGACCGAACCGGCCAATGACATGCCCGAGCCGATGGACAGCACCATCGACAACACCACGGAAGACCCCGTCGACCACGCCATGGACAGCGAGGATCACGCCGGTCACGACATGGGCGATATGGATGGTGACAGCGCGTTTCTCGACATCACCGCCTTCGGGATGCACCACGGCACCTCCAGCCACACCCACGAAGACGCGCTGGAAGGCGGCCGCACCCCGATCACCACCGAAGCCATGGTCGCCTACAACGGGCTGCGGGCGTTTCTGGGCCTCGACGCGGTGGACCTTGAAACCGTCGGCACCTGGGCCTTCGAAGAAGGGCTGACCAACAACGACCAACCCTACGGCGACGATCTGCCCGGCGTGGGCCTGTGGTATTCCATGCAAGGCGCCAAAGCCGGCTGGATCGCCGATGACGCCTTTGATCCCCAGATCATGGCCGATATCCAGCGCACCGCGCGTCTGGGCGACGAGGCTGACGTGATGGAAATGGTCGCCACCTTCGGGCTTGACGGGTTTGCCGATTATCTCGAAGCCGAAGGCCTGACCGAAAGCTTCATCAACACGCTGAAGATGGAACCCCACTACGGCGGCTGGATGCATGGGCGCACCCATGGCTGGCTGGAGTTTGAGGCCAACGACGGGCTCAGTGCGATTGCCCATGACCTCAATCACCTGACCGTCCTCAGCCACGACCAGACCCAGCCGTTCATGAACGACACGTTCGATTGGCCCCAATGGCCCGCGCTGGATATGGACCCCGCTGATGTGGCCAATTACTTCCAGTCGATGGTCACTCTGGGCGACCCGCAAGGCGAGGGCATTGAGATGTCTGATGTCGCCACTGCCGTGCCAATGTCCGACCCGATCCTGATCGCGCTGTCGACCGGCTATCTTGATGAGACGATGCCGGTCGAGGAAGAGGACGACGTCCCGATGGCCGAGATGCTCTAGCTTTAGGCGTCTTGCCGTACGGGACGCGGGGGAGAAAACGGCAAGTGTCTGCTATGCGGACAAAGCGGACTTTCAGCCTTGGGCGTCGATCCAAATGTGGGGGTCTTCTGCGATAGCTTGAACAACACGCGACAGGCGTCGTGTTATTTCCGCGTCGATCTCTTTTGGACCCAAACCCATCCAATCCGACTCGACGTGATGGAGATAGCCCACAATGGCATCGCGCGCTTCTCCGTTTCGCAGCATCCCTGCGACGACGACAAGGTAACTATCGTATTCATCGGCAAAAGATTCCTTCTTCCAGATGCCAGTGCCGCCGTCCAAGCCTAGTGGATCCCAAGCAAACCACCCGATTTCTCTTAGCCTATCAATGTCGATTTTGGGCCGCTCTTTTTCCATGCGCCGAAGGTGGACGTGCGCCAACTAATTTACAAAGGGTAGTAAACGATACGATGGGCACTCTGGGCTCAAACCAGCCCTTCGCGCCGCATCACAATAGCGCTCCAATAGGCCCACGCGTCCGCGTAGCCTTAGGTCTCAGACAAGGCGACTTTCATGTCCGTGACGCGGTATATCTCTTCGCCGTCGGCTTCCACGCGCCCATTGGCCACCCCCATGGTCAGCCGCCGGGTCTGCACCGCCTTGGTAAAATCCACAAAATAGGTCAGCATCTTGCGATCCGGCCGCACCATGCCGGTCAGCTTCACCTCGCCCACCCCCAGCGCATAGCCACGCCCCGTCCAGCCGCGCCAGCCCAGGTTGAAACCCGTCAACTGCCACAACCCATCCAGACCCAGACAGCCCGGCATGATCGGGTTCCCGGGAAAGTGACAGTTAAAAAACCAAAGATCAGGCGTGATGTCGAATTCTGCACGCACATGGCCCTTGCCATGCGCGCCCCCGTCCTCGGAAATATCGGTGATCCGGTCCATCATCAGCATCGGCGGTTCAGGCAGCTGGGCATTGCCCGGGCCAAACAATTCACCGCGCGCGCAGGCCAAAAGGCCCTCTTTGTCGAATGAGGTCGGATACCCCGCCATGTCGCGTCTCCCTTCCGGCGCCGTGCCGCTGGCATTCCCCCTATCGCACGTCCAACACCCGCTGCAAGGCCGCGCTGGGACCGAACGTCGCGCCGCGCCAGGACGCCGAGCCGTGCAAAACAGATTGAAATGCACCCCCCGGACGCCCTATATCTGTCGGTAATGGCACGTGAAACGCCCCTTGATATCGAAACAAAACGCTCGACCGATTGGTTGGCGTCTGCCGGGCTGCGCCCGACCCGTCAACGGGTTGAGCTGGCGCGTCTGCTGATCGGCGATGGCAAAAACCGCCATGTGACCGCCGAAAGCCTGCATGTTTCAAGCCAGGGGTCTGGCGTTTCGGTGTCGCTGGCCACCGTGTACAACACCCTGCGCGCCTTTTGCGACGCCGGCCTGATGCGCGAGATCACCGTCGACGGGTCGAAAAGCTACTTCGACACCCGCTGCGATGATCACCCGCATTTCTTTTGGGAAGACGACGGCAAAGTGTCGGACGCGCCTGCGGCCGAGTTGGAAATCGCCCGCCTGCCCGGTGCCCCCGACGGGGCAGAAATCGCCTCAGTCGATGTCGTGATCCGGCTGCGCAAGACCTGATCACAAGACCACTGCGGGTCCAGGGGCAAGGCCGCGCACCGGGGCGTGCGATTTTTACCTAAAAAATCGCAAGCGCCGGAAAATTCCAATTTTCCGGGACCCCGCCGCAACCCGCGCGCCTTAAAACCACTGGCCGGGCTCCATCAGCCCAAGGTCCAGAAGCTGCCGACTGTCCCAGGTGAATTGCACCGAATTGTGCCAGCGGAAACTGTCGATGTCATAGCGACTGCCCGCGTTGGACCGCAGCGCCTTTGCGGTCCGAAACGAACAGATCGCCGCCGTGAGGTTGTTGTGCCAGGGACAGGCGAACGTATTCAACTCTTCATCGTTCAGCCGGTGATCCGGGGTCAGCTGCAACCCAGGTGCCGCGCGAAACAGCGCAATGCGGTCGATCTTGCGGCGCGTCTCGGGGATGTGTTCCTCAAACCGCCACCGCAGGCCGCCGTAAAAATCCATCTGCCGGTCCAGCTTGATGCCCGACGGATCGTGGCGGCCCAAGGCGTAATACCCCGTCTTGTCGAGATGCGCGTCTTCCAGCGAGACCGCATTGTCGGCCGCCCCAAGATCGCCGGCATAAAGATCGATCACGTAAGTTAGCATCGCCGACCGGCGCTCTTCGGCGTGGAAGGTCAGCATTTCGCCCACGGTGCGGGTCTCGGCGAAAGGATAGAACAGATATTCTGCATTAAAGCTGTAAAACAGCCAGGTGCCCGCCGGCGCGATGGGGATGACGGCGTTCACCGCGTCGACCGCGGCGTCAGGTTGCAGCGTATCATAGCGGACCCGGTGCACGGCCGCTTCAAGACTGGCAGCGATCGGCACGGCGTCAGGGGCAAAGACGACCACCGCCTTAAAGCCTGAGATCAGGTTGTGCCGGATCGTTGTATCAAGTTCGACATCGTCTTCAGCGATCACAAGTGCGACCGGCCCCTGCGCCATTGCCGGGCCACCGCGTTTGGCGAAATCCTTGATCGAAACGTACCGCATCGCGCCCTTCGAAGGTCTTTTCCCATCCTATCCCTAATCGGCGGGCTTTAAGCAACCGTTGCGGGACGCGCGCGCAGCCTGTATGCCCGCCCGGGTCATGGCAAAGAAGCTTTATATCAAGACCTACGGCTGTCAGATGAACGTTTACGACAGTGAACGTATGGCCGAAGCGCTGGGCGGGGCGGGGTATGTCACCACGCCTGATCCCGAAGGTGCGGATATGATCCTGCTGAACACCTGCCACATCCGCGAAAAGGCCGCCGAAAAGGTCTATTCCGAACTGGGCCGGTTCAAGCATTTGAAAGCCGACAACCCGGATCTGAAAATCGGGGTGGCAGGCTGTGTCGCCCAGGCCGAGGGTGAAGAGATCATCGCCCGCCAGCCCCTGGTCGATCTGGTCGTCGGCCCGCAGGCCTATCACCGTTTGCCCGATCTTGAGACCAAGGTGCGGGCCGGGGACCGCGCGGTGCTGACTGATTTTCCGCAAGAGGACAAGTTCGACCATCTGGCCCCCCGCCCCAAGGCCAAACGCGCCCCAGCCGCGTTTCTGACCGTCCAGGAAGGCTGCGACAAATTCTGCGCGTTTTGCGTGGTGCCCTATACGCGCGGGGCGGAAGTCAGCCGCCCGGCCGACAAGGTCGTGGCCGAAGCGCGCGATCTGGTGGACCGCGGCGTGCGCGAAATCACACTTCTGGGTCAGAACGTGAATGCCTACAATGGCCATGACGGCGGTTTGGCCGGGCTGATCTGGGACCTCGACCAAGTCGACGGGCTTGAACGCATTCGCTTCACAACCTCGCACCCCAACGACATGGATGATGCGCTGATCGATGCCCACGGCACCTGCGGCAAACTGATGCCTTACCTGCATTTGCCGGTGCAATCGGGGTCCGACCGGATCCTGAAAGCGATGAACCGCAAACATACCGCCGAAAGCTACATCCGCCTGATTGAGCGGATCCGTGCGGCGCGTCCTGATCTGTTGCTGTCGGGCGATTTCATTGTCGGGTTCCCGGGCGAAACGGATGCCGATTTCGAAGACACGATGGGGCTGGTCAAAACGGTTGGCTACGGTCAGGCCTATTCGTTCAAATATTCCGCCCGTCCCGGCACGCCCGCGGCCGAACGCACCGAAGTCCCCGAGGACGTCAAGCACGACCGGCTTCAGCGCCTGCAGGCCTTGCTGCGCGACCAGCAGCGCGCCGCCCAGGATGCCATGGTCGACCGCCAGGTTGAGGTTTTGTTCGAAAAGCCGGGCCGTGAGCCCGGCCAATGGGTCGGAAAATCCGATCACCTGCACGCGGTGCATGTGACGTCCGACGCGGTCGGTGTGGGCGATCTGGCTCCGGTTGATATCATCGATACCGGGTCGAACTCGCTGGCGGGCCGGGTTGTCGGACCAGCGCGGTAGAGCAGTCCACCGCCCAAAAACCGCACAACGCGCCAAAATCTGGCCATCATTGGTTCGTATATGCGAAAACTATGGTGCCAACTCGGAAACAATCGGGTGGTCAGACAGAAGGTCGGCTGCAATGCTATCGAATACAGGCTTTCTCGCGAACGCCTCTGAGGCGCTGCAGAACGCCATTGAAAGCCTCGCGTCGGAATTGACGCTGGGCCCGGGCGATGTCTTGTTCGAACAGGGCGACGACGGCGATGCGTTGTTTGCGATCCTGTCGGGGTCTCTCGAAATCTCGGTGGTGTCCGAAGATGGGCGCAAATTGTCACTTGATGTGCTCAAAGACGGCGACATGATCGGCGAGATTGCCTTTTTCGACCCCGGCGTGCGCACCGCGACCGCCACAGCGCTGGCCGACACCCGGCTTTTTCGCATTCGCAACCGCGACATGGCTGAAGCGATCCGCAAAAGCCCCGAGCTGGGCATCGATATGATCAATCTGGCGGGCCAGCGCATGCGCTGGATGAATTCGCAACTGTCCGATCAGGTGTTTTTGCCCCTGTCTGCAAGGCTTGCGCGCAAGTTGATCCATCTGACCGAAGGCGGCGTTTCCGAGCTGAACATGTCCAAATCCGACCTGGCCGAATTTATGGGCACGACCCGGGAAGCCGTTTCGAAGACCCTGTCGGACTGGAAGCGCGACAGCATCGTCGAAGCCCCGCGCGGGGTGATCCGCATCATTGACCGGGATGCCCTGAAGGCCTTGTCGGAACCCGATCTGTTCTGACCCGCACCATCCGCCAAAACAGCAATAAAAGCGCTCTGTGACCTCGTTCACAGACGCGCATAAACGAATCAGGCAGTAAGGTGTCAGGAACCGCTCGAAGATAGCCGCAACGGCAAACGGTCCAAAGATTTGGGTTGTACGTTGTAATGAGTGTCTTTTGCTAGAATTGCGCGCTGGCCCCCCGGGTGGGGCCGGCGCTGCAAACCAAAGAGGTCGACCGCGTGGGGCGGTCGACCTTTTTTCTTGTTCGGGATCAAATCGGCGGTTTATCCCCAATATCTCGTGAAACCCTTGTGACAATCGTCAAGATACGCTTGCGCCGGGCCGCCCCCCTTGGCAGCATCAAAGATGCAAACGCCAACCTTGGGAGTGCTTTTTGCCCATCACCGCTGTGCCTGAAGACGGGTCAACTGAGACCGCACTTGAAAGCCTGATCGAATTTCCCGACAACCGCGTGCTGATTGACCTTTGTGGTGAGTTTGACCGCAACCTCGCGCAGATTGAACAGGGCACCGGGGTGCATATCCTGAGGCGTGGGAACCAGCTTGCGATCCACGGCGCGGCCGAAGCGCGCCTTGAAGCGGTCCGGGTTCTCGAAGCGCTCTATGCCAAGGTCGAAGCCGGTCGCCAGATCGATCCGGGCGAGATTGACGCGGCCCTGCGCATGGACGCCGAAATGCCGGCCGCTGACGATCAGATGGAGATGTTCAAGGGCGGCCGGGTGGAACTACGCACCCGCAAGAAAACCGTCGAACCACGCACCGAGGCGCAAAAGGCTTACGTCAAAGCCTTGTTCGAAAATGAGCTGGCCTTTGGCATTGGCCCTGCGGGCACCGGCAAGACCTATCTGGCCGTCGCGGCAGGGATCACGATGTTTCTGGGCGGTGAGGTCGACAAGATCATCCTGTCGCGCCCGGCCGTTGAAGCGGGCGAACGTCTGGGCTTTCTGCCCGGCGACATGAAAGACAAGGTCGATCCGTATATGCAGCCTTTGTATGATGCGCTGAACGACTTTATGCCCGGCAAGCAGGTCGCCAAGCTGATGGAAGACAAGCGAATTGAGATCGCGCCCCTGGCCTTTATGCGCGGGCGGACCCTTGCGAACGCCTTTGTCGTGCTCGATGAGGCGCAAAACGCCACGACGATGCAGATGAAGATGTTTCTGACCCGTCTGGGCGAAGGCTCTCGCATGGTGATCACGGGTGACCGGTCTCAGGTGGACCTGCCGCGCGGCGTGGCCTCTGGTCTGCATGACGCCGAACGCCTGCTCGACGGTGTGAAGGGCATCAGCTTTTCCTACTTCACGTCCAAAGATGTGGTGCGCCACCCGCTGGTGGCCCGCATCATCGAGGCTTACGACAAAGAAGGCTAGGGTGCGGACGAACAGGCCGCCTCGGTTTTAGCGATACCACTGGCGCTTGCTGGCAGTGAGGCAAGGTCTGGTTTGCGGACTTTGCGGCCGTTGACATCTCCATTTCGAATGACGGGCGTGCAGATGGAACCCGTCTCAACGGCGCGCAGCAAT
>JBCBCY010000025.1:0-48292 GCA_038530285.1 Pseudomonadota bacterium
GTGATCGCGATCATATGGGCGGGATTGTAGTGGAAATTGCCGTAAAGGTAGCCGGTGTAGCTGACCCAATCGAGGTGCGACCAAATCCCATAGGGGAAGCCGTGGCCCCAGGCGCCCATCAGCACCGGGCGGATCACCACCAATGTGGTAAAGGCCAGGATCGCAAAGCCGAACGCGATGGGAACATGCAGCCCCATGCCAAGCTTTCGGCAAATCTCAACCTCGCGCAGCATCCACGAGATGAACGCACCGTGCGCACATAGGGTGATGATCTGCCACAAGCCACCTTCCGCCAGCGGTGCCGGTCCAAGACCGTAGCTGATGGGCGGCGGATTGACCGAGATCAGCCACGGATTGAACGTGCCTTGCAGTGTCGCAGAATAGAAAATCAGGATGGTGCCAAGTCCAGCGAAGAACGCCGTTGTCACACCAAAGAAGCCGACGAAGAAGGGACCGACCCAGAAGTCGAAAAGGTCGCCGCCGACGAGTGTGCCCCCTGGCACACGATATTTCCGTTCGAAGCTGAGCAATGCCATCTTCTTACTCCGTTTCAAGCGGCCAAGCCGGGGGGTCCGGGTGTGCCGTCCTCAGGTTAGGGTGTTTGCCGCGGGCAACAAAAGCTGCCCGCGACTGTGATTTTAGAAGCTCGGTCGCCCGTTAGCCGCCAAATGCTTGCGTGAACCAGTTCGTTTCCGGATAGCTGAGCAGGACGAGGTGAATCATCGCCGCCAGCAAAAACAGGAAAACGCCCTGTGCCACGAAGACACGGCGCGGGTCGAAAACGAGCCAGATCTTGTAGAACTGTGCCATCTTTCGAGCTCCTTAGCCCCAAGCGAACCAAGGCAGTTTGATGTACGTCGCGATATGCGCGAGGACAGCGATCCCAACAAAGACCGTAAGTCCCGACATATACACCGAGTGCAATTCCTGCGCCTGGTCGTCGGTGAGACCTGTAAACGACAGGTCGGTTCTATCAGCCATTGAAATCCTCCGGATTAGTGACTGAAGCCGCGAACCCCGCGGCCGGGTTCCCAAGCGGCACAAAGCCCCATGGGTTGTCGGTTGACCCGAAGGCCAACCGGCATCTGAAAAACGTTTGCTTCACGCCGAAAAGATCATCGGCGTGATGATCCGCGCCTGGGTCCAGGCGCGCGCGATGGGTCCACGTTCTGGTAAGGTGCGCTGCTGGATTGCCCGCAGCGCCCAGGTCAGGCAGGCCAGCGGCAATGTGGCCAGAAAGATGATCCCGAAATAGACCATGAATTCGGTCTTGGGGCGCCGCGCGCTGGCGGTCCGTTCTGGCGTGAAGTCCAGATCTCCGGTGTGGTCACTCATGGGTTATCTCCCTGATTTAACTGTGTATTCTGCCCGTCGAGTGCTTCGACGGTCTCGCGGACCACGCGTTCGGCGCCCGACGCAAGGGCGGCCCGTTCGGCCGCATCGCGCAGAGATTTCGCCGCTGAAATGCGGGTCAGAATGGGGTGGGTCGCCACGATGCGGTCCAGTTCGGCCTGGGCGTCGGCGTCCCATGGGAAATCACGGCGCAGCGTGGTGGGCGTGGCGTCGGCGGCATCCATGTCGGTGCCAAGCGGAAGGATATGAAACAACGCATCAAAAAGCCCGTTGCAGACTTCCTGCAGCACGTACGTCGCTCCTGCGTAGCCCATGAACGGCGTGCCGGTCGCGCGCCGGATCGCGGCCCCCGGGAAGGACGCTGGAATGAACGCTGGCGACGGACCGTGCCCGCCCTTTTGTTCGGCCAGATACATCTTTTCGTTGATCGACCCGAAGACCACCAAAGGACGGTCGCGCCCGATCATCGCGCGGACCTCTTCATTGTTGGTTTTCTTGCCTGCGGTGCGCGCCACGGCGAAGGCACATGGCAGGCCCAAACCGTCTTCCAAAAAGAGCTTCAACCCGCGTGCATAGGTCTCATTCGCGACCACAGCAAAACTGGCGGTGGCAAAGAAATCCTGCGTGACCGAGCGCCACAAATCCCACACCGGCTTGACGGTCGAATGCTTTTCGCGTTCGATAAACGGTTCGGGGTCGAGACCGGTTAACTCCCCGAGTTTCCTTAGGAATTTCGTGGTGCTGTCAAGACCGATGGGGGCTTGCAGATAGGGTTTGCCAAGGACTTCGCACAGGCCGCGCCCAAACTCGCGGTACATGGTGATGTTCACATCAGCGTTCACCAGATTGCGCATTTCGGCCAGATGGGCGCCCATCGGCATGACCATGTTCACCTCGGCCCCGATGCCTTCGACCAGACGCCGGATTTCTGCCAGATCAGAGGGCATGTTGAACACGCCGTACATCGGCCCGAGGATATTGACCCGCGGCGCGGCGCCCGCTTCGCGTTTCTTTTCAGGCGGCATCCGGCCCTTGGTCTGGCCAAATTCGGTGAAGAGCCAGGTCATCGCCCGGTCAGCCGCTTCCCATTGATCTTCATCAATAGTGCGGGGCAAAAACCGTTGAATATTGGTGCCTTGCGGGGTCACGCCGCCGCCGATCATTTCAGCGATCGACCCGGTCACAACGACCGCGGGCAAGGCCGGATCGAGCGTACCCCAGGCGCGTTTCATCGCCCCTTCGGTGCCGTCGCGGCCCAATTCTTCTTCGCCCAAACCGGTGGTGACGATAGGCAATTCATGGGGCGGCAAAGCATCGGTGTAATGCAGAACAGATGTGACCGGCAGGTTTTCACAGCCTACGGGCCCATCGATAACGACTTGCAAACCTTTCACAGCCGTGAAGGCGTAGACCGCACCCCAATAGCCGCCGGCCCGGTCGTGGTCTTGCACTAGCATGGGCAGACCTCCGACCGCGAAACCGGGCGTTTTGTACAAATTGTAGCAAACCCAGAAGGGCCATTTTGCATTTTGTACAAAGTCGCGCGCGGCGATTTATGATCGAAAATCGCCGTCATCAGATCATCTCTGCCGCTTTGGCGGCCTTGGCGGCGCGTTCGAGTTTCTTTTGGTTCTGGGCGCGGAAATCGGGCCGCACGTTCGGGTCGCCTTCCCAGACGCCTGCGGTGTCGCCACTGCCCACGCCTTCGAAAAACGCTTTCATGTCATCCATGCGATCTTTGTTGGCGATGGCAGCGTTGACGACCTGGGCCAGCGACCCGGCCCCTGCTGGCCCCATCAAGGGGCGCGCGGAAATCAGATTGGTGAAGTAGAGTGACGGAATGCCCAGTTCCTTGCCCTTCTGGACGACCGGCGTGGTGCCGATGGCCAGATCGGGCTTGATCGCTTCCATCGCGGCGCAATCGTCTTCCAGCGAGGCGCGGTATTTCACTTTCACACCGCGCGCTTCAAGCCAGTCGCGGTCGGCGTCCGATTGATCAGATCGGGCACAGGCGGTGCCGACGTATGGAATGTTTGCCCCGCTTTCGATCAACAGCCGCGCGACCAGAAGTTCAGAGCCTTCATAACCCGACAAGGTGATCGTGCCCTTGACCGGGGTTGCCGCAAGCGCGCCTTTGATCGCGGGCAGGAAGGCGTTTTGCGCCGCCGCCACCTTGTCAGCGGCAATCCCAAAGGCGTCGCCGATGCCCGACAGCCACGCCGCGGTGCCGTCATGGCCCACGGGCGCAGAGCCGACGATGGGCCGACCCGCGGCGGTAAACTCGCGCATGGCGGCGGTATAAAACGGGTGGATGGCTGCGACCGCGCCGCAATCAAGGGCGGAATACAACTCGCGCCATTCGCGGCAAGGCACGGTGGGGCCTGCGGCCAGACCCATGGGATCGAGCATCGCGCCGATCATCATCGGGTCTGCGGGGAACATTTCGCCCAAAAGCGCCACAGTGGGCCGGTCGGATTTGCCCGCCGCAGGGGCCTGGACGGGGCCCGCTTCGATTTCCTGGCGGGCGTAGTTCAGCATCGCCCCCGCCAGCACGTCTTTGGCTTCGGCATGGGTGGGGATGCCAAAGCCCGGCACGTCGATGCCGACGATGCGCACGCCGTTGATCTCATCTGGCAAAAGCCGCAGGGGCACGCCTGAGGCTGTCGGCACGCAGAGGTTGGTCACGACGATGGCGTCATAGCGGTCGGGGTCGGCCAATTCGTGGACAGAATCGCGGATGTCTTCGAAGAGCTTGCCCGTCACCAGGGTTTCGGAATTGAACGGCACATAGCCCACGGACCGGCGCGCGCCGTAGAAATGCGACACGAAGGTCAGGCCATAGACGCAGCAGGCCGAGCCGGACAAAACCGTGGCCACGCGGCGCATGCGCAAGCCGACGCGAAGCGACCCGAACGCCGGGCACATCGATTGCGGTTTGTCGTGCGGCCCTTGCGGGTAATCGGCGGCGTATTGATCGAGGATGTCAGATTGGCCAGCCGCACGGGCGGCGGCTTCCATTTCACCGGCCCCCGCGTGACAGCCCATGCCGTCCGCAGGAAGAGCCCCGTCGCGGGGGGCACCTTCGATAACCTGGGCCGTGTCGGCCTGGTCGTATGTGACCTTCGCGTTCATTGCAGGCGGCGCTCGATATCAGACGGTTCCCGTTCGGGATGGCGCAGATCGTTCAAAAGCCGCGCGATCTGGTCGGGCCGCGCTTGGGCGATGATCTCTTCAATCGATGGCTTGTCGGACGCAGAGCTATGCATCGTCATAGATGACCTCCAGCGATGCTTTGGGTTCGGCGTTGGCCCCGCGCATGTCTTCGTCGGTGGCCGGTTCAAGGGTGAAGCCGGCGCCGGTTTCCGAGCCGTCGAAGAGTTCAAGCAAGCCATCCTGGCTCAGCGGGCCCGGGCGCACGGGAGGCGCCACGGCGACAGCGTCACCGAGACCGGCAAACAACGCGCCCCATTGGCTTTGGGCTGTGCCGACGATCTGGTAGTTCGCGGATTTTTTCCTGAGGTCATCATCCTGCGGGATGGAGGCGAGGACCGGGATATCGACGGCTTCGGCAAAGGCCTGCGCTTCGCCCGAGCCATCGTCTTTGTTGATCACCAGGCCTGCGACGCCGACATTGCCGCCCAGCTTGCGGAAGTATTCGACCGCCGAGCAGACGTTGTTGGCGACGTACAGCGATTGCAGATCGTTCGAGGCGACGAGAATGACTTTCTGCGCCATATCGCGGGCAATCGGCAGGCCGAAGCCCCCGCAGACCACATCGCCGAGGAAATCCAAAAGGACGTAGTCGAAGTCCCAATCATGAAAGCCCAGCTTTTCGAGCAGTTCGAACCCGTGGATGATGCCACGCCCGCCGCAGCCGCGCCCCACTTCGGGGCCGCCAAGTTCCATCGCGAAGACGCCGCCGCGCTTGAAGCAGACATCGCCGATTTTCACTTCTTCCCCGGCCAGTTTCTTGCGGGTCGAGGTTTCGATGATCGTCGGGCAGGCCTTGCCGCCGAACAAAAGCGATGTGGTGTCAGACTTCGGGTCGCAGCCGATCAGCAAGACGCGCTTGCCCTGTTCGGCCATCATGTGGCTAAGGTTTGCCAGCGTGAAGGACTTCCCGATGCCGCCTTTGCCGTAGATCGCGATGATCTGGGTTTTCGACGTAGGCTCATCTGCGACGATATCGGCCAGGTCTTCATGCGCTTCGTCGCGCAGCCGCTGGTCGAAGTCTTTGAGGTTGGGGACGTCGCCCGTTGACCCGGGCGCTTTTTCAACGTGGTCTTTCATGCGGCGGCCTTCCAATCGAGAATCATTTTCAGGCAGTCGGGATCGGTGAAAGCCTGTTCGTAAGCGCGGCCCGCCTGAGTGGGCGGCGCGACATGGGTGACCAATCCCGCCAGCGACAAAGCACCGCTTTCAATCAGCGCGCGGGTGGCGATCAGATCATCGGGTGTCCATTCAGCGGCGATGCGGATGCGCGCCTCTTTCATGAAGGCCGGCGGAAAGGCGAAAGACAAAGGTGCTGCATAAAATCCGGCCAGCACAACCTCGCCGCCCTTTTCGATATGCGCGATCGATGTGTTCAGCATGTCCGGCGCGCCGGAAGCATCATAGATCGCGTGGTAATCGCGGCGGGTATCCTCGGACGGGTCGATAACCTCGTATCCGGTTGCACCAGCGCGGCGCGCGGCATTTGTTTCCCAGACCATCGGGGCAGGGGCGCCGGCGGCAATCGTCAGGCGTGCCAAAAGGCGGCCGAGAACACCGTGGCCAATAATAAGATCAGGCACAGCCTTGTTCACGCCGGCCATCGCATGGCGCGCGGTCGCGGCCAGTGCCAAAAGCGCACCTTCTTCGCGCAGATGGGAATCAATCCGCGCCACACGATCCGCACCCACAACGACGCGTTCGGCCGCACCGCCGAACAGCCCGCGGGCGCCATCAAAGCAGGACGCACCGGGAACAAAGACCCGGTCGCCGGGGCGAAACGATGTGTCGCCGCCGGCTTCAACAACTTCGCCGGCCGCTTCGTAGCCCGGCACCAGCGGATAGCCCATGCCCGGAAACGGTGGCATTTCCCCTGACCAGAACAGCTTTTCGGTCCCGGTGGAGATGCCGGACCAGTCGATGTCGACAACAAGATCGGTCGCGGAAGGGGTCGCCAGCCCGAGCGTGCCCATCGCCAAATCGCGCGGGCCATTCAGAATGATTGCTGACGTGTCCAATTTTCGCTCCCTTGGTGTCAGGTTGTCGTTCGGCATGTCAGGCCGACGCAGCCTTGAGTGTCAGTTTAAACTTACATTTACGACTGTCAATTAGTTTGGACATTCGAATCGCTGACATCTGTCAACGAGGCTTGTCACCCGTCACAACCCGCGTGATGAAGCGCCGGTCGACCCGCGGCTCGGTGACCCCCGTAAACCCGGCGGTGGTCATCAGCCCAGCTACCTCCCTCGGGCTGCGGGTCCGACCGGTGCCCATCGCCGCGCAATACAACGCAAAATAGGCATCTCCGGCGCGTTCAGGCGCATCGCCGCCTGACATCGGTTCGGACACCACAAGTCGCCCACCCGGGGGCAGCGCATCAAAGACCTTGGCCAAAAGCGCGGCGACGGTCGTGTCTTCATGGTCATAGAGCACACGAACAAGCGTGATCGTGTCGGCCCCCTTTGGCAGGCGATCCAGGCGGAAATTCCCCGGGCTGAGTGTCACCCGGTCGCTTTGGCCGGCTTCAGCGAATCGCGCGCCCGCCTGATCGGCCACACCGGGCAGATCCAGAAGCGTGCCTTTGAGATCCGGATAGGCTGCGAGGACAGCCGACAAAAACACGCCCGTGCCCCCGCCGATGTCCATCACGTGGGACGCGGGCGCAAAACTGACCGCCTTCAAGGTCTCTTCAGCCACAAGGCCCTGACTGTCGGCCATCAGGCGCGAATAACGCGCGGCCGCGTCCGGGTCGGTCCGGGCCCCTTCGCCGAACACGTATGGCCAAAAGCGGGCCAGCTCGGGGTCGGTTTCACCGCGCAGGAAGGCGACGGGGTCAGACAGGTCCTTATACAAGATGTCATGGTGGCGGATCATGTCGGCCAGCCCGGGCACGCCCAACAAGGCCGCCCCCCGGCGTGAGGTTCGAAACGCCCCCTGCCCTGCTGGTTCGGTCAGGCCAAGCGCGGTGGCCGCGCGCAACAAGATCAGCGCACGGTCAGGGGCAAGACCCAGTTTGCCGGCAAGGGCGTCAGGCGTGCGCGGGATCTCGACGATCATCTCAAGAAGGCCCAATTCGACCACGGCGCGCAGCATCTGGCTGTGACAAAAGCCTGCGACCAGATCGAAAAGGGCTTCGCCTTCGGCGCGGGCCACCCGTTTGGTCAGGGGGAAGCGAGCGGCCCAGGCTTGGAAGCGCGGCGACCGTGCGAGCCGATTGCGCAGGGCAAAAAGCTTAGGCCGCGCGCGGGGCGCACCCCCGGGAAGGGCCGCGTCGCTCAACGCTTATTCTCCGGGAACGACGGGGCGCACGGGTGTGAGACGCTCGGCGGTTTTCTTGACCATCTGTGCGAGGGCCGCTTCGCCCGGGCAATGGGGGATCGACGAGATCGCACCGCCCAGGATGTTTTTCAGCCGCGCGATGGCCCCATCGACGCCAAGTTCGGTCACCGCTGAGGGTCGCCCGAGCCGTTCGTCCTGGCCCACGGGCTTGCCAAGGCTTTCTTCGGTTTCCAGCGCATCGCGCAGGTCGTCGGCGACCTGGAACGCCTCGCCGATGCGCGCGCCCAGCTCGACCCAAGGCTCAGCGTCCTGGCCCGAGGCGACCGCACCCATTTCGGTGGCGGCCATGAACAGCGCCCCCGTCTTGGCCTGGTGATAGGCGGCAAGGTCGATGCGCTTTTCGCTTTCCCAACCCTGGCCGGCACAGATGCCAAAGGGCATGCCGGTGCGGCGGGCAAGGATGCGGGTGAGGGCCAGCGCGGCGGCAGGGTCTTCAGCACCGGCTTTGGCGATCGTGTCAAACGCCAGAATGATCAGGCTGTCGCCGGTCAGGACCGCGGTGGTTTCGCCGTAGGCGCGGTGGACGCTGGGTTTGCCGCGCCGGATCGGGGCGTCGTCGAAACAGGGCATATCGTCATGGACGAGCGAGGCGCAGTGGATGAGTTCCAGCGCGGCCGCTGCGGCATCGGCCAATCGGGGGGTGCGGTCGCCGCAGGCCATGGCCACCGACATCAGGATTGTCGGGCGGATGCGCGCGCCCCCGGGCGTGACCGCGTAGTGCAACGCTTCGGCCAGACCGGACGGTGCCGGGTCGGCCTGCGCCGCTTTGATTGCGCATTGAATGGCGGCGTCTATACGGTGCGAAAGCGGCATGGGGCCTCGGGCTAGCTGAGCGTATGTCAGTTACATCTGACACACTAAGTGTAAATCATAGTGGACAACTGCGGCCAGCGAGTCAACAATCGCGGTGATGGTCAAACCTGACACCCATACACTTGTCATCGGCGCTGGCTTCGGCGGGCTTTCGACCGCGCTTTGGGTGCTGGCCGCCGGGCACCGCGTCACCCTGGTCGATGCCGCGGCCGAGGTCGGCGGCAAGGCACGCACCGTTCCCTCAGCCGCCGGACCGGTGGATGCGGGGCCCACGGTGCTGACCATGCGCTGGGTCTTTGATGAGATGTTTGCCGCCCTTGGTGCGCGACTGGACGATCACGTCACGCTGACAGAAGAGCCCGTCTTGGCCCGCCACTGGTGGCCGGGCGGTGGATCGCTTGATCTTTATACTGACCCTGCTGCCAGCGAAGCCGCGATCGAGGCCTTTTCGGGCCCGGGCGATGCTGCGGCATTCCGGGCGTTTCGCGCCGAAACAGAGACGCTTTTTGACACCTTCCGCGGTCCGATGATGGAAACCGCGGCCCCGCGCCTGGCGACCCTCGCGGCGGCCGCCTTGAAAAACCCGGGCGCCCTGCCCGCATTGATGCCCTGGGCCACGATGGCCGGCCGCCTTGCGGGCCAGTTTCGCGACCCGCGCCTGCGCCAGCTCTTTGGACGGTATGCCACCTATGTGGGCGGATCGCCCTATGGCTCGCCCGCGCTGCTAAGCCTGATCTGGCGGGCCGAAGAACTGGGGGTCTGGCGCGTCGATGGCGGGATGCATGTGCTGGCCGGGGCCATGGCCCATCTGGCCGAGGCGCGCGGCGCAGAAATCCGCCTGAACGCGCCGGTTGCGCGGCTGGAATATCAAGGCGGCCAGATCGCGGCGGCCATCACCGAAGACGGCCAACGCATTGCCGCTGACCAGGTTGTGTTTGCCGGGGACCCGCGCGCCTTGCACCAAGGCCTTCTGGGGCGCGCCACAAGCCAGGCCGTGCCCCGCAAAGCGGTCGAACCGCGCAGCCTGTCGGCCCGGGTGTGGAGCTTTGCCGCCCGCCCCGCAGGCCGCCATCTTCTGCATCACAACGTCTTTTTCGGCGAGGATACGCGCAGCGAATTCGACCCTATTGCACGGGGAAAGCCCCCCGAACGGGCGACCTTGTACATCTGCGCGGAAGACCGCGGCACCGGGCGCACCCCGCCACATCTTGAACGCTTTGAAATCATCGAGAACGCCGCCCCGCTGGGCGGCACACCGGAGGAGGCGACGTCATGTCGGACGCGCGTATTTCAGACTTTGGCACGGCGCGGGCTGATCTTCGATCAACTCCCACCTTTGAGCGCGCTGACGGACCCGCAAGGTTTCGAGGCGCTGTTTCCAGCCTCGGCCGGTTCCCTGTACGGGCGGAGCCCACATGGGGCGATGGCGGCGTTGGCGCGGCCGCGGGCGACCACCAAGATGGGGGGGCTGTTTCTGGCGGGCGGGGGGACCCATCCGGGCGCCGGCGTGCCGATGGCAGCCCTTTCCGGACGGCACGCGGCAGAGGCGATAAGGACGGGCCAAACTTCAACCTCGACGTTCCGGCAGACGGGTATGCGTGGTGGTACGTCGACGGCGTTTCCGACTGCGGGACGCGCGCGATCTCGGTCATCGCCTTCATAGGATCGGTTTTCTCGCCCTGGTACAAATGGTCAGGCCGCAAGCGCCCGGACAATCACGTGTGCATCAATGTCGCCACCTATGGCCCCGGCGGGCGGTTTACGATGACCGACCGGGGCGTGTCGGCCCTGCGTCAGACCAGTGACACCTTTGAGGTCGGCCCCAGCAAGCTGACCTGGGCCGGCGGCAAGCTGGTGATCGATGTGGACGAACTGGCCTCGCCCCCCCTGCCGGGTCGCGTCAAAGGGCGCATCACGCTGACGCCATCGGGTGTGACCCATGTCGAGGCGCCGTTGATGCCCGACGGGTCCCATGTGTGGCGGCCCTTCGCGCCGACCGCGCGGATCGAGGTTGATCTGAACCGGGGCTGGGACTGGTCGGGCCACGGCTATTTCGACGCCAACTTCGGCACCCGCGCGTTAGAGGCTGATTTTTCCTATTGGACCTGGGGGCGGTTCCCGGTGCCGGGCGGGTCGGCTTGCTTTTACGATGCGCAGCGTCGCGACGGTGGCCGGTTGGAACTGGGTGTGAAATTCACCGATACCGGTGAAATAGAGCCGATGGACATTCCCCGTAAGACCAAGTTTGCCCGCACCGCCTGGGCGGTGCGCCGCGAAACCCGGGCTGACCCGGGGTATCGGCCAAGGCAGGTCCAGGCGATGCTGGACGCGCCATTTTATTCGCGGTCGGTCGTGCGCACAAAGATCGGCGGAGTGGAAACCGACGGGGTGCACGAAGCGCTGGATCTCGACCGGTTTGCGTCGCCCCTGATCAAGCCGATGCTGGCGGTGCGGGTGCCGCGCCGGCCGGGCTGGACGTTTCGCGACTAGGCCGTCGGCGCGTCGGGGTTCAGCCGCCAGACGGTAAAATTCAACGCCGCAGCCACGGTGACCCACACAAGGTAGGGGACAAACAACAGCCCCGCGAGCCTGTCGAGTTGGAAAAACGCCAGCATCGTCAGCGCCACCAGGACCCACAGCACCGAGACGACCACAAACCCTGCCCCCATCTTGCGCAGGCCGAAAAACACCGGGGTCCAAAGCGTGTTGAAGGCGAATTGTGCCGCCAGAAGCGCCATGGCGACCCCGTTGCCGGGCACGACGGCCGCGCGCGCGGCCGCGGCTGCGATACACAGGTAAAGCAGGCTCCACGCGACAGGAAACAGCCAGTTTGGCGGGTTCCAGGATGGTTTTTTCAGCGCATCATACCAGGGCCCGGGCGGGAACATCGCACCGGTCGCAGCCGCCCCGCCGCAAGCCACCAGAAATATCGCAAAGAGCAAAAGGTCCATGCCCAAAACCTAGGGCGCCGCCCGGTGTTGGTCCAGTAGGGCGGCGTTACACTCTCTGTCATTGGCTTCAAGTTGGATCAGCACGTCGACGAGCGCATTTGTGCGGCTGGTGGTGGCCGCGCGGCGCGCGGCGGCATCGACCAGAAAACGGGTTTCTTCCAGCGGTTCGGCCATGATCACTGCTGAGCGCGGCATCACCGTGGACGCGCCGGCGCGTAGGACCGACAGGCCAAGCCAGCCCAGCTTTTGGGCTTTGTTCGTTCGCGCGCGGTAGCTGATGGAATCGAATGCATTGCGTTCAACGGCTGCACCGATGCCCGCATACACGTGGCGCGCGGCATAAATCCCGGGACGTGCCGACAACGGCAGTGCGGGAATGCCCGCCTCAGCCCGGATATAAAGCCGCCGCGCGGTGCGCAACAGGCGCCGCGCCATGCCGCGCACACGCGGATCGGGCAACGGGTCGGCAAAGAAGGTCTTGGGGTGGAGGCCCACTTCGTCCATCCAGTTCAGCGGCAGGTAAAGCCGCCCTGCCCGCGCATCTTCGCCGATGTCGCGGGCGATGTTGGTCAGCTGCATTGCCACGCCAAGATCAGCGGCGCGTGCCAGGGCGTGCGCATCACGGGTGCCCATCAGCACCGACATCATCACGCCGACGGCGGCGGCCACCCGGGCGGAATAATCGAACACGCCCGACAAGGTCTCGTACTGGCGTTCTTGGGCATCCCAGGCGAGGCCTTCCAGGAGCGCATCGGGCAGGGCGCGCGGCATCTCATGCTCTTCGATCACTGCAGCAAAGGCACGGTCAGCCGCGGCATTGATCGGCCGGCCTTCATAGATCAGGCCCAGCCGGTCGCGCAGATGCAGCACAGCAGATGTCTTGTCGGTGCCCAGATCCACCGCGTCATCGGACAACCGGCAAAAGGCATAAAGCGCCAGGGCCGGGTCACGCACCCGCGCCGGCAACAGCCGTGAGGCGGCGTAAAACGACAGCGACCCATGGCGGATCGCATCTTTGCAGCGGGCGAGGTCGCGGGGATCAATCATCGGGTGCCAATCATTCTGCGGTCAATCATTCTGCGGCCAGCCTTTCTGGGGCGAACGTGGTATGCGCGTCAGGGACCAGCTTGCCCAAGACTTCGGCCGAGGAAATCACGCCGGGCAGGCCTGCGCCGGGATGGGTGCCCGCCCCTACCAGATAAAGACCGGGCAATTCTTCGGACACGTTGTGGGGCCGGAACCAGGCCGATTGCAGGATGCGCGGTTCAATCGAAAAGCCGGACCCGAAGGGCGACAGATAGCGGTCGCGGAAGGTTTCCGGCGTGAACACGCGCGAAGCGGAGATATGGTCGCGCAGCCCCGGCAGGGCCTGAGCTTCAAGAAAGTCGGTGACCTTCGACAGATACTCATCCGACATCGCCGACCAGTCAGGGACCCCGTTGTGGCCCAGATGCGGCACCGGAGCGAGGGCATAGAAGGTATCATCGCCGTCGGGGGCGGCACTGGGGTCTGTCACGGTCGGCCGGTGCAGATAGACCGACATGTCATCGGCCAGCACGCCTTTGCGGAAAATATCCTTGACCAGCCCGCCGTAGCGCGGCGCGTTCAGGATGGTGTGGTGGCCCACACCGGACCACATATCGCGCGTGCCCTTGGTGCCGAAATACCAGACAAACAGCGACATCGACCAGCGGGTGCGTTTCAGCCGTGGCGAGGTCCAGCGGCGGCGCGGCAGGTTGCGCATCAGCCGGTCATAGGTGTGCCCGGCATCGGCATTGGACACCACGATGTCGCCGACCAGCGTTTCGCCCGTTGTCAGTTTGACCCCGCGGGCACGGCCCTTGTCGGCCAGAATCTCGTCCACTTCGGCGCCCTGAACGACCTCGCCCCCCTGCCCTTCGATCACGCGGACCATGGCGCGCGCAATCGCATCGACCCCGCCCATCGCGTAATGCACCCCGAATTCCTTTTCGAGATGGCTGACGAGGATATACATCGACGTCACCTTGAACGGGTCACCGCCGATAAAGAGCGGGTGAAAGGAAAACGCCATCCGCAGGCGCGGGTCTTTGAAACGCGATGCGGCATGGGCGTAAACCGACCGGTCCGCGCGCATGGCCGCAAAGGTCGGCAGCACCTTGATCAGGTCGACAAGCTTGTTCATCGGGCGGCGGCCCAGGTCTTCGAACCCGAACCGGTAGCGCGCCTCACTGTCTTTGAGGAACCGTTCATAGCCTTTGAGATCACCCGGTGAGAGGCGCGCGATTTCGGCGCGCATCTTGTCGGTGTCCTGATGCGCTTTGAAACTGGACCCGTCCGGCCACCGGATTTCATAGAACGGAGCAAGCGCGCGCAGGTCAACATCGGCGTCAAAATCACGACCGCAGGCGGACCAGAGTTCGCGAAACACCTGCGGGACGGTGACAATCGTGGGGCCAAGGTCGAATCGGTGTCCATCGACGCTCAGGGCAGACCCCCGCCCGCCGGGTGTGTCGAGACGGTCAAGCACCGTCACCTTGTAGCCCTTTGCGCCAAGGCGCATGGCGGCGGCCAGACCGCCAAGGCCGGCGCCGATAATCAAGGCCGTTTGGTGCAGGCTGGGGTCAAAGCGTGTCATGGGGATAAGGTTACGACTGTCAGGTTGAATTGACAAATGAATTCAGGAGCAACGCCAAGTTGACGCGTGGCGCTTCACAACTCGCGCTTTCTCTGTCAGAGTTAGTTTACACTTTAGGGAGTCGCCCAAGGGATTGCATGGTGCAGAGCGTGACGCTGTCCTTTTTCCGTTTTGAAAGCCTCTGGACCCGGTTTTGGGTGCTGGGGCAGATGGGCCTCGCGCGCATTGCCCTGCAGCGGACACCCGGCGTTCAGTTCTGGAAACTGTGCGGATCCGGCATAGGCGAGGGCTTTACCCCGGTTCCGAACACCAAGGTCTGGGCGATTTTGGTGGTTTGGGACGATGCCGAATGCGCCAGACGCGGCCTTGAAGACGGCGCGGTTTTTCGCCGCTGGCGGGCGCGGGCCAATGAAGATTGGTCGGTCTATCTGACGCCCACCTCGGCGCGCGGCAGCTGGTCGGGCCAGGCCCCGTTTGAGGCTGACAGCGCCCCCCATGACGGCCCGCTGGCCGCGTTGACGCGGGCCACGATTCGGCCGCGCAAATTGATGCGGTTCTGGGAGCGCGAGCCTGACATTTCCGCCGTGATCGGGGCGGACCCGAATGTGGCATTCAAGATCGGCATCGGGGAAGTCCCCTGGCTGCATCAGGTCACCTTTTCGATTTGGCCCGATACTGCGTCAATGGACGCCTTTGCGCGCGGCGGACCCCATGCCGAAGCCATTCGGGCGGTGCGCCGGGAAGGCTGGTTTCGCGAAGAATTATACGCCCGGTTCGACGTGACCGGCGCGCGTGGCAGCTGGGGCGGTGCATGCCCCCTTGGCGCCATCGAAAGGAGTACGACATGAGCGAGATCCATCGCCAACCCTTCCCGTTTTCGGCCATCGTCGGGCAGGAGGATATGAAGCTTGCGATGATCCTGACCGCAATCGATGCCAAGATCGGTGGCGTTTTGGTTTTTGGCGATCGCGGCACTGGCAAGTCAACGGCGGTGCGCGGGCTGGCGGCCCTTTTGCCACCGATCAAGGCGGTCGCGGGCTGTCCGGTTCATTCAGAGGCCGTGGAAGACTGTCCCGATTGGGCTGAAATAGGGTCGAAACGCGTGGTCAAGCGCCCCACCCCGGTGGTTGATCTGCCGCTTGGGGCCAGCGAAGACCGGGTGACGGGCGCGCTGGATATCGAACGCGCCCTGGTGCACGGCGAAAAGGCATTTGAGCCGGGACTGCTGGCGGCGGCGAACCGGGGCTATCTTTATATCGACGAGGTGAACCTGTTGGAGGATCATATCGTTGATCTTCTGTTGGATGTCGCTCAATCAGGCGAAAATGTTGTCGAACGCGAAGGGCTTTCGATCCGCCATTCGGCACGGTTTGTTCTGGTGGGATCGGGCAACCCCGAAGAAGGCGATTTGCGGCCCCAGCTTCTGGACCGGTTCGGTCTGACGGTGGATGTCCGGTCGCCCCGCGATGTGCCAACGCGCGTTGAAGTGATGCAGCGCAGGGCGAGCTACGAAGAAGATCACGAGGCGTTCATGGCCCGCTGGCGGCGCGCCGATGGGCGGCTGCGGGCGAAAATTCAACGCGCGAAGGGCGCTTTGGGGGCGGTCGAGACCCCCCAGGCCGCGCTGGAAGATTGTGCGGCGATCTGTATTGCGTTGGGGTCGGACGGATTGCGCGGCGAGCTGACCTTGCTGAGAGCGGCACGCGCGCTGGCGGCGTTTGACGGCGACAAGAGCGTGACGCGCGCGCATCTGCGGCGCATGGCTGTCCCCGCACTCGGCCATCGTTTGCGGCGCGATCCTTTGGACGAAACAGGCTCTGACACACGGATTTTGCGCCAATTGGGCGAGCTTTTTGGCCCCTACCAAACGGCGGCGGAGTGATTTGTGATCACAAAACCTGACCTTCCCGCCCTTGCGGCCGGCATTTTGGCTGTTGCCGGGTCTGATATAGGCGGTTTGTGGCTGCGCGCCCGTGTTGACGGGGCCCGCGAGGCGGTTCTGGACGGCCTTGAAACGCTTGTGCCAGAGGGCCCGCGCATAAGCCCCGAGATGGACGATGTCGCGCTTTATGGCGGGATCGATGTTGCACAATCGCTTTCAGCGGGCCGCAGGGTGCTTGCAGAGGGCCTTTTGGCGCGACCCGGACGGGTGACGCTTGCGAGTGCTGAGCGCGCCGTGGGCGCGTTTTCCGCGCGTCTGGCAACGCATCTTGACGCGGCCTGCGCCCCAATGGTGGCATTGGACGAAGGTGCGGACCCCGAGGAGGCCCCTGCCCCTGCGCTGACCTGCCGGTTGGGCGTGTTTTTGGATTTGGATGGTCTGCGCCCGTCCGACCTGACCCCAATGCCAAGACGAGATGACGTAGAACGCGCCCGCGCACTTTACCCAGGAACAACGGTTTCTGCCGCGTTAGAGACTGATTTGGTGTCCATGGCCGCCCTTTATGGCGTGGCTGACCCACGCCTGGATCAAGTCGCGCGCGCGGCGGCCAAGGCCGCGGCCGCATTGGCAGGACGCCGCTTTGTCACTGCCGATGATCTGAGTGTCGCGGCGGCGCTGGTGATCGCTCCGCGCGGCACGCCGCCAGAAATGGTGAGCCAAGAGCCCCCTGCAGAGCAGAGTGCAGTCCAAGTGGAGCCAAATGGGGAGACAGAAGCCGACGGGTCAACAGAGGCGATGGGCGACACCGTCGAGGCGGCGCAGTACGTCGTTTTGCAGTGCGGGCTGACGGCGCTGACCGGAACCGCACCGCGCGCCGCATTTGGCTCGGGCCAGGGGTCTGCCAAGGCCAGTTTCGTCAGAGGACGGCCCCTGCCCCCGCGCGCAGGAGCCCTGGCAACCGGTCGCCGGATCGATCCGGTTGCATCCATTCGCGCCGCCCTGCCCTGGCAAAGGCTGCGCACATCCCCGCCGGGACAGCGCCTGGCCCTGCGCAAATCTGACTTGCGGATACGGCGGTACGAAAACCGCACACAGCGCGTGGTGATCTTTGCGGTGGATGCGTCCGGGTCGCAGGCCGTCGCGCGCATGGCCGAGGCCAAGGGGGCTGTCGAATGTCTGCTGGCGGAGGCTTACCGCAGCCGCGATGAGGTTGCTTTGATCGCCTTTCGCAAGACCAGCGCCGATATCCTGTTGCCCCCGACCCGCGCCTTGGTGCGTGCACGCAGCGCCCTGAGCGCGCTGCCGGGGGGTGGCGGAACACCCCTGGCGGCTGGTCTGATGGCCGCGTCGGGACTGGCCGCACAGGTTAAAAAGTCAGGGGCCACGCCGATGGTTGTTTTGTTGAGCGACGGGCGTGCCAATGTGACCTTGTCAGGCGCCGGTGGGCGCGCGCAAGCCCAGGCTGACGCTCAGATGGCTGCGCGCGCTTTGGGTCTGTCCGGCATTGAGTGTCTCGTGCTTGATACGTCCAGACGACCCGAACAGGCGCTGGCAGAACTCGCATGCACCATGGGCGGGCGGTATGCAGCGCTTCCCAATGCGGATGCGCGCGCATTGTCGGCCGTCATCTCCGGCGCGCTGGACAGCTGACGCGGTGGAGTGGGCACGGGAGTGTGCAAGCTGGCCGCTGTCGGAGTATTCCAGCTTCGTCGATGTCCCGCCGCATCGTTGGCACGTGCAGCGGCTTGGTACTGGACCAAGCCTGGTCTTGCTGCACGGGGCAGGCGGTGCCACCCAGAGTTTCAGGCATCTGGCACCCCTGCTGGCGGAACATTTTGACGTTGTGATGATGGATTTTCCCGGTCAGGGCTTCACCCGGCTTGGCACGCGGCAGCGGTCTGGATTGCGCGAGACCACGCAAGATATCTCGGCCCTGCTTGAGGCGCTCGAGGTGGACCCGAAGATGATCGTTGCGCATTCTGCCGGGGCTGCGGTGGCCTTGTCGTTGGCTGAAGCCCGGACGGGCCTTGCCGTTGTGGGCATCAACCCCGCGCTTAGACCATTCGAAGGTGTGGCCGGCTGGCTTTTTCCGGCCCTTGCAAAACTACTGGCATTGAACCCCTTTGTGCCGGGTATTTTTGCGCGCCTGTCACGGGGTGCTGGCCGGGTAGAAGGGCTTTTGACGTCGACAGGTTCACGGCTCGACCCCGCGGGGACAGCACTTTACCAGCGTCTGATCGAGGATCGCGCCCATGTGGATGGGACGTTGCTGATGATGGCCAGTTGGAGTGTGAACGCTCTCCTGGAACGGTTGCCGCGCCTTTGCGTGCCGGTTCTGTTTTTGTTGGGAACCAGAGACGGTGCGGTCCCCAACCGGGTGGCCGAAGATGCCGCAGGTCTTTTGCCGAATGCCACTGTGCGTAAGTTTGCCATGCAGGGGCATCTGTTGCATGAAACCGCGCCAAAGGATGTTGCCGAGGCGGTCATTGCGTTTGCCGCTGAAGCCGGCGTCTATCAGCCGTCTAGCGCCTGAAAGAACGCTTCCAGGGCTGCTTCCAACTGGTGCCGGTCGACGTCTGAAAAATCCCGCTCCGCCCGGATATCCACCCGACCGTCTGAGGCCATGCACCGCACCATGCCACCGGGACCTTCATACCGGATCGAGGTCTTTGCGGAGGGTTTGGGCGCGCGTGGATCGCCAGGCGCCCCAGAAGGTGCCGGGGCCGTGAACGTGCGCAGCAATTCGACTTCCTTTGCCGCACTCGCAATCGGCATCGCCGTCAGCGCCTTGATCAGCCGTTTGGTCAAGGCCGCATCGGCTGACAAACGCTTTTCCAAGAGCAGCCCAAGGGACCGCGGGATCGCTTCGGGAAAGGTCAGATGATCCCCGATCAGGTCCAAAAGTGTGGCAAAGTGACCGATGTAATTGCGCTTCTGACGGCCCGCTGAGGCGTACAGGATCGCCACGGCACCTGCGACATCGGACACCTCGGTTTCGGGGTTTGCGGCGTATTTGCGCGCCAGGTCCGCCATCTCGGCAAAAGAGATATCGCGCCGCACCAGGTTTTCATCGACCATCTTGCGGTAGAGCGCTTCAAGCGCTTCGCCCGTTGCCATCAGACCTGCCGGGATGCGCGCATACCGCGGGTCGCGGGTTTCGGCCAGCAATTCGCGGTAGGCATTCAGGCGTCGGAAGCCCTGGACCAGTTCAAAAGCATCACCGTCCGTTTCGACCCGGATCGGGTTCGAAAGGCCGACGTCGCGGATTGAGGCTTTGAGCTCGTCAAGCTCCGGGTCACGTCGATCGGATCGGTCGCGCACCAGCTTGTCGGTCTTGATCGCATCGAGCGGGACCAGATCGACAATCAGACCTTCTTGTTTCAGACGCACAAACTCATGCGCCAGCCGGTCGTTTTCTTCGCGGATGGCTGCCTCAGCCGCTGCGCGGTCCGTCAGTGCGGCAGCATTTTCGCCAATGGCCGTCGCCATCGGGCCGCGGCGGTTGGGCTCTGTCGCCTCATCGGGCGCTTCATCGCCATCTGGAAAATCTATGTCAAAGATCCGTCGTTTGCTCACTTGTCTTTCTCCAGCTCTTCCCAGACCCCATGAACACTGCCGATGAATTCATCGAAGGCGCGGTCGAAGGATGCGCGTGCGCGGCGCCAGGTCTCGCGGGTCATATCACGATAGTCGATTTCGTAGATCGATGACAGAAACCGGCCCGATTGCTCGACCGCGCGGGTCATCTCGATCGGATGCTCCGTCATCCGGTCGCCAAAGACGCGACCAAAGGCCGATTGCATGGCAAGGTGCAGATCATTGCCGGGCTCAAACCGCGTGAGCAGAAATCGAAGGTCATGAAATACCTTCGGCAGGGTGATTGTCCCCGCCGGGACGCCGGACTGGAACCGGCTTAAATCCTCCAGCGCTTCGGCCAACTGACCAATGAACGACGTTGTAGAATCGTACTCCCAATACCCCGGACCGGACGGAATATAGAGCATATCGGCCGCAAAGACCGCATTCATTGATTGATAGCCAATCGCCGGTGGGCAGTCAAAAATGATCAGGTCATAGGCATCGTCGCTGAGCGTGTCGAGAAACCGGGACACGGCCGCAAAGAACGACCACTCGGGGTTCAGGTGCCGATACTGGGCGGAGGCGAATTCCACGAAGGCGGCATTGGCGCAAGACGGCACGATGTCGATCGTTGACCAGGGCGTTGGCTTGATGAACTCGCTGCTTCGCAGATCACCGAGCCCCATATCCGTGATCGAGGCGGGCAGCGACCGGCGGGGCAGGGCGGTCCCGCTTTCTGCTCCCGATGGTCCCTGGTTCATCCGCGCGGTCTCCTGGGTCAGATCCCGCGCCATGATCCCCCAAACGGTGTATTCCTCGGTCACATCCGACAGGCCCATCGAATGGCTCAGCGTGGCTTGCGGATCAAAATCGATACACAGCACCCGGTAGCCTTCAAGGGCTGCGGCATGGGCAAAGTGCAGCGCCACGGTCGACTTGCCGGCCCCACCTTTGAAGTTCGCCACAGCCGCGCGCACCGCGCGCTGGCCTTTGGGACGATAGGGCAGAAGGGACTTGCGATTGATCTTCAACCGCCGGCGGATCTCATTGATCTCATCCAATGTGTACCAGCGCTGGCGCCCGTCGGGTTCCACCTCGCCCTGGGGCAGGGACGGGTCTGCCGCCATCCGACCGCGCAGCGTCGATTGATTGACCCCAAAAATCAACTCCGCCAGTTCCCAGCTTGAAAACCGGCGCAGCGTCTTTTCCATCTCCGGCGAATAGGTTTCGCGCCGGATCCAGCTTTGCATCTTCAGCGATTGGGCCTGAAGGCGGGCCAAATCCGCATGGGTGTACATTTGTCTGCTCTCCCCGCTGGGACGTTCTTTGCCACTCATGTGTCATTTACGCTGATTTTGAACAAAGCGCAAAACACTATAAGCTTGAGATAGGCAAAATTCGCTTTTGCGCAAAACCGTTGATGGAGCAGGAAAAACGCCCCCAACCGATTCGGCCCGTCTGACCAAAGCACTGCCACCCATAGGGGACACCAAATGCAAGACCACGACATATAGGGTGACAAAACAAGCCTATTAGGGGACACTCTGGCTGTCACCTAATACCCAAAACCGTATTTTCATTCCTGAAAAATCAGGGTCTCAAACCCCAGTCTTGACAGAATCGCTTTTCCGGACGCAAATCAGGACACAGCAGCAAAGAACGCCGAGAATACGGCGAACAGACAGGGGCAGGTCGGAGTTTCCGGCCGATCAGATGAACCAAACCAACCATGCCATCGGCGGGCGTTATTCTGCCGCCATCAAATATGACATCCTGACAGCGGTCGGTGCTTTGGCGCTGTCACAGGGCAAACATGACCAGCGCCGGTCCTTGCGGTTTCTGACGCTTGTCACCGCGCGCTACAACTGGCCGCGCAACCGGCTTGCGGTCGGCCAGCGTGAAATTGCGGCCCTGTGGCATTGCGATGAGCGTACGGTGAAACGCGAGATGGCCCAGCTGCGCGCGATGGGTTGGCTTGTGCTCAAACGGCAGGGGCGGCGGGGCCATGTCGCCGAATACGGGCTCGACATTGATAAGATCCAGTCCACCACCCGACCGGTCTGGGCCGCGATTGGGCCGGACTTCACCCTGCGCCAAGAGGGCCTGCCAGACGGCAACGTCGTGCCTTTGACGCCGCGCGCGGACATACCCGCACCTGACCTGACCTCAGCCGACGAATGGGGCCTGACAGCGGCGCTGATCCACCGTGAGGACCCTGCAAGCTATGCGGCATGGATCCGACCGCTTCGGCGGGTGGGACGGTCAGGCGGGCGCCTGACGCTGGCCGCACCAAGCCGGTTTCATGCCGCTTACGTTGAAACCCATCTGAAATCGCGCCTGATCGCGGCGGCGCAAACCGTTGATGCTGATATCGACGACATCGCCTTGACCTTTTAGCTGGCCCCAAATGAGCGGGTGCTTAATGGCCAGGCCGAAAATGAGCAGGCGCTAAACTCAGGCGCTAAACTCTGGGGGCGTTTATGCCACCGCATGGGCCAGCGCGCATTGCCGCCAGAGCGATGACAGCGCCTGCACCAGATGTTCGATATCCTGGTCAGAATGCAGGGGCGACGGGGTGATCCGCAGCCGCTCGGTCCCTTTGGGCACCGTCGGATAGTTGATCGGCTGCACATAGACGCCCCAGTCATGCATCAGCATGTCCGAAATCATCCGACATTTGACCGGGTCGCCGATCATCACCGGGATGATATGGCTGGCGTTCGGCATATGGGGGATCCCTTCGGCATCCAGACGCGCGCGCAGCTTTGCCACGCGGTCACGGTGGCGGGCGCGTTCCATCTCGCTGGCTTTCAGATGCGCGATTGAGGTTTTGGCCGCCGCGGCAACGGCCGGGGGCAGGGCGGTGGTGAAGATGAAGCCCGATGAAAACGACCGGATGAAGTCGCACAGCGCCTTTGATCCCGTCACATATCCGCCAAAGCAGCCGTAAGCCTTGCCCAGGGTGCCCTCGATCAGGGTAATGCGGTCCATCAGGCCTTCACGTTCGGCCACGCCGCCGCCGCGGGGGCCATACATGCCGACCGCGTGCACTTCGTCGATATAGGTCATGGCGCCGTGCTTTTCGGCCACATCGCAGATCTCGGCGATGGGGGCGATGTCACCGTCCATGGAATAGACGCTTTCAAAGGCGACGATCTTGGGCCGACCCAGTTCAATCTGGCTGAGCTTGCGGTCGAGGTCTTCGGGGTCGTTGTGGTTCCAGATGACCTTATCAGCGCGACTGTGGCGAATGCCTTCGATCATGGAGGCATGGTTTGATGCATCCGACGCGATCACGGCACCGGGCAATCGACCGCCCAGGGTGGACAGCGCGGCCCAGTTCGACACATAGCCGGATGTGAACAACAAGGCGGCTTCCTTGTTGTGAAGATCGGCCAGTTCAGCTTCCAACAACAGGTGGTGATGGTTCGTGCCGGAGATATTTCGTGTCCCACCTGCACCCGTGCCGCAGGCTTCCGCCGTTTCGGTCATGGCTGCGATGACATCGGGGTGCGTGCCCATCCCGAGATAATCGTTAGAGCACCAAACGGTGACCTCATCAGCGCCTTCGCCGTGATTTTTTGACCGTGGGAAGGCTTTGCTGCAGCGTTCAAGCTCGGCAAATATCCGGTAATTGCCTTCGGCCTTCAGCGTGTCGAGCTGGGCGTTGAAAAGCGCGTCAAAGTCCATGGTATCCCCCCGATGGTGGTGGGGCCGGGGCCCCCTTCTTGGTGTTGGTTGCAGCCGGGATCATCCAGCGCCAGAGCTTTTCGTCCGGCAATGACAGGATCATCAGCCAATGTTCTAAAAGGGCCAGCGCGGTGATCGCGCTGAGCAAGGCATATTGCACATGCCCTGTGGTCGCCGCGAGGTTCAGCCAAAAACCCAGAGCGAGCGTCAGCAAGGTCACAGACCCCGGAAACACCCAGTTCAGGCGCCTGATACGCATATGCGACGGCAAATGCAGCATCGGTCCGGGCAGGAATTCCGTGTTGATCTTCGGCACGCCGAAAAACAGGTTCAGCTTGGCCGACACGCGCGCCACGAAAAGGACGGCAAAGGTCAAAACCGTGGTCTGGTTGACCGCGTCGCGGGACAAAAGCGCGATGGCGACCAGCGCGGTGACGAGCAACAGCTCGTGATAGGCAATTGTGCCCCAGGCGCGTCGGAACCGGTCCCATCCGACGGTGCCTTCGGGGCAGGGGGCCCGGTTGGGTCCCGCGATCAGACCGGTGAGAAACGCCAGTTCGATCCAACCCCAAAGGGCCAGGGCGGCGACAAAGCCAATCCAGGCGCCACCGGCGCTGGCATCAGGCAAAGACGCCATCAGCGCGACAACCCCGGCGAAAAACACCGGGCTGGCCAGAAGGGCTGTCATCACGTGGCCATCGGGGCTTTGGTTGTCGGCCCGGCGCACAACCCACAAGATCGCCCCGGTGGAGAACCACCAGAGAAAAAGCGCGAAGAGCGCGGCGATCCAAGGGTTGGCGATCATTGGGGCAAACGCTCCTTAGTAGGCCGGTTCAAGACGCACATCTTCGGGCGGCGTGTTGGGGATGGACGGGATCGTCAGAAGCGAGATGAAGGCCGCGGCCCCCCGGGCATTGGCCCATGCTTTGCCGAGCAGACCGCCGATGCCACCGCGCTTTGAGGCGCGCTCGCTGTCGGCCATCGCTTTTTCCAGCTTGCGCAGCTGCGGCTTCCAGCGGGGGTGGTTGATGTCCAGCTCCATCGGGAAAACCTGTTTGGAGATCTCGGAGGTTTTGCGGAACACTTCCTGGTCATACCATTCTATGTCCACGCCGAGGGCATCATGGAACGCATGGCGGGCGTGGTCGCGGACCCACATCGTGGAAAACACCGCTGTCAGGAAGAACTTGATCCAGAGCTTGTTGTTCCAAGATTCCGTCAGCTTGGGGTCGGTGCGCATCAGCAAGGCAAAGGCTTCGCCATGGCTGAACTCGTCGTTGCACCATTCCTTGAACCACTTGAAAATCGGGTGAAAGCGCTTGTCGGGGTTCGCCTCAAGATGGCGATAGATGGTGATGTAGCGCGCATAGCCGATCTTTTCGCTGAGATAGGTCGCGTAGTAGATGAACTTGGGCCGGAAGTAGGTGTACTTCTTCTTGCGCGTCAAAAAGCCCAGGTTCACCTGCACGCCGGCTTCGCGCAGCGCGTCATTGATGAAACCGGCATGGCGGGCTTCGTCCCGTGACATGAAGGCGAAAAGCTCTTTGATGTCCTTGTTGGTGCCGCGCCGCTTCATTTCCTTGTAAAGGACGCAGCCTGAGAATTCGGCCGTGCAGGAGGAGACCAGGAAGTCGAGGAATTCGAGCTTCAGGGCAGGGTCCATCCCTTCCCAATCGATCTGATCCCAGTCTTCGTTCTTCTTGAAATGGCCCTTGTTGGGGTCAGCGCGCATCTGGTCGAGAAGCTTGTCCCAATCCGCGCGCACCGGTGTGACGTCGACGGCGTCGAGCTCGTCAAAATCCGTGGTGTAAAATCGCGGTGTCAGAAGGGTGTTCTGCATTGCCAGATCGGTGGCTTGGGTGCTGTCGAACTGGTCGGCCTGGGCCTGAACGGCTTCAAGGCCTTCTTCGACGGTCAGCGCGTCCGCGGAATGGACGTTCATAGCGTGACCTCCTCAGAGAAGGAAAATTCGCAAAGCTCCATGAATTCGAAATCGCCGGTCATGCGGGTCCAAAGCCGTTCCACAAGGCTTGCCCGAACGATGGTGGCGGTGCGGTTTTCTTCGATCATCTCGCCAAAAGGGGCCATGATCGGGTCGCCGTGCACGCGCACTTCATCGCCGGGATGGATCACCGCCCCGTTGTCAAACCGCACATGCGCGGAGAGTTCTTCAAATCTGTTCGACACTGTGACGGTGCACGGCGCCTTTTCCACTTTTCTGCTGATCAGTCCCATTTTGGGTTCCCTTTCGTTTTTTTGACTACTGGGCGCGTTTTTGCGCCAGAAGTGCACGCCACACGTTCAAATTGCCGGTCCCGAAACTTGCGAGTTCGGTTTTCCAGCCCGTGGCGGGGTCGTTCAATGTGATGCGCCCATCGGCATATTCGGTCAGGGTGATGGGCGGGTTGGTGTCGATGCGGGCGCGGTGGCGGGCGTATTCCAGCCCGTCATTGACGACCGAGATGAAGCCGCCGTTGGCGCCATCGAAGATGACCTTGCCGTCTGGTGTAGCGACATGCATCGCATTGCCCTTGCCGGTCAGGACCAGCGCGTGGCTGGCGATGACGTCGGCGTTGGCGCGCGTGCCCGTCATTGGCCGGTCGGTCAGCACCGCAACCGCGACCATCACGACCGTGGCGATGGCAAGTGAGAACATTGCGATCACCAGTTTCGTCGGGATCAACTCGCGGTCGCGGCGCCGCATCTGGTGGGCTTCGGCGTCAAAGAACAGGCCTGTGTCTTGGCGTGCCATGATGTGTCCTTCCTATTCTGCGGCCACAGATGCCGGTGCGAAATCGATCACCGGCTGACTGATGTGGGTTTCGGCGGCATCGGCCAGAATTTGGGCGACACGCGCGGCATCGGGGATCGCGCGCAAGGCCGGTTCGGGCTTGCTCATGCGCCATGGTCGCACATGCGGCCAGATCACCAGATAGGACAGGCGGGTCTTGCCTGCGGTGGCCAGTGTGATGGTGCCGGACCCATCCTTTTTCAACGACAGGTCGGCGCTTTCAATCTTTGTATAGGGCAGGTTCAAGGTCAGCGTCAGGGCCGCACCGATGCGCATGGCCACCCGCGCGGTGGTGATCGTGTAGATTGTTGCACGGGCCTGGACCCAGGCCACCAACAAGATCAGACCGCCTGCAACCAGGCCGAGGACCACAAAGGGGATCGCCTGGGGCAACGCCGCGCCCCAGCCGATATCGGCCGCCGAACTGCCCACACGCCAGAACGCCAACAGGGCAAAATACCCCATAATCCAGTACAGCGACAGGGCATCGCGGGCGAGCCCCCAGGGTGTTGGGCGACCCTGCCAGAGCATCAGCTCGTTCTTGGGCAGGGCTTCTGGCAGTCCTGGCACCGGGTCTACGGCAAAGTCATTTTCTTCCACATGCATCTGACGGCTCCGTCTTCGCTTGGTTCCCTAGTTTTTTGCGGCCCCGGCACGACTGCGCCGGGGCCAAAATTCATCACGAGTACATCGTGCCGCCGGCAAACCAGGCCATGACCTTTTCTTCTTCCAGAAGCGTGATCTGGCTTTTTGAGGCAATGGTCGGGATGCCGTCGAAATGGTCTTTCGACAGGGACCGGACCTGCACCCATTTGTCCTTGATCTTGGACATGTTGATGGGCATCAGCCGTGTGCCTTTGCCGTAGGCGCCTTCGAGCTCCACCTCGAGGTAGCGCACCATCTGTTCGGCTTCGTCGACCCACATGTCGGTGACATGGGCGACAACCTGGTTGTCCTTTGACAGCACCGGCATACCGCGCGGGTCGCGCCCGGCAGAGACGTGGAAACTGTCGAGCTCAGCCATCGGTCTGATCTTGGCGTGACCGTGCCCGTCAAGTTCGGGGACATCGCGGCGCGGCGCCCAGGATGCAGGGCCGACCCCGTCTGCCATCGGGTCGCCGGTGGGCATGTGGGGAAACCCGCCCGCCACGCCGCTGCGCGCCAGGGCCAGATCGTCACGGTCAGGGTTCTGACCAGACGGCACCGTCACTTCGCCGCGCCCGTGGGGCAGATGAAACGTCTTGTCGCCGGGCACGGGGAAGGGGCCCTGGTTGGCCGCCTCATTGCCGTCCTCGTCCTGCAAAGGATAGCCTTCGCGCATGTTTTCGGTTTGCAGGTAGAAGATCAGCCCTGCGAAAAAGAACCAAAACCCCCAAATGGCGAGGCTCGCCAGATCAAAGTTTCCAAAGAAAGTAACGCCAACCATATGTGTGGTCCTCCGTGGATCAGGTCGGGAAGTCGGCAAGGCCGATCTTGCCGCCATCGGGTGAAGTTCGTGGGTGTATGAAGTCGAGCCGCACGAGCGGCCCAAGCGCGATCAGGGTGACGAACAAAAGCGCCACCTCGATGTGGTAAACAGTCGAGTAGCCGGTTGCGGGTGAGGCCAGAACCTCGCCCAGGCGGCCGGATGTCGCCAGCGCATTGACGCCGTCGCGGATGGTGCCGCCAAGGGCAATCGATAGCCCGGCAGCCGTGGCTTGGGCGGCCCCCCAGGCGCCAAGGGCCAGACCCCGGCCCGCAAGGCCTGCCGCTGGCATGGTCATGGCGGCTGTCAATGTGGCCACGGCGAACAAGCCGCCGCCAAGGCCGATGCCTGTGGCGCCCAGGTAGAACAACACCGGCGAGCCCATGGGGTCCGCGAAAACCACCGCCGAAAAGCTTGGAATGCCCCAAAGGACACCGCGCGCGACCATCCGGTAGGGGTTCAGACCCCGGGCCAACCAACGCGCGGCCAACGCAAAGCCTGCCAATGCGCCGCCGGCCCAGGTTGCGGTCAAAAGCGTGGTGGCAGAAACCGAAAGCCCCAGAATCTCACCGCCGTAGGGTTCGAGCAGAACGTCCTGCATGTTGAACGCCATGGTGCCAAGAAAGACGACCACCAGAAGCCGCCCGGCGTCGCCACCTTTGGCGTAATCGGCCCAGGCGTCGCGGAAGGCGGGGCGGGGTTGGCTGCGCTCTTCGCGGGTCATCGGTTTGACTTTTTCCTGCCGCCACAGCGCTGCGATGTTCAGAATGATGGTCATCACGGCCGCGCCCTGGACCACTTGAACAAGGCGCAAATCACTGAAATCACGCAGTAAATATCCGATAATCAGGGCCGAAACGCCCATGCCCACCAGGAACATGACGTACAACAGTGCCACCACACGGGGCCGGGTCTCATCCGTCGCGCGGTCTGCGGCCAGCGCCAAGCCGGCGGTCTGGGTCATGTGCAGCCCCAGACCCGTCATCAGGAAGGCGAGGGCGGCCAGAACCTCGCCCGCGAAGGGGATTTGCAGCGCGGTGTCCCCACCCAGCACGATCAAGGCCGAGGGCATCGCGGCCAGCCCGCCCATCTGCCAGATTGACCCGAACCAGAGGTAGGGCAGCCGTTTCCAGCCGATGGCAGACCGGTGCGTGTCCGACCGGAACCCCAAAAGCGCGCGGAAGGGCGCGATCAGGACCGGCAGCGCGATCATGCAGGCCACGATCATCGCAGGCACCGAGAGTTCGACGATCATCACGCGGTTCAGCGTGCCCAGAAGCATCACTGAGGCCATGCCGACCGAGACCTGGAACAGCGACAGGCGCAGAAGCTGGCTCAGCGGCAGGTCATCAGACCCGGCGTCTGAGAACGGCAAAAGCCGCGCTGAGATGTTCTTCATCTGGCCGCGGGTGAGGATCATGCACGCACCTCAAGCGCTTGGGAGATGTAAAAGCCGCGCGAAACCTTCGCGACGGGGGCTACGGAGCGGCCCAATTCGCGCGAAATGCGCGCCGGTGTGTGGGGCCGGATCGCAGGGGAGCGGTCAGAGCGCGGGAAGAGCTTCCCGGCGTACCACATCGCGGTCAAAAGCGCGGTCTTGGGCGCCACCGTGAAGACGATGTTGTGGTTGGTGCGGGCCGATAGCGTGGTCAAGGCGGCCGCAATATCGGGCGCGTCGTAGTGAATAAGGCTGTCCATCGCGATGACATGGTCAAAATGGCCGTAATCGCCCAGCATATCGCCTGCATGGTAATAGATTTTCGGCCGCAGACGTGCCGGGGTGCGCTGTTCGGCAACCCCGATCAGCGATGGCGAGATATCGACCGCCACCACATCTGCGCCGCGTGTCGCAAGTTCGATCGCCATTTGTCCCGCGCCGCAGCCCGCATCCAGCACGCGCACGCCTGTCAGGTCATCTGGCAAAGCGTTCAGCATGGCTGCCCGCATCGTATCGCGGCCTTCGCGCACGGTCTGGCGGATGCGTGAGACCGGCGCGTCCGATGTCAGCCGCGCCCAGGTGTCGGATGCGGTGCGGTCGAAATAGGTCTCCAGCCTGTCGCGGGTGGCCTCAAAGCTCATCAATCAAACCCCAGGAGTTCAAAGATTTCACGGTCGGGCAGGGGGTCGGGCGCCAGGGGGTCGGTCCCGGCGTAAAGTGTTTCGGCCAGGCGGACGTATTCGGCGCGCGCCATGACGATGTCTTCCTCGTCCGGCATTTCAAACAGGGTCTTCTTCTTCAGCCGTGAGCGGCGGATTGCATCGACGTCGGGCATATGGGCGATGCGTTTGAAGCCGACGGTGTCGCAATAGCGGTCGACCTCATCGGTGTCTTTCGACCGGTTGGCCACGCAGCCTGCCAGGCGCACGTTGTAGTTTTTGGACTTGGCCGCGACGGCGGCGATGATGCGGTTCATCGCATAGATGCTGTCGAAATCATTGGCCGTCACGATCACGGCGCGGTCGGCGTGCTGCAAAGGTGCAGCGAACCCGCCACAGACCACGTCGCCCAGGACATCGAAAATCACGACGTCGGTGTCTTCGAGCATGTGGTGCTGTTTCAGAAGCTTGACGGTCTGGCCGACCACATAGCCGCCGCAGCCTGTGCCCGCAGGTGGCCCGCCCGCTTCGATACATTGCACACCGCCGAAGCCTTCGGTCACGAAGTCTTCCGGGCGCAATTCCTCGGCGTGAAAGTCGACCTCTTTCAGGATGTCGATCACCGTGTCCTGCAGTTTGCCGGTCAGCGTGAAGGTGCTGTCGTGCTTCGGGTCACAGCCGATCTGCAATACCCGGTGCCCGAGAGTTGAGAACGCAGCCGACAGATTTGACGATGTCGTGGATTTCCCGATCCCGCCTTTGCCGTAGACCGAAAAGACCTTGGCCCCTTCGATTTTCACGTCTGCGTCCTGGTGGACCTGCACGGATCCTTCGCCGTCCTGGCCTTTCAAGACGGGCGGGGCGGCGAGGTCACGTTTGGCCAGCCCTTCGGCTTCGCGGGCATTGGCACGGGCAGCGGGCGGGTTCTTGGCGTCAAGCGGGCTCATTCGGCGGCCACTCCTTCCATACGGTCTTCCAACTCGTCGGCGGCGTCTTGCAATGCGGCCAGCGTGTCTTCATCCGGGGTCCAGTATTTGCGGTCATTGGCTTCCAAGAGGCGATTGGCCATGCGGGCCGACGCCTTGGGGTTCAGGTCTGACAGGCGGCGGCGCATGTCTTCGTCGAGCACAAAGGTTTCCGACATGCGCTGGTAGACCCAATCGTCGACCTGGCCGGTGGTGGCCGACCAGCCCAGCGTATTGGTCAGATGCGCCTCGATCTGGCGGACACCTTCATGGCCGTGGGTCAAAAGGCTTTCGTAGAATTTCGGGTTCAGGCTGCGCGACCGGGTTTCCAGCGCGATCTGGTCTTGCAGCGTGCGCACCTTTGCGGTGCCGCGCGTCTGGTCGCCGATGTAAACGGGGGCCTCTTCGCCCTTGGCGCGTTTCACCGCGCGGGAAATCCCACCCAGCGTGTCAAAGTAATGGTCCACCGACGTCACGCCCAGCTCGACGGATTCGAGGTTCTGATAGGCCAGATCGACGTCTTTGAGCGCTTTTTGCAAAAGCTCTGCGTTTTTCGCCGATTTGCCATCGCGGCCATAGGCGAAGGATTTGCGCGCTTCATAGGCGTCGGCAAGCTCGTCTTCTTCGGCGAAGGCGGAACTGTCGACCAGGATGTTCACGTTCGACCCATAGGCGCCTTCGGCGTTCGAAAAGACCCGCAGGGCGGCGGTGTCCATGTCCACATCCATCGCTTCGGCATAGGCCAGCGCATGGGCGCGGATGAAGTTCTGTTCAACCGGTTCGTCTGCGGTGGCGCATTTCCATGCAGCCTCGGCCAGCATCCGGGTTTGCAGGGACAAAAGATCGCGGAAAATGCCCGACAGCGTCATGACGACATCGATGCGCGGGCGACCAAGTTCGGACAGTGGGATCAAGTCCGCGCCACACAGTCGCCCGTAGCTGTCAAAGCGCGGGGTCGCTCCCATCAGGGCAAGCGCCTGGGCAATCGGGGCGCCGTCAGATTTGATGTTGTCGGACCCCCAAAGCACCAAAGCGACCGTGCGCGGCAGGGTGGCGTGCGTTTCGATCAAAAGATCGGCCTGCTTGGCGCCTTCGGCGAGTGCATGGGCGGTGGGCATCCGGAACGGGTCAAACGCATGGATATTGCGGCCCGTGGGCAGAATTTCGGGACTACGGATCAGGTCGCCACCGGGCACGGGGGGCACGAAATGCCCGGCCAAAGCGTGCATCAGGGGCTTAAGTTCGTTGTTCGCGGCCAGCTTTGCATCCATCGTGGCGCGCGCACCCGCATCCAAATCCGGGATCACGTCGAGAAGATCAGCGCGGGTGGCGGCGTCCATGGGCCGGCCCACAACATGCAGGCCATCGGTGATCAGCGCCCCTTCGGTTTCCAACAGGCTGGCCCAAAGGTCTTCGGGCGCGCCGTCAAGATCGACCGCCTTGGCCTGGTCGCGAATGAGCGTTGCAAGATCTTCGCGCGCGCCATCATCCGGTGCCATTTCGCGGAACCGCGTCAGGCTGTCTTTCAGCTCTGCCAGACCTTTATAAAGTCCCGCAGTCGCCAAAGGCGGTGTCAGGTGCGACACGGTGATCGCACCCGCGCGGCGTTTGGCAAGTGTCGCCTCAGACGGGTTGTTGGCGGCGTAAAGATAGATGTTGGGCAGGTTGCCCATCAGCCGGTCGGGCCAGCAGTCGCCGCCTGGGCCAGATTGCTTGCCGGGCATGAATTCAAGCGCTCCATGCATCCCGAAATGCAAGACCACATCGGCGCCAAAATCGTCTCTGATCCAGCGGTAAAAGGCCGAAAACGCATGTGTGGGCGCAAAGCCCTTTTCAAACAAGAGCCGCATCGGGTCGCCTTCATAGCCGAAGGCCGGTTGCACGCCGACGAAGACCTCGCCGAACCGGGCGCCCAGCACGAAGACCTCGCGTCCGTTTGACTGAATGCGGCCCGGCGCGGGGCCCCAGACGTCTTCGATTTCCGCCAGCCAGGGTGTGGTGGCGACGATTTGGTCGGCGCTGACACGGGCGGCCACATTGGCTTCGGTCCCGTAGGTGTCTGCGTTGCCTGCCAGCACCGCGTCGCGCAGCGCATCCACGTCGGCGGGCAGATCGACCGCATAGCCGTCCGCTTTCATCTGGCGCAACGTATTGAAAAGGCTTTCAAAAACAGAAAGATAGGCGGCTGTACCAACGGCCCCTGCATTGGGCGGAAAGCCGTAAAGCACCACCGCGACCTTCGCATCCGCTGGCGCGGATTTGCGCAGTTTCGCCAGCCGAGCGGTTTTATCGACCAGGGCCGCGACCCGTTCGGACGCAGGCGCCATCGACCGATCACCATCTGAGCCCTGGCGGCCTGCAAAAACCGTGGGGTTCGTGGCCCCGTCAATCTCTGGCAGGGCCACGAGCATGGTGGTTTCCACCGGACCAAGGCCGCTGGACGACACCTCCCATTGGGCGAGTGTCTGGAATTCCAGCGGGTGCGCGGCGATATAGGGCACATCGAGCGTGGTCAGGGTTTCAACGGCCGCGTCACTGTCATTGTAAGCCGGGCCACCGACCAGGCTGAACCCGGTGAGCGAGACCAGCGCGTCGATTTTGCCGTGGAAGTAGCTGTCAATCGCAGGGCGGCCATCAAGCCCACCGGCAAAGGCGGGCAAACAGCGCACGCCCCGGGCTTCCAACCCACGGATCACCGCATCGTAATGCGCGGCATCGCCGGCCAGGATATAGGACCGCAGCATCAACAGCCCCACGGTCGCGACAGGGTCTTTTGGCCCCGGCAGATCGGCCACATCCGTGACGATCCGGCCTTTCGCGTCAGGGTGGTAAAGCCCCACTTCGGGGTAGTCGATGGGCGCCTTGGCGGCACGCCCCGCCTCCATCCCCGCGCCGTAGCGGGTGACGAGAAAGCGGATCATCTCTTCGATGTTATCATCCGACCCGCCCAGCCAATATTGCATCGACAAAAACCAGGCGCGCAGGTCCTGGGCCTTGCCAGGGATCCATTTCAGGATCTTGGGCAGGCGGCGCAAAAGCTTCATCTGCTTTTCGCCCGACGAGGCAGAGGGCTTCGAGGACCCGCGCAATTTCTTGAGAAGCTTGACCGCACCTGAGGCAGGCTTGGTCATATCAAGATCGCCCATTTTCGTCAGCGACACGACCGCGTGGTCGGCGATCATGCCCACGAACGCATCTGCGGTATCGCGCGCGGCGCGCAGTTCGGGTTCGACCGCTTTGATATGCTCTTCGATGAACAAAAGGTTGGCGATGATAATGTCAGCCGAAGCGATGTCGGCCTTGGCATTGGCCAGTGCGTCTGCACATTCGTTCCATTCGGCGGCCGCATGTACGGTGACCGACAGGCCTGGAAAATCCTGCGCCAGACGCGGCGTGACCCGCGCGGCGGGGCCAGCGGCATGAGCATCAAGGGTGACGATGACCACCTTGTAGCCGGGGGTCATGACCTCATCGCGCATAATGGGCCTTTGCTTCGTAAAGCGTGTCGACGCTGATTTCGCCCAAACCCCGTTCGGTTGCGAAAACCTCCGTATTGCGGCGGGCTTTGCCGCGCACAAAGAACGGGATCTTGCGCAGCTCTTTTTCGGCATCCGCCAGCCAGATGACGTTTTCTGGCTCATTCATCCTGGCAGAAATACTCTGGGGGGCTTGGGGGGCTAGCCCCCCAACCTGTCGGCTGGCTTGACCAGTCGAATGACCCCCGTGGTGCGACGCACCGGCATCATCGTGGAACTCAAAATCTTCGCGGAACATGTGAAGTAGGTGTTCTTCCAGCCCCATCACCAGCGGGTGCACCCAGGTGTCGAAGATGACATTCGCCCCTTCCCACCCGGCTTGGGGGGAATAGCGCGCGGGGAAATCCTGCACATGGACGGGGGCCGAGATCACAGCACATGGAATACCCAACCGCTTGCCGATGTGGCGTTCCATCTGGGTGCCAAGGATCATCTCGGGTTGCAGCGCCTCAATGGTCTTTTCAACCTCAAGGTAGTCGTCCGTGATCAGCGCTTCGACGCCGTAGTCTTTGGCCAGCGCGCGGATGGGGCGGGCAAACTCGCGGTTGTAGCACCCAAGGCCCGCGACTTCGAAGCCCATCTCGTCCCGGGCGATCCGGGCGGCGGCTTTGACATGGGTGGCATCGCCAAAGATGAAAACGCGCTTGCCGGTCAGATAGGTGCTGTCGACGGAGGCGGCATACCACGGCAGGCGCAACCGGTCGGTATCAGGCGTGATGGTCTTGCCGGTGATCGTGGCGACTTCTTCCAGGAAATCATGGGTCGCGCCCACGCCAATGGGCACGGTCTTGGTGTAGGGCTGGGCGTGGTTTTTCTCCAGCCAGCGGGCCGCAGCCTCGCCGGTTTCAGGGTAGAGCAGCACGTTGAAATGGGCCGCCGGCAGGCGGGTGATGTCCGACGGGGTCGCGCCCATGGGGGCCACGACGTTCACGCCGATCCCTGCGTCATGCAACAGGGCGGTGACTTCTTCTATATCGTCGCGGTGACGGAACCCCAGACCTGTGGGCCCCAGGATATTCGCCGTGACCTGAGCGGTTTTGTCCTGGGCGCGGGCCAAATGGCGCGTGATCTGGAAAAACGTCTCATCGGCGCCGAAGTTTTCCTTGCGCTGATAGCTTGGCAATTCCAGCGGGATCACCGGGATCGGCAGGCCGAGGGCATCGGCCAGCCCACCCGGATCATCTTGGATCAATTCGGCCGTGCAGGACGCGCCGACGATCATCGCTTCGGGCTTGAAGCGGTCATACGCCTGCTGGGCGGCATCCTTAAAGAGATATGCGGTGTCTTCGCCCAGATCGCGGGCCTGAAAGGTGGTGTAGGTCACCGGCGGGCGATGATTGCGCCGTTCGATCATCGTGAAGAGCAGATCGGCATAGGTGTCGCCCTGGGGGGCGTGCAGGACAAAGTGCAGCCCTTTCATGCCGGTCGCGACACGCATTGCGCCAACATGAGGCGGGCCTTCGTATGTCCAGACCGCAAGCTTCATGACGCCGGTGCCAGCTTCAGCTTGGCCTTGCGGCGCAGGGGTCGGGCGAACAATTCAGCAAGGTCGCCGGCCTGTTCGTAAAAATGCACCGGCGTGAACACCAGCTCGATCGCCCACTTCGTGGCCAGCCCTTCGGCTTCCAAGGGATTGGCAAGGCCCAGACCGCAAACGGTAAGATCCGCGCGGGCGGCACGGGCGCGGTCAAGCTGGCGGTCAACGTCCTGGCCTTCAGAGATCGTCGGGCCCGCTTCGATCAGTTCAAGATCGGGCCCATGCAGACCGCGGTGCAGGAACGGCGTGCCGATTTCCACCGCCGTCATCCCGCATTCGCGGGTCAAAAACCGCGCCAGGGGAATTTCCAGCTGGCTGTCTGGAAAAAAGAACAGCGATTTGCCCGAAAGCGCTTCGGCCCGGGCGGCGATGGCTTTGCGAGCCCGCGCCCGGGGTGCTTCGGTCACCCGGTCCACGACCGCACGGTCGATCCCGAAGGCATCGGCGATGGCGTAAAGCCAAAGGGTTGTGCCCGCTTCGCCAAAAGGGAAGGGGGCCGCAATGTGCTGGGCCCCGCGCCGGACAAGGGCGGCGTGGGTGTCACCCAGGAACGGTTGGGCGAGCGCGAATTTCGTGTTCGGTCCCACAGCGGCGGTGTCATCGACGCGCCGGGCGGGCAGTGAGACCACGTGTTTGACGCCAATCTGGTCTAAAAGACCAAGTGCTTGGTCTTCGACCACATCCGGCAGCGCGCCCACCAGCATGAATTGCTCGGCCGTGGTTTCGGGTGCTGCATCCACGATGGTGGTCAGGCAGGCGTCTTCGCCTTGGGTGAATGTCGTTTCAATCCCCGACCCCGAATAGTTCTGCACCATCACATGGGGCCCATGCTGAATGGTCAGGCGTTCAGCGGCGCGGTGCAAATCAAGCTTGATCACTTCAGAGGGGCAAGAGCCGACCAGAAACAATCGCCGGATATCGGGGCGGCGATCCAGAAGGCGCGCGACTTCGCGGTCGAGCTCGTCATTGGCATCTGCCAGACCCGCCAGATCGGTTTCTTCCAGGATCGCGGTGCCGAATCGGGGTTCGGCGAAGATCATCACGCCGGCGGCCGATTGCAGAAGATGGGCGCATGTGCGCGAGCCGACGACCAGAAAAAATGCGTCCTGCATTTTGCGGTGCAGCCAGACGATGCCGGTTAATCCGCAGAACACCTCGCGCTGGCCGCGCTCTTTTAGCACGGGCGTGTCGAGGCAGCCGGGGCCGGTGGGGGGTGTCAGGGGCCGGTTCATGCGGGCGATTCCATTCGCGCGAGTCGCAGCTTCCACAGGAACTGCCCGGCGTTGATGACGTAGGTCGCATAAGCGGCCAGCGCGATCACGATCAGCGCGTCAGGACCGTAAGACCCGGTGACCAGACCCCATAGATAAAGTGTGTGCAGCGCGATCACCACAAAGGAGAACACGTCTTCCCAAAAGAAGGCGGGTGCAAACAGCCAACGGCCGAAAACGACCTTTTCCCAGATCGAGCCGGTGATCATAATCGCGTATAAAAACAGGGTTTTCACGACGATTGAGATGGTCGCGGCCATGTAGCCCTCGCCGGTCCACAAGAACCGCAGCACCAGCGCCAGCGAGATCAGAAACACCAGGAATTGCGCGGGCGCCAACAGCCCCTGAACCAGGGTCCACCGCGTTGCATCGCGGCGCTTGCGCTCGTCGGGTGTGTAGATCCGCGTTCCCCGACCGGCTTTGTGATGTCTATTGGACATTGTCCTCCCCGGGACTGCGGTGTTGGTCGAGAGTAAGCGCGGCCCTGGCAAAGTGTCAATATTACCTTACACATTAAATGTCAGTTCGATGTGTCAACTTGGGACACTTCTGACCATGTGAAAGACTCGGAAATCCCAGGAAAATTTGGGTGTCGAAGATGTGAGGCTTGGAAGCGACCTGAAAACTGTCAATTCGCTTTGACATTGTGTACTGTCCAAAAACGGCGCATAGTGACGCATCCGCGCCCGGCCACGCAGGAATGGTGTCAGGCGCTACGGTGGAGAAGTCCGATGATGGACGGCCCAGATCGTTCGAGGAAAGATAAGCAAGCCAAAGATGGCGGAGCCTTGGTTTCGTTGGCAAGCCAGGCGTTGTCTGTGCTGGCAAGTCGCCGGTCTGCCGTCGATGCGCGGATTGCCGAAACGATGATCCAGCGGCTGGAACATGCCGTGCTTGACCGCAACCCCGAACGCCGCATGTCGGTTCTGGCGGAACTGCGCGCAGCGGGGATCCCCGATGTGCAGATTGCTGAAGATCTGATCCCGCTTGTGGCACAGCGTCTGGGCGATGCGTGGTGCGAAGACAACATGAGCTTTGCGGATGTCACCATCGGGTCAGCCCGGTTGCAAGCGCTGGTGCGTGATCTTGGTGCCCCTGATCCGGACCCTCTGGCGCGCAACGTGGGCTCGGTGGCTGTGATCGTGCCCGAAGACGAAACCCATACGCTTGGGGCGATGGTTCTAACCAGCCGGTTGCGCCGGCAGCATGTGTCTGTGCGCCTGTTTCTGGGCACCGAAGAATCGGAGGTTTTGCTGGCGATTGGCCGGACGCGATATGATGCGATCTTGATTTCGGCCTCGCACAGCCAAAAGCTTGCGAAGATTGATAGATTTGTGAATAAAATCAAACGGGCTGTTCGCAGCCAGACCCCCGTCATCGTTGGTGGGTCCGTTGTCGAACGCGGAATTGCGGTGGAGAAGCACGTTCGTGCGGATTACATCACTTCGAATGTCGACGAGGCGTTGAAAAAGTGCGGATTGAAAATCAAAGAATTCGCCAGCGAAGCGAAGATACCAGCGAACGCCGACAGCCCGATTTAGGCAAGGGAGATAAGGCTCTGACCAGCCGTGGCATGAAGTATTGGAGTACGGGTGCAATCCCTTTGATTGCGCCTGACGTGCTGGGCGATATTATCGCGACGGCCTCTGATGTTGCGGTCGTGATCTCAGACGTGGGGCGCATTTTGTCGGTGCTGACAAATCCTGCCCATGCGACCTTCGAAAAGCTTGATCATTGGGAAGGCCGCGACATTCGCGACTTCCTGACGGTTGAAAGCGTGCCAAAGCTTGATGCGCAGCTCGAACGGTTCAATGCGGGCAAAGACCTAGGCCGGGCGCTGGAGCTTAATCATTCCGACAATGCCCAGCTGGAATTTCCCGTGCGCTATTCGCTGCACCGGATTGGACCCGAAGGCGCGATTTTGATGCTGGGCCGGGACCTTCGCCCGATTGCAGAGATGCAGCAACAGCTTGTGAACGCACAGATGGCGCTGGAGCGTGATTACGAAGTGCACCGCGAGAGCCACACGCGGTTTCGGGTGCTGATGGAAGCGACCCGTGACGCGGTGGTGTTTGTTTCAGCATCCACCGGCCAGGTGATCGAAGCCAATGCCGCGGCAGCGTCGCTGCTGGGGGCAAGTGCTGACGCGATGACAGATACCAATTTTGCCGCCGCTTTCGATGGCCGCAAGTCTGGCGGACTTGTGGACATGTTGCTGGCCGCCGCGGCTGAGGACAATCCCGATCCGGTTCAGGCCACCGCCAAAGGATCGATGATGCCGGTCAATCTGTTGCCACGGGTGTTCCGGGCGGCGGGCGAACGCACCCTTTTGTGTCGGATCGAAGCGGTCGATGACAAAGCCGCCCCCAACGAAAGCATGAAGGAAGATCTGACAGGGTTTTATCAAGACGCTGTCGATGCAATTGTCTTTACGGACAAATCCGGGTCCATCCTTGCGGCGAACGAAGCCTTTTTGTCGTTGATCGATGCGCCGCACCTGACCCATGTGCGCGGCAAATCCATGGGCGATTTCCTGGTGCGCGGCCAGATCGATCTGAAGGTCTTGATCGAAAACGCCGTCCGGTCGGGCAAGATGCGGATTTATGGCACCAAACTGCAATCCGATTTCGGGGCCGAGACACCGGCTGAGATTTCGGCGACCTTCCTGAACGATCGCACTGCGCCGTCGATTGTGTTTGTGATCCGTGACACCAGCCGTGTGGATACGGTACGGCCGGTGGCAGGCTCGGGCGGGCGCAAAGATGAAAACGTGCGCAGCGTGATGGAACTGGTCGGGTCGGCGACCCTGAAAGAGATCGTGACCGAGACGACCGATGTGATCGAGAAGATGTGCATCGAAACCGCGGTTGAGCTGACCCGGAACAACCGAGTGGCCGCGGCTGAGATGTTGGGCCTGTCGCGTCAGAGCCTTTATGTGAAGCTCAGGAAATACGATCTCCTCAGCCGCGACTAACCCGCGCAGCCAAGTGTCCACCTAATAGAATCCTTGTCTTCGGTGGATGTGTATAGTTTAGTTGACACATGTATGTCAGGGACACTTTACAGCCGCGCCGTTACCCCGAGCCCGCAGCCCTTCTCCAGTTGATCAAACCGATCACGTGGTTCCCACCGATGTGGGCGTATCTTTGCGGGATCGTGTCGTCGGGTGTTTGGCCCGCCGGACAGTGGGAGATTGTGGTTCTGGGCGTGATCCTGGCCGGTCCCATCGTCTGCGGGATGAGCCAGGCGGCCAATGATTGGTGCGACCGGCATGTGGATGCAATCAACGAGCCTGACCGCCCGATCCCGTCAGGTCGGGTGCCTGGCCGCTGGGGGCTGTGGGTCGCACTTGTGATGTCGGTTCTGGCCCTTTTTGTTGGCTGGCAGCTTGGCCCTTGGGGCTTTGGTGCGACGGGTGTCGCTGTTGTCGCGGCCTGGGTCTATTCCGCGCCGCCGTTTCGCTGGAAGCGGTCAGGCTGGTGGGGGCCGGGGCTTGTGGGCCTGTCGTATGAGACCCTGCCGTGGTTCACGGGCGCGGCCGTTTTGGCCGCCGGCGCGCCGCGGTTTGAGGTTGTCATGATCGCCCTGTTGTACGGACTTGGCGCCCACGGGATCATGACGCTGAATGATTTCAAGGCGCTGGAAGGTGATCGGGCCACCGGCGTGCGGTCCTTACCCGCTGTTCTGGGACCTGAGGTTGCCGCCAAGATCGCCTGTGTCGGTATGGCCTTGCCGCAAACGCTGGTGATCGCGATGCTGCTGATCTGGGGCAAGCCCTGGCACGCGCTGGCAATCACCGGCCTGTTGGTTTTGCAATTTGCCGCGATGCGGGTTTTGTTCCGTGACCCCAAGGGCAAGGCGCCCTGGTACAACGGCACAGGCGTCCTGCTTTATATCTCAGGCATGATGATTGCTGCCTTTGCGCTGCGGGGGCTGGCATGACGCTGTCTTGGGCCAAGATCATCCGGTTGGGTCTGGTGCAAATGGCGCTTGGCGCGATTGTGGTGCTGACGACGTCGACCTTGAACCGGCTGATGGTGGTGGAACTGGCCCTGCCGGCGGTTCTGCCGGGCGCCTTGGTCGCGCTGCACTACGGCATTCAGATCACCCGGCCGAACTGGGGCTTTTTATCCGACACTGTGGGCCACCGCACCCGCTGGATCATCGCCGGGATGGCGGCTTTGGGTCTTGGCGCGTTTGGCGCGGCGGCGGCGATCCCAATCTTTGAAACCTCCTTCGTGCTTGGTTTGACCCTGTCGATCATCTGCTACGCGCTGATCGGTCTGGGTGTGGGTGCATCGGGCACGTCGCTGCTGGCTCTTCTGGCCACGGCAACAGCCCCTGAGCGTCGCGCGGCGGCGGCCACGATCACCTGGTTGATGATGATTTTCGGCATCGCGGTGACCGCAGGCGTGGTGGGTTCGATGCTTGATCCTTACAGCCACGCCGTTTTGCTGCGCATCGTCGGTGTGGTCGTTCTGGCCGCACTTGCCATGACCGGGCTGGCGGTTTGGGGGGTTGAACGCAACGTGCAAGCCCGCCCGGAACCCGAAACCCTGCCGTTCCGCGAAGGGTTGGCCGAGATCTGGTCGGAACGCACCGCGCGGCATTTCACGTTTTTCGTATTCCTGTCGATGACAGCCTACTTCATGCAAGAGCTGATCCTGGAGCCTTATGCGGGTCTGGTGTTCGGGTTCACGCCCGGGCAGTCAACCTCGCTTGCTGGCGCACAAAACGGTGGCGTATTTCTGGGTATGGTTCTGGTGGGCGTGATGGCGACGGGTCTGAAGCTGGGCTCGCTTCGAGCCTGGGTCATTGCCGGCTGTCTGGGATCAGCGGTTGCACTTACCATAATCTGCATTATCGGCCAGATTGGCGCACCGGTCCTCGTGCCCGCCGTCGTCACGCTTGGCTTTTTCAACGGTATGTTCGCGGTCGCGGCCATTGGGTCGATGATGGCGCTGGCCGGTCAGGGGCGCGCGCGCCGCGAAGGCACCCGGATGGGTCTTTGGGGCGCGGCCCAGGCAATTGCGGCTGGCTTTGGCGGCCTTGTGGGCGCTGCCGCGGTCGACATTCTGCGAAGCGTCACAGACACGGCTCCCGCCTTTGGCACTGTCTTTCTGTTTGAGGCCGGTTTGTTCCTGGCCGCCGCCTTTGTTGCGGCGCGGATCATGGACCGCCGTCCGGCCCTTCACCCAACCCTCGTTCCAGGAGAATGACTATGATTTATGATGCAATAGTTGTGGGCGCTGGCCCATCCGGAGCGGCGGCGGCAGAAGACCTTGCCCGGTCCGGCGCCAAGGTGGCGTTTATTGACCGTGCCGGTCGTATCAAGCCCTGCGGTGGGGCCATCCCGCCCCGACTGATTGCGGATTTCGACATTCCTGACAGCCAGATCGTGGCGAAAATTTCGACTGCGCGGATGATCTCACCCACCCAGCGGGCGGTGGATATCCCGATCGAGAACGGCTTTGTCGGCATGGTCGACCGCGAGCATTTCGACGAATTCTTGCGCGTGCGCGCATCCAAGGCGGGGGCGCACCGCAACACGGGCACTTTTTTGCGGATCGAACGCGATGGGGATGGCACCCATGTGGTCTACCGCGACAAGGTGTCGGGCAATGAAATGCGCCTGACGGGCAAGTTTATCATCGGTGCGGATGGGGCGCGGTCGAACGTGGCGCGCGGCGAAGTCCCCGGCGGGGACAAAATCCCCTACGTGATCGCCTATCACGAAATCATCAAAGCGCCCGGCAAGATCGGCCAGTACGATCCTGAACGCTGTGACGTGATCTATGACGGCACGATCAGTCCGGATTTCTACGGCTGGGTCTTCCCGCATGGTGACAGCGCGAGCGTGGGCATGGGCACGGGCGTGGAAGGCATTGACCTGAAAAAGGCCACGGCCGAATTGCGCGTCGCCTCGGGCCTGGAAGGCTGCGAAACGATCCGCCGTGAAGGCGCACCCATTCCGCTGGAACCCTTGAAAAAGTGGGACAATGGCCGCGATGTGGTCTTGGCAGGCGATGCCGCCGGTGTTGTTGCACCGTCGTCGGGCGAAGGGATATACTACGCCATGATGGGCGGCCGGGTCGCGGCTGAGGCTGTGATGTCGGCGCTGGCCACGGGCCGGGTGTCGGACCTGCAACTGGCGCGCAAGCTTTTCATGAAAGAACATAAGATGGTGTTCCGGGTCCTGCGCTCAATGCAGGATGCCTATTACAAATCGGATGAACGCCGCGAACGGTTCGTTAGCCTGTGCCATGACGTGGACGTGCAGCGCCTGACGTTTGAGGCTTACATGAACAAGAAGCTTGTGAAGGCGCGGCCGATGGCGCATCTGAAGATCGGGCTGAAAAACCTGGCCCATTTGACAAGACTGGTGCCTGAGACCTTCGCATGACGCAAATGACAATGATCCCCGCCTGGATCGACGGCATCCTGACGCCGGTTGAAAAGCTCGCCGCGCATCGACAAGGGCTGCGCCACAAAGCGATCAGCGTGTTTGTGATGCAAGGCCGCAAGATCCTTTTGCAAAAGCGCGCGGCAGGCAAATACCACACGCCTGGGCTTTGGGCGAACACATGTTGCACGCATCCGGCCTGGGATGAACCGGCCGAGGTTTGCGCTTTGCGCCGGCTGGACGAAGAACTTGGCATCATCGGGCTGACCCCGATCCATCAAGGCCAGGTGGAATACCGCGCCGATGTGGGGGCTGGGTTGATCGAACACGAAGTGGTTGAGGTTTTCACCGCCCCTGCCCCCGCCGATCTGGCCTGGAATCTGAACCCCGAAGAGGTGTCAGATGTGCGCTGGGTTGATATGGACGTGCTGAAGTCCGAGATCGCCCTGCGCCCGGACGAGTTTACGCCCTGGTTGCGCATCTACCTGGCAGAGCATTCGGCGATGATCTTCGGGGCGACCGAAAACGCCTAGACTTGTTTTATGGCCAACTTGGCCATAATCTGACATGATCCGCCATAAGGATCATCTCATGCCCAATGTCTCGCTGACCAAGCAAATGCAGGAATACGCCGAAGCGCAAGTGGCCTCAGGTGCTTATGCCAATGTGTCCGAAGTGGTGCGCGAAGGCATGCGACGGTTGATGGAAAGGGAACGCGCAGAGTTTGAAGCGTTGCGTTCGGAATTGCAGCAAAGCCTGGCTGAGCCCGCCCGCGAAATCGACCTGCGTGCGTTCTTTTACGGCGACAAAGCTTGATCATTACGTTTTCGCTGAGTGCAGAGCGCCAGCTGGAAGACATACGGCAACAAAGCCGCGACCATTGGGGGCAGGCCCACGCTGTTGAGTACATCGACGGGTTGATCACAGCGATTGAGCGGCTTCGCACACAGCCAGAAATGGGGCGCCGCCGCGATGAGTTCCGGCTGAACCTGCGCTCAATCACCTACCGGCCCTACACGATTTTTTACACGCTTTTGAAAGATGAAGTCAGGATCACGGCCATCATTCATGGAAGCCGTGATCTTCGTGCGCGCGCGGATGAACCCTAGGCCCTGACTGCGCCGAACTGACCCGTCACAGCACCGAGCGCTTCAAGAGCCGTCGCTGCGATTTGCTCGGACGTTAGCCCGGCTTGGGCGTACATCTCAGCAGGGCTGGCCTGGTCAATGAACTTGTCAGGCAGGGTCATCGTGCGGATCTTGAGACCCCGGTCCAAAGCCCCGCGATTGGCCAGATGGTGCAGCACATGGGCGCCAAAACCGCCCTGCGCGCCGGTTTCCACCGTGATCAAAGCCGCGTGGTGGCGGGCCAGCTGGCCGATCAGATCAGCATCCAAAGGCTTGGCAAAGCGCGCATCGGCGACGGTCACGCCGATGCCCATGTTCCAAAGCTGGTCGGCGGCTTCTTGGCATTCAGACAGATGCGCGCCGTAAGACAGGAGTGCGACGGTTTCGCCTTCGCGCAGCACCCGGCCCTTGCCGATGGGCAGGACCTGGCCGCGCTCGGGCATCTCGACGCCAGCACCTTCACCACGGGGATAGCGGAATGCTATCGGGCCTTCGTCATGGGCGGCTGCCGTGGCAACCATGTGCACCAATTCCGCCTCATCCGCGGCGGCCATCACCGTGAAGCCCGGCAGGTTCGCCAGATAGGCCACATCAAAGGCCCCAGCATGGGTCGCGCCATCGGCGCCCACCAGCCCCGCGCGATCAATCGCAAAGCGCACAGGCAGGCCTTGCAGGGCCACGTCATGGACGATCTGGTCGTAGCCGCGCTGCAGGAAGGTCGAATAAATCGCGCAGAAGGGGCGCAAGCCCCCTGCCGCCATCCCAGCGGCAAAGGTGACGCCGTGCTGTTCGGCGATGCCCACATCAAAGACCCGCGCCGGGAACCGGTCGGCCATGATGTTCAGCCCCGTGCCTGACGGCATCGCGGCGGTCACGGCCACAACGCGCGGGTCACGTTCGGCTTCTTCCGTCAGGGCCTTGCCGAAAACGCCCGTGTAGCTTGGCGCATTGGATTTCGATTTCTTCTGAGTGCCTGAAACCACATCGAACTTGGCCACGCCGTGATACTTATCGGCCGAGGTTTCCGCGGGCTGGTAGCCTTTGCCCTTTACCGTGCAGGCATGGATCAGAACCGGCCCCGTCGCGCGGGCACGGGCGGCCCGCAGCACCGGCAAGAGCTGATCAAGATCATGCCCATCGACCGGGCCCACATAGGACCAGCCCAATTCTTCAAACAAGGTCCCCTGCCCGCCCTGAATGCCCGTCACCAACTGGCGCGCGCGCCGCGCATGGTCCCGGATCGGTCCGGGCAAGGCGGCTTCAAACCCTTCGGCCATTTCGGTCAGGGGCGAGGCATATAGCCCAGACAGATAAGACGACATCGCGCCCACAGGCGGGGCGATCGACATCTCGTTGTCATTCAGGATCACGAACATCCGCCGGTCTTCGGACCCGGCGTTGTTCAGCGCCTCATAGGCCATGCCAGCACTGATTGAACCATCGCCGATCACGGCGACCACATCGCCGGTGGGTTGGCCCATGTCGCGGGCGACCGCAAAGCCGAGACCGGCCGAGATCGAGGTTGACGAATGCGCAGCACCAAAGGGGTCGTAATCGGATTCAGACCGTTTGGTGAAGCCAGACAGACCCCCGCCCTGGCGCAGCGACAGCATCTGTTTGCGCCGCCCGGTGAGTACCTTGTGGGGGTAACACTGGTGGCCCACGTCCCAGATCAGCTTGTCGAACGGCGTGTTGAACACCGCATGAATGGCAACGGTCAATTCGACGACGCCCAGCGATGACCCCAGATGCCCGCCGGTGTGGCTGACGGTGTGGATCACCTCATCGCGCAGCTCATCGGCCAGGGCGCCAAGATCACTGTCTTTCAAAGCCCGAAGGTCCGCCGGGCAGGCGACACGGTCAAGCGTCGGTGTACTGCGATTGGTCATTGGGGGCCCTCCGTGGTAGGATGCAAAAAAAGGCGTCGCGAGGGGAAACCCCAGGCGACGCCAGGTTCCTGTAGCCAACAGGAAGGGAACCGGGGTGTGGAGGCCCCGAAAACGGACGCGGCTAGACGTCCGAACCCGGTGCGAAGGACGGTGTGAAGCACCGTCCTTGGCTTACACTATCGCCTGCACAAGACGGCTACCCGTCTCAAGCAAGGCGTTTGGATCTTCAGGCAGAAGCCCCGCCAGGGACTTCAGCACAAGGATGAAAAACAAGATCGCCATGCAGACGAGGAAGGCATAGATCGCCCCCATCGACATCTGCGTGAAAATCCAAAGGGCGAGGCTGGGCGATTTCTCTTCCGCCACATACCAAGGCTTTTCAGTGGACATGACCATCACTCCTTATTGCGGTGGCAGATAGGGTTCGAAATCTTCTGGCGTCTCTGCGGGGACGTAGTTGAACTCGGCCCCGTAGCCGTGATCCTGCGCCCAGACGAACCAGTTATCGACAACCGTGCCGGTCAGCAGAATGCCGATGCCGCCGGTCAGCGTCGTCAGCACCGCAAACCACCAGGCCCAACGGTGGATCCCTTCCATCGTGGCGTTGAACCCCATGGTCCAGCGCCAGAAGAGACCCGCGCGTTCAGACGCGGTGCCCCGGTCGGCGATCTGTTCCAATTCACGGTCACCACCCAGGCGGGTGACGGCCAGAATGGTTGCCCCGTGCATCGCAAACAAAAGTGTCGAGCCATAAAGGAACACGATCGAAAGCGCGTGGAACGGATTGTAGAACAGGTTGCCGTAGGTCAGCGAAAAGATGTTGGTCCAGTCAAGGTGCGTGAAGATGCCGTAAGGGACGGCTTCGGACCATGACCCCATCAGAACCGGACGGATCAGACCCAGGACCAGAAACAGCCAGATCGCAGAGGCAAAGGCGTAGCAAACGTGCTTGCCCATGCCGAGCTGGTTGGCCAGGATCCAAGATCGCACCCACCAGGCCATTACGGCGACCAGCAGGAAGAAGGATGCGATCAGATAATAGCCCCCTTCTGCCAGCGGCGGGAATTGCAGCCCGTATTCCGGGCTTGGCGGGTCCAGCGACAAGTAGAACAGATCGCGCATGAACACCGCCGGGTTGAACCCCGACTGCGCCCAGAACCAAAAGCCCACCATCACGAACCAGGTGGCCCCGGCGACCAGGGACAAAAGCCCCCAACCACCCAGATAGAAGGGCCCCAGCTGGGCGTTGCCGAACCAGCCGACAAGTTGCGAGAACCCCGCCCCCTTGCCGCGCTCGTTCAGGTCGGCGTCTTCGACCATGCCCATCTCTGGCGGGCCCTGAACTTGGACCTGTGTGAAGATGTTTTGGTATTCGGTTTGAAAGAGCCTAGCCATTTACGCCTCCTGGAATGTCAGCCCACCAGGGCAGCTCGATGTACCAATCCCACCAGAACACCCATTGGTCGAACCAAACGGTGCCGGAGATCACGATGCAGACGGCCGACCAGAACCCGGCGTTGAGCGCCAGTAGCAGGCCCAGCCGGTGGATCCCGAGGGGCCCGATCGAATAGCCGATGAAGTCGCGGAAAAACGTGTCTTCATGTTCGGGCTGGCGCATTTCCTTGCCCTTTTCAGGGTTGGCCGCTGACAAGATCAACGAACCGTGAAGGGCCAGCGCGAGCGTCGTCGTGAAGAAGAACGTGATCGCGATCATATGGGCGGGATTGTAGTGGAAATTGCCGTAAAGGTAGCCGGTGTAGCTGACCCAATCGAGGTG
>JBCBCY010000026.1:0-42586 GCA_038530285.1 Pseudomonadota bacterium
CCACATGCGCGGTCGAGATCGTGTTGCCGCGGGCTTTTTCTTCCGGCGCGCCGTCGATCTGGTCATACGCCTTGAAGTCACCAAAGTACTTGGTGATCGCCGCTGTCAGCGTCGTCTTGCCGTGGTCAACATGCCCAATCGTGCCGATGTTCACGTGCGGCTTATTACGTTCAAACTTTTCCTTCGCCATGAGCCTTCCAAGCCTTGCCTGAGGGGGAGCGTCTGCCCCGATTTCATCTGGCGCGCCGTCTAGCGGCCCAAAGGCTTATTTGCAAGGGTCAGTTGGCGGCTGTGGCGGTGGCAGGGCCCGGGAAGGGCACGCGGACCTGGCCGGGCTTGGGCGCAAACCAGTCGGGGTTTTCCAACAGCCATTCCTGGATGGCGACGGCGGCCTGAAACGACAGGTTTTCGAGTTGGTCGTCCTTGCCGCGCACCAGGCCTGATCCGACGATGGGGGCCAGGTTTTCGATCCCTTCGCGCACCAGCATTTGTTGGGGTTCGTCGTTGATTTTCGCGCGCGTGGCATTGTCGAACACGTTGACCTCGATGATCATAGCCGAGCTTGGGGTGTAAACGCCCGGCACACCCGGGGCTGCCAGCACCAACCCCCCCACCAGGATCCCAAGATGGTACAGCCCGTCGCCGTCATAGCGGGGCGGACCCAGACGGTCTTGCACCGCGCGGGTGACCGACGCCTTGATCTGGTCTTCGCCAAGTGTCCGGGAAAACGGTCCGTATTCGACGCGGTCGGCCACCACGACCGTGTGGCCTAGCCGGAACGCGCCCAAGTCGGGCGGCGGGCCTTCCATATTGTCGGTGGGTGCGCAGGCCGAAAGCGCCAAGGCCGCACCCCATAGGATCGACCGGATCATGCGACACGCTTTGTCATACCACCGCGATTGGCGCAAATGGCCGCAAGGTATACCCCGTCGGCGACGAACGATCACTTTGTAAACCGGTTGGATTTTGGGAAACCGTAGGGGGGCCGTTTGCCCACGCCTGCGCGTTTGCCCAGCCATTCGGTCATGTCGGGTTCGTGCCGGGTTTTGCCGCCGCCCATCGACCAGGTCAGCCCTTCGGCCCAATCAAACGTCGTCAGATCGGACAGGCCGCCATCAAGTTCAAGCGTGCCCTGACGCCCCCGCGCCATGTTGTATTTCTGGATGCGCACGCCCTTGCCGCGGGTCATCTCCGGCAGGTCCTCCAGCGGGAACACAAGGAATTTCCCATTTTCGCTGACCACCGCCACGTGGTCGCCCGTCACGGGGACTGCAACCTTGGCGACCACGCCGTCCTTGACGTTGAGCGCCTGCTTGCCGGCCCGGGTTTGGGCCACGATTTCGTCTTCGGGCACGACAAAACCGTCCCCCGCGGTGGAGGCAACGACACGCTTGCCACCCGGCGTGTGGATGAACAGATCGACAATCTCAGCCTCATTCGGCAGGTCTACCATCAGGCGCACGGGTTCGCCCATGCCGCGCCCACCGGGAAGGTTCGCCGCCGGGATCGTGTAAAACCGCCCCGTTGACCCAAACAGCAGCAGCTTATCTGTGGTTTCGGCATGGAAAATGAAACGCGGCCCGTCGCCGTCTTTGAATTTTAACTCGCGGCCAAGGTCGATATGGCCCGTCATCGCCCGGATCCAGCCCATTTTCGAGCAGACCACCGTGATCGGCTCACGCTCGATCATTGCTTCGATCGGCACGTCTTCAACCTCAGCGGCCACGTCAAACGTCGTGCGGCGCGCGCCTCCGTCGTACTCCTTGCCGAAGGCCTTTTTGGTCTGCCGGATTTGGTCGGCAATCGCGTCCCATTGTTTGCCAGGCGTATCCAGCAGGTCTTCGAGTTCCGCACGTTCTTCGGTCAGCCGGTCAAACTCGGCGCGCAGTTCCATTTCTTCCAGCCGCCGGAGCGACCGCAGACGCATGTTCAAGATCGCATCGGCCTGCACTTCGGACAATTCCCTGTCGCCCGGACCGGGGGAGACATAATCAGCCTCATCCATCGCGCGCGCATGGGTCTTGCCCCAGTCCTCACGCATCAGCGCGGCCTTGGGGTCGTCGTCATATCGGATGATGTCGATCACCCGGTCGAGGTTCAAAAACGCCGTGATGAACCCTTCAAGGACTTCGAGCCGGTGGTCGATCTTCGCCAGCCGGTGGCGCGCACGGCGTTCCAAAACCTCGCGGCGGTGATCGAGAAACGCGCGCAGCACCTCTTTCAGCGACGACACTTTGGGCGTTACCCCGTCGATCAGCACATTCATGTTCAGCGAAAACCGCGTTTCCAGATCGGAGTTGCGATAAAGCGCGTTCATCAACACGTCGGGATCGACGTTCTTCGACTTCGGCTCAATCACGATGCGGATGTCTTCGGCACTTTCATCGCGCACATCGCCAAAAATCGGCACCTTCTTGGCGTCGATCAACTCGGCAAGCTTTTCGATCAGTTTGCCCTTTTGCACCTGATAGGGGATTTCGGTGACGATGATCTGCCATTGACCGCGCCCGAGGTCTTCGACGCTGTGGCGCGCGCGCAGCCGGAATGAGCCGCGCCCGGTTTTATAGGTCTCCGCGATGCTTTCGGGCGGTTCAACCAGGATACCGCCTGTGGGGAAATCGGGGCCGGGGACGTATTTCAACAGCGTGTCGACACGCGCTTCTGGCGTTTTGATCAGATGCAGGCAGGCGTCGCAGAGTTCGGCGATATTATGGGGCGGAATGTTGGTGGCCATGCCCACCGCGATGCCCGCCGCCCCATTGGCCAGAAGGTTCGGAAACGATGCGGGCAGCACGACCGGTTCGGTCAGCCGGCCATCGTAATTGTCGCGAAAATCGACCGCGTCCTCGTCGAGGCCGTCCAGCAGCGCCTCGGCCACCTTGGTCAGGCGCGCTTCGGTATAGCGCGACGCCGCAGGGCCATCGCCGTCGACGTTGCCGAAGTTCCCCTGACCATCAACCAGCGGATAGCGGACGTTGAAATCCTGCGCCAGCCGCGCCATCGCATCGTAAATCGCCTGGTCGCCGTGGGGGTGAAAATCGCCCATCGTATCGCCAGAGATTTTGGCCGACTTCAGGAATTTGCCCTCGGCGGTCAGATTGAGCCGCCGCATCGCGTACAAAATCCGCCGGTGCACCGGTTTCAGCCCGTCGCGGGCGTCCGGCAGCGCGCGGTGCATGATCGTGGACAGAGCATATTGCAGATACCGATCCCCGATCGCACGGCGAAGGGGTTCGGCCACCTCGTTTTGCTCTTCCGGCGTGTCGGTGGAACTGCTCATGGTCTGTGTGTAAACGGGGGCAAACCCACGGTCCAGAGGTGAAGATGACAGAGCGCTCGATCCTGATCACAGGCTGTTCGTCTGGCATTGGCTATGACGCGGCCGTGACGCTGCGCCGGCGCGGCTGGCGGGTGTTTGCATCGTGCAGGCAGGCCGAAGATTGCGCGCGCCTGGCCAGCGAAGGGTTCGATGCCCCCCAAATCGACATGGCCGATACATCCAGCATCAAAGCCGGGCTGGCCGACGTGCTGGATGCCACGGGCGGCACGCTCGATGCGCTTTACAACAATGCCGCCTTTGGCATCCCCGCCCTGGTCGAAGACCTGCCGACCGAGGCCCTGCGCGAGATTTTCGACACCAATCTGTTCGGCCTGCACGACCTGACACGACGGGTGATCCCCGTGATGCGCGCCGCCGGCCGGGGCCGGATCGTGAATTGCTCGTCAGGCTTGGGCTATCAGGCCTATCCCTGGCGCGGGGCGTACAACGCCACGAAATTTGCCCTCGAAGGTCTGACAGATACCCTGCGGCTGGAACTTCATGGCACCGGGATTGACGTGGTGCTGATCGAACCCGGCTTGATCGCGACCGATTTCGGGAAGAACTCCCAAAAGAACTTTGACCGACTGATCCATTGGCAAGGCTCTGCCCGCGCGGATGATTACCGCCGCGAGTTCATCGAGAACGCAGGCATGCGCGCGCGCAAGCAAACGCCTGCTTCGGCCGTGACGGCCAAGATCATCAAAGCGGTGGAACATCCCCGCCCCCGGGCGCGCTACCGGATCACACCCCTGGCCGAGCTGGCCTATGTGCTCAAACGCCTTTTGCCCACCCGCGCGATGGATGCGTTGGTGCGCCGCGCATCGTGACCCTTCGCTTTTTCGATTTCGCCCGCTATGTGGCGGGGTCTGACATGCCGGAGGCAGCCCATGCTCAATGATCCACTCTTTATCGTCGTCGTAATCGCGGTGCTGATCGTGCTTGGCATTCTGCTGACGGGCATTGGCGGTTTTGCCAAAGGCGGTGATTTCAACAAAAAACATGCAAACCGGCTGATGCGGTACAGGATCTATGCGCAGTTTGGCGCGGTGGTCCTGATATTGCTGTTTGTCCTGGTGCGCGGCGGGGGCAACTGATGGTCGTTCTAAACAAGATTTACACCAAAACCGGGGACGCGGGCGAAACCGCTTTGGGCAACGGGGCGCGGGTGGCCAAGCATTCGGTGCGTGTGACCGCCTATGGCACGGTCGACGAATTGAACGCGGTCGTGGGTCTGGCGCGGTTGAACACATCGGGGCCGCGTGATGCGCAACTGGCCACGATCCAGAACGATCTTTTTGACCTTGGCGCTGATCTTTGCCGCCCGGACATGGAACTCGACGCCGAGGCCGAATATCCGCCGTTGCGCATGACGCCCGCCCAGACCGATAGGCTGGAAACCGAGATCGACGTCATGAACGGTGATTTGGAACCTTTGCGATCCTTCATTCTGCCCGGCGGCTCGCCCGCCTCGGCGCATTTGCATATGTGCCGGACCGTAGCGCGCCGTGCCGAACGGTTGGTGGTGGAACTGGCCACGATGGAAGCGATCAACGAGGCGGCGGTGACATACCTCAACCGTTTGTCAGACTGGTTCTTCGTGGCCGCACGTGTGGAAAACGACGGTGGCAAAGCGGATGTCTTGTGGGTTCCAGGTGCCAACCGCTGATTGGGGCGGTGGCGGAGTTTTGTGAAAACTCCGGACCGGGATTTTGAAAAATCCCGCACCCCTTGCTAGGGTTGTGTGATGCGATTTGCCTGGATGCCTTTGGCCGTGATCATCGCGGCACCTGCGGTCGCAGAGCCCGCCGATATCTTTGCCCGTGTGGCCGCCAAACACCCCGGCATGGCCATCGGGCTGGCTTGGTCAGTGGGTGGCGCGGCGCCTGAAGTCCTGGTGACAGGCAAGACCCATCGGCGCGGTGACCCTGTCACGCGCGACGCCCGCTGGCACGTCGGATCAATCACCAAGTCGATGACCGCGGCCTTAGCTATGTCGCTGATCGAAGAGGGGTCAGCCGACCTCGACGAACCCCTAGGGCCTTATTTTCCCGACCAGCCCGCCTCCGACATTTGGTTCAACGCCACGCTGCGCACAGCACTCAGCCACACCGGCCGTCTTCCCACCGCCTTTGATCGTCCTGTGATGGAAGGCGGGGCCACCGGCGATGGGCCCCAGGACCGGATCGACCGGCTTCAAAGCATGTGGGACGCCGACCCCGACGGCGTCGATCCGTTTGCGTATTCCAACGTGGGATATGTCTACGCGGGTGCCGCGCTGGAACAGGCCACCGGCGCAGATTGGGAGACGCTGCTGTTGCGCCGTATCCTGGAGCCGGCAGGCATCACGTCAGCCGGGTTCGGCGCACCAAAAGACGCAGCCGACCCATGGGGACACCGGAGGCGCTTTGGGCTTTACCGCGCGATTGATCCCGCCCGCGACGATGCCGACAATCCACGCTGGATTGGCCCGGCAGGCACGGTACATATGACACTGGCGGACCTGCACCGCTGGGCCGAAACCCTGCGCGCGGCCTGCGACGGGCGGCCAGCCCCGATCAGCCAGACCAGTTGTGAGGCGATGACAACACCCGTCAGCCCCGGCTATGGGCTGGGGCTGATCATCCAAACCATGGAAGGCGGCGACCGGTTCATCTGGCACAACGGGTCGAATACTCAATGGTACGCGATCATGGGCTTTTCACCCGAACGCGAGATTTCCATTGCGATCACGGTGAACCACCCCGCCAGTGCCATGGCCGACCAGATGCTGCGCGATGTGATGAACGGGTTGGCTCAGGAGTAGGTCTCGCCCAACGGCTCCCACAATTCGAACCGGTTGCCTTCGGGGTCCTGGGCCCAGGCGAAAGACCCATTGGGTTGGGGGCTGTCTGGATCGGTGGTGACCTCAACCCCGGCAGCCGTCAATTGACCGATGATCGCATCCAAGGAGCGCACCCTGAAGTTCAGCATCACTTGCTGAGTTGACGGAAAGTATGTGGTGTCGGCATCAAACGGGGCAAAAACACAGGTTCCGGCCGATTGCTGCCAGGCTGGCGTCTCATAGTCGCCCGGGACCAGATCGATCCCGAGGTTTTCGCAGTACCACGCCGCCAAAGCCTTTGGGTTGCGGGCCCGAATGAACACGCCTCCCAGCCCGAGTACCTTTTCCATCTGGACCCCCAATTGCGTTGCGGCTGGCCCTACCATAGCACAGTTTTCTGGCGATAACGCTGCGTTGCACGGTGTCTCTGCGTCGTTTTTGTACTGTCTCAACGCGCGGACCCGGGCTAATCATCGCTAGAAGCGGGCGTGCGGCCCGACCAACAGGAGATGTGCGCCGATGAAAGTGCTTGTTCCGGTCAAGCGGGTGATCGACTACAACGTCAAGGTCCGCGTGAAGGCCGATGGGTCCGGGGTGGACTTGGCCAACGTCAAAATGTCGATGAACCCGTTCGACGAGATCGCTGTCGAAGAGGCGATCCGCCTGAAAGAAACGGGCACCGCCGAAGAGGTGATCGCGGTTTCTATCGGCGTCAAACAAAGCCAGGAAACCCTGCGCACCGCGCTGGCAATGGGCGCGGATCGCGCGATCCTGATTGTAGCGGCCGATGATGTACACACCGACATCGAACCCTTGGCCGTGGCCAAGCTTTTGAAAGCCGTGATCGACGAAGAGGGCCCGGGCCTTGTGATCTGCGGCAAGCAGGCGATTGATAACGACATGAACGCCACCGGCCAGATGCTGGCAGCCTTGACCGGCTGGTCCCAGGCCACTTTTGCATCCAAGCTTGAGATCAGTGGCGATCATGCCGATGTCACGCGTGAAGTTGACGGCGGCCTGCAAACGATCAAGGTCAAAATGCCCGCGATCGTCTCGGTCGATCTGCGCCTGAATGAGCCGCGCTATGCGTCCCTGCCCAACATCATGAAGGCGAAGAAAAAGCCGTTGGATGAAAAGACGCCCGCCGATCTGGGCGTTGACGTCGCGCCGCGCCTGACGATCACCAAAACGGTCGAACCCGAGGCGCGCAAGGCGGGCGAAATCGTCGGTTCGGTCGATGAACTTGTGGCAAAACTCAAAGAAGCAGGAGCTGTCTGATGGCTGTTTTGTTGATGGCAGAAGTGAATGGCGGCGATCTGGCGGTTGATGCGACCGCAAAGGCCCTGACAGCGGCGAAAGCCATGGGCGAGGTGCATGTGCTATGCGCCTCTGCGGGATGTGCAGGGGCGGCCGATGATGCTGCTAAGCTAGACGGTGTTACCAAGGTGCTTTGCGCCGATGATGCCGCCTACGGCCACGATCTTGCCGAACCCGTGGCCGCGCTGATCCAATCGATTGCGGGCGATTACACCCATATCGTGGCGCCTTCGACGGCGGCGTCGAAGAATACTTTGCCGCGGGTCGCCGCCCTATTGGATGTGATGGTGGTGTCCGAAGTCACCGCCGTGATCGACCCCAAGACTTTTGAGCGCCCGATCTATGCCGGCAATGCCGTGCAAACGGTTCAAACCGCGGACGCGACCGTGGTGGCCACCATTCGCACGTCGACCTTTGATGCCGCCGGTGACGGTGGTTCGGCTTTGGTTGAAACCATCGCGGCGGCTGACAATCCCGGCCTGTCGGAATGGGTCAAAGACGCGGTGGCCGAAAGCGACCGGCCAGAGCTGACGTCGGCCGGGGTCGTGGTGTCTGGCGGGCGCGGCGTGGGGTCGGAAGACGACTTTGCGCTGATCGAGAAACTCGCCGACAAACTCGGGGCCGCCGTCGGCGCGTCTCGTGCGGCAGTCGATTCCGGCTATGCGCCCAACGATTGGCAGGTCGGGCAGACCGGCAAGGTCGTGGCGCCTGATCTCTACGTGGCCGTAGGGATTTCCGGCGCAATCCAACACCTTGCGGGGATGAAGGATTCCAAGATCATCGTCGCGATCAACAAAGATGAAGAGGCGCCGATTTTCCAGGTGGCCGATTATGGTCTTGTGGCCGACTTGTTCACCGCGGTCCCCGAGTTGACCGAGAAGCTCGGATAGGGCGCCCCCCAGGGCGGTCTTCGGCGCGGCCTTCGGGGCGGACCCGGGGGCGCGGCTTTGGTCGGCTTGGCACCAGTTCGGTGACGACGTCAAACAACGCTGTGGCCGCTTCGGCGTGCCACAGCGGCCCGGGCATCCGCATGGCAGCGGGCCGTTCGAAATCTGAGAAAATCTTGCCTGCCAACCCCTCATTCTGAGCCGTATCGGACGCAATCGCCATCACCACATCGGTGGCATCACGTCGGACAGCATCGATCATCTCGCGGTCGACAAATAGTGGATCATCATAGCGCAGCTGGTCGGCGATGGGCGTGTTGGGCATGTCCGGCCCGCGATCGGCCATCCAGAACAGCACCACCGGCCCGTTGATCTGCCGCACAAGGTCCCGCGTCCGCATGACCCATTCATGTTTCAATGCATCGACCACATCCAGAAAAGCATCCGGCGCGGTGGAATAAAGCGCCGAAAGCATGTGCCGCACGAAGTGAAACTCCGTGAAGTCCACATCCGGGTAAAGCGCGCGCAATCGTGCGGTTGCATCAATGAACCTGTCGTTGCGCCGCGGATGCAGGCTGTAAAACACGTTGTCGAGGCAATGGGCCCCGGTGATCTGAATGATCGTGGCGCGTGCATGCGAACAAATGTCGATCAAGGATGGATCGTCCACAAAAGCCGTCATGCCTGCGTGCATACAGCCAAGGTTCACCGTGCGAATGCCAGACACCTTGTCGAGGAGTTCCGGATAGGGCTGGGGCACAAATTTGCCAAATGTCGCGTTTCCGCCAAGGACTGCGACGTAGTCGCCGTCAAGCGGGACCTCAGGACCACGGAACGCCAATCTGGACGACCCATAGTAGCAGTGTTGATAGTGCAATCCGCCCCTTGAATGTGAGTCCAGCATCTCATTCCCACCAATTTATCGTCTCACCCGGCCACAGGGTTGCCACAAAGACCTTGCCGGTTTCCTAATCCGGGCCTTGCGCGGGGGGCGGGGGGCTGCGATAGATTTTTCCAAATTGAGGGAAATGCGATGGACATCCAATCGGTTGGCGTGATTGGCGCAGGTCAGATGGGCAACGGCATTGCCCACGTCTTTGCTCTGGCGGGCTACGACGTCTTGCTGATGGACGTGGATGAAGCCGCGCTAGGGCGCGCGCTGGATACGATCCGGGGCAATCTTGATCGGCAGGTTTCGCGCGAAAAGATCACCGCCGGCGACCGTGATAGCGCCTTGGCCCGCATCCGTACGACGGCGACCCTGGCCGATCTGGGCAAAACCGACCTGGTGATCGAGGCCGCAACAGAACGCGAAACCATCAAAGCGGCGATCTTCGAAGACCTGTTGCCGCATCTGGCCCCGCATACGATCCTGACGTCGAACACCTCGTCGATTTCGATCACACGGCTGGCGTCGCGCACCGACCGGCCTGAAAAATTCATGGGCTTTCACTTCATGAACCCCGTGCCGGTGATGCAGCTGGTCGAGCTTATCCGCGGCATTGCCACCGATGATCCGACCTACCAGGCCCTGGCCGGGGTTGTCGCGCGACTGGGCAAGGTCGAAGCTGCGGCCGAAGATTTCCCCGCCTTCATCGTCAACCGGATCCTGATGCCGATGATCAATGAAGCGGTCTATACGCTTTACGAAGGTGTCGGCTCGGTCGACAGTATCGATAAGGCGATGAAACTGGGCACCAACCATCCGATGGGGCCTTTGGAACTGGCGGATTTCATCGGGCTTGATACCTGTCTGGCGATCATGAACGTGCTGCACGACGGGCTGGCCGACACAAAATACCGCCCCTGCCCCTTGCTGACGAAATATGTCGAAGCCGGCTGGCTTGGCCGCAAGACTGACCGGGGCTTTTATGACTACCGCGGCGAAACCCCGGTTCCGACCCGCTGATGCTGAACCGCGCGCTGGCTGCCACCCGGTATCTGATGATCGTTCCGGTCATCGGCTCCTTTTTGGGCGCGACGGCCCTGCTGGTCTATGGCGGGATGGAAACGGTCCAGCTGCTGTCAAACACCATTGCTGAAGGCGAGGTCAGCCGAAAAGGGGCCAAGGCTTTGGCGATCGAATTTATCGAGATCATCGATCTGTTCTTGCTGGGCACGGTGTTCTACATCATCGCTCTTGGGCTCTATGAGCTTTTTATCGAGCCCAATATCGGCCTGCCGGACTGGCTTGAAATCCGCACGCTGGACGATCTGAAGAACAAACTCGTTAAGGTCGTGATTGTCGTTCTTGGCGTGCTGTTTCTGGGCCATGTCGTGGCCTGGGATGGGGCCACGGATGTGGTCTACCTCGGGGGCGGGATTGCATTGGTTGTCGCCGCACTGACGTGGTTTTTGAAAGCCACAGCCTCCAAGTAGGCGCATTTTGGGCAAGGTGCCGCTCGCGCCCTTCCTCTTGCTGAAAATACCTCGGGGGAGTTTGAGGGGGCAGCGCCCCCTCATCACCGCGACGCCGAAGGCGGCGCAATCACTTTAAGCGCAATCACTTCAAGCTTAGCGTCTTTTCACGCAACCAGGCCATGAACTCGCGCGGTTTGGCTTTCCATTCGGCAGCTTCTTGCGGCGACAGCGGCTGACCCACATAGGGGCGTTGCGGTCTGTTCAACGCATGGGTGACTTCGAACAACAACAGCCCCTGCCGGATGGTCGCCGATATCCGGTTGGCAATCTGGTAGACCCGGCTGTTCTGCCCGGGAAACTTCACCGGCACCACGGTCGCGCCCGACCGGAAGATCATCTTGGCGGTGAAGGGGTTCCATTCGCGTTCAACCGCCGGCCCCCACATCCGGTCGGATGAGGCCACCACGCCGGAGGGAAACAGCACCACGCAGCCACCTTGTGACAGATGGTCCATCGCGCGGCGGCGCATCTCAAGGTTCTTGTTCAGCGCGTCATCTTCATGCGGGAAAGGCACCGGGATCATGAATTCCTCGATCTCGGCCACACCGGTCAACAGCGACCGCGTCAGGATCTTGTAGTCGGTGCGCACCCGGCCAATCAGTTCCGCCAGCACCATTCCATCGACCAGCCCATGGGGGTGGTTGGCCACGATCACCAAAGGACCGGTTGCCGGAATGCGCGCGATCTCGGCCTCGGGCGTTTTCAGCCCGATCCCCATGATGTCCAAGGCCTGCGCCCAGAAATCCTGTCCGTGAGGCACACCTTTGGATTCAAACTTGCGGATCAGATAAAGCAGACGGAACTTGCCGGTAAACAACTCCATTGTCTGGATGACCCGGCGCGACACCGGGTTGGTGAAGGTGTTGGCATAAGACAGCCGGCGCCGGTCATAGGGCTGTTCCGAGATCGGGGTGCCGTCGCCCTGACCCTGAAGTTGCGCGCTGCGTGGCAAGGTGCCATCGGTCACCGGCTCATCGGTTTCAGCCCCCCCCGTGCGGCGAAGCATCATCGGGCGTGGCTGCGAGCTTTCGACCAAACTGCGCGTTCCCCTTTGCTGTTGCCTTACATCTCTTCGCCGAACTTTTCAGCGACGAGGGCCTCCAACGCATCTGCAAGCCGCGCCGCCTCTGGCCCGCGGGTTCGTACCTCAATAGTTGTTCCGCGCGACGCTGCCAACATCAAAAGACCCATGATGCTGTCACCGGACGCGGTCAAACCATCCTTCATAACGTCGGCGTCGGCGTCATGCGCCTCGACCACTTCAACCAATTTGGCCGAAGCCCTGGCGTGCAAGCCCTTTTCATTCACGATCATCAACGTGCGGCTGGTGTCCACCTCAGCTCCCATCAAAAGTGTCGATGTATTTGCGCCCCGCCGCCGCGGCCGCGGCAATCGCAACATCGAGCGGTTTGTGGCGTGACTTGGCCAGTTTGATCAGCGCCGGCAAGTTGGCACCAAACAGGATCTTGCGGTTTTCGGGTCGGCAGGCCAGAAGCGACAGGTTTGAAGGGGATCCACCGAACATATCGGTCACCACGACGACGCCGTCGCCCACATCGACCCGGTCGGCGGCCGCGCAGATTTCCAGTTCCTTGGCGGGTCGATCGGTTTCAGGGCTGATCTTGATGGCCACAATCGCATCCTGGCGACCAACCACATGTTCGACGGCCGACTTGTAACTGTCGGCCAGATCACCATGGGCCACGATCACAATACCGATCACGCAAAGTCCCTTTCACTGCGCTCAAAGCTCAAACACACACAATCCCCCCAACGGTCTTCATCTGGGCCTTTTCGGGCGCAAAGCAACACGTCTTGGGTGTGCGGACCCTACGCCTGCGCGGTTGGCGATGGCAACGCCCCGCAGGCTGGCGAAATCGCGCGACGTTACGACCTGCGGCAGGGATGCATCAATCCTGTATGAATTTTGCCTGACCCGCCACTTCCAGCCCGCCCGTGAGGATCGCGCGCAGGGCCGCGGCCGCACCTGGCAGGCCGGCCACCTCAACCAATGGCAGAACGCAGCCCAGATAGGTGCGCGTTTTTGGATCCGGCAGGCGGGTGTCGGGCGATGTGTCGAGGTCAGCCACAAGGCGCAACACGGCGCGCGGGGTCCATTCGGTGCGTATGATGCCGATGCCGCGCGCTTCAATGCGCCCTTCAAGACCGGGGACTGGGCTTGCGATCACCAGATCTTCTGTGCGGACCAGGCCGACTTGGTCATCGGCCACCAATGTCGCCCCCATCGATATAAGCTGAAGCGCCAGGGCCGACTTGCCCGCGCCCGATGCACCTGTGATCAACACCGCAGCCGGCCCGAAGCTGACCACAGCGCCATGGACCTGTGCGCTCATAAGGCGGCTAGATCGGCAGACCGACCACGAACCGCGCGCCCAGAGGTTCGGAGGTGGAATCGATTTCCGTTGGTCGGATGTTCTCGGCCCAGATCACCCCGCCATGGGCTTCGACGATCTGTTTTGAAATCGCCAGACCAAGGCCTGAATTGTTCCCAAAGTCGCTTTGCGGGCGTTCGGAGTAGAACCGATTGAAGATCTTCGTCAGTGCCTCTTCGGGAATGCCCGGGCCGGTGTCTTCGACCACGATCAGCACCCGGTTTTCGCGCCGCCGCACCCAGACCCGGATGGCGTCACCGTCTTCACAGAAGCTGACGGCATTCGACAGAAGGTTCACAAAAACCTGGGCAAGGCGGCTTTCGAGCCCTTCGACCATAATGGCATCCGCCGGCAGGTCGGTGATGAACTCGATGCCCTTTGACGACGCCTCCTGGCCGACATGCTCTGACAGGTTCGACACCATTTCCAAAAGGTCGAAATTCTCTTCATCTTCCTTGACCAGCTCGGAATCCAGCCGTGACGCGTTGGAAATGTCGCTGACCAGCCGGTCAAGCCGCCGGGTGTCATGTTCGATCACGTCGAGAAGTTTGTCGCGTTGATCCGGGCGTTTGGCGACGCGCAGTGTGCCCACGGCGGATCTCAGGGAGGCCAACGGGTTTTTGATCTCATGGGCGACGTCAGCGGCGAATTGTTCGTTGGCGTCAATCCGGTCGTAAAGGGCGGCAACCATGCCGCGCAGTGCGCCGGACAATCGCCCGATCTCATCAGGGCGAGCCGACAGGTCGGGGATGCGCACCCGGCCGGGGCTGAACTTTCGGTTCGAGCGTTCCGACCCGATTTCAGCCGCCGCGGCCAGGTCCGACAACGGGTTTGCGATGGTTGATGCCAGGACCAGCGACAGCCCGATCGACACCAGAATCGCGATGACAAACATCTGCAAGACCTGTTCGCGTTCGGACCGGACCAACTGGTCAATCTCACCAGCGGCTGAGGTCACCGCGACAACGCCCACCACCCGGTTGCCCTGTGCGATCGGGGTTGCGACCGAGAAAATTGTGTTGCCGGCCGGATCAGTCCCGGTGTTGATCTGGGCGCCGGATTCCAGGGCCAAGGGCACAAGGGCCGCGGCCAGACCCGCGCTGTCCATCTCAATCTCGGGTTCGGCGCCCCACGAAAAAACCCCCGACAGCCCATCCCAAATGGCGTTAAGGACGTCCGTGATGGCGGTCGATTCACCGTCCCGGTCCAATTCGGGAAACGGCGGATCGGCCCGCGTCTGGCCGATGGTCGTGGCAATCAATCCGCCCGTCTGATCATAGACGAACACATCCACCGCATTGGGAAGTTCCAGTTCAGCCAACGTGCCGGGAATGTCGATGCCATCGCCGGTTGCAAGGTTGACCGGGGCGCCGCGCGGCAATTGCGCTTCGAACACTTCGGCAATCAGGCTGGCTTCCACCACAAGCCCGCGTTCGCGTTGAAACACGAGGCTATCGCGAAACGGGTTCAAAAACAGGACCCCGGCCACAAGGACAAGGATCGCCAGCAGATTGAAGGTTATGATCTTGCGCGCCAGCGGCGAGCGGTTGATCGAGATCAGCCCTCGCCGCCCACGTTGCGCGCGCAGTTCCGTATCGGCCGCGGCATCCGCCCCGACCCAATCTTCGCCGAGTACGACATCGGCTTTCTTCTCAGACGTTTTTGCGCCGTCCACCTTTTACCCCGACGCAAGCACCCAGCTTACTCTTCGTTGTAGCGATACCCGATACCATAAAGGGTTTCGATGGCGGAGAACTCATTGTCCACCATCCGCATCTTTTTTCTCAGACGTTTAATATGACTGTCGATCGTGCGGTCGTCTACATAGACCTGATCGTCATACGCCACATCCATCAACTGATCGCGCGACTTCACAAAGCCGGGCCGTTGGGCCAGCGCCTGAAGAAGCAGGAATTCCGTGACCGTCAGCGACACGTCTTTGCCTTTCCAGGCCACCGCGTGCCGCAGAGGGTCCATGCGCAGCTCACCGCGCAGCAAAACCTGGCTGGTCTCGCCCGGCTCACCTTCCACGTCACCCGCGATCACTTCCTGACGCCGCAAAAGCGCGCGGATGCGTTCGACCAGCAGCCGCTGTGAGAAAGGCTTTTTGACGTAATCGTCCGCGCCCATGCGCAGGCCCAGAACCTCATCAATCTCATCGTCTTTCGACGTCAGAAAGATGACGGGCATCGATGTCTTCTGGCGCACGCGCTGCAACAGGTCCATCCCGTCCATGCGCGGCATCTTAATATCGAACACTGCCATATCGGGCAGTTTCTTGTTGAACGCATCCAATGCGGCCTGGCCGTCATTAAATGTCTCAACTTCAAAGCCTTCGGCTTCAAGCGTCATCGAAACCGACGTCAGAATATTCCGATCGTCGTCAACAAGTGCGATCCTCGACATGTGCCGTTATCCTTTAACTGCTCTCGCTGCCTGCCTTTTGACACAAGCATTGCGTCTTTTTTCGGGCATAATCGTGCGGGGTTCTGCCCAGATCAACCAAAATCGCGAATCACCCCTTACTTAACGGCATCACGGTGGCAGGAATTCGTAAGGAATGACTAAATTACCGCACTCGGATGCCCAGAATAGCCTTAACGCGCGCCAAGTTATCCGCCACATCCTGGCACCTATCCCGCTTCGTTAGCGCAAACTGTCTCTCTAAAAGGCGTGGTTGCGCTAACTGTTAGCGTAACACCTGTTTTCAGACACATCTTCGCCGCCTATGCGTGGAATTGCGCCATATCGGCGTTTGTGCACCTCGGAGGGTCAGTGAAATGGGTAGTGGTCGGGTTAATCCCAATCGACGTTTGGAAGATCAGGGCATCAAGAATCTTGGTGCGGTCTATTACAACCTGCCCGAAGCGGCGCTGATCGAAGCCGCTTTGAAACGCGGTGAAGGCAGGCTTGGCAATGGCGGGGCCCTGTTGGTGTCCACCGGCAAGTTCACCGGCCGGTCGCCCAAGGACAAACACGTCGTCAACACACCGGATGTCGCCGACAAGATCTGGTGGGACAACAACCAGCCGATGTCACCCGCCGGGTTCGACACGCTTTACGCCGACATGCTGACGCATATGGAAGGGCGCGACTATTACGTTCAGGACCTGTTTGGTGGGGCGGACCCGGCCAACCGTTTGGACGTTCGGGTCGTCACCGAACTGGCATGGCATTCTCTGTTCATCCGCCACCTCTTGCGTCGGCCCGATGCCGATGAGCTCGACACGTTCGCGCCCGAATTCACGATCATAAACGCGCCCAGCTTCAAGGCCGACCCCGCGCGCCACGATTGTAAATCCGAAACCGTGATCGCGATGAACTTCGAGGCGCGGATCATCCTGATCGGTGGCACGGAATACGCCGGCGAAAACAAAAAATCGGTCTTCACGCTGTTGAACTACCTTCTGCCCGAAAAGGGCGTTATGCCGATGCATTGTTCGGCCAACCACGCACCGGGCAACCCTGTCGACACCGCCGTCTTCTTCGGCCTGTCGGGCACTGGCAAGACCACGCTGTCGGCTGACCCCGAGCGGGTCCTGATCGGCGACGATGAACACGGCTGGTCAGACCGCGGCACCTTCAACTTCGAAGGGGGCTGCTATGCCAAGACCATCAACCTGTCGGCGGATGCCGAACCTGAGATTTTTGCGACCACATCGATGTTCGGCACCGTGATCGAAAATATGGTCCATGACCCTGACACGCTTGAGCTTGATTTCGAAGACGACAGCCTGACGCCCAACATGCGCTGTGCTTACCCGCTGGATTATATCTCCAACGCGTCGCGCACCGCACTTGGGGGGCACCCCAAGAACATCATCATGCTGACCTGCGATGCCTTTGGTGTGCTGCCCCCGATTGCGCGGCTGACCCCGGCGCAAGCGATGTACCACTTCCTGTCGGGCTTTACGTCGAAGGTCGCAGGCACCGAGCGGGGCGTGACCGAGCCACAGCCGACATTTTCGACCTGCTTTGGCGCGCCGTTTCTACCGCAACGGCCGGAAATCTACGGCGAAATGCTGAAATCGAAGATCGCAAAGCACGGGGCAACCTGCTGGCTGGTCAACACCGGCTGGACGGGCGGCGCCTACGGTACGGGCTCACGGATGCCGATCAAAGCGACCCGGGCGCTGTTGACGGCGGCGCTGGATGGCTCGCTGGCCTCGGCCCCCTACCGGACCGATCCGAACTTCGGGTTCGAAGTGCCGACCCATGTCAAAGCCTCTGCCGTGCCGGACATCCTTCTGGACCCAAAGCGGACCTGGGAAGATCAAGCCGCTTATGATGTTGCGGCCCAGAAGCTTGTGGCAATGTTCTCTGACAACTTCGCCCAATACGAAGACAAGATCGACGAAGACGTGCGCGCAGCAGCCATCGGCTAGCGCGCAACCCTTGAGGAGGGGTAGGAGGGGGCCGTGGAGGGACGGCCCCCTTTCCATTTCGCGCGTCGTTCATCCCGCGCAACGAGTCCCGAAAACCGCAGACCACTTTTCGGATTGCACGTGCCCCATGCCGCGCAATTGGGTCCGAAAACCGGTGCTCACTTTTCGGATTGCGCTTTAGCCCAACAGCCCGCGCCGGATCAGGTTGGCGCCTGCGACCACCAGAACGATCAGGGTCAGCTGCCGGAAACGGTTTTGATCTAGCCGGTCCTGCAGCCAGAACCCCGCCAGCATGCCAAGCCCCGCCGGGATGCACAAAAGCGCTGAGAATGTGGCGCGCTCGCCGGTGAACACGCCCGAATTCAGATGTGCCGCCAACAAAACCAGTGACCCGGTGCCATAGACCACGCCCTGAATCTGAACCGCCTCGCGCTTGGGCGTATCCAAAGCCGTCAGATACAGCACCGTCGGCGGCCCCCATGACCCGGCAATCCCACCGATAAACCCAGCAAACAGCCCCACGATAATCTCGGCGCGCCGCCGCATATGAGCGGCGATTTTCGGCCGCCAGCCCAAAAGCTGCGTTGCGGCGAAAAGTGTGATCGGCACCCCGATCATCAGGAAGATCACGTTGCCCGGCATCAGGCGCACCAATTGAGCCGATCCCATAATCATCACCAGCACAATCGCCAGATACAGCCGGTGCGCGCGCATCGCAGCCATTGCATGGCCCAGCCCGCCGCGCAGGGCCTGCAACACATTCGACCCCACCGTCGGCAGGATCAGCGCCGCAATCGCCACCTCTGCGGGCAGAAACGTGCCGAGCCCGGAAATCAGGATCATCGGCATCGCAAAGCCAACCGCCCCTTTCACCACGCCCGCAAAAAGCGCGATGGCCACGACAGCGGCCCAAAGTGTTGGTTCCAATGCGATCATGTGCGCCCCTTGCCCGGGTCATAGCGAAGCATGCCCGTGCCTGCACGATCAAATCGCCCGCGACACTTTATGTCTTATCTGTGAATAATGGCGAAATCTTCTTGCGTCATGGTTTTCGCTCGACTATCCCTTCGCAGGTGCAGAAAATATCGAGGTGACCAATGCCGCATGATGGAACAGCGCCAATGCCAGAGACACCCGTCCTTGACGACCTGTTGTCGCTGACCAAAGCGGCCGTCGGTCCGGTTGAGGCCCTGTTGGAGACGGCGAAAGCGAAGGTGCGCGTCCGTGTCATGGACGGCGATCGCGTGTCCGGCGCATTGATTGAGGCTGAACAGACAGCGACCCATGGGTTGGCCTGGCTCGCGACCTATACCGAAGCCCTACGCCAAATGCAGGTCTGGGCCGAGCGGCTGGATGCGGACGGCAAGTTTTCTGAGACCGAAGCGCTGATCCTTCAGATCACCTTTGGTGAATACCTCTGGCAGATCTATGGCGGCCTGCCGATGAGCCAGACGGAAATTCTGCGCCCGCAAGACATCGGCCTGACCCAGGACGACCAGCGCGCGATGATGGCGCCCGAAGTCATGACGCTGACGCAGGCGGGCAACACCCAGGCTGCGCGTTTGCGTCTGGTGGAATTGATGCGCGAACAGGCCGGATCGGCGACAGTCGGTAATTCCGGCCTCGATGATGAATTTGAGATGATCCGCGAGCAATTCATCCGCTTCGTGCGCGACCGGGTGTTGCCCGACGCCCATGAATGGCACCTCAAGGACGAATTGATCCCAGAAGAGATCATCAACGAGATGGCCGAACTGGGTGTCTTTGGCCTGACAATTCCGGAAGAATACGGCGGGCTGGGCCTGCCCAAGACATCCATGTGCGTGGTGTCTGAAGAGCTGTCGCGCGGCTATATCGGCGTGGGCTCGCTGGGCACGCGGTCGGAAATCGCGGCTGAATTGATCCTGTGCGGCGGCACGGATGCGCAGAAGGAAAAGTGGCTGCCGGGTCTGGCGTCGGCCGAAATCCTGCCGACAGCGGTGTTCACCGAACCCAATACCGGGTCGGACCTCGGCGCGCTCAAAACCAAAGCGGTCAAGGATGACGCGGGCGACTGGGTGCTGAACGGCAACAAGACCTGGATCACCCATGCCGCGCGCACCCATGTGATGACCGTGCTGGCGCGCAGCGTTCCGGGCACCGACGACTACAAAGGCCTGTCGATGTTTCTGGCCGAAAAGACGCCCGGCACCGACGCGCAACCCTGGCAGGACCCCGGGATTTCGGGCGGTGAGATTGAGGTTTTGGGCTACCGCGGCATGAAGGAATACACGCTCAACTTCGATGACTTCAAAGTGGCCGGCGAAAACCTTTTGGGCGGTGCCGAAGGCCAGGGCTTCAAGCAGTTGATGCAGACGTTTGAGTCCGCGCGCATCCAGACCGCCGCCCGTGCGGTGGGTGTCGCGCAATCGGCTTTGGATGTGGCGATGTCTTACGCCGAAGACCGGGTGCAGTTCGGCAAGCCGTTGATTGCTTTCCCGCGCGTGGCCTCCAAACTCGCGATGATGGCGGTTGAAATCATGGTCGCGCGCCAACTGACCTATTTTGCCGCCAATGAGAAAGACGAAGAGCGGCGCTGCGATCTCGAAGCGGGGATGGCAAAACTTCTGGGCGCGCGCGTGGCCTGGGCGGCAGCCGACAACGGGCTGCAGATCCACGGCGGGAACGGCTTTGCGCTGGAATATCCCATCAGCCGGATCCTGTGTGACGCGCGGATTTTGAACATCTTTGAAGGTGCCGCCGAAATCCAGGCGCAGGTGATTGCCCGGCGTTTGCTGGCCTAGATTGGCGTAGGCCGAGCTTCTGCCCGGCGCCCGCGACAAGGACTGCGCTTTGTGCGTGTCATAGGTTTTGAATATGCCGCTTTAGCCCCGCGACAGCGCGTCGATGAACCGCTGACGCGCGGGCGGAATGGGTTTTTGTCCCAGGGATGGGGCCAGATGATGGGCGAAGAAATGGCCCGTAACCCGCAGGCCTTGCAGAACCCCGTCCCGGTCGCCGGTCGCAGCAGGCGTCAGCTCTGCCGACAAAGGCAACAGTTGGTCTTTCCAGACCCCGGCACCGGCCTCTGACACTGCCCTCCCGGTGCGCGGAGAGACGTATTTCAACCCGTCCGTCGCACCCGTGGCGGCGCAATTTTCCAAGTTCAGACCAAAGCCAAGTTCCTGTAACAAATACATTTCCCACTTAAGATAGGCCAGCGGCCAGACCGGCCCCTCGCCGATCATGTCCAACAAGGTGACGGTCTTGTCATATAGCTCGGGATGAGCCTCGCGCTCGGCGAGCGAAAACGTCAAAAGCGCAGCGGTCGCGTTCAAGGCCGCAAGCGTCAATCGGCTGTCCATCAGATGCGCGCGGCTGCGCAGGGGTTCTGCGCGAAAGCTGCCGATATGTTCAGACAGCCGCGCCCGCCAGGCCAGGTCCAACTCCGCACCCGGCTGCAGCACCGGCGCCATCTTGCGCGACGCCCCGCCTTGCACCACACCGGCATGAAGGCCCTGCCCGCGGGTCAGAACCTCGATGATCACCGCTGTTTCGCCATGCTTGCGGGCCGACAGCAACACCCCGTTTTCGCGCCATTCCATGGGCTTCACCCTGGTTCAAATACTCAAATTCCGCCAGAGCGGATCAGGCCTGAAGCCCCGGATCATCAAGCATATGGCGCCCCTTGGGGTCTTCGACCTCGACCACCCATAGATCAGGGTCAAATGTCGCCTGGCGCCGGGCCGCCTCTTCAACCTCGGCCTCAGCCCCTTCGGCCAGAACGACCCAGGTCCGCGCGCCGGTCATCAGATCGAATGAGCGTTGAAAGAGCCGGGCTTGCCCGTCCATCGTGGCCAGTTTCACCAGCACCGCGCCCGCCGTGGCGTCGCCTTTGCGCGCGATATGTGCCGGGATCATCTCGATATCGAGCCGCTTGATATAGGCGTCAATCCAGACCCGGGCTGCCAGCCGGGGCGTCATGTATCGCCGTCCTTGAACTCCAACCCCATCTCGGAATACCGCTCGGCCTCTTCCAGCCAGCCGGGCCGGACTTTGACCTGTAAAAACAGATGGACCTCGCGGCCCAGGAATTCACCAATCTCGGCCCGGGCGGCCTTGCTGACGGATTTGATTGTTTCGCCCTTCTTGCCCAGGATGATGCCCTTATGCCCGTCGCGCGCGACGTAGATCAGCTGGTCAATCCGGGTCGAGCCATCCTTGCGGTCCTCCCAGTTTTCGGTTTCGACCGTCAGCTGGTACGGCAATTCCTGATGCAGGCGCAGGGTCAGTTTTTCGCGCGTCATTTCGGCGGCAATCATCCGCATCGGCAGGTCCGCAATCTGGTCTTCGGGGTAAAGCCAGGGGCCTTCGGGTAGGCTTTGCGCCAGCCAGCCGCGCAAGGTGTCCACCCCGTGGCCCTTCTCGGCCGAGATCATAAAGGTCTCAGCAAAGGGGAAGCGTTCGTTCATCTCAGCCGTCAGACCCAGCAAAACCGGCGCTTCGACCCGGTCGATCTTGTTGATCGCAAGGGCCACGGTCTGATCACGTCCGCGTTCGCTCAACGCGTCCAAAATCGCCTCGACACCCTTTGTGATGCCGCGGTGCGCCTCGATCAGCAGAACCACCACATCGGCATCCGCCGCCCCCCCCCAGGCGGCGGCCACCATCGCCCGGTCAAGCCGCCGGCGCGGCTGGAACAGACCGGGCGTGTCGACAAAAACGATCTGTGCCTCGCCCTCGATCGCCACTCCGCGAATGCGCGCCCGCGTGGTCTGCACCTTATGCGTGACAATCGACACTTTCGCGCCCACCATCGCGTTCAACAGCGTCGACTTTCCCGCATTCGGCTCGCCGATCAGGGCCACAAACCCTGCGCGCGTCGTCACGCTGACGTGCCCCGGCCAAAAGTCTCCCAAGACTTTTTCAAATTCCTTCCAAGGAATTTTCCGCTCATGTGTTCAACCTTTCAAGCAAAGCCCGAGCGGCGTCCTGCTCGGCCTTGCGTTTGGATGCGCCTTCGGCCAGCGCGGTCAGATCATCGCTCACCCGGACCTCAATCGTGAAGCGCGGGGCGTGATCGGGTCCCGTCCGCCCAACCACTTGGTAACTCGGCAGCCCATGGCCACGCGCCTGCGCCCATTCCTGCAGCGCGGTTTTGGGGTCGCGGGCATCGGCTTTCACCTGCGCGATCCGGCCCCCCCAAAGCCGCAGGATCAGATCGCGCGCCGCGCCATACCCCGCGTCGAGGTAAACCGCAGCAATCACAGCCTCCATCCCGTCGCCCAAAAGGGCAGTCTTTCGGCGCCCGCCAGACATGGTTTCAGAGCGGCCCAGCCGCAGAACCTCGCCCAGATCAATCTCCAGCGCCACCTCCGCACAGGTCTCCTTGCGCACCAGTGCGTTCAGGCGCGGGGCCAGTTCCCCTTCGGCCGCCGTCTGATCTGCTGCCAGCACGGCTTCGGCAATTGCCAGGCCCAGCACCCGGTCGCCCAGAAATTCCAACCGCTGATTGTCAGGCCGCGCTTCGGACGAGATCGACGGATGGGTCAGCGCACGGACCAAAAGCTCTGCGTCCGCGAACACGTGGCCCAGACGGGTCTCAAAAGCCTTCAGGTCGCCGCCCAGCTTCACTCGATCGCCTTGAAGAACCGGTCACCGCGCCATTGCCAAAAGAAGAACAGCGACCGGCCCGAGGCCGAGAAGAACACCCGGTCGGCGCGCCCGATCAGGTGGTCTTCGGGCACAAAGCCCACGCCCGCGGGCTGGCGCACGCGGCTGTCGGTGGAATTGTCGCGGTTGTCACCGATAAAGAAGTAGTGGCCTTCGGGCACGGTAAAGACGCCGGTGTCGTCAAGCCGCGAGTCGCGTGCGTTCAGCACCGAATGGGTCTGGCCTTCGGGCAAGGTTTCGACCGCTTTGTCTTTGGTGCAGACACCGCCCACGCCCACGGCACCGTTTTTGCACAAGGGCAGCGACCCAGACGGGCCCTGGCGTTCAAAAATCTCATCGAATGTGCCGTCGGGGGTCTGCGCGGCGGCTGCATCGTTGATGTACAAGACCCCGCCCTGCATCTGGATCTTATCGCCGGGCATCCCGATCAGCCGCTTGATGAAATCGGCCCCGTTCACAGGATGGCGAAACACCACCACATCGCCGCGTTCGGGGTCCGACGAGAACAGCCGCCCTTCAAAAGGGCACATCGAAAACGGGCAGGAATGGCGCGAATAGCCGTAAGCCATCTTGTTGACGAACAGAAAATCGCCAATCAGCAGCGTATCCTTCATCGACCCCGACGGGATCCAGAACGGCTGGAAGAACAGCGTGCGGAACACACCGGCGATCAACAACGCGTAGATCACGGTCTTCGCGGTCTCGATGATCGGATTGCCTGTGTCTGCCTTATCAGCCATGTACCCTGCCCTTTGGTGTCGGGGCTTCATGTAAGCCGGGGCGGGGCCTGTCAAGAAGGGTCGGTTCTTGACCCCTCGCCAAGCGCGCGCTGCATCATCACGGTATCAAGCCACCGGCCATGCTTGAAGCCCACGGCTTCAAAGGTGCCAACCTCGCGGAACCCAAGGCTGGCATGCAGGCGCCGCGACGCAAGATTGCCAGAATCCCCGATCACCGCGATCATCTGCCGGTAGCCCGCTTGCCCGGCCTGCGCGATCACTTCAGCCAGCAAGGCCGACCCCAGCCCGACCCCGAAAAAGGCCGGGTCCACATAGACGGAACATTCGGCTGAAAACCGGTAGGCCGGGCGCGGCCGGTAACGCGCGGCATAGGCGTAGCCTGCGAGCTTGCCGTCACGCTCGGCCACGACATAGGGCAGGCCCGCGGCACACACGGCCTTCCACCGGCGGGTCATTTCAGCAAGATCGGGCGGGTCGATTTCGAATGAGGCTGTTCCGTGCTCCACGGCATCGGCGTAGATCGCCTGGATCCTTGCCAGATCGCGCGCCTTCGCCGGGCGGATCATGGTGTGACGGGCCGCGCTTCAATCATGACGATGGCTTGGGCCCAGGGGTGATCATCGGTCAGGGTGACGTGGATGATCGCCTCATGGCCCGGCGGTGTCATCTCGGCCAGCCGATCCGCCGCCCAGCCTGTGACCTCCATCACCGGTTGGCCGGTTTCCAGATTGGTCACGGCCATGTCTTTCCAGGCAATGCCCATCGCAAGCCCGGTGCCAAGTGCTTTTGAACAGGCCTCTTTCGCGGCCCAGCGTTTGGCGTAGGTGCCTGCCTCGTCCTTGCGGCGGCTGGCCTTGGCCTGTTCGATGTCGGTGAAGACGCGGTTGCGAAACCGGTCGCCGAACCGCTCCAGCGTGCCGGTGATCCGCTCGATGTTGCAAAGATCGGTGCCGATGCCCAAAATCATAAGATCACGATGTGCCGGGTTGGACCGGATTTGGCAAGACGGGTAAGGCTTTGGTCACCATCCCGCGGGTATGACCGGGCCATGCGACTTTTTTGGCCCCTTTTGTTGGTGATCCTGGCGTCCTGCGGTGAAACTGCGCGCGACACAACAATCGCTGCAACGCCCGACCGGCGTGCGGTTATGGCGGGGTCTGTGGTGCCTGGCCAAACCACCGAAACCGAATTGATCACCCGCTGGGGGGCGCCGACCCAACGGGTGCGCGAAGGTGGCCAGACGGAGTTCATCTATCGGTCGATGGCGAACCCGCCCGGCTACTACGCCCCGCGCTTTGGCGACAGCGCGAACTATGTGATTGTCACCTTTCAATATGGGTTGGCGGTGGGGGTGCGCACGTCAGACACCGAAGGATGCCGGGCAACCTTCCCGCCCAGCCCACCGGGCCCGGGTTTTGGCCATCTAACGACGGTGCATCCTGCCGCGACCTGTCCGGGTGTTGGTCCCCTTCAGGGGCGGGTCCATCCGCTTGACCAGGCCGCGCGCCAAATCACTGGCCAAGCCTCTGGCGAAGGTGGCAGCAGCCCGGGCAAAAGCGGTCCAACCGGCGATGGTCGCCCCGGCGTGCCGGACGACAGCTATACCGGTGGTGGCAAGGCCAACTGACCGGGCGGCGCGCGCTTGCTCTGTGCAGCGTCAGGCCCGCCAAACCGAAAGTCCTTTGGTCACATTTGGCTTCAGATGACGCGAACGTGACCCTTGCGAATGGAGTTAATCTAGACCGAGGGTTTCTGCATGCGCGCTTTGCAGCCCCGCTCCACTCCATTCTACGCGTGCGTCAAACGCGTGGCCTAGGCCGCCCCGCCTTGCGCCAGATCCGCGCGCGCGCTGTCCATGATGCGCCGCATTTCCTGAATGGCCGGCGCCAGACCCAGAAAGATCGCCTCGCCAATCAGGAAATGTCCGATGTTGAGCTCGCGCACCTGCGGCAAAGCGGCAATCGGCGCGACACTGTCGTAGGTCAGCCCGTGCCCGGCGTGAACCTCAAGCCCCAGCGAATGCGCGAAGGCGGCCATTTCACGCAGGCGCGCCAATTCCGCGTCGCGTGCGGCGAATTTGCCTTCGGCATGAAAGTCGCAATAGGCGCCGGTGTGCAGCTCGATTACGGGCGCACCGATCCGATGGGCCGCCTCGATCTGGCGCTTGTCGGCGGCGATAAAGATCGACACGCGGCAGCCGGCATCGACCAATGGAGCGATGAAATGGGCCAGCCGGTTTTCCTCGCGCGCCACTTCCAGGCCCCCTTCGGTCGTGCGTTCTTCGCGCCGTTCGGGCACCAGGCACACCGCGTGGGGTTTGTGCCGCAGCGCAATCGCCTGCATTTCTTCGGTTGCGGCCATCTCGAAGTTCAACGGCAGGGTCAGCGCCTCCATCAACCCTTCGATGTCAGCGTCCGAGATATGGCGGCGGTCCTCGCGCAAATGCGCCGTGATCCCATCGGCGCCGGCTTCTTCGGCCATTTTTGCGGCCCGCACCGGGTCAGGATAGGCGGACCCGCGCGCATTCCGCACAGTCGCCACGTGGTCGATGTTCACACCTAGTCTGAGGTCTGTCATGTCGCGTCTCCCGTCGTTTGCGATTTAACTAGCGCGCCGGGCAGGGCCGGTCACCCCTATTCGGCGGGGTCAGTCGTGCGCGACAGGATTTTCGAGGCGCGACGCGCTTCCTTGGCGCGTTTCTTTTCAAACCGCGCCTTCTGGCGTTTGATCCGCTGTTTTTGATAGGCCACGATCAACGGGTGCGACAAAAAATAGGCCGCCCCGGCTGCCAACAGGCCCGGACCCAGGCCGCCCACCAGGTAGGGCAGCAGAACCACCTGAACAAAGGCGGCAAGCCGCCCCCAATGCATCACTTCGGGCGTGAAGATCGCAGTGAAGTTCCGCCACAGTTCGACCGAGGCATTCGAAAAAGACGCGATCACAGCCGGCAGGGGCAGCGCAGGCGTGCCCAGAAGCGTTGATCCGATTTCCATCGAGATCGAGGCGATGAACGGAAACGTCACAGGGTTGCCAACGAAGGTCGCCAAGAGTGCGGCCAGCACATTGCCCCGCAAGAGGTAAGCCAGGATCACCGACAAGATGAAGTGAAAGCCGAAAAACGGCGTGAACGACGTAAAGACCCCCGCCGCGATTCCCCGGCTGATCTTGTGCGCGGGGTCGGGCAGGCGTTGCAGCCGGTGGGCCACATAGCGGGCCGCACGCCCCCAGCCACCGCGGGGCCAGAACCCTTCGGCGATAAAGCGGAGCCAACTCCGAGGTGTGCGACGTTTAAAAACCATTCACCCTCAAACGACCGGTCACGGTTTTCGATCTAGGTCCCGGTGGCGCTGGTTCGAGGCCACATCGCTATCGGCTTCAAGCGCCAGCATCACCGCGTGCAGATGTTCTACATCTCTTAAATCCACGTCTATTATAAGGCGGTAAAAGTCCGGTTTTCTGTCAACGAACACCAAATCGGAGATATTTGCCCGTTGTTCACCCACAAGTGTGCAGATCCGACCCAGAACGCCTTCATCATTGGCGATGGTCACATCCAGCGACACGGTGTGGACGGGGGGGTGTTTGCCGTCCTGCCAGTGCAGATCGACCCAGCGACCGGGATTGTCTTCAACCTCAACCAGGGCCGGGCAATCGATGGCATGGGTGATCACGCCCTTGCCGGGATAGGAAATGCCGACGATCCGCTCGCCCGGCACTGGCTGGCAGCAATGGGCGCGGCGAAAGGTCTGGCTGGGTTTCAGCCCGACGACGGCGCGGGCGGCGTCAATCTCGTCGCCTGAGCGGGCTTCAAGCTCGGGGTACAGTGTCCGGATCACATCGCGGGCGGCCACTTCGGCAGCCCCGATCTGGGCCAGTAGATCCTTTCTGCCATCCAGCCCCATCTGTTTGGCCGCCGTGGCCAGCGCCTTGTCGGTTGCGCGCTTGCCAATCTTTTCGAACGCGACCCGGGCCAGTTCGCGCCCCAGCTTGATGAAGCGTTCGCGGTCTTCTTCGCGCAAGCTGCGCCGGATCGCGGCCTTCGCGCGACCCGTGGCGACGATGTCCATCCAGGTGCCTTGCGGGCGCTGGCCTTCGGCGGTCAGGATCTCAACCGATTGGCCGTTCTTCAGCCGGGTCCAGAGCGGCACCCGGATGTGGTCAACCTTGGCGCCCACACAGCTGTCGCCGATCCGGGTGTGGATCGCATAGGCAAAATCCAGCGGCGTCGCGCCTTTGGGCAGTTTCACCACTTCGCCCTTGGGCGTGAAACAGAAGACCTGGTCCTGATACATCTCCAACTTGACGTGCTCAAGGAAATCCTCGTGGTCGTCGTCGGTCAGGAAACGTTCGGTCAGCGTGGAAATCCAGCGCGCCGGATCGACCGCAAAGCGGTTTTCGGCCCGGACCCCGTCGCGGTAGGACCAGTGCGCGGCCACGCCGGTTTCGGCGACTTCGTGCATTTCCTGGGTGCGGATCTGCACTTCGACCCGGCGGCCATCGCGGCCCGATACGGTGGTGTGGATCGACCGATAGCCATTGGATTTCGGCTGGCTGATGTAGTCCTTGAAGCGACCCGGGACAGCGCGCCACCGTTGGTGGATCGCTCCAAGCACCGAATAGCAATCCGCCTCTGACCCCGTCACGATCCGGAAGGCATAGATGTCCGACAGCCGCGAGAACCCCTGATCTTTCTCTTCCATCTTGCGCCAGATCGAGAAGGGTTTTTTCGCCCGACCCATCACGTCAGCCTCGATCCCGGCCTTTTCAAGCTCGGTCTCGATGTCGTCGGTGATCCGGCTGATGACGTCGCCGGTTTCTTTCTGCAGCGTTATAAAGCGGCGCATGATCGACACGCGCCCATCGGGGTTGAGGACCTGAAACGACAGATCCTCCAGCTCTTCGCGCATCCATTGCATGCCCATCCGGCCGGCCAATGGGGCGTAGATGTCCATGGTTTCGCGGGCCTTCTGGGCCTGTTTGTCGGGGCGCTGGTACTTGATCGTGCGCATGTTGTGCAAACGGTCCGCCAGCTTCACAAGGATCACGCGCAGGTCTTTCGACATGGCCATGAAAAGCTTGCGAAAGTTCTCGGCCTGTTTGGTTTCCGTCGAAGACAGCTGCAGATTGGTCAACTTGGTGACCCCGTCGACCAGTTTGGCGATCTCTTCGCCGAAAGTATCGGTCAGGTCGGAATAGGTGCGGCGCGTGTCCTCAATCGTGTCGTGCAGCAATGCGGTAACCAATGTGGCGTCATCAAGCTGCATCTCAGCGAGGATCGCCGCGACTGCGATGGGATGGGTGAAATAGGGCTCGCCCGACTGGCGGGTCTGTCCGTCATGTGCGGCCGCCCCGAACAGATAGGCCTGTTCGAGGAGTAAAGCATTGGTTTTCGGATTGTAGTTGCGGACCAGGGTGATCAGGTCGTCAGCTTCGATCATCCCGGCCCTGCCATGGGGCGTGGCGCCCTTACTGCTGCCCTTGCGCTTCCATCAAAGCGCGCAGGAGTTTCTCTTCGGACATGTCGTCATCGGCGGGCTTGTCGGCCTCAGCGCCCATCAAAAGCGCCATGGCGTCTTCTTCGGGCTCATCCACTTCAATCTGCGTCTGGTGACCTTCGATCATCCGCTCGCGCAGGTCTTCGGCCGACTGGGTCTCTTCTGCGATTTCGCGCAGGGACACGACGGGGTTCTTATCGTTGTCGCGATCGATGGTCAGCGCCGCGCCCGACGCGATTTCACGCGCGCGATGCGATGCGAGCATCACCAATTCGAAACGATTTGGAACCTTATCGACGCAATCTTCAACGGTGACGCGTGCCATGAAAACCTCCGGCGGGGGTGGACAGAGCGCGTTAGATAGGCCCCTTCGCCCGGAACTGCAAGGAAAAACACCTGTTTTTCATGGCAAGACGCTCCGCAGCGACCTGCCTAAAAAATTGGCTCCCTTTACGTTTGGTTACACTTTCTTAACAGAGTTTTTCAATGCTACGCGTCATTCCCACGCGAAGATTGGTTGCGCTTTTGTGAGCGTGCCTTATCTGTATTTCGCTGGTTGAGCTTGGTCACCCCCGGGCTCTTCCTTTTGGGGAGCACATAAAAACGAAGGGATGCCCGACATGTTTTATCGGGACGAAAGGCTCGCGTTATTTATCGATGGGTCAAACTTATACGCCGCAGCAAAGTCGCTCGGCTTTGATATAGATTACAAGCTTTTGCGACAGGAGTTCATGCGTCGCGGCAAGCTGTTGCGGGCGTTTTACTACACCGCTTTACTGGAGAATGACGAATACTCACCCATTCGTCCGCTCGTCGACTGGTTACACTACAACGGGTTTTCCATGGTCACCAAACCGGCCAAGGAATACACCGACAGCCAGGGCCGCCGAAAAGTCAAAGGCAATATGGACATCGAACTGGCAGTGGATGCGATGGAACTCGCCCCGCGGGTCGACCACATCGTTTTGTTTTCCGGCGATGGCGATTTCCGGCCCTTGATCGAAAGCCTGCAACGCCAAGGCGTTCGGGTGTCGGTCGTTTCGACCATACGGTCGCAGCCGCCGATGATCGCAGATGAACTGCGCCGCCAGGCCGACAATTTCATCGAGCTGGACGAGCTGAAGGATGTGATCGGGCGACCGCCGCGGGAACCACGGGATTTCGCGGTTGAACCCAGCCCGGAAGCCGAGACAATCACCGAATAATGCGCGCGGCGGGCGTCATGCGCCCGCCCGACCAAGCAATAGCAATCCCGCGCCTGTCAGCATCAGTGCCACGCCCGATAGGGCGGTGCGAAGTATGTTGAAGACCTGCCAGCGTGGCGCGTAATCCGCCCAGATCACCGCGGCAGCTTCGATGGTTTCCGGCACGGGGGTTTTTTCCAGGGCTTCGTTCATGGGCACGTTGACTGCCAATGTCAGACCCATACCCCCAACAAGATAGACAACCGCAGCCGCAGCAAAAGCGATGGCCGCTCGGGGCGCGCCTGCGACAAATGCGGCCGCCGCCGTCACGCCAAGAGCAAGGGGGGTGAAGAAGAATGCAGGCATGAAGACCACATTGCGCACCGACTCATTCATGGCCTGCATCGCGCGGATCGCGTCGCGCGGGTCCAGCGTGTCCAGCCCCCACATTGTCGAGCAGACCCAGGCATAAAAGAACCCGAATATCGCCCCTGACAGGCCAAGCGACACCAGCGCACTTGCGTATAGGAATAGGGACATTGTGGTCTCCAATCTTGCTGAAGTGTAATTCGTATTACGCCTTGTTTCGATCCGTAATAAACATTACGCTTCGTGTCAATTGAAGGAGTGCCATGAAAGCCGAAAAGCAGACTGCGCGCAGGGCCGCGATTGAGGCCAAGGCCTTGGAGCTTCTGGATGAAAAGGGGTTTGACGGCACATCGATGGCCGCGATTGCAAAGGCCGCTTCTGCGTCGATTGAGACGCTCTATCGCTGGTATGGGGACAAACAGGGCCTCTATGCCGCCCTGGTGGCCCGAAATGCGGCCCGGATCGCGCAGAGCATTGGCGCGCCAAGCACGAAACATCACGGGCTTGCCGCACTCAGACGGATCGCACCCATTTTGCTTGAGGTTTTGACCGATGGCCCGGCTGTTGCACTCAACCGGGCGGCAGCCGGGGACCGGACGGGCGCGCTAGGTGCCGCGCTGGCCAGTGCGGGCCGCGACGCTGTCGTGCCCCGCCTGCGCGAGGTGGTCGAAACGGCCATGACCAGGGGCGAACTGACCGGAGATGCGGGTGAGATTACAGAAACCTTCGTGGCACTGGTCGTCGGCGATTTGCAGGTGCGCCGTGCGACCCGCGCCATGCCAGCACTGACCAAAGATGCCATAACCCGGCGCGCTGACCGCGCGGTAGAGCACATCTGTCGCCTTTACGGCGCCGACGCCGATGCGTAGGAACAAGACATGTCGAACGCTCCGCTTACCCTTTATCTCGCCGCCCCGCGTGGCTTTTGCGCCGGTGTGGACCGGGCCATCAAGATTGTGGAAATGGCGATTGAGAAATGGGGCGCGCCGGTCTACGTGCGCCACGAGATCGTGCACAACAAGTTCGTCGTCGACGGGTTGCGCGACAAAGGTGCCGTCTTTGTCGAAGAGCTGGACGAATGCCCGCTTGATCGGCCGGTGATCTTCTCCGCCCACGGTGTGCCAAAGGCGGTTCCGGCCGAAGCCGCGCGGCGTGAGATGCTTTATGTCGATGCAACCTGCCCGCTGGTGTCGAAGGTTCATATCGAAGCTGAGCGGCACCACAAAAACGGGCTGCAGATGGTGATGATCGGCCATGACGGGCACCCCGAGACCGTCGGCACCATGGGCCAATTGCCCGACGGTGAGGTCCTGCTTGTGGAAACCGTGGAGGATGTCGCCACCATCACGCCCCGCGACCCCGACAAGCTGGCCTATATCACCCAGACGACCCTATCGGTTGATGACACCGCGGATATCGTGGCGGCCCTGACCGCGCGGTTTCCAGCCATTGTCGGGCCCCACAAGGAAGACATCTGCTATGCGACCACCAACCGGCAAGCGGCGGTAAAAGCGGTGGCGAGCAAGATCGATGCCTTGCTGGTCATCGGCGCGCCGAACTCGTCGAATTCCAAACGGCTGGTCGAGGTGGGCGCGAACGCGGGCTGCTCTTACGCGCAACTGGTGCAACGCGCGAGCGACATCGATTGGCGCGCGCTCGAAGGGATCACATCGGTTGGGATCACGGCAGGAGCGTCCGCGCCGGAGATTTTGGTCAATGAAGTGATCGACGCCTTCCGCGCCCGGTATGACGTGACGGTCGAACTGGCCGAAACAGCCAAGGAAAACGTCGAATTCAAAGTCCCACGGGTTTTGCGGGAACCGGCGTAAGGCCCGGCACCCGATTGGAGGCACCATGCTATCGGCACAGTTTTTCATGACAGCGCTTGTCGTTGTGTTGATCCCCGGGACCGGCGTTCTTTATACGCTCGCCCTCGGGCTGGGTCAGGGACGCCGTGCGGCCCTTGTGGCCGCGTTGGGCTGCACGTTGGGCATTGTGCCCCATCTGGCGGCGGCAATCCTTGGGCTGGCGGCGATCCTTCATACCTCGGCGGTGTTGTTCAATATCGTGAAGTTCGCGGGCGTCGCCTATCTGTTGTATCTTGCGTGGTCGGCGTTGCGCGATGGCGGGGCGCTGCGGATCGAGGGCAAAAAGACCAGTGACACCGCGTTTGTGATCGCGCGGCGCGGGGCGCTGATCAATATCCTCAACCCGAAATTGTCGATCTTCTTTCTGGCGCTGTTGCCGCCGTTTCTGTCGGGCAATCCGGCCAGTGCCACGGGTGAGATGCTGCTTCTGGGCGGTGTTTTCATGGCGCTGACCCTTGCAGTCTTTGCCGTCTACGGGATCTTTGCGGCCTTTGTGCGCAGCCGTCTTTTGGAAAGTGCGACCGCCATGCGCTGGCTCAACCGCAGCTTTGCGGCGATCTTTGCAGCCCTCGCCGGGCGATTGGCGTTTGAGCGTGCCTGACGCCGATGCGTGATATTCCGCGGTCTGCATTGGTCTTGGGTCTGGCCGGGCTTTTGCCCTTCGTTTGGGGCGTGGTAACGATGAATTCCCCCACCGCACAATCGCTGACGATTGATCTGATCGGCCCGCGCTTTGTCGGCCCCTTTGTCATCTTGCAATACGGCACGGTGATCTTGGCGTTCATGTCCGGTGTGCTGTGGGGGTTTGCCACCAAGGCAACGGGTGCTGTGGCGACATCTGGGTACATGCTGTCGGTGCTGCCGGCGCTTTGGGCGTTCTTTTTCGTCGGCGGCGGGCCGGTGTCAGCAGCCACCTATCTGATTGCCGGCTACATCGGACTTCTTGCACTTGATTTCATGTTCTGGCGCCAGGGCCTTGCCCCGCCATGGTGGATGCATCTGCGCGGCCTTCTGACGTTGGGTGTGGTGGCCTGTCTGGCGAGCGTTTTGTAATGGCGGACGAAGAAACCATGCGCGTCTACGCCGCCCAGGCTGAGGTCTATGCCACCAAGTTCCCTGGCGGCGATGACCCGCATCTTGAACGGTTTCTCGATGTTTTGCAGAAGGGCGCCCGGATCCTCGACCTTGGGTGTGGTCCCGGCAAGGCGGCCGCGCGCATGATGGCGCGCGGGTTTGCAGCGCTGGCCTGGGACGCCTCGCCTGAGTTTGTTGCCTGGGCGCGGGACACCTACGGGGTTCAGGCGGAGGTCGCCGAGTTCTCCGCGCTAAACGCCGTGGCGGAGTTCGACGCGATATACGCCAATTTCTCGCTTCTGCACGCGCCCAAGGCCCAGATGCCCGCCCATCTGGCGCGCATTGCCACGGCCCTGACCCCCGGGGGGCGCTTTCATATCGGCACCAAGACGGGCACGGGCGAAAAACGCGACGCGCTGGGCCGCTTTTACGCCTATTATGAGGGCGCCGAGTTAACCGGCCTTCTGGAACAAGCCGGGTTTGTCGTCGATTATCGCAAAACCGGGGCCGAAACGGGGCTTGATGGCACGCGCGCCCCTTGGATCATTCTACAGGCAATCAAAAATGACTGATTTCACGCTTTATTCGATGCCTTCGTCGGGCAATTCCTACAAAGCCCGGCTGCTTTTAGCCTTTCTGGGGCGGCCTTACCGGCATGTGGGGATGGAATATCTGACGCCAGCGTTGGACGCCGCCCATGCCGCGGGCACTCTGTCCTTGGGCAAACTGCCGGTGCTGGAACTGCCAGATGGCACGCGGCTGCCGGAATCCAACGCGATCCTATGTTACCTGGGCGAGGGCACCGACTGGCTGCCGGTTGATCCGTTGACCCGCGCGCAGGTCCTTGCCTGGATGTTCTGGGAACAAAACCAGCATGAAGGCGTGATCGCGGTCCGTGCGGCCCTGCTGACCTATGAAAACCGCAAGCATCTTGCCACGCCAGAACGCCTCGCCGAGCTTCTCGAGCGCGGTCAGGGTCTTCTCGCGCGGATGGAACGGCATCTGATGGGGCGTGACTGGCTGGTGGGCAATGGTCCGACCATCGCGGATATCGCCCTTTACGCTTATACACATACCGCAGACTCAAAGGGCGGCTTTGACCTGACGCCCGTTCCCGCCGTGCAGGCCTGGCTCGACCGTATTGCCGCGTTGCCGGGTTATGTCGGGCTCGATGACATCCCAGCGGGTCCAAAGGATGGCTGATCTTTTCGCCTATACCGACGGGGCCTGTTCGGGCAATCCCGGCCCCGGCGGCTGGGGGGCGCTGTTGCAGGCCAAAGACGGCGACGCGGTGGTGAAGGAACGCATGCTTTCAGGTGGTGAGGCAGAGACAACCAACAACCGGATGGAACTGCAGGCCGCGATCGCGGCGTTAGAGGCGCTCGAGCGCGCATCCTCGATCACCGTTGTTACCGATTCGGCCTACGTCAAAAACGGTGTGACCGGCTGGATCGATGGCTGGAAACGCAACGGCTGGAAAACGGCGGCCAAGAAGCCCGTCAAAAACGTCGACCTCTGGCAGCGGCTGGATGAGGCGCGCGCGCGCCACGATGTGACGTGGGAATGGGTCAAAGGCCACGCAGGCCACCCCGAAAACGAACGCGCGGATGCGCTTGCGCGCGCGGGGATGAAGCCCTTCAAGCCGGGCAAGTGAGCCGCACTGCTCGCGCGCACCAGGTCATCTTCTTCGCTTTCGAAAATACGCCCGCCGGAGGCGGTCCGACACTGCGGACAAGACCGCCCCCTGATTTAACGCCCCCTGATTTAACGCCGGTCGCGCCGCCGTTTGGCTGCCGCTTCCGTGGGGATCAGGATCAGTGCGCCCGCAGCGCCCACAATGGCATCCAGCCCAGGCGAGCCGAGGCTGAGGTGAAACATCACCCGGATCATGAACACCAAAATCGTCCCACCCAGGGCGATCACAACCGCGGCCAGCACCCCGTGGTGGGACAAGCCCCACTTTTCGAACAAGACCCCGACGATCCCGCCAAGGATCAACGACCCGAAGAACGCAAAAAAGCCCATCATCTCTTCCTTTGGCTGGCCGCACGGTGGGGCGGATCAGGCATGAAATGCGCCGTCAGGCGCGCCTTTGGATTAACCTAGGCGGTCTGGCAGGGCAAAACCATTGAGAAACGCGGACGCGTCCATCGGACCTTTGCCCGCACGTTGGAGTGTGATCATTTCGACGGCCCCCGCGCCGCAGGCCACGGTCGTTCCAGCAAGCACCGCGCCCGGCGACGCGCCCCCCCCGGCCAGCCTCGACCGCAGGACTTTCACCCGTTCGTCACCCACCTGAAACCAGGCCCCGGGAAAGGGCGACAGGCCCCGGATCTGCCGGTCAACCTCAGCTGCCGGGCGGGTCCAGTCGATGCGCGCCTCGGCCTTGTCGATCTTGGTCGCATAGGTCACGCCGTCATCGGGTTGGGGCGTCGCGCGGCGCGTATCAAACCCATCCAGCGCCTCAACAATCAAGCGCGCGCCCATATTCGACAACCGGTGATGCAGATCGCCCGTGGTGTCTTCCGCGCCGATGTCTGTGGCGCCGCGCAAGTACACAGGGCCGGTATCAAGCCCCGCTTCCATCCCCATGATGCAAACGCCCGTCTCGGCGTCACCGGCCATGACCGCGCGGTGAATGGGGGCCGCCCCCCGCCAGCGTGGCAGAAGCGACGCGTGGATGTTCAAACACCCAAGCCGTGGCGCGTCGAGCACGGCTTGCGGCAGCAGCAATCCGTAGGCCACGACCACCGCGATATCAGCGTCCAGGGCGGCGAAATCGCCCCTAGCGTCTTCGGGTCTAAGGCTTTTGGGATGGCGCACCGTCAGGCCCAGCGCCTCGGCGCGGGTTTGCACCGGCGAGGGGCGAGGTTTCTTGCCGCGCCCGGCCGGCCGGGGCGGTTGGGTGTAGACGGCCGTGACTTCATGCCCTGCGTCCACCAGCGCATCGAGCGCCGGGACGGAAAAATCGGGCGTGCCCATGAAGACAAGTTTCATGCTTTGGCCTTTTGCACTTTTTTCAACAGCATCTGGCGCTTTGTGCGGCTGAGCCGGTCGATGAACAATCGCCCCGCCAGGTGATCGATCTGGTGCTGGACGCTGACCGACCAAAGCCCAACGAAGTCTTGTTCGCGCCGGACACCGGCCTGGTCCGTGAACGCCACGCGCACCCGGTCGGGTCGGATGATCTTGGCGGCGATCCCGGGCAGGCAGGGGCTGGCTTCGTCCCAGGGTTTGGTGTCTTCGGACGCCCAAACGACGTCCGGGTCCGCCATGCGGATCGCCTGACCGCGGGCGTCGGACGCATCGACCACGGCCAGCGCCTGCATGACCCCGATCTGGGGGGCGGCAAGCCCCACACCGGGCATGGCGTCCATCGTGTCGATCATATCATCCCAGACCGCGCGCACAGTGTCATCGATGGGCCCCACCGGGGCGGCAGGTGTGTGAAGCCGTGGGTCCGGCCACCGCAGGATCGGGCGCACACTCAAGACGCCCGCGCCAGCTCTTTCTTCTTTTTCACCGCCTTGCGGGTGATCAACTGGCGTTTCAGAGCCGTCAGATGATCGATGAAGAGCTTGCCATCGAGATGGTCGATCTCGTGTTGCACACAGGTCGCCCAAAGCCCGTCGAACCGCCGCGATGCCTCGGTCCCGTCAAGGGTAAGCCAGCGCACCTCAACCTCGGACGGGCGCACCACATCAGCGTATTGGTCGGGGATCGACAGGCAGCCTTCCTCATACGTATTTTCCTCGTCCGAGGTCCAGGTGATCTCGGGGTTGATCAGCACCATCGGCTCTGGCGGCGCGTCTTCTTCTTTGACGCAATCCATCACCAGAACGCGCTGGCCAACCCCGACCTGGGGTGCCGCCAGACCGATGCCGGGGGCGTCATACATCGTTGCCAGCATATCTTCGGCGAGCTGTTTCAGCTCGTCTGAGACAGCGTCGACGGACGTGGCCACCTTTTTCAGGCGCGGGTCGGGGTGCAGAAGGATCGGGCGAATGGTCATCCCCTTCATCTAGTCCGTCGCCATTTGCCTTGCAATCACAACGCGCTCGGGCGATCCCTCGCGCCATGAACTTTGATGATTTGATCACGCGGCGCGGCACGGGCAGCCTGAAGTGGGACGCCACCAAGCTGGTATCGGATATCGACGGCGAGGATGTCTTGCCGATGTGGGTGGCTGACACCGATTTCCAGATCGCCCCGGTGATCCGCGATGCGCTTGTCGCAATGGCTGACTACGGCGTGACGGGGTATTTTTCGGACCTGGGCAAAGCGCGTGATGCGGTCGCCTGGTGGATGTCGACCCGGCACGATTGGCGGATTGACCCGTCCTGGGTGCTGGCAAGCCACGGGCTGGGCAACGCCCTGGCGCTGATCATCGACGCGCTGACCGAAAAGGGCGACGGTGTGGTGTTGTTCACGCCGGTCTATCATTCCTTTGCCGAACGCGTTCGTGTCGCCGAGCGGCGGGTCATCGAGGCCCCACTGGCGGTGCACGACGGCCGGATGAGTTTCGACCTCGACGCAGCCGCCGCCCTGCTGGATGGCTCCGAACGCATGTTGATCCTGTGTTCGCCGCAAAATCCGGGCGGGCGTGTCTGGACCACGGCCGAATTGCAGGCCGTTGCAGACTTCGCCCGCGCCCATGATCTTTATGTCATTGCAGATGAAATCCACCACGATCTGGTGTTTCCGGGCCATACCTTTGTCCCCTTTGCCAAGGTGACCGACATTGCCGACCGGCTGGTGACGATTACCGCCCCATCGAAAACGTTCAATACAGCCGGGCTGCGCTACGGCAATATCATTATCGAAGACGCAGAGCTGCGCGCGCGGCTGCAAAAGACGCTGCACGGGCAATCGATCCAGCCCAATATGGCCGGGGTGCGCGCCTGTGAAGCGGCCTATTCGCCGGACGGGGCCGCTTGGGCGGATGCGCAGGTCGCCTATCTTGATGCCAATCGGCAGGCGTTTGATGCGGGCGTGAATGCGATCCCCGGGGTCAGGTCAATGCCGTTGGAAGCGACATACCTTGCCTGGGTGGATTTTTCCGGCACCGGGATGAGCGACGCCGAACTCACAGCGCGGCTTGAAACCCGGGCGCGTATCGTCACCAACAAGGGCGCGGCCTTCGGCACAGGCGGAGAAAGCTACCGGCGGTTTAACCTTGGCACACAGCGTGCGCGGGTGGACGACGCTGTCGCCCGCCTGCAAGACGCTTTTTCAGACCTTCAGTGAGGTCAGGAGCTGGTCAGCAAAGCGACCGGCGCATCTTCATCGCGGGTATAGTCGAGCGGGGCCCGATCCACCGCAGCGGTGGCGCGCTTGTATTCATACTGCGTTTCACCCCGATCCTCGCTTGAGGCCACGATCAGGCATTGCGACAAATGCCGCGACCCGTCGAACAGATCGACCAATCCGCGCAGGCGCGTGGCATCTTCGCTATCAAGCGCAAATCCGGTGTCCCAGGACCGCAGAATGGTAAACGACTGGTCGCCAGCTTTCACTTTCAGCCGGCTGCGCTTTCTCAAACGGTCTTTGCGCGCTTTTTCAAGACCTTCGCGGACGTCCCGCGGCAAATACTCTGACATCGCCAAATCCCCCTTCGGCATGCGTCATCGTGTGAGCAACACATATCATCGGTCAACAAAAAGTCGATAACTGTTTCTTAGGACTCAAAAAAACGATCCCCGATGGACGAGTGTTTCGCGCAAAACCGCTGCGCATTTACGCACAATGCTGGCGCGTGCATCGGGGTATGCCCGCGGATTTGACGTGTTAGCTAACAGTCATCAGAATCGGAGGATCGCATGGGTCAGTTGGTAGACGGCGTCTGGAAAGACGAGTGGTACGACACCAAAGCGTCGGGCGGAAAGTTCGTGCGGTCGACATCAGCGTTCCGCAACTGGGTCACGGCAGATGGCAGCCCGGGCCCATCGGGCGAAGGCGGATTTCCCGCTGAGGCCGGGCGGTACCATCTTTATGTGTCTTATGCCTGTCCCTGGGCGCACCGAGCGTTGATCTTTCGCGCCTTGAAGGGGCTGGAAGACGCAATTGGCATCTCGGCGGTGCATCCTGACATGTTGTCTGACGGCTGGACCTTCGATGCGGATTTCGACGGGGCCACCGGCGACAGGCTTTATGGCCTCGCCTTTGCGCGTGACATATACCTGAAGGCCGACCCGGCCATTTCGGGCCGTGTGACGGTGCCAATCCTTTGGGATCGGCAGCGCGAGACGATCGTGTCCAACGAATCCTCCGAAATTATTCGGATGTTTAATTCTGCGTTTGACGGGCTTACCGGAAATACACGCGACTACTGGCCTCAAGCGCTGCGCGACGACATCGAAAGGGTGAATACGCGGGTCTATTCAAACGTGAACAACGGGGTCTACAAATCCGGTTTTGCGACCACGCAAAGCGCTTACGATACTGCGGTGTCCGCCCTGTTCGACGAGCTTGACCGGCTGGAAGCCCATCTGGGCGCGCACCGCTATCTGGTCGGCGCGAAGATCACCGAAGCCGATTGGCGGCTTTTCACGACATTGGTGCGCTTTGATTCCGTCTATCACCTGCATTTCAAGTGCAATCGAAAGCGGCTGATCGATTATCCGAACCTGTGGGGCTATGCCCGCGAGCTTTACCAGGTGCCAGGCGTTGCGCCGACCGTCCGGCACGATCATATCGTGCGGCACTATCACTACAGTCACGACAGCATTAACCCGCACCGGATCATCCCGATGAATCCGATCATCGATTGGAATGCGCCCCACGCCAGAGAGGCGTTCGCATAGGCCGCCGCGTCGCGTTACACCGAAAACGCCGTGGCTCAGTGAACGCCGCCGTAGTGTTCAACAATCGCTGTCAGGTCTTCAGGCGCCGTGCCCGATTGCAGATAGGCGCAGGCGTTCGGGATGTGATTGAAGATCGACCCGTCCGAGAAGAAGGTCGTGTTCGTGACAAACACGATCTTTGCGTCCGGACGCCGATAGCTGGCGTAATCGGCCACAGCAATGGCACTGCCAGCGTCCAGAAACAGGTCCAGAACGATCACATCGGGCCGCGCATTGTGCAGGTATTCAATGGCAGCGTCTTGATCAGGCGCGATGGCAACCAAGGCATGGCCGCGCTCTAAGTGGCGGCGCCACAGCCCCGCCAAGCCCGCATTGCTCTCGACAATCAAGACGTTCATCAAACCTCCGTGGCCAGACAATGGGCCACAACCCCATCTCCACGTTTCTGCCCAAAGCGTTAACAGATGGTTAATTTCACCCATGAAAAATTAACGCGAGCCAAGTTCCGCCGATGCCTGCAGTCATGCGCAATGGTCACGCCATGTTCGTAAGTTGCTGGTCTTGCTCATCATCACTTGAGACGGCGCAGCGGGGCGATAGGGTGGCTGCAATCGGAGGATTCTTTATGCGCTTTTTGGCTTTCGTCATTTTCACCGTCTTTGGGGCCGGATCGGCTGTGGCTCAGGTCGCGGTGTCCTGCGGCGGCAGTTTCGGTCAGTTCGTTCAGTCGTTTGAGGCTGAAGCCGTCGCGCGGGGCGCCTCACCCGAAGCGGCGCGCAGATTCTTTTCCGGCGTCGCCCAGGACCCCCGCACGCTGAGAGCAGACAGGTCACAGGGCATTTTCGCGCGCCCCTTCGTGGATTTCTCGCGCCGCCTGATCAGCCAGAACCGGTTGCAGAACGGGCTGGCACAGTCGCGCAAATGGGACAGCGTGTTCACCAGGATTGAACGCGAATATGGCGTCTCGCGTGGGGTGCTCTTGGCGTTTTGGGCGTTTGAAACCGATTTTGGCGCCGTGCAGGGTGATTTCAATACCGTCAATTCCCTGGTCACCCTTGGGCATGATTGCAGACGGCCCGAATTGTTCCAGCCCCAGATCTTGGCCGCGCTTGAGCTTTACGAACGCGGCGAGCTTGACCCGCGCCGCACCACCGGCGCCTGGGCCGGAGAAATCGGCATGGTCCAGATGCTGCCGGGCGACATCATTGAAAGTGGAATTGACGGCGATGGTGACGGAAAGGTCAGCCTGAAAACCTCGCCCGCGGATGCGCTTTTGTCAGGCGGGAACATGCTGCGGTCGCTGGGGTGGCGCGCGGGCGAACCTTGGTTGGTTGAGATTGCTCTTCGGGATGATTTTGATTGGTCCGCGACAGGGCTTGAGACCAAGCGCAGCGTCGCGGATTGGGAGGCTGTGGGCGTGCGCGGGCGCACAGGTGCCTTGCCCGGTAAGTCCTTGCCCGCATCCGTGTTGCTGCCCCAGGGGCGCAACGGCCCGGCGTTTCTGGCCTATCCGAATTTCGAAGTTTATTTCGAGTGGAACAAAAGCTTTGTCTACGTCACCACTGCCGCCTACTTCGCGACCCGGCTGGAAGGCGCGCCGGTTTTTGACGCGGGCAACCCCGACACGGGGCTTAGCCAGGACCAGATGAAACAGCTGCAACAGCGGCTGGAAGCGCGCGGCCATGACGTAGGCGGGGTCGATGGAATTCTGGGCGCGAAAACGCGCGCTGCGGTGCAGGTGGAACAAGCACGTCTGGGCTTGCCTGCCGACGCCTGGCCGACGCCTGAATTACTAAGCGCGCTCTGACGCCAGCTTTGCAATTTGGTAAGGTTGGGCCCATATTCAAAAGATCGG
>JBCBCY010000027.1:0-28212 GCA_038530285.1 Pseudomonadota bacterium
CCGCGCGCAATTGCGGCCACAACAGGCACCAGGTTCGCCGTGGGTCCGGTCAATATCGTCACGCCCTGCGGCGCCACTATTTGCCCCGGCCCCGATGCCAGATAGGTCGAGCGTGGATTAAACCCGTCGCCATGCCCAAGTGCCAAGACGGCCTTGCCAGGACTTTCCGCCAACATCGCAAGGATCGTGGACATCGGGATGCCTTCGGTCCGTGCCCCTTCAAGAGACGCTGTTCTGGCGCCGGCATTCAGAAAATAGGTCTCTGTCGCGGAATGCACAAAACGCCCAGACAGCAGCACGATGGCCCCCTGGCCTTCTGCTGCGCGCGCCTCAAACTGGCTCAAGGCGGTCCGGATATTGCCGGCCCCGCCATTGGTGACCCGTTGCAGAACAAACCCTTCGGAACGCAAGGCACGCCCCGCGTCGCCGAGCCGTTCAGCCCGGGGCGCATTTGGCAACGCATTGTAGTCGTTGTTCCCTATCAGCAGCGCGGCCGGTTCGGCACCGACAAGCGTTGGCAGACAGGCCGTGAACGCGGCAAGCGCTGCCACCTTAATAAAATTCGGCATGATCTCCTCCCTGGGATCCAGCCACTCTCAGGACGCATCATTTAGAAAGAACACTTCAGTGGCAAGCATGACGCCGCTAGACTTCCCAGCAAGGAGACCGCCATGGACCCAATCGCAATCGCCTTTTATGCGCTCGTCTGCGCCATTCTCAGCTTCTTTGCGCCGAGCCTTGGGGGCATGGCCCCACGCATCGCGGTGGGTGCAGCGGTGGGGATTGCCGCATCCGTGGCACTGCCCTTTGTGCGCGAACTGGCCGCGGCCTACTGACTATTCGGCAGCCACGGCGTGTGCAGGTTCAACGCGCACAGCGGCGTATTTGAACTCCGGGATTTTGCCAAATGGGTCGACGGCCGGATTTGTCAGAATGTTGGCTGCAGCCTCGACAAAGGCGAACGGCATGAAGACACAATCTTCCGATACCGCCCGATCTGCGCGCGCCATGATCTCGATCGATCCGCGCCGCGTCGTCAGCCGCACGGTATCGCCCGCCTCAAGCCCCATCGCGCGCAAGGTCTTGGGGTGAAGCGAGCAATTGGCTTCCGGTTCAACCGCATCCAGCACTTTTGAGCGCCGCGTCATCGACCCCGTGTGCCAATGTTCCAACTGACGCCCCGTGATCAGCACCATCGGATAATCCGCATCCGGCGCCTCATTGGGTGGCACAATAGAGGCCGGCGTGAACTTCGCACGGCCCCCGTTGCGTGGGAACCCGTCACCAAAGACAATCGCCTGACCGGGATCATCGGGCGCAAGGGACGGATATGTCACGGCACTTTCGCCCATCAAACGGTCCCATGTGATGTTATCGAGCGAGGCCATATTGGCCTTCATCTCTGCAAAGACCTCGGACGGATGCGTATACGGCCAGGGCAAGCCGCAGCGCTTGGCCAGTTCCGTTGTAATCCACCAATCCTCGCGCGCCTCACCGGGCGGTGGCACGGCGGGCCGACCCATCTGCACCTGCCGGTTGGTGTTCGTCACCGTTCCGGACTTTTCGTAAAACGCGCCTGCGGGCAGGATCACATCGGCAAAGTTCGCGGTTTCAGTCAGGAAGATATCCTGCACCACCAGATGGTCGAGCTTCGCCAAAGCCGCGCGCGCATGGTCGACGTCCGGGTCCGACATCGCCGGGTTTTCGCCCAGGATATACATCGCCTTGATGTCACCGCCATGCACCGCGTCCAGTATCTCGGTGACCGTCAGGCCTTTTTCGGATGAGAAATCCCCCGAACCCCAAACCTCGGTAAAGGCCGAGCGCACCCCGTCATCGCCCACAGGCTGATAATCGGGCAGATACATCGGGATCAGGCCCGCATCCGACGCCCCTTGGACGTTATTTTGACCCCGAAGCGGATGCAGCCCCGTACCCGGGCGCCCCACATGGCCACACATCAGCGCCAGCGAGATCAGGCAGCGCGAATTGTCGGTCCCGTGGACATGCTGGCTCACACCCATACCCCAGAAAATCATCCCCGCCTTGGCGGTCGCGAAATCCCGGGCCACCGCGCGCAAGGTCTCGGCCGGAATGCCGCAATGATCTTCCATGGCTTCGGGGCTGAAATCGGCCAGATGGGCTTTCTCGGCCTCCCAGTTTTCGGTGTAGCCTTCGATATACTGGCGGTCATAAAGCTCTTCTTCGACGATCACATGCATGATCGCATTCAGCATCGACACATCCGCGCCGGGCTTGAACTGCAGCATATGGGTCGCGTGCCGCGCCAGCGCCTGGCCGCGCGGGTCCATCACAATCAGCTTACCGCCCCGCTTGGTGAACTGTTTGAAAAACGTCGCCGCCACAGGGTGATTTTCTACCGGGTTGGCACCGATAACGATCGCCACATCGGCGTTCTCAATCTCGTTGAACGTGGCCGTCACAGCGCCCGAACCCACGTTTTCCATCAACGCGGCCACCGAGCTTGCATGACACAGCCGCGTGCAGTGGTCGACATTGTTATGCTCAAACCCCTGCCGGATGAACTTCTGAAAGAGATATGCTTCTTCGTTCGAACACTTGGCCGACCCGAAGCCTGCCACCTCGCGACCCCGGCCCTTCAGACCGTTTGCAGCGATATCCAGCGCTTCGTCCCAGGTTGCTTCGCGGAAATGGGTCGACCAATCGCCGGGGTCTACATTCAAGCCCTTTGCAGGCGCATCGTCACGCCGGATCAGCGGTTTGAACAATCGATGCGGGTGGTGAATGTAGTCGAACCCAAACCGGCCTTTCACGCACAAACGCCCTTCATTCGCCGGCCCATTGATCCCTTCGGCATAGACGACCTTGTCGTCTTTCACTTTCAAAGACACCTGGCAGCCGACACCACAGAACGGGCAGATGCTGTCCACTTCGCGGTCGAAATCCTTGGAATTTCCCGGCCCTGCATCGCGCACCACGGCCGACGGCATCAAAGCCCCGGTGGGGCAGGCTTGCACGCATTCGCCGCAGGCCACGCAGGTCGAAGCGCCCATGTCATCGCCGAAATCAAACACCGGATAGGCATCATGCCCCCGGCCCGCCATCCCGATCACATCATTGACCTGCACATCCCGGCAGGCCCGCACGCAAAGCCCGCATTGAATGCAGGCATCCAAATTCACCGTCATCGCCACATGGCTGTCATCCAGAAGCGGGATCCGGTCGGGTTCCAGCGCAGGAAACCGGCTTTCATCGACGGCTTGCGCCTCGGCCATGTCCCAAAGATGGGCCGCGCCATCATGGGCCGCCGCGCGGTCGGGTTGGTCGGCGACCAAAAGCTCCATGACCATCCGGCGCGAGGTTTCGGCACGCTCAGACGCGGTGCTGACAACCATGCCTTCGGTGGGCTTTCTGACACAGGACGCCGCCAGCACACGCTCACCATTGATTTCGACCATGCAGGCGCGACAATTCCCGTCAGCTTCATACCCCGGCGCATCCTTGTGGCACAGATGCGGTATCGTGGTGCCATGCCGCTTGGCGACGGACCAAATGGTGTCCTCCGCCCCAGCGGTCACGTCTTGTCCATCAAGGGTGAAACGAATCGTATCTGACACGGGCCTGGTCTCCATTTCGGCCAAGCCTAGACCAGTTTTCCGCCCGCGCGATAGGGCCAGCTGCACCGCAGCATTGGGACCAAGCGCCGCGCCGGGCGGTTACATGTGATCCTCGGCGTCCGCGACATCGATCCCCAAGGCATCCATCCCGTCTTCGAGGTATTCCGCAAGTGCCGGGATCCCCATAAGGTATTCCTCGGTTGGGGCCGTCGCCTCTGCGCGTGCCTGCGCCTTCGCATCCGCCAGATCATCGGGTTCAAAGGTCCCGCGGCCAACCCACATCAACGCGACAAGGTTGACCTTTTCGTCGTCATTCAGCCCGCCGATGTCATCATGCAGATGCGGATCATCCGGCCCGTTTTCACGCGACAGCATGATCACCCTGGCAACTTTCGCGGTTGAGATTTCAAGCATGTTTCGCCCTCCGCTGGGTCCAGTTTGACCCCACGGGGCGCGCCAGGCAAGACCTAGCCCCAAATGCGGTAGTACAGCCAGTCAGGCAGGAAATTCCCGCCCCGGAACATCCAGCTGAACACCGCCGGATAGCTTTTCTGGAATTTCGAGGTGTTCATGTGTTCAAAAAACGCCCGCGCAGCCTGCTCGGGTTCCATGATGAAGGGCATCGTAAAGTCGTTCTTGTCGGTCTGGCGGGTGCGAATGTAGCCCGGATTGATCAATTGCACATCGACGCCCGTGCGTCTGAGATCGCACTGCAGGCATTCAGCAAGCACCATGGTCCCCGCCTTTGAGGCCGCATACCCCATCGCACCTGGAAGGCCGCGGTACCCCGACAGTGACCCGGTGACAACGATATGGCCCGCGTCGCGTTCGACCATTCCGGGCACCACATGGGACAAGACCCGTGCCATGCCGGTGAAATTGACATTGCACATCGCTTCGATTTCGGACGGCACCATGTCCTTTGCGCCTTGCGGCCAGTAGACGCTGGCCAGACAGACAATCCCGTCGACCTGCCCTGCCGCTTTGGCAGCCGCCGCCACACTGTCGCCATCGCCGATATCCATCGGCAGGGCGCGGGCGTCCCCCGGCAAAGCATCGGCGAGCTCTTCAAGCCGTTCGGCACTTCGGGCCGACAAGATCAACTTGCAGCCCGCCCGCGACATCACCTCGGCCACCGACCGGCCAAGGCCTTCGGACGCACCGACCAACCAATAGGTTTTGCCAGCCCAATCCCGCATCAGGCGCCGGCCATGTCTTTCGGTCGCAACGTCGCGATAATCTCAGCCACGGTGATCCCGAACTTGCGGAACTGGCTGCGGTTCACGATCGTCCCGTTGTCGACCAGATACATCCAGTCCGTCGTATCAAGCACATGACCGCCCGAACTTTCGGGCAGCTTGATCTTGTAGTTCAACACCATGCCCGCGCCGGTTTGCATCCCTGTGCCGGCACCGACAAGATCGTCGGCTTCCGCCTTGATCGACCCGTCATTGCCAAGCGACAGACGCCACTCGCGGTCTTGCGTTTCACCCGACGAGTACCGGAAATGTTCCGTCATCACGCCTTTGTTGCCGTCCCAGCGCGCATCGAAATCCGCGACAAACCGGGACGAGACTCGCCCCGTCGGCCCATAGATCACGCCTTCGCAAATGATCGGCCCGTTCAGCCGTTCGCGAATGTCAAAGTCGGGCCCAGAGCCCAAAAATTCTTCCGGTTTCTGCGCGCGAAATCCGAAAAATCGAAACCGCGCCCATACAAGCGCAAGGAGCGTCACCGCCCCAAAGAGAAAGGAGATCAGGATCGTCATTGGTCTCTGTCTTCCATGTTAAGCGTTGCCAAAAGGACAACGGCTATGAGTTTCAACGCGCAAGGAAGCGCGGCGTAAAGTAGCGTGAGGGTCTGCAAAGCCTCGTCAGTGATGGTTTCGGCGCCGGACTGAAAGCCCGACAATTCGAGAACCGGCAATAAAAGGACCGCGGCGAAGGCCAGCGTGAATTTCGTCATGAAGTTCCAAAGCCCGAAGGCCGAGCCCGCGTCAGGTGCCACGACCGCCATGCGTCGGGCAAACATCGCGGGCAGCAAAGTCATGTCCGCGCCCAGCGCCGCCCCGGAGGCAAGGCAGATCACGGCGAACGCGGTGGTGTCGCCAAACCCCAGCGTGACGGCAAAACCGAAGGACACGATCGCCAGGACCATGCCCGCCAGAAGCGCGCGGCGCGCCCCGATCCGGCCAGCCACCCAGCCCCAAACCGGGGCCGAGGCGGCCGCGGCCAGAAAGAACAGCACCAATAATGGACCTTCCCAGCCCGGTGCCGCCAGACGGCTTTCGACAAAGAACAAAAACAGCGTCGACGATACCGCGACCGGGGCCGCGTTCACCAATGCAAGGATCAACAGGCGCCGCGCGACCGGGTCGCCCAGAACAACACCGATGCCAGGCCCGGGTTCGACCCGCGCTGATAGGCCCCATTCGCGCCGCATCGCCCAGCCTGCTATGACCGCCAGACCGACAAAGGCCAGAGCAAAAGCCGCAAACGGTCGGCCAGCTACCGCAGCCAGCACCGTCGGCGCCATGGCCGCAAGGGTCACGCCCAGAAGCGCGCCGGTCTCGCGCCAGGCCGCCAGGCGCACATGGCCCCCTGGCAGATGGCGGGCTTTTTCGACCCCTTCGGCATAAAACGTGATCGTCAGGAAGCTGAACGACGAAAAAAGCCCGGTCAGCATCAGGCCAAACCACAAAAGCGGCGACACCGGCGGGGCAATCCCAAACAGCCCGACCATCGACCCTGCAAGAACAGCCAGCGCCAAAGCCACAGCGGCACCGCGCAGCGCACGTGTGCGTTCGGACAGCCAGCCAAGCAGGGGGTCCTGGACCACATCGATCAGGCGTAAACCGAACAGCACGGCCCCCATCGCCGCCAGACCGACACCATATTCATCGGCATAAAACTTCGGCGCGTGGATATAAATCGGCAGGCCTGCCGCCGCCAGGGTCGCACCGAAGATTGCATAGGCCGGCAGACCCGTGGCCTCGCGCGTTGCAGGCATCACTGCATCGGTCATGCCGACACCTCATCTTTGGGGGGTTCGGGCCGCGACCGGAATGCCGCCCCTTTCCACCAAAGCTTCACCGCCTGCCAATGGATCAGCGCCAGGACGCGGCGCGACCCAAAGGGCCTGCGAACCATCGCCCCAAGAAGCGTTCGCGTGCGCGCGCGCGACCGCTTGCCCGTAAGCGTTGCCACCACACCGTTTTCGCCCGCCGAATAGTCGATCTTGATCGCGATCTGGTCGGGTTCAACGCGGAAATAAAACGTATAGCCACCCTCAACCGGCTGGAACGGCGAGACATGAAAGATCTTCTCCGCCTCAATCCGGTCAGCCGCCGTGATCGGGGCCAGATCGGCCCGGCGGCAAAGGTAGGAATGCCGGTCGCCATAGGTGTTGGTGACCTCGGCCACGACCACGCGCAGCGCATCGTCTGCGTCGCGCACCAGCCAGAAAGACACCGGGTTGAAGATATGCCCCATGACCTTGGGCTGGGCCAAAAGCTCAATCCGGTTGGCCAGATGGCCAAGTTGGTGTTCCCCCAGAACCTCACGCACCCAGGCCGCCCCGCGGCCCTGACCGGGCGCACCACCATGGTCGCAGTCATGGAGCGCGACCAGCCCCGCGCGGTTGCGCCGAAACGGCCAGGGGGCAGACACCGTGGCTTCGGCATCCAACAAGACATAGTCGATCCCGTACCGGAAGCTGTTGGTGACAGCGCCCTTGCGACCATGAAACGTCTCGCCCCGGATATGTTCCAGCACCTGGGTCATTCCGCGGCCACCTGCACCTCGGGCCGGTCGGCCATCAGCCGTGCGACATCAAGCGCCGACTGCAACCCATCTTCGTGGAACCCGTTGCGCATCCAGGCGCCGCAGAACCAGGTGTTGTGCGACCCATTGATCGCCCGGATCGTGTCCTGGGCGGCCAGCATATCAAGGTCGTACAGCGGATGCGAAAATGTCGCCTCGTCGTAGATGCATTCCTCGCGGATATCCTGCGTCGCGTTCAATGTTACAAACATCGGGTCATCTTGCGGGATCGGCTGCAGCGAATTCATCCAGTAACTCAAGCCGATCCGGTCGCTCGTTTTGACTTTCGGCTCGGTATAGACCCACGACGACCAGCAGGCGCGCCGCTTGGGCATCAACCGTTCATCACAATGCAGCACCGCGCGATTGGGCTGGTACTTCACCGCCGACAAGGCCGTCCGCTCAACACCCGTGGCATCCGACAGCATCGCCAAACTGTCATCCCCATGGGTGGCGAAAACAACATCGTCAAAGGCTTCCCATTCAGCCCCTTGCGCGCGCACCTCAACCCCGTGTGGGGTCCGGCGCACAGCCGCCACCGGCGCGTTCACCCGCAAATCGGCCCCGCGCCGTTCAAGCGAGGCGGTCAAACGCGACACATATTCCTTGCTGCCACCCTCGACCGTGTACCACTGATGCTGGCCCTCATAGGACAACAGCGCGTGGTTTTCGAAAAACCGCATCATCGCATGGGCCGGAAAGTCGAGGATTTTTTGCGTTGGCGTCGACCAGATCGCGCCCGAAAACGGCGTCAGATAATAGTCGCGGAACCACGGTCCCAGCCCCATGACGTTGATCAACTCCCCGATGGTCATATCCGGCGAGGTCACCGCCCCCGCCGCATCGCGGTTGAACGTCATGATATCGCGCAGCATCCGCAGGAATCTGGGATCAAACAGGTTCTTTTTCTGCGCAAAGATCGCCGGCAACCCGCGCAGCCCATATTCCAACCGGCCACCTGCGATCGAGGCCCCAAAGCCCATATCGCTTTGCGCAATCGGCACGTCCAGGGTTTCAAACAGGCGGGTAAGCTCGGGGTAATTGACCTTGTTGAAGACGATGAAGCCGGTATCGACCGGTTGGTCGCCGCGCTTGCCTGCCACGACCGTGCGCGCGTGCCCGCCCATGCGCTGGCCAGCTTCGAACACAACGACCCGGTCGGTATCGGTCAGGAAATGCGCAGCCCCCAAGCCCGATATCCCGCCACCAATGATCGCAATGCGCCGCGGTGCGGACTGCCCAAGCTCAAACGGCATTCAACTCTCCAGTATTTCCGTATCGTCAGTGTTACGCGGCGCGGTCACGGCCGGATTAACATGAAATATTTTTGTTGCATGTGATCCAACCAGATGGGCTGACGCGTAAGCCTTGTATGTCGCTTGATGTGCAGCAGTTGGAAATACCAGGTGCATCCCGATTGCCTCGTGCGGTAAGACCGCCACAAGGTGCTCGGATGCAGTTAGAAATGAACGCCAGCAAAACGCCTCAAAAAGCGAACAGGGCCGATTGGGTCACGCATATGCGGCGCATTGCCGATAAGCGGGACCAGTCTGCCTTCCAAGAAGTGTTTGCGCATTTCGCCCCGCGGGTGAAGGCGTTTTTGATGAAGTCCGGGGCCGCTGAGGCCATGGCAGAGGATTGTGCGCAGGACGTGATGGTGACGCTTTGGAACAAGGCACACATGTATGACCCCGCGCGGGCCTCGGTGGCCACGTGGATCTTTACGATCGCGCGGAACCGGCGGATCGATGCGCTGCGCAAGGAACGCCGCCCCGAGCCGGAGGATCTGGCATGGGGCCCCGAAGCCGAACCTGATCAGGCCGACGTCATGGCCCTGCAACAGGAAAGCGACCAGTTGAGCGAGGCCATGAAAGCCCTGCCCGACCGGCAACGAGAATTGATCGAGAAAGCCTATTTCGGCGATCTCAGCCACAGTGAAATTGCCGCAGCGACGGGTCTGCCGCTCGGCACTATAAAATCAAGGATACGGCTGGCGCTTGAGCGTCTCCGTCACACGATGAGATGAGTATGGAAAACGTGAACCATCACCTGACCGATGAACTGCTGATGGCCTATGCCGCCGGCACCCTGCCTGAGGCCTTTGGCCTGATCGTGGCGACGCATGTGTCAATGTGTGACGAGTGTCGCGCGCGCATGGCCAGCTTCGACGCCGTAGGCGGCTCGCTGCTGGACGAGTGTAACACCGCACCGCTTGAGGCAAACAGTCTTGACGCGGTGATGGCGAAGATCAACGGCGCGACCCCGGCGCGCGACGAAATCCGCATGCCTGAAGGCGACGGCGTCATCCCCGCCCCGCTGATCGATTACGTCGGGCGCGATTTCGCAGATGTGAAGTGGCGCGGCCTCGGTGGCGGGGTGAAACACGCCGTCATCAAGACCGGCGGCAAGGCGACCGCGCGCTTGCTGCACATCCCTGCCGGTATGAAATTGCCTGACCACGGGCACAAAGGCCTCGAAGCAACCCTGGTTTTGCAGGGTGCTTTTTCTGACGACGATGGCCGCTACGGGCGCGGCGACATCGAAATCGCGGACGAGCATCTCGACCACACGCCGGTGGCCGACGCGGGCGAAGACTGCATCTGTCTGGCGGTCACCGACGCACCTTTGAAGTTCAACAGCTGGATCCCGCGGATCGCACAGCCGTTCATGGGCATCTAGGCTTTCGGCTCATTCAATCTCAGGACCTGGGCGGCCTCGCCCTCGTCCGGGACCTCTTCAAATTCAAACCGGTCCAGCCGAAGCGAACGTTTGCCGGCCTTCTCGGCCGACACCTTGATCTCTTCGATGTCCTTTGACGCCTGCGAAAAATGCCGATCAAGGTTGCCCACCCGGTCGACCAACCGCCCCACATCGCCGTGCAATAGCGACAATTCGCGGCGAATGGCACCGGCTTGTTCGCGCATCCGGGCGTCTTTCAGGATTGCGCGCATCGTGTTCAGCGTGGCCATGCAGGTTGTGGGCGAGACAATCCAGACCCGGGCGGCAAACCCGTCACGCACCACCTCGGGCAGGCGGGCATGCACCTCGGCGTAGACCGCTTCTGACGGCAGAAACATCAGCGCGCCCTCGGCGGTTTCCCCGTCGATGATGTATTTTTCCGAAATGGCTTTGATATGCACCCGCATCGCCTGTTTCAGCGCCGTTAGCGCCTGCGCGCGTGCGGCATCGTTGTCGGCCGCCACCAGCGCTTCGTAAGCTTCCAGCGGGAACTTTGCATCGATCACGATGGGCCCCGGCGGGTTCGGCAGATGGATCAGGCAATCGGGTCGCGTCCCGTTCGAAAGCTTGGCCTGCATGGTGTAACTGTCCGCCGGCATCGCCTTGGTGACAATGTCGTTCAGCTGGATTTCCCCGAACGCCCCGCGCGTCTGCTTGTTCGACAAGATATCCTGCAGGCTCAGAACATCACTCGACAGCTTGGTGATATTCTCTTGTGCGGCATCAATGGCCCTCAGCCGCGCTTCCAACTCGGTCAGCGATTTGGTGGTCTTTTCCGACCCGCCCTGCAGCACCGCATTCACCTTTTCCTGCATTTCAAACAGGCTACGCTGAGACTTCGCTGACGTATCGGCCAACCGGTCCTGCATCTGTTGCTGCACATCCGCCAACCGCCGTTCCAGCGTCGACATCAGATCGGCCTGCGCTTTGGATTGGGTGTCAGACACCATCTGCAACCCACCTGTCAGCTGCGATTGGCCCTGACCCAGCGTGTCCACCGACCGCCCCAACTGGTTCATCTGGTAGATCAACGGTTCGGCCATGGCCGCCGACTTCCGCGCCGCACGCAGAGACGCGATCAGCAGGACCACCACCAAAAGCACCAATGCCGCGCCGACCAAAGCGGCGACCACCGCCGGATCATCCAGCGAGAACGAATATTCACCGATCTGGATCATCGCCGCCCGAAGAGCCGTTCGATATCCGCCAGCTTCAGTTCCACGTAAGTGGGCCGACCATGATTGCACTGGCCCGACAGCGGCGTGGCCTCCATCTCACGCAAAAGCGCATTCATCTCTTCGGCCCGCATTTGGCGACCCGACCGCACCGAGCCATGGCAGGCCACCCGGGATAAAATCGCATCAAGCCGCGTTTCCAATGCGTCCGTGCGTCCCATATCCGTAATCTCGTCAAGGATATCGCGCACCAGAGCGCTGGCATCGACACGCCCCAAAAGCGCTGGCGTCTCATGGACCGCCACGGCCCCTGCCCCGAAGGGTTCAATCAGCAGCCCCAGCCCTGCCAGCCCATCCGCATGGGCCAAAAGCCGACCTGCGTCAGCCTCGCCCAGATCAATCACCTCCGGCACCAGAAGAAGCTGACGCGCAACGCCGTTTTCGGCCATCTGCGTTTTCAGCCGCTCGTAAACCAGCCGCTCATGGGCGGCATGCTGGTCGACAATGACAATGCCGTCGGACGTCTGGGCGATCACGTAGTTTTCGTGAACCTGCGCCCGCGCCGCGCCCAGGGGGCCGTCGGGCGCCGGGCGGTCTTCAACAACCTCTTCGGCCCGCGCAGACGGGGCCATCGCCTCGGCGAACCCGGGTTGGGCGTGATACCCCCCCGCGCGCGGCGGGCGATCCATCTGATAAATGCGCCGCGCTGCGGGTTCAGCCTGGAAAGCGCCCAAGACCCCGTCCGCCACGGTGGATGACGCACGGTGCCCCGCCTCGGCCAAGGCATGGCGCAGGCCTGACACCACCAAACCCCGCGCGGCGGCCGGGTCGCGAAACCGCACCTCGGATTTTGCGGGGTGCACATTCACATCCACCAACACCGGGTCGCAGGTAATCGCCAGAACCGCCGCCGGGTGCCGGTCGCGCGCCAAGACGTCGCGGTATCCGGCCCTGAGCGCCCCCAGCAGCATCCGGTCCTTCACCGGCCGCCCATTGACGATGATGTATTGCTGAGTTGCCGCCCCCCTCGAATAGGTCGGCAGGCCGGCAAAGCCCCCCAGATGCAGCCCCTCTCGCTGTACATCGAGCGCCAGCGCGTTGTCGATGAAATCGCGGCCCAGGATCGCGCCCAGACGGGGACCAAGACCCGTCGCAGCACCCAGATCAACCAGCACCCGGGCGGCACCCGTCACATCGCGCAGCCGGAACGCCACATCAGGGGCCGCCATCGCCAGGCGCCGCACCATATCGGTCACGGCCTGGGTTTCTGCCCGGTCGGTGCGCAGGAATTTCAGCCGTGCAGGCGTCGCAAAAAACAGATCGCGCACTTCAACCACGGTGCCGGCAGCCGCCGCCGCCGGGCGCACATCGCGCAAGGTCCCGCCCTCAGCGCGAATGTCAGCCCCCTCTGCTCCGGCTGTCCGGCTGGTCACCGACAACCGCGCAACACCGGCAAGCGAGGCCAAAGCCTCCCCGCGAAAGCCGAAGGAATGAATGTTCAAAAGGTCCGTGCCGTCGATCTTCGACGTGGCATGCCGCGACAGCGCCAGCGGCAGATCGTCCGCGGCAATGCCCGTCCCGTTGTCGGTCACACGGATCAGCCCCTTGCCGCCTGAAGCAATATCGACATCAATCCGGGTCGCGCCCGCATCGATTGCGTTTTCGACCAGTTCCTTGACCGCCGACGCGGGCCGCTCAATCACCTCGCCGGCGGCAATCCGATTGATCGCGGTTTCGTCCAGCGCACGAATGCGCGCCGGAAATTCGCCTATTTGGGGGTGATCACCATCCATACCACTATAAGTAGCATGGCCCGCAGCGATTCGAAATGCCTCACTCGGTCGCGATCAGGCCCTCGGGCTGGCCAACAACAACAAAGCGCAGCGCGTCCGGGTCATAAAGCCTTTTGGCGACCCGGCGGATATCCTCCATCGTCACCGCGTTCACCTTGTCGTTGCGCGTGTTGATGTAGTCGATCGGCAGGCCCTGCATCTGCATCCCGACCATGATCCGCGCAATCGGTCCATTGCCATCAAACCGCAAGGGGTAGGCGCCGGTCAGGTAGGTCTTGATCGCGGCCAGTTCGTCCTCGGTCACCCCCGTGTCCGCCACGCGGGCCCATTGCGCGCGCACCACATCAATCGCCTCGGCAATCGTGTCATTGGCGGATGAAAACTGCCCAAGCACCATGCTGGCGTGATCGAAATCCACAAGATACGTGCCGATCCCATAGGTCAGGCCACGTCTTTCACGCACTTCTTCGGACAACCGCGATTGTCGCCCCGCACCGCCAAAAATCTCATTGAGAACGAAGGCCGCAAAGAAGTCCGGATCATCGCGGGCAATCCCTTCATGCCCGAAAAAGGCAACCGATTGTGGCACATCCAGCGCGACAACCTCGACAAAGCCGCCATCGGCCACGTCGACGTCGGTGATCGGGGCCGCGCCTTCGGCCGGCAAATCCCCAAAGATCATGTCCAGAAGGGCGCCCAGATCATCAGGGGTGATATCGCCGGCCGCACCCACATAAATCCGATCGCGCGCCAACACCCGGTCGCGGGCTTCGACAAGGTCCGCCCGGGTCAGGCCCGCAAGGCTCGCTTCGGTGCCTGTGTCGGGCGATCCGTAAGGGTGTTCGCCGAAGGCCAGCCGGTTGAACGTGTCCGCCGCAATATCGCCCGGGTCCATCGCTGCACTTTTGATGCCTGACAGAACCTGGGCGCGCACCCGGTCAATTGCGTCCGCGTCAAACCGCGTCTCGATCAGCGAAGACCGCAAAAGGGCGGCGGCCTCATCGCGGTTTTCGGTCAGAAACCGCGCCGAAATCGACATGGAATCGCGCGACGCATTGAACCTGAAACTGGTGGCCAAGGCCTCACGCGCGGTGGCAAAGGCCCGGGCATCAAGATCGCCCGCCCCTTCATCCAACAGCCCCGCCATCAGGTTCACCGCTCCGCGTTTGCCCGGCAGATCAAGCGATGTGCCACCTTGAAACCGCACCTCGATCGCGACGAAAGGGATACTTGGTTCTTCCACCAGCCAGGCGGTGATCCCACCCGGTGAGGTGACTTCGGTTATATCGACTTCCGCGCGTGCCGGCAGGGCTGCAAAGCTGACGGCCAAAGCCAGGATCAACCGGATCATTGGGTCGCCTCATCGGGTGCGGGGGCCGACAGCCATCCCGTAACAGCGGTCTCGCGCCGAAACACCGCCCGCGCCGCGGCGATAATGTCTTCGCCCGTGACCGCCTGCAGGATATCCGGCCAGGCTTCGATGTCTTCCACGCTCAGGCCATTGGCAAGCCCCGCCCCATAGCGCCGCGCCTGCGACGAAATATTGTCCGCGGCATAAATCTGCGAGGCGCGGATCTGCATCTTGATCCGCTCAAGCTGTACGGGGTCCACGCCTTCAATCAAAAAGTCTTCCACCGCTGCATCAAGCGCCGCTTCAGCCTCGTCCAACGCAACCCCCTGGCCGGGAACAATCGCCAGCCCAAACGTTGTGTCGTCCAGCGACAGACCGGAATAGAACGCCGATGTATAAATCGCGATCGGATTTTCAAACTCAAGCTTGCGGCCCAGCACTGACGTCGCGCTTGACCCGCCCAGAACCGCCGCCAGCATCGTAAGTGCGGCCGCCTGTTCCTGCGCACCGGGGTCGCGTTCGGGGGCCAGATAGGTGCGCACGACATAAGGCTGTGCCACGCGCGCATCTTCCATGATCAAGCGGCGTTCGGCCAAATGCGGTGGTTCATCCACCCGGTCACGCGGAACAATTGCGGGATTGGCGGGGATCACCCCATAATGCGTTTCAGCCAGGGCGATCACCTCATCGGGGTCGACATCACCCGCCACCACCAGCACCGCGTTGTTCGGCCCGTAATGCGCGCGGTAAAACGCCATCGCATCATCCATCGTCAGGGTTTCGACCTCATGCATCCAGCCGATGATCGGCGTCCCGTAAGGGTGCGCCAGAAATTGTGCCGCACGCCGCTGTTCACCAAACAAAGCGCCAGGATCATTGTCCGTACGCTGCTTGCGCTCTTCAATGACGACGCCGCGTTCGCTGGGAATATCTTCGGGTGTCAGCGCCAGACCATCCATGCGGCTGGCCTCCATGTCCATCACAAGGTCCAACCGATCCGCCGCGATCCGCTGAAAGTACCCGGTGTAATCATAGGACGTGAACGCATTGTCCGACCCGCCGTTGGCCGCCACCGTCTGCGACAACTCACCCGATGCCAACTCATCGGTTGCCTTGAACATCAGATGTTCCAGAAAATGCGCGATCCCCGACTTGCCTTCGGGGTCATCCGCCGACCCGACACCGTACCAGACCATATGCACGACAACCGGCGCACGGGTGTCTTCCAGCACGACAATCTCAAGTCCGTTGTCCAGCGTATGGGTTGTAACCGGTGCAGCGTTTGCAAGGGTCGGCAAGGCGATCAACCCGGCCCATAGGCCCATCCATCGATACATCAAAGTCTCCAACTCAGATTCACGTGATGTACTCCACTTCTTGCATCCTTCAACCAGCAGGGCCTTTCGAGGACGCGAACCAAACCTCACAAAATGGTCATCTGCGCCGATCTGGGTGCTAGACACGCACCCCGGTTCCGCTATGGAATTCTGGACAATGGCCAAAACCGTACCACCCGATCAGACTGCCTCGGCGCGCGCTGCAACCTTGCGCAGCCCGGTTTTCTTACTGACCGTGATCGTCCTTGCCGGCACCTACCTGCGCGCCAGCACACTTGGGTTCCAACCCTTCTGGCAAGACGAAGTGCTCACGCTTGGTCTGGCCCAGGCACCGTTTTCAAGGTGGTTGCAAGGGTACGTCGATGTCTCGCCCCCCTTTTATTACCTGTTGCACCAAGCCCTTTTCGGCGAAGCGACCAATCCCGTGGTCGTGCGATCGCTTTCTCTCATTCTGGGAATACTCACGATACCGTTGTGCTATCTGATCGGGCGCGAGGTCCATAGCCCTTCACTTGGACTGGTAGCCGCTGCCCTGATCGCAGTCAGCGATATCTTTATCGAATACAGTCAGGAAGCACGCGGCTATGCGCTGTGGACTTTCGCAATCGCGGCCGCGACGTTGTTCATGATCAGGGTCCTGCGCACAAGCGACACCCGAAGCTTTGTAAAACCGCTGATTTTTGCGAACATCGTCTGTCTGGCAGCTGCCTATACCCACTACTCCGTCCTGTTTTGGATCGCCTGTATGCAACTGGCGATGTTCGTTGCCGTCTTGTCTGCCCCAGACGACCGCAAAGCGCGCCTGACCCGCTTTATGGCCGTCAGCGCGGCCACGGCATTCGCCGCAATCCCCTTGGCGTTTTTTCTGTCAAAAGCCATAGCAGACGGCGGGCCAATCTGGATTTCCACGCCAGACATAGGGGCGCTGCGGGGCACCTATCATCAGCTTTTGATGCTGCGCGGTTTCTCATTAGGCCCCGCTTGGGCCGCGTTACCCATCTATCTGATTGCCGCGTTTGGCCTTGTTTGCACCTGGCGTCTCGACAAAGCGGCGCGATTTATCGTCCTTAGCCTTGCGCTCTATCCATTGCTGCTTTTTGCGGTCAGCATGATCAAGCCGGTGTTGCTGACACGCTCCGCCCTGCCAGGTGCGATTGGTATGACCCTTTTGATCGCGATTGCGCTGCACCAGGTCCCAAAAGCCTGGCGCTGGGCTCCCACCTTGGCGATTATCGCGACGTTTACGCTTTCAAGTGTGATGTTCGCCCGCAACCCGGTCACACATGACGATTTCACCTTCGACGCCGCGACCATTCTGAAGGAAAAGGCGGGTCCAGACGATCTTGTGTTGTTCGTCCCACGTTTCAACTGGAAGCCGCTCGCCTATCACCTGGGACAGGATTTCGCACCTCCATTGGCGTCGTCCGATGCGCCCCGGGCAACGCTCTACCCCGAACAGATAGACGGCAAACCGCCGTGGCTCAGCCATATTCGAACCCGGACCGTGCCCGACACGCAGCGTGACGGTCTTCTTGCGCCGTATGATCGCATTTGGGGGTTCGAAAGCTTCCACCGGACCGACCTCACAACCGACGAGGAATTGGCCGAGCTATTCAAAAGCACCATCCTGTTCGATCAGGGCGGCGAGCGCATAATTCTCTTCGAAAGACGTAAACCCGGGTCACAGCCAACCCAGTGACACAAGACCCCTATTGAAAGGCCGGATCGGGTGGTGCAGCGGGCGTCGTGATCCCCGCGCGGCGGAACCGTTCCAGTTCTGCGTGCTGGTCCAGCGATTGGCCCCGGTAGGCTCTGTAATAGACGTTGATGTTGAAAAGCCGTTCCAGCGGGCGACCGCGGTTGTCTTGCCGAAACGCAAGGTCTTCGGCGGCCAGTTGCTGGCGGATCGCGGGATCAGTGCCAAACCGCCCCGTGGCGGAAAGAAGCGCGCCGTCGCCGGCCCGCGATGCGACAACACCCGGACGCCCACCAAGGGCCGCAACCGCTTGTGCCTCAGGCTGCGGGTCAACCCGGTTCGACCCGCCCGGCGTCGGCGATGGCAGGCTTGCGTAATCTGCCGGTTCTTCCAGTTCGGCCGTTGGCAAGATACCGAATTCATCTGGCGTGCCGTCGGACCGAAGGTTCAAAAGCTCTGGCTCCGATCCGCCGCTCGAACAGGCCGCAACCAATGCGATCAGCGCAAACACACCTAAAATACGTATCGACCGTCCCACGCCCATGTCCCTGTCTTAACTCCCTTTGGCGGCGTCGTCACCCGCCTTGGGCTTGCCGCTGGCGAAAATCACCAGGCCCACCGCACCCAGAAAGATTGAGATATCGGCCACATTGAACGCATATGGGTTGTTCAGCCCGCAGCATGACATGTTCAAAAAGTCCGCCACCGCGCCGTAAAGCACCCGGTCCAACGCATTGCCCAGCGCCCCACCGACCAGCAAACCGCCTGAGATCATCGCCGCCCGACCGGGCCGCTCGGTGACCATCCACCAGACCACCCAGGCCGAGATCACCACCGACAGACCAACGAGGAACCAGCGCAAATAATCACTGTCCCCGGCGAACAAGCCGAAGTTCACGCCCCGGTTCCAAGCCATCCGAAGGGTCAGAAAGGGCGGGGCAACTTCGATCACGCCGCGATTGATCAGGTCCAGCCAAAATACGATCGCCACCTTCGACAGCTGGTCGAAGACAAAGACCACAAAGGCCGTCAGGAACAAAGGACGTGCGCTACCCATCAATGTCTGAAGTGCCTGATACCGGTGAAAACCATCGCAAGACCCGCCTCATCCGCCGCCGCGATCACTTCAGCGTCGCGGACCGATCCGCCGGGCTGGATCACGGCCTTCGCACCCGCCTGTGCTGCCGCCAAAAGCCCATCGGCAAAAGGAAAGAACGCATCTGATGCCACGACCGAACCGACTGCCGGGCTTTCGGCCAGCCTCAATTCGTCACCCATTCGGCCCGCTTTCAGCGCCGCAATCGTCGAACTGTCCACCCGGCTCATCTGGCCTGCTCCCACACCCACCGTCTGGCGGTCCTTAGCATAGACAATCGCGTTTGACTTGACGTGTTTCGCCACCGTCCAGGCGAACAACAGGTCCCGGGTCTGCGACGCCGTCGGGGCCAGTTTCGTGACAACCTGCAATTGATCCGCCGTCATCACATGGGCGTCCTCATCCTGCACCAACCACCCGCCTGACACCTGCCGCACCGACAGGCGCGCAGCCCCGGGTGCGGGCATCGACCCCATGGTCAGCAACCTGAGATTCTTCTTTTTGGTGAAGACCTCTTTGGCCTCGTCGGTGGCATCTGGCGCGATCACGACCTCGGTGAAAATCTCCGAGATTTTGCGCGCCGTATCGCCATCAAGCGTCCCATTGAGTGCGACAATCCCCCCAAAGGCCGAGGTGCGGTCGCAATCGAACGCCCGACCAAACGCATCGGCAAATGTGTCGCCCGTGGCCACACCGCAGGGGTTGGCGTGTTTGATGATCGCCACGGCAGGACCCGCGGTTTCAAACGGGAAGTCCGCGACCAATCCGACAGCGGCGTCCGTGTCGTTGATGTTGTTGTAAGACAGCGCCTTGCCCTGATGTTGAACAGCCGTCGCCACGCCCGGTGTGTCGCTGCCATCGCGGTAGAAGGCGGCGGCCTGATGCGGGTTCTCACCATAGCGCAGGTCTTGCGCCAGGGTGCCGGCAAAGGCGCGTCGTCGTGGGCTGGCGTCTTCGCGGCCAGCAAACCAGGCCGAAACAGCAGCATCATAAGCCGCCGTGCGCCCATAGGCGCGCGCCGCGAGCGTGGTGCGGGTGGCTTGGGTCAAACCGCCTGCGGTTTTCAGCTCCTCCAGCACGGTGGCGTAGTCTTCGACATCGACAACCACCCCCACAAAGCCATGGTTCTTGGCGGCCGAGCGGATCATCGCCGGCCCCCCGATATCGATGTTCTCGATCACATCGGCAGGCGCAGCACCGGCCGCCACACTCGCCTCGAACGGATAAAGATTGACCACCACCAGATCGATCGGCCCAATGGCGTGCTCATCCATGGATGCCACGTGATCGGCGTTATCGCGCAAGGCCAGCAAGCCGCCATGCACCACCGGATGCAGCGTTTTCACCCGCCCATCCATCATCTCTGGAAAGCCCGTCAGGTCAGACACATCCTTCACCGCAAGACCCTGATCGCGCAGCATCCCCGACGTCCCACCGGTGGACACCAGTTCAACCCCCAACCCCGCAAGGGCCGTGGCGAACGCGACAAGTCCCGTCTTGTCGGACACCGAAATCAGCGCCCGTTTCACCGGGATCACATCACCCATTCTGCCAACCCCCCGCCTAGCTCGTCAGCGCCATCTCGTCATCCACGTCATCGGTCTCGAAGTCCCGCAGATACGTTGGCGTCTCCTGGGCCTTGGCAAACGACCAGGTGAGCATCGTGTTGTATTCCATCGCGCTGGCATGAAGCACAATCTGCTGGGTGGCGCGAGGGGTCAGGGCCGTTTTTTCAAGATAAACGCTGGGCTCCAGCGTCATTTTTGCAGGCCCATCGAAGCGAAACACCCAGATTTCCCCGCTTTTCAACGCAATCGACACCGCAGCACCACCCATATCAAGCCGCGCGTCGGCATCGGGATGCAGATGAAACCGCACCGCAAACGGGATCCCTTCGAGTTTTGCGCGATCAAAGGCCTGATCAAACCGCCGCTCAGCGGTTTCACCGCGCGGGGCCAATTCGTCAGATCCCAAAAGCGCGCGCCCATCGGCCGACAATTCGACCTTGCGCACATGCGTCAGCCCATGGGTGTCGAGATAGCCATCATGTGACAAGATCAGCCCGGGGCCGGTTTCCCCCTCGCCCGTGTGGACCCTAACGGTTTCCGGCGTTTTGACCAGCATTTCAACGACCCGACCCGACCAGAGCTTGCCCGGCCCAAGTTCGGACGATGAAAACCCTTCGATCCCAAGGGTCGAATGCGATGGCGTGGCGCGGCCCGCCTGGTGCCAGCTTTCGCCGAAATTCGCCCCCGACCCGCAATTCACGATCACCGGGCGGCGCCCCGATGTCATCTCAAGTGCCAGGGTTGAGGCATGGGCATTCACCGATGCCGCGCCCGTCGGCGGCACGCCAGCATCCACAATCACCGATGTGCGCCCTTCTGACAGGCGCACAAAGCCCATCGCGGGGCCAGACGAGCCTGCCGCACGCACGCCCGAGGTCGCCAGCGCATGTTCCAGCCGGCCTTCAAGCCCGCGCCCGCCCCCGTGAAACCGTGCCAGTCCGCCATCCGCATGGCGCAGCGACCGCAGCACCGGGGCGATACGCTCGATGGCGGTATAATGCCCTTCAACCGGCATCCGACCGTGTTCCGACAAGGCTGTGGCCGCCCAATTCAATAGGGTAAAAACCTCAAGAAGGTCTTCGGGGGACCGGCTGGGCAGACCCCCATCAATGCTGATCACCCCGTCACATTCGGATGCCAGCGCGCGCGCGGCTGTGCCAACAAGATGTTCAAGACCTTCAAGGGCCAGCGATCCATAGACCAGCCCGGTCAGCGCTTCAAAGCGCGCCAGACCAACCGGAGCCGCCTTCCAGCGCCGCTTCAGAAACAACGTCTGGCGACCAAGCGCGCGAAAAAAGGCGCGCGATTGCTGGGTTTCCGCGCCGTTCAGCAGCATGACGGCATTGGAAATCATCCGGATCAACCGCTGCCCGGTCAGTTCCGGCGTCCAGCCTGCCCCGTGGCCCGTCGCGCATCTGCGGATCCAGTCATGCGTCCAATCCTGCGCGCGCTTCTGGGCCAATGCATCACCCGCGGCGGCAAGATCATCAAGCCATTTGAACCCGTGCAGCGCTTCTTCGAAACGCGCATCCGGCACGGGGATGTCCCACATGCCCTGGTCTGCGGTTTCCACCAGAAAACCGGCGAAGTGAAACTTGCCTTCGGTCAATTGCCGCCCGCGCGCATAGGCGCCGATGGTGCGCGGTTCGGGCTGCGAGACAAAGGCCTTGGCCGGGTTGGACCACCCCGCCCGGCGCGCGGCCAACCGGTTCATCCAACGCATACGTCGTGCGGCCCAGCTTTCGGTTTCCGCCATTGTGTTCCCTGCTCCGCGTCCGCACCGCCTCACTGAACGGACCGATGCCGCAAAAGATAGACCGAAAGACCGGCCCTGTCATCGGCCATTGGGCGCTATTCGGCGCGCTTCAGCCGAGCAATGAAAAACCCGTCGATCCCGCCATGCTCTGCCCAGGTATCAGGCGTGATCCGCAGCGCGCCATCGAGGACCCAATCGGGGTGCAGCCCCGGCAGATCACCCGGCGCAATCGGGTCAAGCGCAAGCTGGGGGTGGCGCGACAAGGCCGATGCCAGCTGGGCCTCGCCCTCTTCGGGCAGAAGCGAACAGGTGCAAAACACAAGTCGACCGCCGGGGCGCAGCAACGCGGCGGCCCGATCGAAAAGCCCCGCCTGCAAGGCCAAAAGCGGCTCAAGATCAAGCGCGCGCTTGGCGAAGGGCAAATCAGGATTGCGCCTGAGGGTCCCGGTTGCCGAACACGGCGCATCCAGCAAGACCGCATCAAACGGCGCATCAGGGGCCCATTCGAGCGCATCGGCGGTCACAAGATCGGCGACCAGCCCCGTCCGGGCAAGGTTTTCGGCAACCGTCTTGATCCGGCGTTTGGACACATCAAGTGCGGTGACCGTGGCGCCGGCGGCGGCCAGTTGCATCGTCTTGCCGCCGGGCGCTGCGCACATGTCAAGAACCCGGGTGCCCGCCACATCGCCCAACAATGGCACCGGCAAGGCCGCGGCGGCATCCTGCACCCAGAACGACCCCTCTTTGAACCCGGGCAAGGCCGACACCTGGCCTTGGTGCGCCAGGCGCAGCGACCCTGTCGGCAAGGTGACCGCTGCGGGGATATCCACCGCGCGCTGACACGACAAATCCACTGGCGGATCGCCGGCCTGCACGGCCTCAATCGCGCGCAGTTTCGCACCGCCGTAAGCCGCCATCAAAGGTTTGCGCAGGGTTTTGGGCAGTTCAGGGACCGGCAGATCGGCCCAGACCAGATCGCTGCCTGCGACCTTGCGCAAGACCGCATTTGCCATCCGCCCCAGCCCCGCCTCGCCGCTGCGCTTTCGCACGGTATTGACCGCAGTGGACACCACGCCGTGGGGGGCTTCGCCAAGGGCGAGCATCTCATAGGTTGCCAGCCTCAGCGCATTCATCACGTCGTCGGGCGGCAATTGGCGCACGAACCGGCCTAGGACCCGGTCGCATCTTTGCATGTTGCGAAACACGCCATTTGCCAGTCTGTTGGCCCGCGCGGCCTCCGCCGGCGACATGCCTCCAAGAACTTTGGGTGCGACGTCAGACAGGATTTTTTCCTCGCCCATAACGGCTGCCATCAGGTCAAGGGCAGCGTCCCGCGCGGTCGGCAATTTCTTCGGCGAACTTGTTTCCATCCGCTGGGCGCGTATATCACCATATCATGGCTGACAAGAACGATCCTTCACCCGACCTGCCGCCCGAAGCCCAGCGCGCCCTGGCCGAAGCAGATGCACGCCGCAAAGCCGCCAAGGCCAACGCGCTGCCAAAGGAACTGGGCGGCCGTGACGGCCCAGACCCCGCCCGCTACGGCGATTGGGAAAAAAAGGGCATCGCGATTGACTTTTAGCGCCTAGCGCAGGCGCAAGTCGGCGTATCGCCCGGTGCCCCGGTCGGATGTAAACCGCACGGTGTCGCCGCGCACTTCAACCTTTTGGCAGTTCGGGCCGACATCTTCGTCGCCCCAATAAAGGTTGCGGCAGAAGTATCCGTCGTCCGACCATTGCCAATCGCCGCGCACGTCCCGGCCCCAGGCGCGTCCAGCGATCTGGCCCGTCTCAGACACCCGAAGCTTGATCCCGAAAAGGGCAATGTTCAGCGATCGGTCCTTGATCACGCTGACAAAGGTATCGCGGTCAGAAATCTTCTTGAAATCCGCCAAGGCAGGGGCCGCGGTGCCCAAGCAAATGATCAGCGCAACAAGTATCCGTCGCATGGTAACCTCTTCGACATGTCCCGTGATCGGTATACGGCGCAGGTGAAGATTGGATCACTTCATGCCCAGGACATCGGCCATATCATACCGACCGGGCGCCTGTTTCAGCCCCCAAAGCCCCGCTTTCAAGGCGCCGCGCGCAAAAATCCGCCGGTCCGTCGCGACATGGCGCAGGGTGATGCGTTCGCCGTCGGCGGCAAAGACCACGTCATGTTCGCCAACGATGTCGCCACCGCGAACGGCGGTAAAACCGATATCGCCGGGCTTGCGCGCTCCGGTGATGCCATCACGCCCCCGGTCAGCCACATCCGCAAGGGCGACTCCGCGCCCTTCAGCGGCGGCTTCGCCCAGCATCAACGCCGTGCCCGAAGGCGCATCGACCTTGTGGCGATGATGCGCCTCGATCACCTCAATGTCGAAATCAGCATCCAAGGCGGCGGCCACCTTGCGGGTCAGCGACACCAGAAGATTGACGCCAAGGCTCATATTGCCTGCGCGCACCTGCACCGCATGGCGCGCGGCCGCGTCGAGCTTTTCCAGATGGTCCGCACCAAACCCGGTTGTCCCGATCACGTGGACTGCGCGCGCCTGGGCCGCGATCGCGGCAAATTCCACAGTCGCGTCGGGGGCTGTGAAATCGAAAATGATGTGTGCGGTGCGAAACGCTTCGAGCACATCATCCGTGACCGCCACGCCCATCGCCGCCCCACCCATGGCAGTCCCCAGATCCTGGCCCACCCAATCGTGGCCCCTGCGTTCAACGCCCGCGACCAGCTCAAGCCCGGGATGCGCCGCGACTTCGGCCACAAGCATCTGGCCCATGCGCCCCGACACGCCCGTCACCACGCAATTGTGCATCTCGCCCATCATCCGGCTCCCTTGATCCCGCGCGCGGTCTACCTTGAAAGCCCTCGCTTGGCAAAGCCGCGCTTGCGGGACGCGCACACCGGGCTTATGTCACCTGTCATGGCGAAATCGCGTTTCAATGACGGGCCCGGGCCCTCTCAGCGGCAGCTGCGCGTGGGCGAGCTGATCCGGCGGCGCCTGTCTGAGGTTCTGTCGCGGGGCGAAATCCATGACCCTGACCTTGGGGGAATGTCGATCACCGTGGGCGAAGTGCGCGCGTCCCCGGATCTGAAGATCGCAACGGCCTTCGTGATGCCCCTGGGCGGCAAGGACCAAGAGGCGGCTCTTCTGGCCCTGCGCCGCAACAAGGCCGAGATCCGCCGTCAGGTGGCCAAAGGTCTCGCACTGAAGTTCTCGCCCGATCTGCGCTTTGCCGTCGATGAAACCTACGACCTGATGGATGACACCCGCCGGATTTTCGACCAGGACGACGTGCGCCGCGATCTTGGCGATGGCTAGATGGCCCGCAGCGGTGCTGGTCTGGCTTGCGGCCGCGCTGGCCGCCCCCGCCGCGCCTGACTGTGATACCGGCCGCTTCGAAGGCCTCCGTTATACCGCCTGCACCATTGATCCCGCGCGCGACACGATCCGGCTTTATCACAAAACCCCCGACGGCGACCTGATCGGCAGCTTCAACGCTCTGGCAGACCTCGTCGACCGCGACGAAAACCAGCTTGCACTTGCGATGAACGCGGGCATGTACCACCCCGACCGGCGCCCGGTGGGGCTCTATGTCGAAAACGGGGTCGAGACCGCAAAACTTCAGCTGCGCGCCGGGCCGGGGAACTTCGGACTATTGCCCAACGGTGTCTTCTGCCTGTCAGGAACCCGGGCCCAGGTCACCGAATCCCGCGCCTTTGATGCCGCAGGCACGCACTGCGATTTCGCCACCCAATCGGGGCCCTTGATGGTGCAGGATGGCAATCTTCATCCGCGCTTTATTCCCGACAGCACGTCAAGGTTCGTGCGCAATGGGGTGGGTGTGGCTCCAAACGGCGATGTGATCGTCGCAATTTCAGATGAACCGGTGAATTTCCACCGCTTCGCGCGCCTGTTCCGCGACCATCTCGGCACGCCAGATGCCTTGTACCTTGATGGGAAGGTGTCGCGCATCTACGCCCCGGCCCTTGGACGCAACGGCATCGGCCTTCCGATGGGGCCGATCCTGGGGGTCGTGTCGCGCGCGGATTGACGCGCCCGCGCGCCAAAGATACTCACCGCGCTTTCAACGACGAGAGGCACCATGGGGCGGCGCAAAAAGGGCCAGAACATCACCGGCTGGGTGATCCTCGACAAGCCGGCCGGGCTGACGTCGACAGCGGCAGTCAACAAGGTGCGCTGGGCGTTTGATGCCAAGAAAGCCGGCCATGCGGGCACCCTTGACCCGGATGCGACCGGGCTTTTGGCGATTGCCCTGGGCGAAGCGACAAAGGTGATCCCGGTGATTGCCGATGCCTTGAAATCCTACCGGTTCACCGTGCGGTTTGGTGCGGCCACCAACACCGACGATGCATCTGGCGAGGTGATCGCCACATCTGATGCCCGCCCCCAAGACAGCGAAATCGAAGCCGCCCTGGCCGCGTTTCGCGGTGACATCGAACAGGTCCCGCCGCAGTTTTCCGCCGTGCGCGTGGATGGCGAGCGCGCCTACGCCATCGCGCGCGCGGGCGAGGAAATGGAGCTGGCCGCGCGGCCCTTGCATGTGGCCCGGCTGGACCTTGTCGACCGGATAGACGCAGATCACGCGGTCTTGGAAATGGACTGCGGCAAGGGCGGCTATGTGCGGTCCATCGCGCGCGATCTGGGCGCAGCCCTTGGGTGTTTGGGGCATGTCACAACGCTGCGCCGGGTCTGGTCAGGCCCGTTTGACATCAGTCATGCCATCCGTCTTGAGCAGGTCGAAGCCGCCGCGCGCACCGAAGACATCCACGCGTTTTTGGCACCCCTCGAAGACGGGCTGACGGGTGTGGCAGAGGTGCGCGTCGATGCCATGGCACAGACAAAGCTGATCCACGGCAACCCCGCACCGGTGGCCGCGACCGGCCTCAATTGGGGCGATACGGCCTGGGCGTCCCATGGCGGGCAGGCCGTGGCCCTTGGCACCTATCGCGGCGGCGCGCTGCACCCCAGCCGGGTCTTTGTGCGGTGATCGAACGCCACCACCAAAAGGGCGATGCGGACAGCACCGCGATCTACTCGCCGTGCGAGCGCTACCGCTACAGCCTGACCCGCATATGGGACCCGGCCGGATCGCGCGCCAATTTCGTCATGCTCAACCCATCGACCGCAACCGAAGTGCAAAATGACCCTACGGTCGAACGCTGCGAAAGGCGCGCCCGCGCTTTGGGGCACGGCAGTTTCTGCGTCACCAATATATTCGCCTGGCGCGATACCGATCCGCGCGCGATGCGCCGTGCCACCGATCCGGTGGGCCCAGGCAATAACGCGGCGATCCTTCAAGCGGCCGACTGGGCCGATCAGGTGGTCTGCGCCTGGGGCACCCATGGGGCGCATCTGGCGCGCGGGCCGCAGGTCGAAACCCTGCTGCGCAGCGCATGCCACCGGCTTTATCACCTTGGATTGTCCAAGGCCGGACACCCCAAACATCCGCTCTATATCGCGTATGCCCAAAACCCTGATGTCTGGGCAATTGAGCCCTAAGCCAGGTTCGGGGACACCGGCGTGTAGCCGTCTGGCAACGGCACCGGGATGATGCCATCGGCATCGTCATCCCCTGACCCCGGCGCGACCGGCGCCGCGGCTGTGTCATCGCCCGGGTTTGGCGCGACAGGCGTCACATCCGGCAACGGATCACCCGGCGTGTCGATGTCATCGCCACCGCCCGGCGCGGTCGGCAAAAGATCATCAAGCGCATCGGTCAACTCATCGACGTCATCACCAGACCCCGGCGACACAGGCAAAAGATCCTCAAGATCATCAAGCGCATCATCAAGCGCGCCCAGTCCGGAAGGGTCAAAATCCTCTTCCATAACAAAGATGTTTTCAGCCGGTTGAGCCGGTGCGCTGCTGACCGAAGCGTCGGCCCCCAATTCCAGAACGGCAGCAAGCGACAGAACCATATCCGTCTCCGCGTCTTCATCAGGAATGGTGAACTCAATGGCGTGCTGCGGCACCTCGGCCAGACCCGGAAACGCAAGGGTCATTTCAGACCCATCAGATAGCGATGCAACCACTTCCGGCGTGCCATCGGCTGCAAGACCAGACTGAATGGTCGCGGCATCGTCGGGCATATCGATCCGCGCAATGTCGACCCTGGGATCGAAATCCTCAAACTCAAACGTGCCTTCCCCAGCCTCAAGACCAAAGGCTTCACCCTCTGGCAATGTGTCCTGCACAAACAGGTCCGATGGCGCATCCTGAACAAACAGGTCAGACGGCGCATCCTGGACAAACAGGTCCGATGGCG
>JBCBCY010000028.1:0-23929 GCA_038530285.1 Pseudomonadota bacterium
TCGAACACAGGGCGACGTCGATCTGGCCGTTGTCCATGTCGATCACCGCATAACGCGCATCTGGCGCGCCGGTTTCATGGATAAACGGCGGGTCCGAGCGGTCATCAAGATAGCCCGGGCAGCCCACCGCCCCCGGATTGACGATCACCGGACCGCCCGGCAGGCGCACCATGCGCGGGGTATGGGTGTGCCCGGTCACGATCAACGCCGCGTCCACGCCCTGCGCGCGGGCTTCGATCCCGGCGCGATCGCGCGACTGGATACGCTGGTGTTTGCCCCGGTGGTCCAGCCAGTTTTCCTCATCGTTACCGGGACTTGCATGGGTCGCCAAAACGTCGCCCCGCCGGATGGTTTCCGGCAGCGCCTCTAGCCATTCCAAATGCGCTGGCGTCAGGTCCGGCAGGCTCCACTGTTCCCACAGACCCAATTGATCAGCAGGGTCCAGCAGCATCCGGTCATGGTTGCCCCGGATCGACGCGATTGCGCGGTCGAGCAAAAGATCAGCCGTGCCTGCGGCATCGAACGGACCCGACAGGCTGTCGCCTAAGTTGATGATGTCGGAAATCCCGCGCCGGTCGAGCGCGGCCAGCACCGCTTTCAACGCAGCAATATTGCCGTGAATGTCTGAGATGACCGCGAACTGCATGGCGCCTCGTTTTTCGGCACTCTGGCCCGGGGCGTGCGCGGCGTAAAGAGGAGAGATGGTACCGCCTCCCTGGTTCGAACAGGGGACCTCTGGATCCACATTCCAGCGCTCTAACCGACTGAGCTAAGGCGGCCCGTCTGGCGCGGCACCGATTGGCGCCGCGACCGTGGCGTTCGCTAGCACGAGCGTTTTTGTCTCGCAAGATGAAAGGCACGCGGTTTGGCCCGCAAAAGCCGCCCGCTAGTGCGAGATCATCCAGGGCCGCTTGGTCGGGAAGCTTTTGGACCCATCGGGGCGATGCAGTGTTTTCGACCCGATCTTCTTGGATCCGCCGCAGCAGCCGCAGCCCGGCCCGTGTTGTTTGGACCGTTTGGGGCTGTCGGCGGCGCGTTCGTTGGTTTCATGCGCGCTGCGGGTGGCGGTCGACAGCCCGGACAGCTGGGGGATCGTCAACAGGCGCCGGGCCTTAGTGCCGCAGGCGGGGCAATCGCAGGGGTCTGCGAATTTCGCCATAGGCACCATTTCCTGAAACGGGCCGCAATCGTCGCACATGTAATCGTATACTGGCATGGTTTTTCCCTTCCCTGGGGCGGCCGATCCCGTCCCGGGGACCGGCCGTCTTTTTGTCTTGAGTTTGGGCCTTAAAGATCGGGCGCCAGCGGCACGTCGATTGACCCGTCAAACTGCTTTGCCGGCCCGTCCGGCGTTGGCATCATGTCGAAATCGAAGATCTCATTCGGCAACCACAGCGTCGCACAGGCGTTTGGAATATCCACCACGCCTGAGATATGGCCCTGCACCGGCGCGGTGCCCAAAATCGCATAGGCCTGGGCACCGGTGTAGCCGAACTTCTTGAGGTACTCGATCGCGTTCAGACAGGCCTGCCGATAGGCGATATGGACGTCCAGATAGTGCTGTTCGCCGCTTTCATCGACCGAAATGCCTTCAAAGATCAGGTAATCGTCGTATTTCGGCGTGATCGGCGAGGGCTTGAAGATCGGGTTCTTGATCCCGTATTTCTCCATGCCTTCTTTCACCAGGCTGACCTTCAGGTGCAGCCAGCCGGCCATTTCAATCGCCCCGCAGAATGTGATCTCGCCGTCGCCCTGGCTAAAGTGCAAGTCCCCCATCGAGAGCCCTGCCCCATCCACATAGACCGGGAAGTAGCAGATCGCCCCGCGCGACAGGTCTTTGATGTCACAATTCCCGCCATGTTCGCGCGGCGGCACGGTGCGCACGGCTTCAGCCGCGGCTGCATCGCGGTCTTCGCCCTGCATTTTGCCCATATGGGCCGACTGGGTGTTCGGCAATGCCGCCAAAGGGGGCACACGTTCGGGGTCGGTGGCCACCAGCGCCTTTTCGCGGGTGTTCCACATATCCAGGCTTTTGCGGTCGGGCAGGCAGCCGATCAGCCCGGGGTGGATCAACCCTGCGTATTTCACGCCAGGCACGTGGCGCGACGAGGTGAACATGCCGTGAAAATCCCAGATCGATTTCTGGGCCTCGGGGAAGTGCTCGGTCAGAAAGCCGCCGCCATTTTTCTTTGAGAAAAAGCCGTTAAAGCCCCAGTTCATCTCTTCCTTGGCGCCGATATCGAGGATTTCGACCACCAGAAGATCGCCCGGTTCTGCGCCTTTGACGCCGATGGGACCCGACAGGTAATGCACTTGCTCAAGCTCGACGTCGCGCACATCGGACGCATCATCGTCGTTTTTGATCTGGCCGCCGGTCCAATCGTAGGTCTCGATCTTGAAATCATCGCCCGGCTCGACCCACACGGCGATTGGAATGTCCGGGTGCCAGCGGTTGTGGATGTTTTCGTTGGTATGCGGGCTTTCGGACAGGTCTACTTCGATCAGCGTGTCAGCCATTGGGGTCTCCTCTTGGGGTCTTGAATTATACGGATAGAAACTTTGAGACCTTGGCCTCGTCGATGCCGTCGCGCGGGCTGTCGTGCACAAAACGGCCGTTTTCGAGGACCATCACCCGGTCGGCCACGTCCAATGCGAAGGACAAGACCTGTTCGGACACGACAATCGACAGGCCCTTCTGGTCGCGGATCTTGCGCAAGGTGCGCGCCATTTCGCGAATGATGGACGGCTGAATGCCCTCGGTTGGTTCGTCCAAAAGCAACACCTTGGGGTTGGACGCCAGCGCACGGGCAATGGCCAGCTGCTGTTGCTGTCCGCCAGACAGGTTCCCCCCCCGACGCGACTTCATTTCCAAAAGGACCGGGAACAATTCGTAGATATCGCTGGGCACGGTCGATTGGCCGGTCACCGTCAGCCCGGTTTCGACGTTTTCCTCCACTGTCATGGACGAAAAGATCATCCGCCCCTGGGGCACATAGGCAATGCCCTTGGCCACACGTTGATGTGCCTTCATGCCGGTAATCGCCTCATCGCCAACGGTCACCCCGCCCGACTTTTCGGGCATGATCCCCATCAGCGTTTTCATGAGCGTCGTCTTGCCCATGCCGTTGCGGCCCATGATGGCGACAATCTCGCCGGGTTTGACCGCAAGATCGATTCCGTGCAGCACTTCGGACTCCCCGTAAGCCGCTGACAAATCACTAACATTCAGCATCAGAACCTCCTAATGGCCAAGGTAGACTTCAACGACCTTGGGGTCGTTCTGGACACGTTCCATTGACCCTTCGGACAGGGTTTTGCCCTGGTGCAGGACCGTCACGCGGGTGGCGATGTCTTCGACAAAGCCCATGTCGTGTTCGATCACGATCACGGAGCGTTCCGCGATGATGCGGTTTAAAAGCTCAGCGGTTTTCTTGCGTTCGGCCACCGACATGCCGGCCACCGGTTCATCGAGCATCAACAGTTCGGGGTCCTGGATCAGGAGCATTCCAATCTCGAGCCATTGCTTTTGGCCGTGGGACAGGAACGCCGCTTTTTCGTCCAGCAGGTCTTCGAGGAAAATCTGGCCCGCGATGTCTTTGATGCGGTCCTTGACGGCCTGATCGCGGCGAAACCCCAAGGCGCCGAACACGCCGTGCCCCTTGGGGTAGCTGAGTTCGAGGTTTTCAAACACGCTGAGGTCTTCGTAGACGCTGGGGGTCTGGAACTTCCGGCCCACACCCGCATGCACGATCTGGTCTTCGCGCATGTTCAAAAGCTCAGTGCCCTTGAATTTCACTGACCCGCCGGTGGCCTTGGTGCGCCCGCAGATCAGGTCCAGCACGGTGGTCTTGCCCGCGCCATTGGGTCCGATGATGACGCGGCATTCGTTGGGCTCGACGTAGAACGACAGATCGTCCACCGCTTTGAACCCGTCGAACGACACGGTCAGCCCTTCAACCTTCAGCATGAATTGTTCGTTGTGTGCGATCATTTCGGGCCTCCTATTCCGCGGGCGCGCCGGGGGGCGTGGCGGCGGGGGGTGTCCTTGGCGCGGTGGCAGCCGCGCTCGCCGGCGGTGTTGCCGGTGGGGCGGCGGGCGTGTCAGAGCCGCCGCGTTTGAAAAGCTTCATGATCCGCGGTTCGATATGTTCCGACCAGACCCCAGCCAGACCATTGGGAAAGAACATCACAACCGCGATGAACAGCCCGCCGAGACCCAGAAGCCAAAGTTCGGGAAAGCCTTCGGAAAAGCTGGTTTTGGCCCAGTTGACCAAAAGTGCGCCGTAGACCGCGCCCAGGATCGACAGTCGACCGCCGACCGCACAGAAGATCACCATTTCGATGGACGGCACGATGCCCACGAGCGTCGGCGACATGAAGCCCACCTGCAGGGTGAACATCGCCCCGCCGATGCCCGCAAAGGCCGCCCCCAGACAAAAGATGAAGATCTTGAAGCTGGCGACGTTGTAGCCAGAGAACCGCACCCGGTCTTCCTGGTCGCGCATCGCGATCAACAACCGCCCGAGCTTCGATTTCCGCACAAATTGCGCAACGAACAGAACCGCGAACAAGAGCGCACCATTCACATAGTAAAGCGTGACCTTGGCCTCGTCCGTGCGGATGTCCCAGCCCAGAAGCGTGCGCAGGTCCGTGATACCGTTGACGCCGCCCGTGTAGCCCTGCTGACCAATAATCAGGATCGTCAGGATTGCCGCGAAGGCCTGGGTGATGATGGCGAAATACACACCCCCCACCCGCCGGGTAAACATCGCAAAGCCAATGATGAAGGCAAAGAAGACCGGCACCGCAACCACCGCAAGCAGCGCGAAAAACAGCGAGTTGAACGGTTGCCACCAGACCGGCAGTTCCGTCAGCTGGTTCCAGTCCATGAAGTCGGGAATGCCCGGGGTCGACTGGATTGACGTGTTCTCAGGTGTCGACGCCTCAAGCTTCAGAAACATCGCCATGCAGTAGCCGCCAAGGCCAAAGAACACCCCCTGGCCCAGGGACAAGATCCCCCCTGCCCCCCAGCAAAGTGCCAGACCGACCGCGACAAAGGCGTAGGTGAGGTATTTGCCAAACAGGTTCAGGCGGAAGTTGTCCAGCACACCGGGCAGGATGATGAAGATCACCGCGGCCAGCACCAGAAAGCCAACAAGTTCCGGCCGCGTGAAAAGTGGGTTCGAAGATCTCATGTCAAGCGTCCCTTACTTGCGAAGCTTCATGGCGAAGAGGCCTTGCGGGCGGATCATCAGGATGGCCACGACCACCAGAAGGGTCAGAACCTTGGCCATTGAGCCCGACAGGAAGAATTCCATGATCGACTGGGCCTGGCTGATCGAAAACGCACTGGCGATGGTGCCCAACAGGCTTGCGGTGCCGCCGAACACGACCACCAGGAAGGTGTCGACGATGTAAAGCTGGCCTGCGGTGGGCCCCGTCGACCCGATCATCGTAAAGGCGGACCCTGCCACACCGGCGACCCCGCAACCGATCCCGAAGGTCAGCCGGTCGGTCCAGGCGGTGTTGATGCCCACAGCCGATGCCATGACGCGGTTGTTGTTGATCGCGCGCACCTGTTTGCCCCAGGTCGACCGGAACATCATCACGTAGACGCCGATGGAAATCGTCATCGCCAGCACCATCACGAATATCCCGTTGATCGGGATTTCAATCAGGTCCGTCACCGGCAGCGACCCCATCATCCATTCGGGGATGGACACCCCGACTTCGCGGGCGCCGAACACGCTGCGATAGGTCTGCTGAAGGATCAACGAGAGCCCCCAGGTGGCCAGGAGCGTATCGAGCGGTCGTTTATATAAGTGCCTGATGATCGACCATTCGACCAATAAGCCAAGCGCGCCAGAGGCGATGAACGCCAGGATCATGGCGATGAAGAAGTAGATAGAGTAGAGCGCGGGGATAAAATCCGCGAACACGTTCGAGACCAGGTAGGTCACATAAGCGCCGAGGATCATGAACTCCCCGTGGGCCATGTTGATGACCCCCATTTGACCAAAAATGATGGCCAACCCGAGGGCCATCAAAACAAAGACAGAGAAAAGGATCAGGCCTGCGAAGCCCTGCATGGCGAAGATCGCGCCAAGCTCTGACATTGAATACCCATCAAACATTCGGGGGCCCCCACGGCTGGTTTGGAAAGAAAGAGAGTTGCCGGCCCGCCCGCTGGGACGTCAGTGCGGGCGGACCGGCGACAGGACTTACTGGTAGCCTTCGGGGAAGGGGTCCGGCTCCACCAGTTCTGCCGTCTCGAAGACAACCTCGTATTGGCCGTCTTCCAGCGCCTTGCCGACGCGGGTCTTGGACCAAAGATGGTGGTTGTCGTGGACTTTGACGTAGCCTTCCGGCGCGGTGGTCAGTTCGATGCCCGGTGAGGCTTCGCGCACCTTGTCCACATCGAAGGACCCGGCCTTTTCTACGGCTGCTTTCCACAGCCACGGGCCAAGGTAGGCCGCCTGGGTCACATCGCCGATCACGATGTCTTCGCCCCACATCTCTTTGAATGCCTTGACGAATTCGATGTTGTTTTCGTTCTCCAGCGACTGGAAGTACTTCATGCAGGCGTAAGACCCTGCGATGTTTTCGCCGCCGATGCCGCGAATTTCGTCTTCGGTCACCGAAATCGTCAGAACGATCGGGCTTTCGGCGGATGGATCGATGCCTGCGGCCGTCAGCTGCTTGTAGAAGGCCACGTTCGACCCGCCGACAACGATCGCGTAAATCACGTCGGGTTTGCGCAACCGGATCTTGTTGATGACCGAATTGAACTGGGTATGGCCGAGCGGATAGTACTCTTCGCCGACAACCTCACAGCCCTCCATGAAGTTCTCGATGTGCTTGCGCGCGATTTTGTTGGACGTGCGCGGCCAGATGTAGTCCGACCCAAGCAGGTAGAACGATTTCGCGCCCTTGGTCTGGTTGACCCAGTCGAGGCCGGCGATGATCTGCTGGGTCGCTTCCTGACCGGTGTAGATCACGTTGGGGCTTTCTTCGAGACCTTCGTAGAACGTTGGGTAGTACAAGAAGCCATTGTGCTGTTCGAAGACCGGCAGAACCGCCTTACGGCTGGCCGATGTCCAGCAGCCCATGACAGACGCAACCTTGTCGTTCACCAGCAGTTTGCGGGCTTTTTCAGCAAATGTCGGCCAGTCAGACGCGCCATCTTCCTGGATGAAGTCGATCTGGCGACCAAGGATACCGCCCTGGGCGTTGATCTGTTCGATGGCCAGTTTTTCAGCCTGCACCGACCCGGTTTCCGAGATTGCCATCGTGCCGGTGATCGAATGCAGGATGCCGCAGGTGACCGTGGTGTCGGTAACCGCCAGCCCGGTGGTGTTGATGTCAGCGGTCGCGTAATCCTGCGCGCGCAGACCCTTTGGAGTGAACAATGACGCGGTCAGCGCCGTCCCCCCTGCGAGTACCGCGCGGCGGCTAAACTCGTTTGGATTGCTCTTGGAATTTTCGTCAGACATATCGCCTCCTTTGCAAAGCGCCTTGGAATTGGGCGATTCCACCTCACCCGTCTGGTCCAAGCGTCACGGCAAAGGCGGCCGGGCAGTATACGTCGTTTGACGTATACCGCTGCGCGTTCTGACCACTAAGGTGGTATGTAACGATAATATGGCGCGGGAGGACCGCACCTTCGGGGGATGCTGCCGGGGTATTTGTGGGCGCCTGAGTGACAGGGACGTGTGATGGTCGCAGCTCTCAGAGCCACGCGCGAAAAGCGCACCTATCATCGTTGGGTCGCCAACGAGACGATGGAGGATTTCGCCCTTCGGTTCACGGCGCGCCGTGCGAGGCGGTGGAGCTATGGGCGCGTGGCCAACACCGCGATCGGGTCCATCTCGTTTCTGGCCCTCGAAGCGATCGGTGCGGCGATCACGCTGACCTACGGGTTCGATGTGGCGATCACGGCGATCATGCTGGTCGGCGCCATTTTGTTCCTGACCGGCCTGCCGATTTCGTACTACGCCGCGCGATACGGGCTTGATATCGACCTGATGACGCGCGGCGCCGGGTTTGGCTATCTGGGCTCCACGATCACATCGCTGATCTATGCCTCGTTCACCTTCATTTTCTTTGCGCTGGAGGCCGCAATTCTTGCGCTGGCGCTGAATTTCACTTTGGGCGTGCCGCTGTTTCTGGGTTATCTCGCCTCGTCCCTGATCGTTATCCCATTGGTAATAAACGGCTTTTCGAAGATCTCGATCTTTCAGACCTGGTCGCAACCGATCTGGGTGCTTTTGCATGTGTTGCCCTTCGTGTTCCTGGCTTTCGTGGGCTATGACATCGAAAATTGGGTGGGGTTTACCGGCTCGTCCGAAGTGCCCGATGCCTCGCGGTTGCTGATGCTGGGGGCGGCGACCGGCGTGGTGTTTTCACTGGTGGCACAAATCGGCGAACAGGTGGACTTCCTGCGCTTTTTGCCCGAACCCAAGACCCGCGCGGACAAGCGGAAATGGTGGGCCGCGCTTGTGGCTGCGGGACCTGGCTGGTCGATCCTGGGCGTGGTGAAAATGCTCGCGGGGTCCTATCTGGTCACGCTGGCCCTGCGCGAAGGCGTGCCCCTGAATGACGCCGCTGACCCCACCCGGATGTATCACGTCGCCTTCGGTCAGGTGCTGTCAAACCCCGGGATGGTGTTGCTGATCACCGGGGTCTTCGTGATCCTGTCACAGCTGAAAATCAACGTCACCAACGCCTATGCCGGGTCGATCGCCTGGTCGAACTTCTTCTCGCGGCTGACCCATTCGCACCCGGGCCGTGTGGTCTGGCTGGTGTTCAACGTCGCCATCGCATTGATGCTGATGGAGCTTGGCGTCTTCACCGGGCTGGAACATGTGCTGGGCCTTTATTCCCACGTCGCGGTCGCCTGGATCGGCGCCCTTGTCGCCGACCTTGTGGTGAACAAACCGCTTGGCCTCAGCCCCAAGGGCCTCGAATTTCGCCGCTCGCATCTTTACGACGTCAACCCGGTGGGCATCGGGTCGATGCTGGCGGCCTGTATCGTGTCGCTTCTGGCCTATGCCGGCGTTTTCGGCGAGCTGGCACAAGCGTTTTCGTCGTTCATCGCCCTGGGCACAGCCTTTGTGCTGGCCCCGCTGATCGCATGGGGCACTGGCAGCCGGTATTATCTGGCCCGGCCGCAAGACGACAATGTTCCCCAGTTGGGGCTTCATTCCTGCACGGTCTGCGAATACCGATTCGACCCCGAGGATATGACCGATTGCCCCTTTCACGCGGGCCCGATCTGTTCGCTCTGCTGTACCCTGGACGCCAATTGCCACGACACCTGCAAGCCCCATGGGCGGCTCGACAACACGATCCACCGCATCCTGCATGAGATGCTGCCAAAACGAACCGCCGAGGCGCTGATCTCGCGGCCGTCGCGGTTTTTGCTGGCCACGGGCGTGATCTCCATCGCCTTTGCGCTGGTCATCGTGTCGATCCGGTCGGCGGCGAACTACAGCAATTTCGATGCGGTGCTGACGGTGATCTTCGGGATCATCGTGATCGTGATCGGCATTTCGGTCTGGATGTTCATCCTGGCCAGCGAAAGCCGCAAGAACGCCACCGCCGAAGCCGAACGCCAGGCCGACTTTCTGTTGCAGGAAATCCGCGCCCATGAACGCACCGATGCCGCCTTGCAGGATGCCAAGGAAAAGGCGGAAGCCGCCAACATGGCCAAGACGCGTTATATGTCTGGCCTCAGCCACGAATTGCGCACGCCCCTGAATGCGATCTACGGCTTTGCCCAGCTTTTGGAAAAGAACCCCGAGTTGAAAGCCTGGCGGTCCCAAACCACGTCGATCCGCCGGTCTTCGGAACATCTGGCGGGCCTGATCGAGGGGCTGTTGGATATCTCGCGCATCGAAGCCGGCCGGATCGAGATCATGCGCGACCGGATCAACCTGCGCACGCTTCTGCGCCAGATCGCGTCGATCTTCGAAGAGGAAGCCCGCGAAAAGGGCATCGATTTCAAGATCGAAACCGAAGGCCGCCTGCCCACGCTGGTGGGGTCTGACGAAAAGCGCCTGCGCCAGATCATCATCAACCTGTTGTCGAATGCGATCCGCTACACCGACAAAGGCTCTGTGACCTTCAACCTGACCTACCGCAACGAAGTGGCGATCATCACCGTCACCGACACCGGCGCGGGGATCGCGCCAGACAACCTCGACCTGATTTGGCGGCCGTTCGAACGCGCGGGCAAAACCGGCAACGAAGGCTCCGGCCTGGGCCTTACGATCACCAAGCTGCTGGTCGAAATCCTCGGCGGTGAGATCGAGGTGCAAAGCGAACTGGGCCAGGGCAGCACATTCCGCGTCCGCCTGATGCTGCCGTCGATCACACCGAGCGTCTTTGACACCGGCGATGTGGCACACAAGGCCGCCAGCCTGCCGTTTTCGGGCTATGATGGCCCGCGCCGTACGGTGATGGTCGTGGATGATGACCTTAATCATCTGACCCTCGCGGAACACTTTCTGACCGGGCTGGGGTTTACCGTGCTGGCCGTCTCGTCCGTGGCGATGGCGGACATGATGCTGAAAGACGCCTCACCCGACATTATGCTTCTGGACATCGATATGCCCGACCGTGACGGCTGGTCTTTTGCGGAAGATCTGCGCGGGGGGAAATGGCGCAAGCTGCCGATCATCATGATTTCGGGCCACGCGAATGAAGAAGGTTTGCGCCCGCGCATGGCGCTGCATGATGCGTTTATCGCCAAACCGTACAATCTTGACGATCTTCTGTTGCAGATCGCCGAGCTTCTGAAACTGAAACTGACGCTGGACGAAGGCACACCAGCGCCCGCGTCCGCCCCGATCGTGCTGTCCGTGGCGGACCGGGCAGCGCTGATTTCGGATGCGCAAATCGGTCATGCCTCTGCGATCCGTGACCGGCTGGATGCGCTGTCGTCCGATGACACGGCCGCGTCCGATCTTCTTCACAGGTTAAGGGAAAAGCTCGATGTCTACGATATGGGCGGGATCGTCCGCGACCTTGAAGAGGACACCCCGCACCGTGGTTGATCTGGCGCCCAAATCCATCGCCCTGGTTGTCGATGACGACCCCGCATCTTTGGGCATGCTGGCCACGGCGCTGGAAGGGCATGGCATGACCGTGCTGGTTGCGCGCGACGGGCGCGAGGCTGTGACCCTGACCCGCCGGGTCCAGCCCGATGTGATCTTGATGGATGCGGTGATGCCCGAAATGGACGGGTTTGAAGCCTGCCGCGTGCTGAAATCGGGCCCCGACCCGATCCTGGCACCGATTGTCTTCATGACGGGCCTGTCTGACCGCGAACATGTGGTGGCGGGGCTGGCCGCAGGCGGGGTCGATTACGTGACCAAGCCTGTGGTCATAGAAGAGCTGATGGCGCGGCTGGGGACCCATATCGTGAATGCGCGCCTGATCAAATCGGCCCGGTCTGCCCTTGATACATCCGACCATGCCGTGATGGCCTGCGACGCTGAGGGGCGGTTCTTGTGGGGGTCCAAGAAGACCACCGACAATTTTGAAGCCGTCGCACATATTCTCGCCCAACCAGAGGTGACAGCCTGGATCGGATCTTGTGTGTCAAAACCGGTGTCGGATGTTCAACCCTTTGAAAGCGATACCCTGACACTGCAATTCATGGGCGTCACTGTGGCCCGCGAAATCCTGATCAAGCTGATCCGCCGGTCGGGCGCACGCAATGAAGACGTCTTGTCAGAGGCGTTTGGACTGACCCTGCGCGAGGCTGAGGTCTTGTTCTGGCTGACGATGGGCAAGACCAACCGCGATATTTCCACCATCCTCGCGCTGAGCCCGCGCACGGTGAACAAACATCTTGAACAAGTGTTTCAGAAAATGGGTGTGGACAACCGCACGTCCGCGGCGGTGCTGGCGGACCGGAAACTATCGGCAAACGCCTGAATGGCGGTGGCGGAGGCGAAGTAGAACTGCCGAAACAAGACTTCCGCCCAGTGGCCGACCTCAACAACTTAGTCCGCTCGGCGCGCAAGAAGATCGGTCGCGCTCGCACGCAACGAAAGTCGGCTTTGAGCCCAGACCTCCTAATCAGCCTGTGGTATATGAGGGATGCCAGACACTGACGCTGTGTCCTACCACTGACGGCAAACCATGAAGCAAACCGCCGGCCTCGGCAATCAAAGGAGTCCGACCTTTGGACACCATTTCACTATTGAGGTCCTATCCATATGTTCTTGACCACAAGCAGTAGATAGCATTTTCGACGCTCTCGTACCTTCTTGATCACGCCTTTTCGCAAAACGCCTTTCAGAGAAAGTTCATGGAGGAGCATTCCGGGAAGGGCGATGAAGAACTGTCAATTACTGAACGCAACGACATGCTAGCTTCCCTGTGGGCAACTGTCTCAACTCTGTACTTCATCGAAAAGGTTTGTAGATGCGAGCCCTTCATACTGGGCTTTGTCTACGAAAAGTCTAACCTGCTGAAATTCGTACCGTCTGTTTCAAATCTGCGTAACGCGAAAGACCATATCGCAGCGGATCGAAAACTTCGCGAACAGTCAAAATCTTTCACCGATAAATGGACTTGTGAGGTGGACCTTCAATCCTCGGGTCGAAGGCAAAGAATTGGCGATCAGCCTCAAAAACTTTACCGTTGATCCAATGCTAAAGGCGTTCAAAATTCCAACGGCCGAGGGTATTGATGAGGCCACTAAGGCATTTGACCACCTTGCGCTGTTTGCTTTTGACGACTGCCTACAAGTTTCCCGAGCACAGGAAGCGCTTCAAGGTTTTTTGCAACTTTTGACTGAGCAATTGGCCTTGTCGCTCAAAAAAGCAGAAGCCGCTTCCGCGCCAAAGAAAACTGAACTGAGCGAGGCAGAACAACGCCCTTTCTGCGTAGTGGGTGAAGGTCGTTTACTGATATAGATCATATACAATCACGCAGTTTGGAATCCAAATGCGGCGTGGAGGCCAACGGCAGCAAAGTCTGCACAGCCGACCTTGGTGCGCGTCGCACGAGCAACCTTGGCTGACCAAAAGGGTCGGATGACCGGTACGAGCCTAATCCTACCAAATGCTGCGCCGCTCACGAAAGTCCTCTTCCGCATTTCTAATGCAGACTTACAGTTGCTAACAGACAATGGTGCGTTTTCGAGAAGTCCGCTGATGGTTTCTTTCTTGCTATCGAAAGATGCTAGGGTTGCTACATGAAAGGATCTACAGTCGTTTTTGCTCGCACACTTGCCGAAGCCGCCGGTTATGAGCTGAGCGACGATGGCGCCATGCGATCAGGCGGGCGGGTCGTCCATCACGTGCGGCAAACGGAAGATGGCTTTGTGCCCCATGCCGATTATGTCGCGCTTTTCGATTGGCTAAGCCGCAATGTTGATGACCTGCCGGGCTTAGTCTTCGCCTATGGCAAAAGCATCAACCTTGATGCGGTCGGCGCCTTGGGGCTTGCATTCAAGACTGCGCCTCGTCTTCGGGACAGCCTCAAGCGGTTCGAACGATACGGAAGACTTGTGACCAACAGCATGGAATACCGGTTGATCGAAAACGGCGATGAGGCAGTCTTTCAGTTAGAGAACGATTTTCCCGGAGGCCCGGCGGCAGACCTCCGTATTGAGGGCGGTATTGCGGGCTTTCGCATGAGCATCGAACGTTTCGTGGGGCCGTCCCTTGAGCTGAGCGAGGTACGGTTCTGCCATCCCTGTCTAGGCGACGCGAAGCGATATGCGGATTTCTTTGGCTGCCCGACGCGCTTTGGCGCCCATCATGATGCCATCGTTTTTGCGCCGGGAATGCTGGACCTTCCCAATCAACTCGGTGATCCGGCGGTGTCGGACTTCATCATCGCCCATCTGGAAACCGCGCTGGCGGCCTTGACCCCGAAGGACACGCTGGAGGCTGAGTTGCACCGGCACCTGTCGCGCGCGCTTAGCACCGGGGTACCTCCCGCAGCCGGGGTCGCGCGGGAGCTTGGGATGAGCGAGCGCACATTCTACCGCCGCCTGTCGGCTTCTGGGCTTACCTATCAGGGGGTCGTTCAGCAGGTGCAGAAGGGACTGGCAGAAGAGCTTTTGTCCCGCAACGCCTGCACGATTGCCGAAGTGGCCTTCCTGACCGGGTTCTCTGAACAAGCCACCTTTAGCCGGGCTTTCAAGCGATGGGTCGGCACACCGCCCGCTATATTCAGGCGCCAGTCGCAGGTCGCTTGAGCCGGCGCCGCCGCCGCTATGGCAGACAGGGCCATGTCATTGGCAGAGCCGGCCAATACTGGCAAAGCCCGGGTCGCCTAAACCCCTCTCCGACACGACCAAAGGTCGTCACCCAAAAGGTACAGGAGAGAAGACATGTTACAGTCATGGACCACAAAATTCGCTGGACGGCTCCAGAGGCCGCGGCGTTGCGCAATGTTCGGCGCCCTGCTCGCCGCGCTGTTCTTGGGCCTTAGTCTGAGCGCCAATGAGGCCCCCCAGAGCCTTGCCTTGACCGGCGATACAGTCGCTCGCCCCGCGGGAGAACCGCTTCCGCCGCTCCTCGCGGACCCAGAGCAGCTGGCCGCATTCGTCGACACCCATTTCGGCGGTCAGTTCGAGGCCGAGAACATAGCAGGGGGTGCGTTTGTTGCGATCCAGGGCGGTGAAGTTCTGTTTTCACGGGCTTACGGCGTATCTAATATGGAAACCGGTGCGCCAATCGACATTGAAACGTCGATGTTCCATGTGGCCTCGATCTCAAAGACCTATCTTGGCACAGCGATCATGCGGCTGGTCGATCAAGGTGTCGTTTCGCTCGATGATCAACTGACCGAGATTGCGCCGTCCCTTGGGCTGGACGCATTCATTCGCTTCCCTGAGCGTGGCGTGACCTTGCGCGATATCCTGACCCATCGCAGCGGCTTTCGCGACATCCTCATGAATGGGACCGCACCTGACGCCGCCTCGTGGGAGCGGGTTCGGGACGCCATTCCGCGCTACCTGGAACCGCAGGCTGTCCCAGCCGGAACCTATTACTACTATTGCAATATCTGCATCTCGATGGCCGCTGTCGTCATCGAAGATCAGACCGGCATGGCCTACGAGGACTACCTGCAGCAAGAGGTCTTCGATCCGCTCGGTATGGATTTCGCGACGCTGCTGATCCCCGGAAACCCGCACGCCGGTGCCTTCGCCGATCATCTTGTGACGCCTTACATCTTCGACGACGAAACTGGCGTGTTCGAAGCGCAAGATCTGTTTATCCGCAATGTCTATCCGGCAAGCTCTGTTGCTGTCTCTGCCGAGGCTATGGGCCGCTATATGGCGATGCACCTGGGCGCCGGGACGTTTGAGGGCCAGGCGTTCCTTTCAACCGCCGCCGCGCGAGAGATGTACAGCCACCAAGGCAGCAATCACGAGCTGATCCCCGGCTACCGGATTAGCTTCAAAGAGGGTCAGCGGAACGGCGTGGTCTATTTCGGCCATTCTGGGGACTACCGCGGCAATGACTCCACCATGATGTTCCTGCCCGAATACGACTTCGGCTTCTTCGTGACCTACACCGGCGACAATGACACGTTTTACCGCGAGTTTATCAACCTTCTATTCGACGAGGCCTTCCCACGCCAAACGGAGGAAGTCGCGGTTCTGGATCTTTCTGTAGATGACCTGAGCTCGTATGCGGGGACCTACACAAACTTTCGCTATGACGAAGCTACTCCCATGCAGGTGGTGTTCCCGCTAATGGGCCAATTCGAAGTGGACACGCGAGAGGATGGTCGGATTGCGCTGTCGTCGCCTTCGTTCTTCTTTTCCGGGGGAACGGCCATTTACGCACCCGTCACGGAAACACTGTTCCGCCGGGTCGGTCGGGAAGGCGATGGCGGTATACCCGAGCTCCTGGTCGATTATCTGGTGTTCCATGCAGACGAGAACGGAGAGTTCGTTGCGCTTTCGACCAGCGTGCAGAACCACTCGATCACCCTCACACGCATTCCATTTTGGAAGTCCTCGTCGAACTTCATGGTGCTCATGGCCTTTGCGGCAGGAGGCATGCTTCTGATCGTCCTTTCGACGCTTGCAAGCGCGATGTACCGCGCGTTTCGTCGAAGCAAAGTGCGGCCAAGCGCCACAAACCCCAATAGCTTCAAATTTCGCAGGCCGCTCGTTCTATCGATCTTTGGGGCTGCCTTGTTAGGTTTGATCTTCTTGGGGGGGTTCTTCTACGTTCTCTTCACGACCCGCCCGATCAATCTCAGCTACGGGTTGGACGATCTCGGGCTGAACCCCTTCTTCATTCTGCCGCTTTTATCGGCGGTGCTCACTGTGAGTGGTGCTGCGTTTCTTATAAGGGCATGGGCTGCCGAGACAGAGCACCCGATAGCTCGAGTTTCAGGCACTCTTGCTCTCCTCCCCCTGGTCGCTTGGTGTTTCATAATGTGGAACGGAAATCTGCTGACATACTATCTTTAACTGGGTGCAAAATCTCGACTGTCTTAGGACAGCACAGAGGTCTAGTGATGGGCCCGGTGCTGTCCTGGGGCGGTGACAGTGGAGCTTGGTTCTTGGATTCTATCATCGTCCAACTCTTCTGCTAGTGCGCCCCCGGTTTGAGGGTCCTTGTAAAGTCCTCACCGGCGTCTTGGGTCTTTTGCCGCCATCGCGAATTCCAGAAAGGGGACATTCGGACTGGCAAGCAGAATGGCAGCTTTGTCCGCACAGCCGACCTTCGACGTTGTTCGTAAGGGTAACATCCACTCAATACTCTCAGTTGCCGAATGGATTCACGGGACCGATGTCGTTGGGTGGATCCTGAAGGCGGCCCTTTCCAAAAGCGATATACTTTCAGTGCCAATATGGTTCTGGCGATTGGGCTTGGAGGGTGGATCGGACGGCAAATCATGCCAAGAGTCCAACTTCCCGCAACCACCCCAAAGCGCAGAGCCTGGAACAAAGGGCGGATCGTCGGTCAAAAGCGGCCGCTGTTACCGAAGCAGGTCTGCGCAATCCGGGCAAGGCTCGAACTGGCGGGTTATCCGCGCGATCTGGCTTTGTTCAACGTCGCCATCGACAGCAAGCTGCGCGGCTGAATTCTCGTCAAATTGGCCGTGTCTGACCTGGTCAAGGAGGATCACGTGCGAGAACGCGTTTCGGTAATGCAGATCAAGACCAAGCGACCAGTCCAGTTTAAGCTGACGGACAACACGCTTGAAACTGTGCTGGCCTTGGTCAAATCACCCGAGATGTTTGCGTGCCGCTTCATGTTCCCGAGCCGGTTCCACGACCGGCCGTATTTCTCCACCCGCCAGTATGGACGCGTGTTCGTGATTGGGTATCGGCAATTGGCCTCGAGCTGAGCGGATATGGCACCCCTTCGCTCCGCAGAACAATGGCTGCGGAGATCTACCGAAAAACCGGCAACCTTCGCGCGGTCCAACTGCTACTCGGCCACACCAAGGTTGATAGCACGGTTCGCTACATCGGCGTTGAACTGGAGGATGCACTGAACATCGCTGAGCGTATCGACGTCTGAGCTACTTTGCCGAGTGGTCCTGCCGCTCGCCGATCCATGGCCAGCAATGACGTTGTCGCACGCCGCGTCGATCATGGCGTCACCCCGTTGATCGAAATACGGTAAGCGCCGCGCCGAGATAACGCGCCAAACGAGTGCGTGCCACGACATGAAGCCTCAGTGGTATGCAGATGATCAAACGACGACCGGGTCAGTTCTGTGTTTCGCTGTTCCGGCGACGGGCCAAAAAGATGAGCGCCAATGACGTTGCTGCCAGCACACATTCGGCGAGCAGGTAGAAAAACAAGAGTGGTCCGGGCCAACCGTCAAGACTGAGGCTGAGCCCGCGGCCCAAGGCGATGCCGGTGACAAAGACGAACACGGTCCACAGGGCAGCGATCCGAAGGTTGGGCCGCACGGCGCCCGCCAGCCAGAAGCAGATCATGCCAAGGTAAAGGCCCATCACAGCCCGGAAAACATGCCGTGTGGGCAGGTCTGGGTCGCTGATGCCGTAGAGCAAAGGCAAGCTTGTTTCCGGAACAACCCCATAGGACAAGGCCACCGGAACCAAGCCAAGACCCATCACCAAAAGAAACAACCGCCGCGCCCGATCAATCGACATCCGTGGCCTCCATGCTTTGTACGATGCGGAACCCGATATGTGCGGTGCTGAAGTCGACCTCGAAGCTTTCGCGGGCGGCGACGCGGTAGCGCTGGCAATAGTCCTCGCTGCACAGATACGACCCGCCTTTGATGGTGAAACGCGGCACGGCGGGGGCGAACGGGCTATCGGTCCATTCCCAGACATTGCCGATCATGTCGTAGGCGCCCGTCAGCCCGGGCTCAAAGCACCCAACCGGCGCGGTCCCGGCAAACCCGTCGCGCCGGGAGTTGACCACCGGAAAGAGGCCGGTCCAGATATTGGCGCGGGCACTGCCGTCGGGCGCCCGGACACCGGATTCGGGGTCCATCGGATCAAAAAGACCCCGGCTGGCGGCATATTCCCATTCGACCTCGGTCGGCAAGCGCCCACCGGCCCAGGCCGCGTAGGCCCGCGCATCGATTAGTGTGACATGTACAACCGGGTGCAGGGTGCGACCCGCAAGGTCCGATCCCGCACCATCGGGCGTGCGCCAGGTCGCGCTTGCGTCCAGCGACCACCAGGACAAGAAAACCTCGGGCGTGTCACTTTCGCTGAACTGGGCCGAGCCGCCGCCCAGCTCGGCCTCGGTGACGTAGCCGGTGTCCGCCACGAAAGCGGCGAATTGACTGTTGGTGACCTCATGGGCTTGCAGGCGAAACGGCGAGACAAGAACCTTCCGGGGCGGGCCTTCCTCGGGGAAGACCGGATCGACCCCCATCACGAAGCCACCGCCGGGGATGTCGACAAAGCCGCCAAGCTGGGCCTTATCCAGGGCACAAGTGTGTTCGGACCCGTCACCGGGGCCGGCGTAAAGCCAAGCCGCCGCCGCGCCCAGGAGGACGAGCGCGGCGGCAAAGCCACCGCCAACGAGACTCTTTAAAAGGTGTGGCATTGTCCTATCGCTCGCTTCAGTGAATGGCGTATTTCATCGCGGCCAGCGCGAAGCCGACACTTCCGGCAAACAGCGCCCCTGCGATCGGCAGCCACCAGCTGTGGTTGATCACCCATCCGACCCGCGCGCCAAGCCCAACAAGAACAAGGATGCAGAACACCTGCGCAATCGCAGTTGCCGTCGCCACGTCCAGCCACCCAAACCCGGCGACCATGAAGATCGCTGTCGGCACATTCGCGACCAGCAAGGTCGAGTGGCTGTGGGACCACGCGGCCCCGAAGGCCTTGCGCGTCAGGATACGCTCACCGGTCTCCATCGAATGGGACAGCACTTCGGCGAACATCTTGGCCAGCGTTACGGCAAAAACCGAACCAAACAGGACGAGAGCAGCCTCGAACGGGCCGTCGCGAACCTCGTCCATTGCCATCAAAAGGCTCAAAACGAGGATCGCGCCGTAGATCAGCCCGAAGGAGGCCCGGTGCACGGGTCCCCATGCAAGGTGGGGGTAGAGTCCATGGCGCGGCATGGCCACGGACCCTTCCCCTTGCCGGTCGGCCTCAGACATTGCGCTGGGTCGCCATTTTTTCAAGGATGCGATGCGCCGTCTCGTAGCCGCTGTTCTGGTTCTGGCCGGTGATCAGGTTGCCGTCGATCGTGGTATGCGTCGCAAACGGGTCACGAAACGCGTGCTGGCATTCGTAGATCGCGCCGAGTTTGCGCAACTCTTCCTCGGGGTGCTTTGGCGTGACGGCGATGCCGAAGGTGTTGATCTGGTTGTTGGTCACGCCGGTAACGCGGCGCCCCTTGACCAGCGGTTCACCGTCCAGCCCCTTGGCACCGCACAGCCCCAGCGCGCCGTGGCAGACCGAGCCGAGGATCTTGCCTTCTGCGTTGGCGCGCGTGATGAAGTCGTTCATCGCTTCGCTTTGCATCAGATCGTAGGCCGCGCCCCAGCCCCCGGCCATGAAGATCACGTCATAGTCGTTGGGGTCGAGATCCGGGATCGCCTTGGAGTTCTTGAGGTCATGCATGGCCTTGTCGTCCTTCATGAAGCGCTTGTCTTCGTGACAGGCAAGCGGCCAGGACCAGGACCAAGGCTGGATCGGGATTTTACCGCCCTTGGGCGACGCCATGTCGACTTCCATCCCTGCGTTGACAAAGACGTAGTAGGGCACGGTGAATTCCGACCCGAACGCGCCGGTATCCCGCTTCAGCGGGTCGAGCCGGTCATGATTGGTACAGATCATCAGCGCCCGCCGCCCCTTCATGTCAAAGTCGGGGACGGTGTAGTGCCGATGGATGCCCAGAAGGCGCAGGAAGGCTGGCAGGTAAAGGTAGGTAAGTATGGCCAGAACAGCCAGGACGATAAGGGTGATAACGATCCAGTTCATGACAGGTCTCCAAAGTCAGGGATTGGGGGGCCCCGGAAGCGGGGCTCGCATTGGTTTGAGGATCAATGGGCGGCGCGGCGGACCAGCATCCGGCCAAGCCGGAAAATGACGTAAAGTCCGGCGAGCAACGCGACGATAAGACCCGCCAGATAGGGCCAGTACTTGCCGATCACGCGATCTATCAGGTTCGCAGTCAGTTGCGCCCCGGCAAAGTCGTCGCGCCCGAGGTCGAGAACGCCATTGTCTGACGCATAGGCCGCGTATTCGGCCTGCATCTGCGCAAACAGCTCCGGATTCTCGTCCGAAAGATCGGTGGTCTCGCCCGGATCGACCGAAATGTCGAACAGCCGCCAGGTGAAGTCGCCGCGGGGCAGCGCGGTCCGCACCAGCTTCCAGTTGCCGCGGTAGAGCGCTGCGTTACCGCTGACTTCGAAGCCAAAGCTTTCTTCTGCGCCGCGGGTCTCGTCCGCCTCCCCGGTGAGCACGGTGAGGATGCTTTTTCCGTAAAGCGCGCCCGCGTCATAGGCCACACCGGCAGCATCCAGCAGGGTCGGCATCAGGTCGGCGACGTGGACAGGGGCATCTTCGACCCCGCGCGCGGCGACGCCTGGCCCCGCAATCACCAGCGGCACCCGCAGCCCGCCTTCGCTGGAGTAAAACTTGTAAAGGTTAAACGGCGACGCCGAGACCGACGCCCACTCGGGGCCGATGGCGGTCAGGCTACCGGGCAGCCCCATGTTTTCGGGTGACGTGTCGATCCCTTCGATGCGATGGATCCCGTCCAGAAGATGATCGGCGGCCGGGCTTCCTAGCGACGTACGGGCGGAATCCGGACCATTGTCAGAGGTCACGACGACGATCGTGTTCTCAAGCTGTCCTGTGGCCTCCAGATGCTCCAGTAGCCGCCCGATGTGGAAATCGGCCGCTTCGATCATGCCGGCATTCACCTGCATCTCACGTGCGGCGACGGTCTGTTCCTCAGCCGACAGGTCATCCCAGACGCGGTGATCTGCGTGCACGGGGGCCAGTGTCGTTGTCTGGGGCACCAGTCCAAGGTCTATCGTGCGCTGCCAGCGCGCCTCGCGCAACGCGTCCCACCCTGCGTCGAAGACACCATCGTAATTGTCGATGAACTCGGCGGGTGCCTGCACGGGGATGTGGATCGCCTGCAACGACAGGAAGCCGAAGAACGGCTGATCGGCATCGCCTTCGTCGATGTAGCCGATCATCTGATCGACAAGATTGCGGGACGAATAGAAGTCTTCGGGCAACCGGACCGGTTCGCCATCTTCGTACCACGACACTTCCGGATAGCCCGGCAGGTAGTGGGAATGGTCGTAATTGCTGCCGCCCGTGGAATCCATGACATAGGAGCGGTCGAAACCGAACCGGTCCGGCAGGTTTTTACCCTTCGCACCAATGCCCCACTTGCCAGAGACATAAGTTTGGTATCCGGCTTCCGACAGAAGGCTCGCGATCGTCGCCTGATCGTCGTCCCAGATCATGGAATACCCGGGCAGTTCGCTTTGTTCTGGCGTCACGGTTTCCACCAGCGTGCCCATACCTGTCTGATGATTGTCCAGACCCGTCATCAGCATGGCGCGGCTGGGCCCGCAGAACGGCGAGGAGTAGTAGCGCGAAAACAGCGTCCCCGACTGTGCCAGCGCATCGATATTTGGTGTGTTCGCGTCCCCGCCATAGGCCCCGAAGCCGGTGAAGCCGACATCGTCGAACAGCACCACCAGGATGTTCGGAGGTGTCTCCTGAGCACCCACAGGCAGGGCGGCCATTGCGGTGAGTGTCAGCGTGCCCAGCAGTGTGAAAGTGGATCTGATCATGGTTCGGACCTTATGCTTGATACAAAGACTTGGGCCGGCGGCAGCGCGCTATTGCCGCGGGCGGACAGCGACCGAGGTCGCGGGGTTCAGGTCATCATTCGGGTCGGTGAAAACGCCCTCGGGAAACGACACGGCGACGGGCGTATCGGTCGTGTCGAGGCAGAGCAGATGATTGTTATCGCCATCCCCCAGATCGGCCAGCGCGGTGGGCGTGATCTCGCGTTCGGTCCCGTTCGCAGGGCGCACGGTGACACGGTAGAGATCGCGCTCCGCATCGCCTGGCTCATCGCCGTTCTCCAGCGTCACGCCACCCGCCCAGACCACCCGCACCACTTGCGCGATACCGTCGGTCGGGCAGTCGTCTCCGTCGGTGCGGCGCTGGCCAAGACCTAGGTCTTGCGCGGTGGGATCAGCTATTTCCGCCATCACCAGGGACGGACCCGGCGCAAGCGGCGTCACATCGATACGTGCACCGCGGAAATCAAGCGTGCCATCAATTGAGTGCAGATGCCCCACAATCTCGACCTGCACTGGCGGGTCGCTCTCGGCACTGCCATACTCCCCAACAAGCAATACGGTCCGCAACTCGCCCGCATCCGTGGCAGGCAGCAGCGTGACGCAGGTCATCTGCCCTGTCGCACCAGACGCGGTGGTGACCCGGAAGTCGCCCGCCTGCATCGTGGTGTGATCGATCTCGGTCGAAAAGATCACCGGCATCCCGTCCATGCCGAACGCATCGCGGCAGATTGCACGGCTGGCCAGCCTCGGTAAGCCGTTGTCGAGCCCGAAGAAAGCAGACAGAAGCTCGGCGGGTTGCCCGCCGCTTTCGCGCGGAAGGCCCGCGTCAACGGTCGTGTCGGTCAGATCAAGGCTGGTGACATCCGCCAAGCTCGGCGGCGCACAGGCCAGAAGGCAAGAGAGCGCCGCGACCAGACGCCGAGGGACGCGACCCCAGGGCTGGACGTCAGTTTTGGAATTCTGCGGCATGGACCCCTCTCTGCATTCTGCATATGCAGCATATACAGCCAGGGATGCGTCCTTCGACAACCGGTCAGGATCACCTGCGGCCAGTCAGTATTCATTTTCGGCCAGCGTCGTCCGGAGAGAGCGCTTGGGCGCGGAAGGCCTTCGGAGTAAGGCCAGTCCAGCGCTTGAAACTGCGGGCGAAATTTGAAGACGACTCGAACCCAAGCGCGCCCGCGATCGCCTTTATGGGATGCGTGCTGCCCGACAGCAAGGCGCGCGCGCGCTGCTCGCGGACCTGATCCATCAGTTTGCGATACGAGGTGCCCGACCGATCCAACTGCCGCCGCAGGCCGCGCTCGGAATATCCGAGTTCCGTCGCAACATCCGAAAGCTGCAAGGTCAGGTTTGGATGAGCCTCCAAAATCGCCATGACTTGCGTGACCGGCGTCGCTTCGTGCACAGCTGTGGCAGCCAGCTGTTCGCAGATCGTCAATAGCCGCGCGTGGTTGATTGGATCGCTGCCAGGAAGCGGTTCGTCCAAGAGCGACAGCGGAAAAACGAGCAGGTTTTCGGTATGATCAAAAGTGACGGGGCAATTGAGCTGGTGGTCAACGTCGCTCCACCCTTCGGGCCGACTGACCATCGCCTGCGCCCGGCTCAATGTATGCTCTTGTTTGCGCATCGCGTTGATGAGCGAATTGATT
>JBCBCY010000029.1:0-23841 GCA_038530285.1 Pseudomonadota bacterium
GGTAAACACCGTCTCATTTGACCGTATCGCACTGACAAAGAACGGATATTCCCGAACGCTGGCTTGCAGGCGTTCGCGTTCAGTGGCCGCCACAATCCGCCCTTCGGTGTCCAGCAGCATGATCGAGGCCGCGTTGATCTCATCGCGGTAGGAAATCAGCCGCCGTGTGGACTGCGAATAATCGCCCGAGTTCAGCGCCCCGATCAGGGCCGGGTCGCGCGACAACAAAAGCGGCACGATCGAGTTGCGCTGCAATTCGGTGCGGATGTTGCCGGAATAGGCCGCCAGACGCACCTCGGCCCGCGACCGGGTGCCTTCGGTCAGGCGCTCGGTCAAAAGCGAGTTTGTGACCCAGATGACCGCGATCCCGACCGCGACGAGGAAAAACAGGATGCCGCGCACCTTCCAGAAGGCGGCGCTGCGCTTTTTGTCTTTTTTCGTGGGTTTTCCGCCTTTGGCCATGGGGAACCCTAGCCCTGCGCGGGCGTGTTCTCAAGCGGCACGCTCAGGCCGCGACAAAGGCTTCAGCCAGACCGGCGAAAACGCGCGCACCATCGTCAGACCCCGTGGCGCCATCGGCCGCGCGTTCGGGATGGGGCATCAGCCCCAGTACGCGGCGGTTTTCGCTCAAGATCCCGGCGATGCGGTCAGCTGACCCGTTGACCTCACTTTGGTAGCGAAACGCAATGCGGTCTTCGCCATTCAGGGCCGCCAGGGTGTCGGTTTCGGCGACATAATTGCCGTCGTGGTGGGCGACCGGGAAGGTCACCGCATCGCCTGCAGCGTAGCCGGATGTAAAAGCGGAATCGGCCGTTGCAACCTCAAGCGGTGTGGGTCGGCAGATGAATTTCAGCCCCGCATTGCGCATCAGCACACCCGGCAGCAGGCCGGTTTCCAGCAGAACCTGAAATCCGTTACATATCCCAATGGCATAGCCGCCGCTTTTCACGTGATCGCGCAGAGCGGGAATGATCGGTGCGCGCGCCGCGATCGCCCCGCAGCGCAGGTAGTCGCCAAACGAAAACCCGCCCGGCACCCCGACGACATCGACGCCGTCCGGCAAACTGGTGTCCTTGTGCCAGACCATGTCGACCTGAAAGCCGGCCGCGCGGAAGGCCACGGCCAGGTCGCGGTCGCAGTTTGATCCGGGAAAGACGATAACAGCGGCTTTCATCGGCAGGCTCCTTATGCGGTAAAATCAGTGATAACAGCCACGCCCGGCGGGGTCGGGCCATTGAACGCGGCAAGTTCTGCACTGGTGTCAGATAGCGCCACATGGCGGGCCACGATGGGGCTCAGGTCCACATGGCCCCCTTCGATCAGGCTTAATAAGGACGGGTAGCGATGCGACGGCATCCCGCGCGTGCCAAAAATCGCAAGGTTGCCCATATAGATCGCATTCATGTCCACCGGCTGCACCGCATGGGGCCCGACCGGCAGGCCCACCTGCACGTGCCGCCCCAGGGGCCGCAAACACGCCAGCGACGCGGCAACGGTGTCTTGAAACCCCAAAGCCTCGACCGAGACATGCGCGCCCCCGCCGGTGATCTCTTTGATCTGCCCGGCCGCGTCACCGTTCCTGGCGTTGACCGCGTGATCTGCGCCCAGGGCCAGCGCGTGGGTCAGTTTTTCCTCGACCACATCCGTCACGATCACCCGTGCGCCCAAAGCCCGGCCCAGAAGCATCGCCGCCAGCCCGATCCCGCCGGTGCCATGCACGGCCAGCCATTCGCCCGGTTGCAAGGCCGCCCGGTCGGTCAACGCATGCCAGGCGGTCGTGACCCGGCAGCCGAGGGCGGCGGCCAGTTCGGGTGACATGTCGTCTGGCAGGCGCGCCAGATTATGGTCGCGCGGCACCGCCACGAATTCGGCAAAAGCGCCGGGTTCGACAAACCCCGGCAGACGCGCGTCAGAGCAATTGTTCGACACGCCCGCGCGACAATTGGGACAGGCCCCGCAGGCCAGAATGAAAGGGGCGATGACCTTATCGCCCACCGCCCATGTGGCGCGGGCCCCTGCGGCCACGACCTCGCCGGCGTATTCATGCCCGCCGATCTGGCCGACCTTGACGCGCGGATGCTCCCCCACCCAGCCGTGCCAATCCGACCGGCATACGCCGCAGGCCAGCACGCGCAGGATTACACCGTCTTCAGGGCAGGCAGGTTCGGCCACATCTTCAAGAGACAACGGTTCGTTGAAGGCGCGAAGAACCGCCGCCCTCACGACAGGATTTCCACCGCGTAGCGTTCGATCACGGTATTGGCCAGAAGCGCTTGGCACATCTTTTCGACCTCGGCCCTGGCCGCGGCCGGGTCGGTGGCGTCCAGGTCCAGCTCAATCAGCTTGCCCTGGCGCACATCCCCCACACCTTCGAACCCAAGCGAGCCCAAAGCCGCCGCAACCGCCTGGCCCTGCGGGTCCAGCACACCGTCTTTCAACATCACTTCGATCCGGGCTTTCACGACGCTAAGGTCCTTCTTCGCTTTTTAAATACGCAAATTCCAACGCTAGTTGATCAGCGTGGGCTTCGCGGCATGGGTCACATTGGTCGGCAAAACGCCCAGACGCCGCGCCACCTCGGTATAGGCATCTGCCAGATCGCCCAGGTCGCGCCGAAACACGTCCTTGTCCAACTTTTGGCCGCTTTCGATGTCCCACAACCGGCAACTGTCAGGGCTGATCTCATCGGCCACCACCAACCGCTGATAATCGCCATCCCAGATCCGCCCGATCTCGATCTTGAAATCCACCAACCGGATGCCGACGCCCAGCATGCAGCCGGACAAAAAGTCGTTTACCCGGAGGGCGAGCGCCACGATATCGTCCATGTCCTGCTGGCTGGCCCAACCAAAGGCGGCGATATGTTCTTCGGACACGATCGGATCGCCCAGACCGTCATCTTTGAGGTAGAATTCGATGATCGGGCGCGGCAGGGCGGTGCCTTCGGCGATGCCAAGGCGCGTGCTGATGGATCCGGCTGCGACATTGCGCACGACCACTTCCAGGGGGATCACCTCAACCGCGCGAATAAGCTGTTCGCGCATGTTCAAACGTTTGATGAAATGGGTCGGCACGCCGATCTCCGACAGGCCCTTCATGAAGAACTCGCTCAGGCGGTTGTTCAACACGCCCTTGCCGTCGATCACGTCCCGTTTCTCGGCGTTGAACGCGGTGGCATCATCCTTGAAATACTGCACGAAGGTACCCGGTTCGGGACCCTCATAAAGGATCTTTGCCTTGCCTTCGTAGACCTTTTTGCGGCGTGCCATGGCTGCTCCGAATAAAAACGGCGAAACGGGCCAGATCGGCCCGCCCGCGCGATGGCAGTTGATAGACCAAGCCCGGGACGCGGGCAAGCGGGCCGGGCGCCCGATCTTTGGGCGATCTTTGGGGGCAACTCAGCCCAACCCGGCCTTGCGGCACCCGCCCGCCGGGGCCATATATGAAAAAACTGACAGTTCAGACCGGGGAGGTCACATGCCCAGCTTCGACGACCGCGAAAACGCCTTTGAAAACAAGTTCGCCCATGACGCGCAGATGCAGTTCAAGGCCGAAGCGCGCCGCAACAAGCTTCTGGGTCTCTGGGCCGCCGATTTGATGGGTGTCACCGGTGAAGCCGCCGATGACTACGCCAAAGAGGTCGTGAAATCCGACTTCGAAGAAGCCGGCCACGAAGATGTCGTGCGCAAGGTTGCAGGCGATCTGGGCGATAAATCCTCCCCCGAGGTGATCCGCGCCAAGATGGACGAGCTGATGGCCGTCGCGAAGGCGCAATTGCTCGACGAGGCCTAGATCGCCCCAGGGTCACCTGCGCAGAATATTCGACCCTCCGCCCGGGAACGGGGTCGCGGCATTATCTGTCGCGGCTTTAAAGAAGATTATGACGATTTCGAATTTGCAAAGTCGCAGGGTTTGGCGCATTAGCCGCCTCAACCCCCGATGTTTTGTAAAGTGACACCGATGTCCAACGCCCTGACTGATCTATTGGCCCAACGCGATTGGCTTCTGGCCGATGGTGCGACCGGCACCAACCTGTTCAACATGGGGCTGATGTCGGGCGATGCGCCCGAATTCTGGAACGTGGATGCGCCCGACAAGGTGCGTGCGCTCCACAAAGGCTCGGTCGATGCGGGATCTGACCTGTTTCTCACCAACACCTTCGGCGGCAATGCCGCACGCCTGAAGCTGCATGACGGCCAGTCGCGCGTCCATGAGTTGAACAAGGCCGGCGCTGCACTGGGCCGCGAGATTGCCGATGCCTCTGGCCGCGCAGTCATCGTTGCAGGCTCCGTCGGGCCCACGGGCGAGATTATGGAACCCATGGGCGCGCTGACCCATGCGATAGCGGTCGAGATGTTTCACGAACAGGCCGAGGGCCTGAAAGCGGGCGGCGCGCATGTGCTTTGGGTCGAAACCATATCGGCCAAGGAAGAATACAAAGCCGCCGCCGAGGCCGCCCGTCTGGCCGGCATGCCCTGGTGCGGCACAATGAGCTTTGACACCGCCGGGCGCACCATGATGGGGTTCACATCAACCGATCTGGCGGCCATGGTCGAAAAACTCGACCATCCGCCGGTTGCCTACGGCGCCAATTGCGGGGTGGGGGCGTCGGACCTTTTGCGCACTGTTTTGGGCTTTGCCGCCGGTGGAAGCGTGCGACCCGTGATTGCAAAGGGCAATGCGGGCATTCCGAAGTATCATGACGGCCATATCCACTACGATGGCACGCCGGAATTGATGGCTGATTATGCCGTTCTGGCCCGCGCGTCGGGGGCGACGATCATTGGCGGGTGCTGTGGCACGACGCCCGACCATCTTGTCGCGATGCGCGCCGCATTGGAAACCCGCGATCCCGGACCTCGGCCCTCGCTTGACCAGATCAGCGCGGCCCTGGGCGGGTTTTCTTCGCCCAGTGACGGCACAGGCGACGACCCTGCTCCGGCGCGCCGCACCCGTCGCCGGGCGCGCGGCTGATCTGACATTTACGCAATGTTAACCGTGATTGGCGACACCTCGGCCCCATGCGTGATGACATTGGCCCCCCCTCCCCCGAAGATTGGATCCTCCATGTCTTTTCGTCGCGTGCTGCCGCATCGGACGGTGTCGTGCGACGCAAGACCCGCGACATCGAACGCTTCGTCGGACGCGAGCGTTTTCGCGCAGAACTTGACCGGCGCGGGTACGGCGCGGTGGAAAACGGCGGCCAAACGGTCATCTTTTGCAACCGCGAACCCCTGCTGCCGTTCCGGTGATCCATCCCTTTCAAGGGATGGACGAGGTCCTTTCAAGGACCTCACCGCAGTCCTTGAAAGGACTGCAGGCGTTCCTTGTAAGGAACGCGCGCTAGAACAGCGACAACTGGTCTCCGGCCCGGGGGGGGACGGCAAAAAGATCGCAGCGCAAATCCGGCAGGTGTTCAGACAGCCCAAGGCGCTTGCACGCCACCTTGAACCGGTGCCGGTGCAGATCGGCAAAGGCCCCCTCACCGCGCATCCGCTTGCCCCATTCAGGATCGTAATCGCGCCCGCCATGGGCCTCGCGCACCCGCGCCATCACCTTGGCGGCCTTGCCCGGCACGGCCTCCGCCAGCCACTCGCGAAAAAGCCCCGCCACCTCGCGCGGCAGCCGCAGGATAATTGCGCTGGCCGCAACCGCGCCTGCGTCCGCCGCCGCGGCCAGAATGGCTTCGGTTTCATGATCGGTCAGCCCCGGCACCACGGGCGAGGCCATCACCCGCACCGGCACCCCCGCCCCGGCCAGCCGTTCGATGCTGGTCAGGCGCCGCGCGGGCAGCGGGCAGCGCGGCTCCATCGCGCGGCTCAAACCGTCATCCAGCGTGGTGACCGACACGCCCACCTGGGCCAGCCCACGCGCGGCCATATCCGCAATCAGGTCAAGATCCCGCTCGATCAGCGCGCCTTTGGTGGTGATGGTCACAGGATGGTTGTGGGCGCTGAGCACCTCCAGCACGCGGCGCATCACGCGGTAATCACGCTCAATCGGCTGATAGGGATCGGTGTTGGTGCCAATCGCGATCGGCGCAACCTGGTAGGCCCGCTTCGCCAGTTCCTTCTCCAACACCTCGGGCGCCTCGGGGCGCGCAATCAGCTTGGTCTCAAAATCCAGCCCCGGCGAATACCCCAGCCAGGCATGGCTTGGCCGGGCAAAGCAGTACACGCAGCCGTGTTCGCAGCCCCGGTAGGGATTGATCGACCGATCAAACGGCAAATCGGGCGAGGTGTTGCGCGTGATCACCGAGCGTGGCCGCTCAACACTGACCTCGGTGCGCAGGGGCGGAAGGTCGGTATCGGGCGCCCAGCCGTCATCGACGCTGGCGCGATCATAGGCGTCAAATCGTGAGGCCGCATTCGACACCGCGCCCCGGCCCTTGGCCCGCGCGCGCAATGGGTCCCAATGCGGATCGTCTCGTGTCATGGCGCGACATTAGAACAAAAACGGAACATTTGCCAAGCCCCGACCGCAACATGGCATTGGCGCACCCGCTAAGCCCCTTATTCCGGGGCGTTTCAGTCGGTCCTGCGCCCTGGCGTGTCGCAAATCGGCGCGTCCTGACCACCCGGATTATGCCCCAGTCACGTCAACACACCGGCCCCGGCCGGACCTGAGGGAGATCACCTGTGTCCGATCAAGAAGACGAAATCATCCTCGCCGAGCTCAACGACGAAGAGCTTGTGCTGCAAATGCATGACGACCTCTATGATGGTCTGAAAGACGAAGTCGAAGAAGGGGTGAACATCCTTCTGGGCCGCGACTGGGCGCCCTACCGGGTGCTGACCGAGGCGCTGGTGGGCGGCATGAAGATCGTCGGCGACGATTTCCGCGACGGGATCTTGTTTGTGCCAGAGGTGCTTCTGGCCGCCAATGCGATGAAGTCGGGCATGACGATCCTGAAACCGCTGCTGGCTGAAACGGGTGCGCCGCGCATGGGCAAGATGGTCATCGGCACCGTGAAAGGCGACATCCACGACATCGGCAAGAACCTTGTGTCGATGATGATGGAAGGGGCCGGCTTCGAAGTGGTTGATCTTGGCATCAACAACCCGGTGGAAAATTATCTTGAAGCGCTGGCCAAGGAAGAGGCGGACATCCTTGGAATGTCTGCACTTTTGACCACGACAATGCCCTACATGAAGGTGGTGATCGACACGATGGTCTCGCAGGGCATTCGGGATGACTATATCGTTCTGGTGGGCGGCGCGCCCCTGAACGAAGAATTCGGCAAGGCCATTGGAGCCGATGCCTATTGCCGGGACGCCGCCGTGGCCGTCGAAACGGCCAAGGAACACATCGCGCGCAAGCACAACCAGTTGGCCGCCGGCTGACCCCATGACCTTGCGTGTTTTCGTGGCCGGGCCCGAAGATGCCGCTGTATTTGCCGGTCCCGCTGCCGAAGATGTGTTTGACGGCCCCTGCCCGCCTGACAGGGTCAAGGCCTACCTGGCCGACCCGCGCCTTCATATGATCCTGGCCACCGAGAATGATACTCTGGTCGGCATGTGTTCGGGCGTGCATTACTTTCACCCCGACAAACCGAATGAGATGTTCATCAACGAATTGGGCGTAGCGCCAACACACCGCCGCCAAGGCATCGCGACGCATTTGGTCCATGCGATGTGCGACCTGGCCAGAGGTCTCGAATGTCAGGCCGCTTGGGTCATTTCCGACCCGACCGACACAGCACTTGGCTTTTACCGGTCCTTGAACGTCCGGCAGGACGGCGAACACCTCGCGATGTTCACGATCGACCTGTGAGCGAACCGAAAAGTGTCAGGCGCACCCGCCCCGACGCCCCGGGGACTTTGCGCGCGCGCGCCTCGCCCCCATATTGGTCCCATGAAACACGATGATATTCCCTGGCCCATCTTGCGCCTGATCGCGCTGGTGGTCGCGGCGGCCGCCTTGACCATCGCGCTGGCCGCCGCCCTGTCCGGCCCTATTTTTGGCGCCAACCTTTGGGGCAACACAAACGTTGGCACGGGCGGCGCGGTCGCACTTCTTGTCGCGGCACTTGCGCTTGGCTGGTGGTCACGCCGATGAGGCTTAATGACGACGCGCTGACGTCATCAGGCCTGACGCCGACGCAGACAGGATCGGTTCTGGTCATCGCCTGCGGTGCGCTGGCCCATGAGATCGTCGCACTGAAGGCGGCGAACGGCTGGGACCATATCGACCTGGCCTGCCTGCCTGCGATCCTGCACAACCATCCCGAAAGGATCGTCCCGGCGGTCGAAGATGCGGTTGCCAAACACCGCGCCGCCTACGCGCAGATTTTCCTGGCCTATGCCGATTGCGGCACCGGCGGGCTGTTGCAGGCCGCCGCGGCCCGTCTGGGGGTTGAAATGATCGCCGGACCCCATTGCTACGCCTTTTTTGAAGGCGCTGACGCCTTCGCAGCGCGCGGCGATGACGACATGCGTGTGTTCTACCTGACCGATTTTCTGGTCCGCCAGTTCGACGCCTTTGTCTGGGAGCCTTTGGGCCTGGGCAAGCACCCAGAGCTGCGCGACATGTATTTCGGCCAGTACGAAACGCTGGTCTATCAGGCCCAGACCGATGACGCCAAACTCACCGAGATCGCGCGCGGCTGCGCCGACCGGCTTGGGCTGAGGTTTGAACGCCGCCTGACGGGATACGGCGATCTGCAAACCGCGCTGTCGGCACTTTAAACAAAAATGAATGGAACTTTTGGCCCCGCCCGGGGTCCGCATCGACCGCCACTTTCACCCGCTGTGCGTCATCCCCCCCAGCGCGGGGCAAAATTTTTCAAAAAATTTTCCACCGTCCGACCGCGCCCTTGGGGTCAGGCCTTCATGGAACGCGTCTGAAAAATGCGCGCTTTACACGAGATTTCAGGCCGCCGCTTTCGCCACGGTCTGGCGGATCCGTTCGATCATTGCGCGCAGCCCGTTCGACCTTTGCGATGACAAATGCTCGTTCAGACCCAGCCGCGCCAACTCCGCCTCGGCATCGATCTTGGCGGCGGCGTCCACACTCTGGCCGGAGTACAGCGCAAGCAGGATCGCGATCAGCCCGCGCACGATCATCGCATCGCTGTCGCCTTTGAATGAGACCGTCGCACCTGGCCCCTCACCGTCGACGTCAGGCACCAGCCAGACCTGGCTTGCACAGCCATCCACTTTGGTCGCGGGCACACGAAACGCCTCATCCAAGGGGGGCATGGCTTTGCCAAGCTCGATGACATGCCGGTAGCGGTCTTCCCAATCATCGAGAAAATCGAACGTCTCTGCTATTTCTTCGAAGGCGTCGCTGGCCATCGCATCCCTCCTGGTCCTGGCGCGTGACCTAGCCCGGTCGGCCGCCGTCGTCCATGCGACACGACCGGTTTGTGGCCACGGCTTTTCAGCCTGCCGATTTTCGGCTAACCCCGTGAGGCAACGCGTGGGGGACATCTGTGATGAGAGTTTGGGCAATCGGATGTGTGGCCTGTCTGACCCTGTCAGGCTGTGGTGGCATCGGATCGAGCGCAATCAATCCTCTGAACTGGTTCGGCGGTCAAGAGGAAGAGGCATCGGTTTTGCCTCAGGACGTCGAGGTTGTGCGCGACGCCCGCCCGGTGATCGCGGAAATCACCCGGCTGTCTGTCGAAACGGTCCCAGGCGGTGCGATCGTTCATGCCCGCGGTCTGGTCCCCGCGCCCGGCTGGTTTGCCGCCGATCTAGTGCGCGATCCCAGCCGGTCAGAACCCGGCGTTGCGACCTTTGCGTTCCGCGCCGTCCCGCCCGCGGCCCCTAGCGGTGGAACGGGGTCCGCGCGGGTCATCACGGCTGCGACCTATCTGTCCAATGGTGATCTTGCCGGTGTTCGCGAAATCCGGGTCTATTCTGCCAGCAACATTCGCGCCACCCGGCCCTGAGGCGCGACAATTGGGGCTCTGCCCCCGCGCTGCGCGCTCCCCCGAGGTATTTTCGGCAAGAGGAAGTCCCGGCGTCGATTTGGGGTCTAACACGTTGCGAAAAACACCGCGCGCGCGGTGCGCGGCCCCTCAGACCGCGATCACATCGACCTGCTGACCGTTGGCGCGCAGGGCCAACTTGCCATCGCAGAGCTTGGCCGCGTCATGACCGAAGACTTCCCCCCGCCAGCCCTTCATCGAAGGCACATCGCGTTCGCCGGCGGCAATCTCATCAAGTTCGGCCGCGGTTGCCACCAGTTTCTGGGCCACGCCCATGGTTTCAGATCGCGCTTTCAACAGAACCCGCAACAGATCGGCCAAGGCCGGGTTTACCTGCAGCCGTTCGCGCGACCGGTCGGGCTTGGGCTGGTCTTCGGGCGGAGTTTCCAACCCGGTTTTCACCGCCGCCAGGATACCATCGGCAATCTCGCCTTTGCGGGCGTCACGAAGAAGCAGGCGCAACCGGTTCAGATCGCCGGCGTTTTTCGGCTTTGACGACGCCAGTTCCAACAGCGCATCGTCCTTGTAGACGCGGTTGCGCGGGATGTCCTTGGTCTGGGCATGGCGCTCGCGAAACTCGGCCAACGCGCGCACAACGGCCAGAAACCGGCCCGAATTGGTGCGCGTCTTGACCCGGCGCCAGGCGTCTTCGGGGCGCATGATATAGGTTTCAGGATCGGTGAGATGGGCCAGTTCCTCTTCCACCCAGGGCCTGCGGCCAGAGCGTTCAAGCTCGTCTGACAGATACTCGTAGATCATCCGCAAATGGGTCACATCCGCGATCGCATAGGTTTTTTGGGCCTCTGTCAGGGGCCGGCGCGACCAATCTGTGAAGCGCGACGATTTGTCGAGGTTCGCCTTGGCGATCTTGCGCACCAGCGTCTCGTAGCCGACCTGCTCGCCGAACCCTGCCACCATGGCCGCGACCTGGGTGTCAAAGAACGGCTCGGGGATCAATTCGCCATCGTACCAGAAAATCTCAAGGTCCTGGCGGGCGGCATGGAACACCTTGACGACATCGCGGTTGCGAAAGAGCTCATAGAGCGGCTCCAGCGACATCTCCGGCGCCAAAGGATCAACAAGTGCTGCGCATTCGGCCTCATCGCCGGGGACAGCCAGCTGGACAAGACACAGCTTTGAATAATACGTCCGCTCGCGCAGGAATTCCGTATCGACCGTCACATAGGGAAATTCTGCGGCCATTTTGCAAAAGGCGGCAAGCGCGTCGGTCGTGGTGATCGTGATCATGTGGTCTGGTCGGTCCTGCTCGGAAGGTCCAAGCGTCATAGGCCGTTGTTGTCACTGGGGCAAGTCAAGCCGGGTCATGTCGCCTGTCGCAAAGCGGCGCAGCACGGCAGGGTACAACCGGTGTTCAACCGCCAGCACCCGGGCGGCCAGGGTCTTTGGCGTGTCGCCGGGCAGGATCGGCACGCGGCCCTGACCCAGCACGGGGCCGGCATCAAGTTCAGGTGTCACCAGATGCACCGAGCAGCCTGCATGGGCATCGCGCGCTTCAATCGCGCGGGCATGGGTGTGAAGACCGGGGTATTTGGGCAAAAGCGAGGGGTGGATGTTCAGCATCTTGCCCTGCCAGCGGGTGACGAACCCCGGTGTGAGGATGCGCATGAAGCCGGCCAGACACAGAATATCGGGCGCATGGGGGGCAAGGGCGGCATCCAACGCGGCTTCAAACCCCGGCCGGTCGCCTTTATACGCCCGGTGATCGACGGTTGCGGTCGCCAGCCCCGCGGCTTTCGCCTTGGCCAGCCCGCCGGCCCCCGGCACATTGGACACCACAACCACGGGCCGGGCCGGATGATCACCGGTCATGTCATCCACAAGGGTCGCCATGTTCGACCCACCCCCCGAGATCAAAATGGCGACGCGTTTCACTTCAGCCCGCCGGTATAGGTCACACCGTCGCCTTGTGTGACGCGGCCGATCTCGAACACGGCTTGTCCGTCCGCCGCCAGATGGCCGCGTGCGGCCGCGACCTGGTCGGGAGCGACGATGGCGACCATACCGATCCCTGCGTTGAAGGTCTTCAAAAGCTCGGCCTGATCAAGCCCACCCTGGCCTGCCAGCCAACCGAACACGCCGGGCAAGTCCCACGCGCCAAGGTCCACCTGTGCCCCCAAACCGTCAGGCAGGGCGCGCGGCAGGTTCTCGGTCAGCCCGCCGCCGGTGATATGGGCAAGGCCCCGGATCGTTCCGGCCCGAAACGCCGCGACCGGGCCTTTGACGTAAAGGCGCGTCGGCGTCAGCAAAGCCTCGCCCAGGGTGCCCGCGTCCCAGGGACAGGCCGCGTCCCAGTCCAGACCGGATGTGTCGACGATCCGGCGGACCAGCGAATAGCCGTTCGAATGGACCCCGTCGCTGGCAAGGCCCAAAAGCAAATCGCCCTCGGCCACGCCGCTCGGCAGATCCTGGCCGCGTTCCATCGCCCCCACGGCAAAGCCTGCCAGATCAAAGTCGCCGCCGTGGTACATGCCGGGCATCTCGGCGGTTTCCCCACCGATCAGCGCACAGCCCGCCCCCTGACAGCCCGCCGCAATGCCGTTGATGACAGCGGTGGCCTGGTCGAGCTCCAACTTGCCTGTCGCCATATAATCGAGGAAGAACAAGGGCTCCGCGCCCTGGCACACCAGATCATTGACGCACATCGCGACCAAATCCTGGCCAACGCCGGTGACGATCCCTGTGTCAATCGCGATGCGCAGCTTGGTGCCGACCCCGTCGGTAGCCGCCACCAGCACCGGGTCGTCAAACCCCGCCGCTTTCAAATCGAACAGCCCGCCGAATCCGCCAAGCCCCGCCATGACGCCCGGCCGGTCGGTGGCCTTTGCGGCCGGTTTGATCCGTTCTACCAGCGCGTTGCCCGCATCAATGTCGACACCGGCATCGCGGTAAGTCAGCCCGTTTTTTGCCATGTGGTAGCCCCCTTGGGTTCGGGGGCGACCTAGCAAGGGTCTGCGGCGGTGTCTATCGGGCAATCGCGCCCGGGGCCGGTCAGAAGTGTGCGACCGCGTCGCGCGCCTCTTTCTGCGCCTTTTTCTCAGCAACCTTGGCGGCGTTGCGCCCCCCGAGCCAGACAAAGACCCGGGCGAGCAGGAACATGACCCCCGCAAGACCGGCCGCCACACCCAACAGCAAACCCGGTGAGAATGCGCCACCGGGATCCGCCGCCAGCACAAGATAGACAAAGGGCGCCGAGATCAGGCAGGCCACGAGCGTGCACAGCCCTGCCAATTGCCACGCCTCACCCGATGTCGGACGCTGGCCCGTGCGGTGATGAAACCGCGTGCCGATATCCATGGCTGCGGCCCAGAACGGGATCAGTGATGTCCCCGCGCTGCCAAGGCCGATCAACCCGGTGAGAAGGGCGACGCCAATCGTGGCGGCCAGAAACACCCACAAAAAGCGGAGCGATAGGGGAAGGAGATGACCCGTCATAAAAGCCTCGTTTAAACCTGTGACGCCGAAAGGATAAAACCCGAATACGGCAAAACATCGACGGCCTTTTCGGGACCCGATTGCTCTGCTATGACGCGATCAGGCGGGCCTGTAGCTCAATTGGTTAGAGCAGAGCGCTCATAACGCTTTGGTTGCGGGTTCAAGTCCTGCCGGGCCTACCAAAGTCGCTTCGCCGAAGGCGAACGACGTTCAAGCGGCAGACGTTGCAAAGCACACGTCGAGAGCAAACCACATCTTGCGGAGCAAGTGTGGGGCGGCAGACGCCGCACAGCACACGTCGAGCGCAAAGTCGCTGCGCCGAAGGCGAACGGCGCGCCGTCACCGCCGCGAGATCAAGCGAACCTCGTCGTTTTCAAAGATGACCTCATGCCCGGGCAAGGTTTCAAAACACCCCGTCAGGCCCGCGTCAAAGATGATGTCATACGCGCCGTAGACCAGACCGACGGTCTCGATCATCGAGGTGCACCCGGGCTTGAGATTGATGAACTCCGACGCCATCCGGCGCGTTTCAAACACATCGCCATCAAACCATTCGGTGCCGCGCACAAGGCTGAGAAGCTCAAAATCGGTGACCAGCGGGAACCATTCCTCGATCTCGTCGATGGCCCAGAATTGGCCCGTGACCATGACGAATTTGGTCCCCGGTTCGACATTGTCATTGGCCCATTCCATCGCCTCGACCGCATCATCGGAAATCTGCACAAGCGATTCCGCCTGCACCACGGTGAGGTAGTTGACGATCATCATGAAAAACATCAGCACGCCGGCAAAGACCAGTTCGTACCCGACCGGCGAGCGGCCAAGAACGCGGCGCAGGACCGAGCCTGCGGTCGCACGGTCAATCCAGGGCGCGATATAGGCGCGCATTGCGTCGATGCCGATGGCGGCAAGAATGGCCAGCGGCAGACCGGACATGGCAGACGGATAGCTGCGCGGCACCAAAAGCTGCATCACCACAAGGGCCAAAAGCCAGAACATGTCGCGCCGCAGGATCACCACAACAATGGCAACGGCACAGAAAATCCGCACCGGCGGCGGCACAAAGCCGAAGGTCAGCACCAAAAGGACGCTTTTGAACAAGCCGAAATCGCTTGTTCCGGCGGCCGCCTGAAACGGGCCCAGCCCATGCATCGACAAGGCCGTGTAAAGCCACGGCACAAGGCAAAGCGCCGAGACAAACCCCACCGCGCAAAGGGCCGCGAACGACCGCACCGAGGGGCGCAATTCGTACATCATATAGACGGTCACAACCGCGGCCGCGGCAATGCCCCATTCAGGATGCGACAGAAGCGTTGCACCCACCGCAAGACCGGTCAGAACGATTTTGCCGAATGTGATCCCGTCTTTGAACCGCAGGACCGACAACAAGGTCAGCGCGAAAAAACACGCCGCGGTGACGCGGGAAATCCCGCCGCCCATGATCAACCATTCAAACGACCGGCTGTGGAATGCGAAGATTGCAAAGCACGCCAGGATCGCAAACTGCGACGTGAAAACCCGTTTGATCACGAAAAACGCAATGATCGTATAGATCGTGTGCACGACGTTGCCGTACCATTTGGTCACTTCCAGCGCGGTGAAGCCGAACTCGGTCGCAAAGGCGGCAAAGTAGAATGACAAGGGCGGATAGGTGAAGGTGATGCATTCTTTGTTGAACATCACACAATCGGGCAGCCGGTAATTGTTCGCCGCGATCTCTTCGAAAAAGCGCAGGAAAACCGCGCCATCGTTCATGGGAAAGGGCGAATCCGAAAAGAAGGACAGCCGGTAATAGATTGAAAGCAATAAGATAAAACCCGCCCAGAACTCGACAGGAATTTGCCGGGACAGCGGGATATAGCCCTCGCCGCGCAGGTTCGGTTCTGCGTAAGCCATCGATCGTCCTTCACTCATCAGCCCTGGGCAGGATTGTTGCCCAACCCGGGGTAATTCCCGGTCTTGACCCGGGTTTTGACCGAAAACAGGAACAAAAATATGGCCAAGGTGCGACCAAGCTGGGACGCAAGCCTGGGTGCTAGCGAATGATGATCGCGCGGAAATCGTTCACATTTGTGCCCGTGGGGCCCGGCACGAACAGGGCACCGGCGGCATCGAACGCTCCCCAGGCGTCATGGGCGCCGAGGTCTGCGCGCGGATCGCGGCCCGCGTCGCGGATGACCGCGCAGGTCGCGCCCGTGGCAAAGGCGCCGGCATTGTCTTCGGACCCGTCAATCCCGTCGGTGTCTGCGGCCAGTGCGGTGATCGCGTCGACCCCTTCGATATTCAGCGCAAAGGACAACAAAAACTCGGTGTTGCGCCCGCCCCGGCCCCCGTCGCGCGACAGGGTCACGGTGGTCTCACCCCCCGACAACACCAGCAAGGGGCGGGCAAAGGGCGCATCGCGTTCGGCAATCTCGCGCGCAATGGCGGCGTGCATCTGGCCGATATCGCGGGCCTCGCCTTCGATCCGGTCCGACAAGATCACGGCAGTCAGTCCCTCCGCACGGGCGGCATCGGCGGCCGCCTCAAGCGATTGACGGGCCGAGGCGATCACATGGACCTCGTTGCCTGCGAAGGCCGGATCATCAGGGCAAGGCGATGCGCCCTGCCCGCTTTCAATCCAGGCCCGAACCGCGGGGGGCAGCGCGATGTTATAGGCGTCAGCCAGTGCCAGAGCAGCCTCGGGTGTGCCGGTCTGGGGCACCGTGGGGCCAGACGCCACCTCGGCAGGCGCATCACCTGGCACATCAGACACGATCAGGCTGACCACGCGCGCAGGATGCGCCATGGCCGCCAGCCGTCCGGCCTTGATCCCGCTGGCTTCTGCGCGGATCGCATTCATCACCGAAATCGGTGCGCCTGAGGCCAGAAGCGCTTCGTTCAGTGCGGCCTCATCAGCCAGGGTCAATGCGCCCGGCGGTGACGGCAACAGCGCGGATCCCCCGCCGGTAATCAGCGCGAGCACAAGATCATCTGATGTCAGATCACCGACCAGGCCCGTCAGCCGTTTCGCGGCGGCCTCCCCCGCCGAATCAGGCACCGGGTGGGCCGCTTCGACCACGTCGAGATGCGCACAAGGCGCGGCGTAGCCATACCGCGTTACGATCAGTCCGGTCAGCGGCCCGGGCCAAAGCGCTTCCAGCGCCTGACCAAGCTGGGCAGCCCCCTTCCCGGCCCCGATCACAATCGTCCGGCCCTTGGGGGGTGCGGGCAGATAAGGCGCAAGGGCCAGTTTCGGATCCGCCGCAGCAACGGCGCGTTCAAACAAATGGGTCAACAGGCGGATATCTTCGGTCATGGCCGCTCTATCGCGCGATCACGAGGTCGACCGCAAGCCCGCCCAGCCGCGTGCTGTCGCCCAGACGCAACGTGCCGCCATGCTGGCGGGCGATGTCCGTGGCAATGGCCAGACCCAGACCCACCCCGCTGCCCTCGTTCTGGTTGCGCGCCCGGTCCAGACGCGTAAACGGGCGCAAGGCTTCGTCGCGTTGCGCTTGCGGAATGCCCGGGCCGTTGTCTTCGACCGTGAACCGCAGCACCCGCTGGGTTGCCGCAAGCGACACCAGAACCCGGCTGCCGTAGCGCACCGCATTGCTGACCAGGTTATCAAGGGCACGCTCCACCGCGAGTGCGCGCATCTCAATATCGCCCACAGGATCGGCTGGCATCTCGCCCGCCGACACATCCCCCCCCGCGCGCCGCGCTTTTTCGATCACGCGTCGGGCCAGCGCTTCAGGATCGGTGGGTTCGGGCAAGGCCGCGCCTTCGCCGCGCGCAAAGCTTAAAAACGCATCGAGCATATTTTCCATGTCGGTGACATCACGTTCCAGCGCGTCCCGGTCGGACCCTTCGGGCAGCATCGACAGGCCCAGACGCATCCGCGTCAGGGGCGTGCGAATGTCATGGCTGACGCCCGACAGCATCAGCGTGCGCTGTTCGATGTAGCGTTCGACCCGGTTGCGCATTTCGAGAAACGCCGACCCCGCCTGCCTGAGTTCGGTCGCCCCTGCGGGTTTATACGGCACATGCTGGCCGCGCCCGAACGCTTCAGCCGCCTGGGCCATCTTGCGGATCGGCCCCAGCTGGTTGGACAGGAAAATATAGGCCACGATCGTCATGATCACCGACGCCGCGATCATCAACGCCAAAAGCCCGCCGGGGTTTGTCGCACTCACCCGCGAGCGGTCAAACGACAGACCCAGCGGCCCATTGGCCGTGTCCAACAGCAGTGCCACGCGGCCGTCATCCGCCAAAAGATCGACCGCCGTCAATCCGGGCAATTCGGCATCAAGCGTGGCGATTACGGCACGGCCTGACAGGTCAAACAGCGCGCGCGCATCCTCGACCGGGCCGGCAGCGGGCAGAAAGGTATCAATGCCGATGGGCGCACCATACGCCGCGGCGGCTTCTGCGGCGGCAAAGGCATCGGGGGCGGCGTTGACCTCCGCCACGAGGACACCAATCTCGATCAGGATGTTGCGGGTCATCTGATCGGTGACATCGGCAAAGTGGCGCTGGATGAACCCGAAGGCGAAGACCAGCTGCAATGTCACGACCGGCAAGAGCAACGCTACAGCCGCCCGCCCGTAAAGCGAGCGCGGCATGGTGCGTCGAAGCCATTGGACGTTCATGGCGGACAGACTAGTCTGACCCGCGATGAAGGGTGAAGCAGAAAAGCCGACCACAGGCGCCGTCGTTGATCTGGGCGGCGGCGTGCGGCGCATTCTGGCCCCCAATCCCGGCGCGATGACCCATTGGGGCACCAATACCTACCTTTTGGGCACCGACCCGGTGGTGGTGGTGGACCCCGGGCCCGACAGCGCCGCGCACAAAAGCGCGATCCTAGCCGCGGTTGGTACAGCACAGGTGCTGGCCGTCGCGGTCACCCATGCGCACCTCGATCACTCGGCCCTTGCCCCGGCGCTGGCCCGTGACCTTGGCGCCCCGGTGATGGGGTTTGGCCCCGCGGTCGCCGGGCGCTCTGACAGGATGCAGCGGCTGTCCAAAACGGTGGACCTGGGCGGCGGTGAAGGCGTCGACCATGGCTTTGACCCCGATGTGACCCTGGCGGATGGCGATGTGCTTTCGGTGGGCGGCGCCCGTGTGACGGCGCTGCACACACCGGGGCATTTCGCCGGCCATCTGTCGTTTTGCCTCAACGATGTGGTGCTCACCGGTGATGTGGTCATGGGCTGGTCCACGACACTGATTTCCCCACCCGACGGGGATCTGCGCGCCTTTTTGCAATCGGCGGGTCGGTTGCGCGCCCTGGGGGCGCGGCGTTTTTTGCCGGGGCATGGCGGCCCGGTCGATCACCCCACCGGTCGGCTTGATGGGCTGATCGCCCACCGGTTTGAGCGGGCCCGTCAGGTGCTGGGGGCCCTCGACAGGGGCGCGGCGCGCCCGGCACAGGTGGCCCGCCTGGTCTACCGTGACCTTGACCCCGCCCTTTTGCCGGCGGCCACGCGCAATGTCCTGGCGCATTTGCTGGACCTTTGGGATCGCGGCCATGCGCGGCCCGGCGATGGGCCCCTTGCCACGGCGCTGTGGTCGAAACACGCAAAGACGCGAAAATGCAAATGACCCTCTGGACGCAGCATCAGGGCGTTGCTATATCGCGCTTCGGTTTTCCGGCGTAGCTCAGCGGTAGAGCAGTTGACTGTTAATCAATTGGTCGTAGGTTCGATCCCTACCGCCGGAGCCAAATTTTTCAAAAAGTAACGTGAAAATTGTACTTTTGAGAGGATATGCGGTAAGCGCCGGGTAAGCACGTGATGCTCGCAGCTTGGCCTTGTGAAGTAGTCACTTAGAATTTTCTTTCCACCGCAACCTTTAAAAAAATCTTGGCAGCAACACGCCACTGGATCCGACATCCGGTTTGGCATGGTCGAATGACCGCTTTGCGGACTTTGCCGCCATTCGCCGCAGTGCGTCATCGGACAACTTGACTGCTCGATTATCTTTTCGGGCCGGGGTGATTAATGGTCGGACGGATGTCATGAGCTATCGCGCGACGTCAAACCAACTAGGCACTGCACAATCCTTGTCCGGCAATACTAGCTTGTGCCAGAGTAACCAGGCCTCCGGAGCAGCACTGTAATCGGAGTGCTACAAGACCCGCTCTGGAGGACTATCCATGATTATACAGAACCTTGTGCTCGGACTAACGCTCGGAGCTGTTGTTGCAATTTATTTTCCGATGATCTCAAAATCCGCTCAAATCTTGAGTTCCGCGCCGCTGGCAAACGTATCGTTCTTCGGGATCGCTTTCGTGTCGTCGGTGATTATTGCTTTTGCAACAGGGAGTCGGCTAGCGGATTTTGGTAAATTCACTCAAATCCCGCCCGTTCTCCTTAGCGCAGGTGTTATGAGCGCCGGGTTGATAATCGGATCGTCTTTTCTCATCCCGAAAATAGGATTGGGCGCATTTATCGTGCTGCTTGTGGCTGGTCAAATTCTCGCCGGTCTTGCTTTCGGTCAGATCGGCATCTTCGGGATTGAGCCGCAACAACTTACGCTTGCAAAGTTTGCTGGTGCTGCGCTGGTGATCGTAGGGGTATATCTTGTTAGCGTCGTGGGATGACGAAAGCGTTTCTTTCAATGGGCATATAGATGAGGGCGCGTGCGCTTTTGGAAACTTCAAATTTCCGGTATGCATTAGCGTTTTGAGATTCTAGGCTTGAAAAGCGGCGCAGAAGCGCATGTCAGACCGCGCGGCGGTCACATTGCGCTCATAGCGGTCATTTGACCCCTTCTGTCAGGCACTTACGGTGACGGCAGGCGTCTGAAGTCTGCAACGCGGACATTCCTGCCCTTCGGGAATAATTCTTAATGTCCGCTCAGGCGGTCAAAAACTGGAGCATCACCGCGCCGCTGAAACAAGTGCCTTATTATACCACTTGATTAATTAACTATTAGGTATAATAATGGTGGATATGACCACGTCTGAACAACTCGACGCCACGTTCGCGGCACTGGCCAATCCAACCCGGAGGGCGCTTCTTGCGCATCTGGCCAAGGGGGAGGCCACCGTGAATGCGCTGGCGGAGCCATTCGATATGACGCTCCCTGCCGTATCGAAACACATCCGTGTTCTGGAAAAAGCGGGTTTGGTCACGCGAGGGAAAGACGCGCAATTCCGGCCCTGCAAACTCAACGCAGACCCATTGCGTGTCGTCGCCAATTGGACCGACCAATACCGGGACATCTGGGAAGTCCGCTTCGATGCGATGGCCGGTGTTCTGCAATCGATGAAGGAAAAGCCATGAGTGATCAGCAAAGCTGGGTAAGGATTGAGCGCACGTTTGATGCGCCAATCGAGGACGTTTGGGCCATGTGGACGGACCCGGAGCTCTTCAAGTCATGGTATGGGCCGATGGGTATGTCAGTTCCAACGGCAGAGATGGATGTCACTCTCGGTGGAACGCGCAGGGTTTGCATGGAGATGACCTCATCGGACCGTAAAATGTCGATGTGGTTCACAGGCGTCTACAAGGAGGTCCAAAGACCGTCGCGCCTTGTCTATACAGAGGCCATGTGCACCAAGGACGGCACGATTATCTCGCCGCAAAGCATGGGAATGCCGGAAGGGACGCCGGACATTACCGAGGTGATCATCGAGCTGAAAGAAGTCGATGGAAAGACCGTGATGACGATGTCACATGTTGGTGTGCCCGAAGGGTCGGCGGGCGAAGGTGGTTGGAACCAGGCTTTCGACAAACTCGCGGAACGGTTGGCAGCTCCGGCCTAGGCATTGTCATTCTTTAGTGCGGTTTTGGCCGGAGCATCCCGCACGGCACAACGCACCAAAGCAGGCATAAGCTACGCTGCAGCATTTGGGAGGTTTGGGCTCCTTGCCGACCTCGGATGCGGCGCGGCATCGGCACGATCTTAGCCGCCCGGCACAACAAGGACGGCCCAGAGCTGCCGTCCACCGACCAGTCAAGATGCTGCATCCGCAGCCCGCTTACCGGTCATTCGCCGCGCGGGCGAAACCAAAGGTCGCTCAAACTCACAGATCGCGGACCTAGCTGACCTTTAGGCTTCGTCCGCTTTGGAGCCCAACATCATCTCATTGTTGCTTAAAAGGCCAGCCACTTGTCGATTGGCTGAACACTTCCGTAGAAGTGCGTAAAATCACGCCTGTCTCGTGATCCATCTGAGATCTTTTCTGGCTCTTAGCCAAGCGAGACAATCGTTCTTGGACATCGGGCGGGCGAACAGAAACCCTTGAATCGTATCAAAGCCCATATCCCGAAGCATAAAGGCTTGCTCTTGTGTTTCAACGCCTTCCGCCACAAGTTCAATTTCGGCAGTGGACGCAAGTCCTGAAACGGCTTGCGCAATTTGCTGGTATTTCGGGTCATTGATTGATGAGATAATCGACTTATCCAGCTTTAGACCAGTTACATCCAAACGAGCAATGTTTTCCAAAGATGCATAGCCGGTCCCAAAGTCATCAATATGGACGCCAAATCCGGCCTTGCGCAGGTTGGCGATATTCTCAAATATCTTTTCAGAGTGTTCTCCGTCGAACGTAACAGACTCGACGATCTCAAAAATGATGTCAGCCGGTTCGAGATCAAAGCTGGTAACGATGGAAAGCATGTTGCCCGCCAGTGTACCATCCTGCAATGTGCTTAGAGTTGCATTAAACGCAAGGTTTGGTCGGGCATTGCTCATTTCAACAAAGTCCTGAAAATCCTCTAAGGCTGCAAATAGTAGTTGACCCTCGATCGCATCCATAAGACCGGCGGATTCAGCTTCCTGAATGAAGCGATCTGGTGTCAATATACCCATTTTTGGATGCTTCCAGCGTGCCAGCACCTCAAAGCCAACCACTTGCCCGGAATCTAAAGACACTTTAGGTTGGTAAAAGGGTGCGAATTCTTGTGAGAACACTGCGAGCCGAAGTTGTTGGAGCATGTATTCACGATGCTCAAGTTCGGCTCGCATTTGTGCATCAAACCCCTTCGCGGTCCCTTTCCCTGCACTTTTTGCTGCGTAAAGGGCAATGTCGGCGTTTGCGATGAGAACGTCGCCAGGAGTGCCATGGTCACTCGCAAATGTATATCCAATGCTGACGCCAACGACACGTTTTTCCTCGCCAAGGGTCATAGGTTGCCGAACTGCATCAAGAATTGCGTCCGAGACAAACCGAGCTTGGGTTTCCGCATCGCATTTGGCTCCCTCCAGTACGACCACAAATTCGTCCCCGCCTACTCGAGCAACCGTGCCGCCCTTTGGGACTGAGGCGAGCAAGATAGCGGCGACCCGTTTCAATACTTCGTCACCGCTTGCATGTCCAAGCGTGTCGTTGATGCCCTTGAACCCATCGAGGTCAAGATGCATCACGCAGATCGTTTCATCGCCCTCTTTTAGGCCATCAAGCCTAGCAGAAAGCTCAATATGAAGCCTTTTGCGATTGGCGAGACCCGTCAGCGGATCGTGAAATGCTGAAAACTCCAACCGCGATGCGAGGTCCTGTAGATCGCGGTTTTGCGCCTCAGCGGTGTCAAGCGCCCGCACAACGACGCGGTGCGCGGGCCGAAAAATGAAAGCTGCCTCAAGCAGCAAAATTCCAATCGCGGCAAAGAGAGCAAACTTCTGAAACATCTCCAATTTTTCAGCCCGACCGTTTGCTTCTGCCTCAAATATCTGGACAGCGGTGTTCAAATCGCGCAAGAGGTCATCCAATGCGATGGCCTCCATCCGAACTAACAAATCAAGTGTCTGCTCAGTCGATCTTCCGTTTGCTTCGGTCAGCAGTGACCTGCCAAGTTCGATATACTCCAGAGTCCGAAAGTCGAGTTGAACGCCATTCGGTGCAAGATAATGCTCATGAGCAGTAGCACTGTTGACTGCATGTTCAAGCAACCATCTATGGCCTTGCGCCATAGTATCCAGCGAACTTGTCAGCGTGCTAGCGTATATGGGATCGCCCCCATCTGCAAATTTGGTTGCCGCTAGTAGTACGCGCTGGCTCAGCATTCGCTGACGACCACTTACGTTGATTGTCTCTGCGTCTTGCGCCCCGTGCGCAAGCACACGTATGTGGAACGCATGACCGGAAAAGAGAAGGGCGAGAACGGTTGTAATCGCCGCGGTGTAGTAGATCCAGAGTTTGCGAGGGTTCACGGGAGCTCTCGTTAATCAAGTATTCGACACGCTGCAGCATATCTGTAAACTGATTGACGCTTCACTGCATGCCTCAGCCCATCTCACTAAAATTCTAGGAGTTGCAAATTGAGGGAACAACGGATCCAGTCATTCGCTGCACTACATCCGATGCGAAAGATGGGCTCATAGCGGTCATCCGACGCTTTCCGTCGGGCTTTTCTGCCTCGTCTAAGGCGTCCAAGGTCGGCTACGCGGACGAAGCTATCGTTCGGGTTCCGACGACGAGCGGCAGAAACGCACACAGAGCGGTCGTTCGCGAACGGTGGGGTGATACG
>JBCBCY010000030.1:0-20311 GCA_038530285.1 Pseudomonadota bacterium
GTTTTGGCCTGACATAGCACGAACCCAGAACCTGGTGGCTGGTTCAACAAGGAAATCAACTCGAACGAAGACTTCGAAGGTCTTAAGATGCGGATGGGCGTCGTTTGCGCGAGCATTCTGATATAGGTCGGCGCGTCGGCCCAGTTCCTTCCTGCAAGCGAGATCTACCTAGCATTGGAGCGTGGGCGGATCGATGCAAGCGAATTCTCCCTGCCGATTATCGACAAAGACCTTGGCTTCAACCAGATCGCGAGCTTCTATTATTATCCAGGATGGCATCAGCCGGGCAGTGTCGACGTGCTCATGATCAACATGGATGTTTGGAACGGTATGCCCGCGGAAGAACAAGCCATGTACGAGGCGGCCTGCCAGGTCAGCATGGCATGGACGCTTGCCTACGCCCCGTCGGCACAAACTCCTCAGATTGAAGAGTTCGAAGCCGGCGGTACGGTGGTAAAGCGGTTCCCAGACGAAGTGCTCGTCGCGCTGCGTGAGGCCACCGATCGTGTTCTGGGTGAGATTGCCGCGGAAGATGCGCTTTACGGCGAAGCCTACACCTCGATGAAAGAGTTTGTTGCATCGTCTGGGCGTTGGACATCGCTCCAGAGCCTTCCGGTCGAATAAAGGATCGGAGATAGACAATGGATACCCAAGCTAGAGAGCCAGAGCTTGGGACCGGTCCAGTTCAGGCGATGCTACGCGGCATCGCCTGGATCGGCCGGGCCGCCGCCTGGTTGATCGTCCCGATCCTCGTCCTTGTCTTAATCGGCGTCACGCTGTCCGCCATGAAGGTCGGCACGATCGTTGAGTGGGAACGCGACGTTTTTCTTTTCGGCTCGAAACTGACGCTCGCAAGTCTCGGTGATCTACAATGGCATTTGTTCGGCATCATGCTGATGCTGACGATGGCCGGCGCTCTGGTCACAAACAACCATGTGCGGGTTGATTTCATTCGCCAACACATGAGCGATCGCCTCAAGCGGATCGTCGACTTAGCAGGCCACATCGTTTTTCTTCTGCCGCTTGCTGTGGTCGTGGTCTGGCATGGATACGATTTCACGACCCGCTCCTTCGCAATGGGTGAAGGGTCCAACTACGACGGGCTGTATGATCGGTTCGTCTTGAAGGCGTCCATCCCCATCGGCTTCTCACTACTCTTGTTTGCAGGTCTCGGACTGGCGTTTGTGCGCCTGCGCGAGTTGCTGCGGGGCGACCAAAGCGAGTACGACTGATGGAATATGCACTTCCTTTGACGATGGTCGTCTGCCTCCTGCTTGGTATCTTCAGCGGGTATCCAGTGGCCCTCGTGCTCGGCGGTATCGGCGTCCTCTTTGCGTTTATTGGCGAGCTGCCGTTTGCCTTCCTCAAGATCGGCGTGTCCCGCATTTACGCCGGTGTCATCGAAAACTGGTTGCTTCTCGCCGTGCCGCTCTTTGTGTTCATGGGGTCCATGCTCGACAAATCGGGATTGGCGCAGAACCTGCTGTACTCGCTTGAACGCGCCCTTGGTCACAAGCGCGGCGGCTTGGCGATATCGGTTGCTTTGCTGGGTATCATCATGGCCGCGAGTACGGGTATCGTTGGCGCGTCAGTAGTGATGCTCAGCGTTCTTGCGTTACCCATTATGCTGCGTGAAAACTACAAACCTGAATTGGCCGTTGGCACAATTGCAGCCTCAGGCACGCTTGGCATTCTCATTCCACCCTCAATCATGCTCGTGCTTGTGGGCGATATTTTGCAAATCTCGGTGGGGGAGCTTTTTCTGGGTGCCATCATACCCGGCTTCCTTCTTGGCGGGCTTTACATCGCCTATATCATTTTTGTCGCCATAACCCGCCCCTCAGACGCACCTGTTCCGCAGTCCAAGCCGGCTGAAGGATCAGTTATGCTTGCGTTAATTCGCGACCTGATGGCGCCGCTTCTTCTGATCCTGACGGTTCTTGGATCTATCGCGACGGGGACTGCAACACCGACCGAGGCCGCGGGCCTCGGCGCGATCTGCGCGATGCTTTTGGCAGCTTTCAATCGCAAACTCACATTTTCGACCCTATCATCCTGCGTTCGAGAAACAGGCAGCACATCGGCCATGATCTTGACGGTTCTTGTCGGTGCCACGATCTTTGGCATGGTCTTTAAGGGCCTCAAGGGTGATCAGATGATCAAGGATGCGATCTTCGCGCTTGATCTGAGCGCGTATGGCACGCTGGGTGTCTTGTTACTGATGATCTTCATCCTTGGCTTCTTCCTCGAATGGGTTGAAATCAGCTTCATCGTCCTGCCACTTTTTGCACCGATCGTTGCAGCACTTGATTTCGGCCTTGGGTTGACCACACAGCAACAGCTGCTGTGGTTTGCGATGTTAGTGGCCGTCAACCTCCAGACAAGTTTCCTGACGCCGCCGTTCGGATATTCACTCTTTTATATCAAGGGTGTTGCGCCGCCCGAGATCACCATTCGGATGATCTATCGGGGCATCATCCCCTTCGTTGGCCTACAGTTAACCGGCCTGGCCCTGCTGATCCTCATGCCGCAGCTTGTGCTTTGGATGCCGGGCGCTGTTTTCGGAAACTGATCAATGACGTCGACCAGCGCGTACGCGAAACTTCCTGGACTTAAAGATCAGCGTGTGCTTGTCACCGCAGGAGCCTCTGGAATAGGCCTTGCCATAGCGCGGGCGTTGGCCGCGCAGGGTGCACGGGTCGCGATCTGCGATATTGATGAAGCTCAGCTTGAAAGCGCGGCCTCTGAATTGGGGCTCGATGTTGCCTGCGTTGCGGATGTGACAGACGCGGACGCGCTGGATCGGCTCTTTGAAACTATCGTGCGTGATTTGGGTGGGCTTGACGGCTTGATCAACAACGCAGGAGTTGCAGGGCCAACGGCGCCGGTCGAAAGCATCGATGATGATGCTTGGCGACACTGTATCGACGTATGCCTGACGGGGCAATTTCTGGTGACCAAGCGGGCCGTGCCTTTGCTCAAAGCCGCAAAGGGCGGCGCCGTTGTGAATATGTCGTCCGCAGCCGGGAAGCATGGCTATGCCTTGCGGACACCCTATGCTGCCGCAAAGTTTGGGGTCATCGGACTTGCAGAAAGCCTCGCCAAAGAATTGGGGCCGGACAACATCCGGGTGAATGCCATCTTGCCCGGATTTGTTGAAGGCCCGCGCATGGACGCCGTTATTGCAAGTAAGGCCAAGGCGACCGGAACAAGCGTGCAAGACATGCAAACCTCGTATCTGAAGGCTGTTTCACTGCGACGTATGGTACGCGCGGAAGATGTTTCAAACATGGTGTGCTTTTTGCTCTCGGACGCTGGAGCAAATATTTCAGGCCAGTCGCTCGCGGTGGATGGCAATGTTGAATACCTTTGAAAAACCTGGAGATCTTGCATGAGTAATCGTACCGACCAGGGTGGAAAAGTGATCATCACGTGCGCGGTCACCGGCGCGATACATACACCCTCCATGACCCCGCATTTGCCGATCACGCCAGACCAAATCACGCAAGAGGCGATCGCAGCGGCAGAAGCCGGCGCCGCAATCCTGCATCTTCACGCGCGAAACCCCGAAACTGGACAGCCAGATCAAAGTGTCGAGGGATTTGCGAACTTCCTCCCGCGCATAAAGCAGTCCAGCGATGCGGTGATCAACATCACCACCGGCGGAAGCCCCTATATGAGCGTGGACGAGCGGGCCGCACCCGCAGCACATTACAGTCCCGAAGTTGCGTCTCTGAACATGGGGTCCATGAATTTTGGCCTTTACCCCATGCTAAACCGCTTCAAAGAGTTTCAGTTTTCATGGGAGCGCGAGCATCTGGAAGGGTCGAAAGACCTTGTCTTCCGCAACTCGTTCCAGGACATCGAATACGTGCTGAAAACCTGCTACGGCAATGGCACGCGTTTTGAGTTTGAATGCTACGACACATCCCATCTTTATAACCTCGCCCATTTTGCAGACCGTGGCCTCGTGAAGGCGCCCTTTTTTGTTCAATCCGTTTTCGGTTTACTTGGTGGTGCCGGCGCGCATCCCGAAGACGTGATGCATATGAAGCGAACAGCGGACAGGCTTCTGGGAAGCGATTATCGCTGGTCCGTCCTTGGCGCGGGGTCCAACCAGCTACGGGTCGCAGCGCAAGCAGCCGCGCTCGGAGGCAATGTCCGGGTCGGTCTGGAAGACAGTATCTGGGCCGGAAAGGGTGAGCTCGCGAAGTCGAATGCCGTGCAGGTCACGAAAGTGCGCCAGATCATCGAGGGGCTCGGCCTGTCTGTTGCGACACCGGATGAGGCGCGCAGCATCCTCGATCTGAAGGGCGGCGATGACGTGAACTTCTAGCCGAAGCGAAGCGACACTCATGAAGCGCTCGATTTCACCAAGTCACGCCGTTACCATGATACCCGAAGGTGCGCGCATAATGATCGGAGGTTTCATGGGGGTCGGGACCCCCGAGCGGTTGATCGATGCTCTTGTCGCATCCGGAACCGGAAACCTTACGATAATCGCCAACGATACAGCCTTGCCCGGAAAAGGTATCGGGAAACTGATAACGGCGGGCTCAGTTCGCAGAGTGATCACATCGCACATCGGTTTAAACCCGGAGACACAGCGCCTGATGAATGCGGGCAAACTTGAGGTCGACTTGGTGCCACAAGGTACGCTGGTTGAGTGCATCCGTAGCGCAGGCGTTGGTCTTGGCGCAGTTATTACGAAGACGGGTCTTGGCACGGCGGTCGCCGAAGGGAAGCAAATCCTTGAACTTGAAGGCCAGTTGTACCTGGTAGAACTCCCGATTCATGCAGATTTTGCTCTGATCGCTGCGCGGCAGGCGGACTATGTCGGAAATCTTGAATACGCGCTTACAGCTCAGAACTTTAATCCAATCATGGCACTCGCAGCCGAAACTGTGATTGCAGAACCGGACCACATTGTGCCGGTTGGGATGATACCGCCCGATGCGGTCCGCACACCCGCCGCATTGGTTGACCACCTGATCGAACGAGCGAAGTGATGGACGCGAAAGACCGCATAGCGCAGCGCGTCGCGCAGGAAATTGTGCCTGGTTCGCTTGTAAATCTGGGCATTGGTCTCCCAAGTCTTGTCGCGAGCTACGTGGCAACCGACCAAGGCGTCTACTTTCAATCTGAGAATGGTGTTATTGGGCTTGGCTCGAGGCCTCCAGAGGGAATGGAAGACCCAGACCTTACCGATGCAGGTGGCGGATTTGTCACCGCCGTCCCGGGGGCGGCTGCAATCGACAGTGCGATGAGCTTCGGATTGATCCGGGGTGGGCATATCGATCTGACAGTTTTGGGGGCACTGCAGGTGGACAGCGCAGGTCATTTGGCCAACTGGATGATCCCAGGAATGCTCACGCCGGGCATGGGCGGCGCGATGGACCTTGCCACAGGTGCAAAACGCGTTATCGCTGCGCTTCAGCATCAGACCCGTGGACAAAGCAAGATCGTAAATCGTTGCGATCTACCGATCACATCAACGCGGCAGGTCGATCTCATTGTGACAGACCTAGCGGTTTTTGATTACTGCGACGCTGGCCTCCGGCTGATTGAATTGATGCCTGAGATCAGTCTGGACGAGGTTGCATCAAAGACCGAAGCATCATTCGTGGTCGCATTGTAAAACCTCTGAGCAATGCCTCCGGTGCCTCCATATCTTACCTGCTCGGTATGAATGATTTGTGCCTGAAAAAACAGTGTTGCGAAACAAGGCAATGGCCCGCTGCTTGTGTCGCAAAAGCACTGGAGACTGACGCGCTTTACGAATTTTTCTGGTGTGTCGACTACTTTTTTGACGAGTTCAGGCTTTTGGTCCATGGCAAGGAGCCTTGCTTGCATCGATCTGATGTTCAGCAAGATTTGCGACCTACCCAACTCACTGATCCGGCTTTAGTCATAAATGGCCGCTTTCCATGGTACCCAGCAGCCACGCAAATCAGCACCCGCAGCGATTTTCGTGCTGCGAGCGCGCGCAGCGAGAAATACGAATTCACAAGATGGGCTCAAAGTCAGATTTCGCCGCGCTTTCAACGAACGGCGGCTTTGAGCTTCAAGTAAGATTCTGTCCGCTCCGGCGTTCGGTCCACAAGTTGCCCGATTGAATGTGACCGCAATGCCATTGCCGTTTACGTCATCACGCCGGGTGATGTAGCATCGACCCATAGCACGGTCGGAGAAAGCGCAATGAACCCAACGGGTAAGAAAAAGCCATACCTCGGTCTAAAGGAGCATTTCCGTGGAGGCTGATGTCAATTCGTATGAGGCGTGGTTTCGCGCGAGGGTGCAGGCCGCTCTTGAGGATGCACGCGGTGGAATTTCACAGGTTCAGGTAATGCAGGCCGCGCAGGCTTTGATTGATTCAAAGCGCCAGGGCCTATCCAAGCCCTGACCAAGCCTTGGAGGTCAGCGCAGTCTGACCACGTCACGCTGAAAGCGAAAGTGGGCTTTTTGTCCTTTGGAACTCAGACCCTGATCCAAAGGAAAATCCCATGTCCAAGCCCAATCCGGCAAGCCCGGCTCTCTCAACCTCCGACGGTCATCTCGCCTCTGCGCTGGCGCAAGTCGGCGCGGAGATCGACCACCAGCCCCTACGCAGCTCAGCGCTCGCGCGCATCATGCGCGAGACGTTTTATGGCAGTGATGCCGGGGGCGCCTGGGACTGGCGGAAGGCCTATGACCTGATGCAGGCGGCAGCGGTGCAGGCGCTGCTACGTGGCGACAACAGTGAGGATGATTACTCTGCCGCAAAACTCCTTGCGTCACGTCTCCTGACGGAAACCCGCCGCTCCGAGCAGCAGATCCGGTTGCAGCAGTTTTCCACGCCGCTGCCGTTTGCCGCCTTGGCAGTGCAGGCTGCAGCGATCCGCAAGGGCGAGACCGTGCTGGAGCCCTCGGCTGGCACCGGTGCCTTGGCCGCGTTCGCCGCCCGGGCCGGTGCCACGCTTTTGCTCAACGAGATCGATCCGTTTCGTCAGCGCCTCCTGCGGGCTGTCTTTGGTGGCGATGTGACGGATCACGACGGCGAACATATCGACGATCTGCTGCAGACGCCGGTTTTGCCTGACGTGGTGGTGATGAACCCGCCCTTCGCCTCCTCGGTCGATCGCTCCCGAGACAAGCACATCGCCGCCAAACATCTCATCGCGGCTGCCAAGCGTCTCGCGCCCGGTGGGCGGCTGGTGGCGATCATGCCGCCGGGGTTCACGCCCGAACGCGATGCCGCGCATTGGTCCCGCGCCTGCGGCCTCCTGACGCCACGCTTGGCGTTGACGATGCCGGGGCAGGTCTACCGCAAGCTTGGCACCTCTGTCGAAACCCAGCTCATGATCTTCGACAAAGTGCGGGACGACGGCGAGATGATCCGCGCCAGTGTCCGGGACCTTGAGGAAGCCTTTCCTTTTGTCGACGCCGTGGCCGCAACCCGGCCCGAGATGCGCCCTAGACAACAGGCGGCGGCGATCCCTAACGGGCGGCCGACCGTTCCATCCTCTGCCCCGCGCAAGCGCAGCGCAGCGCCTGTCGCCGCCTCTAAACCACGGGCCAATGCCGTCCATCCGCTGAGCTTCACAAGCCTTGAGGCCCCGCGCGACAATACGCCCGTCTCAGATATCTACGCGCGCTACCGCCCGCAACGGATCGAGATCGCGGGCGCGCAGGAACATCCGACGCCGCTCGTTGAAAGCATCGCCATGGCCTCTGTCGCGCCGCCGGTGCCTTCAGGCTCGGCCATTGCGGAATTGCGACTGCCTGCCAGGCTGATCGAAGAGGGACATCTCTCCGAGGCGCAGCTGGAAACCATCATCATGGCGCATGAGGCCCATGGGCGTGACCTGCCCGGTCGGTTTACGATCGACGACGACCAGACCAAGCTGACACGGGCAGATGATGACCCGGACGCTAGTGCTTATCGCCTCGGCTACTTCCTCGGTGACGGCACCGGCTGCGGCAAGGGGCGCGAATGCGCCGGGCTCATTCTCGTGAACTGGCTGGCCGGCCGCAGGAAGGCGATCTGGGTCTCCAAATCCGCCACGCTCATCGAGGACGCGATCCGCGACTGGACCGATCTTGGCGGCTCGCCCGCCGACATCCAGCCGCTCTCCAAATGGAAACCGGACCAGCCCATCCCGATGGGCGATGGTATCCTGTTCGTGACCTACGCCACGCTGCGCTCGGCGGGCAAATGCGGCACTACGCGGCTGAGCCAGATCCTCGACTGGATGGGCGAAGACTTTGACGGCGTCCTCGCTTTTGATGAGGCCCATGCCATGCAGAACGCGGCAGGGTCCGAGCAGGGCAGAGGGGTCAAACCCTCCCAGCAGGGCCTTGCGGGCCTGCGGCTGCAACTGGCCGCCCCGCGCGCCCGCGTCTTCTACATCTCGGCCACGGGCGCCACGAGCGTGCATAACCTCGCCTATGCCGCGCGGCTCGGACTCTGGGGGCAGGGCCCCGAATACCCTTTCCCGAGCCGCGAGAGTTTTGTCTCGGCCATGGAGGCAGGCGGTGTCGCGGCCATGGAAGTGGTCGCGCGTGATCTCAAGACGCTCGGGCTCTACACGGCCCGCGCCCTCAGCTTCGATGGCGTGGAATATGACGTGCTCGAACATGCGCTCACCTCGGCCCAGATCGAGATCTACGATGCTTATGCGGGTGCGTTTCGGACGATCCACCACAATCTCGAAGCGGCACTGACGGCGACTGGCGTCAATGACGCCTCTGGGGAGACCAATGCCTCGGCCGCACGTGCCTCGGCCAAATCTCGCTTCGAGAGCACGAAGCAGCGCTTCTTCAACCACCTCCTGATGGGCATGAAAGCCCCGACCATCATCCGCGCCATCGAGGATGACCTCGCGGCGGGCCACGCTTGCGTCATCCAGGTGGTCTCGACAGGCGAGAGCCTGCTGAAACGCCGGCTTGAAACGATGGATTCCGACGACGAGCTCGTCGAGGGTGCCCTGACGCCGCGCGACTATGTTCTGGGCTACCTCGAAAAGGCCTTCCCGATCCACGCGCAAAAGTTCGTGGACATCGACGGCAATATGGTGGCGGAACCTTTGCGGGATGAGACCGGGGCGCTGGTTGTCTCGCGCGAGGCGCTCGCCCTGCGTGACGCGGCCATGATGGAGTTGATGACGCTGGCCCCGATCCCTTCGGCGCTCGACCAGATCCTCTGGGCCTTTAGCGACGAGGCCGTCGCAGAAGTCACGGGTCGGTCCATCCGGCCCCTCAAGGCCGAGGACGGCCATCTCTTCATTGAAAAGCGCAGCCCCAGCAGCAATTCATCCGAGACTCAAGCCTTCATGGACGGCGAAAAGGATATCCTGATCTTCTCCGATGCGGGCGGGACGGGCCGGTCCTATCACGCGGCCCAAACGGCGAAGAACCAGAAGCGGCGGCGGCACTATCTTCTGGAGCCTGGCTGGCGTGCCGATGCGGCGATCCAGGGGCTGGGGCGCACGCATCGATCGGCCCAGGTCAGCGCACCCTTCTTCCGGGTCTGCACCTCAGATGTGCATGGCGAGAAACGCTTCACCTCGACGATTGCCAAACGCCTCGACCAGCTGGGGGCCTTGACGAAGGGTCAGCGCGAGACCGGCTCGCAGGGCATGTTCCGGGAGGAGGACAATCTCGAAAGCCTGATCGCGCGGGCGGCGCTGCGTGGGTATTTCGCCGATCTTGCCGCTGGGCGCGCCGAGGCGATGAGCTACGAGAGCTTCACCGACTGGACCGCCCTGCGGCTGATCGACAAGGACGGTGTGCTGCTCGAAGAGCTTCCCCCGATCCAGCGGTTTCTCAACCGGGTGCTGGCGCTGCCCATCCACATGCAGAACGCCCTCTTTGGCGAGTTCATGCGCCGGATCGCTGATCAGACCGAACGGGCGCGCGCAGCAGGCACGCTGGATCTCGGCGTGGAAACCCTGCGCGGCGAAAAGATCGAGCAGGTCTCCACCGAGGATCTCTGGACCTGCCCGAAATCCGGCGCGGTGACGCGGATCATCGGGCTCGAGGTCACCGACCCGGTCCACGTGCTATCAGCGGATGACGCCCTGTCGCGCAATCCCGACAAGCTCCCCATGGTCAACCGCGCGTCTGGCCGCGCGGCGCTCATCTCGGCGCGGCCCATGCAGATTTATGACGAAGATATCGTCACCCTCATGCGCAAGGCCGTGCGGCCCAACGGGTCGAGCTATCTGGAGGAAACGCGGTTCGAGTCCTCGGCCTGGGAAGAGATCGGCAAGCCCGAGTTCGTATGGCTTTGGGATGAAGAGGCTGCGTCCCTGCCGAAAACCACCACGACCAAGCTCTACCTGCTGACCGGGCTGCTGTTGCCGATCTGGAAGGACATTCCGACCACGAATGAGCGCATCTACCGGGTCACGCCCGATGGGGCGACCGCCATGATCGGGCGCACGCTGAGCGAAGAAGGGGCAGCGGCCTTGCGCGCCCGCTTCCTCGTCTCCGACCCGCAAACGCCGCAGGAGATGCTGACCGCCGCATTGGGCACCACCGCGCCGGTCGATCTGGGCCGGGGTCTCTCCCTGACCCGTCGCCGTGTCGCAGGCGAGATGCGTCTCGAGCTTAGCGGCGCGGACAAGGGCATGATCGACGGCCTCAAGGCCATGGGGTGTTTCACGGAGATCATTGCCTTCCAGCTGCGGGTGTTCCTGCCGCATGGGGACGGGGCCGATACATTGGGCATTCTGGCACGGATCGTGGGGCAGGCACCAGATGCCCTCTCAGTGGCAGCAGAATAGGCAAAGGGGGGGAAGATCATGACGCTCGATGAAATCAAGGCGGCCATCGATGCCGGTCAGACCGTGCACTGGGCCAATACCGGCTACATTGTCCACAGAGATCGGCTCGGTCAGTACCTGATCAGCTATCTGCCGAACGGCAGCTGCATCGGTCTGACCGACCGGGAAGGGCAACGGTTGAATGGCAAGGAGGCGGAGTTCTTCATCATGCAATCGAAAGACGCTGCGGAAAATCCCGGCCGCCAATCAAGATCAGACGGGCAGGAGAGGGGCGCACCACCCGGAGACGCGGGGGCACTCCCACTCGGACGGCAGCTCTGACCCGTGGGCGGGGCAGAAAGGGAAAGCAAGCTTTCTGGTTTGTGATCCCATGAGGGGTCGAGAAAGCAAACCCGGATGCGCTGGCAAGAACGTCAGGCACCGGCCAATCTGAAAAGGAACCATCCCATGTTCGCAGGAACCCTCACCCGCAACGTCGAGACCGCAGCCGCCGAATACACCGGCATGATCCATTCGACGCGCTTTGACATCGCCATCCAGCTCGAGGCACGGGCCAAGATGTCCGCGCGCAGTCCGGATTACGACGTCACGGCGGTCAACAAATCCGGTCGCAAGGTCCGCATCGGCACGGCCTGGAACGAGACCGGCAATACCAGCGGCAACCCCTACATCTCGATGCAGATCGATGTCGGCCTCGGCCCGTTCCGCGTCAATGCGGTGCAGACGAAGGAAGCGCGCGCGGCCAAGAGCGGCGAATTCGAGATCATCCCGCTCGTCTCGAACGGCCTGATGAAATCCGGCTCGCTCTCGGGCGAGCTGACCGCCATGGACGCGGACGACGCCTTCACCGGTTATATCGCCAACATGATGTTCGATCTGGAGTTTATGCTGATCGAGAACAGCTACAAATCCGAGGAGACCCACCCCGATTACCGCATCGAGGTCAGCTCGCCCCGGGGCACGCCGATCCGCGTCGGCTCGGCCTGGATGGCGAAAAGCAGCCGCACGGGCAATGACTACCTGTCGCTGCTGATCAACACGCCCGATGGCGACCTGCGCGTCAACGCCGTGCAAAACGAGGAGCAGCGCGGTGGCCAGACTTTCTCGATCATTCCGTTCATCGACAGCGGTGAGCAGCCGCAGGACGCAGCCGCGGGGTTGTCGCTGGTCGCATGATCAACGCGCGAGATTAGACGATCTGAACAGAAAGGGGAGCCGTAGGGAGCACGGTTCCCCTCTTACAATATCCATTTGCAGGAAAGTAAGGTCAGTTAGTGATTTGCCAGGCGCGTTCAGGTTGCGAACGGCCCCAAAACATAAGATGGCGGCAGCCCTTAGAACGGCCTGCCCCGCGTCCGAACAAACACCCGAAACCAGCCCCGCTAAATATAGTACTTGAATGGCTGCGGTCCGCCCTCCCGCGCCGAACCCATCACAAGGATGTCTCCGACCATCTTTGCGAAGCGGACCGTTACCGGCAACCCATCGTTGAAGTTGCACGAGTTGTAGTTGATCTTTGTCAGTCCCATGATGTCAGCAAGTACCGTCCGCATCTCTGGCTTCTGATGCTTTGAGCGCAAGATTGTCACCATAAGCGGGTTAGGTGTTTCAGGCCCGATATACGTATCCAGCTGCGGGACGTAGCCGCTCGTCCAAAGGTAGGCGTTCTTCTCGTCTAAACTTAGAGCCGTTCCTCTGATCACGGGGTAGTCGCCTGCACGAAAGAGCTTTGCGTCACCACCCGTAGGTCTGATCCGTACACCGACGACGTTCGTTCCCTTCGGAGCCGCCTGACAGAATGCCTGCCACTCCTCGTCGTTGAATGACGCCTGCCCATGGATGAAGAGTTCCTTGGGCGGCTCGGAGTGCAGATCCCGGTACGCTTCTATCACAGTCCCTAGAAGTTCTTTCGCGGCGTCAGCGTTTAGATGGTATTCGTACTCGCCAGTCTTCCAAGGGCCATTCGCGCCGCGGAACACCACGCCATCGCCTTCACTCAAAAACATCTGCGCCGCGCAGCAGACGTGATTATCGCGGTTGTTTGGGAGGTTTTTGTAGACCATCCCGATGTAGCATACTCCTTCGCGCACGTTCGACAGCCGCCAGGGCGGACGGTCCTGAGTCTTATAGTAAAGCCCCGTCGCGATGTTCCACGCCACTGTCGCAGGGTCTTGGGTGGTTCGCTTCGGATAGCCCGCACTGTTGAGGAACGCTGTCGGCTCAAGGGTCGACTCGCGCAGGATCTGAGAGGGCGCGATCGAGAGCAAAGTCGCCTTGATGTGCCTACGGAAGTCGGGAATGTCGTCAAACACGTCCTCGATGCGCGGATCGAACCGTTCGTCCATGAAAAGGAACGACTGGGGTGACCTTTCGCGCTGCTTCTTGGGCGTTTTTCCAGCGACCAGGGTCAAACCGGTCCGCCTCGATTCCGGACGGCAGCGCTCGTAGACTATCTCGGGCACGACAAACATCCATACATCAATCGAACCCTCCTCGTTGCGCCTGAACTTGTGGACGCGCTCAGTGTAGATACGGGCGACCGCATCGACGGCCTCGTGCATGTTCTGCACCCTGGTCGCGCGCTCAATGGCGTCGAACTCGACCGTCAGGGACCTGAGCCGATCTGGATCGAAAGTAATGCCGAATGTCTCTTCGAGCCCGGCGAAATCCGCGAGATGAAGACGGTCCTTCTTCTCCGTCGGCCCCGGAGGCGGCACCGGTATCCCCGAAAGCAGCCGGCGGCTCCAAGAGCGGAAGTGGCCAATACCGTCCGACGTTCCGACAACCCCAATTCGAACCTCTCGAAGCTTCCTTGGACCGTCATGAGGTCCATATAGATAAAGGCCATCCTTTGGGTGATGGCTCCTCTGGTCATGGCAGAAGTCGAGTTCTGGCTCGTCGAAGTGATCTACGATCAAGTTTGCCTCGGGAAACCTCATGTACTGTCTCCTTCGGGCTCCGCATCTTCGTCGTCAGCCACTGGCCGCCCGAGCGTGCTTTCGTCCTGCTCTTCGGCATCAGGGTCGCCCACGTCAGGAAGAGCTGTGCTGACCGGTGACGTGAAGAGAAGGGGCTCAGATGAAAGTAGCATGTCCAGGCCCGGAGCCAGCGAAACCCGAATGTAGGCCGAATCGCCGGACATGATCTGAAGGAATGCCAGAAGCCGTCCATGCCATTGCTTGTTGCGCCAACCCTTGCAGCCCGATCTGCGAAGGCGATGCATCTTTTTTGGGTCATCTATGCGTTCGCCCTGCTCCGTATCGTTGTCCTTCGCGAAAAGGACGCGCGCCTTCAGGCGGAAGTGCCAGAAAGGCCAGTTCCGAGGGGTCGCCGTCACCCCATAGGACCAGACATGCTTTCGGGCGATGTTGCGCAGCATCGACGACCGGCGTTCGCCTTGCCGACCCCAGGGCACCCGTTCACCGATCCCGACCTGATTGGGGGACACATGGAAACCATCGCCGTTGGAATACGCGTAGGCGACCATGCCGATCTTCCTGCAGTGCCGTTCCCATCCGTCGCGCAGCAGGCCCGTGAGCATGTTCGACAGATCGCGCCCCGCGACGCCGATCTCGGGCATACCCTTATCCACCGCATCCACAACCGGCACAGAGGTCCGCAGGCGCACCTTCGCCACACCTCCGAGGCTTTCCTCAACATCAGGGGGTGCAGCGAAGGTGATCACGCCTCGCTCATGCGCGACGGCGGGAAACGACAGCCCTCGCACCCGCCTCTTGAGGACGTCGGTTTGGACCGCTCCCGTCGCCTCGTAGAAGTGGAGTTCATCGGGCATTTCCAAGATCTGGATCCAATTCGAAACCAAGGACTCTGGCTCGCGCACCAGCGGAACAGCACCACGCTTGCGGAAGCTGTCCCATTGAGTTGCGACCGCAATGTGCTCGCGCCGGCGCGTCACGCCTTGGCGGCGCAGCGTCTCGAGAAGCTTCGAAAGCCCTTCTGCCCAACCCCGCGCGAAATCGGCAGGTGTCGAATCGCGGAAGCCATCAATCTTCGCCCCCTTCTCGATTCGTAGCGGGATTATCAGGCGAGTGTCGCCGAGACTTGTGGCAAGCGTTTTGGCCCTGTCGATCAGATCCATCGCGTCTTCGTTGGCGCGGGTGGCCGCGCCCGCCACCGCCAGCACCTTCGCAGCGCGGTGCTCTAGCGCCACGCCAATCTCCTTGTGCCATCTGTCTCCAGGCTCAAGGGTCAGGATCTCGGAAAAAACGCGATACCCGTGCGCTTCGAGTTTTGGACCGAGCCATAGAATGAACTGATCGTGGTCGGGGCGTGCTCCGATGAGGAACAGGGTATCTCGTTGCGATTCCTCCTCCACCTTGCTGCCGATCTCTGGCTTTGGAAGCAGCGCTTGAAGGACCGACGGGGGCTTCAGGCGGCCCTCGCGCTCATCCAGCGTCTCATTTAGCATCCGCTTCAGCGTACGCCCGCTCGCGGGGGTCCATAGCTTGGGATGAGCCTCTTCAATGTCAGGATGAGCGCGCAACAGCGCCTCGAGATCCTCACGCCCGAAGATGTTTCCCGGAGATCGAATGGCGGGGCCGCAAATCTCTACGATGTCCTGCTTTCGTTGTGGGGTCATCGCTACGGACGTCGACAGGATATAGCGATCCGGCGCCAACTGATCGATCTTCGCTCGCTCCTTCGACATCTCACGCTTCAAAGCTGCGATGGCAGATCTCTCGTATCTCTTTGCTTGTAGGATCGTCACGTTTTTCGCTTCCGGCGCGTGGCGTCCATCTATTCCACCATCTGCTCCTTCGCCGAATTGCTCGAAGCGGATGCCAAGAGCGCGACCGATAAGGTCGGCTGAAAGCGCCTCGAACTCAGAGGGCGATAAGGCAGAGAAGTCGGCAGGCATAAGGTCTATATATCGTCATTCAGTCCGGCTTACACCCAAGATTTGCCGCACAGATATGCCGAGTTCGTATCTCAACGGAGAATCTAGAGCACAGGTGCAATGTGGCTGAGTTGGTTTCCATAGACCTGCGGGCATCATTTTCGGAGCGGGTTTTCGCGATCACTTCGTGGAAACTACAACAGGTATGTCGCCGCGAAGATCGGCTTTCTGTCCATGTCGCATGCTCTGATAGGAGCTTCGTATAGCTGGCAGGGGAGTTCCCTGCACATCAACCTTGGCGTAAACCTTCCAGCCTCCCCAACTCGGCCTCGCGTGTCGCAGGGGAGAACGGCCCTTCGGTCCGTCGCGCATTCGGCCATGCGGCCTCACCGCGGCGTCGCACCCGGCATCCCGGTTTGTCCGCCGCGCGAGCACGTCCCTCCCCGGCCGCTCCGCCGGATTGCGCTCTGGTCTGTTTTGCAGGGCAAAACGATCCCGCCGCTTCATCCGTCTCCCGCGTCCGGTCGGGCCGTTTGCCTGCTCGTGTCGGGCAAACCTGGCGTCAAAACACACACACATGAGTGCGGAAGCATATCCTCCGGATGGCCCCCAAATCAGCCCGCGTCAAGGATCGCAAAACTTTTCGGCGAGGGCGGGGCCTGTGGCGTGGGGAGGTTCCGTGCGTGAGGGTGTGCGTATGTCGGGTGTCGCGCGCGGAAAACTTTTGCGCCCGGCAAGCCGGCGGCTGCGCCGTCCCTGACCCGGGCAGATTCGGAAACCAGGCATTCGGCCATGCCCCCACACTCACGTGGTGGCTCCACAACCGAATACTGGAGACCAGACATGGCTTACGACAACGCAAACACCTACGAGACCATCGAGCTTTTCGGGCTGACCGAGAAGGACGCACAGCTCCCGATCCCGGAGGATCACATCCTGACCGACCACATCATCCGCGAGAGCTTCGAGGCTCTGCTCGGCCCGCTGCGCGGGACCGGGCTCGAGGCGGAAATAGAACCGCTGGCCCATGGGCTGGCGACGATCCTGCAGCGCCGCAAGGTAGCACTCGGCAAGGAGGTCGACCGCACCGCCGACAAGATCGGCGCGCTGGCCAAATCTCACGACGGATCGGAAATCGCCGAGACCGCGCTCGAAGAGGCGCAGGCGCGCTTTCTGCAGCTGCGCGAGATCGTCGGCGCCATCGAGGTGATGAGCGAGGCGGCGGCGGAATGCTACGAGATCGAGACCGGTCACGCCTTCATCCCGGCCGCCGGGTCGCGCGCGAGCGTCCGGGCGCAAGAGACCGGGGCGGTCTTCGAGGCGCGGCAGCTCCTCGAGCAGCACGACCGCGAGACTGCCGAGAAATCGAAAGTCGAGGGGGTGCCCCTGATCGTCTCAGGTGCCACCGACTGGACCGATGTTGATGTGATCTTCAACACGCTCGACAAGGTTCGCGAGCGGATCAAGCAGAGCCGCAACCAGGAGATCTTCCTCTGCCACAAGGGTGGCAAGCACGGGGCGGAGATGATCGCGGCCCGGTGGGCACGCGCGCGAGGTGTCGCGCAGGCGCGCTTCGATCCGCGCTGGTCTGCGCACGGTCGGGCGGCACCGTTCAAGTGCAACGACGAGATGCTGGACGACAAGTTCGCGGCGACGGGGGTTGTGCTCTTCGGCGGCAACGGGGTCGCGCTGAACCTCGGGCAGAAAGCGGAAGCGAAAGGCCTGACGGTCATGCGGGTTGCTGACCCGGCGAAGAAGACCGCGGAGACGTGAATTGAGAGGGTCGCCTTCGGGCGGCCCTTTCGTCGTTTCCCCAGATGTGTACGAACCTCGGCGGTGTCGCAGTGAGCTCCAGCAACGGGCATCGACAGGCTTGGTGATCGCAATCCGGCCAATCTGGTTTCGGGAATGGCTGGATGGTATCTCTATGCAATTACAGCTTAATGTGGCCCTGCGGCAGAAGACATTTGTTGCACATCTCAACACCCGCCCAGGTTTTTTTAGATGCCTTTTTCTCCGGAACGCACCAAAGAGATTCAATCGCGCATTGATGCGCGTTTGCGATCCGGGCAGGCAAACGATTGGGAGATGTCTTTTCTCACGAACATGGCTGAGCGATTTCAGCGGTATGGGACGCAGACGCGCCTGAGCAAAGCGCAGTATGCCAGCCTGCACAAAGTCCTGAAACTGGAACGGGAAAAACCGGCCCAAACACGGTCATCTGCCGACGACAGAACTTCTCAGCCAGCACCAAAGCGCAGTACCAGAAACGTTCAGGCGAGGCCTCGTCCGATCTCCGTGAAACGCGCGATCAATGCACCTCGGCGTGCCGTGCGCAAGGCTCAACGCCAAATCATGGTGCCGTTGGTGATCGCTGTCGGATTCTTCGCATTGGTTGGATCATTGTTTGAGTCATCGAACACGCGATCCACACCCTACAGTCCGTCAGCCGTTCCCTCAGCGCAAACTGCCGACGCCGCTTACGTCTATGTGACAGGGACACGTGTCAATCAACGTGCTGGACCGTCTACTTCGAATGCCGTGATGGGTGTCTTGAGCGAGGGAACCCGCGTCGAAAAGCTTCGCGAAGAAGGGCAGTGGACACAAATTCGATCCAACTTTGGTACGGGCTGGATGGCGACCAGTTTCCTGTCACCGGTCGCGCCGCCAACAGAGCGACCCGCCTCCCAGGATCGGTCGTTTCGTGCCAGCGACATACAGATCATTGATGGTGATACGATCGATGTTCGAGGCCTGACGGCGAACGTGCGTCTCGTCGGGTTTAACGCGCCTGAGACATGGAGACCCGCCTGCTCTGCAGAGCGTGAGGTCGGGGAGCGCGCGACCGCGCGTCTAGGTCAATTGGTGCGGGATGCGACATCAATTGAGTTTGAGCGCGTGGCCTGTTCCTGCCGGCCCGGGACGGAGGGTACGGATCAGTGCAACTTCGGGCGGTTCTGCGGCTCGTTGTTCGTTGACGGTCGGGACGTCGGCAACACGCTCATTGCTGAAGGTCTGGCCGTGCCGTACCGATGTGGACGCACCAGCTGTCCCCCACGCCCTCAGCCCTGGTGCCGATAGCAGGAATCCGCACTCGACACATACGACGGATCTTCGCGCGCGGCAGTACGCTGACCCGCCACATGGTGAGCGTGACGGATCGTTATCCAGATGCATTGGATCAGAACGAACCAGGCCATCTTCGATCACGATCGACGGGTTCGATGGCGGCTTCAAAGTGGTGGCACAAATTCGGATCACTCCTTTTTGCTCATAGATGTGGATCGCACGGGGTCGGCCCAATCGTGCCCTCAGCTCACGCTTCGGCAAGCACAAATACGGCTTCCACGGCGGAGCCGCGGACCCTCCGCATTTGCGCTTGCGACCGGGCCTCTTGCCCCCGTGCCGGGTGATCCCCATCGCAACAAGGAGTAACCCAAATGACCAACCACTACGTCGCCACCGTCCCCGTCAAGTTCACCGATACCGATGGCCAGGAGCGCACCCGTTTTCAGCGCGTGGGTGCGATGTTCCGCAACACCCGCAACGGGGACGGCTCGGAGTTCTTCAGCCTCAAGCTCGACTTCCCAGTCGCGGTCTCGGAGCTGGTGATGTTCCCGCCGAGCGCGAAGGATCCCCAGGACTGAATCCTCTGACTAGGATGGGCCGCCCCAGGACGATCTTGGGGCGGCCCGATCCCTGTTCCAGGGATGCCGTCACCGGCGCGTGTGATCGCCTACAGCGACCTCCTCTCGGTGCCGGTCGCCGCGCGCTCAAAGGACGATCGCCGCCCGGAATGATCATGCCGCGACAGACCGGCCATTCAGCCTCAAGGGGGCCATCCACAAAAACCTATCGGCAAGGGCCTCCCGGTTTTTGCGGCAGAGATTTGGCGGAGCCAAATCTGGCCCTCCTTGACCCTGCCTGTCCGCCCTGTCGGTGGGGTTTGCGCCCGCCCGCGGTTCCGTCCGAACACTTGGCGTTCGGCCAGACCCTCGGGCGGGGCTGGTGGACGGGACCCATAGCACAGGTGGGTCGCCCAGTGGTGAGGGCGGCAGAGCCGCGTCCCTGCGGGCCGCGGGGGAAGCGGACACCAAGGCTGCCTGAGACTGAATGCAACGTAAGTATATAATTGACAGCTAGGTATATTATCGTAATGTGGGGGCAGCCTTGGTGGAAGGTGGCAGGAAATAGGGGGTCTTTCTTCGCATGTCTCGTTCAAAACGGCTCACAGATGCGGACCGCATGGAGATCGTTCGCGAGGCTGCGGAAGGCGTTTCCACTTCAGTGCTGGCGGAACGGTTTGGCGTGTCGGTGCGGGCGATCCAGTACACGCTCAAAGCCGATGCCGAGCGTCAGGCAGATGCTGTGATCCCGGTCTCGGCGGTCAGTGTGAAGGTGACGGCCGCGGAGCTTGCGGCGCTCGACGCGGTGCTGGCGAAGGCGGGGATCGAGAGCCGGGCAGAGGGGCTGCGGCGGCTCATTCAGGCGGCGGGTGGGGTGTTCGTTCCGGACGCGCAGATGGCAGCAGAGATGGCGCGCTACCGCGCCTCTTTGCTTGAGGTTGGCAATGGGGTCGCAAAGATCGCCAAGCAGATGACGCGGGCCAACCGGATGGGGCAGGGGGCCGTGGGGTGCACGAGTGCCGCGTTCTCTGAATTGCGCCTTGCGCAGATGCGTGGGCTGG
>JBCBCY010000031.1:0-20081 GCA_038530285.1 Pseudomonadota bacterium
GGGCGCAGGCGATTGAGACCGGCTGGTTCACTCCACCGGCGTCAAAATGATTTCCTGGCGCAATTCGCTTCCCGTCGGGTCCAGCACAAAGGCGCGCCCCGCCTCGGTGACAACCAGCAGGAAATCAGGCCCCCGCGTCACCGCCAACGGCACGGCCCCTTCGGGCAGGGCCAACATCTCAGGAAAGGCCGGCGCGCCCGGCGCATTCAGCCGGATCGCCAAGAGCACCACGATCAGGACCACGCCGGCGATCATCACCGCTGTCAGCACGGTCACCAGGCGGCGCAGAAACCGCAGGTTTCTCGCCTCCGCTCGCGGGATCTGATCATCCATGGCCGAACCTGTCTTTGTCACCCTCGGGCCCAATCCGCCCGCGCGCCTTGATAAGGCGCTGGCCCGCGATGTGCCAGAGGGGGCGCACCTGTCGCGTTCGCGCCTGGCGCGGTTGATCGCCGACGGGGCAGTGGCTGGCCCTGCCGGTGTCGTGACCGATCAAAAGGCCAAAGTGAGCGAGGGCGAGGTTTACGCGATCGATGTGCCTGACGTGGCCGAGGTGGACACGGCGCCGGAAAACATCCCCCTTGCCGTGGTGTTCGAAGACGATGACCTGATCGTGGTGAACAAACCTGCGGGAATGGTGGTCCATCCCGCGCCGGGCACGCCGTCAGGCACCTTGGTCAACGCGCTGTTGCACCATTGCGGAGACGATCTGTCCGGTGTGGGGGGGCAAAAGCGCCCCGGGATCGTTCACCGGATCGACAAGGACACGTCCGGGCTGTTGGTTGCGGCCAAATCGGATGCGGCCCATCACGGGCTGGCCGCGCAGTTTGAAGCCCATAGCGTCGACCGGGTCTACCGCGCCATCACCCACGGTGTGCCCTCGGTGGCTGATCCGCGCCTGATGGGGCTGGCAGGTGTGGCCGCCGACCCCGGCGGAGTGATCCGCATCACCACCGATCTGGCGCGCCACAAGACCGACCGGCAAAAACAGGCGGTCGTGAAGTCAGGCGGGCGGCGGGCGGTCACCCGCGCCAAGGTGATCGAGGACTTCGGCGTCGCCGCCTTGGTGGAATACCGCCTGGAAACCGGGCGCACCCATCAAATCCGGGTCCATGCGGCCTATATCGGGCACGGGCTGATCGGCGATCCGGTCTATGGGGGGCGCCGCACGTTGGGCCGCGCGGCCGGTGAGGCGGCCCAAGCAGGCGCTTCGGGTTTTCCCAGGCAAGCGCTGCACGCGGCGCGCCTTGGGTTTTCCCATCCTTTGACGGAAGCTCTTTTGACCTTTGACGCCCCGGATCCGGACGATTTTCATACGCTTCTTCAGGCCCTTCGCGCGGCGTCTTGATGCAAATGAAATGTTACAGATACGTCGCGGCCGCGTGTCTTGTCAGCACGAGCGCGTGACCCCCGGTTACAGGGGATAGACCCCGCGCCCGCAAGGTTCATATTCAGTTAAGACAGCTTTGATACCGCCAATTTTGACGCGGCAAACCTTGAACTGAACGATCTGGTTCACTACGTATGTTAAGCCTCGCAACATTGGGGCGTACAGGGAAGACAAAATGGCAAACTATGCGAACCTTCCAGCGCCAAGCCCTGAACAGGGGCTGAACCGCTATCTGCAAGAGATCCGGAAGTTCCCGATGCTTGAGCAGCAACAAGAATACATGCTCGCCAAGCGGTGGGTGGAAGACGAAGACACAGATGCCGCGCATCAGATGGTCACGTCGCACCTGCGGCTGGCGGCCAAAATCGCGATGGGCTACCGCGGCTATGGTCTGCCCCAGGCGGAAGTGATTTCCGAAGCCAATGTGGGCCTGATGCAGGCGGTCAAACGGTTTGATCCCGAAAAGGGTTTCCGTCTGGCCACGTATGCGATGTGGTGGATCCGCGCGTCGATCCAGGAATATATCCTGCGGTCGTGGTCGCTGGTGAAGCTGGGCACGACCTCGGCCCAGAAGAAATTGTTTTTCAACCTGCGCAAGGCCAAAGCCCGGATTGGCGCGCTGGAAGATGGGGATCTGCGGCCTGAACATGTCGCCAAGATCGCCCATGATCTCAGCGTGACCGAAACTGAAGTCATCTCGATGAACCGGCGTTTGTCGGGGGGTGACGCCTCGCTGAATGCGACCATCAGCCAGGATGGCGAAGGTGCGGCCCAATGGCAGGATTGGCTTGAAGACGAAGATGCCGACCAGGCTGGCGATTACGCCGAAAAGGACGAATTTGTTGTCCGGTCGCAGCTTTTGTCTGAAGCAATGGATGTTCTGAATGAACGCGAACAAGACATCCTCACGCAAAGGCGATTGCTGGATACGCCGGTGACCCTTGAAGACCTGTCGGGTCAATACGATGTATCGCGGGAACGCATTCGCCAGATTGAGGTCCGGGCCTTCGAGAAGCTGCAAAAGCGGATGAAGGACCTGGCCCGCGAAAAGGGCATGCTGACACCGGCGTAGTCCCCCCTCACGCAGCCGGAGGCTGTCCTAGAACGGCTCGCCCCCCAAGGGCGAGCCGTTTGTTTTTCTAGCCCGTGGGGTGTTTATTCCCAAAAGGCGGTTTCCCAATTTGGGTTCGGCAAATCCTCGACGACCTCGAAGGTGTAGCTTTCGGTGAAGGTCTGGCCATGCCGGTCGGTCGCGGTGATCTCCATCAGATGGACGCCGTTGGGCAGGGTCTCTGGCAGGTCCACGCGCCACAGATGCACCGAATTGTCGCTGAGCATCCAGCTTTGGAACGGCCCCGGCGCCCCGATCCATTCAGAGCCCTGCCAGGTCCGGTAGCCGGCCGTATCATCCCCGCCATCGGCCGAGCGCACAGCCATATCCGACTGGGTCGATTGCGCCACCAAAGCGAGCGGATCGGCAAATTCCGGCCCGCGCTGTTTGCTTTCGCCTGTACCGGGCTGGGTCTGCACCCCCGCAAGGGCTGCCCCGCCGTTGATCGAGACTGACACCCGCGCCGATTGCGACCCGTTCCAAAGGTTGACCGCGACCCAGGTGCCCCCGGCAAGGTCGTCCTGCGTGATCATGTAAAGATCACCCAGATCGTTCGCCGTCACCGGCGGCACCACATCGGACACGCCGTAAAGATCGGCGTAGCTGATCAGCTTTTCCGCCCAGTCGCGAAACCGCGGCGTGTTGAATGCGGCATGCATCTGATCGGCGTCGCTGCGGCCAAAAGCGATATATTGGTCGATGTAGATCGGCCCCTTGAAGGCAAACTTGTAAAAGCCGCGCGGGCTGCCCAGCCGCTGGGTCCCATGGGGCACGCCGGTGGCCGGGTCCCGGTCCCCCGCCCACCAGGACCCTGACACCGCACCGGTCACGATCTGATGAAACGGGGCCGCAGCCAGCCCGGTGTTGTCCTCCCACCCTTCAAACGACACACCTTCTTCAATGTTCTCTGTCGTGTGGGTGTGCCCGGCCAACCCCACCACCGGGCGGCCCGCGACGATTTCGGCCAGTTCTGCCAGATTGTCGGTCTGGTGCTTGGCGGCGGTATTGTCGGTGAAGGTCTGAAACGGGATATGCGCGTTCAGAACGATCAGCTTGTCGGGGCCCACATTTTCAAGATCAGCGCGCAGCCAGTCCAGCTGGCGGTCCGAAATCACGCCATTATAGGTGGTCGAGCGATCGGTTGAACAAAACGGATGCGGGTCCACGCCGTTGCACGGGTAGCGCACGTTATCGAGCGTGACGAAATGCACATCACCGATCTGGAAGGAATAATACTCCGGCCCCCATTCGGCGCGGAAGGTATCAAACGAATGCTGGTCGGTGTCGGCATCGAAATCGAGGTCATGGTTTCCGGCCACGAAATACTGCGGCACCCCGCCTTTGGCGACGATGTCCTTGAACCGATCATACAGGCTGAGATCGTCGCCCATCACATCGCCCATGAAAATCAGGCATTCGGTGTCCGACAGATCCCGCTCGATCAGCATGCGGCCCACCGTGTCGCGCACATAGCCGATTTCGCGGTTGGAATAGGGCTGGGTGTCCCCGAAGGCGAGGCATTCAAACGCGTCGCCCACCGCGTCTTCGATCAGCGGGAAATTCACCTGCGCAGGCAGGGGGCCGGTCGGCGCGATACCGCCAAAGCGCAGCGGCGGCGACCCGGCGGTTTTGTGGATGTAGTAGAACTGCGGCACCATTTGGTCGTCCACCGGCACAGCGTAGCCTGCAGGCTTGGTGACAAACAGGTTCATGTCGTCATAGGCGGGCAGGCTGTAAGCGCCATCTGCGTCCGTCAGCACAACCTCGCGGCCATTGGACACCGCGACGCCGGACAGCCCCGTTTCGCCGGCATCGAAGACGGAATTGCGGTTGGCATCCAGAAACACGGTGCCTTGCGCCATTTCGGCGCTGTCGCCCGGCACGACATGTACCGATCCGATGTAACCGGTGTCCTTGGCGGCGGCGGGCAGGGCGGCCGCGGCCATCAGGCCGGCGAGCAAATATTCAGGTCGCATGAAAACCTCCTTGGTGTGAATCAACAGGCCCTCAATTGGTCCGCTGCCGACGTAACAGGGCCAATGTGGCGCGGTGACATATGGGTGAAAGCCTTGTGACAATCCCCCGGGGCCGCTTCCCTCAGACTGGCAATCACGCTACCCCAAGTCAGCACGAAAGGGAGGTCGATATGTCAAAGCCAGTGAACTGGGGAATTCTGGGCGCAAGTCATTTTGCCGCCGACAAGATGGCACCGGCCATCCATGCCGCAAAGGGCGCGCGGCTTGCGGGGCTGGCGACGTCGAGCGTCGAAAAGGCCGCGCCGTTTCAGGCTTTTGCCCCCGATATCGACGTGTATCTCGACTATGACGCGATGCTGGCCGACCCGGGGATTGAGGCGGTCTATATCCCGTTGCCGAACCACCTGCACGTGGATTGGACCCTGAAAGCCATCGCGGCGGGCAAGCACGTGCTGGTCGAAAAGCCGCTTGCAATGACCGCGGCGGAATTTGACCCCGTGATCGCGGCCCGCGATGCCGCCGGGCTGGTCGTCGCCGAGGCTTACATGATCCCCCATCACCCCCAATGGCAGCGCGCCAGGGCGCTATATGACGCGGGCGAGATCGGCGATCTGGTGCTGGTTGATGCGGTGTTTTCCTATGACAATGCGGCCGACACCGGCAATATCCGCAACCGGCCGGAAACGGGCGGCGGCAGCCTGCCTGACATCGGGGTCTATACGTTTGGGTCCGCACGTCTGGTGACCGGCCAAGAGCCCGTGTCGGTGAACGCAGCGATCCGGCGCGAAAACAACGTGGATGTCTTTGCCCATATCACCGCTGACTTTCCGTCGTTCCGCTATTCCTCGATCACGTCGATGCGCATGCATCCGCGCCAGGAAATCACCTTTCACGGCACCACCGGGCTGATCCGCCTGACCGCGCCCTGGAACGCGGCCGTATTTTCCCAGGCCGAACTGGAACTGCACCGCAACAACGGATCCATGACAAAGCCCGCATCCGTCACGACCGAACGCTGGCCGCGCGTGAACCAATATGTTCTGCAGGTCGAAGCCTTCGGGCGGTCGGTGCGCGACGGCGCTGTTTTCCCCTGTTCGCTGGAGTTCTCGCGCGGCACCCAGGCCATGATCGACATGGCCTTTGCCGCCGAGACCCCTTTGACGTGACCGGTTGAACCGACGGGGTAGGGGTGTACCCTTGCGCAATGGTATATTTCAGAATCATCTTCCCGCTTTTCGCCGCCGTTTTGGCAATGTCCCTTTCACACTCCGCCTCTGCCCAGGTTGAGGTTGGGCGCGGCCCGATGACCGTGGCACAAGCAGCAGAGCTTCAAGCCCAGCAATCGGATAAAACGCGAGAGATCCTGCTTTCCTACATTTATCCCGCAAGATACACCTTCCTGTGGCCCTGCGGAGACCACCCCGAAGGCCAGTTCGACGCGTTCGACTTTTCGGTCAAAGGTCTGAAACCGCCGCGCCGGAATGGCCGCGACCTGGGCTGCGCGCTGACCGACGCGGGCGTTGTGCCGTTGGGCATGCGCACCTATGCCGACATCACCAACCTTGTTTTCACCACCACCGACGGGTTGGTGCTGGCGATTGAGGCCCGCATGGACGGCACCGAAATCACCGAGGTCGTTTCGGTGCGTGGGTTCGAAGAAGGCATTGTTGTGTTGCGCGAGCGAAAGCCCGAATACCCCGCGTTCTCATGGGCGAACAAGACCGAGGAACGCCCGGTCTCCGCGCGCGAAAGCCTGAACGTCTTCGACGCCCTTCTGGGCGAAGAAGAGATGGACCTGTCGATCGTTGGCATTGGCCCGGCCCCCGGTGAAACCTTGCCCGATGACGAACCGGGCTGTGCCGAGACCGGGCGCTGCCAGGTCCTGGCCTGCGGGCCTTCGCCCCAGGTCGCCCCCCATCTGGCCGAGGTGATGATCCCCACCGACACCAAGATGGACCTGGTTTGCCCCAACCTTGAAAGCTGGCAGACCCGCAGGCATCTGGCGACCGCACCGGACGAAGACCTGATCCGCCGCGCCCTGATCCTGGCCACCCAGGCCGCCCTGCCCGAAGACGATATCCGCGACGCTGGCATGCGCGTGATCTCGGTCCATACCCTGTCGGGGACCCGGATGGTGGCCTTTGCCGAACTGGCGCCGGGGTTGATGACCACGCCGGTGGTCGCGCAAGAGGTCGAAGAGGTGAAGAACATCTCCTGCGATGGGAATGCGCGGGCGCAAATCTGCGATGTGACGGTTGTGGTCGAACATGTGTCACGCGCGGCCAACATGCCGCGAAACATGCCCCAAACCGTGCTGGTCGAAACCATCGGCTTTCCAACCCGCACGTTTGAAAAGGACCTGCGCCTGCCGTTCAAACGCGAAAACGCCCGTTGGGAGCTGCAGGCTGCAGACTCTGTCGGGATCGTCTTGTTTGATATGAAGGACGCACGCGAAACGAAATCTCCGGTCGAACACATGCTCGACGGAATGCGGCAGCTGCGATAGGGAGCCGAAGATGAGTGACGACAAGATCGACGGGCGCATTCACGGCGACCAGCCGGACGTTGAACGGGGCGGGCTTGGATCGCGGCTGATCTATATGATCATCCTTTGGATCATGCTGAGCCTTGCGCAATCGGTGCTGACGCTGGCGACCATCGTGCAGTTTGTGCTGATGCTGATCAACCAAGGCCAGCCCAACGGGCGGTTGGCCGAGTTTGGCACGGATTTGGGGATTTGGATCGCCAAGGCCGCGCGGTTCCAGACCGGCGCATCGGAGGTCAAACCCTGGCCCTGGACCGATTTGGACTGACCTGGCGGCGTGGCAAGGTCCTTTCGGCCGTGCCACAGGATTTTTCTGATATTCCGGGGAGGCGCTGCCTCCCCAGACCCCTCCGGAGTATTTATGCCAGGATGAAGACCGCTTAGGGGCGGCACCTTCTTGTAACAGCTACGCCCGCCACAACTCGGGAAAGAAATCGCCCGCGATCTTGTCGCCGTCATTGTAGCCTTCCGCCTCAAACAGCGCGCGTTCGCCCGCCGCCCAATCACCGCGGTAGCGGATCACACCATCGGGGGCCGTCATCCGCAGGGTGAACCGGCGCACGGTCTCGGTGGGCACTGTGTCAGACAACCCACCGTGCAGCGTGCGCATGTCGAAAAAGATGCAATCGCCCGCCTCCATATCCCATTGCAACAGTTCGTAGGCGCCGGGGTCCGCGTTCACATCGGGTGGCACATGATAGGTGTGCCCGCGCACCTTTTGGCTTTCCGGCGCGGCCGCATCATCGGCAAAGCGCGCGCGCATGAACAGCTTGTCCCAGCTGTGCGAGCCTTTGACAAAGGCAATGCCGTCGTCCTTTGTGACCGCCTCAAGCGGGAGCCAAAGCACACACATCGTGCCTTCGAAATCGAAATACGCCAGGTCCTGATGGAACGGCGCGCGCGAGGTTGATCCCGCTTCGCGCAGAAACCAGTTGTCCATCACCAGATTGACGCTTGGTGCGCCCAAAAGCCCGCCTGCGAGCGCGCCGCAAGGTGAGTTGCGCACGAAGTCTTCGAACTCGGGGATCTTGTTCCAAGCCCAGAAGTCTTCCAGATAGGCCGGCGCGCCCGGGTCCTTGGTGTGACTGGCAAAATTCGTGGTCGGGTTGGCCAGATCGCGGTCGATGCCTGCGTTCAACACATCGAGCCAGTCGGGTGAAAACGCCCCGCGCAGGACCACAGCACCGTCGCGCTGGAAGGCGGCGCGGTCGGCGGGCGTGATCATTCCATCGCCTCCAACTCGTCAATAAAGCCCGAGATCATCGACAGCCCCTTGTCCCAGAATTTCGGATCGGAGGCATCCAGACCGAAGGGGGCCAGAAGCTCCTTGTGGTGTTTGGACCCCCCGGCTTTCAGCATCTCGAAGTACTTGTCCTGAAAGCCCGGATCGCCTTCCTCGTAGACCGCGTAAAGCGCGTTCACCAAGCCATCGCCGAACGCATAGGCATAAACGTAAAACGGCGAATGGACGAAATGCGGGATATAGGACCAGAACGTCTCGTACCCGTCCATGAAGGTGAACGAGGGGCCAAGGCTTTCGCCCTGAACGCTCATCCACAGCGCGTTGATATCATCAGGCGTCAATTCGCCGCCGCGCCGCGCATCATGGAGTTTGCATTCAAAATCGTAAAACGCGATTTGCCGAACGACCGTGTTGATCATGTCTTCGACCTTACCGGCCAGCAGGACCTTCTTTTCGGCCGGATCGGTGGCGGCATCCAGAAGCGAGCGGAACGTCAGCATTTCGCCAAAGACGGATGCGGTTTCGGCCAGTGTCAGCGGCGTGGACGACAAGAGTTCCCCCTGATCGGCGGCCAGCACCTGATGCACGCCGTGGCCCAATTCATGCGCCAGCGTCATCACATCGCGCGGTTTGCCCAGGTAGTTCAGCATCACGTAGGGATGGACGTCCGTCACCGTAGGATGTGCAAAGGCACCCGGCGCCTTGCCGGGCTTCACGCCTGCATCAATCCAGCCCTTCTTAAAGAACGGATCGGCCAGATCGGCCATCGCGGGCGAAAACGCGCCATAGGCATCCATCACGATGCCGGTGGCCTCATCCCAACCGACAACCCGGTCGCTTTCCATCGGCAGGGGCGCGTTGCGATCCCAGACCTGCAGCGTGTCGAGCCCCATCCACTTGCGCTTTAGCTCGTAGTACCGATGGCTCAGCTTTGGGTAGGCCGCGACGACGGCGTTCCTCAGCGCCTCGACCACTTCGGGTTCCACCTGGTTTGACAGATGCCGGCCGGTCTGTGGCGTGGGCATCCCGCGCCAGCGGTCCTCAATCTCTTTTTCCTTGGCCAGCGTGTTATGCACCCGCGCAAACAGCTTCACGTTTGCGCCAAACTCATCGGACAAAGCGCGTGCGGCAGCTTCCCGTTTGGCGCGGTCGGCATCGGTCAGAAGGGTCAGCGTGGCTTCCAGCGGCAGCACCTCGCCGTCGACCTCAAATGTCATGCCCGCCATTGTCTCATCAAACAAACGGTTCCAGGCCGCCGCGCCTACGGTCGACTGATCGTGCAGGAATTTTTCCAACTCATCGGACAATTGATAGGGCCGCATCGCGCGCAACCGCTCAAAGATCGGCTTGTAGCGCGCCAGTTCGGCATTGCCCGAAAACAGCGCATCAAGGGCGTCATCATCGATCCGGTTGATTTCAAGCGAGAAGAACACCAGCGGCGTGGTGAAGGTGGTGATCTTGTCTTGCACATCGGACATGAACTTCGCGCGCTCGGCATCCGTGGTCTGTTGGTAGTACCGGAGGCCTGCAAACGACCCGATCCGCCCGGCGACCGAATTGATTTTCTCATAGGCCAGGACGCAGTCCAGCATCGCTGTCGCGTCAAGCCCCGCCAGCTTGCCTTCATAGGCCGCTGCAAACTCCGCCGCTGCCTGTTCCAGCCAGTCCATGTCGCGGGTCAGCTCTGGCGCGTCCGGGGCCGGGTAGAGATCGCTCAGGTCCCATTCGGGCAGGTCGCCGAACTCTCCGGCTCCACTTGTGTGCGTGTCGAAGGTGCGTTGGCGCGTAAAATCCATGGGGGGTCCTTTGGTTGCCTCCCGTTGACCTAGAGGGCAGGGCCCATCGGTTCAAGACACATTGCCGAAACCGGCTGTGCTGGCGGCTTTGCGTTGACAATAACCAAGCCCCGCAGCCATGCTCGCGGGATAAACCAGCTGGGAGAATTTCGATGACCAATCTGACACGCCGCGCCGCCCTGCGCTTGGCCGCCGCTGTGCCGCTTTTAGGCGTTGCTGCTACCGCCAAGGCGCAAACCACGCATACCGTGCGTATCCAGGGCTTTGCGTTTGAACCTGCCGACCTGACAATCAGCGCCGGCGACACCGTGATCTGGGTCAACGACGATGACGCGCCCCATACCGCAACCGGCGGCGGGTTCGACACCGGCACCTTGAACAAGGGCGAACAGAAGGGCTTCCGCTTTACCTCGGCGGGCAGCATCAACTATCGCTGCGACATCCACCCGGCCATGCGCGCGACCCTGACCATTCGCTAAGACAAGGACGTTCCGCCCCCGGCGCCAAAGCCCGATCGGGCGGCGCGGTCGATGTCACCTTCGGCGCCGGGACTGGAGCCGCGGGTCATACGGTTTGACTACAATTTGGAATACGTTTTGAATTCACGCGGATTTCAGCCGTAAGCGGCCAGCATCGCGCGCAGATCATCCAGCGTGTTGATCTCGCCCACCGGCTTGTCTTGGCGCCAGCGTGCCATGCGCGGAAATCGCAGGGCGACGCCGGATTTATGGCGCGGGCTGGCCTGAATGCCTTCAAAGTGGATCTCGAACACGTGCACGGGTGGCACTGCGCGCACAGGGCCATAGCGTTCAAGCGTGTTCTTTCTAACCCACTGGGTGATCTCGCGAAACTCCGCGTCCGTCAGACCGGAATAGGCCTTTGTGAAGGGCACGAAAGCCTCACCATCCCGGACCGCAAAGGTAAAATCCGTAAACAGGTTGGCCCGCCGCCCATGGCCGGCTTGCGCGTAGATCATCACTGCATCGATGCTCAAAGGATCGACCTTCCACTTCCACCAATCGCCCTTTTTGCGCCCGCCCTGATAGGGGGCGTCTAACCGTTTCAGCATCAGCCCCTCGGCGAGCCGGTCGCGCGACGTGTCGCGTTGGGCGGCCAGATCGTCCCAGTCCTTGAAATCAAGGGTTTGCGACAGACCCACAGGCGCATCAGGGGGCAGGTCGCCGACCAGAGCCTGAAGCCGCGCGCGGCGGTCACGGTAAGGTCGCGCGCGGAGATCTTCGCCGCGGTCTTCCAAAAGATCATAGGCCAGCATCGCCACGGGCGCCTCGGCCAAGAGCTTTTTCGGCACGGTCTTGCGGCCAATCCGCTTTTGAAGCGCGTTGAACGGCAGGGGCTTTCCGTTTGAGAAGGCCAACACCTCGCCGTCCAGCACAGTACCATCTGGCAGAAAATCCAACGCGCGGGAAAACTCGGGGAAGCGGGCTGTCATCAATTCTTCGCCGCGCGACCAAAGGTGGTGCGTTCCCCCCCGCACGATCAACTGCCCGCGAATGCCGTCCCACTTCCATTCCGCCGCCCAAGCTTCTGGTGAACCTATGGTTTCTGGTGTGTCATCAAGCTGGTAGGCCAGCGCGAAAGGATAGGGTTTTGACAGATCTGCCGTGGGGTCATGGGTCAGCACGAGGCCTTCAAAGGTCGTGGTTTCCGGCGTCCAGTCGCCCATCAACCGGTGCGCCAGTTCCGCCTCGGGGACACCGGTGGCCTTGGACAGCGCCCGCGTCATCAACTTGGCCGACACCCCCATGCGGAGTCCACCGGTCAGCAGCTTGTTGAAAACAAAGCGTTCTTCTGCGCTCAACTGGTGCCAGGCCGCCAGAATGAACGCCTTGCGGGCGGGCTCTTCCAGCGCGCCTAACCCTTTGATGTCATCAATCCATCCCGCAAGATCGCGGTTGGACCGGGCGGTTCCGGGCGGCAAGACCAACGCGATGGTCTCGGCCAGATCACCGACCACGGTATAGCTGTCCTCAAACAGCCAAAGCGGCAGATCGGCGGCCTCAGCGGCCCATTCGCGCAGTCGTGTCGCGGTGATTGTCCGTTTGGGGCGGCGGCCCGACAAAAGCGCGATGGTCCAAAGTCTGTCCGGTTCGGGCGCGGCGCCAAAATATCCCGCCAAGGCGTCCACTTTCGCATTGGTCTTTGTCGTGCCGTCGAGGGCCGCAAAGAGATCCGCAAACGCTCTCATGCGTCACCCTCCGTCGGCGCATCAAGCGCGTCACCCTCATATTCGGTTTCCACCACGCGGGCGTCATAGCCCTGCGTTTCAAGCCAACGGCGAAATTGCGTGGTGTATCCGTGGGTGACCAGCACATGTTGCGCGCCCGTGGCCTTGATCGCCTCGTTCAAACCGGCCCAATCGGCGTGGTCGGACACCACAAACCCTTTATCGGCCGCCCTGCGCCGCCGGATGCCACGCACGGCCATCCAACCAGACGCAAAGGCTTTCGTGGCCCCTTTGAACCGGCTCGCCCAGGTTGATCCCAAGGCAGCGGGTGTCGCCAGCACCAGGGCGCCGGGGTGGTCTTTGACGGTCATCTCAGGTGTCACGCGAAGGGTGTCGGGCAGGGCCACGCCCTGGGCGCGCAACACTGCATTGGTGTTTTCAATCGCGCCGTGGGTCAGGATGGGCCCAATCGCGGGGTCCAGAAGCGACATCAGCCGCTGCGCCTTGCCAAGCGCATAGGCCCCCAGCATCGCGGGGCGTCCGTCGGCGGCAGCCGAGGCCCACCAGGCGTTGATCTGATCGGCCAACAGGGCCTCGTCCTGCCAGCGGAACACCGGCAGACCAAAGGTGCATTCGGTGATGAAACTGTGGCACCGAACAGGCTCGAACGGTGTGCTGATCCGGTCGGCTGTGGTCTTGTAATCGCCCGACACGACCCAGACTTCGCCCGCGACCTCGACCCGGATTTGCGCAGACCCCGGGACATGGCCAGCCGGGTGGAACGACACTGTTGCCCCGCCGATCTGGCGGATTTCACCGTAAGCAACGGTCTCAAGCGTGATGTCGCCCAAACGATGGCGCATGACAGGTGCGGTGCCATCGGTTGCCAGATAGCGCCGGTGCCCGGCGCGCGCGTGGTCGGCATGGGCATGGGTGATCAGCGCGCGGTCCACGGGCCGCCACGGATCAATGTAGAAATCACCTGCCGGGCAATAGATGCCCCGTTCGGTCGTGGTCAAAACCGGATCGCTCATGCGCAAATGATAGGCGCTTTTTGGCACACGGCGAGGGGGATCGCCCCGCTGCGGCGCTTTTGACGGACCCGCCCGGCCAATGGGTTGGCACCGTTGACGCAACATGTCAGACTTCGAAGATGGACGGGGATGTGCCCAGTTATTTCAATGAGATGTACGAAGGCGGGGGCGTGCGTCCGCCCTATTCGGGGCTGGAAGGCTGGTCGGCTGACATGCCGCCCGAATTGCGCAATCTCAAGCAATCAGAAGCCGAAGCGCTGTTTCGCCGGATCGGCATTACGTTTGCGGTCTACGGCGAGGGCGGCGACCCCGACCGGCTGATCCCTTTTGATATGTTCCCCCGGGTGTTTTCGGCCGCCGAGTGGCGCAAGCTCGAAGCGGGGATCAAACAGCGTGCGCGGGCGCTGAACGCCTTTTTGCTGGATGTCTACGGGCGTGGCGAGATCGTGAAGGCGGGCCGCATCCCGGCTCATCTGGTTTACCGAAACGAGGCGTTTGAAACAGCCGTTGTCGGGTTCAAACCGCCGCGCGGGGTTTATTCCCACGTGGTGGGCATTGATCTGGTGCGCACGGGCCCCGACGAGTTCTTTGTTTTGGAAGACAATTGCCGCACCCCGTCGGGCGTGTCCTACATGCTGGAAAACCGCGAGATCATGATGCGCATGTTCCCGGGCTTGTTTCAGGAAAACCGCATCGCCCCGGTGGAAAACTACCCCGCCCTTCTCAAACGCACCTTCGCCAGCGTCGCGCCCACAAAGTGCAACGACGAGCCCACAATCGTGATCCTCACCCCGGGCCATTTCAACTCGGCCTATTACGAACATTCCTTTCTGGCCGACATGATGGGGGTCGAACTGGTCGAAGGTCAGGACCTTTACGTCGAAGGTGATTTCGTCTGGATGCGCACGACCCAAGGGCCAAAGCGGGTCGACGTGATTTATCGCCGGATCGATGACGCCTTCATCGATCCGTTGTGCTTCCGGCCCGAGTCCATGCTGGGGATTCCGGGGCTGATGAATGTCTACCGCTCCGGCGGGGTGACGATTGCCTCGGCCCCAGGGGCGGGCGTGGCCGATGACAAGGCGATCTACACCTTCGTGCCCGACATGATCCGGTTCTACCTTGGCGAAACCCCGATCCTGAACAATGTCCCCACCTGGCAATGCGCCAGACGCGATGAATGCGCCTATGTGCTCGAACATCTGGCCGAGCTTGTGGTCAAAGAGGTGCACGGATCGGGTGGCTATGGCATGCTGGTGGGGCCGAAATCCACCGCCAGCGAGATCGAAATTTTCGCTGAAAAGATCAAGGAAAACCCATCGAATTACATCGCCCAGCCGACGCTGGCGCTGTCGACCTGTCCGTCCTTTGTCGAAGAGGGGATCGCGCCGCGCCATGTGGACCTGCGCCCCTATTGTCTGGTGGGTGAACGGATTGAACTTGTGCCCGGCGGGTTGACCCGGGTGGCGCTGCGCGAAGGCTCGCTGGTGGTGAACTCATCCCAGGGTGGCGGCGTCAAAGATACCTGGGTGATCGCGGAATAATGCTGGCGCGCACGGCGAATAACCTGTTCTGGATCGCCCGATACATGGAGCGGGCCGAAACGGTTGCGCGCCTGTTGGAAGTCGGCGAGCGCAATGCGCTGATCCCCAACATGTCCGGCGGGCTTCGCAACGAATGGGAATCGATCCTGCAAGCCTCGGGCACAGCGGCAGGGTTTGCGGACAAATACGGCGACCCGGTGGCACGCAACATCGAAAGCTATCTGTTTTTCGACCTCGACAATCCGTCCTCCGTGGCCTCCTGCGTTACGGCGGCGCGTGAAAACGGGCGGATCGTGCGCACGGCCATCACCTCAGCGGTGTGGGAGGCGCTGAACTCCGGCCACCAGGACATGATCCAGATGCGCCGGACCGAACGGTCGAAGCTGCCGATGTCGGACCTGATCGACTGGACAATGCGCCAGTCGATGATCCTGCGCGGCGCGATCGAGGCCACGCAATTGCGCATCGACGGGTATGATTTTCTGAACATCGGCTACGCGCTGGAACGCGCCGATGCCACCGCGCGGCTGGTCGATGTGAAGTATTTCGTTTTGCTGCCCCAGGTCGATTACGTCGGCTCGGGGCTGGACAATTACCAATGGCGCACGATCCTGCGCGCGATGTCGGCGCAACGGGCGTTTTCATGGGCCTATGGTGGCGAGATCACCCCGGCCAAGATCGCCGATTTCATGATCCTGAACCGTAAGGCACCCCGGTCGCTGATCACCTCTGTCGAAACGCTGGCCGAACACCTGGACCGATTGGCGCGCGCCTATGGGCGTTCGACCGTGGCACAAACCAAGGCGCGGGGGCTGGTGGCCGAACTGGCCGAGGCCACCGTCGAAGACATTTTCGACGAAGGCCTGCACGAGTTTCTCACCCGGTTCGTCGATGAGATCGGCGGTCTGGCCCGGCTCATCGGTGAGGTTTACCATTCGGGGGATGCGCGATGAGGTTGGCTGTCGCCCACAAGACCGTCTACCGCTTTGATCCGCCAATGCGCGCGGTCGTGCAATCGCTGCGCCTGACGCCTTCAGCGTATGAAGGCCAGCAGGTCATCGACTGGACGGTGACGGTGCAAGACAGTGAACGCGGCGCGTCGTTTCGCGATGGTGCCGGCGACTGGATTGAAACCGCTTCGGTTCCCGGCCCGGTGTCGCAGGTTGTGGTTGACGTAAAAGGCACCGTGGAAACATCTGATTTGACAGGTGTTTTAAGGGGTCACCGGGAACTGGTGCCGCCCCTGGCTTACCTTGAACACACCCGGGCGACGCGGCCTGACGCGGGCGTGACCGCGCTTGCCGAGAGGGCCGTGAAAGACATTCCCGACAGCGCGCCGCTCGACCGCGCCCATGCGCTGTGCCATGCGGTGCGCGACGCGATCACCTACACACCCGGTCAAACCGAAGAATGCACCACAGCGGCCGAAGCGCTGGCGTTGGGGCACGGTGTTTGCCAGGATCACGCCCATGCGATGATTGCAGCCGCCCATGTTTTGGGCATGCCCGCGCGCTACGTGACGGGGTATTTGCATGCGGGCGGGCCCGCGTCAGAGGCCAGCCATGCCTGGGCAGAGGTCTATATCGACGCGCTCGGCTGGGTCGGGTTTGACGCCTCCAACGGGGTGAGCCCTGACGAGAATTACATCCGGATCGGGTCGGGGCACGATGCCGTTCAGGCCGCCCCCATTCGCGGTGTCGCTCAGGGCCAGGGCACCGAAGCGCTGGATGTTGAACTGTCCGTGACCCAGTCGCAGCAGTAAGCCCGCTTGACCCGCGCGACCATTTGGCTCAATCGAGGTACGATGCGATATCGAAAGATCTGCCTGTGACCTATTGCGTTGGCCTGATGCTGAATGAAGGCATGGTGATGCTGTCTGATACCCGGACCAATGCGGGGCTCGACAATATTGCGACTTACCGCAAGATGTTTGTCTTTGAAGACCCCGGCGACAGGGTGATCGCGATCATGACAGCCGGATCGCTCAGCGTGACGCAGACGACGCTGGCGCGCCTTGATGAAGCGATGACCGACAGTGAAGCAGATGGCACGACCTCGATCATGCAGGCCCCGTCGATGCTGCGCGTGGCCGAAATGGTGGGTCGCACGCTGGCGGATGTCTCAGCCGAGATTGCGGGCAAGATGGACCGCAAGGCGGAAACCGCGCGCGCTTCGATGATCGTGGCGGGCCAGCGCAAGGGCGGGGATATGCGCATGTTTCTGATTTACCCCGAGGGCAATTTTATCGAGGCTACGCCTGACACGCCCTTTCTGCAGATCGGGGAACATAAATACGGAAAGCCCATTCTTGACCGGGTGATTGCGCCCGAAACGTCCGTCGAAGACGCCAAGAAGGCCGCACTTTTGTCGATGGATTCGACCCTCAGGTCGAACCTGTCGGTCGGGATGCCGTTGGACATGGTGGTGATCCGCAAGGATGGGCTGAAGGTGGCCGAAGAACAGCGCATCGAAGACCGCGACGAAACGTTTCAGGCAATTTCCGCGGCCTGGTCGACGGCGCTGAAAGACAGTTTCATCAAGATAAAGCTCTGACCACGATGGCATATGGACGTTTCAGCGAAGATGTACGTGGCAGCAAACGCCTGATCGGGACGTTTGTGAAAACCGCCGAGCCCATGATTGTCGAATTGCTGGCGGGTTCGGGTCTGGATTTCATCTGCCTTGATGGTGAACACGGGCCCCTGGACCGGGGACGGCTTGATGCCTGTCTCGCGGTGGGCCGCGCGCTGGGCTTTCCCTGTCTGGTCAGGGTGCCGGCGGCTCGGGCGGAATACATCCTGCAAGCGCTGGATATGGGCGCGGCCGGGCTGGTGATCCCCCATGTAGACAGCGGCGAAAAGGCGGTCGAGATGGGCAAGCTGTCGCGCTTCGGCGATGGTGGGCGGGGCTATGCGGGGTCCACACGCGGGTCCGATTGGGGCGCAGGTGGGATGCCCGGCGTCTTGGCGCGCGGCGGCGATCCGGTCGTCTTTGTCCAGATTGAAGAGCCCGCCGGGGTGGAAGACGCTCACGCCATTGCATCCGCCCCGGGGGTGGATGGGGTGTTTTTGGGACCGGCGGATCTGACGGTGGGGTATGGGTTGACCGAAGTGGGGTCTGACACGCTCGATGCGGCCTATGCGACGGTCGGGGCTGCCGTGAAAGCCGCAGGCCGGGCCTATGCGACGTTTGCGGCCACCGTGGCCGATGCCCCGCCGCTTGAAGCACATGGTGTGACGTTGATGTTCGTGGGCTCTGAACTCACATGGATGGTTGCTGGCGCGAAAGCCGCAGCGTCCGCGTTCAAAGGCTAGGCCTGAAAGTGGGCAATCGTTTTTGACATGAAGACCTCGCGGATTGCGGGGGCTTCCATCATCGGCTCGTGGCGCGCGCCGTCGATCATCTCGGCCCGGCCCTTGTCCCAGGTCGCACTGAAACTCAGCACGTTTTCAGGAACGACAATTGTGTCCTCGGTGCCGACCATTGCCAGGATCGGGCAGGGCACCTGATGGGTCTGGCCAAGGGCGGCCATCTCGCGTTTCGCCTCGCGCAGCCAATTCATGCTGGGCCCGCCAAGCCCAAGGCGATCATCGGTGCGAACATGGCTTTGCAGCCAGGCCCAGGTTGCGGGGTCATGGGTTAAACCATTGCCCTTAAATGCCTGTTTCAGAACGTAAGATTTGGCGTTGGTCGCGGGCGCATAGGCGACCCCCATCCCAAGGGCGGCTGCCCCTTCCAACAAAAGCGTCGCAAGCGGGCCCAGGGTTTTCAGCGCCCCGATCCCCCACATCGGGCCCGAAAACACCGCCTTTTTCACGGGCAGCCCCTGGATCAGCGCGCGCAGCCCAATGGCTCCGCCCATGGAATGGCCAATCAGATAATAGGGTTCGGGAAGGCCCATGTTGCGGACCGCTTCGACAAAGGCTGCGGCGTCTTTTTGATAGTCGGCAAAATCGGCCACATGACCGATATGGCGGTCCGTCGCGACCCGGTCGGACATCCCTTGCCCGCGCCAATCGCAAGTTGCAGTTGCCAAGCCAACGGCGGCGAAGTCACGCGCCACACGGCCGTATTTCTCGATATATTCAGTGCGACCGTTGAAGATCAGGACGGTGCCAGCTGACCCCGCGGGCCAGGCCCCCACACGCAGCGCCACACCATCGCTGGCCCGCGTCCAGACCGCCAAGCCACTGTCAGGCCCATCGGCCAGGTCGCTATGAAAGGGCGCAGGCTCCATCCTAGCCGAGCACGCTGCCCAGCCGCATAGCCGCCGACATATCGCCATCGACCGACAATTGCCCCGACATGAAGGCCGATGTTGCATTCAGATCGCCCGACAGGATTGATTGAAACACATCCGCGCTGGCCGTCAGTGTCACTTCGGCGTCGTCATCGGCCGCACGCACCCCGTCGGCATCCAGCATGATCGCGCCTTCGTCCTCAATCACGAATTTTGCAACGCCGTCGAACCCTCCTGACAGTTTTTCAGACAAGGTGGCCACTGCGGCGGTGATGACTTCAGACATGTGCTCTCTCCTTTTTGAGCGATCAGGCCAACGACAGGGGTGCAATCGACACAAATCAAGCTAATATCTGGGGTGTTATGCTTCGATCTAAAGTGCACGTCACCCTTTCCGTTGCGTCTTTTTTCGTTTTGGCCCCTGCGCTTGGCTGGGCCCAGGACGCGGATTTAGACGATTTGTTTGACAATCTTGCGACCGTTGGGCCGGACGCGGCCGAAGCGATCGAGCAGCGGATTTGGCGCGAGTGGTCGAAATCGGGCTCGCCGTCGGTGGATTTTCTGCTGGATCGGGGCCGCGAGGCGCTGGAGGCAGAAGATCCCGCACGCGCGGTCGAACACCTGACCGCGCTGATTGATCATGCGCCGGACTTTGCCGAGGCTTATAACCTGCGGGCGACGGCGTATTTTCAGCAAGGCCTATACGGGCCGTCGCTGGAAGACATCCGCGTGGCCCTGGCGCTGAACCCGCGTCACTTCGGGGCGATGTCGGGTCTTGGACTAATTCTAGAGGAGCTTGGATATCCAGAAGACGCGCTGGCCGCCTGGCGCGAAGTGATCGCCATTCATCCCAACCAGACGGGGGCGGCCGAAGCGGTCGACCGGCTGGAACGTGCGGTGGAAGGCACGGCTCTCTAGTATCCGGAACGGACATGTCGCCAGACAACAGGCGGGTGACGGCGGTCCTGGGACCGACCAAAACCGGCAAGACCCACTTCTCAATCTAACGGATGTGGG
>JBCBCY010000032.1:0-15802 GCA_038530285.1 Pseudomonadota bacterium
GCGAAGCGGATGATGTCAGCGCCGGGGAACAAGCGCTTTGGGATGCGCTGACGGCTGGCCAGGGCGTTTTCGACGAGAACGCACCGGACCTGCCAGAAGATGAAGAGGAATACCTGGAAGCCAGCTAAAACTGAGCGACCTTACCAATGAAGCGTCCCGGCCTCGCCGGGGCGTTTTTTTGTGACACCCGCTGAAAAGTCAGATCATTGGCCCACCTGCGGGACATTCGGTTTGCCAGATCCGCAATCTGCAAGCTAATGCTCTAGGGCCTGCCGGTGGTTTGGGGCAGGTGTAGCCAGGGAAGTTCGTCCATCATGCAAGCCCAAGGTCAGATTGATCCGACGCCCCGCACGCCGGGAAGCTCGCGGCGGATGGAACGGGCTTTGATTTGGGGCATCGTCGTTCTTTTCATCGCCAGTCGGGTGGGCTTTGCCCTGTTTGGCCTGGCCCCCAACCCGGACTGGCTGTTCAACCATCTGCAAAATGCCGATATCGGCCTTCTGACCGAAAATCCGCTGCAGACCGTCTGGTTCATGCATTCCCAACCGCCATTGTGGAACCTGATTTTGGGCGGAGCCGCGGCCCTGACGGGGGGCGCGCCGGGGGCCACATCGACCCTGGTGCTGCTCTTGCATATGGCCGTTTCGCTGGGGGCGATCCTTTTGATCAATGCCACCCTGGCCCGGCTGGGCGTCGCGCTTGTCCTGCGCGTGCTGGCCGGGCTGGCTCAGATCGTCATGCCCTGGACGCTGTTTTTTGAGAATTACGTTTTCTATCAGCATGCCACATACGGACTTCTGACGCTGTTTGTCTGGGCCTGGCTGGCCTTTCTGCAAGACGGGCGGGCCCGGCAGGCCTGGGTCGCCTTCGCAGCCTTTGCCCTGTTGTCGTGGTTCTGGTCGGTGTTTCATCCCATCATGCTGGTCCTGCTGCTGGCGGGATTGATCCTGGCAGGCCGGGGCATTCGCTGGGCACGCCTGGCGTTGCCGGCGATCACGGCCTTGGGCCTGGCGATCCTGCCGAGCGTCAAGAACGCCTATGTGTTCGACAACCCTTCGTCATCGTCCTGGCTTGGGCTCAACTTGATGAAAACCGTCACCTGGACGTCGAAGGACGCGTTGCAGGGCTGCACGTTTCAAGAGGCCTGGGTGAATTCCGAAACCGCGCCCGACAATCCAGACCTGCCTGATCTGGCCATCCTGACCGCGCCTCAGAAGGCCACCGGCCACCCCAATGGGCACCACCAATCGGTCATTGCCTATTCCAACCGCTGCATGGACGTGGCTGTGGACTTGATCGTCGAAAACCCCGTCGCCTACGTGAAAGGCCGGGCTTGGCAGGCGTTCCGGGCCTATTCCACCCCGTCCTACATCTATGGCTGGGCGCCGCTTTCATGGGACCGGATGACTGTTTTCACGGCGCCTTATGACACCAGCCGAAGCCCGATCAAATTTGTCGGTGTGGCCTACTTCCTCGGCCTTTGGGCCGCGATGGTCTGGCTCGCGTTGCGGGGTGGGCCGAACCAGGCGTTCTTTTTGTCGTGTTTCATCATCGCGGGCACCTTTACCGGCGTAACGCTTTTGTTGAACGGGGTTGAGCAGCACCGGATGCGGTATTCGATTTCGCAAATACAACTGATTGTCGCGGTGGTGGTTCTGCAAGGCCTCTTTGGCCGGATAGGGCGGGCCGGTTAAGGCCCCAAGTGCCCGTCAGACCAGGCGTGATGGCGATATGCACCCTGGCCAGCACCTGACCGCGACCCGCAGGTATCGCATCGCGGCAAGACCCGCAGGCGAAAGCGTGAAAAACACGATTGCAGACGCGGGCGTTTGGTTGGTCCGTCTCGCGATTCGCAAAGATCGTCTAACTCATTGAAAATAAATGGAGGCGAGTACCGGAATCGAACCGGTGTACACGGATTTGCAATCCAGAAAGAGCGCAAGCGAAAACAACGACTTAAGGGTGCAAAACACCCCCTGACAAAAAGTGAACAAAAAGCGAAAGTTTCAAAGCCAATTTCGCCGGTTCAAAATGAAAAAGGCCCCGTCACAGCGGCAACTGTGAACCGGGGCCAAATAGAAAAAGCCTGTCAGCTTTCACTGCACGTTAGCATGGGCCAGTGCCGTATCGCAAATGCTCAGTCGGCTTTTTCCTGGCCTCTGACCGGTGAGGTGATCCAATGAGTTGGCGCATCGCAAACGAATGCGCCGAGCGCCGCTTTGGCAGCGCTGCACGCAAGCAGATCATCATGTTCCTGGCCGACAAGGCGAGCGATGACGGCTCAGGCATCTGGTGTTCCAAGGGGACGATCCAACGCCATACAGAGCTCAGCGAGAGCACGGTGAAGCGCACCATTGTCGAGTTCCTGCGGGAAGGCATCTTGATCGAGACCGGGCGGCGACACTGCAAGAACGGCTACACCGTCATCTACCGCATCGTTCTGGAGCGCGTGGCCGCGCTCGAACCCACGGCTGAGCCCGACATTGAGACGGGGGTCACCGTGAACCCCGTCCAGTCTGAACCCGGTACGGGGTCCACGGTGAACGGGGTACGGGGTTCACGGTGGACCCCAAACCATCCTAAAACCATCCATAAACCACCTACCCGCAGGCGCGAGGCGGCGCAGGAGGTTGAAGATTTTGAATCTGAGAAGATCTTGGCAGCCTATCCCGAAGACAGGATCCGAGACCGGCGAACCAGTCTGCGCCTGATCGCTGCGGCCCTGAAGGCAGGGGTAGAGCCTGATGACCTGAAGCAAGCGATCAAAGCCTATGCCAAGGAAAGCGAAGGCTACACGCGCAGCAAGGTCTGTTTCTCAGACAACTGGTTCAAGATGCGACGTTGGGAAAAGGGGCTGGCCCAGATCCAGGCCGACCGCGAGAAGGCACGAGAGGCCGAAGCCAAAGGTCGTGCCAGCCTCACCGAGTGGATCCACGAGCGCCATCCCCTGTGTCGTCACATCACCAACCGGCAGGTCGAGGACTTAATTGCATCGAAGCTGGTGACGCCTGAGCAGGTTCGAGCTGCGGGGCTGCAGGCATGAGTGCGGCTCGATTGTTACGCTATGGCGTAAAAATTAAATATTTACGTTGCAGCGTAATTTGCTTTGATTTACGCTGTGCCGTAAAAGGAGCCACGTCATGGACCTCACAGCACGAACGGCCGAGCAGATCGGCGAGGCACTCCGCCGGACGCGCAAAGCGCGCGGCTGGACCCAAAGCGATATCAGCGCGCGTACGAATTTGCGCGTCGCGACAATTTCGTCGCTCGAGAATGGCGACGCGGGAGCGAAGCTCGCCACAGTGCTCGCTGTCATGGCGGCACTTGGGCTTGAGTTCCGATTGGTGGAGCGCGGTGGCTCGCTTGAGATTGAGGATATCTTCTGATGGCCAAACACGGGCGTAGCGGCACGATGCAAGTGCTTCTGAACGGGCGGTCGGTGGGGGCTTTGCGTCTCGCTGGTTCAGGCGCGATCAGCTTTACATATGACCCGGAATGGTTGGCATGGGTACATGCCATGCCCATCTCGCTTTCGCTGCCTTTGCGTGAAGAGGCACACCAGGGCGGCCCTGTTATCGCCTACCTGGAAAACCTGCTGCCGGACAATCAGGCGATACGAGAGCGCGTCGCTGCACGGGTGCGTGCAGGCGGCACTGACGCGTGGCACATGCTGGAGAAGATCGGGCGTGACTGCGTGGGGGCGTTGCAATTCGTTTCGGGCGAGATGCCCGAGGTTGGCTCCCTCGAGGGGGAGCCCGTATCCGAGGCGCAGATTGCTGATATGCTGCGCAACCTCGCGAGCGCTCCGCTCGGCTTGGACGAGGAAGACGACTTTCGCATTTCAATCGCAGGGGCGCAGGAGAAAACAGCGCTGCTGCGCCACGAGGGCGCGTGGATCCGTCCATCGGGGCTCACTCCTACGACCCATATCTTCAAGACCCAGCTAGGTGTTTTGCCAGCGGGGATTGATTTGTCTGACAGTGTTGAGAACGAGTTTTTCTGCATGAGCTTCTGTCGCGCCATGGGTTTGGATGTAGCAGAGGTCGAGATTACTGACTTCGAAGACGTAAGAAGCCTTGTCGTGACGCGGTTTGATCGGCGCTGGACCAAAGATGGCCGCTTGATCCGCCTCCCGCAGGAGGATTTTTGTCAGGCGCTCTCAGTCCCACCCAGCCAAAAATATCAAATGGATGGCGGGCCGGGGATCACCGAAGGGATCGGGTTGCTGACAGGCAGTGATGACCCCGAGGCGGATCAGCGCGTGTTCTTCCGCGCGCAAGTGCTGTTTTGGCTTTTAGGGGCGACAGACGGGCACGCTAAGAATTTCAGCATCGCATTGCGCCCTGGCGGGTTCCGCATGACCCCGCTCTACGATGTGCTGAGCGCTCAGAAAGCCGTGGAGGACGGTCAAATCCGCCAGAACCGGATGCGCCTCGCGATGGCCGTCGATGGACACTACCGGATCAACGAGGTCGTGCCGCGCCATTTCCTACAGGCTGCGAAGGCGGCAGGCTTTGGTGTGGCGCTGGCGGAAGAGGTCTTGTCGAACGTCGCGACAGAGCTTGAACCCGCCCTGGACAAGATACTAGCCGACCTGCCGGATGGGTTTCCACAGCCATTGGCGGAAGCCATTGTTGCTGGCGTGCGACGTCGGGCGGCTGCCTTTCATGCCGTATGATCCGCAGATCATATTTCCGCTTTATGATCGGTAGATCATATTGACTGCGAGCAATCTGCAAGCCCAGTACAGGAGTTGCAGCGTTCCAACCCGCTTTGACGGGCCAGCCCGGAGATTGACGGCCAAACTCAGATCCTCAACGCCGTGTTTCTGATTGCTGAACATAAGCGGGCAGCCGTGCCAGACGCGGAGCAAGCACCGTTTCAACAAGAAAATTCCCCTGCGCCAGCGCATTCCTCGCGAGGCAAGTTTCTCGCTGACAGCCCCTTGGTGTCCGCTTTGACCATGTTCATCGAAACACTCAAAGTGAGGATCAAAAATGGCTACTCAAACTCTGAAACTGAACGTCAAATCCGGCGAAAAAAACGGCAAGAACTTCTGGGACCGCTGCGGCGTCCTCTTCGTCAACACCGACGACAGCGGCAACATCACTTCGATCAACGTCAAACACAGCATGTTCCCCGACGTCGAAATGGTCGCCTTCCCGCGTCGCGATGATGATCCAGTCACCGAGTGATCAGTGCGCCGGGGCGGGTTTCCCGCCCTGGTTCAACGCCAGTTGTCACGCGCATCTCCTGTTTTGCGGATGCGAATCCTGCAAATTGCTGCTAGCCATACAGAAAAAAGAACTTCGAGTAGGGACAGACCGTCGTGAACGCCGTTGAAATTGAGGAAGCCATCTCCGCCTTGGCAGACCAACCGTTTGACGCGGCCGAGTTTCCCTATGCCTTCTTGCTCGCTTTCGGCAACAAAGAGACCACACTAAAACGCCTGCGCTCGGGTGCCTCGAACAAATCCGATCTGGGTGGCGTACTTCAGACCAACAATATTCACCTGAAAACCTGCACGCAGGGCGCTGTTTCTGAAACCCTTTTCGCGCTCAAGGTCAGTCCCGCGACAACCAAAGCCAAAGCAAAGTTCGTGCTCGCGACCGACGGGCAAACACTTGAAGCCGAGGATCTGAAATCGGGCGAGACCATCGCCTGCGATTTCAAAGACTTTCCCGATCACTTCGGGTTCTTCCTTCCGCTTGCCGGTATCTCAACCGTCACGCAGATCCGCGAAAGCGCCTTTGACATCAAAGCCACGGGCCGCCTAAACCGCCTCTACGTTCAGCTGCTCAAGGACAACCCCGACTGGGGCACAGCCGAGCGCCGACATGACATGAACCACTTCATGGCGCGGCTGATCTTCCTGTTCTTTGCCGAGGATACCTCGATCCTGAATGGCGAAGATCTCTTCACCGCCACCGTCACGCAAATGTCTGAGAAGGATAGCTCGAACACCCATTGGGTCATCTCAGAGCTGTTCCGCGCCATGAACACCGCCGTTGAGCGCCGCGCGAGCGCCAAACTTCCCCGTTGGGCCGATGTCTTTCCCTACGTAAACGGCGGTCTGTTCTCGGGCAGCACCGACGCACCGAAATTCTCCAAGATCGCACGCTCTTACCTGCTGCATATTGGCTCGCTCGACTGGACCAAGATCAACCCCGATATCTTCGGCTCCATGATCCAGGCTGTAGCGGATGATGAGGAACGCGGCGCGTTGGGAATGCACTATACATCTGTGCCCAACATCCTGAAGGTGCTAAACCCGCTCTTCCTCGATGACCTCAACGCGCAGCTTGAGGCGGCGGGGGACAACAAACGCAAGCTCGACAATCTGCGCAAACGCATGTCGAAAATCCGCGTTTTTGATCCGGCCTGCGGGTCGGGCAACTTCCTTGTGATTGCCTACAAAGAAATGCGCGCGCTCGAGGCCAAGATCAACGCCTTTACCGGTGAACCCGATCGGCGCACGGACATACCGCTGACCAACTTTCGCGGGATCGAACTGCGCGATTTTCCTGCCGAGATCGCCCGCCTTGCGCTGATCATCGCGGAATACCAATGCGACGTGACCTATCGCGGGCACAAGGACGCGCTGGCGGCCTTCCTGCCGCTGGATGCAGAGAACTGGATCACCCAAGGCAACGCCCTGCGCCTTGAATGGCTCAGCATCTGTCCGCCGACCTCGAAGGCCGTGAAGTTCCGCGCGGATGACCTGTTCATGTCGCCGCTGGAACAAGCGCAGATGGATTTCAAGAACGAGGGCGGAGAAACCTACATATGCGGAAACCCTCCTTATCTGGGCTCCAAATGGCAAAGCGCGGAACAGAAAGATGACCTGAAGGCGATCTTTGATGGGCAGGTCAAAGGCTGGAAGTCGCTCGATTATGTGGCGGGCTGGTTCATGAAGGCCGCTGACTTTGGACAGCACACCGACTGCACCGCAGCCTTTGTGTCCACCAATTCGATCTGTCAAGGACAGCAGGTGCCGATCCTCTGGCCCGCGATCTTTGCCACGGGCCACCATATTAACTTTGCCCATACCTCATTCAAATGGGCCAACCTTGCCAGCCACAACGCGGGTGTGACCGTTGCGATCATCGCGATCTCGAATAAGTCAAACCAGATGAGCAAGCTTTATAGCTTGAGCGTTGAAGGTGAGGCGGTGATGAAAGAGGTGGAGAACATCAACGCTTATTTGGTTGGAGCGGACAATGTCGTAGTGGAGCCGATGCGGCGACCAGACACACAACTGGCTCGCATGCTCTTCGGTAACATGCCAAGGGATGGTGGCGCATTCGTCTTGTCGGGTAGTGAGAGAAGTATCTTGCTTAGAGAGGCAAAAGGGGCAGCGAAATTTGTCAAATCATACATCGGCTCGGAACAAATGATTCAGGGAAAGTCACGCTGGTGTGTTTGGGTAGAAGACAATGAAGTAGCTGAAGCGGTAAAGATTCCACAAATTGCAGAAATTTTTGACAGAGTTTCACACGTTCGCTCAGAAAGTAACGCAGCCTCAACAAGAGATTTTGCAGCCAAGCCACACAGGTTTGTTCAAATAGCGGGCACAGCGCAAAAGCACTCGTTAGCTGTCGCTAAAGTTTCGTCAGAAAATCGTGCTTACTTGCCTGTGGCTCTATTTGACAGCAATACGATTATAAGTGACCTGCTTTTTGCGCTTTACGACGCTCCGCTTTGGAATATGGCACTGATCGCTTCACGTATTCATCTGGTTTGGATTGCCACGGTTTGCGGAAAGATGAAAACGGATTTCCGATATTCCAACACTCTCGGTTGGAACACCTTTCCCGTTCCAAAATTGACCGAGAAAAACAAAGAAGATCTGACGCGTTGCGCCGAAGATATTCTTTTGGCCCGAGAAGAGCATTTTCCAGCTACCATTGCTGACTTATACAAGCCTGACGCCATGCCAGAAAATCTCCGCGCCGCGCACGAGCGCAACGACGAGGTGCTGGAACGCATCTACATCGGCCGCCGCTTCCGCAACGACACGGAACGGCTCGAGAAGCTGTTCGAGTACTACTCAAGGTCTACGACCAAAGGGAGCATGTCATGAGTGTTGGACTATTTATCCAAAACGGTAGCAGCGGCACAACTACGCTCTCAGAATTGAGACGGGCTCAGGAATGGACGAATTCAACGGAAACGCTTTCATTGTTTGCTTATGCAACACAATCAGGGTTGGCAGCTTTTGATTTAGAGTTTGGAGACAGCTTCTGGGTTGAAACGAGTACCCGGTGGCTGTTTGGAATTGACTACGGTAGGACGCATCCTCAAGCAATAATAGCCCTTTCGGAGAAGCCAAATGCTACGGTGCGAATTCACGATGGAAATTGGGTTGTCAGTCAAACTGGCTTTCTTCCTCGTCAAGATTTTCATCTGAAAACGTCCTTTTTTTTGCATCCGGATGAAGACAAAATTGGCATTGTTGCGGGTTCCGGGAATTTTTCATCAAATGGCTTGAGGCGAAGTTTTGAAGCCGGGGCATCGGTCTTGATCGGCCCTACAACGGGAAATGTTGTAAATGTGGAAAACGAACTAGCTGCCGCCAATGAACTTTGGAGTGCTGCGACACCAGCTGAACACATAATAGACGACTACCAACAAAGATGGCAAAGTTCGTTTTCTAGACAGGGGCCTGAACAACATGAAGAGGTGCAAATTCCTGGGCCTAGAGAGATTTTTTGGATTGAAACTGGCTACGTGACGCGAAATCGTGGCTCCGACAGGCCAGGTAATCAGATAGACCTTCCCAGAGGTATGTCACGGTATTTCGGTATGAACCCTCCAGAAAATTTGCCACTTAACTCCACGATAGGTGCAATTAATTTCATCACCCCAACGAGTGGCCCTGTTGAAAGAAACCTCAGGTTGGGCAACAACTCTATGGAAAAAATTACACTTCCTATTCCGGAAACGCACGGATTCGATATTTACGATGGAAAGGTGCTTGTTTTTAGGCGTTCTGATGACTCCTTCGTTTTAAACGCTCTTGAAGCCACAGATTTCGAGGCGACTTTCGGTGACCGCTTAGCATCTGTGATGATGATGGGTAGCGGTCGCCGATACGGGCATATTGAATGATTGGAAAGTAATAAAAATGAAAAGCAATTCAGTTCCCTCCGTTTCCGTCACCTATGCGCAGAACCGCTCTTCGACCACGTCAAACGAGCTGGGCATGCGTAAGATGCAAGAGCGCGCCTATGAGATGCGCGGCGAGCAGTATTTGCTTATCAAATCGCCGCCTGCCTCGGGGAAATCTCGGGCGCTGATGTTTATTGCGCTCGATAAACTGCACTATCAGGACCTTAAACAGGCCATCGTGGTGGTGCCGGAAAAGTCCATCGGGTCGAGTTTCAACGATGAGCCACTGAGCAAGTTCGGCTTTTGGGCCGATTGGCACGTCGAGCCGCAATGGAACTTGTGTAACGCCCCCGGCGGCGATGACGGTAAGGTCGGTGCAGTCGGGCGTTTTCTGGAAAGTGATGACAAAGTGCTGGTCTGCACCCACGCGACGTTCCGCTTCGCTGTCGACAAGTTCGGGATCGAGGCCTTTGATAGCCGCGTGATCGCGGTGGATGAATTCCACCATGTGTCAGCGAACCCAGATAACAAGTTAGGCTCGCATTTGGGCACGTTCATTGCCCGCGACAAGGTGCATCTGGTGGCCATGACGGGCTCGTACTTCCGGGGCGATGCCGAGGCCGTTCTGTCGCCCGAGGATGAGGCCAAGTTCGAAACGATCACCTATACCTACTATGAACAGCTCAACGGCTATGAGCATCTGAAGGCCCTCGATATCGGGTACTTTTTCTATTCGGGCTCCTATGCGGACAGCATTTTGGAAGTGCTCGATCCGAACGAAAAAACCATCGTTCATATCCCCAACGTGAATTCGCGCGAAAGCACCAAGGACAAGCATCGGGAGGTCGAGCACATCATCGACGCCCTTGGCGAGTGGAAGGGGCTGGATCCCTATACTGGATTTCAGCTTGTGGAAACGCCGGATGGGCGCGTTCTCCGGATTGCCGATCTGGTTGATGATGAGGCGGTAAAACGGGATAGGGTATCGGCCGCGCTGAAAGACCCAGCGCAAAAGAACAACCGCGACCACGTCGATATCATCATTGCGCTTGGCATGGCGAAAGAGGGGTTCGACTGGATCTGGTGCGAGCATGCCCTGACAGTTGGTTACCGTGCTAGCCTGACTGAGATCGTACAAATCATTGGCCGCGCCACTCGCGACGCAAAAGGCAAGACCAAAGCGCGTTTCACCAATCTGATTGCAGAACCTGATGCAGGCGAAGAAGTTGTTACCGAGGCGGTGAACGATACTTTGAAAGCGATTGCGGCAAGTTTGCTCATGGAGCAGGTGCTTGCCCCACGCTTCAATTTTACTCCGAAGACACCGGCGAGCGGCCCTGTTGAGGGCTTCGACTATGGTGAAGGGGGCTATGACCCGAACAGGGAGAACGTCGGGTTTGATGCGTCTACTGGGCAAATTCAGATGGAGATCAAAGGGCTCGCTGAACCCAAGAGCGAGTACGCTCAACGCATTTGCAACGAAGATTTGAACGAAGTCATCACCGCATTTGTTCAGGACAAGACCACAATTGAGCGTGGACTGTTTGACGGGGAACATGCTGATGGCGAAACTCTGGCCGAAGAATTAACGCAGGTTCGCATGGGCAAGATCGTCGGGACCAAATTCCCTGAACTTGATGCCCATGATCAAGAGGCTGTGCGGCAACATGCGATTGCTGCATTGAACCTGACCCAAGAGGCCAAAAGAGTTGCTTTGTCCGACGCAGATGAAGCTGAAGCAGGTGCAAACACCGCGCTTATTGACGGTGTTCGCAAGTTCGCGATGGATGTCCGTGAGTTAGACATTGACCTGATTGACCGCATAAATCCGTTCCGAGAAGCTTATTCAATCCTCGGAAAAACTATGAGCGAGGAGAGCCTCAAACAAGTCGCGGCGGTCATTTCTGCGAAGAAAGTAAAACTGTCACCCGAGGAAGCGAGAAATTTGGCAAAACGCGCCGTGAAGTTCAAACAAGAGCGGGGTCGGTTGCCGTCGATCACATCGGCGGATGCATGGGAGAAGAAGATGGCCGAAGGTGTCGCATTTCTTGCCCGCATGAAGCAGGAGGCAGCCAATGGCTAAGGGATTTACCGACGAAGATGATGCGCTATTGGCAGAGCTTGGTATCGAGGCCGAAACCAAGAAAGTCGCAGCACGAACCCCGCGCGAAGAGCGCATCATCGCTGGTTTTGAGGAGATCCTGCGCTTTGTCGAAGAAAATGGCCGAGCCCCTCAGCACGGTGGCGATCGCGACATCTTTGAACGCCTCTACGCAACCCGTCTGGATCAGCTTAGGAAACTTGATGAATGCCGCAATCTAATTGGCCCCATGGATCATCATGGGTTGCTAAGCGGCGAAGGGCCGCCCACGGCTGTGGATGTTGAAGGTCTTGATGATGATGCTCTTCTTGCTGAGCTTGGTGTCGAAATTGAAGCGCCTGAAATCTCGGCGCTCAAACATGTTCGCTCGACCGCTGAGAAAAAGGCGGCGGAAGAAATCGCGGGGCGTGACAAATGCGAAGACTTCGATGCCTTCAAGCCGCTCTTTGAACAGATTCAGAAGGAATTGGACGCTGGCCTTCGTGAAACCCGCAAGTTTGAGCTCAAGGCTGAGATCGAACCTGGTCGTTTCTTCATAGTTGGTGGGCAAAAAGCCTATGTCGCTGAGATGGGAGAAGTCACACTCACCGATCAGGGGAGGACTGATGCTCGCCTGCGTGTAATTTTTGACAACGGTACAGAAAGCAACATGCTTATGCGATCGCTGCAGCGTGCGTTGAATGCCGATGGGGACGCTGGCCGCAGGATCACGGAAACAAATGCTGGCCCATTGTTTTCAGATCAAACTGCAGATGACGACGAAGCCAGCGGAACTATTTATGTCCTTCGTAGCCAGTCGGATCACCCCATGGTGGCTGAAAACAGGGAATTGGTTCACAAGATCGGAGTGACCAGCAATAGCGTTGAAAAACGCATTGCAGGAGCGCAGCTTCAAACAACTTTCCTTATGGCAAAGGTCGACATCGTTGCGACCTATGAGCTCTACAACATCAACCGGAGCAAGCTGGAAACCCTTTTGCATCGCATTTTTGCTCCCGCGCAGCTGGATATCGAAATCCCCGATCGGCTGGGCCGACCGATACGGCCAAAAGAATGGTTCCTTGTGCCTCTATTTGTTGTCGAAGAAGCTGTCGATCGCATCAAAGACGGAACAATAGCGAGCTACATCTATGATCCAGACTCGGCGTCACTGACTTTGCGCGGTTAGGATTTCTGCGGAACGAGCCATTGGGTGATGGCGAAAAAAATCCACTTCTGACATTGTGCTTCTGTCGGAAGTGGATTTGATATCTCACTTCACAACACGCAGAATGCCTGATCCCGTTGCAGGTGAGGTCGACGAGCTATCAGATGCAGGTTGCGCAGCATTCGCGCCACCAAATGTGGTGAAAGTAACGGCATCGTTTCCTGGGATGCATGCCCTCGCTGCTAGGTCTTCTACAGTTTGAGACTTCTTCCAAAGGTCTTTTTTGATAACAGCCCAAGTGCCACTTGGCTCTCGAGGCGTTTGGTCCGGTTCTTTCTTACGCCATCCTCTTCTGGATAGCTCGATATTTAGGTATTTGTAGCGCCCATCATCAATTAGCCCATTGTCGCGGTATGCCCGTACTAACGCCCCGACTGACACGCGCCATCTTTGTTTGTTCTTCCTCAGATTAGTGATTGTTGGATAAACTTTGTGTCTGAGTAGGTCTGCCTTTGGGATCAAGAATGCGGAAGCGAAACGGTCAGCCTCCTTTTCCACTTCGACATTGGATGCATCATCATGGCGATGCAGTACCAAGTGGCCCAGCTCGTGTGCGGCGTCAAAGCGACTACGCTCAGCTGAAGCAACCATATTCAGGTATATATATGGTTTTTCGCCTTCACCCCAGAAAGTGAAGGCACTCAAACCACGCGCATTTTGTTCACTAAGCGACAAAACTCGAACACCGTGCCGTTCCAATAACTTTAATATGTTTCCAATCGGTTCAGAGCCCAGTCCCCATTCTTCTCTTAGTAAGGCCGCCGCATAGATGGCTCTGTCGATACCAGCTGGGAAATTATGTTCTCCGTCCGAATAATCGGGTACGTTCGGAACTGGCAGCGAATATTCTTCTTCAACCTTCGACCAAAACAATTTCGCAATCTTTGCCGCCGCCTCGCCAGCATCCCTTTCTCGCGCGGAAAGAGTGGCTTGCTTCCGAAATGTCGGTTTCGAAATCTCGAGATTGGACTCCGACACAAAAAACGCTTCAGGAAAGCCGGTCACCGCAGCGACATGGCTGATGAAGGATTGCTCCACATCTCGCTCTTCGCGCATTCTTCGCAAGTCACGTGAGGAAATGCCCAGCTTTGCAGCAAAGGCACTTTTCGTTAGTCGGCTGCGTTGCCTAGCGACTTCAAGGGCATCGAGATTGAGTCTCATGTTCCGTTTCTTGGTTTGATTAGCTCGTCGAAGTCTTCAATTTCCGCGCCATACGTGACGCTCGAAGCAACAAAATCATCAGCCCGAAATTTCATACCAAAACGCCGCCTGCAACAGGTGAACTCGTTGCCGCGTTCATTCATTTCGGCATCGACCAAGAGCTCGATGCGACAAATAGGAATTCCTTCAACCTTTTCTGCAAAAATACAAACGTCGATTTTCGTTTGGATCTGGGGATCAGTGCTTGATGCCAATTCGTGTTCGATGACCTCGCTTCCTAGGTCAAGTTCGCCCTGTTCTTCAGAATGAACGTAAGACGTGCCAGGGCGGCTTCGCTTTGACATGAATTTCGGCGCATGAGCTCCAAGTCCGGTGGCCGCGTCAGTGTTATGAACCATAATCATCAGCGCTTTATCTGAGTTTGTGATACAGGCTTTGCCACCCTTTGAGCGATGTTGGAAGACGCCGTACTCTGCACCGTTGCGAACCATTGTTCGAAAAGCTGCGTTGTTTCGGATGCCTAGGACTAAGTCCGCAATGTCCGCATTCGGATCTTCTTCGTGGACTACTTCGCAGACAGCTTCCGCGACAAACTCAAACAGTTGTGCCTTCAACCCGACATCGTTGAGAAATGCCTCAACTGTGTCGGGTTCGTCTTTCAAAGATGGGAAATTGGCAGCGATCAATTTTTCATTCCTTACATGTCCGTTTCGTGAGTGTTCGGTGGATATACAATTATCATCGAAAAACCGGCAGGTCAATTGGCTTGCAAGCGTATACGCAGCGGGCATCCGCTCTTAAAAATCGAATTGGATGAATGCTGTTCGTCAGTTCTAGTCCGGAACGCCGCATACTTGTTTGAACCTGAGTCCGCGCTTTGGCGCACGGGCAGCTTATCACCAAAAACTGAACCGGGGCTCAACTGGCCGTTGGCCCGCTCACCCCGATCCAGGCATCATTCATTTTGTTTGGTCCGCCCAACATCCCTGACCGTGGCGGTCAACCTTAGTCCATCCCCAAAATCAGACACCAATTTCCCCTGTCTCGCGGGCGAGCCATTCCTCGCGCGGCAAATTGGCGTCTGATTTTGGCGCAGACATTTTCTTCGCAAATGTGGCCGATTGACAGCCCCGTTCAGGGCCGTGGGTCGGGCTTTGCCCTCTCCCACTCTGTTCCGCCGAATACATGCGTATTCGGTCAGATCAGGTGGCCGAGGCGCAGCCCATCGGCGGAAGGGGGCGTGAAGCCTCACCCGCGTCACTTTGATCGAGGAGGCCACAAATGGCACCGAAGTTTGATGTTTATGCTCATGTCACCGAAACCATTATTGCAGAGATTGAGGCAGGCACACCGCCATGGCGCAAGCCGTGGACCGGAAGCGCGTCCGGCATCGCCTTGCCAACCCGACACAACGGCGAGGAGTATCGCGGGATTAACATCCTGATGCTCTGGATCATGGCGGCCAAGCATGGCTACGTGTCCAGCCGCTGGATGACCTACAAGCAAGCGCAGGAGCTGGGCGGTCAGGTCTGCGGAGGCGAAACGTCGTCGACCGTGGTCAAATACGGGACGTTCACCCGAGAGAACGAATTGGGCATCGAGGAGGAGTTGCCCTATGCGCGCGCATACCGCGTGTTCAACGCGGATCAGATCGAAGGTTTGCCTGAGGATTACTACATCCGACCCGAAGCCCCGCGCGACCTCGGCACGGCGGAAGATCCAGAGCTTGAGGCGTTTTTCAGCCGGACAGGGGCGGAGATCCTCACCAGTGATGATCCGCGCGCCTATTACAGCCCCGCCAAAGATCACATCCACATGCCGCCGATTGCCACCTTTCACGATGCGGCAGGCTATTATGGGACGTTGGCCCATGAGGTGATCCATTGGACCGGCAGCGAAAAGCGGCTGGAGCGGATCAAGAAGTTTGCAAACCGTGAAGCCTATGCCTTTGAAGAGCTGGTGGCGGAAATTGGCGCTTGTTTTCTTGGTGCTCAGATTGGCGTCGCGCCGGAATTCGACCAAAGCGCCGCTTATGTTGAAGGTTGGTTGAAAGCGCTCAAAGAGGACAAAAAGGCGATTTTTCGCGCAGCGTCTGAAGCGCAAAAGGCCGCCGACTTTGTTTTGCAAGCAGCAGGTCAGAGTAAGGAGGTGGCAGCATGATCCCGGACTATCACAGCGATGATTCTTCGACCGCACGTCTGGAAGACACTGTCAGCTTGCGA
>JBCBCY010000033.1:0-14856 GCA_038530285.1 Pseudomonadota bacterium
GTTATTGAATGTATTCAGAAACATTCCAACTCTTGCAAATCCGTGTACACCGGTTCGATTCCGGTACTCGCCTCCAATAAAATCAATGACTTGCGTCATTCCCCTTCTCCTTCACTGCCATTTTTGAAACAAGCGTTGAAACTTTCACGTTTTGCTCTTGCTTCGTTCCATATGATTTCTTGCCTCTTGCGCGCGCTTTGCCAGCTCTCTCTGCCGGATCGGCCCGCCATATTTTTTCAGCATCTCAACGCCTGAATGACCCGTGACAGCTTTGACCATCTCGTCATCGCATCCAGCCAGATAAAGCTCGATCGTTGCGTTTTTCCTGAGCCCGTGCGTTTTGTAATAGCTCGCCTTCTCGTGCTTCATCTTCTTTTTGATGGAGCGCATTTCCTCAGCGACGATGCGATAACTGACCGACCTGCCCTTGGCGTCAGTCACGACCGTGACGTCCGTTCGCTCGAGCCCGTCCAGGTGGGCCTTCAGACGATCGGTGAGCGGGATCCACAGCGGCTTGTCGGTTTTGCCCTGCGTGAAATCGAATCCTTCGTCGGAAAAGTGTGCCCACTTCATCTTTACGACGTCGCCAATTCGCTGGCCTGTGCCAACGCAAAGCTCGTAGACCAGTCGCGCACGCTCAGAAGCCAGCGCTTCGAACTCTGCTCGAACATCGTCTGGCCAAGGCTCCCACCCGTCGCTCTGCTGCTTGAAGAGCGGAATGCCCTTCGCCGGATTCCCATGCTCTTTCTTGATAAAGCCAATCAGACGGGCGTGGTTCATCAAGACGACCATGACCTGGACAAGGTAGTTGGCCTGCCGCCAGTGATCCGCATTGGCGCGGTGCAATTCGTAAATGTGATGGGTTTCGATCCTCGCCGGGTCTTTGTCGGCCCAGATCTCACGAATGTGGCTGATGTACCGCCGATAATCGGACCGAGTTCGGGGCTTCAGCTTTTTGTAGGCGTCGCTCTCGTAGTAGCTAAGAATCAGCGCCTCAAAATTGCGTTTCAACGGCGCTGGCGCGGGTTTTCCTTTCAGCAAACGATTGTAGTGATCCCAAAATTCCGGCGTGCCCGCTTCCTCGTGCATCATGACCGAGATACCGCGCGAACGCCGGATGAACCGGAGATACCCCCTGTCATTATAGACGTATTTGGGCAGGCTCTTTCGGGTCATTCGCCCATTCTCAAGTCACTGTTGAGAAAGTCGTCTGCAGCGTCTGGCGCGACCATGTTGGCATCGACGATGACACTGCCATCAGGCTTGATCTCGAACTTCGCGCGTTGCCAACCTGCCTCCCGCGCCTCGCGGATGAAGGCCGAGGCTGCCTGTTTCGCCTTTGTCTGTGCACTTGCTTTGGTCATCGTATCGGCACCTCCCTTACATCGTTAACAACGCGCATTATCACCCTGATCCATAGTGATTTTTCCAAATGCACTCGGTGCAGAACGTCTGTCCTTTGCCGCGCGAATGGCACGGATCACTTCTGAGTTTTGGGAGTTTCCATTGCGATCTGACTCCGCCTTGATCCACTCTTTGAGCTCTTGCGGAAGCCGAAGCTGCATTGGTTTACGACTGTTCATGAAACGCCTCCAGGTTGAAACCACACCCTGTTAGTGGCATTTAGCCACTATTGCGTCAATTGCTTTTTATGGCACAGTGCCACCATGCCAGAACAAAGCTCTCAAAATCAGGACAAATTCATCGTACGGCTGCCCGATGGCTTGCGCGATCGAATACGCCTTGCGGCTGAGGCTAACCATCGCAGCATGAATGCTGAGGTCGTCGCCTTGCTCGAAGAAAACTATCCGTCCCCTGTGCCGGAAAAACTAGAAGACCCCGCCGCGCGGCTGCTCTTCTGGCTCGCGAAGCGCATCCGCCGAAGAAGCCCCAAGCCCGGCTCTCCCAGAGACAAGCAAGCAGCCTTGTATGAGCGCATTGCGGTCGATATCTCGGAACGCATGCGGGATATCGGGGAATAGCCCTAGTAGGCCACCCACTCATATCCGTGGTTGCCCTCGTGATCTTCCCACTCAACGCCAACACCGCGTCGCCAGTTCGATGACGCACAGCGCCGCGATGGAAGCACCCACTTTGGGGCAGCAGCTGGTGTCGTGCGTTGCCAGCCAAATTCGCCCTGAGTGCCATAAGTTCCGAGGCGCATGTTATAGCGCTCAGAACAATCATCGTCGCGACCACGTTCGCGATGGCTGTAGTACCGAACATCCCAAACGCGGATCGAGCGCACGAAATCAAATTCCAGGCCACTGATGTCGATATCGGCACCGCCTTCGACCACCTGTGCCAGAATGACTTGGGCGAGCGACTGACCAGCTTGATTGCTGGACTCCCAGATTTTCGGGGCCGTGCTTTGCATAGGCGCGCGCTCAGAAACACCCATCGGGCACCGCCAGATTTGCAACGGCGGCTCAATCGGCCATGGCGTGATCCTGCGGATAAACACGGCACGGGCATGGGCACATTCTGCTGACGCAGGCCACCCACCAGCCAGGCAAAGCAGAATGGCGCAGTCGCCCTGATAGGCTCTCGCCGCTTGTGGAGCCACGGTTGAAAGCAAAGCCAAAACCGTTCCGGCAGTCCAATTTCTGATAAGTCTGCGCCCCATGTCAATATACGCCTTTTGATTTCATTACTACATTATTGATAGCTTACGTTCACACTCCACCTTTACACCATATGCGAGTATCCATTTTGCGAGGCTCGCGCGCGTTTTGTGGAATATATTCCGTAGAGCAATCTCAGCGATCTGGCCGAATACAGGCCATGAGATTGAGGGAAGAAGTAGGGTTAAATATCCGGAATCTAAGAAATTCCAAAGGTATGAGCCAAGAACAGCTAGCTTTGGCTGCGGACATGGACCGCAGCTACATCAGCGAGATAGAACTCGCCAAGAATTCAGTATCAATCGATATTCTGGAGCAGATTGCGCTTGCCCTTGATGTTGCTCCCAAGGAATTGCTTAACGAGAGGGGCTAGTTATGCCCGAACATGAAAGTGTTCGCTCAACGGCCGAAGCCATCGGCCGCATTACGTGTATCAAGACAGGCGAAGAAATCGGTCTTCTGTATCAGTGGGATAACGGCGAGACGCAGGCTGCGCTATACGATGGCGGCCATCCTAAAACACCACACCGCTCAGATCATCCCGGTGAACCGGACCTTGGTGCAAAACGCAGCTAACGGCCGGAAAGAGCCCAGTTAGACGAATGATGCAACTTGCACCAATGACCGCTTTGCTCGACCTGCCGATCACCCGCCAACATCCCACAAGGAGTGCCAAGAAGACCGCGCCATTTTGCGGCTATCATGTCCACGACTTTCGAATGGTGCAAAGCGCAGAGGGATTTGCTATGGTTCCGACCTGTCTTAGGAAGGTGTTTAAGTGATGGGACGAACCCGACATGCCGACAAAATTATCGAGGTGACCCAGTCTTCTTCTGCCGCCGCCCGGTCGCAGGTCGCAGCAAGTTGGCACCGCTCTGCCCTGAAATACGGGTTAGACCCGGATGAAACCCGCGCTCCGGAGCGGGTCGAACAGGCCGACCTTGAAAATAGACGGGCCGCGCTCGAACGGTTCATGATTGTCGCCTCTCCACGGTTGGACACACTCTTTTCGCTTGTTGGACAGTCCGGTTGTGCCGTTTTGCTGACTGACGCAGAGGGCATTGTGCTAGACCAACGGATGTCGGACGGGGACACCTCTGCGTTCGAGGCATGGGGCCTGGCAGCCGGATCGAATTGGAGTGAAGCCCATCAAGGCACGAATGGTATCGGAACCTGCCTGACCGAAAACCGCCGCGTCATTGTCGACCGCGATGAACACTTTTTTGCACGTAACACCGGCATGAGTTGCATCGACGCGCCCATCTATGGCGCAGACGGATCCCTGGTGGCAGCGCTTGACGTTTCCTCAGCCCGGGCCGATCAAACCGAGGCGTTCAACCGTTTGATCAGCGCGCAGGTCGGGCAAACCGCCCGCGCTATCGAAGAAGCCTATTTTCGCGCGGCTTATACTTCCTCTCGTATTATCGTAGCTGACGGCGATGATTGTGAAGCTGCGGTCTTGCTGGCGGTGGATCGTGATGACCTTGTTGTAGGCGCGACCCTTGCTGCGCGAAGTATCTTCGGTTTGCAACGAACCGGCACGATATCTGCACGGCCTGCTGCGGACATCCTCGGGCGTGAAGATGGCCCAACCGGATTTCAGAAAGCCGAACGCGCTGCTGTGGTGCGCGCCCTCGCACGGGCTGATGGCAACGTGTCACAGGCAGCGCGGCAACTTGGTGTCGGGCGTGCCACACTGTACCGACGTATGAAACGGCTGGGCCTGAACGAAAGTTGACCGAAGTTGTCTCACTCCTGAGACACAACCCCGCAACATTCGATTTCGCCCTGATGACCCCTCCGGAAACTTGCCCCTAGATGCCTTCAGCCTTGGTGGAGGACCGAGGCATATTGGAGGAAAATCATGAAAGATCTTACGCACACAGAGGCGGGAACATACACGTCGCCGTTCAAAACCAAATACGGGAACTTCATTGGCGGCGCATTCGTAGAGCCTGTGAACGGGCGCTACTTTGAAAACGTCACGCCGATCACTAACGAGAAAATCAACGACATCCCGCGCTCCGACGCGGCTGATGTCGAACTTGCACTGGATGCCGCCCACGCCGCCAAGGACGCATGGGGCAAGACATCTGCGACAGATCGCGCAAATCTGCTGATGAAAGTGGCCGACGCGATTGAAGACAACCTCGACCTACTGGCGCAGGCTGAAACATGGGACAACGGCAAGCCAATCCGAGAAACAATCAACGCCGACATCCCGCTCGCGGCAGATCACTTCCGCTACTTTGCAAGCATCCTACGCGGCCAGGAAGGCCACATGAGCGAGATCGACGCCGACACGGTCGCCTACCACTATCACGAACCCCTCGGCGTCGTTGGCCAGATCATTCCATGGAACTTCTCGATCCTGATGGCCGCATGGAAACTGGCACCGGCATTGGCAGCAGGCAACTGCATCGTCCTGAAACCCGCCGAACAAACGCCAGCCGCCATTCTGGTGCTTGCCGAAATCATCAACCCGATCCTGCCAGCCGGTGTGTTGAACATCGTCAACGGCTATGGCGCAGAGGTCGGCGCAGCACTGGCGACATCCAAACGCATAGCCAAGATCGCGTTCACAGGGTCCACCGCGACGGGCCGCACCATCATGAAAGCGGCGACAGAAAACCTGATTCCGGTCACACTGGAACTCGGCGGGAAATCCCCCAACGTGTTCTTTTCCGACATCATGGCAGAAGATGATGCGTTCTTTGACAAAGCTATCGAAGGCTTCGTTCTGTTCGCCTTCAACCAGGGCGAGGTCTGCACCTGTCCGTCCCGTGCGCTGGTTCAGGAAGACATCTACGAGCCCTTCATGGAACGCGTTATCGAACGGGTAAAGGCCATCAAACACGGTGACCCACGTGACCCCGAAACCATGGTCGGCGCGCAAGCCAGTGTCGCCCAGCAGGAAAAGATCCTGTCCTACTTCACCATCGGTCGCGAAGAAGGTGCCGAGGTTCTGATCGGCGGCGAAGCGGCCAAATTTGACGGTGAACTGGCGGGTGGCAACTACATCCAGCCAACCATCTTCAAGGGTGACAACTCCATGCGGGTGTTCCAGGAAGAAATCTTCGGGCCAGTTGTGTCCGTGACGACGTTCAAGGACGAAGCCGAAGCTTTGGCGATTGCCAATGACACCATGTACGGTCTTGGCGCCGGCGTCTGGTCGCGTGACATGAACACCTGCTACCGCATGGGGCGCGCGATCGAAGCGGGTCGCGTCTGGGTGAACAACTATCACGCTTACCCTGCACACGCTGCATTTGGTGGCTACAAGCAGTCCGGCATCGGTCGCGAAAACCACAAAATGATGCTGGATCATTACCAGCAGACCAAGAACATGCTTGTCAGCTATAATCCAAACAAGCTGGGCTTTTTCTAGGTTATTTTCAGCCCCCGCCTTTGTGCGGGGGCTGTCTCTACGACTATTTTGATCGTGCTGTCTTGCGCCCGAAAACAGGGTTCCGATCTTCATTTTGGCCTTTGTGGTCAGGATGCTCCGCTACTCAGACGTGAGGGTTCTGTCTGGACTATCCGTGCAACAGCGTTTCAATCAGTCGTCTCGAAGTCAGTTCGACCCTTCACTCGAAGTCGTGTTTCACAAGGCATCGATAAGAGAAACCCACCGATTTTAAATCCCGAATGGATATTCGGACCTTTTAGGAGAAGCCATTGGCGCACCCGCAGCGAACGACAGCAAAGTCCGCACTGCGGACCTTTGCCGCTGCCTTATTGAATGGCAGCTTTCTCTAGGTGAGGACGGGTATCAATTCCTCACCTCCTCCAGAAACTCGAGAACGCGCGCATAGTCCCCGCTAACTTCGCGCGCTTGTTCGAAGACCTCACGCCGCTGCTGATCTAAGCATCGGAAGTACCGCTCAACATCGGTGAAATACGTCTCCGCATCCCGCCTCAAAAGGTCCGCATAGGCCCTAACATGATCGGCATTGGTCGGCATCCAGGGCGGCTCAGGCGGCAAGCAACCGCTCGCGATTGCGGCAGAACTCCAGCTCAGAACGACCATAACCGCCCACGTTTGTTTCAAAAGCGCCATATTATCTTGGCTCAGCCACTCCGTTGCAGTAAATTCGTTTCAACGCATGAAAGGTGCAATAATGCAAATTGCACCTATTGATTACAAAGTTATAATATTGTATCGGTTCGATAGTCCATGAGGGACTGCCGGGCCAATGCACAATTCTGCAAGGCTCGATCCTATGAATTTGATGCAAGACGCCCCCAATGTTGTCAGCGAAGAAGGGCTGCGCACGCTGCTTGCCGAAGGACATTCGGCGGATGTTGTGTGCCGGGTTACGCCCAAACGTACAGGTGCTCAGTGGTCTGGAGTTTGGACCGTGCATTGCGTCTCGCCAGATGGCGAGACGCGTCGCCTGCTCGTCACTGCACGCAACAACATGGCTGCCCGAGAATTCAAGACAATCAACGGCTTATCAAGTTTCCTCGCTGGCCTTGGTGTCTCTGTCGTCTCGATCCCCATGCTCGAAGGCAAGATCGCCTCACACAAGTTGGACGACGAGGGCTAAGCCACTTGCTGTCCTTGCGGCATTCCTTGCAGCACCCGCCCATTCTGAAGGCTTCGTGCTTTCCATGCGGGCCGATGGCCAGCTCGAGACCAAAGCACCGCAATCAGGTTTCGCGCAGAGCTACGTCGACGGGATTGGAGCAAACCCATCAGAGCTGATCGTGTTCGCAGCGCCTGAGCCTGAAGATCCGCCTCCTGCACCCACCCGCGCGGTTCCCCGCCCCGAGATCCTCACAGCCCTTGAAAGCACCGCGCATCGCTATGGCGGGCACCCCGCATTGCGCCGCGCGGGTCTGACTGTTTCCGAATGGCAGGCACTCTTCCAAGCCAATATCGAGATTGAAAGCGCCTATCGCCCGAATGCGCGCAGCTCCGCAGGCGCGATTGGCCTCGGTCAGTTGATGCCAACGACGGCCGCGCAGCTCGGTGTGGACCCCCATGATTGGCAGGCCAACCTTGATGGCTCTGCGCGCTACCTTCTCATGATGCTGGCGCAGTTCAGAACGCCAGAACTTGCGCTGGCCGCCTATAACGCGGGGCCCGACGCGGTCGCGCGCTACGGCGGCATTCCCCCTTACCGAGAAACCCAAAACCACGTGCGCCGCGTCATGGCCGTGCGTGATCGACTGACTGGAGCCTCCTGATGCACATTCAATTCCGCACGATCCTGTCGCTGGCTCTGGCCAGTCTAATGATTGCCAATCCCGCCTTGGCGCAGAGCATCGACCTCTCGCCGGTGCAGAACCTGCTGCAAGGCATCGTCGACACGATCACCGGCCCTTTGGGAATTGTCATCGGCACCTTGGCCTTGATCGGTGTATTCCTCTCCTGGCTCTTTGGCATTCTGGATTTCCGCCAAGCCCTTTGGGTGCTGGTTGCCATTGCAGGCATCGCAGCTGCGCCGACCATCGTGACCGCGATCTGGGGCGCGTAAATTCGGCATGGCAACGCAAACCCGCCTCTTCCTCGGTTTGATCCGGCCGCCAAAGCTCATCGGCTTGCCGATCATGTATGCCATGGTTTGGCTGTTCGGGTTTGTGTTGCTGTTTCTTTGGGTTCAGAGCTGGCCAGTGATCATCATCGCCGCTCTGGCCTATCCCGCGCTGTGGAAAGCGGCGGACTGGGATCCGGCCTTTCTTGAGGTGATGGTGACAGCACTGCAGGAAACGCCGCCCACCCCGAACCGCAAGATCCATTCGGGGGACAGCTATGCTCCATGACCCTTCGGATAACCTTGCCATGCTGCCAGATTGGGCGCGCAAAGAGCGCCCGATGGCCAGCATGCTGCCCTATGTCAGCCTGGTGAATGACGTGACGATCCGCACGCGCGGTAATGCACTATTCCAGTGCATCCGCCTTGATGGGGTCAACAGTATGACAAGCGATGACGCGCATTTGGAGAAGGTCCGCGCACTTTTCGCGGCGATCATCGCGCAGATCGGGCCGGAGTACAGTTTCTACGTTCACAAGGTCTCCAAGGCGATTGAGACCGCCTTGCCAACGGTGTCCGAAGAAGGGTTTGCTCAAGCGCTGGACAGCCGTTGGCAAACGGCCATGGCGCGGGCGGGCCTGCGGGACAAAACCCTCACTCTTACTGTGCTGAAGCGTCCTCCCCTCGGCGCGCGGCTGCGCCTGAAGCGTGCAGACTCAATCGCACAACTGAAAGACCAGACAGCCAAACAACTTCGCAAGCTCGGGGAGGTCGTTGGGTTTCTGCTTTCGTCCTTTGCAGAGATGAAACCGCGCCTCCTTGGGGCTGAAAACGGCGAGCTTCTGGGGTTCCTGGGGTCGCTCAACATCGGCCAGGAACGACCGCTCTTCGCAAAATCCCGCTTTGGCATCATTGCCGAGGATGTGGCCAACACCCGCGTCACGTTTCAGGGGCGAGGCTTTATGCTCGACGATGGAACGGCGGGCAAGCGGTTTGGTACGAGCTTTGCGATCAAGACCTACCCGGCCAAAACTAGCTGCACCATGTTCGATGAGCTAAACCTGCCCGTCGACATGGTCGTCACGCATTCCTTCACGCCGATCAACAGCAACATCATGGCCAGCCGGATCAAGCGCCAACAGCGCCTGATGAAGGCCAGCGATGACGGCGCGATTTCCCTTGCTGAAGAACTGGTCGACGCGCTGGACGATCTGGAATCCAAGCGCCTCAGCTTTGGCGATCATCACATGACCGTCACGGTTTTCGCCGAGACCGAGGAAAAGCTGGAAGCAATCGCCGCCGAGGTACGCAACATCGCTGCCAGTGAAGGCGTCAATCTCGTGAACGAGAGCTTTGCGGCGCGGACCCATTATTTCGCGCAGCATCCTGGCAATGGGCAGATGCGCAGCCGCAAGGCCGCCATCACCAATACGAACTTTGCCGATCTCGCAGCGCTCCATCGCGGTCAACTGGGCAAACCCGGACACAAAGTGCCTTGGGGCAAGCCGATTACCCTCTTCCCGACGCCAGAACGCTCGGGCTTCCTGTTCAACTACCATGAGACGGGACAGCCAGACAAAGAGCCGACCGGCGGACACACCTTGATCCTCGGCCGCCCTGGCTCCGGCAAGTCGGTATTGTCAGCCTTCCTCATGACCCAAGCCCGGCGCTGCGACGCGCGCGTGTTTGTCTTTGACTATCGCGCAGGCATGGAAATGGCGGTGCGGGCCAATGGCGGGCGCAACAGCGCCATCAAGGCGGGTGAAACGACAGGCCTGAACCCGCTGCGCACCGAGATCGACGGGCGCGGGCAAGCCTGGCTTTCTGATTGGCTGGCCACGCTGCTGCATCGCACCGACAAGCCCCTGAGCCCGGTCCAGATCAACCGCATTCAGGAAGTGGTGCGCCAGAACGCCGGAGCCAGCGATGCCGCCCTTCGCAACTGGCAGGATTTGGCCTCGCTCTTTGTCGCTGGGGCTGATGAAGGGGATTTGTTTGAGCGGATTCAGGAGTGGACGGCGGATGGCCGCTACGGCTGGATTTTTGGGCAAAGCTCAGAGGATACCTTCTCGCTCGATGGTGATGTCGTGGGGTTCGACCTCACCGGCATTCTCGACAGCGAAAGCGAGAAAGAGCGCATGGCGGTCCTCTCCTACCTGTTTCGGAGGGTGGAGCGCGTGATCGAGGATCGCAAACCAACGTTGATCATCATCGATGAGGCCTGGAAAGCGCTCGACAACCCGTATTTTGCCGACCGGCTGAGCAACTGGCTGGTCACGGCGCGGAAACAGAATGCCGTCGTCGTGATGATGACCCAATACGCAAGCCAGCTGGAGAAAACTCGAACTGGCAAAACGATTGTCGAGGCCGTTCCGACGCAGCTCCTGCTTCCCAACATCCGCGCTTCGGCCAGCGATTACACCATGCTGGGTCTCACTGAAAAAGAGCTCAGCGTATTGCTCGGCACGGGAAGCAATTCCCGCCTAGCGTTGGTGCGTGATGATCAAGGCTCCGTCGTGATCGATGCCGATCTTAGCGCCCTTGGACCTTACCTCACGATCCTTGGCGGCATGGAAAAAGGCGAAGCGCTGGTCGGTGCGGATTATCGTCAGAACCCCGAATTTTGGAGACAAATTGATGCGTAGACTTTGCGTGCTGACCCTCACCCTTTTGACCCTGACAGCCTGCGCAGAATACCGGCCGTCAGAAGCTGAATGCTTCAACTCCTTTGCCGAGGTCAGCCGCAGCAATTGTAACTTTGAGCTGCTCGGGCCGATTGGTGGCCTAGGTGAGTAAGCACTGCCTGCATATCTTTGCAGGCTTGGTGTCGCTCGCCGCGCCAGTGGCCTTTGCCCAGGGCGTGCCCACATTTGATGCGGGCATGTTCTTGCAGCGCGAGCGCGTGTTGCAGCAGGGCGAGCAGGATTTGACGCTGCAACGGGACCGGCTGTCCAAAGAAGAAGAGCTTGAAGCGCTCGAGCAAGAACAACTCCAGGCGCTGGAAGACATTCTCAATGCCGCGACGTTGGCCAGCGGAAATTCAGGCGCGCTGGTCGCGAGTTTGGAAGCTGGTTCATCACCTGAAAGCGCCGCAGACACGCTCTATGGTTTGGTCGACCCAAACCCCGGTGCAGCCCAGATGTTCGGCGATGCCTCTGGCTCAATCGAAGAGCTGATCATTCGCGCGGCTCAGGAAACGCACCATATGTCCGGCGTGCGCGCTGCCGGTCTGTCGCCCAAGCAATGGCGCTGCCTATTGCAGGCGATGATCTGGCAAGAAAGCCGCTTCACCATCGGTGCGCGTTCCCCTGTCGGCGCATTCGGCCTGACCCAAATCATGCCCGGCACGGCGCAGGATCTGGGGATTTACCCGGCCTACTATGAAAACCCCTACATCCAGGTCACCGGCGGCGCGCGCTATCTGGCGCAGATGTTGGCCATGTTTGATGGCAACATCATTCACGGGCTGGCGGCCTACAATGCCGGTCCGGGCAACGTGCAGCGCTATGGGGGCGTGCCGCCGTTTGCTGAGACCCAGCACTACGTTCAGGTCATCCCCGAGCGCTACAATCTCTACCTCGCGCGTGTCGGCGGCGTTGACGCACTCGGCACCATCGATCCCGTCTTGCTCGCAAACTCGACCATGAGCCTGACCTCTTTCGGCGCGGGGGTCTATGGCGACTATTCCATGGTCTCGGTGCAAGCGGCCGCGCAGCGCGTCCAGGACATCATCAGGCGCATTGGCGAGACAGATGACATTCACGCGGCCATGTCGCTCAACACTTACGCGCGGGCCGAACTCGCCCGGCTGATCGCAATTCGCACGCGCCTCAAGGCCGCCCACACCCGCCCGCTTAGCGCGGCCGAGCTGGCCATGGCGGCCGCGCAGGCCCGCGAACAAGACTTCATGCAATTCGATCTGGAGGCACTCCGATGATCCGCTTTCTTTCCACCGTAGCCACTTGCGCGTTGCTGGTTGCCTCACCCTTGTTTGCCCAAGGTGTCCCCACGGTCGACACGCGCAACATCGCACAGGAAATTCGTCAGCTTCAGCAGATGCTTGAAGATTTCGGGATCCAGACCGACCAGCTCGACACGCTTCTCGAACAGCTTGATCTGGTGCAGCAGCAACTCGACACGCTCAACGAGACCTACGCAGCCCTGACCGGCGCAACGGATATCATCGAAATGGCCATGGGTAGTGATCTCGACGGGCTTCTCGATCAGGAATTCGGCGATCTCCTTGGCACAATCCGTCAAATCCAGAGCGGCGATTTCAGTGGCCTGATCGGCAACGCCGCTCCTCAAATGGAAGGCCGCATGACACAAGCCCTGGAAGATGCAGGGTTTGACCAAGACAGCCTGTCCGACATGGCCAGCAGCGGCAATCCTGGTGCGGAACGCATTGCCAGCCAGGCGGGTACTGGGGCGGTGATGTCGGCGGCGGCAGAGAACAGCTATGAAGAGGCTGCGCAATCCCTCGAACGGGTCGAGCAGCTTGTTTCGCTGATCCCAGACATGGAAACGCTCAAGGAAGCCGTGGACCACAACACCCGCGTCACGGCTGAGCTGGCGATTGCCATGACACGCATGTGGGAGCTCGAAGCCATCCAGACGGTCGGCGCGGGCCAATCAGGCGTGGTCGATGCCGCTACCCTGGCCGAAGAGCGCCGCTATATGGACTTCACCCTGCCAGACCTGCGCGCGGACTGACCCCATGAACAGCGAGGAAGAAATCATCGAAGAGGAGCTCATCTACGGCGCACGACGACGCGAGCTCATGTGGCAGAAGCTGGGGCTGGGAGGTATGGCGTTTGGCATGGCAGGTTGCCTCGCCGCTGCCCTCGTGGCTCTGCTCGACGTGGACCCGCCGCCCATGATCGTGCCCTTTGATAGCGAAACCGGCATGGCCCTCCCCAATGCCATGGTTGAAGCGGTCTCACTCACGGAACGCCCCGCTATCATCGAGGCACAGGTCTACCGCTATGTCATTGATCGAGAGACGTACAATCAGCTCGACAATGATGTGCGTGTGCGGCGGGTCCTGGACCAGTCGGACGGCGCGGCGGCTGCAGGACTGCGCGCGCTTTGGACTAGCGGCCATGAGGCCTATCCGCCCGACAGCTACGGCACAGATGCCCGGCTTGATGTTGAGGTGCTTTCGATTACCCATGTCAGCGCCAATCGTGCCCAAGTGCGCCTGCGCAAGCGGCTCAATTCGCCGCGCGGCACTCAAAACGGGCTCTTCACCGCAACGCTGATGTTTGAGTTTCGGCCCGAGAATAGCCGCTCGATCGATGATGTCTGGCAAAACCCCTTCGGCTTCACCGTCACCGAATACGCGATCCGCTCGGATCGTCTGGAGTAACCAATGCGCCGCCTGTTCCTGATCCTCTCCCTCATTGTTCCGCTTGCTGGCACCGCCTATGCGGAGACTCAGCCGCGCCAAGGCCCCTTTGATGCCCGCGTCCGGCTGGCCACATATCAGGATGGGCAGGTATATCGCATCCGCACCAGCCTGACCCATGTGACCAGCATCGAGTTTGGCCAAGGCGAGACCATCCGCTCGATCATTGCGGGCGACACTGAAGGGTTCCTTTTGGACGGCGTGCCCGGTGGCCAGGCTTTTGCGATCAAGCCCGTCACACGCGGCGCTCATACCAACATCACGGTCTATACCAACCGACGCAGCTATTATTTCAATGTCACTGAGGCGAGTTCACCAACGTTCTATGTCATTCGCTTCACCTATCCCGAAGCGCCCCCCCCGCAATCGCGTGTGGCCGCAAACCAACCTGCAAACCACGCCTATGGCGTCAGCGCGCGATCCGAGATCACTCCCCGCGAAATCTGGGACGATGGCACCTTCACTTACTTCCGCTTTGCCGCAAACGCGCCGCTGCCCGCGATCTTTCGCTGGTCGGCTGGCAATGAGCGCAGCGTGAACGCGCTCGCGCGGCCAGACGGCGTGATCCGTGTGTCAGGTGTCAGCGATCGGTGGGTTCTCAGGCTCGGCGAGGACGAGATTTGCGTCCAAGAGATGGGCGAGGCAAGTCAAGATGAGTGAAACAGCTGAGCTTAAGAAGCGCCTCGAAGCGCTTGAAGGCAAACCACAAAACCCGAAGGCACGTCCGTCTGTTATCACTATTGCCTTGGGCATTGTGGCAATCGCGGCCCTTGGGGGTCTCATGTTGTTGTTCTCTGGCGGCTCTGAACCCGACAGCCTGGAAACCGCCTCCCCAGATGAGTTCCAAGCAGCAGGACCGGGCTTTGGTGCGCTCGAGCCCACGCCTGCACCGATTGACACAACCCCGCCGCCGGAGCCGGAACCAGACAGCGAAACAGAAGAGCTACGCGCGCAAATGGACGCTATGCGGTCCGAACTCGAAGCCCTGCGCGACGCACCTGCGCCTGAAGCCCCAACCGTCGACCTCGAGGCATTGGATACCTTGGGCGCAGAGATCGACGCCCTGCGCAGCGAGGCAGCAGCAACGCAAGCCGCTTTGCGCGAAGAGCTGGAAGAACGTGCTCGGCAAATCCAACGCCTGCAGAACGATCTGGAACTCGCGCGCCTTGAAACACCGCGCACACCAGCACCGACCGGCCCCACGGCCGAGGAGCTGCGCCTTCAAGAGCTCGAGCGGCGGCGGCAAGCCGAACTTGAGGAGCTGCAAGCCCGTATCGCCATCAAGTCGACGCTGCTCGGCGGCAGTATCATTATTGCCGCTTCCAGTGCCACCGAATGCGATGAT
>JBCBCY010000034.1:0-9082 GCA_038530285.1 Pseudomonadota bacterium
AAGAGCTTTACGACCCTAGGGCCTTCATCACTCACGCGGCATCGCTAGATCAGGGTTTCCCCCATTGTCTAAGATTCCCCACTGCTGCCTCCCGTAGGAGTCTGGGCCGTGTCTCAGTCCCAGTGTTGCTGATCATCCTCTCAAACCAGCTATGGATCGTCGGCTTGGTAGGCCATTACCCCACCAACTACCTAATCCAACGCGGGCTAATCCAAATCCGATAAATCTTTCCCCCGAAGGGCGTATACGGTATTACTCTCAGTTTCCCGAGGCTATTCCGTAGAAAAGGGTATGTTCCCACGCGTTACTAACCCGTCCGCCGCTCACCCGAAGGTGCGCTCGACTTGCATGTGTTAGGCCTGCCGCCAGCGTTCGTTCTGAGCCAGGATCAAACTCTCAAGTTGAAATCCGATTACTCGGATATCCTTGACGATTTGAACCTCTGCACATCGCCCCGGTCGGAAAACCGGGGCAGTCTTCTGTTTGTTGTGCTTCTGGTTTTCTAAGAAAACCGAAAGCCGTCCAAACAGTGAAGCTGACCTCTCTATAATCGGTTCCAACAGATGTTGGCGCCTAAGAGAGTCGATATACAAAAGCCGCTTCGTCGCATGGACCAAACCGCCCGCATATCTCTTCAGTAACCAGCAATTTCAAATAGCGTAGAGACAAAAATGACTGGATGCGCCCTGAACTTTCGGCGCGCCCCGCCTGTAATATCTCTATTTTTTTAGTCTGCGTCTCGTTGCTTGCTGTCTCCAGCCGCCCGGTTGGCGCCCCGCCGTGCGTCTCCGCCGCGTCGGTGAAGGGGTGTTTACGGAGAGCGCCCGCAGTCCGCAAGTGGTTTTTTGTAGAAAGATGACATTTTTTCGACTTTCCCTGATTGCCCCGCAAAATATGGGGTATCGCGCCGCCCCACCCCCTAAACTGACTCCCACCGTGGTTAAGCGGCGCCGAATATTTCGGTCGCCGGGCCGGTTTTCCACAGACTCACCGGCCCATTGTGGAAGACTCATGCATCACTTTCGGAATCGCTGCCCCCTAGCAGGCGCGCAGATCGCCCGAAGCGCGCCGCGCGACCACACGCTCAAGGAGTTGGCGCAGACGCGGGTCGCCCACATCAGCCGATTTCGCATAGCGCAAACAGCCTTTCCCCCGGCTTATGCCTTCAGTCAGGGCACCGTCGGGGTCCAGCGCGTCGATGTCGCCAAGATATAGCGCGACGTAGGCTTTCTGAGCGTTCAGATGCAGCACCGGTCCGTCCGCATCCGAATAGCTCAGCATCTTGTACTGGATCCCTTCGACCAGATCCGGGGCCACGTCTTTAACGGTCTGGCGGATGGTCAAAAGAGCAACCCGGCGCCAATCATGATCAAGCGCCGCCAAATAGTCGTCTGGGGTGTCCACATCATATTGCATCGTGTTTATCCTCCTTCGGGGTCAACCACCGCGTTAATGCCATGGCCAAAACAAGCGCGGGAAACAGACAGGCAAAGGCCGCCGCCAGCGACAGCGCTTCGGACACAAAGCCGATCAGCGGTGGGCCAATCAGAAACCCGCCCATCGCCATCGTGGCGGCAAACGCAATATTGGGTGCTTCATATCTGTCATCCAAAGCGGCAATCGCGGACACGCCTAAAGGATAGGCCGCCGACACCCCCGCCCCCAACATTGCAAAGCCGAGATATTCCAGCGCCACCGGTAGGGGCGCGACCACAACGATCAAACCCGCGATCGCCAGGCCAACGGTGGTGCGCGCATGGCGCACTGCGCCCAGGCGGCGCTTCATGTAATCGCCAAGGAACCGCCCACCGGCCATGAAAGCAGAAAAGACCGTGACCGCCAAAGCCGCCGCCGCCCCCGGCGCACCCAACCGTTCGGCCATATAGACCGCTGCCCAGTCCGCCATCACGCCTTCGGTCAGGGTGACCACAAACATGAAGACAGCGATAAAAAACAACGCCGGCGGTAGGGCTCGCAACGCCCGGCGCGGCGCACTGGCGGCACTATCCTCGCTGGGCAGTCGCGGCAAGACCCACGACGCCGCCGCCCCAAAGCTGGCCGACACCAGCGCAAGACCCACCTGCGCGCCGTAATGTGCGCTCGCCACTGCGATTGTGCCGGACCCCACCATCAGGCCCAGCGCCCAGAAGCCGTGGCTGCGGTTCATGATCAAAACGCCAGCCGCCTTTTCCAGCCGTCCGGCATAGACATTCATCGCCACTTCCACAAAGGCCATGCACACGCCGGCCAGAAACAATGCCCCAAACAGCGATGCGGCATCCCATGCGATCAGCGGGCCGAGGAATGCCAGCGCCTGAAGCGGAAAAAACACGGTCGCCACCCGGCGCGGGCCAAACGCCGAAATCACCCGCCCCGCGATCTGCAAACTCGGGACCAACGCAATCGGGATTGCCATCAGTGGAACAGCCAGCTGGCCTTTTGTCAGCCCCAGCGCGGTCTTGATCTCAGGGATCAGCGCCAGCCACCCGCCCAGCGCCAGGGGCTGCAACAGGAATACGCCCATGATCAGAAGCGTTGCGCGTTTGGTCAGGCTGGCATCCATCGGGCGACTGAACGTCAGTTTGCGCCGTTTGAAAAGGGAATCGGAAAATTTCTAATTTTCCGAACCGATTTCTTTTAAGAAATCGCCGCCCCGGCTCGGCGTGGCCATTTAATCCGCAAGGCCAGAAGCCCCAGGATCACGCCCAGGTACACCATGGGCTCCACCGCCCAGGTCTTCGACGCCATCACAAAATGCACGCCACCCAGGATTGCCACGCCGTAGGTCACCTTGTGCAACCGGCGCCAGGCAAGCGGCCCCATCTTGCGGATCGACAGGTTGTTCGACGTCACCGCCAAGGGCAGCATCAGCACCAAGCCTGCCATGCCAATTGTAATGTAGGGCCGTTTGACGATGTCATTCCAGACCTCTGCCACGAACTGCACATCAAGGAAAAACCACACCAGGAAGTGGCACAGCACAAAGTAGAAGACCAAAAGCCCCAAGGCCCGGCGAAACTTCACCAGGTTCAGCCCAAGGTGATCCCGGATCGGCGTGATCGCCAACACCGCCACCAGCACCTGCAGCGACAACAGGCCCAACGCATGTTCCATCGCCTTGACCGGATCAGCGCCAAGCCCCCCGGTCACGCCAAGATAGAAGTACCACACCGGCACCGCGCCGCCGATCAGATAGACAGGCCAGGTCGGCACACGGCGGGCAAGGCCGTTTATGCGCTGGGTCAGGGTCATGTCAGAAGAACTCGCCCACAAGGTCCATACCGTCGTAAAGCGACGCGACCTCGGCTTCGTATCCGTTGAATTTTAGTGTCGGTTGGCGCCGCGCCAGAAGGCCCCCGCCCAAGACACGTTCCGACTTCTGGCTCCAACGCGGATGATCGCGTTCAGGGTTCACATTGGAATAAAACCCGTATTCGCGCGGCTGAGCCTGGTTCCAGGATGCTGGCGGTTCGTCTTCGGTCAGGGTAATCCGCACGATCGATTTGATCGACTTGAACCCGTACTTCCACGGCACGACCAGACGGATCGGCGCACCTTTCTGGTTCGGCATCGGTTCGTCATAAACCCCAGTCGACAGGATTGTCAGCGGGTTCATTGCCTCATCCAGCCGCAAGCCTTCCACATAAGGGAACGGGAACACACCGCGGCGCACCCCTTCCATGCTTTCGGGCTGCACGAGGGTTTCAAAGGCGACGTACTTTGCAGAGGGCTGCACGCCCACACGGTCCAAAAGGTCCTTCAATTCGAACCCGACCCAAGGGACCACCGACGCCCAGGCTTCGACACAGCGGAACCGGTAGATCCGTTCTTCCAGGGTGACCCCCGATAGAATGTCATCCAGCCCGTAAGAGCCGGGCTTATCGACCAGCCCGTTGATCTCAATCGACCAGGGGTCGGTCACCAAATCATCGGCATTGACCGATGGGTCGGTCTTGCCGGTGCCGAATTCATAAAAGTTGTTGTAGGTGGTCATGTCCTCAAGGCTCGTCAGCTCAAGGTCCGCGCCATAGTCGGTCTTGGCTGCCCCAAGGCTTGCCATCGCGGGTCCTGCAATCGACCCCGCCACCATTGCCGTCGCACCGGTTATCAACTGCCGCCGGTTCATCCAAGTTGCCTTGGGGGTCACGTCAGACCAATTCAAATCGCTTTTATACCGTCCGGCCATGCTGGTTCCTTTATGTCCACCTGCGCATGATAAGGTAACACAAAGCGGCGTTTGCAAAGCCCCCTCACGACAGTGTCAGCCGTTGAAATGACATTGAAACATGGGTGGATTACGATGCTGCGCATAACAAATCTGTGATTGGACGCGAAAAGCCACCCCAGCTTAGGGCGCGGATCAGGACCGTCAAACGCGGTCGGCGGAATCTCCCGGTCATCCAAAGCACAAAACGTCGCGTAGCCCGTCTGATGTCGCAGCAGCGCCATCGGGAAATTTTACGCAATGTGGGAGACTACAAGATGCTCAAGAAAACACTGCTCGGCGCAACTGCCGCAATCCTCGTCGCAACCGCCGCCTCCGCAATGGACAAAGCAAAAGACATCGTCGACACCGCTGTCGAAGCCGGGTCGTTTGAAACACTCGTTGCCGCCGTTCAGGCCGCCGGTCTTGTCGACACGCTGAAGGGCGATGGTCCGTTCACCGTTTTCGCACCGACCGACGAAGCCTTCGCAGCCCTTCCCGAAGGCACGGTCGAGAACCTCCTGTTGCCCGAAAACAAGGACCAGCTGGTTGCGATCCTCACCTACCACGTCGTGCCCGGCAAAGTGATGTCCACCGACCTGTCTGACGACATGATGGCGGCGACCGTTCAAGGCGGCGAAGTCATGATCGACCTCGACAACGGCGTGATGGTCGATAATGCAAATGTCGTGACCGCCGACATCGAGACGTCGAACGGCGTCATCCACGTGATCGACCAGGTGATTCTGCCGAAGTAAGGCACGGTCATTGACCCATTGCCGGGGCGGGCCCATCCCGCCCCGGTTCAAGGCCAAACAATGGGCACCGCAGACCGGCGGCCAATCCCCGCCCAGTTCCGCACAGCGCGACCGGCCAAGGCCCGCCACCCGGCCTTTCGCGCCCTTTGATCCGCCAAGCTTCGCTGATTCCGTTCGCCCGTTTGGGCAGGCGGTGGCCGATGCGCCGCGCACCAACACCAGACATCTTAACAGGCCAGCACCGCACCCCCCATGTCTTTGGCACGGGGGCTGAACCCTAGCCCCCTCAACGCGACCCGAAGGGAGCACAACATGAAAAAGACACTTATCCTTGTGACCGGCAGCCTCATGGCCGCCACGATGGCCAGCACACTGGCAGTTGCGGCCACCATGGAAGAAGCCGACAGCAATGCAGACGGCATGATCACGTTTGACGAGTTGCTCGTCGTGGCTCCGGACGTCAGCGAAGAGACGTTTCGCCTCGCTGATGCAAACGGAGACGGCATGATCGACGTTGAAGAGTTCGGCATGGCGCAAGAAACCGGCCTCCTCCCGGCCGGCTAATGCCAAGGGGCGCTGCGATAACGCGGCGCCCCATTTTTTACATCGTCAGAACCGGGCGGGAAAAAACGTACATCATCTGGCACACGTCGGTTTCCGACCCGCACGCGCCCGGCGCGCTTTCCAAAACCTCCAGAACGAAGGTCCGGCGATCACGGGTGCAAACCTCGTCTGTTGGCGTCGGACGACGCCGGTGCGACCAAAAGGAAAGATAGCTCGACAAGCCAGTCTTTCGTGTCCCCGGTGCGAAAGCCATGTGGTGAAGTCCTCTGGTACGATGCGAACACCAAAACACTAGCAACCGGTGCCTTTGGGCTGGAATTGCCGTTGGCGTTGTGTTGTTCTTCAAAAATGAATAGCCCGTTCCGGCAATGGTCTGACGTCCGCGCCTTTCTTGCCGTGATGCGCGAGGGGTCGACACTGGCTGCGTCCCGCACGCTCGGGATGGCCCAGCCAACCGTGGCCCGACGGATCGATGCCTTGGAACACCACCTTGGCCTGACGCTGTTTCACCGCGACACCCGAGGCTTCAAACCCACCGTTGAAGCCATCCAGTTGCAGCCGCTTGCGGAAGCGATCGAAACCGCCGCAGCTGCATTTGGCGATACGGCAAAGACGCTCGCCCATCCCCGACCCATCCGGATAACCGCCTTTGCCGCCAACCTAGAAGGCCGCGCGACTGAGATCTTTGCAGCCTTTTCAGACCAACACCCCGAAATCGTATTTGAGTTTGAAAAGAGGATCCGCGTCTATGATCTGTTGGCGGGTGAGGCGGATATCGCGCTGCGCCTGGCCTGGACCCCTCCCGAACCCGACCTCATCAGCCGCCATATCAGCGAAGCGGCGTTTACGATGTACGCAAGCCCCGAATACGCAGCCGCGCACGGTCTCCCCGCAACGCCCGAAGACATGGCCAATCACAAGGTCCTCAGCTTCCAGCGCGCAGATGTGATGCCGACAATCTACAACTGGCTACGCCGGTACGTCGCGGACGCAAATATCATCCGCCGGTTTTCGGAATCCGCCTTGATGGATGCCGCAATCTTGTCAGGTCAGGGCATCGGACTTGTAAACTGTCGCCTCGCGGAACCCGACGTGAAGGCGGGCCGGCTGATCAAGTGTTTTGAAGCCCCTCAAGAGCTGACCGTGCCGCACCTGCTTTTGATCTCACCCGACGCGTGGCAGCGCCCCGAAGTGAAGACCTTTGTGGCGTTTTTCGCGCCCCGTTATGCCAAAATCTACAGGTAGCAATCCGAAGGCCGGGGCATGCCCCAATCATTCCCCAGCCTCCAGATCCCGCTTCACTGACCGAACCAGTCGATCGATGTCGCCACCAACGGTTTTTGCGCCCACATCTCGTGCGCGCTCAGCGGCAAATTGCAACATCGCAATAATGGCCCTCAATTCAGCCTTGCGGTGCGGCACAGTCGCCCCGTCGCCCTCATCCCCATGAGAATTCGTTTCTCGTCGCATCGATAGGCCCCCAAACACCCGAAACGATTGAAACCGAAGTTCAGGGATGGCATGGGGAAACAGCGGCAATCAACCGAATGGTTTTAGAAAATCAATGGAAAATTCCGATATCTTCCGCCTCGACGGGCAGACCCTCAGGATCTTTTTGTCGTTGTGTGAAACAAGTTCCGTAACGAAGACGGCAGATCACTATGGTCTCAATCAATCCACGGTAAGCTACGCGCTTGATAAGTTGCGTGCCGCGATCGGAGATCCGCTTTTCGTCCGGTCAGGGCGCGGCGTCACACCAACAGAGAAAGCCCTTGCCCTACAACCGCGCATTCAGGAACTGATTGCCGGGCTTGAAGGCCTTGTCGCATCCGAAAATTACAACCCCAAGAAGGACAGCCGCACCTTCAATATTGCGATTTCTTCGCCGGCACTCCTGCCGGAGATGAAGCAGGTCCAGCAGATCCTGCACCGCGAATCGGCCCATACGGCGCTCAATATCCTGCGGTTGGCGCCGCGTGAAAGGCTGACCGAGCTATTGGAAAGCGGCGATGCAGACGCGGCCATTGCCGTGGCGGGTCTGTCTTACCGCATGGAATTGAACCATTGCACCTACGGCCATGACGATCTGGTCGTGTATTACGATCCCGCATGCCGCAAGCCGATCAAGACAAGAACAGAATATGCAAATGCGCGGCACGCAGTCACCGGGTTCGGAGGCAACACACCCAGTGTGGTCGAACGCGCCTTGGCGACCCTGTCGCTCAGCCGCCAGATTGCCCTGGCCGCTCCCACGGCGTCATCGCTGCGCGAACTGATCCCCGGAACCGAGCTGGTCGCAACCATGCCGCGCGCCCTGTCCCGCGGCAGCTTCAGCAATCTCGCGTTCTGCGAACCGCCAATCCAGCTTCCGCCAATACGATACGACCTGGTCTGGCACCGCCGGTTTGATCATTCGGGCCGCAATCAATGGCTGCGCAAGGTCGTGTCTGACGCTCGCAAAAGCGTAGAACTCGCCGAGCTTATGTCGGCCTGAACAGGCCCGCCGCCGCGTGGCGCCGGACCCATGTGTTGAACGCGCTAATGGACAACCGCGTCATCAGGCGGCTTGCGGTTTGACGCCGCCACCCTGTCGCCCACAATCAGACCGTCCGCACCGGCCGAGACAGGAAGTGTCGTGCCATCTGTGACGTCACCCGCCAGGATCATTTCAGCCAGTTGGTCCTGCAAACTGCGCTGGATGACGCGTTTCAAAGGCCGCGCCCCATAGACCGGGTCATACCCTTCGTCGGCCAACCACTTGACCGCCGTTTCATCAAGGTCAAGCGTGATACCCCGCGCGGCCAGCCGCTTTTTCAACCGACCAAGCTGGATTTCGACGATCCCGTCCATGTCGCTCCGCGTCAGCCGGTCAAAGATGATCTGATCGTCCAAACGGTTCAGGAACTCGGGCCTGAAATGCGCCCGGACCGCGTCCATCACGCCGCGCTTGGCCTCACCCGCATCCGACCCGTCCGGCAACTGGCTCAGCGCCTGGCTGCCAAGGTTGGACGTGAGGATGATAAGGGTCTGCTTAAAGTCGACCTTCCGGCCCTGCCCATCGGTCAGGATCCCATCATCAAGCACCTGCAACAGCACGTTGAACACCTCTGGATGCGCCTTTTCGACCTCGTCAAACAGGACAACCTGGTATGGTCGGCGGCGCACAGCTTCGGTCAGCACCCCGCCTTCATCATAACCGACATAGCCCGGCGGCGCGCCGATCAGCCGCGACACCGCGTGTTTTTCCATGAATTCGGACATATCAATCCGCACCATGGCGGCGTCATCATCAAACAGAAACTCCGCCAGCGCCTTGGTCAACTCGGTCTTGCCGACGCCGGTGGGCCCCAGAAACAAGAACGACCCCAAGGGCCGGTTTTCGTCCTGCAGGCCCGCCCGCGCACGCCGCACCGCGTTGGACACCGCGCGCACCGCCGCCGTCTGGCCGATCACCCGGCCCCCCAGCGCCTCTTCCATGCGCAACAGCTTCTCGCGCTCACCTTCCAGCATCTTGGTTGTGGGGATACCGGTCCAGCGTTCGACCACTTCCGCAATC
>JBCBCY010000035.1:0-8537 GCA_038530285.1 Pseudomonadota bacterium
GTAAAGCGTCGCGACAAGAATTCCGCCTTGCGCGAGGGCTGACAGAAGCCGCGACGGCTTGGCGCGCATATTCTTGTCGAGAAACAAAAGTCCCATCAGCAGGAAAACTGCCAACCAGCCTGCCGCGCCCGTGTCGCCGGCCACGTTCACAAGGAAGCGGTGGAACCAGGTGTATTCGGTCACCGTGCAGCCAAACTCGGTGAACTCCCGCGTGTTGCCCATGACACCGCCCAGAAGACCGCAACCGACTGCGTCTTTTGGCGTCAGAAGAAGAACAACGATCAGCAGGATTGGCAAAAGGATCATCAGGAAATTGACCCAGTCCTCCTGTGTCATCTTCATGTCGTCGGTTAACTCTCCGACTGCGGTGATGCCCTGTTTGCGGGACTGGAACAAAACCGTCAGGAACAGGCACCCGAAGTAGGCAACCGCCGGAATGATCGCCGCTATGATAACAAGGCGGTACGGCACGACCGTCATGGCGGCGAGGACAAAGGCCGCCACGCCCATGACCGGCGGCATGATCTGACCGCCCGATGAGGCTGCCGCCTCAACACCGCCTGCAAAGAGTTTGCTAAACCCGCGCTTCAGCATCATCGGGATGGTCAAGACGCCCGTGGACAGAACATTCACCACTGGACCGCCTGAGATTGTGCCAAATATCGCTGAAGAGACGATGGCTGCGTGCGCGGGTCCGCCCGGCAGACGCCGTGTCCAATTGAACGCGAGTTTGATGAGGGACGCGCCACCCGCCGACACGCCGAAGAGCGCCCCTAAGATGAGATAGGGAAATACCGTGCCAAACAGGATGTTCATGAACCGGCCCAGAAACCCTCCGGCGTTATTAGTAAGAATGTCCTGAATGCGTGTCAGTCCATCTGATAGCTGCCTTGGGTCTTCGCCGCCGATTTTGGTAACGGCGTATTTGCTCATGCCTTCTGAGCCGAAAATGTACCAGATCGCGATGGTTCCGATTGTGTAAGCGGCGATCAGAATGGCGACGGCGACAAGGGGAAACCCCCATACACGGATGGCGTAGGTCAAGAACACAACCGTTGCGAACCCAACGATTGCAAACAGCCACATCCCGGTGGTGTAATAGCACTTTGGATCATCGACTGTCGTGGGCGCGGGTTGGCCCATAAGCGTTGCCGTTTCGACCTCTTTCTTGAAGGCTGCTTCGATCAGTTCGGCCCGTTTCCCGGTGATTTGATCAAGCAGACATACGGCCTCAAGCTCGATCATATAGGCCGCTGCAATGGCGAACCCGGCTACAACCAAGGCAATGTCCATCGTCCAGTTGAAACCACGCGCTTTGGGTCGGGCGCACGGTGCCTTGCGCGCCCAGGAATGCTCGGTCGCAACGATCACCATCATCACGAAGAACATGATGGGAAAGAAATATTCGTTGGGGAACTTGCGGTAGACAAAGCTGTCCCCAAACAGCCCACGGGCCAAGCCATCTAGGCCGGGAAACGTGGGAATATTGTGGACGAGACCGGCGATGACCAGAAACAGGGCCAGCACCATCGCGATCCGGTGACCGAGTGAGGAATCCACATGATCTGGGGCAGACTGATCAGCCATAATGGAACATCGCCCTTGTTCTAGGTTTCGGTCGCAGGTCGAAAAATTCGGTCGGCCCACGCGTCAACGCAGGCCGACACACGCCTGAGTTACTTGGCGCAGTCCGGGATTGTGTAACCAGCTTCTTCCCAGGCCATGACGGCACCGGGGTGGTACTTGACTGGGTTGTTGCCGCAAACGGCAGTCAGGCTTTCATCGACCACGCCGATACCCGCATTCGCCAAGGCAGGCGATTTGGCGAGAAGCTCATCCAATGTCGCGATGTATTCGGCGACCATGCCCTTCACGGCCTCATCAGGCACATTCGCGTTAACGATCATAAGACCGGCGATATTCACACCACGGAACTTGCCGTCCTCGGAAATCAACCGGACATTCTCGTTGTCACCATAGCCCAGCTCATCGCCATCGATCACAACAGGTGCGCGACCGGGCGCTTTCATCAGATTTGCGAACATCTCGCTTTCAAAGACGTCTTTCGGCATGGACACGATGTTCACCACGCCGGCCGAGGATGCCGCAACGATTGCATCATCCGGGAAACCGATGGGAAGCATGTTCATGTCGGCGGTACCGTCCAAAACAGACTGCGTCATCTGACCCCAGCCGACCTGCACGCCATTGTAGCCATTGCCCTCTTCGAGGCCGGTCAAGGCTTGCAAGTAGGCGCGCGCATTCGCCAAAGCACCGCCGCGCGGCGGGCCATTAAGAATGGTCTTGCCTTCAAGCTGGTCGTAGGATGTCACACCGCTTGTCGCGAAACCGTAAAGCGCGTGGGCCGAGAAGTTGAACGGCACCATTAGCCGAAGGTTGGCCGCAAGCTCGGCGCCCTTTCCCTCCTCCAGGCTTCCATATGGGCCGAGGTTCTTTGACAAAAAGAACGGCAGGATGGCGGGTGTGTTCGACATATCCGACTTGCCCTCGGCGACGTTCAGCACCGAATCCGTGAGCGTCTGGTTTTCCAGAATTTGAATATCCACGATATCAGCTTCACCAGCGACCTGAGCGATATGCGTCAGATTGAAGTGGCCGATGCCACCAGGTGCGGCGGTCTCTGCGGTGAGAATCGTTTGAGCGGAAGCAGCCCCAGAGAGCAGCACCGCAGCCGCAACAACGGCAGCCTTTGTTTTGTTAGACATGTTTCCTCCCAATGTATCAAGCCACCTCCCAGCGGCGCTTCAAGCGTGTTTCAGAATTCAATCAAAATCAAGAAAAAATGTAGCATGTGCTACAAAAAATTGTAGCACATGCCACAAATAGCTTGCGACACAAACACGTACTGAACTAAAGTGAGAACAAAGATAACCAGCGAAATGGCACGTTGAATGCTCGATAAACCTAGAAAAGACATAGACTTCGATGCATTCATTAATATCGGGATGGATCGCGCCGTGCGTAACTTGCGCGCAATGTTTCAAGATGAAGCCTTGCAGAACGACGGGCTGAGCATTCAGGAATGGCGTGCACTCTTAAATTTGGCACGTTTTGGCGATTGCCACCTTCGTGAGCTTGCAAGACTGGCCAGCCTTGACGCGACGCACACCGGACGCGCCGCCTTGGAGCTCGAAAAGAAAGGGCTCGTTCGTCGGTATGATGACGCCAATGACAGTCGGCGTAAGCGGCTTTGCGCGACCGAAGAAGGGCACGAAGTTGTCGACCGGGTTTGGGGCAAGGCGCTTGGCCTTGATGCCCGCGTGAAAGAACGGCTGGGCAAGACGCGCTATCGTGCCGTCAAAGAGGCTGTGAAAATTCTGATGGAGATGCCTGTGCAAGATGAAGCGGACGTGCCTTTGCACGCTGCGGAATGAGTTGCGCGAGGATTTAGGGGGGAATCCGTGTCCAAAACTGTCGCTGAACTGACCGTTAACTCGCTGATCTCCAACGGGATTGAGACGCTTTACTGCCTGCCGGGCCTGCAGCTCGATCCGTTTCTGGATGCATGTTATGACACGCGGGAGCAAATGCGGATCGTCCACACGCGTCATGAACAGGGCGCTGCCTACATGGCCATGGGCGCTCAGGTCGCAACTGGCCGTCCGCAGGCCTATGCCGTCGTGCCCGGAGCCGGGTTTTTGAATTCAGCGGGCGCGCTTTCTACAGCGCACTCGATCCATTCGCGCATACTGGCGCTGGTGGGCCAGATACCAAAAGGCACGATCGGCAAGGGCTTTGGTGTTTTGCACGAAATCCCGGACGAGTTGGGCATTCTTGAGCGTTTAACAAAGAGGGCCACAACGCTTCAAAGTGCTGACGCAACCAAAGAAACGCTGCAAGATACCTGGCGCGCTCTTAAATCCGGTCCGCCGCGTCCCGTGGGTTTGGAGATTCCGATGAACTTCTGGAAGTCCGATACCGGTACGACCGATGACCTAAGGGTTCAAGCCGACGCCGGGCCTGCGGTCGACGCGGACGCGATTAAGGAAGCCGCCAAGTTGATCAAATCGGCAAAATCGCCGTTGATCGTTGTCGGAAGCGGCGCTCTGGATGCGAGCGCAGACGTGCGCCGCTTGTCCGAAGCGGTTTCTGCACCTGTTGTCGCGTTCCGGAACGGCCAGGGCGTGATATCAGCCGACGCGCCACTGCAAATCACGATGCCGGTCGCTCATGCGCTGTGGCCTAAGGTTGATCTGGTGATCGGGCTGGGCACCAGACTGCAATCCCAGACCATGGCCTGGGGCACTGACGAAGATCTGAAGATCATCCATGTTACACTCGACCCGGAAGAACTTGGCCGAATAACAGAGCCGACCGTCGGTATCTGCGCGGACCTTGCCGATGCCTTGCCAACGCTTTTGGAGGCCGTGACCGGGGACGAGGTCAAACGTGCCGATTGGGTCGAAACCGTTCTGACTGAGAAAGCACGTATGAACGCGAAGATTGCGGACAAGTTGGAAGCACAACTCGCCTGGCTTCACGCCATCCGCGCGGAGCTTCCGCGTGACGGCATCCTTGTCGATGAGATTACGCAGATGGGTTATGTCTCACGCTTTGGATTTCCAAGTTACACGCCGCGCACAGTTGTCACGCCTGGCTATCAGGCCACGCTCGGCTACGGCTATGCAACGGCGCTTGGGGTGGCGGATGCGCGCAGGGATGTCCCTGTCGTCAATTTCTGCGGCGACGGCGGGATCATGTTCACGCTGAACGAGATTGCGACGGCCGTTCTGCACGAGATTCCAATAACCACGATTGTTTTCACGGACGGGCACTTCGGCAATGTGCGCGGCTTGCAGCGCGATCACTATCAGGGCCGCTATATCGCCAACGACCTCGCAAACCCCGATTTTGTGAAATACGCAGAGGCCTTCGGTGCACAGGGCTTGCGCGCCACAACACCTGACGCGTTGCGCGCCCAACTGCGCGTAGGAATGGCCCATGCAGGCCCGACGTTGATCGAGGTGCCCGTGGGCGAGTTCAACAGCCCGTGGGAGTTTGTCCTGATGCCCAAAAACCGAGGTATTTGATATGCTGGATCAAGCGACAATTGATGCATTGCGCATCGAAGACGTTCCACCGCAGAAGCTATTCATTGACGGCACTTGGGTCGCGGCCCAGACAGGCAAAACCAAAGACGTCACCAGCCCGATTGACGGATCGACGATTACGACAATCGCATCGGGGATGGCCGAAGATGTTGACCGCGCCGTCGCAGCAGCACGTGCTGCTTTCGCGGGTGGGGCTTGGTCAAAAGCCGAGCCGCGCTTTCGGAAGCAAGTCCTGCACACCGTGGCTGACCTGATCGCCTCCCGTGCCGCTGAACTCGCCGTCCTCGGCACGCGGGACAACGGTACAGAAATCCAAACATCGATCATGGCAGAACCGGGCACGGCTTCGGCCACGTTCCGACACTCGGCGGAATGCGTCGACAAGCTTTACGGTGAGATCGCGCCAACCGGACCGCAAGTCCTTGGCATGATCCAACGCGCGCCAGTGGGGGTCGTCGGTGTGATCGTGCCCTGGAACGCGCCGCTGATGATCACGGCCTGGAAGGTTTCAGCGGCCCTCGCAGTCGGTAATTCCGTCGTATTGAAACCCGCAGAGGACGCATCACTCGCTGTTCTTAAACTTGCGGAACTGTGCGCCGAAGCCGGGCTACCCGATGGCGTCCTGAATGTCGTCACAGGCTCCGGGTCCGTTGTTGGAGAAGCACTGTCGCGTCACATGGACGTCGACGTTCTGGCCTTTACGGGGTCAGGCGCGGTTGGTCGGCAGCTTCTCAAGGCCTCAGCCGAAAGCAACATGAAGCGTGTCTATCTGGAGCTTGGTGGCAAGTCGCCAAACGTCGTCTTTGCCGATGCGCCAGACCTGGACAAGGCGGCGATGATCTCGGCCAAGGCGTTCTTCAAGAATGCGGGCCAGATTTGCGTGACACCGTCCCGCCTGCTCGTGGAAGACGCCATTCACGATGAGTTCCTTGCGAAGGTCGTCGAACACGCCCGCGCGCTTACCATATCGGACCCACTAGATTTGAACACCCAGATGGGCGCCATCACCAACGCCAACCAAATGGAAACGGTCGCGTCTTTTGTCGAAAGCGCAGAGGCAGATGGCGGCGACCTCCTGACTGGCGGCAACGCCATTCACCAGAACACCGGCGGCAATTATTACGCGCCGACAGTCGTTGGACGGGTCAGCCCTGAGGCGCGCCTGTTTCAGGAGGAAGTCTTTGGACCCGTCCTCGCAGCGTCTCCGTTCAAATCCGAAAGCGAGGCTCTTCGGCTTGCAAATGGAACCGTCTACGGGTTGGCCGCCTGCGTTTGGACCTCCGACCTTAGCCGGGCGCACCGGATGATCAACGGAATCGACGCGGGCATGGTGCAAGTCAACTCGTTCGGGCCCATCGACAACGTTGCCCCTATGGGCGGCGTCAAGCAATCGGGCAATGGCGTAGACAAGTCCCTGCACGCGTTTGACAAATATCTGAATTACAAAACCGCCTGGGTCTATCTCTGACCCGACGTATCGAGGGAGACACCAAGATGAACGAACAACCCCGGTTTCAGTACAAGATCGAAGAGCACCTGTTGCAAGGTGGCCAGATACAGGACGCCGCACCCGACTACGGATACAGCCCCGGGTTTGGCAACACACACTCGACCCAGGCGGAAAAAGGCGCACTGCCTATCGGGCGCAACTCTCCGCAACAACCTCCCTTGGGCCTTTATGCCGAACAACTCTCCGGGACGGCCTTCACGGCCCCGCGCGCCGAGAACAAGCGTTCCTGGCTCTATCGCATCCTGCCGTCGGTGAAACACGGCACCGGGTTTGAGGAAGTAGAAACCGGCAACCTGCGCACCGGCCCCTGCCGCGAAAGCAGCCTGCCATCAATGCAATTGCGCTGGCAGCCGATGCCGATGCCCGACGAGCCGACCGACTTCCTTGACGGCCTCGCGACGATCACAACCTGCGGCGACGCTACCATGCAGGCTGGGATGGCGAGCCACGTTTATCTGGCCAACACATCGATGGAACGCCGCGCTTTCATGAACGCGGACGGCGAGATGCTGTTTGTGCCCCAGGAGAACAGTACAAAGTTTGTCACGGAGTTCGGCATCATTATCGCAGAACCCGGTGAGATCGTGGTAATGCCTAAAGGCGTCCGCTTTCGGGTTGAACTCGTTGAGGGGCCAATCCGCGGCTACATTTGCGAGAATTACGGGCAAGCTCTTACGCTGCCCGAGCGTGGGCCGATCGGGGCAAACTGCCTCGCCAATGCGCGTGATTTCCTCCATCCGGTCGCCGCCTATGAAGACATCGAGACTGAACATCATCTCTTCGCCAAAACCGGTGGCCGCCTCTTCAAAACCGTCCTAAACCAATCACCATTTGACGTCGTCGCCTGGCACGGAAACTACGCACCCTACAAATACGATCTGCGGCGCTTCGCACCTGTTGGAGCAACGCTTTTCGACCACCCTGACCCGTCTATCTTCACGGTCCTGACTTCCGCGTCAGACACACCCGGCACGGCCAATGTCGACTTCGTGATCTTCCCCGAACGCTGGCTGGTGATGGAGGACAGCTTCCGCCCCCCTTGGTACCACATGAATGTCATGAGCGAATTCATGGGGCTCATTTATGGGCAATACGATGCAAAACCCGAAGGCTTCAAACCCGGCGGGATGAGCCTTCACAACGCGCTTGTGGCACACGGTCCCGACACTGACGCATTTGCGAAGGCATCGACGAAAACGCTTGAGCCCGAGAAACTCGCCGGCACCATGGCGTTCATGTTCGAGACCCGCTACGTCCAAGAGCCAACCGCCTTCGCCTCCAACCTCGACCTGATCGATACGTCCTACCCGGACGCCTGGGACGGGTTGAAACGGAATTTCAGGCGTAACAGTTCGTGAGGCTCTCTAAGCTAAAAGTGGAGCGTGGTGAGTTGCAGATTGCCTATCGCCATTGTGAGACGTTCCAATGATTTCCTAAGCTGGGTCATATTTTGTCGCATAACGTGAACAGAGGCGCGGAGTTTCTTCCGGTCCCGATTTCATTGCTCTAAGCAGTTCCGCGTCACCGCCTGATCCGAGAACAGAACTCCGAACTGGATACGAAGATGCCGTCACCAATCTTGCTAACGCACAAAAGTTCCGTGTGAGCAAAACATGCATCAACCCTTTCGACTGTGATTGTCCTTTTTCGGTTTTGTCACCGTACAACGAAGAAATGGTTAATGGTTGCACAGCCGCGAAGAAGTAGAACGGCTGTTGTGGTGAACCGTACTGCGTCGCAGCGGTCGGCCTGCCGCACAAGCGATGGTTTTCTGCGTTAGCAGTAGCTGCACATGCACAAGTCCGGTTTGTCCGCTGAGCTGCCATCCGACGCGCCGAACTGCAAAAGTGCCTGACCGAAAGCGTCGGATGACCGCTATGAGCCCAAATTGACTGATGCTGCACGGCGCACGAATGGCAGAGGTGCGGGGACTTCGGCCACTCGCGGCGGTCACC
>JBCBCY010000036.1:0-6838 GCA_038530285.1 Pseudomonadota bacterium
CGGCGACCAAAAACGTGTGATGACCCCCGCCGATGCTCTGGCGGCAGGGGCGGATCACATCGTGGTTGGCCGGCCTGTGAATGCTGCCGCCAACCCGCGCGACGCCGCCGAAGCGATCCTTGCATCCCTGCAGTAAACCCTTGCTTTTGCTGCGCTGCAGCTAGAGTAACAAGGAATGGCACAGCGGCGCACCAAACCGATCAATCTGGCCCTTCAGGGCGGCGGTGCCCACGGCGCCTTCACCTGGGGTGTGCTCGACCGATTGCTCGAAGATGGTCGGCTTGGCATCGCGGGGCTGTCGGGCACGTCGGCTGGAGCAATGAACGCCGTCGCACTCGCGGCAGGCTACGTTGAAGGCGGAGCAGATGGCGCACGCGCGGCCCTTGAAAGGTTCTGGCATGAAGTCAGCCAGGCCGCCCTTCTTAGCCCGATTAAACGCACGCCCATCGATATGTTCATGGGCAATTGGAGCCTGTCGAATTCGCCCGCCTACCACGTCAGCGATGCGCTGACGCGCACGTTTTCGCCCTATCAATTCAATCCGCTGAACCTGAACCCCCTGCGTGACATGCTTGAGGCCAGCATCGATTTTGACCGGGTCCGTGCCTGCACTGCCTTTGACATCTATATTTCAGCCACCAACGTCGAAACCGGCCGGGTGAAGGTCTTCGACCGCGAAGAACTGACCCCGGACATGGTCATGGCGTCCGCCTGCCTGCCGTTCCTATACCAGGCTGTCGAAATCGACGGCGTGCCCTATTGGGACGGCGGCTATATGGGTAACCCGTCGCTCTTCCCGTTCCACAAGCAATCGCACTGCTCGGATATCGTGATTGTTCAGATCAATCCGATTGAGCGTAAAGGCACCCCAACCACTGCCCATGACATCCAGAACCGCGTGAACGAAATCGCCTTCAATGCCAGTCTTTTGAAGGAACTGCGCTCAATCGCATTTGTTGGCAAGTTGATCGAGGACGGCAAACTTGGCGTCGAAGATTATCGCCAACAACGGCTTCACCTGATTGAAAACCAAGGCGCCTTGATCCCATTGGGGGCTCCGTCCAAACTGAATGCTGAATGGGCGTTTTTATGCCATTTGAAAGATCTCGGCCGAAAAACCGGTGAAGCCTGGTTAAAACAAAATGTCGCCAAGGTCGGCCGGCAATCAACCGTCGACATAAGGAAAATGTTTCAGGGCAGTTGAACCGCGCCTATACTCCTCCCATTCAATGAAGTGAGAGAGTTATGAAACATTTGATCGCTTTGGCTTTGTGCCTATGTCCACTGGCCGCCGCCGCCCAATCAACCCACGGCGAATACTACGACTACCTCGGCAAGGTCCGGGTCAACCCCGCACCTGACAATTACCTTTATATCTCTGTGCCAGGGAATTTCCTGGTCGATCATGGCTGTCCGTACAATTCAGCCAATTCAACCGGCCCGTTTTGGGCACGCAGCGCTTTGCCAATCGAAAACGAGGTGACAAAGGCGCATCTTCAAATCGCCATGGCATCCTACTTGTCGCGCGGCCGGATATTTGTGCAAACCAGCGGCTGCACCGACCGCAATTACCCCATCTTCAACGCCCTTCAGCTAGAGCAAAATTGATGGTGCGGCTTTTGTTGTGCCTTGCCGCCATCGGCATAATCACGGGCGCGCCCACCCTCGCGGTAGAAGGCGGCCTTCGGGTGAAGTTCGAAGGCGCGCGCCTCACTGGCGCGGTCCGGGTCGGCGACATCGAGGCCGGGGAACCCAATTGCAGCGGCATCATGATCGCCCCGGGCTGGGTTTTGACCGCCGCCCATTGCCCGGCCAGTTGCGGCATGACCGCAGTATTGGGCTCGCGCGATGACCAAGTGACCGACCGGGTCCAGATCGAAGGGCGCATCCGCCACCCGCGCTACATCCCAGCCAACAACGACACCGGCGATCCCGCTCAATTCGATGTCGCCTTGGTCAAACTCTTCGACCCGCTTGAAAAGCGCGGCGCTGACGGACGGATCACAACCAGGGTCGCACTGCCCTTTGTCCGCAGCGACGCGAAGTTCTTCGAAGATGGGCGTGCCATCGTTTACGGCTACGGGATCACCCGGGATGCCCGTTTTGAAAACGGGCGCCTATCCCAGCGCGATCTTGACGACATTGGCTTTCTTCGCATGGGCCAGTTCAAGATTGGCGGGGTCGAAGGCCGGCTGTTGCGTCTGGATGATATCGACGCCAAGCTTAAGGGCGGCGACAGCGGCGCAGCGATTTTGGTGCCCGGCCATAGCGAAGGGGTGATCTTGCCGCATTATCAGGTGCTGGGCGTGGTCTCTTTCATCCGGGGCAATGATGCGCTGGGTCTGGCCTCGGTACATTTTGCCGATTGGGCCCAACGGGTGATTGATGGTGATCATGCACCGTCGCTTTGTCCGGCCCCGGTGATGAACGTGATAGGAGGCACTTGGTAGGCCTTGCGTCACGGTTTTTGCGCAGCGCGCGCCAGACGGTTTGCATGCCCTGGGCATACCGCTCAAACGGCGCCTGCGGCGGCACCCCGCAACCGTTAAGGTTTGGCGGAAATGCCTAGTCGTTGATGTCGTGATCAAACGTTTTGATCTGGTTTTTCTGCACGCCAACTGCGCGCCGCAGCACGATCCATGCCGCGATCGAGACGACCGCGAAGATCACCAGCAGCGCGGGCAGCGAGCTCGTCACCGCCAAGGCTCCGGGCCCACCAACCAAAAGCAGGACCGCGACCACCGCTGCTCCGATCGCAAAGCCGAGAAACACAAAGCCGGGCACCAGAACTTCAACGATGCCGAGGATGAGCGCTCCGGCCGCCCAAACCCACCAAACATCCCAGCTCATGCGCGGCCCCGCAACATTTTGAAGGCATTGCCAAAGGCTTCGACCGCGTCCGCCGGCACCACAAGCGTCTGGTTGCCTTGGCCCTGGCCCAGCGTGCCCAGCGCTTCGACCTGCTTTAGCGCCACCTGATATTGTGCCGCTTCAAGCCCGTTGTCCTGGATGGCATTGGCCACAACACCGGTCGCATAGGCTTCAGCATCCGCTTGAACGCGCCGCGCCTTGGCCGCTTGTTCGGCGGCGTAAAGTTCGGCGTCGGCCTGCAGCTCGACACTTCTTTTAAGACCTTCGGCTTCCATCACCGCCGCCCGGCGGGCGCGTTCTGCGTTCAGCTGCTGCAGCATCGCGTCGCGCGTGGCTTGGTCCAGGTTCACGTCCAGAAGTTCCGCCCGGGTCACATCGACCCCCCAATCATCCACGGCCTTTTCGATGGCAATCTTGATCGCACCGATCAGCTGCGACCGGTTCGATTGCACCTCATCCAGTTCCATCTTGCCGATCTCGGCCCGGACAATCCCGGCCACTGTGGTTGATATCGCCCCGTCCACATCGCGGATCCGGTACACTGTCTTTTCAGGTTCGATGATCCGGTAAAACACCGATGTATCGACCTGCACCAGCACGTTGTCGGACGTAATCGCATCCTGCGTCATGGTCGGCAATTGGCGTTCCAGGATCGAAATCTTGTGCGCCACTCGGTCAAGAAACGGCACGATAAAGTTGATGCCCGGGCCAAGCACCGATCGCAATCTTCCAAAGCGTTCGACCACATGTTTTTCGGATTGCGAAACGATCCGCACCCCAAGGAAAATGCAAAGAATAAGTAGGGCTGCGAGCAGGATCAGAACGATGCTACCGCCGCTCAAAGTGCCAAATTCAGTCGACATTTCGACCTTTCCGCTTGTTTCTATTGGTATTTATCTGGGGAGTAAGGCGAAAGTTTGAAGAGCCTGCTGACCAAGTTTTGGGGTTTGCGGCCTTTGCGCCACAGCATCTTGCAACCAAACGCGGTTCAGTCGATGAAGACGCCACTTGCCTTATTTGATAGGCTGCGTCCATGCCCGCCCTTTGCCGCGATTGTCTGGAAACATTCGACACAGGACCGCGTTGCCCCAAATGCGGGCGCCCGCGCGTCTTGCAGCACCCCGAACTCTTCGAGCTTTCGGTCGCCCATATGGACTGTGACGCGTTTTATGCCTCGGTGGAAAAACGCGATAATCCGGCGTTGCGTAACTTGCCCGTGATTATCGGCGGCGGGCGGCGCGGCGTGGTCTCTACCGCCTGCTACATTGCGCGCATCAAGGGCGTGCGGTCCGCGATGCCGATGTTCAAGGCCCTGGACCTTTGCCCGGACGCCCAGGTCGTGCGGGGGCGTATGGACGTCTATGTCGCTGACTCCCGCAAGATCCGGGCCTTGATGAATGACCTGACCCCATCGGTGGAGCCTTTGTCGCTGGATGAAGCGTTCCTTGATCTCACCGGCACGCAGCGCTTGCACCACGCCCCGCCCGCGGTGATGCTGGCAGGCCTTGCCAAAAGGATTGAGGCCGAATTGGGCCTTACGATTTCAATCGGGCTGTCGCACAACAAATTCCTCGCCAAGATCGCGTCTGATCTGGACAAACCAAGTGGCTTTTCGGTGATTGGCGCGGCCGAAACGCTCGATTTTCTGGCCGACAAACCCGTCAAACTGATCTGGGGCGTGGGGGCCGTGACGCGCGCCGCACTCGACAAGGTCGGCATCCGGACCTTTCAGGACCTGCGCCGCTGGGACAAAGAAGACCTGCGGCTGCGCTTTGGCGGCGGTGGTGAACGCCTATGGCACCTTGCGCGCGGCGAGGATTACCGCCGCGTCAGCCCGAACGCACCAGTGAAGTCGATCTCGAACGAAACGACCTTTTACGAAGACACCGCGAACATTGATATTCTTGACGGACATATCTGGCGGCTGGCCGAAAGCGTAACCGACCGTGCCAAGGCGAAGGGTCTTGCGGGCCGGGTTGTGACGCTGAAAGCCAAGCGGCACGACTTCAAGACCCTCACCAAACGGCAGTCGCTGCGCGATGCGACCCAGATTGGCGACCGGCTTTACGCGGCGGCGCGCGACCTGTTCGACCAGATCGCAGACCAAGGCCCCTTCAGATTGATCGGCGTTGGCCTTTCGGACCTGGTGGAAGACAAAAACGCCGATCTTACGGGCGATCTTCTCGATCCGAACGCCGGAAAGCGCGCAAAGGCCGAACGCGCCACCGATCAGATCAAGGCGAAGTTTGGAAAGGACGCGATTTTGAAAGGCCGCAGCTTGCGCTGACTATTCTGCCGCCAGCGCCAAGCGACTGCGTCCGATTTCCGCAAGATCTGCCACCACGTCCCGAATGACCTTCTGAAAGGCTTTGAAGTCGTCACTGGGGCGCACCATCGCCTCGTTCATGTAAAGCGAGCGGTCGATCTCCAACTGCAGCACATGTTGACCGCGTGATGGGCGTCCGTAGTGCTGGGTGACGTAAGCCCCCGCAAAAGGCGCATTACGCGCGGTCTTCAGCCCGGCCTTGTGCAGCGTCGCTTCCACCATCTCGACAATATCGCCGTCAGCTGCAGCCCCAAACCGATCACCGATCACGATATCGGGCAAACCCCCCTTCGTGGTCGAGATTGTTTCGATGGCCTCACGCGGCATCGAGTGGCAATCGATCAGAATCGCTTCGCCGTAAAGCGCGCGCGACTCGTCCAAAAGTGCTGTCAGCGCGTCATGATAAGGATGCCAGAATTCGTCGATCCGCGTGCGCGCCTCGCGCAAAGTCAGCTTGCCGCGATAGATCGACCGCCCGTTCGCCACCACCCGCGGGACCACGCCAAGCCCGGACGCCACGCGGGGATTGTGAGCCGACTTGCCAACCCCTTCGATCAGCGCCGAATCCAACTCATCAAGGCTGCGATTGACGTCTATAAAGGCACGCGGCGCGGTACATGCGATCAACGGCGCCCCGAATTCCGGCGCGCAATCGAACAACATATCGACAAAGGCATCTTCCGACGACCGAATCGCGCGCTCGTCAAGGACGGACCGGCGCAGAAAGCCCCACGCATACTCCCGGCCACTGTGGGGTGAGGCAAACACCACGGGTGTGGTGCGCGCATCAGGCATAGAAATGGTGTAGGCGTTCTTCGGCATTGGCACTCCTGAAGAAGACTATAGGGCAGATTTCTGCGTTTGCCAAAAGCCCTTGAAGCAAACTCGCGAACCTTTTATAGACCCCAAACCGGCGTGGGGTGAACCGCGTCTTGTTCTTTTGGGGCAGGCTGGCAACAGCGGGACGGGCGATTAGCTCAGCGGTAGAGCACTTCGTTGACATCGAAGGGGTCACTGGTTCGATCCCAGTATCGCCCACCATGAGGCAACCGCCCTTCGGGGCATTCGAAACAGGCGCAGAGCGCGCCGCGGAATAGGAGAGAGCCATGAAGGTTCGGAACTCGCTTCGGTCGCTCAAGAACCGGCATCGTGATTGCCGTGTTGTGCGCCGTAAGGGCCGTGTCTACGTCATCAACAAGACGCAGCGCCGGTTTAAAGCCCGCCAGGGCTAAGCCACACTTCGGTATCGGAAATCGGGCCGCTCTTTGGGGCGGCCTATTTCGTTTAGACCGGCCTGTCGCCTTTCACCGTCACGCGGCGGCCTTTGCGCTCTTCAGGCCAGTAGTCCCAGATCGCCCGGTGCATGCAGCAGCGATTGTCCCAGAACGCCATGTCATTCAGCGACCAACGAAACCGAATCTGATACTTGATGTGCTCTGCATGCTCGAACAGCATATTCAGGATCGCGTCGCTTTCGCTGTCCGACAGCCCAAGGATTTTGGTCGTGAACGTCCGGTTCACAAACAGCGACTTGCGCCCCGTGTCAGGATGGGTGCGCACGATAGGATGCACCGCTTCGGGGCAATCGATTTCGGCATCCTTTTGGCCGCGATCACTGTAGCGGCCTTTGTAGATATGTTC
>JBCBCY010000037.1:0-6808 GCA_038530285.1 Pseudomonadota bacterium
ATGATCGTCGCGCGCGAGCTTCGCGGCGCTTGCCGTCAAATTGAGACGCCCGGGCATGGCTCGCGCCTTGTCTAAAAGTCGCCGGTCCACCTCATCGTTTGCACCTACAAAGTTCATGATTGTTAGCGCGTGAGCCTCACTCAGCCCAGCGCCTTTCGTGAAATCCCCGCTCTCATCCTTGCGGCCTTCACCCAGCAGCGCACGCACGCCCTCCGGCCCCAGCCTGTCCAGCTTGTCAATCGCGCGCAGGACGATCCCGCGTTCGGCTTCCTTGTCGTCCCCTGCAAGACCGGCAACCTCCATCACGCCATTCAGCACCTTCCGGTTATTCACCCGGATCACGTAGTCTCCACCCAGACCTACCTCTTCCAGCGTATCCGCCAGCATCGCGCAAATCTCGGCATCCGCAGCCACCGACGCCGCCCCAACTGTATCCGCATCGCATTGATAAAACTGCCGGAACCGCCCCGGTCCGGGCTTTTCGTTCCGCCAGACCGGCCCCATCGTGTAGCGCCGATAGGGGGATGGCAGGTCGTTGCGGTATTGCGCGGCGACACGGGCTAGGGGTGCCGTCATGTCATAGCGCAGGGCAAGCCAGTCGCCGTCTTCTTCCCACGCGAAGACGCCCTCATTCGGGCGGTCCACGTCGGGTAGGAACTTGCCCAAAGCCTCGACAGTTTCCACCGCGGAGGTCTCCAACGCGTCGAACCCATAGCGATGATACACCCCGGCGATCTTTGACAACATTTCGGCGCGGGCGGTCACCTCTGCGCCGAAATAATCGCGGAAGCCCTTGGGTGTTACGGCCTTGGGGCGGGGCTGTTTTTTGTCCTTCGCCATGGTCCTATCCTTTGTGGTCGTGCGCCGTTTAGCGCGGCATTGTCACAGGGGCAATGCGGTCGTGTATTTCAGCTCTTTCAGGCTGAAAGACGAGACAACGGATTTGACGAGGGGAGAGCGGAGGAGCGTGTGGGTCATGAAGGCCTCATAAGCCTCCACGTCCTTGCAGCGGATTTTCAGGATGTAGTCGGCAGTGCCGGAAATGGCATGGGCCTCCATGATTTCCGGGTGGCTGCGGATAATGGTGGCGAACCCTGCGATAGAGGCCTCTGCATGGTCGGCAAGCCTGACGGTGGCAAAGACGCAAAGCCGGGCATCGGCCTTGGCGGGGTCGAGGAGTGCCACGCGGCCTTTCAGGAGGCCGATATTTTCGAACTCCTGTACCTTGCGCCACACGGTCGAGGTGGCCATGCCGGATTGCTCGGCCAATTCGGCGAGTGAGAGGGCGGCATTGCCCTGCAGGATGCGGAGCAGCACACGCTCCTGATCAGAAAATTTCATTTTGCGACGACGATTGGTACATTCATGCTAATTCTACCGTTATGTCGACCAGATTGACAGGAATTTTCACCTAACCCGGAGCAAGCTACGTAAAAGGAGTCTGCGCCATGCCCAAAGATACCGCCTATGCTTCGCTGCTGCCGGATGAGAGCGGGTATTTCCCTTACACGGCGGATGATGATGCAGTCTGGGGTGAGCTTTTTACCCGGCAGATGGATTTTCTCCCCGGCAAGGTGGCGCCTGAATATCTCGATGGCGTCGCCAAGCTCGGGCTGAATGCGGACAGGACGCCACAGGTGAAGGATATCGACACGCGCCTGCACGCGCTGACCGGGGCCGGGGCGCATGGGGTACCCGCGATCATCCCGCCTTCGCAATTCTACGATCTGCTGAGCCAGCGGAAATTCCCCGTCGCCACCTTCCTGCGCCGGCGCGAGCATATGGACTACATCGAGGAACCTGACCTGTTTCACGAGGTCTTCGGCCATTGCCCGATGCTGACCAATGACGCCTATTGCGATTTCATCGAAGGGTTCGGGCACCGCGCGAAGGCGCTCGGCAAGGGTTACAGTTGGCACATGTTCCGGCTGTTTTGGTTTACGGTCGAGTTCGGGATGATCCGAACGCCGGACGGTTTGCGCGCGTATGGGGCGGGGATCGTGTCATCCCCCGCAGAGGCCGCGCATGCGATGTCGGGCGACGCCGAAATGCAGGACTTCGACTTGCTCACCGTGTTCCGCACCCCCTACCGCATCGACATTGTGCAGCCGACCTATTTCGTGATCGATGGTTTTGAACAGTTAGCGGGCATGCTGGATGCCGATTTCAAGGTACTGATCGATCAGTCCAAAGCCATGGGCGACCTTCCCGCCCTTTTCGAAGCGAAGGAAGCCGGCTAGAAAGAGGCATGGCTGACACCACGCATCTTGAAGAGCAAATCGCGCATTTGACCAAAACGGTGGAAGAACTGTCGGACATCGTTGCTCGGCAGGAATCGGCACTTGAAAAAGCACAAAGACGGCTGGCCATGCTGATGGAGCGCGAAGCGACGCGAGAATTGGATGCCGGCGGCACCGTACCACTGGCGGATCAACGACCCCCACATTGGTAACGGGCGTAGCCCAAACCAAAGCGTTCTCTATTGATCTGCGCGCACCGTGACGCGGGAGACAGGCGGGAATTCCCATGGTGTGCTGCTGGCCATCGCAGCTGTCACAACCGTTGTGAGAACGGCACCCGCAACACCAGCATTCGTTGCCGTTGCCACCTCTTTATCAAGCGCGAATACCGTTTCGGCACCTTCATAGCCAAAACCCTGACATCTAACCTGCAGCTGCGCGGGGCGGCCACGGTCGAAGAATTGCCCAGATTGGACAAAACGTGGCATTTCAACGCGTGCAGGCGTGATGACATCCGCGGTTAGGTCATCAGATCGCAAGGCACAGGACAACCCGGCCAATTCGACTTGGCGCCCATTGCTACTGGTAAAGGTCCGCACCTCCATCGGGCGATAGCTTGTGATGCGTTCACGCGGAACGGCATCCTGAACACGCGCGGTCACGTCTGGCCGTGTAATATCCAATGGTGGTGTACATCCAGCCACGGCCATAGCCGCGATAATCGATGCGGCAATTCTCATTACGGCAAAACTCCATTCAAGATCGCCCCCGGCCGGCCAAACCAACAACACATCGTCGTGTCAACTACTGAAAGACGCGGGTTGTCCAGTATCGCCGGATACATCGAAAGTGCGGCGTATACGAAACATAGCCGAATGAACACAAATCGCATGATCGGTCCGTGAAGAAGAACAGTCCTTGGTCAAGCGTCTTCCACCTCAATCACGCCTCCAAGGCTGCGCAGGGCGCCTTTGATCTGGGGGTTCACCGGGAAATCGTCACCGAGGTCCAGTTCAACTTCACCCGGCAGATCGTCGCCCATCAGGCAGAAATAAATCGGGCCGCGGCTCGCGCGGACTTTACTGTCGTTCGCGGCGTTTTGCAGGATGCTGGCCACCGACGGGATCGCCTCCGGCCCATCGATGAATACCCGCAGACCTGCCCCGCCGGCATCTGCCACGATCGTATCAATGGGTGATACCGACCGCCCAAGCAGCTTTAATTGATCGGCTTCCAGCGTCGCTTCGCAGGTCAGGACGATCTGTGCGCCGGTATCAAGATATTCACGTGCTGCCTCCAAGGTGTCCGAAAACATGGTGACTTCGTATTGCCCCGTCGGGTCAGAGAGTTGGACAAAGGCAAAGCGGTTTCCGCGCGCTGACTTCCGTTCCTGGCGCCCGCTGACGGTGCCTGCCATCTTGACTATCGCGGCGCCTTTTTCGGCACGGGCAATGACATCGTCCAGTGTCATCACTTGTCTGCGTTTGAGCGGCCCCATGTAGTCGTCGAGCGGATGACCGGAGAGGTAAAAGCCAATCGCCTTGAACTCTTCGGCCAGCCGTTCGGCGGGCAACCAATCGTCGCCGCCCATCAGGCGGGGTTCGGGCAGATCCTCACCCGCATCACCAAAAAGCGAGACCTGGTTTGATGATTTCTGGTCGTGGATCGCGGCGGAATAAGCCGTCAGCGCATCCAGACCGTTGAAAACACGCCGCCGGTTCGGGTCGAGTACGTCAAACGCACCAGCGCGGGCCAGCATTTCCAAAGGGCGCTTGCCCACACGCTTAAGATCCACCCGCCGCGCCAGGTCGAACAGGTTGACGAATTCCCGATCACCGCGCCCGTCCACGATCAGCTTCATCGCCTCAACGCCGACGTTCTTCAGTGCGCCCAGCGCATAGACCAGCTTACCGTCATGTACATCGAACGTCGCCATCGACCGGTTCACACAAGGCGGGATGTAGTCGAGGCCAAGACCCTTTTTGACCTCCTGGAAATACACACCCAGCTTGTCGGTCAGATGGATATCGCAGTTCATGACACCGGCCATGAACTCAACCGGGTGGTTCGCTTTGAGCCATGCGGTCTGATAGCTCACCACCGCATAGGCGGCGGCATGGGATTTGTTAAAGCCGTAATTCGCAAACTTCTCTAGCAGGTCAAAGACTTCGCGCGCCTTTTTCGCATCAACGCCGTTTTCCTTAGCCCCTGCCTCGAATTTCGGGCGTTCGGCGTCCATCGCCTCCTTGATCTTCTTGCCCATCGCGCGGCGTAGCATGTCAGCGCCGCCAAGCGAGTAGCCCGCCATTTCCTGGGCGATCTGCATCACCTGTTCCTGATAGACGATGATGCCCTGCGTCTCGTCCAGGATATGATCGATGGACGGATGCAGCGTCTCTCGGTCGCTGATCCCGTTCTTGACCTCGCAGAATTTCGGGATGTTCTCCATCGGGCCGGGCCGGTAGAGCGCGACGAGCGCGATGATATCCTCGATACAGTCCGGTTTCATCCGCTTCAGCGCATCCATCATGCCAGAGCTTTCCACCTGGAACACGGCGATGGTCTTCGCAGACGAGTAAAGCGCATAGGATTTTTCGTCATCCAGCGGGATCGCCCCGATATCGTGTTCGAACCCTGCCGGCGCGTCATAGAGTTTGGTGCCGTCAGCCGCGATGTTCAGGGGGCGCCTAGCGGCCTTGATCAGTTCGACTGCGTTCTGGATCACCGTCAGTGTTTTCAGGCCCAGAAAGTCGAATTTCACCAGCCCCGCCTGCTCCACCCATTTCATATTGAACTGGGTTGCGGGCATGTCGGATCGCGGGTCCTGATAAAGCGGCACAAGTTCGTCCAGCGGACGGTCCCCGATCACGACCCCGGCTGCATGGGTCGAGGCGTTCCGCAGCAGCCCCTCGATCTGTTGCGCGTATTCCATCAGGCGGGCAGCGGGGTTGCGGTTACCGTCCCGAATGTCCTGTTCGGTTTCCTTGATCTCCTCGCGCAGGCGCGGCTCATCCGCCAGCGCCTTTTCGATGCTGACAGGTTTGACGCCCTCGACGGGAATCATCTTCGACAGCCGGTCCACCTGCCCGTAAGGCATCTGCAAGACGCGCCCCACATCGCGCACGGCTGCTTTAGACAGCAGCGCGCCGAAGGTGATGATCTGCCCCACCTTGTCGCGTCCGTATTTCTCCTGAACGTAACGGATCACTTCCTCGCGCCGGTCCATGCAGAAATCAATGTCGAAGTCGGGCATCGAGACCCGTTCGGGGTTCAGGAACCGTTCGAACAACAGCGAATAACGCAACGGGTCCAGGTCGGTGATCAGCAGCGCATACGCCACCAGCGATCCCGCACCGGACCCGCGCCCGGGTCCTACCGGAATGTCGTGATCTTTGGCCCACTTGATAAAATCTGCAACGATCAGGAAGTAGCCCGGAAAGCCCATCCCCTCGATAATCCCAAGCTCGAAATCGAGACGCTTTTCGTACTCCTCGATCGGGGCGGCAGGCGGGATGACGGCAAGGCGATCTTTCAGCCCAGCTTGCGCCTGACGGCGCAACTCAGCGACCTCATCATCAGCAAATTTTGGCAGGATCGGATCGCGCTTATAGGCCTTAAAGGCACAGCGTTTGGCAATCTCGACGGTGTTTTCAATCGCCTCCGGCAGGTCAGCAAAAAGGGTCGCCATTTCCTGCGGGCTTTTGAAATAGTGCTGCGGCGTCAGACGGCGGCGCGGCTCCTGCTGGTCGACATAGGCACCGTCTGCAATGCAGATCAGCGCATCATGTGCCTCATAAAGATCTGACTTTGGAAAGTAGACATCATTGGTGGCCACAAGCGGCAGATTCTTGGCATAAGCCATTTCCACGTGGCCACGTTCTGACAACCGCTCTGCTTCGGGCGCGCCGTCGCCCGGATGACGCTGCAATTCGACATACAGCCTGTCGGGATAGATGGCGGCGAGCCGATCCATCAGCGCCTCGGCCTTGGGTCTTTGTCCCTGACGCAACAGTCGGCCGGTCGGACCATCGGGGCCGCCTGTCATGCAGATCAGACCTTCATGATACTGTGCAAGCTCCTCGACCGTGACTTGCGGCAATTGCCCATCAGCATCCAGGTAGGCACAGGAATTCAGCTTCATCAGGTTCATGTAGCCGGTTTCGTTTTGGGCCAGCAGAACGATGGGCGCTGGCGGCTCCGGCCGTTTCCCAGGTTCGGCAGCCAGATATCCCAGATCGATCTGACATCCGATGATCGGCTGCACCCCGGCCTTGGCCGCCCCTTCGGAAAATTCGAGCGCGCAGAACATGTTGTTCGTATCGGTAACGGCAACGGCCGGCATGTCCATGGATGCCGCCAAATCAGGCAGCTTTTTGACTGGGATCGCCCCTTCCAGCAGGGAGTATTCGGTATGGACGCGCAGGTGAATGAATCGGGGATCGGTGGTCATACGGGCAGCGTATCTGATCAGGCTCAGGGCACAAGAAGTCGAATAGTTAGCATCATGGCTTACTGTCTTGACATCCACTCAGATCCACCCAATACTTAGCCGTATGACTAACCAACTT
>JBCBCY010000038.1:0-6714 GCA_038530285.1 Pseudomonadota bacterium
AGCGGATCAGGCAGATTGCCGAACGCCTGATCCGGGTGGCGGCAGAGCGTGAATTGCGCACGGCCCCGGCACTTGATCCGCCCGATGGGCTTTGGGACCAGTTTCTAGCGCGGTTTCCTTATGCGGAGACGGATGATCAGCTTGCCGCGATTGAGGATGTTCTGACCGACCTGAGTGCTGGCAAACCGATGGATCGGTTGATCTGTGGCGATGTGGGCTTTGGCAAGACAGAGGTGGCGATCAGGGCGGCCTTTGTGGCGGCTTTGTCAGGTGTGCAGGTGGCGATTATTGCGCCAACCACGCTGCTCGCGCGGCAGCACTACCAGAATTTTGCCGAGCGGTTCCGGGGCTTTCCCGTCAATGTGCGGCCCTTGTCGCGGTTTGTGTCCGCAGGGGACGCCACGAAAACGCGTGAGGGGCTGGCGAAGGGTGACGTTGATATCGTTGTGGGCACCCATGCGTTGCTCGCCAAAGGCGTGCGGTTCAAGAACCTTGGCCTGTTAGTGATTGACGAAGAACAGAAATTCGGCGTGCAGCATAAGGAGCGGCTGAAACAACTCCGGACCGATGTGCATGTGCTGACGCTGACCGCGACGCCGATCCCGCGCACGTTACAGCTGTCGCTCTCCGGTGTCCGCGATCTGTCAATCATCGGCACGCCGCCCATCGACAGGCTCGCGATCCGCACTTATGTCAGCGAATTCGACACGATCACCGTGCGCGAGGCGCTGTTGCGCGAGCATTATCGCGGCGGGCAATCCTTCCTTGTCGTCCCGCGGATCAGCGACATGCCGGAGATGGAAGCGTTCCTGCGCGATCAGGTGCCGGAGGTGACGTATATCACCGCGACGGGCCAGATGGCGGCGGGTGAGCTCGATGACCGGATGAACGCGTTTTATGACGGCAAATACGATGTGCTGCTGGCCACAACGATTGTGGAATCGGGCCTCGATATCCCCACCGCCAACACAATGATCGTGTGGCGGGCGGATATGTTTGGGCTGAGCCAGCTTTATCAGATCAGGGGCCGCGTGGGGCGGTCGAAGACCCGCGCCTATGCGTACCTCACGACGAAACCCCGTCAGAAACTGACCGATACCGCGCAGAAACGGCTACGTGTGCTGGGGTCGATTGACACGCTTGGGGCCGGGTTCACGCTGGCGAGCCAGGACCTCGATATTCGCGGGGCAGGGAACCTGCTTGGTGAGGAACAATCGGGCCAGATGCGCGAAGTGGGCTATGAGCTCTACCAGCAGATGCTGGAAGAGCAGATTGCCGCGATCAAGTCAGGTGCTGCCGAGGGGATTATCGATGACGGACAATGGGCGCCACAGATCAATCTGGGCGTGCCGGTGCTGATCCCCGAAGACTACGTGCCCGATCTGGATGTCCGGTTGGGGCTCTATCGCCGTTTGTCAGAGCTGACGACGAAGGTGGAACTGGAAGGTTTCGCCGCCGAACTCATTGATCGCTTTGGCAAATTACCGCGCGAGGTCAACACTCTGATGCTGGTTGTGCGCATCAAGGCGATGTGCAAACGGGCCGGGATCGCGAAACTGGATGCGGGGCCAAAGGGGGCCACGATCCAGTTCCACAACGACAAATTCGCCTCGCCCAAGGGCCTTGTGGAATTCATCGAAGCGCAAAAGGGCCTCGCCAAGGTCAAGGACAACAAGATCGTCGTGCGCCGCGATTGGGCCAAGGAACGCGACAAGATCCAGGGCGCGTTCAACATCGCGCGGGATCTGGCGCAGAAGTTGAGTGAGGAAAAGAAGGCAAAGGCCAGTTAGTCGGCGTCACTCGGCCTTCTGATCATCGTCGTCAGCCACAGCGCCAGACTGGCCGCAATCAACGTGCCAATCGCCATGGGCATTGGCGTGCCGTCGAACAAAAGCGCAGTTGGCGCCGCGACTAGCACGGCGCCAATCGTCGCAACGGCTGCGATGATGGATGCGGCAAGGCCCGCGATATGGCCCATCTCCTCCATGGCGAGGGCGTTAAGGTTGCCAATCGTCAAACCTGCCTGAAAGAAATTACCTGCGACCCAGATCACATAGGTGCCGAAAGCCAGCCAATAGGGGCCGTTGGCCGCGGTAATCACGATCATCAGCGCTGTCAGCACGATCTGTACGGTGAACATCGTCTTGATGATCGCGCGCATACCCAAGCGCACAACGAAACGGGCGTTGATGATGTTACCGGTCGCCGCGACGATGGCGATGCCGCCAAACCACAGGTGAAACACATCACCTTGGCCAAACGTGATGTCAAAAACCTGTTGGGTCGAAGAAAGCACCGTGAACAGCATACCAAATGTGAGGGTTTGCACGAAAATCGACAGGCGCGCGGTGCGGTGGGCGAACATCTCAGCCGTGGCACTGCTCAGCGCGCGCACGCTGAGCGGGCGGCGGTTTTCTGGTTTCAGCGTTTCTGGCTGTCGGATCATCAGCCAGAGCAATGACGTAACCGAAAACAGCATGAAGGCCGCAAAGATCGCGCGCCAGCCAAAACCGAGGATGATGTAATGCCCGATAGTGGGCGCAAGAGCGGGGACCAGCGCAAAGACCATCATGACAAAGGACAGGATCTGCGCCATTTGCGGGCCACCATAAAGGTCGCGGATCAGCGCCATGGCAACAACGCGCGGGCCAGCGGCCCCAAGGCCTTGCACCACGCGGGCGGCCAGCATTACCTCCAGCGAGGACGACGCCCAGGCGACAGCACAAGCGCCGGTATACACAATTGCGCCGCCCACCATGACCGGTTTGCGCCCGAACGCGTCAGAAAGCGGTCCGGTAAAGAACGTGCCAACGCCCATGCCCAGAATGAAGCTGGTGATGATGAGCTGTGCGTTGTTGATATTGTCCGGCGACAGGTCCTGCCCGATCTCAGGCAAGGCGGGCAGCATCGCGTCGATTGAAAATGCCACCGTCGCCGCCAGCATGGCCATCAGCGCGATGAATTCGGTGCGATGTAGCGCCTTTGTCGGCGGCGTCATTCCGCAGCCGCGATCTGATCCATGATTTCTTTGATCACGCCGATCCACATGTCGGGTGGCTGCGCACCCGGAACGGCATGCTTGTTTGCAACGATAAAGGTGGGGACAGAGTTCACGCCCATTTCGCGACTGTGTTTGTCGCGCGCGCGGATATCGTCGATATCGGCATCCGAGGCGAGGAGTTTGGTGACCATCGACGCATCCATCTCGGCGGTATCAGCGATATCGGCCAGAACCTCGTGATCGCCGATATCGCGGCCATCGACGAAATAGGCTTTGAAGAGCAGATCAACGACAAAGGATTGTCGCTGTTCGATCCCAGCCCAATGGATCAGGCGGTGCGCGTCAATCGTATTGGGGGTGACCGTCATCGCGTCAAAATTGATATGCGCGCCGGATTTTTCGGCATGTTCGACCACCGGCGCATACGCTTTCACAGCACCTTCTTTCCCGCCGAACTTCCCTTCCAGATACGCCTTGCGGTCCATGCCGCCCGCGGGCATGTCGGGGTTCAGCTGAAAGGGATGCCATTCGATTGTGAAAGGGTGATCTGGAATTTCGGCCAAGGCCTTGTCCAGATTTGTTTTTCCGATGTAGCACCAGGGGCAGATCGGGTCAGAGATGATATCAAGTTTGACCATGTTCGGCCTCCCATTCTGTACGCAGGACGCGACGGAGAAGTTTGTTGTTCGCCCCGCGCGGCAGGGTGTCCTTTGCAACATAGATACGCGGGCATTTGTACGCGGCAAGGCGCGCCGCCATATCATTGCGCAACGCTTCTTCGTCTATCACGTCTGACGCCACATAAAAGGCCGCAATCACGCTTGTATCTGTGCGCAATTGCACGGCGCAGGCTGCGGCCTCGTTGATATGGGGATGGGCGGTCAGGGCGTCTTCGACCTCAATGGGGCTGACGCGGTAGCCGCCTGCGTTCATCATGTCATCGGCGCGCCCGGCATAGGTGATGGCGCCGTCATCGCCCATGATCCCGATATCGCCGGTGAGGAACCAATCGCCTTGGAACCGTGCGGCGGTTTCGGTCGCTGCGTCATGGTAGCCCAGCATCAGGCCCGGATCGCTGCGATGGATGGCGATGGTGCCCGGTTTGCTGCGCGGCACAGGGCCGTCGGAACCGATCATCGCCACCTTGCGGCCGGGCTGTGCATAGCCGGAACTGCCCGGCGGGGCAGGGCGCGTCGGCGCGCCGGAGATGAAGGTGGAGCATTCGGACATGCCGAACGCCTCATGCACCATTGTACCGGTCGCCGTTTCCCATCGGTCCTGCAGCTTTGTCGCGAGTTTTTCACCGGCAGACAGGCCGTGCCGCAATGCAGGCAAGGCGGGTAGAGGGCCACGCAACATGCGGCGGTAAACGCCAGGTGCGGCGGCAAAGATCGTAGCCCGTTCCTTTGCCAATAGTCCGGGGAGGTCCGCGATATCGGTGCCTTCGGACGGGATGAGTGCTGTTGCCCCAACCGACCATGGATCCATCAGCCCTGTGCCCAGCGTGTAGGTCCAGTTGAACGCGCCTGCATGCATCAGCTGGTCATCTTCGGTCAGCCCATACCAGCCGTCCCACATCATCCGCCGCGCCCAGATCGCGCGGTGGGCATGGACAACCGCGCGGGGCTGACCCGATGTGCCAGAGGTGAAGACGATATAGGCTGGACGGTCAGGGTCGCCCATGGCGAATTCGGCGGGCGGCAACGACCAGAACCCGCGCAATGTGTCGGCCCGAAGGATGGGACCCGGGGCTGTGGCCATTTCGGTGCTTTGCACGGTCAGGGTGGGGTTGATTGCCGCGCTGATCTTAGTAAGTTCCGGCGCTGTAAGCTGTGAAGAAACAGGGACCGGGATAATCCCCGCAGCGATGGCGCCCAAATATGTGATGGGAAATTCCGGGCGGTTGCCAAGCTGCATCAACAGATGATCGCCTGGTTTCAGGCCCTGTGCCTGCAAGCCTGTTGCGGTGCCCAAAACGGCCGCCTTGATTTGGGCGTAGGTAAACGCCTCCGGCTGATCACCGACGATCTTGAGCGCCAGTTTGGACGCCAACCTATCCGTATGGCCCAGCACATAAGCCGCCATATTGAACGCGGCAGGCGGCGGGGGCAGGGGCGTAGGATCGGTGACCGAAAGCATATGTCGGGGCTACGCCCAAGGCGGCTGAGTTGCAAGATCGCAGGCGCGCGCGTATGACGTGCCACATGTCTGATATCGATCCGAAAAACCTGATCCGCATCGCCCATGAAAACGGCGATAGCAGTGTGGCCCAACCGCTTGATCTGGGCGCGCGGGTGCGCGAGCTGCGTAAAGCGCGCGACTGGACACTGGAACAGGCCGCGCAACAGGCGGGGTTGGCCCGGTCGACACTGTCGAAGATCGAAAATGGGCAGATGTCGCCGACATATGATGCGCTGAAAAAGCTGGCTGTGGGGTTGGAGATTTCGGTACCGCAGCTCTTCACGCCACCCTCGAAAGGCCAGGTGAATGGGCGGATGGCGGTCACCAAGTCAGACGAGGCGACCAAGCAGATCACGACGACCTACGAACATGATCTTCTGGCCAGCGCGCTGACTGCGAAGAAAATGCTGCCATACCGTGCCCGCGTTCGGGCCCGCGACATGGCGGATTTTGACGGTTGGGTCCGCCATGACGGGGAAGAGTTTCTGTTCGTCCTGACCGGGCGCGTGCGGCTTTACACCGAATTCTACGAACCGGTTGAACTGGGCCGGGGCGACAGCGCCTATTACGACGCCGCGATGGGCCACAATGTTGTGTCGATCAGTCAGGAAGACGCGACGATCCTGTGGGTGACGTCGCTGGGCTAGTCCTTTGGGAAAAGCCGTGGCAGGACCAACGCTGCGACAGCCACACCGACGATCTGCATCACGATGAACATCGGGATATGCGCGGGATTGATGCCTGCGAATGTGTCGCTGAAGCCGCGTGCGATGGTCACGGCGGGGTTCGCGAAGCTGGTGGACGATGTGAACCAATAGGCGCCGGTGATGTAGAGCGCGACGAGCGTCGGGACGGCATCAGGGCGTTGTTTGATCCCCCCGAAGATGACGAACAGCAGCCCGAATGTCGCAAGGATTTCTGAGAACCATTGCGGCACACCGGTCCGGTCGGTGGTCGAGGCTTGCAGGATCGATAGATCAAACATGATGTGGCAGGCCCAGACGCCCAAGATGCCACCGATAATCTGGACAGGCACATAGGCCGCAGCGTCGCGGACTGTGATCTCGCGCCGGATCAGAAAGGCGAGCGTGACGGCAGGGTTGAAATGCGCGCCGGAAATTGGCCCTAGTGTGGTGATGATGAAATAGAGCGTGCAGCCCGTCGCAATGGCATTTGCCAATAGCGCGATGGCAACATTGCCGCCCGCCAGTGCCTCACCCATGATGCCCGAGCCGACCACACCGATGAGCAGGAACGCTGTTCCCACGCCTTCTGCCAGCAATTTTTGCATCAGGACTGGCCGATCTTGTTCAGTTCGGCCTGCAACGCGCCCTGGTCCATATTTTCGAATTGCAGGCTCAGAAATGCCTGCGCGCGGGCATGCAGTTTGTCATAGGCCTCAGTAAATGCCGCTGGCTGGTCATCAGGTGCGGCGGCTGCGGGGTCGTCCACGCCCCAATGGGCACGAACCGGTGCGCCGGGCCAATAGGGGCATTCCTCTGCCGCCGCAGATCCGCAAACGGTGATGACCG
>JBCBCY010000039.1:0-5226 GCA_038530285.1 Pseudomonadota bacterium
GGAGTTCAGACGTGTGCTCTTCAGTTCTTCCATATCGCGGTCAATCTCCTCGATCTCGCCGGTGGGGATCTTGGGGTTCACCAGGTTTTCGTCTCGCGCCTTCACCTCGCCATCGATGCGGATGCACCACTCCGACCGCACGGCCTCTACAGCCGAAAACGCCGCCGAATCCGGGTCGCACAAAACCTGCGTGATCCCGTAATGGTCCCGCAGATCGATGAACAGGATACCCCCATGATCGCGCACCCGATTGACCCAGCCCGACAGACGGACGGTTTCGCCAACTTGGGCGGCAGTCAATTCAGCGCAAGTATGCGAGCGGTAGGCGTGCATGGGGCATGTCCTTAAACGGGTCAAATCGGTCGGCCCGATACACCCGTTTGCACACCCCGTGTCAACCCATGCGGGTCATCTCAAACCGGCAGGCTGGTGCGCCCATCGCACAACAGGCGGTTTCAGCACAGCGCAGGTCCGGATCAACCAATTCGGAAAACAGCGTCTCGAACACAGCCGCGTGCCAATGGCACAGCGGATAATCAGCACGCTCGCCGCGCACAATCGGGTTATCGGAGATCTCGAACACCAATGGCCCTGCCACCGAAAAACCACCTGACCCGGCAAAGGTCCAGGCATGCCCGGCAATGGCTTTCGTCAAAACCGGCGCAGCCAACCGGCCCGGCAACAGACGCAAGACACGCTGCGCCAGTTTCGGAATACGATGCGCCAGGATGTAATCGCCGGTCCGCACGCCCGCCGCCCAGGCCAGCGATGGCGCCATTTCCGGCTCAATCGCACGTAAGGCCTGATGCATCCGCGCCGCGGGGGCTTCCGCCATCAAACCGGCATCACTGGGCACACGAAAAACACCCGCTGCCGCCATCACCTGGTCTCGTAACTGCGCACCGCCCGCCTGCTCCAACACCGGAAGCAGTTGCAAAATCGCATTCGGCCCGATTAGGCCCTGTGGGCTGCGCGCATCCTTAGGCATCCTCCATTTGATCGGACCCGCCACCGCAAGCCTTCACATGCGCGCCGTTTGGCATCTTGAAATCCGCGTTCCGCTGAACAGCGCGCGCTTTCCCCTGCGCGCGGATTGCCGCCCGCCGCTCCGCCGCCTTTGCCGCGCGATCCGCCGATGCCTCCCAATCCTCCATCTGCGCCTCGGCAATCTGGCGGGTGCCATCAAACTGAAAATCGAGCCGGTTCTTCGATTGCGGCCCGGTATAGCCCACCTTGCCCAGATCGTAGAATGTGCGCGCAAAGCCCGCTTTCATGAATGCCTTCAGACAGCCCAGCAGATAGCGCCTGCGGAACCCGGTCCCCCGCCACGGATAATGAAACAACGCCTTTTTCATGTAGAACCGGCGGTAATTGTTCATCACGCCGTCCAGAAGTTCCCCCCGCTCCATCGCCTTGGGCTTCATGATCGGGGTCACGAAATTGTAGCGGCTGAAGTCGAACACCTCGACTTTGTCTTTCAGTTCCTGAAAGAGCGGCGTGAACGGCCAGGGCGTATACATCGCCCAATTCGCCAGGTCCGGCTGCCAATCCCACGCCATCTTATAGGTCTCGTTCAGCGTCTCAGGCGTCTCGTTATCAAGGCCCACAATGAACTGCGCCTCCACCAGAATATCCGCCTCGCGCAACAGGCGGATGGCGGTCTTGTTCTCTTCAACCTTGGTTTCCTTGTTGAACTGGTCGAGCTTCATCTGTGCTGCGGCCTCGGTCCCCAGGCTCACATGCACCAGCCCTGCCTCGCGGTAGAATTTCAACAACTCGCGGTCGCGGTAGATATCCGTGACCCGCGTATTGATCCCCCATTTCACGCGGTCCGGCAGGCCCCGCGCGATGAGTTCCTCACAGAACTGAATGAACTTCTTGCGGTTAATCGTGGGCTCCTCATCGGCGAGGATGAAGAACCCGACACCCTGTTCATTCACCAGCTTCTCGATCTCATCGACCACTTTCTTGGGATCGCGCACCCGATAATCGCGCCAGAATTTCCACTGACTGCAGAACGAACAGGTAAAGGGACAGCCGCGCGCCATATTGGGGATTGCGACGCGGGTGTTCAGCGGAATGTAGATATACTTCTCCCACTCCAGAATGGACCAGTCGGGTTCGATCCCATCCAGATCCTTTACCGTGCTCGCCGCCTGGGTCGCGACAATCTCGTCGCTGTCAACAAAGGCCAGCCCATGGATATTGCGCTTTTCCGCAGGCCAACGGCCATCGCGGACGGCACACATCAGTTCGGTCAATATTTCCTCACCCTCACCACGCACGATCACATCGACCCAGGGCGCCTCGGACAGCACCTGCTTATACATGAACGTCGCATGCACGCCGCCCAGCATGCGCAAGGCATCCGGAACCCGCTCCTGCGCCAGCCGCAAGATCTCTTCCGCTTTGTAGATCGACGGGGTAATCGCGGTCACACCCACAACGTCCGGGGCAATCGCCGCGATCTGATCAGCCAAATCCGCATCGGTGATGTCATTGGTCATTGCATCAATGAAATGAATATCGTCAAAGCCCACCCGGCGCAGCGATCCCGTCAGATAAGCGACCCAGGCCGGTGGCCAGCTCCCCGCGATCTCGGCCCCACCAGAGCGATAATTCGGGTGAACAAACAGAATGCGCATGGCTGACTCCCCATTATGTCAGCTTAAGTTGACATAATAGCTGTCAATTAAACTTGACATAGATCAAATGGCGTGACCGGCATCAAAATTCTAGAATTTTGATGAGCCCCTTGCACAACCCCACGCCATGCCTATAACCCCCAACAATTTGCAAGTTTGAGGGGCGCTGCCATGCCAAAACGTACCGACATCCAGTCGATCATGATCATTGGCGCGGGCCCCATTATCATCGGCCAAGCCTGCGAATTTGACTATTCCGGCGCGCAGGCCTGCAAGGCCCTGCGCGAGGAAGGCTACCGGGTGATCCTCGTCAACTCCAACCCGGCCACGATCATGACCGATCCGGAGCTGGCGGATGCCACCTATATCGAACCGATCACCCCTGAAATTGTGGCCAAGATCATCGAAAAAGAGCGCCCCGACGCCCTTCTGCCCACCATGGGCGGCCAAACCGGGCTGAACACATCACTGGCCCTCGCCGATATGGGCGTGCTCGATAAATTCGAGGTCGAGATGATCGGCGCTAAGCGCGAAGCCATCGAAATGGCCGAAGACCGCAAGCTTTTCCGCGAAGCGATGGACCGGCTCGGCATTGAAAACCCAAAGGCCACGATCGTTACCGCCCCCGATGGCGACCTCGACGCAGGCGTTAAAATCGCGCTCGAAGCGCTTGAGGACATTGGCCTCCCCGCCATCATCCGCCCCGCCTTCACCCTCGGCGGCACCGGCGGCGGGGTTGCCTATAACCGTGAAGAATACATCCATTTCTGCCGCTCCGGCATGGATGCATCCCCCGTCGGTCAAATCCTCGTCGATGAAAGCCTGCTCGGCTGGAAAGAATACGAGATGGAGGTCGTCCGCGACAAGGCCGACAACGCCATCATCGTCTGCGCCATCGAAAACGTGGATCCGATGGGCGTGCATACCGGCGACAGCATCACCGTCGCCCCGGCCCTGACGCTGACGGACAAAGAATACCAGATCATGCGCACACACTCGATCAACGTGCTGCGCGAAATCGGGGTCGAAACGGGCGGGTCCAACGTGCAATGGGCGGTCAACCCCGCTGACGGGCGCATGGTCGTGATCGAGATGAACCCGCGCGTGTCGCGGTCTTCCGCGCTGGCCTCCAAAGCCACCGGTTTCCCCATCGCCAAGATCGCGGCGAAACTCGCAGTGGGCTACACGCTCGACGAACTCGACAACGACATCACCGGCGTCACCCCGGCCTCGTTTGAGCCCACAATCGACTACGTCGTCACCAAAATCCCCCGCTTCGCCTTCGAAAAATTCCCCGGCTCAGAACCCTATCTGACCACGGCAATGAAGTCCGTGGGCGAGGCCATGGCCATCGGCCGCACGATCCACGAATCCTTGCAAAAGGCGCTGGCGTCCATGGAAACCGGCCTGACTGGGTTCGACGACATCGACATCCTCGGCGCGCCTGACAAAGCCGCCATCACAAAGGCCCTCGCCAAACAGACCCCCGACCGGCTGCGCGTCATCGCACAGGCCATGCGCCACGGGTTGTCGGATGATGACATCTTCGCCGTCACCAAGTTCGACCCATGGTTCCTTGCCCGTATCCGCGAGATCATCCAGGCCGAGGCCGACATCATCAAAAACGGCCTGCCCGTCGATGAAACCAATCTCCGCGCCATCAAGATGCTCGGCTTCACCGACGCCCGCCTCGCCACGCTGACAGGTCGGGATGAGGACCAGATCCGCCGCGCCCGCCGCAATCTTGGCGTCAACGCTGTCTTCAAACGGATCGACACCTGCGCCGCAGAATTCGAGGCGCAGACGCCCTACATGTATTCCACCTACGAAACCCCCGTCATGGGTGACGCGGAATGCGAGGCGCGGCCCTCCGACCGCAAAAAGGTCGTCATCCTCGGCGGCGGCCCCAACCGGATCGGGCAAGGGATTGAGTTTGATTATTGCTGCTGCCATGCCTGTTTCGCCCTGACCGATCAGGGCTATGAGACGATAATGATCAACTGCAACCCCGAAACGGTCAGCACCGATTACGACACGTCCGACCGGCTCTATTTCGAACCGCTCACCTTCGAACATGTGATGGAAATCCTGCGGGTCGAGCAGGAAAACGGCACGCTGCACGGCGTCATCGTGCAGTTCGGTGGGCAGACACCGCTGAAACTCGCCAACGCGCTGAATGACGCGGGCATCCCCATCCTCGGCACCACGCCCGACGCCATCGACCTGGCCGAAGATCGAGAGCGGTTCCAGGATCTGGTTAACCGGCTCGGCCTCAAGCAACCCAAGAACGGCATCGCCTCCACTGACGTCGAAGCGCTTGAAATCGCCAACGAAATCGGCTTCCCCCTCGTCATCCGCCCCTCCTACGTCCTTGGCGGACGCGCCATGGAGATCGTCCGCGATCAGGCCCAGCTCGAACGCTATATCTCCGACGCCGTCGTCGTCTCCGGCGACAGCCCCGTCCTGCTTGACAGCTATCTGTCGGGCGCGGTCGAGGTCGATGTGGACTGCCTATCAGACGGCGAAAACACCCATGTCGCCGGCATCATGCAGCATATCGAAGAGGCCGGTGTGCATTCCG
>JBCBCY010000039.1:5236-5676 GCA_038530285.1 Pseudomonadota bacterium
GCTCGCTGCCCCCCTACTCGCTCTCTGACGCGATGATCGCCGAAATCCGGACGCAGACCGAGGCGCTGGCCAAGGCGCTCAACGTCGTGGGCCTGATGAACGTGCAATTCGCCGTCAAGGACGAAACCGTCTACCTGATCGAGGTGAACCCCCGCGCCTCCCGCACTGTGCCCTTCGTGGCCAAGGCGACGGATTCCGCCATCGCCTCCATCGCGGCACGGCTGATGGCGGGTGAGCCACTGTCAAACTTCCCCCTGCGCGACCCCTACCCGGTCACCGACAACCCGATGGAGATCCTGCCCCTGGGCGATGCCTTCACCCTCGCCGACCCGAAAACCCCGTGGTTCAGCGTGAAAGAGGCCGTGCTCCCCTTTGCCCGCTTCCCCGGCGTCGACACGATCCTCGGCCCCGAGATGCGCTCAACCGGTGAGGTCATGGGC
>JBCBCY010000040.1:0-4115 GCA_038530285.1 Pseudomonadota bacterium
ATTGGCGTTTGTGCTGTTGCAGGGCCGGGTACGCTATGCGGGATTGGCCTTGCCTCTCATTGCCGGATTATTCTGGGTGCAGACGACGCGTCCGCACGTTCTTGTGGCTGACAACGGGTCACTCATGGGGATGATGACGGCAGAAGGGCGCGCTTTGTCCAAGCCCAGCGGGTCGGGCTTTGTGGCGGGGATCTGGCTTGAGAATGACGGCGCGCCGGTCGCGCAGGAGGTCGCAGCGGAACGTGTCGGTTTGGTGCGAGAGGGGCGCGTCATCCGAACCACATTGGCAGATTGGCGCATCACTCAGGTCTCTGGCAAGACGGCCCTAGCGAACCTTGATGGATGTGGCGGCGCGGATGTTCTGATCAGCAATCAGCTGGTTGAAACGGCCCGCCCTTGCGAGGTGTTTGATCTTGGCCGCCTGCGCGAAACCGGATCGCTTGCACTCGATCTGCTTGAGAATGGCGATCTGCAGGTGACGACGGCCCGCTCAGTTGCTGGCGCGCGGCCCTGGAACAGCAGGGATGGTCTGCGGCAGGATGTGTTCGTATTGGCGAAAGAACGGGCCGCCGCAGCGACCCTTTTGAGCGAATGACGGCCCGATCAGTAAGTGCGGATCAGTCCGACGAGCCGCCCCTGCACCTTGACCTGATCGTCGCGGAACACGCGGGTTTCATAGGCGGGGTTTGCGGCCTCGAGCGCGATGGCGCTGCCATTGCGGCGGAAACGTTTCAGCGTCGCCTCGTGACCTTCGACCAGGGCCACGACAATGTCGCCGTTATCGGCCACATTGGTTTCCTTGATCACCACGACATCGCCGTCATTGATCCCGGCCTCGATCATGGAATCGCCTTTGACTTCAAGGGCGTAATGTTCGCCACCGCCGACCATAGAGCCGGGCACGGACACAGAGTGCGAGACCTGGCTGATCGCCTCTATCGGCACACCCGCGGCGATGCGGCCCATGACGGGCAATTCGACAGCGCCTGTATCGATTGCCACCGCTTTCGGTGGAATTGCGTCGGGTTTGTCGCCATCGATGACACGGGGGGTAAAGCCGGTTTTGGCTTGCATTGAGTCGGGTAGTTTGACGATTTCCAGCGCCCGCGCGCGATGCGCCAGCCTGCGAATGAAACCCCGTTCTTCCAACGCGGTAATCAGCCTGTGAATGCCGGATTTCGAGCGCAGATCAAGCGCCTCTTTCATCTCATCAAAGCTGGGCGGCACGCCGTCGCGCTGCACCCGCTTGTGGATAAATTCCAGAAGGTCGAGTTGTTTTTTCGTCAACATGGGGCTGCTCCCTCCGTCAGTTTTGCATATGTTCTATGCATGTTCCCCTTTTGTGTCAAATGTTTCGCGTGCTGGTGGTGCTGGATGCCGCCGGCGGAAGTTTGCATGGACACAGAAAGTCACAGAGGAATGATATCAAGCATTTCGCCTTTGGCGCGGGCGGGATCGTTGATCGGGCGGATCGCGAGACAGTTTGCATCTGCCAGAACAGTCAGCAGAGAGCTGTCTTGTCGATCAAAAACGGTGACACCTTCTGGGCCATGATGCGCGCGCATATAGTGTTCCCGCGGACCATTGGGGCCGATTGGAGCGGCGAGCGTGGCCGTTTGGCGCGGGGCCGGCGCCGCGCCGAGACCCAGCATCTTGCGAATGACGGGCAGCACAAAGATATGCCCGCAGACCATCGCCGAAACGGGGTTGCCCGGCAGCCCGATCATCGTGGCGTTGGCCATACGACCCGCCATCAGCGGTTTGCCGGGGCGCATCGCGATCTTGTAAAAGGCGCGTTCCATCCCCTGTTCCTGCGCAATGTCGCCCACCAGGTCATGATCGCCGACCGACGCACCGCCGATGGTGATGATCAGGTCGGCGTCTTGGGCGAGGTCAAAGGCGAGCCGCAAGGACGGCGCGTTGTCGCGTGCGATGGGGAGAAGGCGTGGATGGGCGCCGTTTTGTTCCAACAGTGCGGCCAGGCCATAGCTGTTGGATGCGATGATCTGATCGGGGCCGGGATCCTCGCCCGGTTGCACAAGCTCATCGCCCGTTGCGATGATTGCCACGACGGGTTTGCGGGTGACTGGCACTTGCGCGATGTTCATTGCGGCAAGCAATGCAACGTCTGAGGGTGAGAGTAAGCGCGGCGCCGTGATCTGGTCGCCGATTTGGAAATCTGCACCGGCGGCACGGACATGTGATTTTTCGTCCAAGTGTTCCAACAAGGTGATGCTGTTGTCGCCGCGTACAACGTCTTCCTGAATGACCACCCGGTCTGTCCCTTTGGGCAGTGGTGCGCCGGTAAAGATGCGGACGGCTTGGCCTTTCTTGGCCCCGCCGGGAAAACCATGTCCAGCAGCCGCTTCACCAATGACGATGAGCGTTGCGCCGGGCGTCGCATCGGCGTTTTGCACGGCGTAGCCATCCATGGCAGAGGCGGCGAAGGGAGGCTGGTTGCGCCGGGCGCTGACATCCTGGGCAAGAACGCGGCCCGAGGCTAGGTGCAGATTGACAAGCTCTGTGTCCAACGGGTCGGCGAGCGCAAAGAGATGTGCCAAAGCCTCTTCTACTGAGATCATGGGTTTTCAAACCGGCCCGACTTGCCGCCATCTTTCAACGTCACGCGGATACCGCCGATTTCCATGTCCTTTTGCACCGCCTTGACCATGTCATAGACGGTGAGGGCGGCGGTGCTGACGGCCGTGAGCGCCTCCATCTCGACCCCGGTTTGGCCGCCGGTTTTCACAGTGGCCTGAATACGGATGCCGGGCAGCGTGTCGTCGGGGGTGAGTTCCAGTGCGACCTTGGTAATGGGTAGCGGGTGGCAGAGGGGGATGAGGTCGGCGGTTTTCTTGGCGCCGGTGATGCCAGCAATCCGGGCAATGCCGAGTACATCCCCTTTGTCGGCGCGGCCGTCTTTAATCAGGTCGAGCGTCTCCGCCGCCATTTTCACGTATCCCTCGGCCACGGCAATGCGCGCGGTCACGGGCTTGTCCGATACATCGACCATATGCGCCTTGCCGTCGCTGTCGAAATGCGAAAGCCCAGACATCACATGCCCCCTTGCGGTGGGTTGGCGAGCAGTGTGCGCGTGGCAGTGGCCACATCATCCTGCCGCATCAGGCTTTCGCCGATCAGGAAGGTGCGCGCGCCGTGGCGGGCCATGTCGGCGAGGTCTTCGGGGCTGCTCAGTCCGCTTTCGCAAACGATGGTCCGGTCCGCCGGAACCAGTTTCGACAAGGTGCGTGTGGTGTCGAGCGTCGTCTCAAACGTCTTTAGGTTACGGTTGTTGATCCCCATCAGCGGAGATTTGAGATGGCTTGCGCGTTCAAGCTCGTCTGCGTCATGCACCTCAAGCAGCACATCCATGCCCCAGTGAAAGGCAGCGTCTTCCAGTTCCTGCGCCTGCGCATCGCTGACGCTGGCGAGGATGATCAGGATGCAATCAGCATGCAGCGCGCGGGCCTCGGCCACCTGATAGGTGTCATACATGAAATCCTTGCGCAGGGCGGGCAGGGCGCAAGCGCTGCGCGCGGCGGTCAGATAGCTGTCATCGCCCTGGAAGCTGGGACCATCGGTCAGGACCGACAGGCAGGTGGCACCACCTTCCTCATAGGCTTGGGCGAGCGCGGGCGGGTCGAAATCGGCGCGGATCAACCCTTTGGAGGGGCTCGCTTTTTTGATTTCGGCGATCAGCCCGTAGCCTTCACGCGCGGCATCGGCCAGATGGTCGGCAAAGCTGCGGACCGGCGGGGCATCATGCGCGCGCGCCTCGACATCAGCCAAGGGAAGGCTGGCTTTGCGGGCTGCGACCTCTTCAAGTTTGTAGGTTTTGATCTTGTCGAGGATGTCGGTCATGGATCCGCCCAGTGGATTGGCTCTTGACCCCGATCAATAAGCCACTGGTTCACCTTTGAAAATGGGCGCGACCCGAAAAAGCCGCGATGCACGGAAAGGGGGGATGGATGAGCGGACATATGGATCAGATGATGCGATGCCAGGTGTTTGGCATAAGTCCCGGCAGGACCGCCCCAAAGCATGAAGGCGCATGCGCGGCTTGGCTGGTCGAAACTTGTCATCGACGTGCTTGAAAAACTGAACCAAAGCCCGCG
>JBCBCY010000041.1:0-3566 GCA_038530285.1 Pseudomonadota bacterium
CGAGATAGTCTTCGATCTCTGCAATGCCGGGTCCGCCGGGTATTGAAACGCGCATAAGCATGGACACGGCCGTATCATCGGGGCCCTCTGGCGGGTGCCCGCGACCGTCTTTCAGATGACATCTTTGGCAAGACCGAGCGTTGTAGAGCGGGCCAAGGCCATCTGAGGCCAAGGTTGAGGAGGGGGAAGAGACCCAGAGCTTTTTGAAGAGCCCATTCCCAACCTTGAAGTCTAACTCGCGTTCAAAGCTGATATTGGCCGAGGCTTGGCTGAAGGCATTGGAGGTGTCACGGGGTCGGACTGTTGCGCCTCCTGCTTGATTCGTCTCGAATGACTCGGCCTTCGAAAAATCGCGCGTGGGACGTACCACGCCCTCGATCCTCGAGGTTTCTTCTGCGGTTCGGGGGACGATTTGAAGGTGTAAATCTAACAATACAGGCTCAGCGTCAGCGATTTGTGACAAAAAGCTGATGAAAACAGTAAGAGTCAGGCTTGAGAAAATCTTCATATCTTATAAATATACTCAGGAATGCGCTGTGGCGAGCCTATTTGTCGGCGCAAACCTGAAAGATTCTGCTACATGGTGCCATCTCCAACATCTGCGACATTGAACTGGGTGCAATTGCGGGATGTGGAAAATGACGCAAATACAGCGTTTCATCCTGAAACTTGGGCCTTCCTCAACCATTTGAGGTTTGTGGCTATGGAGTGCCGCGTCAAACCAAGGACAGACTTGTTCGAGGCCTGCGCCTTGCTAAAGGTCGAGCGGTCCGCTTCGCGTGACGCGCATGCTGAAGCCTTGATGCGATGCTTGAGTGAGGCTTTCGGCAAACCAGCCAGGCTGTTTGCGCCGGGGACAACCGAACAGACGTTCGATGAGCAATGGCTCATGCGTCTCGGAATGGCTTGCGGCGAGGGTGACGAAGATAGCGCGCGCTTTCTGCTGAGCTCTCGCGTTGCGTTCGAAAATCGTCGCTTGGTGCGTTTTCTGATTGGTCGGATTGCCAACTGTTTTTCTCTGAATTAGAATTATTCTAAAAACTTCTTGCCTTAGCGTTGGAGTTGCCTAGTTAAAGAGCAGCGCCAGCCAGCTTTGTTGCAAGCTAGCCAGAAAATCTAATTCCGAGGGAGCCGAGATGACCCAGTCAGCTGTCGCGCTTTCCACAGATGCGCGTGCCGCTATCGTGGAAGCATTGAACCAATCCGTTGCAGAAACCGCTGTTACAACCATGCTTGCCCAGAATTTCCACTGGAATGTCACCGGCATGGCCTTTGGCCCGCTGCATGATTTATTCCAGAAGATTTACGAAGACCATTTTGTTGCTCAAGATGATCTTGCCGAACGCATCAAGGCAATCAAGGGCCATGCAGAGGGTACGCTCGCCGGCATGTTGAAACGCTCAAAGATCAAAGAGCATGACGGTCATGCGTCCGACAAAGAAATGATTAAGGCCATGCAAGAAGCGCAAGAAACACTTGCGGCAACGTTGGCCGGTGCGGGGGCGATGGCAGCAGAGCATGGCGATACACTGACCGAAGATCTGTGCATTGCACGCGGTCAGGAACATGAAAAGTTCGCTTGGTTCTTGCGCTCTCACCTCGCGTGAAGTCGGGAGGCTTTTAGATGTAAATGCAAAGGCAGCCACCATTGCCACCCAGCCACCGATCCCGGTAGCAAGGCAGCGAGGTAGCCACCTGAGCGAGGCGTTCTAGCAAACGCCGGGAGGTCAAGCCACGTCTCGTACAGCTGGGATTGGCTTGACCTTTTTCTTGAGGCATTTGCGCAGGTATTGCGGCGCCCAGTGGCGGTATTTGCCCAAGCGAGATTGCTGGCCCACAAGCATTTCGACAAAGGCTTCGCGGTGCTTGTTTTTCTTGAGCTCTTTGAACAGTGACTTTTGTGCTTTGGTCATTGAGCAGCCGATGCAATGGCCTTCGCGTTTGAATTTGCAAACGTCGATACACGGGCTTGGGGTCTTGGAAGCTTTGTCTTTCGCCATCTGAACTACCTTGCAAACAAGCCGGGCACCTACATGCCCGGCCAAAGCTGGGTTACTTTGACTTACTGAAAGACAGCATCCGGATTGTCGAGACTGTCAGACCCTTCGAATTCAATCTTATCGACGCCCAACACTGCCACGGCGCGCTCGATAGACCGTGTTTGATCAACCAATGCGTTGACACCGCCCATGATCAACGCTTCGCCCTTGGCATTGCCCCGCTCCAGCATGGAGTCGTAGGAAAAACCGCTTTCGGCAGCGATTTTCATCTCAAGCATTTCGATCACAGCTGCGTTGAGCTTTGATTGCATTTCCGCGTCTGTATTCGCATCTGCTGCGGCTACCAGCGAAGACAGCGCTTCGCCGGAGACAACGGAGCCATCAATACGCGTGTAGCTGCCCAGATAGACGTTACGGATGCCGACCGCATTATAAAAATGGTCGTTATGCGTGTTATCGGCGAAACAGGAATGCTCCTCTTCGGGATCATTCAGCATCACGCCAAGGCGCATCCGCTCACCAGCCGTTTCACCGTAGCTAAGCGACCCCATTCCGGTCAGTATCGTGCTGATCCCAGCGTTTTCGTCTGCGGTCAGTTGGGTGCGGGCGTCCCCGCCAGCCTGCCATTGCGCGACCATCCATTCCAGATCGGACACCAGCAGCTCCGTTGCTGCCTTTAGATAGTCGCCGCGGCGGTCGCAGTTCCCGCCTGTGCAGGCATCACCTTGCGCGTAATCCGTCCAGGGACGGTTGCCTGCACCTGGGCCATGACCATTCAGGTCCTGCCCCCACAAGAGAAATTCGACTGCGTGATAGCCGGTGGCCACATTGCTCTCGACCTCGTCCGCCTCGTGTAGCGCACCTTCCAAAAAGGCGGGTGTGATTTCACTGGCGTCAATCGTTTCGCCGGACAGGGTGAAGCTGGGGTTCGCGATCACGTTGAGTACGGCGTACTCGTTCTCATCCGTTGCGCCGCCGTAGCTTGCATCGACATAGTCGATCAACCCTTCGTCGAGAGGCCAGGCGTTCACTTTGCCCTCCCAATCATCGACGATCGCATTGCCGAACCTGTAGACCTCGGTTTGCTGATAAGGAACACGCGCGGCCAGCCATGCAGATTTCGCGGCTTGGAGGTTTTCTGCCGATGGCTCGTCGATGAGCGCATTGACGGTCGTCAGCAGTGTCTGAGCTGTCGTAAGGCTGTCTTCGTATTTCGCCAAAGCGATATCTGCGTAGTTATCCAGCACCGCGGATTTATCCGCGAGCGCCGGTGCGGCGACAAGAAGCGCCGTTCCAAGCGCGCTCGACATAAGATGTTTCATTTGGCTATTCCCTTTTTTAGCTAGACTAGTGAAGTCGCACGACATTTGGTGCGGTGTCGGGTGAATATTCAGGTGGCGCGTTGTGGATTTTTCGCGTGCAAGTCCCAACTTGACCGGCGAGGATTGCGATATGTTCGGCCTTTGACGGCCCAACGATCAATGCGGCCATGAGTGCTGCGTCATTTAGGTGACCATCAGCGGCGCACCGGACCAAATGGAGAAAAACGCACTCATCTGCGCCGAC
>JBCBCY010000042.1:0-2973 GCA_038530285.1 Pseudomonadota bacterium
CATCACGACAAGCCGATAGTGCCTTGGAAAAAGCACGAGCTTGGCGATGTGCCAGAGGGGTATCACAAGGTTGAATTGGGCAAGGCAGCAGTGCGCCGTGAAGGCACGGCGGCGACGATCCTTGCCTATGGGACCATGGTTTATGTGGCGATGGAGGCTGCTCAGTCATCTGGCATTGATGCAGAAGTAATCGACCTGCGCTCGCTTTTGCCGTTGGACAAGGACGCCATCGTGCAGTCGGTCTCCAAGACCGGGCGCTGCGTGATCGTGCATGAGGCGACCCTGACAAATGGCTTTGGGGCTGAACTGGCTGCGATCGTGCAGAAAGAGTGCTTCTACCACCTCGAAGCTCCGATCCAACGCGTCGCGGGGTGGGACACACCGTACCCGCATGCCTCGGAATGGGATTACTTCCCCGGCCCTGACCGCGTGGTGACCGCGCTGAATACAGTGATGGAGGCATAAATGGGCATCTACACAATTCTAATGCCGGATGTCGGGGAAGGCATTGCAGAGGCTGAATTAGCCGAAATCCTTGTGCCCATCGGCGACGAGCTGCGCGAGGACGATGTATTTGCCGCGGTCATGACCGACAAAGCTACCGTGGAAATTCCGTCTTCGGTCACTGGCAAGGTGGTCTGGTATGCGGGGGCCGAAGGCGACACGATCGCGATCGGTGCGCCGCTGGTGAAGATCGAGGTGGATGGACCGGGCAACGAGGGCGACATCGCAGAAGCCGCCGTGCAGGAAAGTTCTGATCCTATCGAGGATGCCGCAAGAGTACCCGAACCGACTCCAGCACCGTCTGAACCCGTCACGCCACCGCGACCTGTGGCTGCTGCTGTTCCAGCAACTCCGCGTGTTGAGGGAGAGAAGCCCTCAGCCAGCCCGGCTGTTCGGCGTCGGGCGCTGGATGCAGGCGTTGATTTGCGTCGGGTGGCAGGCAGTGGTCCGGCTGGGCGGATTACGCATGAGGATCTGGACAACTTCATTGCCTCCGGCGGCTCAATGGCGACTTCGACGGGTCCCGCGCCGGATACAAGGGTTAAAGAGGTCAAGATCATCGGCCTTCGTCGCAAAATCGCCGAACGGATGGCCGAGGCAAAGCTTCATATCCCACACATCACTATCGTTGAAGAAGTGGATGTTTCCTCGCTTGAACAACTGCGTGCAAGCCTGAACGCGGAACGTGGCGACAAGCCCAAGTTGACGATCTTGCCGTTCTTAATGCGCGCGATGGTCACAGCGCTGAAAGAGCAACCGAACCTGAACGCCCTCTATGATGATGAGGCCGGAATTGTTCGCGAATTCGGCGCGGCGCATATCGGTATTGCGACGCAAACGCCCGGTGGTCTGATGGTGCCGGTTGTGCGCCATTGCGAAGCGCGTTCCATCTGGGACATGGCGGGGGAGCTGTCGCGCGTGGCGAACGCAGCGCGCAAAGGTACTGCTACGCGTGGCGAGCTGACAGGGTCGACCATTTCGATCACGTCGCTGGGCAAGCTTGGGGCAATCGCCACGACACCGATCATCAACCGCCCGGAACTGGCGATTGTTGGAGTGAACAAAATGCAGACTCGCCCCATGTGGAACGGGACAGAGTTTGTTCCGCGTCAGGTCATGAACCTGTCGTCCAGCTTTGACCACCGCATCATCGATGGCTGGGATGCCGCCGTCTTTGTGCAGCGCTTGAAAACCCTGCTGGAAACCCCGGCAATGATCTTTGTGGAGGGCTGAACCGTGGCCGAATTGAACTGCAAGCTCTTGGTCATCGGTGCCGGCCCCGGCGGTTACGTTTGTGCCATCCGCGCGAGCCAACTGGGCGTCGACACGATCATTGTCGAAAAAGACAAACCCGGCGGCACCTGCCTGAACGTGGGATGTATCCCGTCCAAGGCGATCATTCATGCCGGTGACGAATACCACAAAATGGCCCATGCCACCGAAGGGTCTGCCATCGGGATCACTGCCGCCGCGCCCAAGGTCGACTTTGCCCAGACGCTGACTTGGAAAGATGGGATCGTCGGTCGCCTGAACGGCGGCGTCGCGGGGCTTTTGAAAAAAGCCAAGGTACGTCAGGTGGCCGGCACCGCGCGGTTCCATGACGCCAAAAAGGTGATCGTGGACGGCCCGGAGGGTGAAACCATCATCAAGGCGGAAAACGTCGTCATCGCGACAGGGTCAACCTCAGTCGAACTGCCGTTTTTGCCGTTTGACGGCACCTTTGTACAATCGTCCACCGATGTGCTGGCCGATCCGGTCCTGCCCAAAAAGCTGGCCGTTGTCGGCGGCGGTTATATCGGACTGGAATTGGGCACAGCCCTAGCCAAGCTGGGCGTCCAAGTCACCGTGGTCGAAGCCGCCGAGCGCATCCTGCCGCAATACGACCCCGAGTTGACCAAACCTGTCGCCGACCGATTAGGGACGCTGGGCGTTACGGTAATGACCAAGACCTTTGCCCAGGGTGTCGGCGACGACGGCAAATCGCTGTTGGTCAAGGATGCTGACGACACTGAAACCATCATCGCGTGCGATAAGGTTCTGGTTACCGTGGGGCGCCGACCAGTCACCAAAGAGCTGGATCTTGACCGGTTGGCCGCGGACATGGACGGCGCGTTCATCAAGATCGACGAAACCTGTGCAACGTCGATGCGTGGGCTTTACGCAATCGGCGACGTCACCGGTGAACCCATGCTGGCCCACCGCGCCATGTCGCAGGGCGAGATGGTGGCCGAGATCGTCGCAGGCGAAAAGCGTGTTTGGGACAAGTATTGCATCCCGGCGGTGTGCTTCACCGACCCCGAAATCCTGACTGTCGGCCTGTCGCCGACTGAGGCGAAAGACGCAGCTCACGACATCAAAACCGGCAAATTCCCGTTTATGGCCAATGGCCGCGCCATGACAACCGAGCGCGAAGATGGTTTCATCCGTGTGGTTGCGCGCGCAGACAATCATCAAATCCTCGGAATCCAG
>JBCBCY010000043.1:0-1518 GCA_038530285.1 Pseudomonadota bacterium
GCGGCCCCGACAACGACCTTGCCCGCACCGACCGCCACCTTCCCCGCGCCGACAGCGGCACCGCCGGCAACGCGCGCGGGGGTGCAGGCGGACAAAACGAACAAGCCAAGGGCGAAACACATGGCAGCTTTCATCGGGTACATCCTTTTGGGGAGGTCAGGCGACGCGCCGCCGACCTTGTGTTGCGTTACTCTTCATACCACCAGACGTCGGGCTGCCAACCCGGCCAATCGCCAAAAATCGGGATGTAATCGGGATGCTTGAGCTCTTTGGCCTGTGCAATCCGGCTGACATTCCATTGATAGATGGGGATGACATACCGCCCCGTCGTCAGCACACGGTCCAGTGCCTTCACGGCGGCAACAAAGTCATTCTGGCTGGGCGATGTCAGCAACCGGCCAATCATCGCATCCACGGCGGGGGATTTCACGCCCATCAGGTTTCGCCCGCCAGGCGTGTCTGCTTGTTCGGAGCCGAAATTCACATATTGTTCGTTGCCCGGCGAGAGTGAAACGGCACGGCGATAATAGACCATGTCATAATCATAGGCATCGGTGCGTTCCTTGAATTGGGCGCTGTCGGCCACGGTAATGGTGGGTGTGACGCCGATACGCGCCAGGCTTTCGGCGTAGAAGTCGATGATGGATTGGAACTCCGTCCCGCCCTGATCCAGCAGAATTTCAAGGGTGAAGGGCGCGCCGTCTGCGTCTTTCAACGCACCGTCCTGTACCGTCCAACCCGCTGCTTCCATTTGCGCCAAAGCGGTGCCGATACCGGCACGGTTGCGTTCAGATCCGTCACTGATTGGCAAGCTGTACCCTTCAAGCGCACCCGGCATCAGATCAGCCGCAAAGGGTTCTAGGAATTCTGCAACCCGCCCTTCGGCGGGGCCGTGGGACATGCCAAGCGGGGAATTCGACCAATAGGATGTGATGCGCGGCTGCGCACCGTCTGTCATCGCTTCATTGATGAATTCAAAATTGAAGGCGTGGATCAGCGCATCGCGCACGCGCCAATCCGCCAAGTGTTCGCGGCGGGTGTTCATCGCAAAGCCGGTCATGCCCGATGGGCGCTGATGCGGGATCACCTCTTTGACGATGTCGCCGCTTTGCACAGCAGGAAAATCATAACGGGTGTCCCAACGGACCACGTTGAATTCGCGGGTGGCGTTCACCTCGCCGACCTTGAATGCCTCAAACGCGGCGGTCTCATCGCCGAAGAATTCCAGCCGGACCTCATCGATATTGTGCGTGCCGCGGCGGAAGGGGACGTCTTTGCCCCAATAATCGGGGTTGCGGCGCAAGGTCACGAACCGTCCCGGCTCAAAGTCCGCGATCACGTAGGGGGCAGATGTGATCGGCACGATCTCTGTCGTGCTTTCGGCGAAATCGACGCCGTCCCATTGCGCCTTTTTCAGGATTGGTCGCAGCCCGGCCAGCAGCGCCAGTTCGCGATTGTCAGACGAAAATGTCAGCCGAACGCTGCGCGGCCCGACCGCCTCGATGCTTTCGATCTGCG
>JBCBCY010000044.1:0-938 GCA_038530285.1 Pseudomonadota bacterium
TACAGGCAAGAAACCTATCGAGCAGTGACTTCTTTATAAGCAATGACTTGCGTGCCTCCAAGCTAAAAGTTTGAAAAGGTTGAAATCCCTCATTACGATTGTTCGCAACAAATCAACAAACAGCAGGGGCACCGAAAAAATGGGCATCGATTTCGGCAAGATTGCGCGCAGCGCCGCTTTCGCAGTTGCGGTCAGTATCGGGGGGCAGGCCGCACTGGCTGAACCCAAACATGGCATAGCTATGTATGGCGACCCTGCCCTGCCACCGGATTTTGTGTCCCTGCCTTACGCGAACCCCGACGCACCGACCGGTGGCCAGATCGTCACGGCAGAGGTTGGTAGCTTCGACAGCCTGAACCCGTTCATCCGCAAAGGGTCGGTGCCCTGGCAACTCCGGTTCTTTCTGGGTGAGAGTTTCATGGGCCGCTCTTTGGATGAACCCTTCTCGCTTTACGGTGTTCTGGCCGAATCGATAGAAACGGGGCCGAATCGTGAATGGGTCGAATTCACCTTGCGCGAAGGTGCCGCATTCTCGGACGGTAGCCCGGTGACCATCGAAGATGTCATGTGGTCCTACGAAACATTGGGCACCGTCGGACATCCCCGATATCTTGGATTTTGGACCAAGGTGGAAAGCCTTGAACAGGTGGCTGACCGGACGGTGCGCTTTACTTTCAATGAGCCTGATCAGGAACTGGCTTTGCTGGCAGGCATGCGCCCGATCCTGAAAAAGGCACAGTGGGAGGGGCGCGACTTTGCAGAGTCGGGCATCGACGTGATCCCGATCAGCACCGCGCCCTATGTGATCGACGATTACGAGCCCGGGCGCTTTGTCTCGCTCAAGCGCGACCCGGACTACTGGGGCGCAGACGTCCCGTTCCGGCGTGGCACCAACAATCTCGACGAGATCCGGATGGAGTTTTTCGGCGATGCGGCGG
>JBCBCY010000045.1:0-707 GCA_038530285.1 Pseudomonadota bacterium
GTTCACGGATTTGCTGATCGGGTCCAAACCCCTGATCCGTCCCATTGCGCGGCCCTTGCCGCAAGAAGTGGGAGAGGTGCCCAGTGTCCGCCCCATACTGCGACCAGATCGCGGGTAACTGGCGTGCCTAGGTCGTCCGCTCCCGCCAAAGCGTGAACAGCCCCGCGCCTACGACAATCGCCGCACCAATTGCCACATTCGGTCTTAGCGTCTCATTCAGCAGCAAGAGCCCAATCGCGCTGGCAAAGACCAATTGCAGATAGGCAAAGGGCTGCACGGCACTTGCCTCCGCCACCTCGTAGGTTTTGATCAACAGCCAATGCCCGCCAGCACCGGTGATGCAAAGGGCGGCCATCCATTGCCAGTCTGCCGCCGTCATCGGCTCCCAAAACCAGACACCAGCTACGGTCATCACAACAGCCCCCGATGTGCCGGTCCAAAAGAAAGAGGTCGCGACGCTGTCCTTGCGCGCGGCATAACGCGTCAGCAGTCCGTAAAGCGCGAACATCAAGGCGGAGGCAAGCGGGATCGCGGCGGCAGGTGCGAAAACGGCGTAGCCCGGTTGCAGGATCACCAGCACCCCGACAAAGCCGATCCCGATGGCGACCCAGCGCCGCCAGCCGACCTTTTCCCCCAGAACCGGCCCGGACAAGGCGGCGATGAGTAGCGGATAGCACGCGAAGATCGCGTGGCTTTCAACAAGACCC
>JBCBCY010000046.1:0-657 GCA_038530285.1 Pseudomonadota bacterium
CAAGCAGCGCGAACTCTTTGAAAACCTCCAGGAACACCTCGAGCGCTTCACCGAGACGCTCTCCGAGATGACCGAACAGCAGCTCGAATCCATGGACAGAACCGCGGTCGTCAACATCACCACGGGCGGCGCGCCCACCATGCTGGTGCGCGACCGCATCCGCGCCGCCGTTCAGTTCCAACCAGAGATGTGCTCGCTGAACATGGGGTCGATGAACTTTGCCTTTCACACGCTGGCCGACCGCTACGACAGCTTCAAGCAGGACTGGGAAGAGGATTACATCCGCGGATCCGAAGCCAACATCTTTCGCAACACCTTTGCCGACATCAAGGAGGCGGTGACGGCACTGGCCCCACTGGGCACCAAGTTCGAACATGAATGCTATGACGTGGGCCACCTCTACAACCTGAAGTTCCTAATGGATCAGGGGTTGTTTCAGGCACCGGTCTTTCTGCAATTCGTGCTGGGTGTGACGGGTGGCATCGGGGCCGACGTGGACAATCTGGTGTTCATGAAACGCACCGCCGACCGGCTGTTCGGCGATCAGTACCGCTGGTCCGTTCTGGGGGCCGGAGCGGCGCAGATGCAGCTGGCCGCCACCGCCATCCAGATGGGCGGTCATGTGCGCGTGGGACTTGAGGACAGCCTGTTCATCGC
>JBCBCY010000047.1:0-609 GCA_038530285.1 Pseudomonadota bacterium
CAGAAGCTTGCATATCGACAAATGAAGTGAAGGCATGCAAAGAGAGAAGAGATATTGGTAAAGCTAAGACTCCTGGTCCTAATACTCCTGAAGCTAATGAAGCTGCTCTTTACAGGTAGATCTATGTTTAGGATCCTAATACTCCTGAAGCTATGTACCATCTCCGGGCGGTCCTTCCAAAGGATTAAAGTGTCAATACTCCAGATGTATGTTATCAATCTCGTTCAGTCATCCCAAAGAGCTAGAGTGTCAATTCATGAAGGAAGAGGTAAATGGTAATCTAATACTCCAGAGGCAAAGATGTAAACTTAGAATACAAGAGGTCCAGATACCAAATACAATTAAATGGGTCCACTAAAGATATAATCGATCAGCCGCAGGCACAGAGACAAGAATATCGACAAATGGAAGAATAGATTAATAGAGAAGAAACATATACTGACAATGCCCAGCAGGGGCGCAGAAGCTTGCATATCGACAAATGAAGTATAGGCATGCAAAGAGAGAAGAGATATTGGTAAAGCTAAGACTCCTGGTCCTAGCTGGCGTGGGGTGTTTGGTTTTATCAATAGATCTATGATAGTAGAATTCCATATTCCAGGATTTACA
>JBCBCY010000048.1:0-236 GCA_038530285.1 Pseudomonadota bacterium
GGTCGGGCGAGCGGGCGGATGTCCTGGGCGGCAACCGAACCTGCCAACAGCCAGGTCAGCAAAGCCGCCCGGCGCATCATCCGTTGCGCGCCTTCACACGGCCAAAGTCCGGGGCATCGGTATCCTGCCCGGCTTCGATAATCCCACGGCGGATGGCACGTGTGCGGGTAAAGTAATCATGCAGGTGGTCGCCATCTTCTTGTCTGATCGCGCGCTGCAGTGCGAAGAGTTCTTCG
>JBCBCY010000048.1:246-595 GCA_038530285.1 Pseudomonadota bacterium
CCAGGATTTCGAGCGTCGCCTCTTTGTTGTTCAAGAACACGTCGCGCCACATCACTGGGTCAGAGGCCGCGATGCGCGTGAAATCCCGAAAACCCGCCGCCGAGTACTTGATCACTTCGCTGTCGGTCACGCGGCGCAAATCATCCGCTACACCCACCATCGTGTAGGCAATCAGGTGTGGTGTGTGGCTGGTGACCGCAAGCACCAGATCATGGTGTTCGGGGTCCATCTCTTCGACCAGCGCGCCCATGCCGCGCCAAAGATCAGCAAGACGTTTCACCGCTGCTGTGTCGCTACCTTCCACAGGCACCAGGATCGTGTAGCGATTGTCAAAGAGTTCCGCAAAGCC
>JBCBCY010000049.1:0-576 GCA_038530285.1 Pseudomonadota bacterium
GTCGTGAGCGACCTTTCGCTCTATATAAAAGAAGGTAGCTTCGTTTGCCAGACGGATAGACGCGAAGACCGAAACACGGCAATTCATCATCCCATTCGACATGGCCTTTGCTTCTTGGTGCTACGGACTCGACAAATCGTTTCGTAAGTTTGCTCATGCTCTGGCCCTTCGAAGACCTGATTTCACGCAAGTCACACGCAAGTGAGCGGGCGGAAATCAAGGCGTATTCTCGGATAGAGACTTCGGAGTTCCGATGCTGAATATCAATATATTTCAGATGGTTATCGTGCTCCCGCGTGCTCTATCGCGCAATTCGGAAAGGTCATTTGACCAGCTCCGAAGGCAGAGGCCAGAGGTTCGAATGCTCTCGGGTGCACCACTTCAGTCTTATTGGCGCTTTTTGGGCTTCTACTGCCTTGATAATTTAGTGGCATTACGACTGAGCAATTTCTCGGTGCTGAAGTAAACATGACGTCCGGACTTGGCCCGTGGCGCAAGGATTGTTTGATGTTTGGGGGACGATCTCTGCCCGCCGCGGACGCAACTCCACCATTCTTTGGACCGCCCCAAAAAAAG
>JBCBCY010000050.1:0-261 GCA_038530285.1 Pseudomonadota bacterium
GCGGGCACCGCCGAAGCGTCGCGGGTCGAAATGCTGCGCCAGCTCGCCGTCGATGCCTGGAGCGTCGAATGGTCCACGGACGCCACGCGGCGAGAAAGCATCGAGGTCATGCACATCGGTAAGTCCGAGGTGGATGACGCGCCCTACGGACTCTCGGTCGATGACCGCGTCACGAGCACGATGGGCCTGTTGGGGGTCGTCACGCCCGAGTCACTGGATGACCCCGAGGCGATCGCGTTCCGCGAGTCCTACGCGTTTTAC
>JBCBCY010000050.1:271-560 GCA_038530285.1 Pseudomonadota bacterium
GTTTTACGAGAAAGCCTGCGCCTCGTCCACGGCCTTCGTCTGGTCAACGACATCCCGCAACACGCGCCACCACCAGATCGCCGCAGGCCGTGCCTGGGTACGCGCGCAGCTCATCGCCAATGCGCGTGGCATCGCCTTTCATCCGCTGAGCCAGGCGCTGCAGGAATTCCCCGAGATGGCGCAAAACTATCGGCGTGTGCATGACCTGCTCGCGCGTGAGGATGGCGACACCGTGCAGATGCTCGCGCGTGTCGGCTTTGCGCCCGAAGTCGGGCCGTCGCCACGCCAC
>JBCBCY010000051.1:0-558 GCA_038530285.1 Pseudomonadota bacterium
GTCCGCTTGCATGGCGGCAATCATGTCGCGATCAGTACCTTTGCCTTCATCCTCGGTTACGCGGCTACGCTTGAGATATTCCGAGTACCGGCCCTCTGCGTGTGCCTCTAGAGCCTTGATGCGCTCTGCCAGGGCGTCCTGCGCAACGAAGTGTTCCTCGTAGATTTCCTGGAACAAGGCATGCAACGGCCCGAATGCCATTCCGGTCACATTCCAGTGGAAGTTCTGCGCCTTCAATGTGGTTATTGCTGTCTCTGCGAGCGATTGTGTCAACCCGTCGACAATTGCTTCACGCGCATCCGGCGAGATACTGGTTGCTACCTGTGCCATCTCAATGCCTCCTCAAGTCACCAGTTTAGAATTGTTCTAATCTTACGTGCTGAAGGAGGATTTAGATCAACCGAAATCACGGATCAAGCATATTTTGTTCGAAAGTCAGAGCAGTCAGCAGGCCGGTTGCTAGAAATGCGACCCGACGATGAGCAACCGTTGATAGCCTAAATGACAGCAATGCTTGCACATTCGCGTGGTCTGACTGCGATACAGCAGTGAGAAGCC
>JBCBCY010000052.1:0-523 GCA_038530285.1 Pseudomonadota bacterium
CTTTCATCTGGAGGAAACGCAGGCGCGCGATGCGGTGACGGATTGGCTTGGCAGTTTGTGGTTCGCGCCCAATGGTCTTCAAGATTACGCGCGCAAGGGGCGCAAGATGAATGGTATCTATGTGCCCTATTGGACCTTCGATGCGGACACGAAAACCCGCTATACCGGCCAGCGCGGCACGCATTATTACGAGACGCGAACAGTCATGCGTGATGGCAAACGCAAGCAGGTGCGCGTGCGCAAAACGCGCTGGCGGCGTGTCTCGGGCCGGGTCGCGCGGTTTTTTGATGATGTGCTGGTGCTGGCCTCAAAGTCGCTGCCGAAGAAATATACCGATGGGTTGGAGCCTTGGGATCTCTCCGCGTTGGAGCCTTACAAGCCGGAATACCTCGCCGGGTTTCGGGCCGAAGGGTATCAGGTCGAACTTGTCGACGGCTTTGACGAGGCGCGCGCCTATATGGATCGGATGATCCGCCGCGATATCAAATACGATATCGGCGGGGATGATCAGCGGATTGGAAAG
>JBCBCY010000053.1:0-521 GCA_038530285.1 Pseudomonadota bacterium
ACGATGCTGCGGCCGTGGCAGCTGTACACGTACCCCTTTCGCACACACTGCCCTTCGAGGCAATCCATCCCGCACTCTGGCAGCTTTTCTGGATCCTCAATGCATTCATCATCATCATCGTCGTCATCATCGTCGTCGTCACCATCATCAGTGCCCGGGGGCATTGCAGTTCCATCATCACCGCCTGGATCATCATCATCATCAGGACAGAGAGGCATTGCGATTTCATAGTCAACATCACTACCTGGAGCGCCGTCAGCGCCGTCCGGTGCAAGAGCATCCGTGCCGACGCTGTCAGGGGGCAGCGCAAAATTGCCGGGCTCCAGATCTGGAACAGGGCTCCCATCCTCGTACTCATACCGCATGTCGCACCAGTCCCAGTAGTAATCCGTTGGGTAGTCCTCGGAGGGGAAGTAATTATCCGACTCGTCGTAGTCCATCGCTGGGGCAGAAGCCGGCCCAAATCTATCTTGTTCAATTGCCGGACAACTGAATACTTTACACTTGCTGTTGTTCCTTTG
>JBCBCY010000054.1:0-509 GCA_038530285.1 Pseudomonadota bacterium
CTCGTGCAACGGCATTAGTCGGTCGAGCTGGGTGAGCGCAGTCGCGTAGTCCCCAGTAAGCGTGCTTTCCTGAAACTCGGAGAGCAGTTTGGGCGCGATGTTCGCCGTCACCGAAATGCAGCCCTGCCCGCCATGGGCGTTGAACCCCAAGGCCGTGGCATCCTCCCCCGAAAGTTGGATGAAATCCGGACCACAGCGCATCCGTTGGGCGGGCACACGGGACAGGTCTGCCGTTGCATCCTTCACACCGATGATCATCTCGTGCTTGGCCAACTCTGCCATCGTGTCAGGCGTCATATCGATGACCGACCGGGGCGGGATGTTGTAGATGATGATCGGCAGGCCGCAATCGGCGGCCGCCGTGAAATGGGTGATCAGCCCGGTCTGTGTTGGCTTGTTATAATAAGGCGTCACCACAAGGGCCGCATCGGCACCAGCGCTTTTTGCCGCTTCCACCAGCCGCACCGTTTCAGCGGTGTTGTTCGACCCGGCCCCAGCGATCACAGGAA
>JBCBCY010000055.1:0-506 GCA_038530285.1 Pseudomonadota bacterium
TTATTCACTGTCACAATTCTTCAATCAAATTGTCATGCAACCAATAAATTTCGCCAATAGGTGACCGGGGGTACGCTAATTGGCGGCTTCGAGCGTTTATCCGTTGCTGCCAGCAACAAAGAGAGACCCTCCAATGTCAATTCGCAAAATTGCACTAGCTGCGTTGTTTGCCGCCGGTTCCAGCACGGCTGCATTCGCCGAGACCAAAATCACCTGGTGGCACGCCATGGGTGGCCAGCTTGGTGAAACCGTTAACAAAATCGCTGAAGACTTCAATGCCAGCCAGACCGAATACAAGATCACTCCTGTGTTCAAAGGTACGTATGAAGAAACCTTGACAGCTGGCATCGCCGCCTTCCGCGCGGGTCAACAGCCAAACATTCTTCAAGTCTTTGATGCTGGCGCCGCCACGGTGATCGGCGCGAAAGGCGCTACTGTTCCTGTGCAGGATTTGCTGGCCGACAATGGCGTTGCCTTCAACATCAATGACTATATCGCAGGCGTTC